>CAMVNG010000001.1 GCA_947168815.1 uncultured bacterium
GCAACAGAAGCATTATTGGAAAAATTAAAAGAATGAGATATTGTTGTAAATGCACTAGAATATTGAGGATTTGAAAAAGTTTGATATTTATGATTTAAATTACCTACAGAAGATATTAATATTACTACTCAGTTATGAGATTTGGTTCTATATGACTGAAACCAAGTTTCATTATTCTATAACAGCAATTCATGGTCATATACTAAACTATGAAAAGTTCAGAATATTACAGAATCGGATTTTTGAGATTGAGATATAACATTAACTTTCTCTTTATTAAAATAATCTAATAAAAAAATACTACGAAATCGAAGTGATCTACACTTCGATTTTTGTATTTAGTTTTATTTTTATCATACTAATGGCATAATTTATATCATATCTAGATATTCATAAAAAGAAAATTCCTTTAAATGAAAACTTCGCAAAAGATGATTATCGAAATGTAAAAGGGTCTCCTCTTCATCCTAATTGTAGATGTGATATGATACCATGTATTGAATAGATATTGACATCTAACTTTTTATATTAAAAAAAATAATAATTTTATCTTGAAATTTTTTCTTGGTTGGTTAAAAGGAAAGTGCTTAACATTTTAGAGACTTTTTTTGATTATCGAGAGAACAATCATGTTTTTGGATATATCATCTAAAGTGAATAAACAAGCATCATATTGCGGTTTATTTTCACTTTGGATGATCGAAAGGTTTCTATCTTTGAAAATGTTAAGCACCCCGCAGTATGGTGCTTTTTTTGATAATTAGAAAATATTGTGGGTGTGCAACATAGTTTTCTTCTTTTTATTTTCTAATTATATTATCATGAAGAAAAACTTTTTATTTAAGTGAGTAGCTATGTTGGGAGCAATAAGCTTACTCGCAAACACATTATTGCCTGGATTGGCTCATGCAACAGATTTTATAGCTGTTACACCAAATGCAAGTATCAATAAAAGTAAAGCATTAAATGAAGTGTATAATTTTGTTTCTTATGCTACAGATAAAAAAACTGTGTATGGAACTGGTAGTGTTAAGGTATTGAATAAGGGTACAGTTGTTAATGTGACAGAGAATTATCTAAAAGAGAAAAATGATAATTCAGAATTCCTTGGTAATGATTTTGTAGTTAGAGCTGTTGAAGTCTCAGAAGAAAAACTTCCCATATATGCAGAGGTAGGTTCAGAAGTACCTTTGCCAATTAATGTATTAATTTCTAATTCTTCTGAAGCTGGAACTAATTATGATTTTGTATCATATAAAGGAGATACAGATAATGAGTGGTGAAACGGTAAGGTTAAAATTTTAGAACAATGAACGGTTGTTACAGTCAAAGAAAATTATAAATATGATAATAGTAAAGAATTTGTTTGAAAAAATTTTTATGTAAGTAAACATGAATGTTTATTAGGTTGAAATCCATGTATTGTATATAGTGAAATAGAAGGAGATACTCCAACAGCAGCTTGATTCTATGTAAAAATCATTAGTTGAGATAGCAAAAATGGATATGAATTTGTGTCATATGCTGATGAAAAATGAGATAGAAAATGGTGAGATGGTGAAGTTACTCTTGTAGAATCTGATAATGAAGAATATGAGAAAATAATTGTTTCTAAAAATTTTAAATTAGAAGATAAAAGTGAGTCAAGTTTTGTTGGTAAAAAGTATATTGTTAAAGCTATAGAAAATACAAAAGAGTGATATGAATTGTATAGCTTGAACGGTGATGATGCAGGGATTTATGTTAAAATTTTAGGAGGTTCAAATACTGATTGATATGAATTTGTAGCATATGATCCAGCAGATAAAACAACAAAATGGTGAGATGGTAAGGTTACAGTTGATTATCAATATACAAAAGTAACAGTTACTGAAAATTATAAAAGGTATGACTGAGGTTTTGAGTGACAAAATTTTGTAGTGTATGAGACAGAAAATGGATGAGGAAAATATCCATTGTATACAACTGAATGAAATTTTACTAATGTTTATATTGCAGTTTCAAGTGGAGATGCAGAAGATCAATATAATTTTGTATCATATGATGATGAAGACTGAACTATAGAACGATGAAAAGGTAAGGTTAATGTTGTGGGAAAATTCACGACTGTTGAAGTAACTGCAAATTATCCTAATGATTCTAAAGCTGTAGAGTTTGTTGGTAATAAATATGTAATCTATAAAACTGAGCTTTTAGATCCTGATACTTTTTATGAATTATATGAAACCAATGGTAGTTCAGCTAATATCTTTGTTAAAATAGATGCATATACTGTAACTTTCAATTCTAATGGAGGATCAGAAATTACAAATCAAATTGTTGCAGAATGAGCTAAGATTGAAAAACCAACAGATCCAACAAAAGATGGATATACATTTAAAGGATGGTTCTCAGATGAAAATTTAACAACTTCTTATGATTTTGA
This sequence comes from uncultured bacterium, assembly GCA_947168815.1. GTDB lineage: Bacteria > Patescibacteriota > Gracilibacteria > Absconditabacterales > Absconditicoccaceae > HOT-345. The sequence continues at coordinate 2,426 of CAMVNG010000001.1, forward strand.
ATCTCCTGTTAATAATAAGATTACATTATATGCTAAATGGGAGCAGAATAAATCTTCAGGAGGTTCTTCATGAGGAGGTTCTTCATCAGGTGGAAGTTCAAGTTCATCTTCTAAATCAACAACAAAGACTGATACTAAAACAACAACAGGAGATAATAAGACAACAACCACAAACGACAATAAAGCTGATACTAAATTAATTGAAAGCAATACAAACGCTAATAATAATTGAACTACTCCTGCATATAATGATAATTATTCAAAGGAAATGAATGATGCTTATCAATTTGCTTACAAAAATGGAATTACAACAATGCCTTCTATTGATGAAGCAGATATGACTGGATGATTAACTAGAATTGCTATGGCTAAAATGTTATCTCAATACGCTATTAATGTATTAGGTAAAACTCCTGATGCAACTAAGGTAATTCCTAATTTCTCAGATGTACCAGCTGAATTAAATGCTGAATACAATAATTGAGTAACATTAGCATATCAATTAGGAATTATGTGAATTGGAATTGAAAAATTTAGACCATTCGATTTGGTAACTAGAGCTGAATTCGGAACAGCATTATCTAGAATGTTATATGGATTAGCTGATTGAGAATGAGATTCATGGTATAAGACTCATCTTAATAAGTTAATGGAAGAGAAGATCATTACTGTAGATACTCCTGATTTGCAAGAATTAAGATGATACGTAATGATCATGCTAATGAGAAGTGCTCAAAAATAGAAACTCCCAATCTTTATTTGATTGGTGCTTCTTAATAGTATTATTTTGGCAGAAAAACCTCTTCAGTAATGGAGAGGTTTTTCATAATTAAAAATTTTTTTTCTTTTATTTTCAGAATATATTTCTATAACGATTACATTTATTCAATACAAAATACCATGAAAAAACATCTAATTCTAGCCACATTATGACTACTCTCTTTATCTCTAACTTTGCCAACTTATGCTTATACAGATGCTCAAGTTGATGCTAAAGTAACAGAGTTAAAATGAATAATAAATTTAATTTTTTCTAAACCTAAAGATAAAGAAAAGTATCAATATGTCTTTAAAGATATCTTTGCAGGTTGTGCTAAAACTTGTAAAAATGAATTAAGTAAATTAGCTTCTGCTAAGCTTTTAGAAACTTATGATGAAGATTTTGAAGTTGTAAGGGATATCCAAGTTGATAGAGCTAATTTTCCTTTTGTAGGTGTAGTAGATTGAGATACTATTAAAGTAAAGGATTCTACTAATACTGAATATAGTGTAAGGATGATAGGATTAGATTCTCCAGAAAGTTATGCTACAAGATATGGTTATACTGAATGTTTTTGAAAAGAAGCTAGTGAACATCTTAAAGAACTCCTTAAAGATGCTGATAGAGTTACTTTAGAAACAGATCCTACACAATGAGAATTTGATAAATATGATAGAATGTTAGCTTATGTATTCTTAGATTGAGTAAATATTAATCAAAAGATGATAGCTGATGGATATTGATGGGAATATACTTACAACCTTCCTTATAAGTATCAAACTGAATTTAAAAAAGCTCAAAAAACAGCAGAAACAAATAATTTATGATTATGGGCAGAAAATGCATGTAATTGAGAAAGAATAGCTACTGAAGAAATTGATACTACTTCTACTACAAAACCTTCTAATGTATGTCTAAATCATACTTGGATATCATGAACTAAATGAGGTTGCTACTATATAGATGAAGCTTGAGGTAAAGTTTATTGAGATCACGCATGTTGCGGTAGATAAAAAAAATACTATGAAATCGAAGTGATCTATACTTCGATTTTTGTGTTTTGTTTTATTTTTATCATACTAATGGCATAATTTATATCATATCTAGATATTAGTTTCTACTGAAAAGTCAGAAACATGTAAATTCTCTGATGGAACCAACTGTGAAATTAAAACATTCATAAATCATGCATGTGATGAGGAAGAAAACGCTGAAGAAAACACTGAAGAATAATTTAAAAATCAGCATAAGAAAACAGGATAATCACCATCCTGTTTTTTTTTAATTAAAACTAGATTTTCTAAAAAAATTTGATATAGATATTTTAGCTTTATCAAAAATTAAACACTAATGAAAAAACGAAGTTTTCTTATTCTTTTACTAGCATGCTACTGCCTAGTAAATCAAAGTTTTGCTGCATATCCAAAACTAAATGAAGCAAATCATAAATTCATCGATGCACAACTTACGCTTTTTCATAATAGCTCAAAAAGTGAAAAAAAGCAGAAATCAGAAACCTTTGCTAATGTAGCTAACGATGCAAAGATACTTCGTAATGCTTATTTATGAGTATATACTTGAAATAAACTTAACTGAAAAATTCTTAATAAAGAGTCTATTGAAAACTGAATTCAACACTATAATACCCTTAATGATAGAAGAAAAAACGATACAATAGAAAGTCTAAAAGAAGTTCAAAATATAGCAGAAGAACTCCAAAGATCTTTTCAAATAGAAAGTGAAGAAGATTTTGAAGGATATGCTACAACAATCCTCCCTACTCCACTCTATTGGCTAAACAAAAAAAACGTAGATATCAATAGGATTATGTGATGAGAATGAACAACATGAATGTTGTTAGATTCTGCAAATACCATAGACCAACTAGGAATTGTACTTCCTAAAGGAACTCCAGTAACGCTTATCAAAGAAGTTAAAAACTGAAAATTCACCTATTATGAAGTACGTACAAGAGATTTTGATGCAGGATACTGAGAATCTGATTGATATTTCCTAGATTCAAGACTTGTAAAAAAGGAAGAATCAAAACCAGCTGAAGTAATTCATACTCTTCCTAGCATGAGCGAAATCTTTAAAACACTCATTGCTGCTATAGATTCACAATACATCTGGTGAGGATCATATTACCAAGGAATTCCAGAAATGAATGAACTATATCCAACACCAAGTGATGTTCAACTTTCTACAGGAGAACAACAATATAAAATCCTTCAAGGAACAGATTGTTCAGGATTATTATGGCAAGCTACTAATGGATACACTCCAAGAAATACAAGATGACTTCTTACTTTCTGAGAATCAGTAGCTATCTCATGACACACTGTAAATGAAATAACTAAAATGGTAAAACCTCTAGATCTTATCGTTTGGGCATGACATGTAATTATTATTCTCGATAATGAACACGCTATAGAAAGTATCTGGAAAGCTAACTTTGAGTGAGGTGTTGAAATTGTAGATTTAAAAGAAAGACTCGAAGATATCTTCACAAGAAGACAACCTGTTAATGAATGGAGTGAATCAAAGCTTCCAGATAAAGAAAAATTTGTAATAAGAAGACGATTCAAATAAAAGATTAAAAGAACTTGAACATTAAAAAAATATCATTACATTATTGGTATGAAAAAGCTTGAGGTGTTCGCACCAGCTCGGACTTGATCTGGAATCAAGTTTTTTCTTTTTAATAAAAAAGTCCTACGATTTTATAGTGAAACGAGGGAAGAAATTTAATCTTCTTCTCTTTTTTTATATCATAAAATTAATTTATAACAAAAATCCCATTCTTCAATGTACAACATAAAAATTTACGATAGAAAAAATACTTTCAAGACAACTTTAAGCGAAAACACAATTTCATGTAATTTTACTTTTTCTGCAACGGTATGAAGCGGACTTTCTTCACTAAAATTTGAGTATTATGGAAACTACAACATCCAACATAGGAATAGAATTAAAATTTTTAAAGAATGAAAAATAATCTATCAATGATATGTTACATGAATCCAATGATTCTTTCCAACAGCTAACTATGAAGTCCTCTTTTGACCTTATGAAAAAGAGCATCACTTAACCTATTGAAAAAAAGTATTCTGAATAGAAATCTCAGAAGACTCTACATCATATTACAACAAATTTAGAATCAATTATTCCTGATGAACACGAATTGTAGAAAACCAAAATGAAATCGGAACCTATTAAGAAAGCTATCAAATCATTACCGATTCAACAATTAAAAATCTAACAACAGCACAAGCAAGAATGAATTCTCTATTTCAAGAAAATTGAATAAAAAACACAATAAAAATCAAAGTAAATAAAGACTACGACTACTTCTCAATACTTCCATAAGAAATTCTTAGCATAAGAAATACAAAAACAATCATCGAAAATAAACCTATCAAACAAATTCACTACTCAAAAGATTCAGCTACAATCCTGCTTGAAAGCTACACCGCCTTAGAAGATTATCTTTAAAAAGAAAGAGTAGGCATGAAATCACACCTACTCAGAAACTCAAATACTTTAATCCCTTTCGCTCGCCACTACTAAGGAGTATAAGAGACGGATTCCACATTAGCCTTCAGTAATATGATCCTTGGGGAATCACTTGAAGGAATCTTTCACAACTGAAGGGACTCAACAAAATTTGTTTTTTTTGTATATTTCAGAGGTTTCCTCCTCTGACCCAGCTAAGTGACCTACCTTAGCCAGTGTGGTCCTAAAACAGCTAGCATTGCTCTTACAATACAACCCAATCAGCGACTACTAGCCTCATGTAAATCGTTACTCTGACCTGAGGTATAAAGCAGAAACAATGTGTCAACGTCGTTTTAATAGAGTATAATAATTCGAATAACTAATTTCAATAAAAAAAAAGACTCCTCGTTATCACAACGAAGGACTCAAATATGGTGCGTTACGTCTGAAAACAGACGATTTATGAAAGATTTATCAAAAATAATATAAAAATCCTAAACTTTAATGCAAGAAAAAAGGACACTTGTTTCAAGAGCCCCCTTTCTAAAACCTCAGCACAACACTGAGGGAATAAAAATTAATCACTCTCCACTCTAGGGTGGATGTTTTATTGTGGATGGATGACCGTCCATCGCGGACTCTGAATGCTCAGTAATGCATACCCCGAAGAAAAGAACCCGGATAACAGAAGTTCTCATATTCGCAAGGCAAAACTGAACCCCATCTCCCATACTCGAAGTAATGGCAAGAAGGAGCAATAAGGCGACTGCACCAACAAACAGAGTATAGTCCACTGATATATTCATACTGTTTTTGTTTTCGCGGAAAATACTTTAACATTTCATACCCTAAAATGCAAGTGATAATTAAAAAAAAGTATCCAGGAATTTCCTAGATACTTCTCTTTGTTAGGTAATCTCAGTCCTTTAAATCGATAAATCCTTCAGGATACTTTGCCATCTTAGAGTTATACAGGCTTCTTATTTTATGTAAATCAGCCTCAAAATTATCCGTAGGAATAATCGTATCAAAGACTCCGATTGTCTTAGTCCTAAAATTCAAATACGCAGGGACGATAGGCACATTTGCCTGACGTGCAATCTCCCAGAAACCATGCTTCCACCTCTTCTGAGGCTTTCTCGTAGCTTCTGGAGTAATAGCGATAGAAAGATCTTTCTCATTCTTAAAGGCCTCTACTGCAGTACCAACCACAACATTACGTTGATTACTACGGTCAATAGGAATACACCCCATCATACGAAGGAATGGACCTAAAGGCCAGAAGAAGAATTCTTTCTTAATGAACACTTTTCCGTTCACGCTACATGACCAAAGGAAAGCAGCGCCGAACAGGAAATCATCAGCAGACGTGTGCGGTGCGACTACAAAGACGCACCGATCAAGCTCTGGACGGTCCTTCTTATCAGGGATAATCAGTTTCCATCCACATAGTTTAACGAGCCAGATCCATAGTGTCTTGATAAATTTTTCCATAGAGCTTCTCTTTTAGTTTTTTGTATATGTTTAACATCAAATATATTATAAAACTATACCAATAAAGTCAATATAAAATTAATAAGATAATTCTATTGAAATAAAGTAACTGTTTGTTTATATCTGTAATCGCTTAACAAAAAACAAATACAAATGAGTAAATTAATGTACGTAAACAAGACGCAATTTGCACAGTTGCAAGGCGTTTTAACCGAGATCTTTAAAAAGGAGTTCTCCGAATGTTCTGCCGAAGATCAGAAAAAGATTCTTCGTGCAGTAAATGCAAAATCCATTAAGGACTTGTTACCCAAACAGCCACGAGTTTTCTGCCCCTACGTCAAGAAGGCCGAGAAGATGCGCGTCCTCCCCTACATCAACCTGGGGACATCCAGGCTAGACCTGTGCTGTAGCGAATCAACCTACTACGTTCCTGGATATCCTATCCCCGGCAACCTGCAGGTATTCGCAATACAGGTAGACACGCCGTATTTCTCGAACAAGAACATCAACGACTACCAGGACGAACGGCTCCTCATCAACGTCATGAACGCGGTGAAACGAGAGCTGGACAAGTAACAAGTAAATCTTCAAGCATTAAGGCAGCTATGTATTTTACTAGCTGTCTTTTTTTATTCCAAAATTGGATTAATTTAAAACTTTCATTACAATTAAAGTGTTTAGAAAGTTAACTCAGATATGGAAAAACATAATCTTTCAGAAAAGTTAATTATTGGTCCAAAAGTAAAACAAACAAAATCACAAGAATTACTTGAGAACTTAAAGAATGTTTCTAATGAAGAAATTGATGATTTTTCTGATTCAGTAAAAGATAGAATTGCACCAATAGAAAAGAAAATGAAATTAGAAAGAATAATTGAGAACTTCACAAAACGTCACGTAAAAGTAGAAGAAAATACTACTATGAATGATATGAAAGGAACAACTGTTCATGCAAATATCCGATGACAACATTTCGATTATTTCATCTCTGATGAAAATTATCCTTACAATAAAATAAACTTTAAAGAAATAGTAGAAAATCAGTGATATAATTCAGCAGAAATAGAAAAAATGATGGTTGGTATTGTTAAATATCTTATGTCATACGATATAGGAAAAGAAGATATTTATCCAGGTTCAGAATATGTTGAATCAATAAAAAAAGCATTAAGATTAGACTCACGATACCGATTAAGAGATAAAAATTACAAAGCCAATTACACACTAAACTGTGAAAAATGAGGATTTTCTTTCGTTGATGCAGAAAAGAATAACTACAATGCAAAATTTCTTTTAAAAAGTAGATAAAAAAAGAGGATAAGTCATTCACCTATCCTCCTCTCTTAATCTTTTTTTAGTTTTCTTCTTTCTTCTTTTTTCTAAAGGGTACGTCTGTTATGTCCCAAATGAAGTCAAGGCAGATATCACGCTCCTTTTCAAACACCTTCTTATTCAATGCTGAGAATCCATAACGAATAAAGAGCACGATTGCAAGAACGAAAATGAGCACACCTAAGTTCATAACCCAATGCCTATTATCAACATCGATATAGAACCTACCTCCTTTTGCATACATCTCCTTCAACTCTTTCACACTACCATACCTACTCTTGTAGCTAGCATCAAACTTAGTAAGCGTTCTTAGCGGATATGATTTATTCTGATAATAAACCATAAATCCAGCTTTCGTCCATTGAATCTCTACTTGATTAGTAACCTTGTTTCGTCCATCATAAACATCTCCATCTTTAAACTGAAGCATCTTACTACGGAACTTAACGGTACAATCAGGGAAGGTACGCTCTACATAGCCTCCATAATCCTCATCCTGAATCAAATAGAAACCATGCACTTTTTTAACTGACACTACCTGAGCCTCTGGCTCAATATGCTGCTTATCACCAGTTACATAGTGAACATAGTAAATTACACAGCCTACAGCAAGAAGATTGAATCCTGTCAGGATAAGTTCCATAAGAACAAATCCAAACCAACGAGAAGTCGCAACTGCAACTTTCCTACATTTCTCTAAAAGTTCCTTTGTTTCCATATTTGTATCTGTTTTTTGTTTCTTAAAAGTAGTTTAGTAAAACAGCAAATAAAAAACAAGAGGTATTTATAAAAAGTTTTCCTAAACTATCTCTTGTTTTAAAACATAGTAATAGCTATAACTTCTTAAATAATAAAACTCCATCGAATATGAAAACAAAAAAAGACAACTACGGTTCTGGTAAGAAATTACCATGGCATTTCGACAATGAAGATGGATTTTATCCAAAGCGTATTCCTCCTATTATGAGGCTCTAAATAAGCAGAATGTTTCTATTCTGCTTTTTCAATTCAAAAAAATCAGCAGAAAATCCAACATTTCAAAGAATCTATATTTTTTGTCTAAAATTTATTTGACAAATAATTTTTTTTTCTTATACAAATAATTGTTTATCAAAAAAAACAAAACCAATGCCAAGAATCGTATTTCACATCGACGTTAATTCAGCTTTTTTATCCTGGTCAGCTAAACAAGTTTTAGAATTAGGATATAAAGTTGATATTAGAGATATTGTTTGTGTAGTAGGTGTAGAAGAAATAAGAAAAGGATTCTGCATTGCCTGTTCAATACCAGCAAAAAAGTTATGAATCAAAGCTCCTATGAGAATATCAGATGCAAGAAAAATTTATCCAGGATTAAAAGTAGCTCCTCCAGATTATGAATATTATAAAAAATGTTCAGATGAAATGATGGATATTCTTAAAAAGAAATTTGAACTCTTTCAACAATACTCTATTGATGAATGCTTTGTAGAATACACAGAAGAAATGCAAGAAACCTATGGAGATCCAGTTAAAGTAGCAAATGAAATAAGAGAATATATCAAAAAGAAATGCTGATTTACTGTCAATATTGGAATCTGAAATAATAAATTTCTAGCAAAAATGGCTTCAGATTTTAAAAAACCTGATAAAGTGCATACCCTTTTCATAGATGAAATAGAAACAAAACTCTGGCCTCTTCCCATAAAAGACCTTTTTGGTTGCTGAAGAGAAACAGAACCTAAATTAAAAAAACTCTGAGTACAAACCATTTGAGATCTAGCGAAATTAGATAAAGCAGTTCTTAAAGCAAGATTATGAAATCAAGGTGCAATGCTTTCTGATTTCTCACATGGAATAGACAATTCAAAAGTAGAAAATAATTACAATGATAGAAAATGTATTTGAGCATCATCAATCACCAAAGTTGATACCAAAGATAGTAATTTTATTTATAGCTTTTATGAAGGATTTGCTGCTGAATTAGCCATAGCTTTAAAAGACAGAAATCTTGCATGAGATAGAGTTACCGTACACGTAAGATACACTGATTTTTCATATAAATCTCATCAAAGAAAACTCAATAATCCAATTAATACTCCAGAAGAATTATATAATTATGCCATTGAACTCTTTAATGAACTCTGGAATAAACAAGAAGTAAATCTTGTAGGACTAACCATTTCATGACTACAAGATGCTAAATTTAAACAAAATGGATTATTTTAAGAAAAAAAGTATATATGCAAAAATCAGCTTTAAAAAAATAAATGACATGGATTTTCGAGAAGAGAAATTCAACTGATTAAGTGAAATATATACCAAATATAGACCTTCATATGCCACAACAAGCATTGAATATGTTTTAGAAAAAATAGAAAATTCAATTCAAACTATTGCTGATATCTGAGCATGAACAGGAAAACTTTCAAAAGCATTTCTTGAAAAAGATCTTCAAGTATATGCCATAGAACCTCATAAAGAGATGCTAGAGCAAGCAAAAAAAGAGTTACAAAGTTATCCTAAATGTAAACCCATCCAAGCAACTGCAGAAGATACAACACTAGAAGATACTTCAATAGACCTCATCACTATAGGTCAAGCCTTTCATCGATTCAATAATGCAGCCTTCAAAAATGAAGCAAAAAGAATTCTTAAAAAAGAAAAATATATTGCAATTTTCTATAATAATTGAGACAAAACTTCAGATCTCATACAAAAAATTCATGAACTCAGTAAAGAATATTGTCCACTATACAAAGGCTCAAGCTGATGATTAGAAAACCAAGAAAAAATATTTAAATCATTTTTCAAAACCTACGAAAAAAAAGTTTTTCCAAATAATTATTCTCTCACATTAGACGCTTTTTTATGATTAAATTTCTCAGCATCCTATGCTCCAAAAAAATGAGATAAAAACCATGAAATCTATCATGAGAAGTTAACTACTCTCTTCAATCAATATTCAAAAAAAGGCATATTAACCATGCCTAATAATACAATTTTAAGATTTGGGATCCTCTAATTTTTACGATATTTTCAAAGATAATTTTCTTTCCATTTTCTAATAATCTCCTTATCAGTACTGAAAGTTAAATGCTCCTCCACTTCATCAATAGGAAATTTTAACACCTGAGACACATCATCAATTGCTGTTTTTTCTCAAACTTCAACAACATCCATTGCAAAATAATGCACTTCGCAATCATTCATCACTCAACGTCCTTCTCTAGAATAATAAGATATTCAAACTTCTCATAAAATCTTTCCTTTTACTCAAGTTTCCTCCAAAGTCTCTCTTAAAGCTGTTTCTTCCAAACTTTCTCACTCCTCGCAATGTCACTTAGGAAGAGAATAATCAGGATTATCTCTAAGTGATCTATAAACAACATAAATATTTTCTCAATCACATAAGACTCCTCAAGCCTTTAATCTTTTTACACGTTCCATTTTTGTTTTTTATAGCTAATAAAATGCGACTCATAACTACAAAAATGATTATATAAAACATACTAGCACATTTCAACAATAGATTTTCGTCAAAAATAGCATAGGTATAAACTTCTCTTTCGCACAAAAGAGTAATTTTTTCATCATTTTTAAAAAAACTTAATTTTTTAATTAAAATCTATTGAAATTTAAAAATAAATACTTAATTTAATATTAAATTTAAATTTATATTCAGTACTGAATGATTACAGATCAATGTGTATCAGTAACAGATCTCAAGAAAGACATGAATGCAATCATAAAAGATCTAAAGAGAGAAAAAATCATCTTCGTAAATAACACACCTGTAGCGGTATTAATGGATGTAAGAAAATATGAAAAAATATTATCTGAGAAAGATATCCTCTCAATTACTGTTGAACCAAAGTTTCCAAAAAAATTAGCTAAAAGAAAATAATAAGATTCTTTAGATAAATGTAATATTACTTATGAAAAACTACGTATCATTACAAGAAATCATGGAAATCTATTGTCTAGCTCATCACACCGCTGATGAAATTGTAAAAAAGTACTGCACTGATAAGTACAGAGATGAAAAAGACGTTTATGTGAAGTTCTCTGAATTCCACAACGTATATATTACAAGGTTTAACCCATCATTATTCCCTTGAGAAAACAAAGAAGCTAATATTCTAACTGAAGCTTTCTCAGAACCAATAAGATGTAAACAAAAGAAATTGAAGAGATTAAATATGGTATGTATGAAATAAATAACACATAACAAAAAGTCTGGTCTGAATTAAGGCCAGATTTTTTGTATTTTTAAAAAAATCATAATATAATTAAACATCCTTTAAATAAACAAAAAATATGATAGAAAAAATAAAAAATTATATAGCTGAAACCATCGAAAAGGCCATCTGGCTTTATAAAACAGATGATAAATACAGAAGCTTAATTAAGGGTATTACAATAGTTGCCATACTAGCAATATTAAATTTTTATTGAATTTACATCTTCGATAAAGTAAGTATAGATTTAAAAGGATTATTTTATACAACAACAATTCGAGGTCTCGTCTGGTTAGCCGCAACAATCCTCTTTACTCTTCTTATGATTCCGCATGATCGTATTGAACCAGACATTGATAAATTACCTAAAAAAGTTGGTAAAGCTAAAGTCGTTATAGAATATACACCACCTAAATGAATATCTCCAAGTGAGGCATGACTCATTTATTATCTCTATTGAGAACGATCAAATTTTGAGTGTCTACTCTACAAACGAGAGTCCGAATGACTAATTACAAGAAAAGAAGATGACATAAGTTGACACAGTATGATTATAAGAAATGAAGAATTAAAATATAATGTTCCTAAATATGAAAGAGAATTCCGAAACGAAGTCTTCTGAATAGAACATAAAGAGAGAGTTTCTGAACTCCAATTAAAGAAAAGAAAAATAATAAAAAAATCTCAAAATTCACTTCTAAAAAACTGTATAGAGAAAGGACGATTAATAGGAGAACCAATAAAGAAAAAAGAAGAACAACAAAATAAAGCTGATAGTAATGAAGATCCAAACTCATGACGTATAGCACTTACTTTAATATTATTTGGATGTATGATTTTCCCTAGTATAATAATAGTTTTAATAGCCCTATTTTTTATATACTATTCAACTGCAACAAGTAATCGTGTATATCTATGAAATCTTAAAAGAACAGAAAAATGAGATGAAATATATGCACATCTAATCTGATATAAATACTTTCTAGAACACTGTGAAGAAAAACAAATGAAAAAAATTCTTAAAGATGATCCAAACTTTAAAGATAAAACAATTCCATATATGATAGCACTTAGAATGGACCGAAAATTCTTAGATAAAGAATATCTTAAAGCATAATTTTTCTAAAGTTTTTCTTTTGAAATCGATATAAATTTTCCTAAACTATGAACAATTAGTTTATATGTTCATTGTATGAAACTCTTCTTTTTTGATACAGAAACAACTTGAACAATGCCTTGAATGGATCGCATCATCCAATTCTGAGGTATTTTTTGAGAAATGAATGAAGAAGATTTTTCTTTTACACAAGAACAAACAATAAATCAATTAATCAATGTAGATATTCCAATTCCATACGCAGCAACCGCCGTTCATGGTATTAGAAATGAAGATTTAATTGGATACGATTACATAGATAAATATATCTATAAATTCTTAGCTCTCTGTTTAGAAGCAGATTATGTCATAGGACATAATGTTTCTTTTGATAAAGCAATGCTTGTAGGAGAAGCAAAAAGACTCTGAATTCCGTTTGATGAAACAAAAGTACAACGGGTTGATACGATGAAACCATCAACAGAACTCGTAAATTGAGTTTGATGAAAATGGCCTAAACTCACAGCACTTCATGAGTTCTTATTCTGAATAGGATTTGATTGAGCACATGATGCCATGGCTGATATAACAGCAACAAAAGACTGTTTTCTTGAACTTTGTAAATCATATCAATTCTATGAAAATTGAAGATTCAAAGATATGATTAGAAGAGAAAATAAAAACATAGATAATCTTCCATCATGTAATGAACTCTATAATAAAATATCAGAATCTTCTCCATATAAAGAAATAGCAAGAGAAAAACGAAAAGAAAATCCTGAAGCATTAAAATTATTATTAACACTTTGAAACTGAAAAAGATCAGTTTTTCTTACCTGAAAAGCATGAACAGGTAAATCTACTCTTATGAAAGGAATTATTGCTTCATGTGAATCAAGAGATATGCATCCTATAATTCTAGGTTCAACAGGTATCTCAGCTTTAAATATAGGAGGACAAACCATCCATTCCTTTTACGCTATGTGAAAAGATAGTATCTACTATAAAGATCAAGCAAAATTAAGGAAAGTCAGACTTTCTAAAGCAAAAGTAGAACTTATTAAAGCTGCTCCATTCATCATAATTGATGAAATTTCTATGGTCCATTCAAATACCATAGATGTCATAGATAAAGTAATGAGAAATTACTTATGAATAAATAGACCATTCTGATGAAAACAAATGCTTTTTGTTTGAGATATTTATCAACTTCCTCCTGTATGTACTGAAGAATGGATAAGAGAATTTTCAGATAAATATCAATCTGAACGATTCTTCCATTCAGATGTTTTTAAAGAACTTCAATACGATGTAATTCAACTCGCTATTAATTACAGACAGTGAGACGATAAACAGCTTTCAAATATATTAGATGATATCAGAGATTCAAAAATAACAGAATCAGATATAGCTTATCTCAATGATTGTCGCTATCATGAAGTAAGTGAAGACGCAACCGTTCTCTATACGCATAAAAAAGATGTAGCTCTTCATAATCAACAAATGCTCGCATCTCTTCCATGAAAAGCATCAACAATTATAGGAGAAACTCGAAAAAAATTTCCAGAAAATATGAAACCAAGTAATGAAGAAATTGATATCAAAGTCTGAGCTAAAGTAATGATGGTGACTAATGATCCAAAATGAAGATGGGTAAACTGAAGTATTTGAGAAGTAATAGCATTAAACCTAGATGAAATAAGACCAAACATTGTAGTAGAAATTGATTGAAATGAATATGAAGTAGAAAAACATGTGCGAAGATACGCTCCAATGAAAATGAATGAGAAAGGAAAATATGAAGAAAAAACTTTAGGAACGTATTCTCAATTTCCATTACAATTAGCATATGCCATTACTATTCATAAATCACAAGGATTAACTTTTGAAGAATGTATAATGAATATTGAAAATGTATTTGTATGAGGACAAGCCTATACAGCACTTTCAAGAGTTAAATCTTTATCATGATTAAAAATTTTAGGTAAAGTAGATCAATCAAAACTCTATTTTGATTACAGAGTTGAAAGCTTTAAACAGATCATAGCTATTAATAAACTCTGGGATAAAATCATTTCATATTTACCACATCCAGATCTTTGTACAACCTATACAAAAGTAGAATATAAACCTGAAGACTGATTAGTAGTTTGCCATTGTTATGATTACTATCCAGTAATTTCATGAGATATTCAAAAATTTCATGATGCAATTTGTAGAAAATATAGAGAACTCTTAAATGAACAAGATATCGATTTTGTTGTAATAGAAGAGAAAAGAGAAAACATAGTTCCTATACAATGAATCTGATGATGATTATGAGAAGTAGACAAAGTAGTCATGAAGCCTGTCAAGGTCTGAAAACAATTAGATAATGATAATCTTCTCAAAAAACTTAAAGCTTTAAGATTAAAACTAGCAAAACTTGAATGATTCTGATTTAAAATCTATATGGTAACTTCAAATGAAACACTTGAATTAATTGCAAAACATAAGCCAACTACCCTAGAACAACTAGCTCAAATTAAAGGATTCTGAGAAGCTAAAGTAGAAAAATATTGAGAATATTTCATTCAAACAGTAATAAATGCAGGATACTGAGAAAGTGATTATAACGAACCTGAATGAACCAAAACTTCATCTAAAAAAGAAAAAAAGAAGTCTTCATGAGAAGACTATAACAAAGAACTCTATAAGAAATTAAAAATTAGAAGAACTCAATTAGCTCAGAAAAATTGAGTACCTCCTTTTATGGTATTCCATGATAAAACCCTAAAAGCTCTTGCATGAATTAGACCTAAAAGCAAAGAAGAAATGTTAGAAATAGATGGAATTAAGGAAGCTAAATATGAAAAATATTGAAAAGAAATGTTAGAAATTATCGTAGAAGAAGATATTAATTACGATGAAATCGATATTAAACACGAAATAAAACCAGGGAAAGACTACTTTAAAGTAGATGATGATCGAGGATAAAAATAACTTGATATTCATCAATGAATCAAGATACTAAGCAAAACAAAAAAACAATACAACTATGATAAAATGGCTAAAAGAAATCTTTAACAAAAGCCAAGAACAAAAATGTGAACATAACTGGAAACTTGAAGAACCAACCATGAATTTTGGTAATTCTTTTAAAATGTGGGAAGGTCCCATGTACGATTACTGCACGAAATGTGGAGAACGGAGACCCCATCCAGAATGTAGGCACTTGTGGTTCTTAGCACCCGATGACGATGAAAAAGTTGAATTTACCGTCAACGGAAAGAAAATGGTACGAACCGCCGTTTGTGGAAAATGCGGTGCATCAAAGTATGAGGCGCTTAAATAAAACGCCTCATTTTTTTATTTATACTTGAATTTAAATCACTGCTTCATTAGAATGACGATGTCCGAAGAGGACGCAAAAATATATATATAAAAACCTAAATGAATACTTATTTTAAAGAATTGGCTGAAGCCTATAAGGTTTCAACCTCAACAACCGTGAAAAGCGCTCTTTATGACGCTATAGTAAGTTACTCTAAAACTTATCGTGGAGATTACTCTTGCTATGACATGGATATGTTTACAACACTTTACAAGTGTGCGTCAACTCCAGCTCAACGCAAGGATGCATTAAATCAAATGTATGCGATTATCGTTGACCCAGCTCTTCACTACGATGAGCTAGTGGAAAACTTCAAGGAGTTTTTCTCTTTGAATGAAGTACTTGCAAACGATGACATCGACCAATTTGATAATACATGCTATTATTTCCTCAAGAAATTTAGAAAACAATACGTAGAGTCAAAAGTATTCGCTAAGGCTGGTATGAACGATTTTACACCAGACGTACCAGTTAATGATGCAAAAGGCTACCTAAGACAAGCCATCGACCTTGTATTAAAATCAGGATTTAAGCTTGAATGCTACCTTATAGCTGAAGCGTATGCAAAAGAAATTTGAGCTAAGAAGCTGTGAGAACCCTCACAGCTTTTTTCTAATACACAAAAAAATAGATTTCGACTTGCATTTAACAACCATTTACATAGATTTTTTAGCATAAAAAGCTTTAAGAATGTAATTGATTCAAATTATGAAAAGAATTTGAATACTTTCTAGTCTCCTAATCGTGAGTTTTCTCCTAGCAGGATGTGAATGTAAAGTAACCAGTACAATCACAACTGAACCAACAGCTCATGAATACGATGCAGCAACTCAATTTTGTCTCAACAATTGATGAACTCACTCCTACATCATTTCTAAAGACGAAGAATATTGAGAATGTACTTTCCCAAGTTGAGTTGGATGTAGAGATGATATTGTTATGACAGAAGATTGTTATTTTCTCCCTAATCTAGAAGACATTGATACAGAAGAAAAACGTCAAAGCTGATGTGAAAAAAGTGCAGAAAATCGAATAATCGATATGGTCCCTGGAGCAAAATTTGATAAAATTATTTGGGACGAGAACGAAGAAATTTCAGCAGATGATGAATGAAACACTACAATGATTTCTAGAAATTTTGTTGTAAAATATCAAAAAGATTGATCTAATTGGGAAATGCCAGCAACTTGTGAAGCAAGTTACTTAGATTGAAGTTTAGGTACAACTTTCGATCAAGAATATATTGTAGAATAATAAACTATTCTAATATCAATTTTCTTCCACAAAATCTAGATCAAAATAATATTTTCTTGGATCCTCTGGATCTACATACACATTAATACTATCACCAACAGAAATCGTATGTTTTTTTAGTACAACATAAGGATTTATAGGCCCCTCCATTGCGATATCAACATACTCTTTTAAAGTTTTTAATTCTGATTTTAATTTCATTTTCTTAAACATTCAAGGATCATTATTAATTTCTGATTCAACACGAGCAATCTCATCATTTAATAGTTTTATTGAAGTATCTTTCTTATCTAATTCATAAATAGCTCAATTATAATGAACCGTCATATCAGAAACAGAACGTCATCAATATTCTAAGTCTCTATAAGAATAACTTTGATAAACATTACCTTCACTATCCTTAGAAAATATAATATACGAATAATATGATGAAGAATCTTCATCTCAACTATGATAAAATCTTTTAATATCAAAAATTTTTGTAGATTTTACCATTCAAGTTCATTCATACTTTAATTTCTTTAACTTATTTCTGCGTATTTTCTGATAAATACTAATTCAAATAATCAGACCTACAATTCAAACAAAAAACGCTAATGCTGCATAATCCTCCATTTGAAAGAGAGAAAAATGTAAATTCAAAGAGAAATATAATAATAATATTAACTATTAACTATCTTTATCATCTTCACCATAAATAAAAGCACTTTCAATATCCACATAATATTCCTTATTATCTCCTTGTAGAGTATAAATATTAATTCTATCTCATTCACTTAAAAAATTCGGAAGATTAAATCTTGTAATAGAACTCTTATAAATCATATCTCAATTATCCAATCTAGCTAATATTTGATATCTCATATCATCCCCCCTTAAGAATCATTTTCATTTCTTTTTTATTTGAGATATTTTACCCACATTTAAATCTCAAAATTCTTTTAACTCTTTTAGCTTATTATTCTTAACATATTTATAAAGCTTTACTGCCTGAACTAATGGAACAAGAACTCATATTATTCAAAAGAGAATTAATGTCTTTGCATTTTCTTCACTACTAGATGCTAATAAAACATATGCAGTAAGTGAGAGTAATCAAACAATTAGATAAAAATAAATATTCCTCCTCTCACTTTTTTCAGTATTATAAAACCTTTTTACAAGTTCATTTCTCAATTCCTTTTGTTTTCATTTTTCATCTAATCAATCCAATTTTTTATTAAAACTCTGAATTGAAAGAACAATAAAGAAAAGCACAATTCATCAAAAAATAAGTGTAAGAGGACTAATTACTCAATAAATAACATTTATAAAAGCTGAAAATCAATCTAAATTTAAATAATATGTACGATAAAATAGAAGTAAAAATCACGATAAAACAATTAAACAGGGAGCAATAGCCTGATACTTAAAAGTTCGCGTTGTATAATTAATATTTTTCATAATTAAAAATACAAAATATAAAACAAGTTCGATATATCAATTTCTATATTAATTACAAGCAAAAAATAGCGGCCGGAAATAACCGCTATTTGTTCTGATCAACTTCAGTGGACCAGCCCTCTCTATCAAAGTTAACAGGATACTTAGTCAGATTGGTGATAGTAACCTTCACACAACCACTCACATCAGTAGCCTCCTCAACCAAGAAGCACTTCTCCCAACCTTTTCCACAGTGTGGATAATCGATTGTAAACTTGTCACCGAAGAGATTGTAGTAGAGTCGACCCATCTTATCTATACCAGTTGTAATGGTTGACTCATAATTGTCTTCACTCTCATTTCCAACCTTTACTCTAAGGACGGAATTAAGGCGTCTACCTGAGAATCCCTCACCAGGTATTTGCAAATGAAATGAATAGTTTAAACTTCTCATAACCCTGTTTTTTATATTTGTTTGACAACAATATATTATACAATTTATTACAAAATGTCAATAGAATTTGACAATTTAAAAATTTACTATATAATTTATAAAACAACCTTTTATTTAATACAAAAAACATGATTACAAAAACACTAAAAGCGCTAAGTATTGTGTTCATGTCTACTGGTTTAGCCATTTTACTTTCATGATGTGAATGAATTCCTGGAATGGAATCTTCTAATGAAGGAGAACATAATGTAGCCTTAAACGTTGCTGAAGCTAAAGAAGATGAAAACAAATTACCTTCATTTGAAGAAGTAATTAATGCTTATAAAGATGCAACTATCTGAGCTCTTGAAAACAGAATTCAAGAAAATGTAAAAACAATAAAGAATGAAGATGTTACTTCAGAATGAAAATGAAAATTCTCAGTTAAATATGGAGAAACAAAAGGTAATATCACTTTCTCATTCTCAGGAGGAATTGATAAAGCTTTTGAAAACCTAGTAGCATACTTCAATGTAGGACTAGGATTAGAAAATGGGAATAGAATCGATGATGACTTTCCAAATACATTAGATCTTCTAGGAGGATACGGAGTATTCTTAGAAAAAACAAACGCATTCTTCCAACTTTCAGAATTAAAAATTGATGGACTTAAAGAAGCTATCATTGATGAAGACGATGAAGAAGACAATAATAAATGGGAATTAATCCAAAAATTCATCAAAAAAGTAAAAGGAAAATGGATTGAAATCAATAGTGAAAAGATTTGTGACGAAGAATCAGATCAATATTCAGAAGAAGGTTGTGATTTAAAAGAAGGTATTCAAGCATTCATGGAAGGATTTACATGAGCACTTGAAAATAAAGAACAAAAAGACGAAAAGACTCAAGAAATTATAAAGATTTCAACAGCTATTATGAAAGCTGGTACAGCAAGTATCTTCTCAACAAAAGTACTTACTGATGCTCAAGAAACAACATATGAAGGAAAGCCTGCATATAGTTTCAAGATTAATGAGAAACAATTAGAAAGTGATATTAAAGATATTGCAAAAACAGTAACTGAATACACTGCTAAAAAAGATTATGAAGAAAGAAAACAATGGTATGATGATGATACAACATTTGAAAAATATCTTCAAGAAGAACTTAGAGAATTAGAAATTCAATTAGATAAAATCTTTGATAAATACTCAATCTGAGAAGTAAAAGCATACCTAGTATATAATGAAGAATCAAAAGATTATGACTTAGTTATCGACAGAATTGAATTAAAATACCACAATACAAGAGAACAATATAATTATGGTCATAGCTTTGAAGAAGATAGTGATACTCCATTATATGTTACAGTAGAAGAAAATAAATTAATTAATATTGCATACTCATCAGTTAAAAAGACATTCGTTGTTGTTCTTAGTGAAGATAATGAAGCAAAATGAAAATTCACAACAACATATTCTAATGATGACGAAAGCTTCTCATTCAAAACAGTAATTGAAACACCTCGAGAAGAAGAAGGATTATTAGAAAATGCAATTGTAATAGAAGTAAGTGCTAAAAATAAAAAAGAAGAAAAAACAGATAGTAGTAACTTCAATATCTCAGTAAAACTTAATAGAGAAGTTACATCAATGGATTATGACCTTGAATTATGATTTGAAGGATCAACTAAGACAACAATCTGAGAAAAATTTGTAAGACCTGATACTACTAGTGCAATTCCATTCGCAGTATTAGAAAAACATATTGAAAAATTAGAAAAAGACATGCAAGGACCTAGTGATAGAGATGCTCAAAGAAAAATGGATCTATCACAATTAGGTACAGCAATCTTATCATATTATAACAACAAAGGAGAATATCCAAAGGCAACTTGAAAAGTAATGAGTGTTAAAGAATTAGGAAAAGATCTTAAAGAAACAGTTGACCTAAAAGAAATCCCTAGTGATCCAGACGCTAATAATTCTTTCGTATTCAATTGAACAACTTTCAAATGAGAATATGCATATAAAACTATGATAAAAAACACTATTAAAAACGGTGGATATATGTTAATAGCAAAAACTGAAACAGCTAACAGCGCAAACTATCTCTCAACTATACCTATTCCTGAAGATTTAAAAGAAATGAAAACTTGTTGGTATATAACAAAGTGAGATAGTGCTAGTACTAAAGTAGAAGACGGTAAATGTACTTATACTGATGAAAGTCAATTAAGATACGTTTATACCTTCTAACATAGAATAAAGACCTTAAAAGAAGTACTTCATTTGAAGTACTTTTTTTATATCGAAAAATTTTAAATAAAAAAAAGAAGCAGATAATATCTACTTCAAAATTCCCAAAGAGAAGTAGTTTATGTAAATGTCATATATGCTAAACAGGCTATTAACCTGATCAGTATCTCAATGCCCTTAGGCTACCCTAAAGAAAAAGATTCACGAGATAACAAATAATACTATTTTTTATCAAAGGAAATAAACCAGTGAGTTGGATAGATCTTATACCAAGAACCTCTCTTGAATAAAATTGTTTACTCTAACCAACAATAGCATATCGAAAAGCCAAATACATTATTTTCTTAACATTGCCCTTATAAGTATTAAGTATTCATAAATGTTAATATGGTAACAAGCATAGGTAATACTCATGCATATTACATTTTTAAAACGGATACACTAATAACAAGAAGTTATAAGAGATAATAAGAACAGTTCTATCTGAATAGTCATTTAATTTACTCAGTATGAATTTCTTAATCTTTAAAGAAATTCAAACAAGAAACAAACCTTAATCACCGCTCCTCTATTACAAGAAATAAAGACATTAGTTTCAATTGGATCATATTCAAAAGAAACAACATAGAATGATTTGCACATTCAGCAGATAATTAAAGCAAATGTTGAACTTTTCTTTACATAAACCATTTTAAAGATCTCTCAAGTTCCATCTAAGAAATTCTTATGTTTCTTGATGACCATATAATTATACAAAAAGCATGCCCTATTTGCAAATTTTCAGCGATTTTTTTGTCAAAAAAGTTTCTAGGTAAGAACTAGTATTTCAAAGATTAAATATTGACATTAAAGGAAAATCTTGTTTTTTGATAAAAATTAAATATATTTGCCTTTAGAAAAACAAAAACAAAAAAATCTATGAGTTACTTTTTGCTAATCCTTGCAATAATCTTTGCTATAGCTGGATTAATTGCCGCTAACGTTGGTTTCAAAAACGACGTTAAAGCCCTATCTATTGGTGGAACAGTTCTGTTTCTCCTTGATGTGGGAGTGAGTGTATGTTATCTCTTTGGGATTGTGATTCCCCTCTTAGTCGTTTTCATCGCTATAGCGGCAGGATTTTCTGCCTTAGCATTAGCACAAGAGGATCTTGAACTAAACAAATTTGCTGTTTCCTATGCTGTAATTGGATTATTCTTCTATGGAATATCCTACATCATATGGTATCAGCAAAACTGGTTCCAAACCCTAGCAGATGCATGTTGTATTCTCTTCTGCATTATCACGATCTGTATGCTTTTTCATACAAAATCAGATAGAATTCCAATTCTTTCAAGTATCTATGACTTCATTTTAATCATCGCAATAAGCTATCTTATTAGCGCAAAAGGCCTTGATAGAACTGAAGTATATGTAACTGGAATTGTAGGTGCAGCAATCATCTATGTAATTAGGAGCACTATTCTGTATTTTTATTACAAAAAGCGTTAAGACTCTTCCGGAGTTCCTTAGAAACCCTAAAGGAACTCCATTTTTTTTATTTAAAAACAGAGTATAAAAAAGGCTGCAAATTGACAAATTCAAGCTCAAAAAATATAATTATTATGTTTATTTACTTAACAATAAATATGTCAGAAAACCAAATATTTAAAGAACTAGATATCGAACATAAAAGAGACTATATGTGGCGTCTATTTGCACCAAGAGTTGAAAATATAAAAGACTGAGCAAAATACCTAGAAACCTTTGTACTAGGAGCCTCAGAAGAACAATTAAATCGTTTCTATGATGCAATGATAAGTTGAGATAGTGATTACATAGCAAAATTAATAAATGATATAAAAACAAAAAAAGCAGAAGTGATAAAATTAAAAAATAACTTTGCACATGAAGTAATGGAATATAAAGAAAATAAAACAAAAAAAGATTCTGAAAAAGAAATGGACGAACAATTACAAAATATCTAATTTATTCATTAATTTTCCTAAAAAATGGCAAGACCAGACGAAATAAATGACACTCCTAGTGTTCCAGCACAAAATACCGATGTTCCAAGTATTCCTGCACCAAATGGTTGAGATCCGGATAGAAATGAAAATGAAGGGAACATTCAATCAAGAAATTGAGGTGCTGATAGAGAAGAACGAAGACTTCAAGAAAGCCAAGATGCCAAAAAATTTACAGAAGAAGAATTAGCTCAAAGATTAAAGGATATCAAAGATATCAATGAACTAAAAAAAGTTCTTCAAGAAATCATCTGAAGCATGGAAAAACAACTAATGTCCATATTACAAGAAATTAGTGGATGAGATGGACCAACATGAATACGAAGCTATGAATGAATTTGAAATCTTGATGATGAATATTGAGATGAAGAGCTATCACTTTTCGAAAAAAAATGAATTGATATAATGAATAAAGCTAAAAACTTATTAGCTCAAATTGAAGAATGAAATGCTGAAGTAAATCTTCTTACTTTCTTACAACAAGCAAGTTCAGAATTATATCAAACCCAAAACAAGGCTGAAGAAGATTTAAGAACAGATATGAAAGATGGAAAACTTACTTATAGAGCATTCACAAGTCAGGAAACTTTTGAACATAGTTACGCTTTTGGATGATCAATGCTATTCTTTTCTCACAGCAATCCAAATAAGTTTAGAGAACTATTAAACTCTAAATCAACAGGAAGATTAATTGGAGAAGTTTTCTCAATTTCAGAATGAGCTTGAGCTTTTAATGACTGATATGCAGAAATCAAAAAAAGATTAAATTGAAAAAATATCTTCGATGAAATTGATGATATCGCAGCTGATTGACATGATAGAGAATTAGATTGGACTGCTGATTTTCTAGAAAATATCACCGTAAGTGGTATGCTAAATAACGGAAAAATTAATGACTTAGATAAATATATTTCAACCTATAAAGATTCCGAAAGAATAAAAAACAATATAAGAAAAAAACTTAGAATGAATATTGTTAGTTCTATGTGATGAGGTTTAGATTCTGATTCATTTTTATCTGATATCTTAAAACACTTTGATGAAGTAAAACAATCTCCAGTACTTTGAGATATTGCTAAAGAATTAGAAGAAACTAATCCAACAATCAGAGTATTTAATGAAATGAAAGAAGATATTAATGAACAAGAAATAGATATTTTAAAGAACAAAAGAGTTAACGCTCTAATGGTATTTGACAATGATGATTTAGCATGATCATGAGCTGAATATTTCAAACCAAATATAGCAAAATTTAAAAGACTATGATATACTACCGAAATTGAAAATACAAAAACACCAGATATGGAAAAAGTTGTTCTCCAAAAATGAAATAATGAAAACGAAAGAATTACACTCTGCCGATTAAAAGAAATTTATTCTGAACAGAATGCTGATAAACAAAGTGAATCATATGATAGAGTATTTAATGAACTCAAGGGTAATTCTTATAATCTATTCTCATTAAGATGACACTGTTATAATACTGAAGAAATGGCATGAAGATTATGAGAACTTTGAATGGTTAGTGAATCAAGCATTCTTATCGATTGATGATGCTGAAATGCAAGACATACTGACGAATACATAAATTGAGGTATAACTTGTCCTATGTTTACCTATACAAATACGTGAAAATGAGCAACAACCGAAGCACTTGTTGATATCATTCTTAGAGAAAAGAATAAATGAGGTAATTTATGAACATTATTAAGCAGTATTAAACAATGAATGAATTGAAATAGTCCAACATTAAAGTGGATGAAAACAATGAATATGCCAGATTCTCCATATACACTATACTCTTTAGCTAAACAAAAAATCAATCGTGATTATGCTGCTATAGAAACAGGAGCTTGAGAACCAAGAACATGAGAAGAAATAACTCCAGTTGCTTCTGATGACATAGCAATGAATACCGGATCAGATGAAGGACTATAATATTTATCAATAAAATATCATTATGAAAAAAACAATTAGAAATATCGCACTTTGAGCTGTAATGGCTGCACAATTATCAACTACAGAACCAGTAATGGCTCAGAATCTTCAAGACTCAAAACAAAATCTAATAGAAAACTTTGAGGCTAATAAAGCAACAATGAATAATTCAATGCAAAGTATTCTATCAAACAATAAAAACAGCATTCTCTATTTCACAAAACAAAATACTAAAGCGTATAACGATGCTGAAGGAAAAGAAGAAATCTGAGCTATTCCAGAAGGAACTTATCTTCGTAAAAATCAAATCAATACAGAAGAAAGTAATGAAGACTATATCAGTTGTACCTTCAGAGATAAAAAAATATGGATACCAACAGCTGCCCTACAAGAAAGCGACGATAATCTAGCAATAAGCTACCTAAAACCAAAAACAGAAAAATCTATCGTTGTTGATAAAATCAACAGAAGAATGCTTGTATATGGTAACTATGGTAAAGAGCTCTTAAAAGAATTCAAAATCGCCCTATCTCCATGGGGAGAATGAGATAAAATCATTGAAGGAGACTGAAATACACCAGAAGGTAAATATTATGTTTGTTACAAAAACCCAGCAAGTTCATTCTGAACTCATCCTCAAACAGGTAAACGCTTAGGTTCACTTCAAGTCTCTTATCCTAATCTTCAAGATGCAACAGAAGGATTAATCTCATGAGATATTAATAAAGCACAATACCAAGGAATCAAAGCAACAATCCAAAAGAAAGGAATTCCTAGTCAATGAACATCACTTTGAAATTATATCATGGTTCACTGAGGAGGTAGTGATTATGACTGGACAGCCTGATGTATGGCACTAGAAAATGAAGATATGCTTTGGTTATATACTAATATCTGATCCTGAACTGATATGTTCATATGGTAAGAAAAAAGCTCCTATTAAGGAGCTTTTCTATTATTCATCTTTTCAGTGACATTTCTTATATTTCTTTCCACTTCCACAAGGACATGGATCATTTGGTCTTACTTTTCATTGAGGTTTTACAACTTTTTGTTCAGGTTTTTCATCAGCATCTACAACCTCAAATACTTCATAATCATCATTATTTTCAAAGATCTTAGCTCTAGAATCTTCTTCATTAGCAACAACAACTTTCTTTTGTTCTACTGCCTTTCTAGCTGCTCACATATTACGAGAAGCAGAACTTAAGATTTCAATTACTTTTTCTTGATTATTTTCTTCTTGAATAAGTTGAACAGCCTGTTGTTGAGTAGCTATAGCATCAAAATCAAGTTTAAGAAGATAAGATGCTGTATTATTAATAATATTAGCTAATAATTCTTGGAATTTCTCAAATGATTCTTTCTTATAAATTACTAATGGATCCATTTGAGCATAAGACATAAGTCCAACCTTTTCTCTTAAGTTACTCATCTCATCAATATGATCTACCCACAATTTATCTAAGAAATGAAGATGAACTTCTCTAAAGATTTGGAACAAAATCTTAGTATCAAGAGTATCAAAAATTCTAGTAAAGTATGCATCTAATCTTTCCAAAAGTGCAGCTTTTAAGGTCTCATAATCTAATTTAGAAAGTTCTGCATGTTCTGGTTGAGTAATATTCAATCCAAATTCTTTATTCAAAAGAATTAACAAATCACTTACAGATTGACCAGTATTTTCAGCACTTGTAATCTGAGTTAAAACAATATTTTTACTTTCAGTTAAGAATTCATCCTCAAATGATTCAACATACTTCTTTTGCATTTCTTCATCATCCTCACTCATAAGGATTTCATCTCTAATATGATATACTCTCTTTCTTTGCTTATCTACAACACTATCATAATCAAACAAATGCTTTCTTATTCCAAAATACCATCCTTCAATTTCTTTTTGAGCTCTAGTAATATTCTTAGTAAATTGTTTTTGTGTCAATTCTAGATTCTCTAAATCATCCTTAGATAATAACATTGATGCTAATGATTGGAATTTTTCTCCTCCCATCTTTCTCATCAAAGTATCATCAAGAGCAACAAAGAATACAGAAACTCATGGATCTCCCTGTCTTCATGCTCTACCTCTTAACTGATTATCAATTCTTCTAGATTCATGTTTTTCAGTACCGAGAATGAAAAGACCAAAGAAAATATCTTTTTCAAGAGTTTCTTTAGAAGTATCTAATGCACTTGGATTAAAGATAACTTTAGCATACCAATCAGTATTAGCCTTTCTCTTAGTAGCTTTTTGAACTACAACTGTTCCATCTTCTATCTCAATAACCTTATTACTATCAAAATTAGAAAGATTATACTGCTCCATCAAAGCTTCAACAATAAGATTCAATTCAACTTCAGAATATACTTTAGCAACAACTTTTTGACCAGCTTTAATAGTTTTCTTAAAGAATTTAACATAATTCTCAGCCATTTTTTCATTTAATCCATCCTCTAGCTTAATATCTGTTCATCTACCTGCCATATTTGTAGCAACTACAACAGATCTATATTTACCTGCATTAGAAACGATATTAGCTTCTTGTTCATGGAATTTAGCATTAAGCACATAGTGAGTAATAGCTTCTTTATCCAAAATTTTAGAAACATATTCTGATGTAGCAATATCTGCAGTACCAATCAAAATAGGTTGTCCAATCTCATGGTAAAACTTAATATAATCTTTAACAAACTTCCATTTAGTATGCTGATTAAAATATACTTTATCATGCATATCAACTCTGATAACAGGTCTATTTGTAGGAACAATAACAACTTCTAACTCATAAATCTTAGAGAATTCTTCTCACTCTGTTGAAGCAGTACCAGTCATTCAACAAAGTTTTTTATATTGTTTGAAGAAATTCTGATAAGTAATAGTAGCAATAGTCTGAGATTCTCTTTGAATTCTTACACCTTCTTTAGCCTCAATAGCTTGATGAAGACCTTCAGAGAATCTTCTTCCAGGCATAGTACGTCATGTGTGTTCATCAACAATTAATACTTCTCAATTAGAGACAATATAATCCTTATCTTTAATATACACAGCCTTAGCTTTTAAAGCGTTTTCAATATGATGAATCTCTTCATAT
The DNA here is from genome assembly GCA_947168815.1 of uncultured bacterium. Taxonomy (GTDB): domain Bacteria; phylum Patescibacteriota; class Gracilibacteria; order Absconditabacterales; family Absconditicoccaceae; genus HOT-345. The sequence goes on from CAMVNG010000001.1 coordinate 30,602, forward strand.
CCCATATCTTTATAGATATTCTCAACCTTCAAAATTTCTTCTAGTTTAGCAATACCTCTTCAAGAAAGCTGAGCTGTCTTAGTTTTTTCATCGATATAGTAATCTCAATCTTCTTCTTGTTCCTTTCAGTATTCATCATTAAGGATTTCTTGGATGAATCCCTTAGAAACCTTTTTCTTTTGAGAACAAGGAGTTAACAAATTAACAACTTGAGCATAATACGTATATTTTTCAGTTGGTTCTTCTCTTGGTTGAGAAATAATAAGTGGAGTTCTTGCCTCATCAATCAAAATACTATCTATTTCATCCACAATGGCATAATTTAAAGGTCTCCAAGTCAAAGACCTTTCTTTCATTGATTTAACAAGATTATCTCTTAGGTAATCAAATCCAAGTTCAGTATTTTCAACATAAGTAATATCTTTAGCATATTCTTCTCTTCTTCTAGCAAGTGGTGTAGATTTAACTACAGAACCTACAGTTAATCATAACCAAGTATACACATGAGCCATCCATTCACTATCACGAGAAGCAAGGTAATCGTTAACAGTTACAACGTGAGCACCTTTTCAGCTTAAAGCATTAAGATAAACGGGAGCTACAGCAACTAAAGTTTTACCCTCTCATGTCTTCATTTCAGCGATTTTTCCTTGATGAAGAATAATTCATCAAATCATCTGAACATCATAAGGGATCATATTCCAATTCAACTCTTGTCCTTTAACTTTAACAGTAGTTCAAACAAGTCTTTTACAAGCCTGTTTTACAACAGCAAAAGCTTCTGGAAGGATATCGTCCAAACTTTCACCTTTCTCAATTCTAGCTTTAAATTCTTCAGTCTTAGCCTTTATCTCATCATCACTTAAACTATCATATTCTGCATAATGATAATTAATTTGTTTAACTATAGGGAGAATAGCATCAATTTGTTTTTGATTATAGTCTCAACCAATAAAATTCATAATCCAATCTAACATAATTCGTATACGCTTTATCTTAAATAAAATATTTTTCAAATAATAGTTTCCTTCAAGTTTTCTTTATAGTAATTTAGTATAAGAAAGCAAATAGTATTTCGCCTCAAAACAATCTAAAATCTTGACTCTTTAATGATAGCTTGAATAAAAATAAGTTTCTAAAATAACAAGGGATGAAAAAAGCGATTACAGAAAAAAAGAACCGCTTTAATCTAGACTCCATGGACCTGTACCCAATCTTCAAAATCATTAAAATAAGCATTAAAGAAACTCTCAGAAATGAGATCTTCATCCTTTAATAAAAAGGGTTTCCCCTTAACGATTTTATAGATACGGCCATCATAATACTCCAAAAAACTTTTCGCCTTTTTGGACGGCATACAAGAAAATGCCCAATCCTTTAGGGTCTTTAATTTAGCATTATTTTCCATACCATTTTGTTTTTATATTTCTCCCAAAATTAGAAATTTTTTCTAAGATTGCAAGTTATATTATCAATAAATACATTGTCCATCAACAACTTCTGCCATCTCAGTTTCTTCCTTTACTCAAGCTTTTTCCATAAAACATCTATTATAATATGGAATACCATCTTCTCAACACACTGTCTCCTGTTCTTGTTCATAACATTCAGCGATATATTGTTGATAATCAGACTCAAATTCATCAAAATCAGAAACAAAAGCTGGTGAAACTGTAAACTCACATGTTCACTGCATAATATCTCGTATATAACAAAACTCATGATCACTAAAGACACAAACATATTCTCAATTATCATTCCTAGTAACCTCACCATTATTATCAATACATTCCTGTTCTGCAGAAGGATACAATCAAGAATCCTCTCAGAATTTTTCTCCCACACCTTCCATATCTGCTAAATAAATTCCTCTACCTCATAATAAACAAAAAGGAACTCATTCATCATCTAAAGTGACTTTTCAATCATTATCATGACATACTTCCTGAGCAACAGGATAAAGATTCTTATCAACACTACCCTTTCAGCATCATACTAAAATAAATCAAAGAAGAAGGAATAACCCCAATATAGAAAATTTTTTCATACCTAAAAAATAAGGAGATAAACTAAATAAAAGGTAGTATTCCAAATCAAAAATACAAGTATAAATAATAAAAAACAAGCTTGAATTTTAATGCCAAAATCCTAATAAAAAAAGACGAGAAAAAACAAATACAAATATGAAAAAAGAATTGTCTTACAGTCAGTTAGTAGCAAAGAAAAAACGGCTTGCAAAAAGTCGAGACAATTGGTTCCAAAAAGCAAGAGTCATTGAACGAGAAATTGATCATGCAAATGCAGAGCTAAGAAAAAGCGGACAGCTTCCAACAGAAGCCTTCGAAAAAGAACAAAACAAACGTTCTAAAGCTCACACACGTGCAATTCTCAAAACAAGTGAAGTCGCTAACAAAATCAATCTCCTAGAAATCCAAATCGAGGAAGCAAGAAAAAAACTCACTTGGAAATCTATTGTTGCTGATGCAAAATTCAGAAAAAATCTCGAATCATTTTCAAAAGAAATTGAGAGAATGAAAAAAGAAGATGCGATTGACAAAATTAGAGACAAAGAGCTTGTTGGAACCCTAGATCAACTCTATTCCTTAGTCGAACAACTAAAAAGGAAACATCCATCAAAGAGCTAAGATTATCTTTAGCTCTTTTTTAATGTAAAATATTCTTGAAATCGACTTAACGATTACATATAGTGATATCAGTTCATTGAGAGGTTGTGAAGCCTAGACCAATCTTTGGAAGGAAAACTAGAAAAAAGAAGATAGCGCACCGTCTATTAACGGTTAAATATGCACAGTACATTCAATCTTTCCTTGAAAGTAGTCTTACGATAAGGAAGAAGGTTACGATACACGAGAGTGCAGCACTTCTAGTTCTGTAAGTTAAGTAGTCATTGTAATCTCAAGACCGCTGTCGCTGTCCAAAAGGAGAATATGCTAAAACTTGAAGCAAGTGAACCTTATCTGGAAACCCCCTATATTAGGGAAAGATAAGATTCCCCTTACTATCTTCGTTAGGCTTTAGAGAGAGTTGAACCTCAACTCTCTTTTTTCTTTATCTTGCCTTGAAATTAAAAAGTCATTTAACTACATTTATGCTGCTAAATAAAAAAACAAATCTCTATGGCTAAAATTTTAAACATACTCAGAAAACTTACGAGAGTACAAGCTAGAGAAGGCTTAGCAGAGCCCCATCTACTCGAAACTCTTGTTGCTGAAGACTACCTTCGCAAAGAAGGATGGTCTATTGATCACACTGAACTTGAAAGTTCTGAGCCTCATGTAATCTTCGTTATGGAGAAAGAGATTCCCTGCTGCCCAGCTCCTCATCACTTCATGCTATTGAGATTCTACAAACTGATTTTCAGCTTTGATGAATTCAAACAATACGTTGATGAACACAAAGAAGACATCATGAGAATTGATTTCTTCGAGGAGAAGTATGGAGACAAACAAAAGCTCCTTGCACAGCACATTCCCTACGGACTCTACTTCTACGAAATTACTGAATAACCACAATTAAGCTGATTCGATAGCATCATATTGAATCAGTTTTTTTAAATTCATAATTTTCTTATTGAAATCACCTGTAGTATTACATACTATATTTCATTGGAAACAAAATGTCCCACTAAAAATAAAATTAATTATGGAAAAAGAAATGCAGGGTATGATTGTGAATCTAAGACTTGGCCACCAAGCAAAGATCACAGTGACTGACAACAGCATTGTCAGGTTCGAGTTCGGCAACGAGAAAGAAGGAATGAGTCCCTACGATCTCAACAAGCACATTGATCATCTCGAGAAAGCTATCTTAGAGTTCAAAAAGGTAAATTCCGACTACGAGCCGAAAGTGCCCCTCTATCAAGGGAAGAATGTTGTGGTATACTACTACAAGCGAATCTTGTGAACTCTACAACCAAAGAATTAAAGAGCCTCTTAAACTAAGGAGCTCTTTTTTAAAAAAACTGACCATAAAAATGGCCAGTCTCTTATTATAAAACATCAATTCTAATCAAATAATTTCTTAATAGACATAAATACTGAATAAAGAGTTCCAAATTCCATATCACTTTCATCCCCTTCTAACTTACTTAGAACTTCCTTAATTTCTGTAAAATCTTTTTCTGTATATTGGTCTACGATTCTATTAACAATAGCTGCAAATTCATCATTATAGATATTTCTACTTACCATGAATTCTTCCAATGGAACATTATTTTCTTTATGGATACCCATAATTGATAATCTACAAAGCTTAGTAATAGCTCTCTTTTCATTATCAGTAAAATCCTTTTCATCTGTATAGCTATGACAAGCTGCACCAATTCAATTAACTTCTTCTCTACCTTCAATTAATTGTGGATACACTTCAAGCAAAATATTTGTCATAACAGCAACTTCTCATCTAGTAAGATTTTGTTCTTCAACTCTTGTTGCTTTCTTTTTAGTTTCTTTAACAGCTTCAACCTTAGATTCCTCAGTCTTTTCGACAGCTGGAGCTTCATTTTTCTCCTCTACTACATCAGCAGAATTATGTTCTTCTTTTTCCACAGCTGGAGTTTTAACTACTCCGCTTCCACCTCATCAAATACCACTATTATTTGAAGGAACATAAGGATCACCTTCTGAATAAGCCACAAAAGTAGAAGCAGAACAAGTATAAATAACAACAAATCTTTCTCCATTTTTCTCCTCTACTAAAACATCTTCTCAATTATATTTATCAAGTTTAGGTTCACCATCCTCACACTCATTATGCTGATTTAATGTCAATCCTGTAAATCAGAACTCTTCATCTCAAGCATGTTTTACTCTTACTTTAACATATTCAGTTGTTGTATTATTAACAGGAACTTTTACTGAAATAGGAGCAGAGAATTTAGCTGTTCATTCAATCTTATTATTATCAGTTTGATCATGGAAAGTAATTTCCAATCATCATTGATATTCAGCAACTTTACCAGAACTTACGACAATTTCTTTATCCTGAACAGTTGTAACGTTATCTGTCGTCTGAACAACACTATCATCCAATTCATCAGCAACAATTTGTACTCAATTATCTAAAGTTGCATTATTCACAGTATCTCAAATTGAAACTGTTGTCTCAGCAGCAATAACTTTATTATTCTTAGAAATATATCATCATAAAACTCCTTGTCAGAAACTAGAATTTTCAGGTAATTTTAAATCTCACAACACATTCAAATAATTTAAAACAGAATACATTGCTTCAAGTAAACCAGCATCAATAGTAAAGTCTCAATCAATAGTAGTATTATTAAATACATCTACATAAAAATCGATATCATCTCAAGTAATCAAAACATCACCACCAATCTTTAATCTATTCAATGAACCATACTTCGCAACGATATCTTTACCATAAATTGTAAAATCTCAGTCAATCTTTGAATCATTAAAACCATACATCAAATCAATAGTATTTCAAGAAATATTAACATCTCATGAAATTTGAGACCAAGTAAATCATGGTAATTTAATATTATCTCAAGTAATATTTAAACTTCATTTAATCTTTAAAGCAACAGGTATTCCTGACGATAATTTAATAGTATTTCAACTCACGTTAAAATCTCATAAAATATTTGTTGCTTGAAAGAAGTATCATCAATTGAGATTCAAATCTGTATTAATGAAATTAATACTTCATGAAACTACCTCATTTCACAAAGTAAAAAGATTATAAAGATAAGTAAAGTTCGTATTAATAAATGATAAATCTCAAGATATTCAACGGGGACTTATATTATTCAAGTAAATAGTTAATCATGAGAAAATTAAATCTCATCAAAGTGTTGAATATCAAAAAGAACTATCAAGATTAAAATTAGTTGGTTCACCTTCTGATTGAAAAACCATATCAGAATTTACAACAGAATATCTAAATGAATTATACAATTTATTCAAAGAACTAGGAAATACTAAATTTCAATTAATTTCTGTCTCATTAAAAGAATAAGTAATTTGCTCCAAAGATTCTGGAAATACTATTGTTCAATTAGTAACAGAGCTTCCTCAATCGTAAAATTCTCATCAAAAAGAATATGAAGTAATATGATTAATTCACTCTCAAATCACAACCTTTCCATTTTCTGTAATCTCTGAATCCATAAAAGAATAGGTCATTGTTCAACTAAATCATTTAACTTCAACTTCTCAATTAATTCTAGACTTATCTAATAAATAAGTAACTCCCATTGACGGAATATTATGTTCATTTCTATAATCCGTAATATCATAAACTATCTTTCAGTTTACATCAACATAATACATCTGAGAAATATAATTTTTGAATGTTAAGACTGAATTTTCAGCAACTGTAAATCCAAATGGATAATTCCAAGAAACATTAGGATCAATTGTAATATTTCATACAAATGTTGCTCAAGAAAAAGCATAAGACCAAACATTTACTTTTTGAGGGAATACGACACTTTCAACTGTCTTTCACAAAAAAGTTCAATCCTTAACTGAAGTATACTTATCATCTCAGCTACCTGAAGTAGGGATTACTATATTAGTCTCATCACATAAATATTTACTCAAAATCAAAGTTCAAGCATCATTATATTCATATTCATAACATCTATTCAAATATTGCTCTGGAGTTTCTGAAGTACTATTTGAATCAGTTACAGATTGATTATTATCATTTTGCTCATTTCAATTATCCTGATTATCTGTATCAGGTGCTGAAGTATTCATTAATAATGGAGCAGGACTTGATAAAAGAGTATTTGAAATTTGAGGAGTATTATCTCAATCATTTCCACTATCTCAAGAATTTGCATCATCTGTATCACCTGAAGTATCTCATGAATCAGTTCAATTGTCTCAATTATCAGTATCTCACGAATTATCTCAGCTATCTCAACTGTCTCAATTACCCATATTATCCTGATTATCTCCTTGTCATTGTTGATCAGTTACTGCAGGTGTTTCCGATTCTTCAGGATCATCACCATCTGCATACGTAAGCACTGGCATAAAATTACTCGATAGCAGCATAAGCATACTAAAAACTCATAACATTCTCTTCATGTGTGTAGTAGTTATTTGATATAAAAAACCTTTTCAATAAATTATATACCAACATTAAATTTTTACAAATAATATTGACTTTTTTTATTTACATTATTTAATAATGAATATAGCCATTGAAATCAGAATCATTTGGTAAAAAAATCCATTTTAAAAAAACTGACCATAAAAATGGCCAGTCTCTTATCATAAAATATCAATTCTAATCAAATAATTTCTTAATAGACATAAATACTGAATAAAGAGTTCCAAATTCCATATCACTTTCATCCCCTTCTAACTTACTTAGAACTTCCTTAATTTCTGTAAAATCTTTTTCTGTATATTGGTCTACGATTCTATTAACAATAGCTGCAAATTCATCATTATAGATATTTCTACTTACCATGAATTCTTCCAATGGAACATTATTTTCTTTATGGATACCCATAATTGATAATCTACAAAGCTTAGTAATAGCTCTCTTTTCATTATCAGTAAAATCCTTTTCATCTGTATAGCTATGACAAGCTGCACCAATTCAATTAACTTCTTCTCTACCTTCAATTAATTGTGGATACACTTCAAGCAAAATGTTTGTCATAATAGCAACTTCTCATCTTGTAAGAGTCTGTTCTTCAACTCTTGTAGCCTTCTTTTTAGTTTCTTTAGTTGTTTCAACCTTAGATTCTTCAGTCTTTTCAACAGCAGAAGTTTCATTTTTCTCTTTTACTAAATCTGCTGAATTATGAACAGGTTCTTGTTTTACTGAGCTAGAACTACTAGGACCAGAAGATCCTCATGCTGGAGTACTACTACTTGGAGTATTAACAACAGGATCACTTTCTAAATATGAAACAAATGTAGAAGCAGAACAAGTATAAATAGTAGCAAATCTGTCTCAATTATCATCGAATTCAACTTTTACATCCTCTCAATTATATTGATCATTTTGAGCTACTCAATCAATACATTCGTTTTCAGGATTCAAGGTAAGACCTGTAAATCAGAAATCTTCTCATGCATGCTTAACTTTTACTTTTACATATTCTTGATTTGGATTAGCAACTGGAATCTTAATAGCAATTGGAGCAGAGAACTTAGCTGTTCATTCTATTCTTTCTAATGTTCATCCATTACCAATATTTTCAAAATAGACTTCAATTCATCATTGATATTCAATAACCTTACCTGATGTAGCTTGAATTTCAGCATTTTGAACTGTTGTCACACCAGAAGTTTCAACAACTTCAGAACTTTCAACTACATTTGCTACAATATTAATATCATCAATAATAGTTTTAGGTGTATTTTCACCAACAGAAACTGTAGTATTATATCCCATAGCAGTACTTCCTGCCGTAATTACTCATCACAATACTCAATCTCAGAATACTGAATTTTCAGGTAATTTTAATTTTCCTCAAAGTTTTAATGAGTTAAGAACTCAATTTTGAGCCCTTAATTCTGAAGCATCAATCTCCAAGTTTCATGCAATAGTCAAAGCATTAACAACATCAGTATCTAGATTTATAGTGTCTCATGACATATAGAAATCTCATGAAATATTAGCACCATTTAAAGCACCATACATCAATGAAATCTTATTACCTCTCATTACAAAATCACCTCAAACTCTTAGACCTTGTAACACACTTTTCAATGGAATTTCATTTCAAGACAATAGAAAATCACCTCAAACACTATAAATAGATAGACCTCATTGAGAAATATTAATATTTCAATTTGATGAGACACTAAAATCTCAATCTATTGCTGCAATATTTGAAGAATGAAATGAAAGATCTCAACAATTATCACAAATAAAACTTCAACTCAATGATGCACCATAAAAACTTTCAAAAGCAGCACTCGTTCAACTAAATATCATATCTCAACCCAATTTAGCCTGGTAGAATCATTTAATAGTAGTTGTCGAAGCTCAAAACATTAAATCTCAATTAATAGTTGATAATTGAAAAACTGAATTAGCAATATATTCTAAAGTATCAGGAAAAACTAAACCTGTATCAATAGTTGCATATGCAAAAGCATTATTTCACATTGTAACCAAACTATTAGGAAACACAATATTTCAACTAATATGTGATTGGTAGAATGAATTATCAGTAATTGTTGTTATTCCATCTCAAATAATAACATTTCAATTTTCTCATAATGTAAGATATTGTAATGCATTCCACAAAGTTCCTTCTCAATTTAATACTAATTTTCAATCAACATTCATTCTTGAAGAATATCTAGTAATAGCTCATCAATTAATAGTTAATTCACCCCCTTCTCTAACCTCTACAGCAGTTAAATTATAATCATTTCATAAAGATACTTTTCAATGTTCTCAAATTATAGCACCTTCGAATGAAGTTCTAGCAACATCTCAATTTTCAAATGTCATTTCTCAATCCAAAATTGCTCACTCAAAAATTCAATAAGATGAATCAGTTATAGTACTTGCAGGTTTTTGAAAAGATTTAATAACATGTCCATTAAAAGCTCATCTTCCAATCCATGTAACTCATTCAGGAATAACTACATTTCCTCAATCTTCACAAGTATATCCTAATAAATTAGTACTACTCAATTCAAGACAAGGATCATCAATTGTAATTTGATGAGAACCTCAATTACTTCAAGAGTTATCTCAGTTACCTGAAGTATCTCAACTGTCTCAATTATCTGTATCTCAAGAATCGACATCATTAGTATCTCATGAATTATCTCAGCTATCTCCACTGTCTCAGCTGTCTCAACTATCTGTATTATCTTGATTGTCTCCTTGTCATTGCTGATCATTTACAGCTGGTGTTTCTGGCTCTTCTGGATCATCACCATCTGCATACGTTAACACTGGCATAAAATTACTCGATAGCAGCATTAGCATACTAAAAACTCAAAACATTCTCTTCATTTGTGTAGTATTAATTAGATATAAAAATCCTTTTCAAACAATTATATACCAAGAACAAAAATTTACAAATTATCTTGACTTTTTTTGTTTACATTATTTAATAATAAATATAACCATTGAAATCAGAATCATTTTTAATTAAATAACTCAATTCAAACTAAAAAAATAAGATGACACCAGAAAAGAAAAAAATATATCATCATGCAAAAAAAGAAGCAAAACACGCTTTCCTCTATTTGATATTATCGACAGTTTGAGCCTTCGTAGATTGTCTTATTTTTCTTACATTAACGTATTTATGATTACCAATCATCCCATCAAATATAATAAGTGACGTTTGAGGTATGATAACATCATTTTCTCTAAACCTTAAAGGAAATTTTAAACATAATGATCATGTAAAACTCAGATTTCTTTCCTATATTATCATCTCACTCATCTGAATGTGAATCTCAACCACCATGGTATATTGATTCATCGTATGGATATGATTTCCTAAAGCAATAGCCAAATTTCTTCAAATCATTATCATGGCAATACCACTCTATCTAGCAAATAGATTAATCACGTTCAGAAACGTAAAAAAACCAATAAAAGATTGAAATTAGAACAACTATTCATAATAAAGAAAACAAGAAATAATTTCTTTTAAACCATATTTTTTCAAAAATGAAAAAAATCACAGTTCTTTCATTACTTATTCTAACTTCTCTAACTTTAACTGGTTGTTTCTGAACAAAAGAAAATCCAGAACAATGAAATAAAGCTCCAATAAAAGGAGATAAAGAAGTTATCTCAATCCTAGAAAAATTCGCAGATGAATTAAATGTAGACAAAGAAAATATTAAACCAAGTGAATTTGATCGAACGAATTTCGACAATCAACCGTATGAAGAATACACTCTCAATGGATATACTCTAGCAGAGATAAAAGGTGTTGCACCTAAAAACTTAATCGAAACAAGTAAATTCTTTGATTGATGGCATGTAAATTATATAGGAGATGAAGCATTCTGATCACGAATAGAATATACTAATGACAACATCATTTGTTATTATAGTCTATCTCTTGAACAACAAATTCCATATGAATTAATGGTTTGAGAAGATGAAAACTGAAATGAAATAACAGATTATGAAGAGAGATGGAAAGAATTCCAAGAAATAGCAACCTATGAAACAGAACTCACTTGTTGAAGACTTCCTGAAAACACACATAGATTAACAGATTACAACTTTGATTTAGCTGGAGCTGAACCTTCCTGGAATGCAGCTATGAGAGGATGAAAAATAATGCTTAATGATGTAAATTGAATTAAATACTTCTTCCCTGATACCGTAAATCAAGAATGAGAGATAATTGAATTCTCATGATACAACATAAAATGAATGATAAAAAAAGCAAAATGTAGTAATGATTGATTAGGAGAAGAACATGACTACACTGCTAATTTCACTTTCACAACAGATGACTGAGAATTATTTTATGAATGATGTGCAGATGAAATTGAATTTGAATTTACAGAAAGTGAAGAATGAACACTTAAAAACTTTATCAAAAAAACAAACTACAACTATACTCAAGAATACGATGCTAATGAGCTAAATTATGTCATACAAGAAATTACAGACAATTATATGCAAGTTAATTTCTACATAAACGAGGAAAACTGAGAATATCATAACTATCAAGCTATCTTTGAAAAAGTTGATAATGCATGGAAAGTAATTTACGAAGGAGATGGATACAATATAAGCGATGAAAAATGTGAAGAACTTAATCAATATGATAATAACCTCATGGAAATGTTCTTCTTAGTTACCTGTCCAAGAGGATAAGAAAAAGCCTCCTACTACAAACAGCAAGAAGCTTTTAACGTCATCCTAGAAAACAATTTTCCACCTCTAATACCTAGAAAAGTCATTTAGCAGTAATCTCACGACCGTCCTAAATTGATAAACATTTTTATTAATTTAATTTTCGTATGAAAAAACATTTTCTATAACTGAGTAAAAGAAAAATTATTAAAATTTCAAGATAAAATAAAGGAGGCAACCAGAAATCTGGTCCCCTCCAAAATGAAGATTGTTTTACATAGATCCGGCCAAGCAGCTAACTACAAAGGCGAGACCCAACATCATCGGCAAAGCGATGAAAGTCAAAATAATCCCGAGAACAAAACTCAGACGTACCTGTTTTTTCTCATCCTCAGTCTTACATTCATCAAGCGCTTTTTGGATTGAATATCCTATAGGCGAGAAATCAGGGTAATAAACCCCGTAAACATTTAGATAGTAAAGATCGTTCATAGGCAACTAATTTAGTTCTCTTGATTACTCTATACAATAAATAATACCAATATTGAAATCAAGAACAAGTTAAAATTAAAAATATCGAGAGTTATATCTCCCGATATTTCTTTAATACGTCCTTTAATTGACTGAGCATATACCATGCAAGAACTACTGGTAACGCAAAGGTAATTGCAATTGCAATGACATGTAAGAATGATCTCAGAATTGAATCCTCAGGAGCCCAAGTATAAATATACGATGCCCATTCCCAAAGATGAGAAAGGATAATCGGTTCATAACTCAGATTAGCAACTCTACTGCAACCACCACCTAAAAACACATCAGCAGTAATAGCGCAAAGAAACACTGCAATAGCTCCAACAAAGATCAAATGTAATAAAAGAAAAAATTTTCTCATAAGCAATACGTATTTGTTTTTTTCTTACTATACGGATTAAGTAATTCAAAAACAAGATAAAAAAACTAGACTAATAAAATATTAGCCTAGTAATTTTTTAAATGTTTCAACGCATCTCTTCCCCAATCTGAACCCTTAATCTTCGCATCTAGCAAAGTAAGTGACAACAAACTCTCCATAAGAATACCTCTTACAACACCTAAGAGCTCTTCTACTTGTTCTCTTCGTGTAATCTCTAAGAACACTGGCTCATCAGGAACAACTCCTGTAATGTTAACCAATGAATCCAAGATATCAACGAATACAAACTGAGCACACTCAATGTTTTTTTGTTGCTGCTCCTCCTCCGACAATAATACTGAAGTTTTAAATTCTAACTCCTTCTTAGCAAAGCTTTCCATAAGATCACTAACTCCAGTAATCATTTCACGAAGCTTCAAAAGAAGTTTCATTGTCTCCTTCCTCATTGAACTAATCTGAGTATAAAGGACACAAATATTAACACTAAATAGCAAAGCAAAACAGAGATAGACTGACGAATCAGAAAACACGCCGAAAAAAGCACAAATACACATAACGAAAAGCCCAACAATGCTAATTGTACTTGCAGTAGCAATGATGAAACTTCTCCTCCTACGAGACTCCTGTAAACGTAACAATGTTGATTCCATACCTTTTGATTTTTGTTTTTTTAAGTTATACTTAACTGGCTAAACCATTACAAGAGAAAAAGAAAAATAAAAAAAAGGCAACAACTGTATTACAGAAGTCACCTCTAGATCTCACAATTCATTCTAATCGACCTTTTCACCCAAAAGAGCCCTTAATCTAATTTCTATCACCACAGTAATCAACGATGCAGCGAACAAACTAGACACATACGTAATTCCCCAGAAACTAGGTAAGCTTACATGCTTTACACCATACACCAGGAGACCAAACAACAAGAAGAATGCTGGAATGATGATCCATGACACCTTATCAACATTCTCTTTCATGTGCTTCGTAAGACTCGAGAGAGGAACCCATCCAAATGAAATTGGGAAGGCCATCAGAAAGATATAACACCAGTGCTCGCACTTTGTCAGCGCAACGATTACTCCAAGCAGAAAGCAAAGAAGTAAAATCGAAATGTAGAGTAGAATTGTTTTTACCATAAGCGTTAATATTTGTTTTTTTATTATACTAAACAATAGCTCAAACTAATTCAAGCAGAAATACACAAAATTATTAAAAAAAATTAAAAGATATAAAAAAAGAAGACAATCTCCCCAGATTGTCTTCTATAACATGAACAATAAACAATATTTAATAATAAAAGGTAAAAAAACAAAAAAAGAGGAGTTCTAAACTGTAGAAATACATGGCCGTTAGAATACTCCTCCAAAATGTCCTCACTTCACAATGAAGTTCATTTTTATATTGAAAAAGTACACTTTAAGTGCAAGATTATATATAAAGAAAGAACTAATAACTTTCAAGGAAACATATAAAAAAACAAACCAATTAATATCTTGATATCAAATAAGTGAATGATTAAATATAAATATTCACTTTAAAGCTAGCTCCTCAATCATGGAAAATTCAATAAACAATAACGAACAATATAAAATAAGAAAAACTGCTGAAAATCTAGTCTCTCTAGAAGAAGATAAAGCCTGTACGGAGCTTATTAATATCCTAATGAAAACCTCTACTAATTTTAAAAAAGGATATTATAACATAGCAAAACAACTTCAAGAAAGTCTAACCTTCTGAAAAGAATATGACTACAATCAAGATATATCAACTCTCATAGAGCAAACACAAAAGGATGGAACACAAATTCAAAGAATAGGAAACCTCATGAAAGGATACAGATATCTTTGAGAAGGAGACAAACAAATGTCTAAATATTTTTGTAGTGTCAAAGAAGAAGAAATCGCAACAGAAAAGCTCTGAAAACCATTTACGAAATATGCAGAAAGCTTCATAAGAACCTACTTTGCTTGTGCTTATGACTTTATGAAAACAACATGAAAAATTCCTACCATTACTCCAGTACTAAAAAAAACTTTTCTAAAAATTTCAAGACGTTATATTACAGATCAAATAAAAAAACTAGAATTCAGTGAAGAAAATTACAAAGAATGTTTCAATGAAATCCAATGACTCTTAGAAGAGAATGGTGTAATTCTAGAACCATCAAATAATATCCAAGAAAGCTTTATAAAACTCTGTAGAGAAACCTATCCTCTTGCAAAACCATATTGTGATCAACTCTTTGAAAATAAGAGTTTCAGAAAAAAATTTCTAGAAAAAGAAGTAAATAGTTGAATTAATCAAACAACAGAAAAATTTTTTGATAGTATCGTAAAACTTGTTGATGACTATATAGCACAGCACCCTGAAGATGTTTGAGAACAATGAAGGAATGGAATAATCACAGATAATATCATCTTTAACTATAATAACCTTAGAGAAGAATCACTATGGGAAGATATGATTCTCGCAAATTATTTCTTAGAAATAGTAAATACTTTTAAACAAGAACATAATAGGAAACTCGCTGCTCAAAAGAAAAAAGAAGAAACAAATGTAATTCAAGAAGAAATTCCAATTGTTAATCTTTGAGAAAATAGCCTACAATTCCTCAGCAAAGAAGATGAAGAAAATATAAACAAAGCTATCTCATACTTCAACTGTGATGATAAAAAGAAAAAAAGTATCAAAAAATTCTTCAGAAAACTACTAATAAAATGACTTCCACGAAAAATAAATGAATTTAAGAAAATCTTCGAAATTGAAAATATTCCGGCTTGAACAGAAAATATACTTATTGATATATTAGGGATTGAATACGTAAACGAAAAAGAAAATAAAGATAATAATGAAGAATCACCAATTAAAATCCAAGAAAATACTCAAGATGAACAAATCAATACTCAAGAAAATAAAGAAATAATAATCGAAGATCCTATTACCTCATTTCTAGAACGTATAGAAGGAAACTGATATACCATACCAAACAAACCACTTCTTACAGAACAAATTGAAAATTTCTGTAAAAATTGAAACAATAAAACTGTACTAACAAATCTCTTAAAGAATCAATCTTTTTGAGGACTCCTCTTCCATAGAAACTGACATAAAAAAGCTCGTATTCTTCCAATTTGAAGAACAGGACGGAGACTCCTTTTAATAAAAGATTCTTGAGCAACAGAAGTTGATGGATTCTATAACCACAACGATTATGAATTTAATCTCGCTAAAATTAAAAATTAATTTAACCTCAAGTAATAAATATGGAATACTGAAACAAGCAAGATGCATTAAAATTCTATAATATCTCCATAGAAAGTAATAATGAAATGGATTCTCTTTTTCATGATGAATTTATAAAACTCCTCTGCTCAAGATCACGAGAATTCAGAAAATTTTATCAAGAAATAGCACATGAAGTCTTAACAAATCTACAAGGATATATGCAACATAAAGAACAAACAGAAAAGACTATCCAACAATTAATGAATACAATAGACATAAAAGCGGATGAACTTCAAAGAACAATAAATCTCCTAAAAGGAACTTACTACGTCGCAGAAGGAAGATATGATATTGCAAACGAATATATGGATATTTTACCACAATGAGATAGTCTCCCTTTTATAGCTACACCATTTAAAAGCTATGCTAACCGTTTCATTAGAACAGTCCAGAAAGCTGCAATAGATCATATGAGACAAACAGAAAAATTTCCTAGTGCTGAAAATCTTGTAAAAGCTACTATGTGTAAATTTGCTAAAAATCAACTTGAATGACAAATAAAAGGAATCGATTTTTCAGAAAATAATATAAAAGAAAATTTCTGAGAAATTTCAGCACTTCTAGAAGAAGAAGGAATACAAATCGAAGCATCAGAGAATATCCAACAATCATTCATCAAATTATGTAGATCAAAATACCCTCAAGCAAAAAAATCATTAGATTATCTCTTCGAAAACAAAAAATTTAGAAATGAATACATAAACCAAATATGTAATAATCTTACTCTATTTCTAAAGACATACTTCAATGCTGTTGTAGAAGATACAAAAAAAGCTATGGAAGAATGAAAAATTATATGAGAATATCACTCTAATATAACAAACAATATCCTTTTTAACTACCATGTATTTGTAAAAAATAACTACGTTTTCGAAGGACAAATCCTCTGAAAATATTTTCTAGAAGTTCTCAATGCCTTCAAAGAGGATCATAATAAAAAAATTAAAGCAAAAGAAAAACCTATGGAAAAAGAAAAAACGCCAATTCTTTCTAATGACGATATTCCAATACAAACACAAAATAAAAATGGACGAAAATTTCAAATCAATGAAGAAACCCACGCAACAATTGAAGAAGCTATTTCTCACATAAAATCAAATGAACAAAAAAAATCAAGCATGATTAAATATATTGCAAAACTTCTTATAAAAGATCTCCCTTTCAAATTTAATGATTTCAAAAAAATCTTTAATCTCCAAGAAATTCCTGAAGAAACAATAACTATAATAACAGAAAAGCTCTGAATGGAATACGAAATTGGAAAAGAAGAAAAAGAAAGTACTCGGAATAAAAAAACCGAATCAAGAAAATGAGAAAATATTACTGGAAATACCAAAACAACAGAAGACACCACACCCACAAAAGAAATTCCTATTGAAGAAACAGAAAAGTATTTCCTTGAACATATAAAAACACTTTGTTTCTCCATTAAAAATGAAAATCTTCTAAAAAAACAAATTGAAGAATTTTGTAAAAATAATAGACATAGAACAACACTAAATAATCTTCTTAAGAATCCAGAAGTAGGAAAAGTATTAGCTCATAAATGAGGACACAAAAAAGCACGTATTCTAGCTATATGAAGAACAGGACGAAGACTACTTCTAATCAAAGATTGAGAAAAAATTGAAGTAGATGGATTCTACAATCACAACGACTATCTAAATAATTTGGCAAAAATCAAAAACTAAATTACTTTCCACAATAGTGGAATATCTATCTCCTCCCTACTAATTCATCAATGATTTCAAAGAATAGGTTTCCTCTCCTGTCCTAAAACACTATCAACTAAAATATAATTTTCTTTCATAACAAGAATATAATCTCAAATCCTATCTAAGAATCCTTTATGAATTTCTCAAGTTCAAAACCATCAATTATCTAATAAATCTTTACTCTTATAACAATCACAATATTCAGAGAAATGTTCTCATACCCATTTCTCAAACTCTTCTCCTCTACCTACCTTAACATGACAAAAAGCAGCTCTAGTTTCTCAAGCCAAAGGCATAGAAAGCATATCAACAAATTCTGGATAATCCTCTGCCTTTATATTTCTCTCTGGTATTGAGTCAATCATTCAATGATCTGCTGTTAATAATAACAAAGTATTTGTTCCCTCAATTTCTTTTACCAATTCATCTAAACACTTAAATAAATGCCTTGCATATTCCTTAGTTTGATTACTATTAATTCAATTTGCATGACACAATGAATCAAAATCTGGATCATAACAATAACAATATTTTTTATTCTTAGAACCCTTAATAACCTCTTTTAATTTTTTACATAAATCAGAAAAATCACTACATCATATTCTAGTAGCATGCTTACTAAAAGATCTAGAATATTCAGAAGTTACTAAATTAAATCTATTAAAATAACAATTCTCCCTCTCAGAAGACTCATATATTGAAGGCGTATCATAATAATAGCTACAATCAGTTTTAATACTTAATTCAACTCATGTTCTTGTAGCAAAAGGTAAAAGTGCTGTTACGACACCAATCTCTTTTAAATAAGCATACCATCAAGGTAATCAATGCTCTTGAGGTGTCTTTCAAGTAGCTAAACTCGTTAATGCAGGAGCTGTAGCTGAAGGAAAAATTGGATGAATAACCTGATGATTATAAACCCCTAATTCATTAGAAAAATATTTTTCAAGAAAATGATAAGCAAATCAATCAATAACAAACAAAATAACTGAATCAAAATTCTTAATATAAGATGAAGGCAAACTTCATAATTCAGGATGATTACTTTTTAAAGAAGAAAATGCATTAATTAAAGAAGCAAGTAAATTCACTGTATTATCTTTATCATAATTAATTGGAGAATGCATTGATTCGATAATATAGAAAATAAAAGACTAATTAACTATTTTTCATCTCATTTTCTCATAAACTATTCTCGCCAATCACATTGAAAAACTATACATTTGAGAATTAGAAATATAAGGAATTTTTTCAATACTTTTTCATTCCTCTCAAAACTTAGAAAAAAATCTTTGATAAGATAGCTCAAGTGGAAATACTAATCCACTCTCAGCCTTCAACACATCATCTAAACAAAACTCATACAAAAAACTTATTTTATTTAAACCTCAAATCTCTTTAATTTTATAATAGTTATAAGTAGACATCTTACTATCACCAGACACATAATAATCTCACTTCTTTCACTCTAAATTAACCTCATCACTAAACAAAACAATAGCAGGCAACCATCATAAATTTTCTCCATAAAAATCAGAAAAACAATGGACTGAATTTTCAAGCATAACCTTCTGAGCTTCCAAAGAAATCCCATGACATATACTAACTCCTAAAGTAAACAAAAATTGATCCCATTGAAAATCATCAAAAGGAATTTCAAAAACAGCAGAAGTTAATCTTTTCAATCAATAATTACTCACCTCCTCTACATATCTTTTTTGTGTTGAGTATAAGAATTGCTTCATTGATAAAGCCTTTGCATACGATTATAAAAATCATGCATCATCGCAACCTCCTTAGAATTCTTAGGATAATGCAAGCTCACTAAAAACTTATAAATATCATATCATGAACGCCTATATTCCTTTAATTTTTCTTTTGAATATCATAATGTTTCAAGAAAAAACTTTCTAAATTCATCATACCAATAAATATCTCAAATATGATGACACAATAAAAGAATACTGAATATAAGTTTTCAAATATCTTCATCTTCATTTCCCTCCTTAATCTGTGGATCAAGAAGCATAACTTCACCTCAAGAAATAAAAAGATTATCCATCTTTAAATCTCAATAAACGAGTCCATTCTTATAGAGTTCATCCAAAGAATCGATAAGTTTTTTTAATGAAACAAATAATTCTGATGAATCAACATCTTGATGTCACTCAGAAATAAAAGTTCATAAATCCTTTCATTCTATATAAGGTGTAATCAAAAGATTATCAATTAATTGTACTTGAGTATCATCAATAGTTGAGATTCATAATGCATTTAATTTCTTATAATCCTCATATTGTTTACTAATAATATCTGTACATTTATTCTCTTTTAAAAGAGTATTAAATTTTTCTTTATCCTCTAAATAGACTCTAAAATTAGACCAAATACTTCTATCTCAAAGATTAGTCTTCACCACATATTTTTTTCATCAAGAACGATATCTAAAAACCCGATTTGTGAAATTATAATCGTTATTAATTAACTGCAAGTCAGTAACCTCTCAAAAATTCTCCACTAACAAGTCATTTATATGTTTTTTTACCAAAGAAACAAACTCTTGAAAACGTCAATCCATTTTCTCTTGCTCATGAATATTCATCTCTTCAGCAATTACTGTTGTTTCTTTCATCAGAGTAAAAACAATAATAAAGAATTAATATCTTCATAGATAAATTCTTCAGTTAATCATTCTTTTATAAAATCTTCTGCACTTGTATATCATGTTAATACAGCATAAAAAGCTACTCAAGCATCTCTAGCTGCATAATAATCAACTAGGGCATCTCATATATAAATTATTTCAGATACATCAACTCCTAACATTTCTAATACTTGTGTAAACACAAGTGGATTAGGTTTTTTATACTGCATATTTCATGAATGGAAGATAACAGAACACTGATCTTTTATTCAAAGATAGTCTAATTTTTCAATAGTCTTAACCTCAGGTCCATTCGTTAAAACTCAATATTTATATCATAGTCCAGCTAATTCCTCAAGATATGTAACATCAATAAATTTCTTTTTAAGCATTGTCTTTTTTAATTCATTATAATGCTGTTTTGCATTTTCAACACTATCATATTCACCAAAAAAATGTTCAATATTCTTATCAAAATCTCATCACATATACTGCTCTAAAAATTCATTTTGATCTATATTTTCAATTCAATACTGTTTACCTAATGCTAAAAAGATAGAATATGAATTCATAAAGGTTTCTAATAAAGTATCATCAATATCAAATATCAAATATTTTCACATAGTTTAAAGATTATCAAGTAAACTTATAACATCCTTATATATAAATTTGCTATTGAGTCAAGCATTAATAAAATCATCAAATTTCGTAAATCACGTAAGCATAGCATAAAAACAAATCCCCGCATCTCTAGCTGAATAATAATCCTCCAATGAATCTCCAATAAAAATAATTTCATTAAATTTCCCTTTAACTCCTTCAAAAACCTTAGGAGAAGGTTTCTTATACTGCATATTATCTCAATGAAAAATCAAAGAACAATCATCTTTAATTCATAAAAAATCTAACTTTTTCGTCGTTTTTTCTTCATTTCAATTAGTAAGAATACCTATTAAATATCACTTATCATTCAAGGAATTAAAAATAGTTTTTATATTATCATATATTGCATCATAAGGAACAACCTCTCAAGCTTCTTTATAATATTTCATATATAAATCAGAAGAAATTTCTGGAATCAATATGCTCGCCATCTCAGTAATTGATTTTTTTCAATAATAAGAAAAATATAAATCATAATCAGTTAACGGAACTCAACATTTCTCACATATTAAACAATGTTTTTTATACGCATTTTTAGAGGTATAAAGCAAAGTATCATCAATATCAAAAAGGATTAATTTAGCATTCATTTTCTTGGAATACATTATAAATTCTCTCATATTCATATTCCGTTAATCAAAAAGTTCATGGATAAATATCATAGAATTCTGGTCTACTTTTAGGTTTTCAATGATAATCACTTCATCATACAACTAATAACATCCATTCATTAACTGCTTTTTCTAAAATTCTTTTTGTTTCTGGAATATGTGTTTTATGATACACTTCAATTCAATCTAAACCTAATTCTTTTAACCTCCAAATTTCTCTTAACAAATGCTTATAATCAATTCATACATTAGTACTTTTTCATCAAAAAGGTCTATCCCATCAAGGATGAGCCAATCAACAAATTCATCAAAGTTCTTTAACAAGAGGAATAATCTCCTCTGCTCTCAAATATTCACTATACGTTTCCTCCTCTGAAATCTGAGAAAGATATTTTTCTTTAACAAGATCAATTTCTTCTCAAGTAATCTGTGAAATATATTTAGCAAGACAAGACCTTGTCATCAATTGCTTATATGGAGTTTCATACGTTCAATCAGGAGTAATTCCTTTTAACATTTCATCAAAATCAGGTAATTCAAATCACTGTGATTGTAACTTTTTTACTTGATCATAGAAAAAAGAATTTTTAATCTCTAATGGTTTTCTAATCTTCTCTAAAAAGTTTTTATCTAATAATCATTTTCAATAACAAAGAAGATGATGCTTTCTATCAGGAGTATTTCAATCAGGATGAGTCAC
This sequence comes from uncultured bacterium, assembly GCA_947168815.1. GTDB lineage: Bacteria > Patescibacteriota > Gracilibacteria > Absconditabacterales > Absconditicoccaceae > HOT-345. The sequence continues at coordinate 52,944 of CAMVNG010000001.1, forward strand.
CACATTAACTTCTATTCAAGGGAAAGGAATCTCAATTCAAAAAGATTCTGCCTGCGAAACCATCTCATCATAATTCTCAGCAACAAAATTATGTTCAGTAATACACATAGTAGAAACTTTATACTTTTTTGCCTCCTCTAAAACTTCTAAGAAAGTTTTTTTTCAATCAGAATTGATAGTATGAACATGTAAATCAACAGGAAATTGAAAATCATTCTCTTCCAACTTTTTCTCTCTTAATTTTCTATTTTTCATCATAAATACATCATAAGAAGGAGAATAATTTCATTCTTGATGTATTTCACCTGATTCAATAATTCAATCTATTAGCTTTTCTTTATCCTCTTCAAACAAAACATCCATTGGATCTATCCAACTTTTATAAGCAATATCATTAGGGAAATAGATTACTCTTCTTATTTTACCATCAGGATCTAACTCCTCTGAAACCTGTTCAAAATCAACACATACGTTATCTTTTACAAAAGAATGAACATGAATATCACTCTTATGTAATGAGAACTTTTCTACAAATCATTCATTTAGAAAATAAGGAGTATATTCATCAATATCTTTAACATTCTCTATTCAAAAAATAAAGAACTCAGAATTTTTAATATATTTTAATGGAGTTTTTGAATTAGAAGCAGCTCTAAAAATAAACTTATTAACTCAGTTTTCTCTTCAAAACTGAATATAATTAAAGATGTCTACTTCTGTCCATATTCAAACTTTATTTAAGAAACAACTAAACCTAATACTACACTTATCGCTGCATCATCAAAGATACTTTATCTGTTCATGAGTTAATCAATGAAAATCTCACCAAAAATTCATAATTTTCTTATTATTTTCATAACGATAATCAGCTAAACTTAAAGTTAATTTATTAACTCAATAAGAAATTAAAACATCAAGTAAATACTGTCCATGATAATCCATGAACAAATTAGTTCAATTGGTATGCAATATAATATCTTTAAATTTTCACTGTAAATATTGGACCAAAGAAACAAGATAATGAGCATTAATTGTAGGTTCTCATCAAGAAATTCAAACAGCAGATATTTCAGCAACTTGAGCAAAATCAATCACCTTTTTTAAATAATCAGTTACAGAATGTTGCTGTGATTTAGGATAAAAAGTTATTCAATTAAAACAGAACTTACATCTAGCGTTACAATATCAAGTTGTTTGAATAGTTAAAATAGCATTATTGCTGACGATAAAACGTCAACCATTATAATTAACAATCTTACATTTTTTATACAGGACTCAATCAATTAACTTACCGTCTTCTCAAATATATTCAACAATTCCATTATTTAATGACATAGAGCCATATTTAAATAATATAAATAGCTGCACTAATATATTATCAAAAGTCATATCACTAATCAAGAAGAATTACATTATTTATTGACTTTTTATAGAAAGAAAACTATACCTTAGTTGTTTTATTATTTATTCATAACAAGCATGAATAATAAAGTAAGATCTGATAGCAATAATTCAAGCAATTCATTCTCTAAAACACTTAGAAATGGACTTATAGCTACATCTTTATTATTTGCACTTTGATCACAACCAGCAGAATCAAAAACTGTTGAAAAGAATATGAATAAAATAGAAATGACAACAGATAAAGCTGCCACACCCATAATTGAAAACGTAGAACAACAATCTACTCCCAATTATATGAAACAAGTTGAAGCTTGAGTAAAAAAATATTATCCACAATATGCTGATTATTTTAAAACCACAATAGAACTTATCAATACAGTACCAGAAAATATAAAAAGTAAAATAAACTATTTAATGCACGATAATTTTGATCTCTTTGAAGACGATATTACAACAGAAAAAGATAAAATAGCAACAATTCTAATGTTCTACGAAACTTTTTTTGGGAAAAACTATTTCTCAAATCAAAATGACGTTAAAGTAATTTCAAAAGAATTATGATACGATATTAGATATTCAGCAGCAAAAGAAATAAATTCATGATTCACAAAAAACATGGGAAAAAAATATCAAGAAATAATGCAAATTGAACTAGAAGTCCTAAACGAAAAAAAAATCCAAAATGAAAAATGGGAAAAATGAAATAACTCACCAGAAGTAATACAACAAGACATAGAAAAAACATTAATGATTCGATCAAAACTATTCGATAAAAATCTTATAGAATGGAATAACATAAAAGATATTAAAGCCATCCAAACAGACGTAAAAAACTATATCGAAATATGTAATAAAACATGAAAAAAACCAAGCCCAATTTGACAAAAATTCATTGATGAATATAATAAGATTAAGTAATTCTAACTTAATCTTTAAAAACATTTTTGAGGGCAATGGATTCAATAGATAATAATCAATTGCAAAACGAAAGTTTAGAAACAAAATTAAACAATTTTTTTTCTAATATAGAATTTTCTGAAAATCAAAAAACTAGAATAATAGAATGTATCAACAAATATAATGAGAAAAATCAGGAAAACTCCGAAGAGGAGAATATTCAAACAGCATTAAGAAAGATAAAAAGATACATAAAAAAAGAAGGACTCGAAAAAGCAATATCAATGTTTGAAAACGAAATAAATCCAAATAACGACCCAATTACTTGAAAAAAAGTTGAAGAAACTATTATACCTGAAACAAATACTGAAATAAACCAAACAAATAATACAACTGATAACCTAACTGATCTCTGAGATATAAATAAAACAGAAACATGAGAAAAAAACGTTGAAGAAATTAAAAAAGCACTAGAAAAAGCATACAGCTCAGTAGATGACAAATATAAATTCTCTCCAAACCAAGAACAAGAGAGAAAATCAAAAATAGAATCACTATCTCCTACTGTAAAATCAAAACTTAAAGAAGCAAATGTTCCTGAAGAACAATATGCTGACTACCTTTTAACAAGAGATAGAATTCCTCTTTCAGATACTTCATCAACAACTCAAGACTTCTTACAATCTTTAAGAGATTTTGAAGATACTCTATGATTAAGAGAAGAAACAAAATGAGGACTTCCACTAACTTATAGTGAATCAACTTTCACAGATAATGAAGATCTAAATAATTTCAGAGAAACAGATTCAAGAATAAATAATATCAATACAAATCTATCATATTTTTGAGAAAACATAGACCTTGAAAATGAATATTCACCAACAAAAATTCAAAATATCATTCAAAAATATAAACACTTAGAAGGAATCTATAACTGAACAAACTATATTCAAAATCCAGAAAAATTTGAAATACTTAGTAAAAAAATGAATGAATTACTAAGTAATCCAGATGAAATTCTAAGTAATAAAGCAGATATTAGAGACTATATTCAAGAACTAGAAAATTCAAATCAATGGATTACAAAATTCATACAATGATCTGCAGCACAAGCACCTTATCTAGGATTAATTAATTACCTAGATTCTTATGAAGATCCATGAGAACAAAATTTTGCTAATAAATTCAGTAATTTAAATATCGATCTTACACAAGACCCAGATGATGAAACAATGAATATTAAGGGTATCATTGACTGAAATCCAATAACCTTCTTTTATCATTTTAGCGAATGAAAAACTAATCTAGAATGTGATGATATTCTTAAAAAAGACTGAATATACAAAGAAGGTGAAGACAATACAAAATGGAGATCAGATTTAAATATTGATATGCCTAGTCTACAAGACATTATTAAAAACTTAGAAGATATCCCAGCAGAAAAATACCAAGATATTTTAACATCAAGTAACAATATAAAAGAGTTTCAAACCTGAATTTGGAATCTTGTTTGAGATGCCGTTAAAGACAGTTTTGCAGATGACGAAAATATTAAAAATCGTTTATCACGTTACACAGAAAAGAATCTAACCTCTCAATCATTTATCTCAACATTCATTACAGATAACTTCAACCCCTATCTTAATGAAAAATGTAGTGAAGATAAAAATGATATGAAAGATATTCTAGAGCTCATAGATAACACTACAGAAAGAGCTAATAAATATGAACTTAGAAACCTAAAAAAATGATTTGAAGATGCTCAAGAAATCCTCAATAAAACTCCAGAAGAAATTCAAAAAATAAAAGATCCAGTAGTAAGAGATAATTTCCTAGGTCTAAAAAATGCAATGCTTTCATGAAAAAATGAAGAATGGGAAAAGAATTTTATCAACTTCTTCAATCTTTTCAAATATAAAGAAGTAGACCATCCAGATTATAAAATCAATATTGATGACTTTAACAAATTCATAAATCTTTCAAAAAAGACAATAAATACTAACGAGAATGATTTAAATACCTTCTCTCCAGAATTCCAAGAAAAATATAAAGAATTAAATAATCCAACAGAAAAAAAAGCTCAAGACATTGAAACTATTCACAATGAAGAAGAAGAAAATGAAGCTAAAGATCCTAGAACTTTAGAAGCCATCGAATCAGAAATTAACAAAACTTTTGAAGCAACTGAAGAGAATGTCTAAGAAAATGTAATATTTCATCATAACGTAAATCAAGAATCATCGCTCCTTTCTTTTTTAGGAGCTTTTTCTTTTCTCTCAACCCTATTTACTTGATTTTCTTCTCATTTCATAGAAAGAGACAATCTTTCTTTTTCTAAATCAATATCTAACACTCTTACCGTCACTTGTTGTCAAACTTTGACAACATCGATAGAATTTTGAACGTAATAATCTGCCATTTGAGACTTATGTACTAATCAATCATTATGCAATCAAACATCTACAAAAGCTCAAAAATCAGTAATATTTCTTACAACTCATTGTAATTTCATTCCAATTTGTACATCTTTAATATCCAAGACATCAGACTTAAAACAAGGTTTTTCAAGCTCCTCTCTTGGATCTAATCATGGTCTTTGTAATTCTTTCAAACAATCCTCCATTGTCTCAAATCAAAGTCCATACTTCTCAGCTAATTTTTCAATCTCTCAATCAGAATACTCTTTTAAAACCATAGGTAATTTAACATCCTTTTTCTTTAATCACAATTCATTTTCTAAATAACTATAAACTTGTTTATAACAATCAGGATGAATTCAAGTCTCATCTAACACTTCTTTTCATCACTTAATTCTTAAGAAACCGATAGCTTGTTCATATGCCTTAGGTCATAATCACTTAACTTTTTTAATTTCTTTTTTATCTTTAAATTCTCAATTTTCATCTCTATAAGCAACAATATTTTTAGCAATACTTAAAGATAATCAAGCAACATATTGTAGCAATGTATAACTTGCAGTATTAACATCAACTCAAACAGAATTAACAATATCTTCTACCTTTTCATTTAATTTTTCTTTCAAAAACTTTTGATCTACATCATGCTGATATTGTCAAACTCAAATAGCTTTTGGATCAATCTTAGTTAATTCAGCTAATGGATCCTGAACTCTATGTGCAATACTAATAGCTCCTCTAATAGTAACATCCAAAGAAGGATATTCTTCTTGAGCTAATTCAGAAGCAGAATAAACAGAAGCTCAAGCTTCAGAAGTAATTAAATATTGTAAACTTAATTTATTCTTTCTAATAAAATCAGCAACAACTTTCTCAGATTCTCTAGAAGCAGTTCAATTTCATAAAACAATTAAATCAATATGATACTTCTTAACTAAATCTAATAACGTTTGTTCAGCCTCCTCTATTTTATTTTGTGGCTCAGTAGGATAAATAACAGACTTCTCCAAAAACTTTCATGTCTTATCAACAACAGCTAATTTACATCAAGTTCTAAAAGCTGGATCAAATCAAAGAACAGTTAACCCTTGTACAGGTGGAGTTAATAATAACTGTTTTAAATTCTCTCAGAATACTTTAATAGCAGCTTCATCAGCCCATCTCTTTTTATCTGCTCTTAATTCTCTTTCTAAAGAAGGTAATAACAATCTATCTAATCAATCATCAATTGCCTCTTGTAAATAACAAGAAGAACTCTGAGCATCACGAGGCATAAAATATTTTTTAGAATATTCATCAATTTTTTCTTTAGAAAAAGTTAATTTAACAGAAAGTTGTTTTTCTTTTTCAGCTCTAGCAATAGCCAAATAAGCATATGAAGGCATATCAGCTAATTTCTTATTATATTCTTTATAAATCTTATACACTCAATTTTCATCAAAAGTCTTAGTTGCTTTAGTTTCAAGAGCACTATGATTTTCTTCAAAACTCTTTAAATCATCTCTCAAATCAGCATGATCTGAAACTTCTTCAGCAATAATATCTTTAGCTCATTGGATAGCCTCCTCAACATTTTCTACAGAAGTCTTCTTATCTCAAGTATCTTTAACAAACTTTTCTGCTTCTTTTTCAAACTCCCCTTTACTAAGTTTTGCAGTCTTTAAAACATTAGCCAATGGCTCTAATCATTTAGCCTTAGCAATAGTTGCTTTAGTATTCTTTTTCTCCTTAAATGGTCTATATAAATCTTCAACCCTTGCCAACGTTTCAGCACTTAAAATCTGTTCTTTCAACTCAGGAGTTAACAATCATTTTTCATCAATTAAACGAATAACATCTTGTTTTCTTGCTTCAAGATTTTTCGTATACATATAAATCTCATAGAAATCACGCAATTGTTCATCAGTTGCTCATTTCGTCATTTCTTTACGATAACGAGCAATAAAAGGAACCGTATTCCCCTGATCTAAAAGAGAAATAATATTATTAATAACTAAGGTTTCCATTCATGTTTTTCCTCTAATCTGTTCTATCAATCAAGCCATAACAAAAATATATAAGATTTAAAGTAGACAAATAATGTCTATATTGTCGATACATAAATATAATTAGTCTTTATCCCTTATTTTAGCCAATTTATTTTCAAATCTCTCTAATCATGGAGTAATTTGATCTGGCAATAATTGCTTTTTTTCAGGAGTTTCAGAAATAGCTTTACTCAAATCAGTCTTTTTAGTAGCCTCAACAATAGGATTCTCTAAGCTTTTAGATATTTCTTTTTTAGTATCATTTTCAGCCATAAAAAAAGAGAAAAAGATAAAAAATCAAAAGTATGTTATGTTAATAATAAAAAATTTCAAGATAAAAAAAAAGAACCGAGAAGAATACTTTCGGTTCGGATGGTTACACTTGAACCCCGAACAGCAGCCCTTAGAATACAGAAGGCTTATTAATGTTAGTAAAACATTTAACCTACTAACAGTAATATACCTTATACATTTAGGACTTGAAGATCTTCCAAATTCCTTCAACACTTCCAACAACGATTAACACTCAAAAATTCCAAAACAACACTTAAACAAAATTCGGGTTCAAGTTATTGTGATAAATTTTCGCCAATTGGGTAAGCTAATCATTTTATCGTTCCCCACACACCTAGAACACCTAGTCTGCACAAAGAAAGTTTTTTTACTTTTGTTTAGTATTTATTTTTATTTACAACTACATCATAATATTACAATAAAAAAATACAAGAATATATCGTAAAAATCCCCTAAACCTCAGTTATCACTTTTTCTTTAAAAAATGATATAATAAGATTTACAATATAAAACAATAGGTAATAAGCGGGATAAAAAATCACAAAAATTCATGAAAATAAGCCAAAAATCATCAAAGAATAGCAAAAATTTTTAATTTTTTTCTCAATTTGAAGAAAAATGATCATATTTTTTAAAAAAAATATTTTTAATGAACAAAAAATTTTAGAAAAAATTACACACAAAATTTAGTCACTTGATTTTAAATCAACAAAAAATATACTACACATGTTATTAAGTATTATTTGTTGCTTAATAACTTGTAAATAAAAAAAATAATACATCTAATTTATGTTAAAAAACACTGTTGTAAATCAAGGACGTCTCGACTCAGTTATGCTCGAGACCAATGCTAGACTTACTAAAGAGGTAAGTATGCTAGATGAGGAAATCAAACGCAATGCTCATTTGTTTGATACTCCTATTTTCAACGGATTCTTAAGAGACAAGATTACAAGAATCCAAAATCAGATTCGTGAGATGAATATCTTAGAAGGTGGTTCATCCTTAAAAGTAGATTCCTCTGCTCAAAAAAATGTAGACTGCTTATTAGACCTTCTTTATGGTCCAGCTGCAGAGACTTATGGAACTACTCCTGGTATTCCTCTCGACATTATTTTACCACGATTGCTTCCTTATTTCAAAAAAATTGCAGAAAGCAATGGTATTCTTAAAAGAGAAGCTTGTTAACGTGGAAAACCTAAAAAATGCTGGTTATGTACCAGCATTTTTCTCTATATTACCAACTACCTCATCATCATCAACCACCTCATCCTCAACTAAATCAACCTCATCATCATCCTCATCCTCAACTAAATCAGCTTCATCATCAACCAAAATATCTTGTAGGTGTCATAAAATTAAAAGAAGAATCAGTAATTCAACTAGAAATTGAACGAGTAAATGAAGAGAAAGAACTATCACCTCAAGAAAGTCATCACATTTCAGTAGCTTTAAGAACCTCAACATTATAAAGATCCTGATACTGATTACATTTAGCAACCCGCTTATCTCCTATTCATAAAGCAATAGCATAAGGCAAAATCTTTTCACAATAATGAGGATCCTGCTTAATAAGGAAATTTAATTTATCATTCTCAACTGCTAATAAATACTTTCTAAATCACATAATTTTCTCCATAACATCCTTTCATTTCTCAGTCAAATGCTTTTCATCTAAGTTAAGAGAAACCATAAATTGTAATACCAAATACCAAACAATATAGATAACAGGAAGCAAGAAAGCAACTAATGGAAGAAACATAAATAATAAACCTATAAAAAGAAAAGGCACCCAAACAGTCATTGAATAATCTGAAGGTTCTCTTCATATAAGAGTCTTTTTCAAATGCTCTTGTCTCTCCTCCATTTCATCATAAAATCCTTTAGAAATAGCTTTCATTCTATCAGTTCAAAGGAGTCTAGCTGCTCTATTTCTAAACAAAAAATTCCAAGCCCTCTCTTCTAATGATAAATCAATCTTATAATCAAAATCACCTCTAAAAAAGGTATCTTTCTGCTTTATAACATTAAAAAGATAATCTCACTTTAACTTATCTTGTTTCATTTCTATTACCCCCTCAGCAATCCAAGTATATAATAGTACTGCTAAAACATCTGATTTTCAAAGATTATCCCAATTATAAATCAATGCAATCTCCGCAGGAGAAACCTCCTTAGGTGGATCATAATAAATAATATCTCTTATACGTTTCCATTTCCTTCTTGAAAAAGGATGAAGAACAAACTTAAAACCTCATATTAAATATGAAATAACTACAAAAATAATTCCAAAAGTCATACCCTTTTCACGCCAATCTACACCATAATAAAATGACAAAATTCTTGATTTAACGTACCAATAATACTTATACAATCAAAAACCTGAATTCTTTATAACTCAATTAGGAAATCTAATAGCAAGAGTTACTCCCTCATATCTTCAAAGTGTTATAGGACTTTTATTTGAAATAACATTATCTTTCAACTGTAGATCTACAAATCAAGTATTTCAATATGCTCATTTCACTGCATAATAATCATCCTTATTTAGCTTTACACTCTCAGGCAATTTAATACTAAAATTAAACCAATTAATATCAGTATTCCATCAAACTCATAACACATTCCAATATAATTCATCCCATCAAGAAAAAGATCTAACAGAGTTACCTACAGTATATTTTATATCATAAGCATGTCATCAACGAACATATTTAGCTTGTTCACCAATCTGAATACGATACACTTGATCATAAAACATCACTTTATAAGGATCTAACACAGAAACATTATAAATTGGAGTTATCCATCAACTAGCAAGCTTATATGGAAGATCTCTATAAATACCATGCCTACTTTCATTAAAATATACCTCAATCTTTTCATGTGCATTCAATTCTCAATTTTCTAATAACTCAAAATCTGCTGTATAGTTACCAATAGTATATCACCCCAAATCAGCACTACAAAAAGAAAAACAAAAAATCAGAGAGAAAAGAACGAAAAGTTTTTTCATTAAAACTTTAAAGGTAAAAGATTACTGCAAAAGATATTAAAAATTTTTTTATAAAATACAATTGAAACAGTAACCAAGAATAATTATACTAATCCTGCTTCGAGTGGAGCCACCACCGATGGAGCAATCTACCAATTAATTCTGACATTTCTGACCTGTGTTGAGATAATACGGGTCAGTTTTTTCTTTTATAAAACACTTGATTTCAATCCTCCTGTTCCATAGTATAAAAACATAAATATATACAAAAACTAATGATGAAGACGTTAACCTTCGTGAAATCTGCAATCGGGATGATTGTAATTTCAGGGCTTCTCGCATGCCAAAATGCGAATCCATTAGAATCAGCAGAAGCTTTTTATGAGCTCATGCTAGCAACAGAGAAAGGCGATAACCTTGTCTTAAATCACTTCCCAAAGGTTCTTAAATCTATGGAACATCTTTACCAAGGTGATATCTTTAAAACAGAAAAGGATACTTTGCAACTTGTTTGCTCTTATCCAAATCAAAACGATACTATTAATCGTTATCCATTCTATTTTATGAGAGACAACCACGGTAACTATTGGTCAATGTTCCATGAAAAAGATGACAGATATCATATCTACCGTGAAGACTCGGAGAAAGCCAAAGATTGGTTCAAGGATAAACAAGCGTCCTTGGATGAGAAAAATAATAAATGACTAAAGGTCCCATCGATTCCGATGGGACTCCTTTTAAATAAAGAATTTTTGATTTGACAAAATTATCAATATTTCTATAGTGAAATTGCTGTAATGTGCAGCAGCAACATCATAATTTTTTCATAATAGCTGGCCCTTGTTGAGATAATAGGGGTCAGTTTTTTATTATATTTAAAAAAACCTCTGAAATGGCAAACCAAGACAGAGGTAATAGCATTAAGCCGACCCTCACAGGCAGACCTGTTAGAATTTGATAGAAGCGTCTCCCGACGAAAAACCTAAAACTTCTAGTTCTTTGAAAAAGAAAAATTATCAGTACCTTAACTTAAAGGAAATATTTAAAAATTTCAAGATAAAATACTATAAACTTTTAACACTTCAGTAAATTTGATCATAATACTCACAATCAGAAACAAAATACAATCCGAATAAAAAAAAGAGATAGATGATTAATCTACCTCAAATTCCCGTAAGAAATCGAGTCTATGTAGATGCCTTATGAAAGCTAAACAAGCTATTAACCTGAATAGTATCTCATGCTTTAGGCAATCCTAAAGAAAAGATCTCATGAGATAACAAATCTTAATAGATTTTATCTTGATTATTTTGACCAAGAGCAGGATAGTAAATCAAATAAGAACCACTCTTAAGAGATAAGAATATCCAACACTAAGAAGATTGAAATGCCTAATCCAATGTTTTCTAAGAATTGCTTCAATGAACCTTAAATATACCATAATAGACTAAGAGTTGATTGAAGTAGGTAACAACAATACTCAAACTATTTTAAAACGAAATACCTAAGAATAAGAATGACAAAGAAGATACTTAGAATCGATTATCCGTTAAACTCATAACCATTTAAATTATAAGTCAGAAGACCTCGCCTTTAAAGGGAACTTCAAGGATAATTTCAACCTCAACTACCGCTCCTCTAGAATATTGCTAGACTAGAGACATTAATTAAATAAGTGGAAATCTTACTTAATAGTATAGAATGATTTGCACATTCAGCAAAGGTAATCAAAGCAAAAGAAGTACATTTCTCATTACATAGACTAACGTTAAAGATCTCTTCAGTTCCATCAAGAAGCTCTTATCTTTCCTGATGACATAATAATTATACATCAAAAAAAATTAATTTGCAAATTTTTTATCACTTTTTTTATAAAATTAATAAATCTAGTTAAGAACTAATATTTCAGAACACAATTTTTTAAAAAAAAAGAGCCCCCAGATAAACCGGGGGCCTGGCACATAGAAAACAGGCCACTTCAGGCCTAGATCCACAAAGAAGGAATTATAATATACATAACGGACTCCAAAATTCAATAAAAAAAGCCCCTCACTGAAACACAGTTAAGGAGCTAAGTCTCGCTAGACATCTACCTTAGAAAAAATAATCCTAATGAAGACATAATCCAGATATAATCTCACGATCTATCTAGTAGAAAGCATAGATATACATTAATTTAATTTGTATGAAAACAAAAAACTTTTGTAACATGAAAATATAGAAAAGAAGTATAAATTGCAAGAAAAAAAACGCAAGGACAACTCCTAGCGTTAAAAGTAGTTTACAATTGTAAAAGATCATTGCTCTTTAGTGTTCATCTTTTCTTCGTATTTCCCCAGGAAATGAATTCCAAAGAGAGAATAATACAAACAGATAAATGGAAGACAAACAGCAATCTGATTCGTTGCTGTATCATCATCCAAAGGATGAGAGACACAAATCACTGTAATCACAAGCAAAAAGAGCACAGAAATAATAAACAATCTCCAATACAAATTTAGCTTTTTCATATGATATTTGTTTTACAAGAACGATTATACTAATTAAATACACCAAATACAATAAAAAAAAGCAGCACATTACATGCTGCTAAATCTGAGAACAACTATGGGACTCCCAGAAAATACCCCATCGAATTTTCCTAAAGTTCTCGCCTCAAATCCTTAATCCATAAGACTATAGTTAACATAACTGATGCAAATGTTATTCCTGATACATAGTTAAAAAGAACGACATTATAATAATATGCAACAATTAGGGCAACTATGCTTACGAAACTCATAAAATTAAAAAAGGCCTTAACATCGCTATACCTCTCCAAATAGCTATCCATCTTAAAAAAATTATATGCCATCACGAAGACAATAACAAATAATTCTGCAAACATTGCATCATCACGCCCAATTTTATTTGTTTTAAAGATCAAGTATAAGAACAAGACAGCAAGAACTAATAATGCCATTGAAAAAAAGGCATAACGTAGTGCTTTAACTTCTTTCATATTTATATTTATTTATTAATAACAGTATACAAATTTAACTAATCAATTGCAAGGCTTGAAAACAAAAAAATGCCGTTTTATTCAACGGCACTTTTAAAATTTGATTAGTTATAAACTTAAACAGGAATTTCCATATAAAGGACATCCGACTCATCATAGATATAAACGATCAACTCGTCCTCACTATATTGATTCTTCTCAACCCTAAAATAGTTTTCCCAATCAGTCTCAGACTTTAGACCAGAAACCTTATACTCCGTAACTGGAGAGATAGCAAACATCTGTTTGTTACAGGACCTAGCACTGAACTTATCATCAACTGCCTCATTAAGAGTAACCTCAATGTTCGCAATACGACCATCATGGTCTCTCTGTTTAGAACTAATCTTAAATTTAAATACTTTTTTTACCATAAGCATTCCTTTCTTTTGTATTTGTTAACCTATAAATTATATAGAACTAACATTTCAAATTCAATACAGAAATATAAAAACAATTTGAATTGATTTCAAAGCATAAAAAAATAATGCATATAGTATATAGATTACATTTATAACATACTAAGATATGATTAATAAGAAAGAAAAATATATAAAAGCGATCATTGAAGCTAAATGAGGAGAAAAAAATGTATACTGAATTCCAACAGATATAATCTGATTTGATGAATTTGGACAATCACTCGCTTTAGCATTAGAAGATTATATATGAATTAAAGAAATATGTTTTTTCGATGAAAAAATAAAAAAGAGTGATAAATACCACTACTTAGATTTTAATAACATGTTTGAAAAAACAGAAATTATGATCTTTACCAAAGAACTCACCTCTTATTACTTTAAAGAGATAAAAAACCTGAATCCGAACGTATCAATAATACTTGATTCAAGCTTTAAAAACACCATAGAAATCCTTAATTCAAATGGTTTCCAAAAAAATATAATACTTATTGATAATTAAATACAATAAAATTAATAAAAATAATACATTTTTCTTAAAAAAAACGTAACCATATTAAATAATTTCTCAAATAACAACTAAGATATCAAATATTTTTCAGAATATTTGACATTTTTTAAATTTCATATATAATATTGTTGTCAATGTGAAAAAAACACATCTGACAAACTCCACCTTCATATTATTATTTGTATATATAAAGAAAGGAAAAATTCAAGAAACTAGATTTTTCTAAGAACTGGTGAGTTTAATAAAGATTATCTTGAAGTATTAAACTTCTTACTTCAAAAATCATTCTTTATGAAACGATTAGTACTAAAGTTTTAGTCAGATGATGAGATCCCTTCTCATCATAAGGCATTAATTTTAACTACCAAAACTTTCATATAGGATACTAAAGAAGCAAGATATTTCAAGGAATAATAGTTATCTCATCAGAATCTAAGAAAAAAATAGAATCGAGAATCTTTCAATTCAGATTATATCAAATAATCGATATGAAAGTATTGTCTTTGTAATGAAGAAATGGGTTCTACAACACAACCATTTATTCGTTAATACAAGACAAAATGAGAAAAACCCTAAATCATTCTAGAGGTTGAGGGAAAATGTGGAGATTAGTTGCTGCGTTTGTACTTTCCGGATACGCTGTATCCACTGTACTTGCATTTGATGTAAATTCGGCCAATTCAACATCATATCAGCAACCCATCGATTCAACAAGCCTTCATACTCAGATTGAAAGCGATGTTGCACTCTGAGTAAAGAAAGTTTGGAATAATTTGGTTGCCTACATGCAAGATGGAATACCTTCTAATCAAAGTAATTCATCTAACAGTAATCAAACTACTAGTAATCTTTCTAATCAAAAGAATACTAATAATGAGATTAAACAACCACTTGTTCGTATTAACTTTCCTGAAAGCGAATCAACATTGCTGCCCGTTTTTGAAGACATCCAAAACGATGCTCAAAAACAAAACATAGAACTCCTTGCTAGTATTGGGCTATTTCAAGGTGATGGACAAGGAAAATTTCATCCAAACAATCATGTACGTTGTAGCGACTTCGTAAGAGTAATCGTTGATCTCTACAGATATCAACTTGGTTATTCTTTAGATAGTGACGCTTGACTTACAAATAAAAAACTTTTGGATTTGAAACAACCTAACACACTTCTTTGAAAAAAACTCAATACGGCAAAAGAACTATGATTACTTGAATGAGTTGATTTTATTGTGCGAGATCAAGCAATCACTCCTCTTCAAGTGAAGAAGATCATTAACAATGCTTTAGCTTTACATCTCAGTTTTGGTCAATCCGAAAAATTAGAGATGATTGATACAACAAAATCAGTCGTAACTAAATCCGAAATGGCCAAATATCTTGTAGAAATTTTCCAAATGAAGTTTCCGCAAAACAATGATGTATTTAGTGATATAAGCAATCACAAAGATCGTTCAGCAATTACCATTCTTGCACAGCTAGGGGTAGTAGCTGGAAGAAATGGTAAATTCTATCCTGACAATGAAACTCATCGTTCAGATGGAATTATTATGATTGCTAACAGCCTTCTTGCTAAAGAAAGAAAAGCTCTCGTTATTAACGATTTTTATCATCTAAATACAATCAACGATGTCACCTATTTTGCAACCTATGCTCCCCATTTGGAATATCTGCTTGAGCATGAGATCGGCACTTCTCTGCTTAATACTACACAATCAGGAAGTACTTTCTTACCTGATGCTGTGCTTACTATGTGAGAAGCTTATACACTTGTTGCCGAAGCTGCTGGAATTAAAATTCTCAACCCTGATTCGTGAGCGGCCACCAAACCGATTACTAGAGGAGAATTAGCAAACCTTCTTGTTGAAGCGTTTGAATTTAATACTCAATCAGTAAACGAATCAAGTAATAAAGAAACTAATTCCGTTCAAGTAGCTGTAGCCAATACTGAAGAAATCTCTACAGAGAAAAAATCATTATTGGTATCAATACTTAAAGACGTGATCAACGAGCTTTAATTATTACAACAAGGTCTACGCTTATAAAACTTTCATAAGAAGCATTTTATTCTCTTATTAATATAAAGATGAACAAAAAATATAGTAGTATACTTCCTACTCAAGAGGAATTAATTACTTTTGAGCAAGAAGATGAAATAGCTAGAAAAGCATTAAACGCTAAAGCTAGAAAACAAAAGTACAAATCAGAAAAAGAACAACTCAATATAGAAGAAAGATCTAGTTTATTAGATACTCCATTCTATAGAGAAAGTCTTATTTCAGCTCTTACTTTACCTGAATTCTTAGAAGAAAAGGTTGATAATGTAAGAGAAAATACAAAAGAAGATTTGTTCGATGTATTATCAGCCAAAGAAGGAAATCTGACCGCAGGTTCCTATTCAAAGGCTGCCTAAGAATTAAGTCCTAATGAAATACATTAGGACTTTTTCTTTTAAAAAAAGGAGCCGAAGCTCCTAGCATAAAATGACCGGTGTTCATATTTTATATTAATCCATTCTACACAATAAATGTCATAGAAGGTTCTTAATAGTAGTGATAAATGATTTACTTAACTCAACAAAACCTTTAACAGCTAAGATTTGTAATTCTTCAATTCTATCCATAGCTCATTGAAAAGCGACTAAGATCTTATTTGAATTGATTTCTAGAAGCACCTCAAAATTATCTTGACTAATTTGAGTCAAAGTAGCCGTAATTCATTCTACTGTCACAGACTTTTGATTAAGCTCTGAAGCAGATAAAAGCTGACTTTGATAGATTTGCATTCTAGTACATAATTATAAGAAATAAAACCTTACATCATCTTTTTCGACTCAAGTTGTATGATTACATTTTTTAAATGCAAGAGAAAATTTGTAAGATTTTTATAGAAAAAATATATTGATTTTTTTGGAAAAATTATTATATTTTTTTTACTTTTATCAAGCAGAACACCTAAGGAAAATGAAAAACAATTCGTTTCAATCAATTGCAGACAGTCTATTAAAATATCGTCGAAGAATTCTTAGTGCAGAAAAAATTAGAGAGATTATTAAGAAGATATTACAAGACGAATATACAGACTCAAAAATGTACAAAACATTCCACTATTTAAAAAATAGATGATATTTATTAGCCCTTAAAAAAAGTCACTACTACGTGAAGAAACCTGAAGATGAAATAAATGAAGATGAAATTATTGATGACGCTTATCGATCTATCATAAATGACTGGGTTAAAAAAGCAGATATAAAAAAACGATATATCGGAGGACTTAAAGCATTAGAAATTGCTTTGGGAATAAACTCCTCTATTGATGAAATTCTTATTGTGACCCCAGAAAAACAAGGACTTGAAACACCTATTGCCTGAAAAAAAATATTTTTCAAAACCTATGGTTCACAGAAAAAAAACCTCTTTCCTTTTTTCTATAAATCAACTACAGTTCAAAAGATCCATTGAATAAACTTTCATGTAGCAAATCCTGAATTAGCAATATTAGAAACACTATATAGGACATCAATATTACAAAAAAACTATTGAGAAGAATTAATAAAAAAATGGCTAAAAACTCATAAAAGAGACTTCAATACAGATCAAATTGAAATCTACCTAAGAGAAAATAAATTCAACTCAAGTATCAATACACTTGCTAATATTTCAGAAAAAATTTCTCCTGAATTAAATAAAAAGCTATTAAATATCATTAAAAAATCATGATACATAATTAATTAATCTAAAATTTACTAAACTTAAACCTCACATGAAAAATTGAAAGATTCCTAATCCTAATACAATTCATCCAATAGCAGGATATGACAAGGAAATCTATGTAAAGCCAACAATAAACAATAAAAACATTATTGTTTGAGATTTCACCTATATCGCTGATTCAGATTTTGAAAGTCATGTGACACATTTTTATGAATGGAATGACGATAAATTAATAATTTGAAAATTCTGCCAAATCTGAGCATGAGTTGAATTCATAATGAATTGAGCAAACCACCAAATGAATGCCATTTCTACGTTTCCATTCTACACTTTAGAATGACGAGAACAAACACCTCCATTAAAAGAAGACTTACCATTAAAATGAGATACTGTAATCGGAAATGATGTATGGATAGGACAAAATGTAACAATTCTCCCTTGAGTTCACATCTGAGATTGAGCAATAATATGAGCCAACAGCGTTGTATCTAAAAATATAGATCCATATACCATCGTAGCATGAAATCCAATCAAAATAATTAGGAAAAGATTTGATGATGAGTTAATTGAATTATTAGAAAATTTCAAATGGCGAGATAAATCAATCGATGAAATAAATAAATTAATTCCTATTCTAACATCCTCAAAATTAGAGAACGTTAAAAAAGATTTAAGAAACCAAATGAAAAAAAATTAAATAATTTTTATATTAAAAAATGGCTAAGATGTTAATATCCTAGCCAGTAAAGAACTAAAAGTTAAAGCCAATCATTGAATTCAAAATCAGAAGTCTCGTCTGAAACAACCAATTTAACTTCATTTAGCATTTCCGTCTCGTTGGTAATAAGGGAAATAACTTTTTCGAGTTCACCCAGGAACACCATTTTCTCATAAGCACGATTTTCATCAAGCTGGGGCAGAATCTTTCTATTAACACCAAGATAAACAAGAAATTCTTTTGCCTTATCCATACTTTTCCAAAAAGTACTCGTAGAAGAAACAGTAAGTAATCCTAGACTATGATCACGAAGTTCTGATCGAGCAAGCTGTAACTCTGTTCGCAAATCAACACCCGTTTCATGGGCCTTCTCCAACTTTCTCACCAAAAGCTTACGATATCTTGAAATCTTTCTTCGTTGCTTAATTGCCAAGAACAAAAAGACAGCAACACAAATCAAAGACAGACAAAGATAATCTACGCATTCAGCGAGAATCAACACCGACACAACAGCAGAAAAAACTACTGCAGCAACATACATACTGAAAACCTCACGTGAAGACATGAAATTTCCAAAAACTTGTCTCAAATTCTTTTTCATAACATTACCTTTTTGATATTTGTTTTCGTAATTATAATACAGAACTGAAGAAGAGAATTCAAGAGTTATATGCTAACATTTAGCTATCAAAAAGAAAAAAAGTTAAATCAAGACTGATTTAACTTAAAACATTAATCGAGAACTTATAAGAATTAACTTTGTAACTTAAATTTATATCTCAAATATTGAGCCAATTCAGCATATTTTTGTTTCTCTTCATTTCAAGCATACTTATAGGCATAGCTCAAGAAATCAACCACAGATTGATAAACCTTTTTAGCTTGATCCTTTTCTAATTTCCTTGCTTTAGGATAAGTTTCTCTCAATGATTTAGCATAAGAAGCACTAACATCTTGGAAATTCTCAGGTAAATCAGCCCATGTAGAAGTCAAAACAGCTATCACAGCATTAACAGCTTTCAAAGTTTCACCCTCTTCATATCAAATAGGAATTACATTTATAACTCATCATAACTTTTCAAAGTTTTTCATAGCTTTAGTCTTATCATATGACTTAGCAAAACAATTAATTGCACCTACTCATTTAAAATGACTTCTTCGATATCAAGCAAGATTAACAACAGATACTTTAGGAGTCCCTGCATGAATCATAGTATTATTACCAGCATAAATTCACACATGAGTTATTTCATTCTCAGACTGATAAGTGTTTTTAAAGAAAATCAAATCCCCTATCTCAGCCTTTTTTATATCCTCAAAAAAAGATTTTGCATTAGAAAATTGTTCCTTTTGCTGGAAAGAAGCTCTTTCTATTTCAATTCAAACATATCCTAAAATCTTTTGTGTGAAATTACTACAATCAGTAGGATCTCCTGGCAAACACCCCTCTCATCAAAATTCATAAGGAGAATTTAAAAATAATTCTGCAATTTTGATAATCATATCACGATTATCAGAAGATAGTGTCGTAGCCATAGAAGAAAAGGTAGAAGATAAAGTTTATACCTATAAAATAGGATTTTAAAACAAAATTGCAATAGTACTTAAATTAACACCTCTCTATAAAAGTTCAATTGTTCAAAAGATAGAACATGGTCAAGGAGCACAACCATCAGTAAATGCTACCTTATAATATTTCGTCTTATCCTTAGATTCAAAATACCAAATAGATCTTCAATTCCACTCATCACCTGCCTTTTGTTCATCATC
This sequence comes from uncultured bacterium, assembly GCA_947168815.1. Taxonomy (GTDB): domain Bacteria; phylum Patescibacteriota; class Gracilibacteria; order Absconditabacterales; family Absconditicoccaceae; genus HOT-345. The sequence continues at coordinate 73,146 of CAMVNG010000001.1, forward strand.
AGGAAGGCATTCTCAAGGCATTGCTCAACTCTTATCAAAAATATCATAAATATATGTTCATGGATAATCAGCCAATACTTTATCTTGACCAAAATAATTAGATTCATTAGCAACACATCACTTATTCAAATGCTTTTTAGCAATAATATCCTCCAAATTTTCAGTTGCTTTCTTATCAAACACCTGTAAATATTCTCTTTCTTCACCTCTAACCATATAAGAAATTCTATTACCATCTCTCTTAAAAATAGAACTAGTTGCTTTATTATGAAAAGAATCATATCAAGCTGGAGTTGTAATTCTTAATCATAAATCAGGATAAGTTGAAGTATAATAATATCAAGTCACATAATAATCACCGTAAGCTTCAGGTCAACATCATACTGTAATAATAGTTTGAGGATCTCAATCCATCCATTCAGGAGCATAAGCATATAAACCATCAAGGCAAACTAACTCCTCTTTTGTTTTTCAAACCTTACGAAGTATTGAATAATACTCAATAAAATCTCATCAAACATCATCACTATTAAATACACATTCAACATTATCTGTATAACTCTCACCATCAGCAAGATAATTCATAATTCATTCAACCTTATATGATTTACCTAAATTAACTTTACTATTCCAAGTAAAAGAAAGATTTTCAATTACTTTTGAACGATCTACCCAATAAGGATCATGTTCACAATTTTTTACGAATCATTCTATTCAACTTAAATCAACTGTAGAATTTAGACTATTATCTTCATACATTTCATCTTCACTATATTTAACTCCTCTTTCATCATCTCAACATCCCTCAAAATTCATACCATTATAACTAACATTAACTGTATAATAATGAGTATCCCCCTTTCATCAATCAAGACAATCATTTTCTACAAAAGATCACTCTATATTATTTCATTGAAAATAATAATTTCAACCATCTACTTTAACAGTCACAGGTAGAGAAATCTTATTTTCATAATTTTCCATACTCATTTCAAAAAAAGTAACCTCATTTCATGAAAGATCTAAATTCCAAAATGGTTCAACTCAAAAAGCTGAAAAAGTATTATGCTCTAAAACCAATCAGGTATCATCAGAATTATTTTGTTCTAAATTAATATCCTCCTCATGTCATAAGCATCATGATAGGAAAAAACAACATAGAGAAAAAAGTAAAAGTTTTTTCATAGTAATAAAGAAAAAAATAAAATCTGTTTCTTAGTTTTGAAGATACTCATATATAAAGAGATATCAAGGAATTATTAACATTAAAGAATAAACCTTAACTTGCATTTCTTTTCTATATTCATATAGTCTCCATCGAAAAAATTTAAAAAAGAATAAAAAAAATGAAAGCAATGGTTAAAAAATGATGTATTATAATTGTTTGTGTAGCAATCATATTATTAATAGTTTTTCTTCTATTCTATAAATTCTATTTTCTCCGTAACCCACAAAGAAATATTCCAAATGACGATAATCTTTTCGTTTCTCCTGCAAACTGAAAAATCATTGCTATAATCCACCAAAAAGATTTAACCAACGAAAATACAGAACTCTATAAAGAAAATAACGTTGTGATAGACGACCGAACTGAAGGATTCACATGAGCCACTCTTGTATCCATTATGATGACTCCATTTGATGTACATTTTCAAAAAGCACCATTAAAAGCTACATTAATTGCTCAAAACTATGAAGAAGGACACTTCTTTAACGCTATGAAAACTAAAAAAGGAATGAGATCTACATTCCAAAACGAGTATAATAGTATGCTCTTTTCAACACCAGAATGACATCAATTCCGTGTAATCCAAATTGCCGGTTTCTTTGCTAGAAGAATTGTTCCTTATCTAAAGCTTCAAGATGAAGTAACACAAGGACAGTGAATTGGACATATAAAATTTTGATCTCAAGTTAGTGTAATTCTAGATGACAACTTCGAAGTCGTTGCAAAAGTTTGAGACAAAGTAATTGATTGAGAAACAATAATCGCCAAGAAAAAATAATCATTATAATTATAAAACTGGATAACCAAACAATCCAGTTTTTTAAAATCAAAAAATAGAGCAGTGCAACACTGCTCCACTTTTAGAATCTTCTAGCTTTTCGATTCGCCGAGTGAATAAGTTCTCCGCCACTGTAGTAATTAACACGATACTCTGCCGTACTGCTAAAGAAATCAAAGAATCCCAGAGAAGCTGGAATTAAAGTAATTTCTACCTTATCAACAGTCTGACGCGTAGACCCCTGATAACCTTTACAATACAAAGCAAAATTGCCAATAACTACTCCATAGAACAGATTAAATGACAAATCTTCGACAATATCATGAGCTATATCATGCAACATAATTGATGAATAGCCACACACATCACAAAGATCTTTCATTGCTTCTGAGAGGAATACTCTCCTCTTGTGCTGTCGAACGCTTCTCGGAAACAAGCGCCGGAACACATCATACTGAATTTTACTTGCTTCTTTTTTTTTCATACACCTTTGAGTATTTGTTTTTTTCACTATAAACAAAAGCACTTTTTATTGCAAGCAATAATTTTATTGCTTTTTATTTTTATAAAAATACACTATCCTGGCAAACAAAAAGAAAACACTTTATTTACATAATATGCACATGCCTGAAATCACTTGAGCGTTATGAAAATTAAGTCAGATATTAACGTATTCACTTATAAGCTTTTGAATATCACTTATTTTGTATCCAGCCTATATAAAGCTATTAAGAAAGCTCCATGCATGAAAAACCATTCGTGAGAATACAGCAACTGGAGAGAAATCTGAAATTTTCTCAAAATTACATGCTCATAAACAAGGAACACCGACAATGTGATGAGGGTTGTTCCTAATCATAATGCTTGTAATGCTATTATGATCACTACTCTTACAGCATTTATGAATCATCAGTAACTCACTATGGAATTCTAGAGAAACTTATATTATCCTCTTCTGATTCTTCTCAATGGGAATTATAGGTCTTGTAGATGATTATTTGAATATAAAGAACTACGGGAAAATTAAGGGTCTAAGTGCAAAAGCAAAACTTATAGGAATGTTCCTATTCTCTTGATGGATCTCATATTGGTTTTATGTAAAACTAGGAATTGACTACATTAATTTCTGGCCTATAGCTTGAAAAATTGAAGTTTGAATTCTTTTCCCAATCCTAACATTCATTGCTACAGTAGCTGTTGTAAATGCAATTAATATTACAGACGGACTAGACTGATTAGCATGATGACTTATGGCAATCATATTAAGTTGTTTTGCAGTAATGACATTCCTCAATGGAACCTATCTTGCAACAACAATTGTAGGTATCCTTGTAGCAACACTCGCTGCATTCTTATTCTTCAATATTAACCCAGCTAAGATATTTATGTGAGACTCATGAGCATTTGCGCTGTGATGAATATTATCGTCACTGATTTATCTGCTAAACATGAGATTCTGAATTCTTATACCATTCCTTATTATCTTTGCATTCTTTATTGTAGAATTCTTTTCAAGCTTCCTTCAAATCTTCTGGAAAAAAGTATTTAAAAAGAAGCTCTTTGCCGTTGCACCATTCCACCATTTATTAGAATATAAATGAAAAAAAGAGACTACCATTGTTATGGAAGCCTGGCTTATACAAGGAATTCTAGCTATTGTTTGAATAATCTTTATACTAATTGAATATATATTAATGAAAAATGGAGCTTTATAATTAAGCTCCATTTTCTGTATTTCATGATTTTTTTCGCCATGCCAAACGAGACATCCAATTTTTTCGAGTAGGAGTTCTCAACTTCAATTTCTCATATGAGAAATCTGAAACAGGCCTCGTAGTATCAAATGTCCCTTTAATAGTATTTCATATATTATTGAAAAAGTTTCATAAGCTATCACGTACATTTAGGAAAAGATTTCTTACTGGTTCAACTACTGATCTTACAGCACCTTCAACAACAGTAGCTCAAGAAACAATAAGTCCTGCAGGAACTTGATATAATTTATTATACCATTTTCCTTCTGTCCAAGAAGAAGAAAGAACTTCCCATGCTTTGTTACTAGTATCTACAACAACATCACCAAAATCTCTTATAGGATTCCAAAGAGTTTTCAAAACATCTCATCAAGTATTCAAAGCTGTTCATCCTCATCTTATAGGTAATGCAACTGTATTTCCACACGAATTACTGAACTTGCTCATAGACCTAATATAGAAATAAAACTAAATATATAATACACATTTTCCCTAAAAAATCAAATTATATAATAAAATCTGAATATGTAAATATAATATACCAATTAATAAGGTGTCCTTTATCTTGAAACTTTACACAAAATTACTAATACTAATATGCAAAAATAAAAGAACTTTTTACCCCTTATCATAAACATTTTGGCCAGAAGAAGAAAGCATATTATAAAGACTAAAAATTATAATATTAGCAGAACACAAATAGCTATTTGACTCATTATACTTGGAATCCTCTACTTTTTCTCAAAAACTATGGCAGAAGGATCTCCAATCTTCGAAATATTTACAAAGTACAGCAGAATTGCATTTTGAGAAAAAGGACTCCTCTTTTTCTTTTGATTCTGTATTTTCACATGATTTTTAATATTAATCAAAGGACACTTAGCAAGATTCTTAATGAAATACTTCTTTGCCCTTTTAATGATAGTTTCAGCTGAATTAAACGTATATAGCTGGGAAGTATGAAATCCTATTAAATGGTATGAAAACTGAGGTTATTTCTCTTGGCCTCTTATTTGGGTTCTACAAAAAGGATTAGAAAATGAGAGCTGAACATACATTACCGCAATTAAAGCTATAATAGTTGCTCTCCTCGTACTACTCGTTTGATATCTTCTCTATATATTAAAAGTACGTCTTCCAAAGCTTCCTAAATTCTCTATTGAAGAAGCACCAAGACCTAAGAATTTAGATAAAAAGAACGATAAAAACGAAAGACCTACTGTAACTATTACAAGACCTGAAGTATCAACTGAAGAGATTAAAGGTATGATTTCAAAAGCAACAGGGAAAGTTGCAAACGTATGAACAGCATCATGATCACTTATAAAAGACCTCATTAAAAATAAAGTAGAAGAAAAAGTTGAAGCTAAAAAAGAAGTTAAAGCACCTATACATTTCTCTTGAGATAAACCAACATTTCCTATTTCTGCATTAGGTTCTAATCTATCACAGCAACAAACAATTGATGAAAATTTCTTAGTGGAAAAATCTAAATCATTACAAACAAAACTTTCAGAATTCTGAGTACCTATCACAATAGAAGGATTTGATATTTGACCATCAATCGTTCAAATTAAAATCAAACCTGCTGAAGGTATAAAAATTGCAGCTATTGAAAACCTAGCTAACGATATAAAACTTTCATTAAAATCTAAATCATTAAGAATCATAGCTCCAATTCCTGGAACAGATTTGGTAGGAATACAAATTCCTAATCCAAAACCAAATATGGTAAAACTTTGAGACATTATCAATACAAGAGAATTCTCAGAAGGAATGAGAAAAGAATCAACAACTCTAGCTCTCTGAAAAGGAATTGATTGAGCTATTCAAGTAAAGTCTCTTGAAGGTATGCCTCACTTACTTATAGCATGAGCAACAGGAAGCTGAAAGTCAGTTGGAGTAAACGACTTTATCCTTTCTCTTATGTTCCAAAATACACCAAATGAATTAAAATTCTTAATGGTTGATCCAAAACAAGTAGAACTTGAAATGTATTCATGACTCCCTTACTTGTTAGCTCCTATTGTTTATGATAGCTGAAAAGCAATTAAACTTCTTCAATGGACTGTTGAAGAAATGGAAAAGAGATATACAGCTTTAAAAGAAGAAAGAGTTAAGAAAATCACAGAATATAACGAGAAAATGGAAGCTGAATGAAAAGAAAAGATGTATCGTATTGTCTTCATTATTGATGAAATGGCAGATATGATGTTATCTAGTTCAGCTAATAGAAAAGAAGTTGAAAACTGTATTAACCGTCTTGCAGCAAAAGCAAGAGCTGTTGGAATCCATCTTATCCTTGCAACTCAGAGACCTTCAGTTAATGTTATTACCTGACTTATTAAAGCGAATATCCCAACAAGAATTGCTTTCTGAGTGGTATCAGAAGTTGATTCAAGAACTATTCTCTGACGTAAAGGTGCTGAAGATCTTGTTGGTAAATGAGATATGCTCTATATGGATCCATCTACAAAATTCCCTATTAGAATTCAAGCACCTTTTGTTTCAACTGAAGAAATCGATAGCGTAGTTTCTCAATTAAGAAACAAATATATGAAAAATCTATCTGAAGATGATGTATATAATCAAGAAATTGTTGCAGCATTAGAAAGTAAACTAGAAACTTGAGCATGAAGTTACTGATGAGGTAATGGAAGCTGAGATGATGAAGATTTAGTAAATCATGCTATTGCAATTATCGCTGAAACAAGAAAAGCATCTGCTACACTCCTACAAAGAAAATTAAATGTAGGATTCGCAAGAGCTGCAAGAATTATGGATATTCTTGAAGAAAGAGGTATCATCTGACCTGCAGATTGAGCAAAACCTAGAGATATCTTTATCTAAAAACAAGCTAAAGAAATTATAACATATTTTATATTTAAAACTGTTCAAACATGTTACGTACACACACTTGTTGAGAGCTAAACAGCACTCACTTAGGACAAGAAGTTACACTTACCGGATGGGTTAACAAAGCAAGAAATCTATGAGGGATGACCTTCATCGATCTAAGAGATAGATATGGAATTACTCAAGTAACATTTGATCCATCAAAAGCAGGATTTGAATTACCTGAAATAAAAGCAGAATATGTTCTTCGTATAAAAGGTAAGGTTATCTCTAGACCAGAAAGCATGATAAATAAAGATATGGCTACTTGAGAAATAGAGATTGAACCTAGCACTATTGAAGTACTTTCAAGCTGTGCAGAACTTCCTTTTTCTATTGACCATGAAAATGCTGTATGAGAAGACTTAAGACTTGAATATCGTTATCTTGATCTAAGAAGAAAAACTATGAAAGAAAATGTTATCATGAGACATAAACTTTTCTTAGAAACAATGAACTTCTTCGATCAAAAAGGATTCCTTCATCTTGAAACTCCTACTTTCATGAAGAATACACCTGAAGGATCAAGAGAATTTGTTGTTCCTGCAAGATTTGAACCAGGTAAATTCTTTGTTCTTCCTCAATCTCCACAACAACATAAACAAATGCTTATGGTTGCTGGATTTGATAAATACTATCAAATGGCTAGATGTTACAGAGACGAAGACCCTAGATGAGATCGTCAACCAGAATTTACACAAGTAGACTTTGAACTCTCATTTGTAGAACAACAAGATATCTTAGATTTAGTAGAAGAATATTTTCTCCACATTACTAAAAAATATTATCCTAATAAAACAATCAAACAAGAACCATTCCCTGTACTTACATGGGAAGAAAGTATGAACAAATACGGTATTGATAAGCCAGAACTTAGAGTGAACAATATGGAATTCATAGAATTAACTGATTGGGCTAAAAAATCAGAATTCTCAATATTCCAAGAATCTGAATGTATCAAAGCTATCGTTCTCCCTAAAGCACTAGGAAGATCAGAAGTTGAAAAGAAATATGAAGCTTACATTAAAAGCTATGGTTCAAAAGCTCTTCCTTGGTTATCATTTACTGAAGAAGGAGTTAAAGGAAGTGTTTCTAAATTCTTTGATGAAAACGCTATTACTGAACTAAGAAAAATCGCAAATATTGAATGAAATGATAAAACAGTATTCTTCCAAGCAGATAACTGGGAAAAATGTTGTACATTACTTTGAATGTTAAGATTACAAGCTATTAAAGAACTTAACTTACTCGAAGGAAAAGAAAATGAATTAGGATTCTCATTTGTTGTTGATATGCCATTATTTGAGGTATGAGATGATGGTTCACTCTGATCAACACACCATCCATTTACAAAACCTAAAGATGAAGATATTCCTTTTGTTAAAGAATTAGGTAAAAAAATTGCTGAAGGTTGAGTAATGACTGAAGAAGAAAGAGCTAGACTCCTTCAAGTTAAATCAGATTCATATGACATTACACTTAACTGATACGAATTAGGAGGAGGAAGTATAAGAATTCATGATAGAGAATTACAACATGCAATTTTTGCACTACTCTGACTAACTGAAGAACAAATTCAAGTAAGATTTGGACATCTTCTAAAGTGTTTTAAATATTGAGTACCTCCTCACGGAGGATGTGCATTCTGATTTGATAGAATCATAATGCTTTATCAAAATATGGAAAACATCCGTGAAGTAATTATCTTCCCTAAGAATCAAAAATATAGAGATGTTATGCTTAACGCTCCTAGTGAAATTGAAGATGATCTTCTTCATTCTCTAGGAATAGATGTAGTAAAAAAAGAAGACTAATTAATACACTCGTTACAAAAAAACATTATTTTTAGTGAATCAAAAAAATTATGACAAAGCCTACACTTGTAGCTCCATGAGGATCATATCAAAAAGCATTAACTGCTGCAAGATTTTGAGCAGAAGAAGTCTATATGTGAGTACCATTTACTTCACTACGTATGAGACAAAACAAAATCTTAGATTTTAATGAACTAAAAAAGACTGTTGACTGAGTACATGCATATGGTTCAAGAGCATTCCTTACAATGAATATCTTTCCAAGAAATAATGATATTAAAATCTTTGAATCAACAGTAGAAAGAATCGCTGAAATTGGAGCAGATGCCATAATTTTTTCAGATCCAGGAACATTTCATATCTTAAAGAAATATCTACCTAATACTCATCTTCACTTAAGTACACAAACTTCAACGCTTAACTACTCTGCTGTAAAATTTTGGTATGACTTAGGAGTAAAAAGAATAGTATTAGCCCGCGAACTTCACATAAAAGAAATAGAAGAGATTAAAAAACAAGTTCCAGATATGGAATTAGAAGTTTTCGTTCATGGTGCAATGTGTATGAGTTATTCTGGACGTTGTCTTCTTTGAGACTATATGAACTGAAGGCCTTGAAATAAATGAGAATGCTCACATGCATGTAGATTTAAATATAAAGTATGGATTGAAGAAGAAAGAAGACCTTGAAAACTCTTCCAAATTGATGAACAAGGAGATTGAACTCATTATATTCTTTCATCTAAAGATCTTTGTACAATTCAAAGATTATGAGAAATTCTCCCATACGTTGATGCAATGAAAATAGAAGGAAGAAGTAAATCTGAATTCTATGTATGAGCAGTTGTAAAAGCATATAAACATGTGAGAGATGCTATCTTAGAATGAAAACCAATAGATGAAACAATTCAAAATCTTGTTAATATCATTCCACATAGAGAATATTGGTCAGGATTCTTATTTAATGAACTTGCAAATTATCCAGAGTGAGAATGAGAAAGCTTCACAACAAAAACAAGTCCTGGACCTTTATTTAACAGAAACTATTTCTGAATAATCGAAGACGAATATATTGAAAAAGACTGAATTAAATACTTCAAATACTCACCTAAAGAAGTTGTTGAAGAAGGTATGATCTTAAATTACCTCTCTCCAGACACTTCATGAGAATTAAAAATTGAAGAACTAATAAATGAGAAAGGAAAAACATTAGAAAAAGGAACTTGTAATACACCTAATATCTACATTAAGACAAACATTGAACTAAAGTGATGAGAACTACTTTATAAAAACGCATAATAATGCTTAACTTCTTAAATAAAAGAACAATAACACTAAAATCCTTCGTAATCTTTTGATTTCTCTTTTTACTACTTGCAAAATTAATCCTAATTTGAAATAGTTACTCGTATGCTTTTTCAGAAATGAGCAAAGGAGAAACCTGGTTCTATTTTTTTAAACTCATTCAAGAAGACTTACTTATTCTATCATTAGTTTCAGTTTTTGTTCTCATTATCTGATATACAAAAAATCGATTAATAAAAAGTTTCTTTCTCATCCTTACCATTGTAACATTTTGAATTTATTTAGCAGATATACTAACAATCCTCTTCTTCCAACAAAGATTTATGCTAACATCAGGAGGAAGTTTTATAACTGCTGGAACTAATATTCTCCTATTCTATGTATTAGTATTTTTCCTATGTTGCTGATTTCTTGTACTATTTGTTCGTCTATTTCTAAGAATAACCTGAATAAACATAAAAAATAAATGACTTATAGCAGTACTGATAACTTCTTTTTTCATCTATACACTACCACTTCCAAAATTTGTTTTTCTATGAATAGATTTACCTAAAGATAATATACTAAGCCTATTAGTTAATCAAACACTTACCATTTCTCTCACTTGAAAATCAGAAGACACAACAGAAGAAAAAGTTAAATCAAATGAGATTATTGACGTTCCAAAAGAAGAACTAGACTTCCTTATAAAGAAAAAGGAACGATGGTATGGATTAGCATACGATGATCCTGAAAGAATTTTTGAAAGTTTCAAAACATCATCATTAACAAGACTTACAGATGAATATTGAAATAGTTATGTCTTCGAAATTCTAGCAGAAGCTGCAAAAAATAAACCTGAACTTGCATTCATATACCTTGATAACTACAAGGATCGAAAAGATGAAAACGATAAACCTATAGTAAAAGACCTTCTTAAAATAGCAATTCAAACTAAACCAGAACTAGCATTTGAATATCTTAAATACTATGAAAACTTTGTAGAAGATCACGAAAAAATAGCTAAATCATTACTACAATATGCAGCACAAATTTATCAAGCTCCTCTTACATTTGATCAACTTTATTACGAAGTACAAGGAAGAAAAAATAAAAACAATGTTATCTTAGTATTCTTAGAATCAGCATCCTCTGTCGATTCACAAAAATTCTGATGACTCAATAACAGACTTCCAAAAATAGATAAAATAAGTAATGATTGAACTTCATTCATTAATATGCATGCAAACGGTTCTACTTCTGAAATGTGACACACTTCAACACTATTATGAGTTGAACCATTAGAATCAGATAGTAAAAAAACACGATATGAAAGCTTTACTTGATTCAAAACGACACTTCCTAACTTCTTTAATGAACTAGGATATTCAAGTATCTTTGTAAGTACAGCACCTCTTACATTCCTAGATCAAAGGACATTCCTAGAAAAAATTGGATACCAAACAATTATAGGAGAAGAAGCATTTGAATTAAGACCTAAATACACGTTCAATGCTGCTCCAGATGCTGATCTTTATGCAAAAGCTATAGAAACAATTGATCAGCAAACAGGTAGTTACTTTCTAACACTACAAACAATATCTTCTCATACTCCATATGATACTCCTTATGGACACAGTACAGAAGCTGTTTATCAATATGAAGACGATACTTTTGCACAGTTCTATGAAGACTTAAAAGCAAGAAATTTCTTCAATAACTGAATTCTAATAGTAATCTGAGATCATCGTAAAATGACTCCATTAGAAGATGAAGAATTCAAAAAATGGTGAGCAACCGCATCTGCAAAGATTATCGGATTTATGATTTGAAAAAATATACCACAAAATACACTAGCAAATGGTATTTATCAACAAACAGATCTTTACCATTCACTTATTCGTGAATTCTGATCATGAGAAGTAACAGTCCTCAAGCAATATAACGACCTTTTCTCAAAAGAAATTACAAGAAAACGAAGTCTAAAACAACGATATTGAAATAAAACACTAAATATTTCTGATGCAAACTGAAATGAATGAAGTCTTGATTTAACACGTATGAAAATTGTTGATTGAGCTGAGAATTTCCCAACAGAAGAAATCCTAAATTACGTAAGACTATCTCTAGATTATCAAAAATCAAGTCTCAATGGAGATCAAGATGATGAGAAGAATAAAAGAATTATTTTAGTTGCTCATAGATGACTTACAAAAAAAGAAACTGAAAACTCATTAAAAGCATTAAAAAAAGCTTATGATGCTTGAGCAGATTGAGTTGAAATTGATATAAACGTTACAAGAGATTGAGAACTTGTAGTTTATCACGGACCAAAACTCTATAACAATACTCAATGTAAAAACGAAACAAGAGATATTTGTCAAATGACCTATGATGAAGTAAAAAATTGTCTATTAAACAACGGAGATGAAATTATGAAAGCCGAAAATTTACTTCCTCAAATCAAAAATCGGTTTACCTATATCTTTATAGATTTTAAAGTACAAAGTAGTGATTCATGTCCATTAAATGATAAAAGACTCTTTGAAAAGACTGTATCACTTGTACAAAAGAATAAAATGGATGCTAAAGTTATATTCTCTTCATTTAATGAAAAGATAGCAAAAGAACTTGGAGAAAGAGGAAACTTAATATCTGCATTAGACACTTATTCTCTATGAGATTTAGACAAACTACCATGAAGTTATTATAGTTATTTCATGACACCTGCTGAAAACTTTACAGATGCTCTTATGCAGAAACTCCAAAGATACCTAATTGATGGAGTTGCATATACAGTTAATGATGTAGAAACACTTAAAAATCTACAAAAATTATGAGTAAAATTTGTAATGACTGATGACTTTGAAAAGTTAAAGAACGCCCTATAATTTTTATCTTCTGAACAAAATTCACATGGAAAACAACCACGAATATTTCATGAGCAAAGCTGTAGAACTTTCTCTAGAAAATATGAGAGCTTGAAAAGGAGGACCATTTTGAGCAATCGTAGTTAAAAACTGAAAAATTGTATGACAATGAGCAAATCATGTTACTAGTGAAAACGATCCAACTGCTCACGCAGAAGTTGTAGCTATAAGAGATGCATGTAAAAACCTATGAACATTTCAATTAGACGACTGTATAATCTACACAAGTTGTGAACCTTGTCCTATGTGTTTAGGAGCTATTTATTGGGCAAGACCTAAAGCAATCTATTTTGCAAACTCAAGAAAAGATGCTGCAGATATTGGGTTTGATGATGATTTTATCTATCAAGAACTTAAAAAAGAACTAGAAGAAAGATCTCTTCCAATTCATGTTTTAGGTAAAGAAGAAGCAATAAAAGTATTTGAAGAATGGAAACAAAAAAGTGATAAAATTGAATACTAATTTATTTTTTAACACTATCAGAAACCATGGATATGTTTTATGAAATCATATGAGTAATAGCAGGATTATCAACTGCTATACCATCAATTCCACAAATTTTTCGTACATTAAAAACTAAAAATGTAAAAGGTTTATCTACATGAATGTTCTTAATATTAGCACTATGATGAATTTGTTGGATTATCTATGGATATCATCTTAACTCATGGCAAATGGAATTCTTTAATACCATTTGAGTAATTTGTTCAGTAACAATGATTATCTTAATAAACCTATATTCAAAAAAGGAAAAGAACACTAAATAAAACTATTTTTCCAATACTTCTCTTTCAGATGCAGAAATTTTATTAATTTCTATTTTTAAAGGATTTTCTAAATCAAGTTGGTCTTCCCACTTAGGCCATTCAATTACAATATATTCATAATCGGAAATTTGGTTAAGAATACCCTTTTCAATTAACTCTTCAAAACTAGAAAGTCTATACATATCAATATGTAATAAAGTATCATCATAAATATTAACATAGGCATAAGTTGGACTTTGAACCTTATCAGAATCGATTCCAATTCACTCCGCAAACCCTTTAATAAGGGTAGTTTTTCCAGCTCATAGTTCTCAAAACAATAATAAAACTTTAGACTTTTTAGCTAAAGTTTTTCCGTATTCATGCATCTTTTCAGGACTATCTATCAACATCATTATAGAATAACAATTAAACTATCGTTTCTGGCATCCAATTTATCTTAAATCATTTTTTATGCAAGGCGAGTTTTGAATAAACAATATCCATAAAATTTCTCACTTCCTTTCATTTTAAAATGATATTATATCTATATTTTCAAAAGACTTTATAGATAAGAGCAGGTGTTGTATAAATCTCCATTTCCTCTAGCTTATACTTCTGCTGAAGATATAACAATTCTTTATAAAGCTGATCAACTTTATTATAGAGTTTTTCCTCTATTTCATCTTTATATAAAATCAAACACATCTCTCAAAAAGGAGGATAAGTATTTGCCTTACGGAATTCATTTTCATTCTCATAGAACTCATCTTTTTTCAATCAACAAGCACAACGAATACTATAATGATCTGGATTTAAAGTTTGTACAATAAATGTCTTACATGAATGCTTAACAAAGGCCTCATAAAGAAAATAAAAATTCTTCTCATTAGCATTATAATCAGGAATATTAAGACCTATATCAGCATCAAAAAAAATAAGCAAATCTAAATTCCAATCTTTTATAGGAGTTGTTAATAATGAAGTTCAAATAAGAATTGGGCATTTTCACTGAGACTGAAATTCATTTAACTTATCATTAAATTTTTGAATTTTACTAGCAGAATTAGCAGTTTCTGATTCAACAATTAAAGAATCAGCACCGTATTTTTCTTTTAAAAGTTGAGCTAATTTTTGAGTTCAAATACCATACTCTATTATTTCAACACTTCAACACTTCTCACAAGTCCTAGGATAAACATATTGTTTTTTACAAATATGACATATTCAAATCTTATCTCAATTAGGCATGAGATGATAATTAATAGCAACAGAACAATGATCACAATATGGTATATGTCCACACTGATGACAAATAATTCAAGTATCAAATCCTTTTTTATTTATCAATATCCCAATCTTTTTCTTTGCTGCTAAATATTTTTTTACACCTTTATCAAAAAGTTCAGAAAAGTGTTTATCCTGCTCTCTTTTCATATCTACTAAGAATATTTTTTTCTCTCAATGATCAAAACATTCATAATTCATTATAGATCTCCCAACTGATTTAAAATTTCCTTGAATGATTTTACAGTTTTTACTTCTAATAACATTCTTTTTTTCTCTTTAACATTTCCTAAACCTTTTATATATTGGAAAGCATACTTTCTAAATTCAACAAGAGAATGATAAGGATATTCCTCATCTATTTTATCCCTATAAAGATTAAGGTCAGATAATAAAGGTTGTTTAATATAATATCTATCAATTTTTTCAACAGCATCTTTAAAATACTCTTCACAAGCAATCATTAAACAAAGATGTTCTATCATAAGTTCTTTCTTCTCATCTAATGAAGGAATATGATTAGTAAAAACCCAAGGATTACCAATAGCTGCCTGTCAAATCATAACACCATCAAATCCTTGTGATAAAACATTACTTGCTTGTTCATAATTCTCTATTCAACCATTTGCAATAACAGGGATGCTAACCAATTGTTTTAATTCTTTAATAAAAGAAAAATCAGCATCTCAAGCATACAATTGCTTTAATGTCCTTCAATGCACAGTAATAAAATCAACAAAATGAGAAACCTCTCTCAAAAAAATTAACTGTTCAGGCTTATCCTCATCAGTTAATCACGCCCTTGATTTTACAGAAAAACTCAAATCAGAAGACCGATGAATCTTTTCTGATAACGATTGTATAATATCTAAAGTCTCAGGTCTATGTTTCAACATATCACTTCCTCATCAAGATTTCATAACCGTATTTGAAGGACATCAAGTATTTAATTCAATTCCTGAAAATAAATCCTTATAGATATCAAGAATAATCTCAACAGCTTTTAATAAATACTCTTTTCTTCCTCAAAATAATTGTAGAATAGGCTTATTTGCTCAATTATTTTCAATTGTTATCAAATGCTTAATCACTCAAGCAGGATTAATAACAAATCCATCAGCATTCATAAACTCAGTCCATGTCTGAAAAGAATCATTCTCTTCTCAATATTTCTGAAAAACATTCTCAGTTATAAAACGAGTTGCTGCATTTGTAATTCAATCCATTGGTGCAAAGCAAAGTTTCACAGTAATTAACCTTAAATACTAAATATTCCATTTTCAATTAACAAAGAATTCAACCATCTCTCAATCTTGCGTTTCTCAAGTAATACAAAGTGTTTCATCTCAAACCATGAAATCAACATGGATACTACTTTCATTCATTCAAACCTTATCTCTTTGTTCTGCATTCATATCATCAGCTCATTTTAATGTTGTAGAATAAGATGTTCACAAAGCTAGATGACAACTAGCATTTTCATCAAACAAAGTATTATAATAAAGTAATCATGATTGATAAATTGGTGAATTTACAGGGACTAAAGCAACTTCTCAAAGTCTCTTTGATGTTTCATCAGTTTCCAAAATTCATTTTAAGATTTCTTCTCACTCCTCTGCTGTATAAGAAATAACTTCTCAATCTTTAAATGTTAATGAGAAATTTTTAATTAATTTTCACTGATATTCCAAAGGGAATGTTGAAAAAACAGTACCATTTACTCAATATTTATGAGGCATTGAAAACACTTCTTCTGTTGGAAGATTTGGATGAAAATGAACTCCTCTTTTAGAAACCTCCTCAGCTGATTGCCAAATATGACCATCAGGAAGCGTTATACAAAGATCAGTTTTTGATGATTTATAATGTAATTTTTTAAAATTCATATCGTTCATATACTGAGCACGTACCTTAAGCTGATTCAAATGAGTTTCCCATTCTTTTATAGGATCTTCTTTATCAAGTCTAACAAGAGAAAGAATCTGATCCCATAATTTTCACATATTTTCCTCTGAATCAGTATTTCAATAAACAGTATTTGCCCATCATTTAATTGGAATTGAAACAACACACCAGTTAGTTCCACTAGATGTTATAAGGTCTTTATATTCTTTAAATGCCAAAGTTGCAGCTTTAGCATGCTTCTTTAAATTTGATAGATTAACATTTTCAAATACAGAAGTATCAGACATATACAAAGAAAGAGTTGCTGCTCATTCCCTTACCTCTTTAGTAAATCAATCAGCAATCCACTGTGGATATCAATCAAAAGAATCTTCTGGCGCTTTATTATATCTAATACAATCTAATTCTTCATGTTCCCATCTATACATCACCTCTTTACATCACATTTCATAAGCCTTTTCAGTTAAGATTTTAACAAAATCATAGGCATCAATAGGTGATTTAATAATTAATTTTTGTCATTTCTGGATATTCAAACCATAACTCAATATAATCTCAGCATACAACTGCTTGTTTTCTTCTAAAGTCCTCATGTATATAATGTATTGAATAAAATCTAATCAATAAGCTTACACTGAATCTGTCTCTCTACCATTTCTTTAAGAAAAGCATCAACTAATGCTATATTAACCTCAATATCTTGCTCTATACTATTATCATAATGATCTGAAACTACCTTAGCTCAAAATTTTGAATAACAATACTGAACTCCAGAAACCTGATCATAAGTATAACATAAATGCAACCTTTTTGTAATTTCTCTTGTAACAAAAGGAACATTCTCAAGTGCTTGCTTACTACATTCCGTATATGCTTGTATAAGTCATCAAACTCACAATAATGTTCCTCAAAAATATCTAGTTACAACACATAAAATATTATGAACATCTTTTCACGTCAGAACAGACAATATAGGTTTTCATGCAGTATTACTTGGTTCTCAATCATCATTAGCTCTCTCCTGATGTGCTGAGATTACCCAATTTCAAAATAAATCTTGGTTAGCATCAACTCATAACCTCCAAGCATAACAATTATGAGTAGCATCAAAATAAGTCTTTCTCACCTTCTCTAATTTTTCATCAATCTCTTCTCTTGTTTGCACAGGAATTAATGTTGCAAAAAATCTTGATCCCTTAATTTTAGGAATTTCATATTGAAAACTTTTTTCTATCGTTGTATATTCAAGTTTTTCCATAAAGTCAGAACCACATTAAATTAGATTACCATCTCTTCCAAGATGGACAAGCTTGCTGAACATTAATATGTGCAAATCAATCATACATAATAGCTTCCTTTAAAACATCTTTCATTTCCTGCATTTTATTACCTTCAACAACTTTTACAAATCAACAACCTACACTTTCCAATAAAGCAACAGGATCTAATGGAACAATTTGATTTCCATCTGGAGTTGACTTAGTCTTAACTCATACAGGAGTTGTTGCAGAAGCTTGACCAGTTGTTAAAGCATAATTTTCATTATCACAAGTTATATGTACAATATTAGTATTTCTTCTAGCTGCATGCAACAAATGACCAAGACCAATTCAATAAGTATCACCATCTCAAGAAAGTGAAATCACAGTTAATTTTGGATTAGATAACTTAACACCTATTGCAAAAGGAATACCTCTTCAATGCAAAGTTTCAGCTCAATATCCCTCCATATACTGACTCATTTTACTATTACATCAAATTCATGTAATCATAATAGTATCTTTAGGATTTATTTTTAATTCACTAAGTGCTTGTTTTAATGCTAGATGAACAAGGAAATTTCAACATCCTGGACACCATTGCATCTTATTTAAATTATGTCTCATATATGACTCATAAATAATTAAATAATATCTTCCTGAAAAAAAGGATATAATTCATATTTTCTTTGATGAGAAATCTTATCATTCCACTCTCAATATAATTCACATTCCTTTCTCACTAATTCTTCAAGAATTCAACTCTGATTCATTTCAACGAAAATAAGTTTATCTATCGAATTCATATGCTCATTAAAAAAAGCTTTTAATCTCTGATCAAACGGAAAACAAGACTTTATTATCACTAATCATAATTCATTATTTCATTTAATATGTTCATCTAAAACATAACGATTAATTCACATACTAACATAAAATGTTTTAGCTTCTGGATTGATAATTTCATATCAATAAAAATCTTCGTTAAACTCATTCTCAATAAAAGTATCCATTTTCCTAGCTCTTTTATCCATCATTTCCTTCTTTATTGTAGGATTTTCATTTGTAAATCCATATTCATCATGTTCATAAGAAGTTGCAATAAAAGTAGTATTTTCGTTTCATGGTATTGCTGAAGGAGAAATTCAATTCTCAGTTATTTCATACCTCTTATACTCATCACTACCTTTAATTTCTGCAGACACACCACGATTAATTGGTTCCGCTAAAAGCTCAGAAGCATTAACACTCAAATAACTTTCTGATAATTGTTTATCAACTAACATAATAACAGGATGTTGATAAATATCAGAATAATTTAAAGCTTTTCATACAAAAGAATAAACCTCTTCAAAAGTAGAAGGAATAAGAACTATTGGTTTAGTATCTCAAAAACTTGCATTTAAAGCATAGTTTAAATCAGACTGTCATGTAAATGTAGGTGTTCATGTACTTGGACCATCTCTCTGAGAAAGTATATAAACTCATCATATTTCAGCCTGATTAGAAAATGCTATAGACTCAGTCATCAAAGCAAATCATCAACCACTAGTTCAGCACATAGCTCTCTTTCAAGCATATTTAGCTCAAAGCATTGCCATACTAACGGCAATTTCATCTTCTCACTGATAAAAAATAACTTTATCATCTTTTATTATTTCATCAATTATAGAAGATGCAGGAGTCATAGGATATGCTGCATAAAACTCCAATCAACTTGCAATAGCTCACTTTGCAATAAGTTCATTTCAATACATAATAGTTCTCCTATCTCAAACTTGAGCATCAAAATCAATATGAGCATCTTCCTTTATATAATCATATCATGCACGTAAATCAGAAGCATTCTGCTCCATTCTTTCTTGTGTTAAATTTTTACTCTTAAATTGAGACAAAAAAACATCTTTACCTTCTTCAAAAGGAATTCAAAATATTTTAAGAACCATTCAAAATGTGAAAGTGTTTTTATGAAAACACTTCTCATCTTTTATCATATAAACATGTTCGAGATCATAAATCTTTTCATTTTTATCAACTGCATACTGATCATAAGCCAAAAAATAATCGATATGTTTACGAACAAAAACTTCATCTTGATCTGAAATATATAAGAAAAAACAATTATTTTCTCATTTAATCACAGAAGCATATTCTTTATCTGCATAAACCATATAACCTTTATTTGCAAGAACTTCAGCTAACAAAAGTCATGCTGTATTTACTCAAGATCAAGCTGGTCATGAAAATCATATACTAACTTGCATAGAATAACTTAATAATAAAAACTTTTTTTCGTTATACGAAAAACGAGAAAAAAAGAAAGCAAATTAACATAAGAAACTTATAAATTTAGCTTGTAGTTAACTTCTAAATTACTACAATACACTACAGTCGTTTTTTACATTATTTATGCTAATTATGAAATATCATCTTCAGGTCTTAAAAAAATACCTTTCACTAGATGCAACTCCAGAAGATATTGCACAAAATCTCATACTTAAAACATGTGAAATTGAATGAATTGAAGAAAGAAAAATTCCTAAATCAATAGTTATCGGAAAAATTGAACAAGTTGAAAAGCATCCAGATGCTGATAAACTAAACGTTTGTCAGGTTAACTGTTGAGATAAATGAAAATATCAAATTATTTGTTGAGGTACTAACGTTGCTGTTGGATTATACGTTCCAGTTGCTCTTGTATGAACACCATTCCCTGAAGCATGAATCACTATTGCAAAAAGAGCAATGAGAGGTATCGACTCTGAAGGAATGATTTGCTCTAAATGAGAATTACAAATTAATGAAGATAAAGACACCCATTGGATTTGGGACCTAGCACAAGATCTAGAAGATATTAGCGATACAGATTTATGAACACCATTAACTGATAAATTTCCCTGGTTAGATAGTACAATTTTTGAAGTTGATAGTAAAAGTTTAACTAACAGACCTGATTTAACTGGACACTTTTGATTAGCAGTAGATTTAAACGCAATATATCCAGATAGTCAAAAGAAATTCAATGGTATTAAGAAATGGATGGAAGACTTCAGAGATACAAATATCTTAGAAGTTATAAATAACTGAGAAAAAGTATTAGATCGTAAAGTTGAAGGACGTTCTAAAGGTGTTAACACTTATATAGCACTATGAATTAATAATGTAGAAATTAAAAAATCTGATTTTTTCTCTCGTTTACAGCTCATAGATTTCGGATCAAATCCAATAAACAATTGGGTAGACTTCTCAAATATATTCATGAATACTGTAGGACTTCCTATTCATACTTTTGATGCTGATAAAATTACATGAAATATCATAGTAAGAGATGCAGAAGATGGAGAAAAATTTACTGATCTATTCTGAAATGTGCACGAACTAAAATCTACTGATGTTGTAATTTCAGATGAAAGTTGAAAAGCATTAGCTCTTGCAGGAGTTGTTTGAGGATTAGATAGCTGAATCACTGAAAATACTAAAAATATTATTGTTGAACTTGCTAATTTCGATCCTGTTGCTGTAAGAAAGACTTGAACAAGACTTGGATTAAGAACTGATGCAGAACTAAGATTCGAAAAGAATATCTCACCTAGTTATTCACTTTATTGCTTACTATTATTCCTAGAAGAATTAAAATATTATGCTAAAGATTTAGGAAATTATGAATTATGAGGAATTGCATCTTATGTATCAGATGAAGTTGACCCAATGAGAAAAAAGATTATCGAAACTCCTTGGAATGAAATGGAAAGCCTCATATTCGGAGAAAAACAAGAAAATTTCAAAGAAAAATCACAACAAATTCTAAGAAATTTAGGATTTGAAGTACAAGATAATAGCGTTTGTGTACCGTTACGAAGAGGTCCAGATGATATGAACATCAAAGAAGATATCACAGAAGAAATTGCTAGAATATGGGGATATGATACAATTAAAAATCAACCTCTACTATCAGAAATTACTTCACAACCATATAGTGATAGCGTATGACTTCTAAGAGAAGTAGAAGAAATGATGGTTGAACTCTTCAACTTTGATCAATTAGAAACTTATCCATGGGTAAGTAAGCAACAAGTTGAAGGATTAGGAAACAATGTAGAAGAGTTGTACACTCTACAAAATCCTCTTAATCCAGAGTTCCCATACTTAAGAGATACAATGCTCTATAATCTATTAAATATTTGTTCTAAAAGCAGTAAATTCTACAATTCATTCAAAATCTTTGATATTTGAAAAACTTGGAAAAAGAATAGAACAATATATTCACATAATCTAGATCAAAGATATGCTGAAAACCACTTTAGTGAAGAATTAAGTATTGGAGCTTGTTGGTATGAAAAATGAGCAAAGAATTGGAATGAAGATCCTCTTCTATGAATGAAAAGCGTTATAAGTTCACTTCTAAATAAATTAGGTATTAAAGGAAAAATCTTTTTCGAAAAATCAGAATTTGCACATTTCCACCCTAAAAAACAAGCTAAAATCATATTAAGAAATTGACCTACTCCTCTAGAAATTGGTAGAATAGGATCTTTACATCCTTTTGTTCTCCAAAAGAATAAATTACCTGAAAGTGCTGAACTATGTACTTTTGAGCTCAATCTAGAAGCTCTTAAAGGATTAGTACATCAAGGAAGTAATGAAAAAGAATATGAAACATTCCAAGATCAAATTCTTCGAAGAGATTTATCTTTCATTGTTGATGCAAAAGAAGATTTCGGAAATATAATAACTGCACTTGAAAAAATGCAAGATATTCAAGAAGTTAAAGTATTTGATCTCTATCAAGGAGAAAATCTTTGAGATGGAAAAAAATCTATCTCAGTACAAATAAAAATTAAAGGTGATTGAAGTATGACAACAGAACTTATTAACACAATCATGCAGAACGCTATCAAGAAAGTAGAATCAACATGAGCACATTTAAGAGCATAAATTAAAAAGAATCAGATAATCATTAAAATATTTCACAAATAAGACCTCTCATCATGAGAGGTTTTTCTTAATTAAAAAAAGAGTTATAGAACCCCATAACTCCTTTAAAACTAAGTGACCTAACTTCCATTAGTAAGAATAAATTCTTGAGACCAAAGCTCTTGTTTACTAACCTTTCGCTCAATTAAGAAGAAATCGATAACAAGAGCAACAGAAATAGCAGCCAATAAGTACATAACTACAATTCCCAAGAGAGATAACTCACCCAATCCCCAAGCTTTTAATAACGAAAAGAATAATAGAACTACGATAACAGAAAGTTTCATATCGAAGATCCGTATCCTTACAAATCGTTTCCACTGCCTCCATGCTTTATGCCTATAAACATACTCATCATCTGGAATATAGCCTCCAAAAGGAGATTTAACCCAATCTGGATAATTATCTCTCAAATAAATACGAGAAAAGGTTAAAGCAAAGGAAAGTAAAACCAATAAAAACCAGGAGAAGAAAGAAGAGATACTAAAATTCCATCCAATAATTGCTGAGAAGAACAGCAAAAATAGATAATGCTTTACATTTTTTTTCATAAGTTTTTATTTTTATATTATTTTTTTATTTATTATTTTCAGAAGCTCTCTTTAACATAATCATAACATTACCTCTCATTTCTTTCTTTGAATCTGCATTTTCTATCTTAGACATAATCCCTTTCGATTTCAACATATTCAAATGATTTTTATAATAAGGTTCACCTCAATCATTTTTAGAACCCCAAATAGCTCTTGAAAGAATAGTTCAAAATTGGGCTCTCGTAACCTCTCATGATGGATTAAACTTAGATACTCATTGTCACATCAATCAAAGCTGACATGCTTGCTTAATATATGGAGCCAAATCAGAAGAAGATTTAACATCATCAAATGTACAAGATTTTGAAGAATCAGGTTTTAATCAAAGTACATCCTTAGAAAAAACAACGATCATCTTAGCCATTGCCTGCCTAGTCAAAGATCAATCCAAATTAGCTTTATCAATAGATTGTGTAGTAATTGATTTTCAATAAGCCCAATTATATGCATCAATATATTCCTGAGAATAAGTAGTTAATTCCTTTAATCATGAATCATCTCAAAATATTTTTATAATTGTTGATCATGAAATATTATCATCTGTAAATTCAGAAACAACAATTCTATAAGTTCATTTCTTTGAGATACTCAATTTATTTTCATAAAGTACTACTCATTTATCTTGCAAACCCATATTTCACCATCAAGAATCAGGAACCTTAGCCTCACTAGACTGCAAAAGTTTTCAATCAAGATTTTCAACCCAAATAGAAAAATTTCATTCATAATTATTCATCACTTTTCACTTCTTTTGTGCGGTTATTTTCAAACTTACAAATTGATTTTCCTCCGCCTTATCAGGAGTTACTTCAACAAGAAATGTATCTGGATAAAAATCACTATAAGAAGCATGAACCCCTAAAGAAAAGACCAATCAAACTAAGAAACCTCAAAGAATAAGAAATTTTTTCATTTTTATATTAAAGATAAAATCTAATTTACAATTACATCTTCTTCATATCATTCAACTTCATCATCCTCATCTCATACAATTCCTTTATACATAGCACTAGCAAAAAATCTTTTTTGCTCTGCTATTCTTCTCTCTACAGTCTTACGATTTGTCGCTTTTTCTGCTTCTCTAATTGCATATTCTTCTTCTCACATTATCCCCAAAAAACAATATAAAACTATCTATCAAAAAGCTTATCAATATCTCACTTTCACATTTTAATAAAAAATGGTCTTCAATGTTGGCAAACAAACATTCATGGTATATGTTCAAATCAATCTTTTACTAATTGTTGCATTTGAAGATAAGAAAGTTTATGTCATGCTTTAATTGAACCTTTACAAGCTTTAGTTGCATATATTCAATCTAAAAGATGTTCGAAAGTAATTTTTTCCAAATAAAGAACATGATTTAACAACAATTGCATATCAACAGGATACTGAACAAAAACCTTAGGAATTGAATAAATTACAACAACAGAGTCAGAAAGCATTGAAATTTCAAATCAAAGAGCATTCAATTCCTCAATTTTCTCAGAAAGATTAGGTATTTGAGTTATCTCAAATTTCAAAGGCTGTAAAAGATTCTCAGGAGTATAATCTTGAGATAATTTCATCTTTTCAAAAGCAATTCTCTCGGCCAAAGCATGTTGATCAATCCAATACAAAGCAGTATCTGATTGTAAAACTATGTATGAATTCCAAGCTTGTCAAAGTATCTGATATTCTCATATATCAGGATGAAAAAGAAATTCTTCCTGTGGCTGAGTTTGTTGATCAAAAGATCAAAATTGAGAAATCTGAGCTTTAGGAGTATCAAAACCCAACATTGATTGTTGAACTTTTCTTGATTCACTTTGTTCTCACAAACTAACAGCATCAAACATACTTGTAAAATCAGGTTTTCATGAAGATGTTTTTTGAAAAGGCTGAGACATTCAAGAAGCACTCGATTCTCCTCTATCTCACCACGCTGAAGAGAATGAAGCATCACTCTGCTTTTCTTGATTCTTAAAAAACTCAACACCAGCTGCTCAAATCTTATGTTTTCATAAAGTTTCTTGCACACCATCATGAACAAACTGATAAACTTTTTGAGAATCAGAAAACTTAACTTCAAGCTTTCATGGATGAACATTCACATCAACACTTGAAGGATCAACTTCAAGCATAATAATAGCCATAGGATATTCTCAAGGTGCAATCTGTCTAGAATAAGCATCTAAAAGAGCTCTTCTAACTACTCTATCCTGAACTGGACGTGCATTAACATAAATTTTAATATTCTCAGCTGATCAAAAACGAAGTGAAGAATCAGATAGAATTCCTGCCATACTTATTCACTCATCCTTCTGTGAAAATGTAATAAGTTTTTCTCCCCAATCCTTTTTATATAAATCCAAAATCCTAGGCTGAAGTTCATCAACAGGTTTAAGATCAAAAATAACCTTATCATTTTTCTTTAAAACAAAAGCTTTATCATAATGGAACAAAGCAACATCAAGAAAATAATTATAACAATAATAAAATTCAGTTTGAGAAGACCTCAAAAATTTTAATCTTGCAGGAACATTATAAAAAAGATCCTCAACAGTAATTAAAGTACCGTGATTAAAAGGAACTCCCATATGTCTTATAACATTTTCATTTCATCTTCTAACAAGCTTTGTTCATATCTCTGCATACTGAGTCTTCGTCAAGACAGTTATCTTACTAACTTCAGCAATACTTGCTAAAGCTTCTCAACGGAATCAATATGATTCTAAAGAATAAAGATCTTTTTCCGTAGCTATTTTAGACGTTGCATATCTTTCTAACAATAAATCCATATCAGAAAGTTCAATTCACGAACCATCATCCTGTACTGATAAAAAAGTTTTTCATCAATCATTAATATTTATTTCAATTTTTGTCGCTCAAGCATCTAATGAATTCTCTACCAATTCTTTCAACAAAGAAGCAGGCCTTTGTACTATTTCTCAAGCTTTTAATCTATTGATTACAAAATCCGGAAGCTTATGAATTCACATGAAAATAAAGAACTGGAGATAAAACTGAACTTGCTTTTTTCAGCATAAAAACTATAGAAGAGTTATATAAAGTTTGAATTTTATATCAAGCAATTTTGATTCATTAATGGCTATACGAGAACAAATAAAATCATTTGTTAAAGCATACTGAACCCTATTAAAATGGGGATTTTTTATTACATCCCTCGTTTTAATGCTAATGGCCATACAAATCTACATGAATTATATTACAATTATAGAAAATACAGAAACGATAAAGAACCAAAACAACAGAGTACAAGAAGAAATTGCATATATCAACAATTTTCAAATGCAATATCTTGATTCAAGTCACGCAAAATTTTTCCTATCACACGAAAATAATATTCTAAAAGAATGAGAAACTGTAATCGCATTTAAATGAATTGAAAAAGAAATAGCGCCTGAAGATATCAGTTCTCAAGAGCAACCAAGTCCTCGAGACGAATGGAAAGAATATTTCAATGAAAAACGAGAAAAAGCGCATTAAATTTTGATTTTTTTGTCATTTTCAGATATAATTAGATACAGATATTTTATCTTTACACTATGCTATGCTAAAATATATTGTATCATTTTTAGGTATTATTATCTTCTCAATTTGAGGACTTACTTTTGGAAATAATCTAGATGCATTATGACCAACAAAAAACCTCAATAAAATATTAACTGAATCTGACACTAAGATCATTCCTCCACAAGATGCCGATCCAATGAGAGACTGAGTTTATCGTGGTGTTGTATGAACAGAAAAAAAAGTCGTTATATGAATTTCAGAATCTGGGAAAAAGATTGATGATCATGAAGACGCAACAAAAAGAACTGTAGAAACAATACAAAGACTCATTAACTGGGCTCTTTGATTATTAGCATTAGCTGCAATGTTAGTTGTCATTTTCGGTGGAATACAAATGCTTACTGCTGCATGAGATGATTGAAAATTTAAAAATTGAAAAAAAGCCATTAAAAAAGCATCAATTGGTATCATATGAGTTGCTCTTAGTTGGATTATTGTAAGCTTCATATTCTGGCTAGTAGAAACATTTATCGAATAATAATTTTACTTAACAAATAAAAAATGAAAAAATTGTTAAAGAGAATAACAGTGCTTTCCATCTTACTTATCTCAATGATAGGATTAAATATTTATGCTTTCTGATGAGAGAATAAATTCTATTATACAGATGGACCAAGTGTGAAAGATAATGAGAAATTAGAAACTGATTATTGAAAATTAATTAAAGATGATGCTGTTTGAGCAGAAGGATGAGAATGAACGAGTACTGACCAATCAAAAAGTCTTTTAGTTAGATCTCTAGATGTTTTTAAACTTAATTCAACAGTAAAAAGTTGAAGATATAAATGAGTTCAAAAAGCGTTATATTATGCACAATTTCTAATTAATTACGCATTAAGCTTTGTTGCATTTATAGCACTTTGTCTCCTTATGTATAGTTTCTATGCAGTTATCATATGAGACGAAAAACAAATTGATAAAGCAAAATCATATCTAAAAGGAATTGCTATAGCAATCATTGTAATGTCCCTAGCTTGGTTTATAGTGTCATTAATATTCCGAATATATGATGATATTGCAGAAAACAACTCCGCAACTTGACCAAGCCAATCAGTTATAATGCAACAACCATAATTACTTTAACCATAGATAAAAACAAATAATGCTCTTCAAAAATTTAGAAAATAACAATATTCAAAAAGGAAAACAAGAGTCTCAATTCAATACTGAGAACATGCTTCCTATTTCTGAAATTAAAGATTGATTTGTTATTCTCAAAGACTGATGAATTAGAGCAATCTTAAAAGCAGAAGGTATAAACCTCGACCTCAAAAACTTTGATGAAATACAAACAATCTTGGAACAATATAAAAGATTCTTAAACGGATTAGAATTTCCTCTTCAATTTCTAGTACGTAATACCTATCTTGATTTAAGAGAATATCTTTGATATGTGCAAAATAATATCGCAAAATTAGATCCAGGAGCATTAAAAAAACAAGGAAATAGTTATGCAGAATTCCTAGAAAATATTAATATGAAACAATGATTAATATTTGTAAAAGAGTTCTATGTTACAATTCCTTACTATGAAGATGAACAAGATTCATCTCAAGTTAAAAAACCATGGTGGAGTAAATTCATGGATACCTTAAATAGCAAAGACGATATAGAAAGCATCGTTTCTAGATATAGAAATTTTGTAAAAGGACAAAAAATGTTAAACACTAGAATTTCACTTGTACAAGAAGGATTATCAAGTTTATGAGTGAGAACAGAACTATTAAATACTAAAGATGTTATCTCTCTACTCTTTTCTATGTACAATCCTCTACTTGATTCAACACAATGAGATTATAAAGAATAATAGTTTAAATATTAAACATAAACATGAAAGACGTGATATTGGCATGAATTCAAGGATGCTGAAAATGAGCACAATCTAAAAAATTACTAGAATGTTACTGAGATAAATTTGCATATTTTGAAACAGGTAATGTTCTCAGAGCACTAATGAGTAATGACAATGCCATATGAGCCTATTTAAAAGACATTGTAAATTCATGACGTCTAGTACCTGATGAAATAATCGTTGAACTCTTTAGAGTTTTTTTAGAAACAGTAGGAAAAGGGAAAGCAATACTCTGTGATGGTAACCTTAGAAAAATAGGACAAACAAAAGGAATTCTAAATGCAATGATTGAGAAAAAAAGAGATCCTATAGTAATACAACTAGAAATACCAGAAGAAGAAGTATATAGAAGAGTAGAAAGTCGTAAAACTTGTAAAAAATGCTGAAAAATATATTCAAATCTAACAGATTGAAACATTACTACCTGTAAAGCATGTTGATGAGAACTCTATGTACGTGACGATGATGCAGATTTAGAAGCAATTAAAACAAGGATTGAAGAATACAAAAAAGAAACAGTGCCTGCTCTTGAATACGTCGAAAGTCTATGACACTTAGTAAAACTTGATTGAATGAAACCTATTGATGAAATATTTGAAGAAATTAAAGAACTAATTAAAAACTAATAATGATATTTCTTTCAAATCCAAATCGTTGATACTCTATATAACTGCTCAACTAATGTTAATTTAGCTAATCAATGAGGAAGCGTAATAGCACCAAATGAAATCTCCTTAATAGAAGGGATTTCTTTTTTTATTTTTTCCTCATCAACTCAATAAGGTCAACCTATAATGAATACAGAATCTTTTTGCTTCAAAACCTTTGCTAATTCAAGAGTATCATACAATTTCCCTTCCTTAATTAAAAGAAATTTCTGATAATCAGAATACTTCTTTTTAAGGATATCTATGATACTTTCAGTCTCTTTTTCAATAACAAGAGAATGATTATCAGCTTTATATGGTTTCAAATTTTCAATCTTTATATCCTTACCTAACCTTTTAACATATTCTTGAATAGCTGAAGAAAAATGTTTATCAGAATCTGAAATTGATAAAATAACAAACATAACAATTAGTATAAAATATATTTATCATCTAAACCTTCATAATAGCTCTTAATTCTTAAGATATCCCCTTTCATAATTCATTCATCCTCATAAATTGCCAAGAATCATTTAGATTGCATTTGATTCCAATAATACTGCTCTGCTTGATCATTTCACCAAGGAATAGTAAATGTTAGCTTACAAATCTCAGGATTTTGAATATACCAAACCTTTGCAAATCTTGATTCAAGCTCCTCAATATATCAATCCTCAATAAGATGTGGCTTCTCCTCTTCTGTAACCTCGGTTATCATCATCTGCGCCTCTTCATCTTCCTCAAATTCAATATCTTGACTAATCATTTCAGGATAATATCAAGAATCTTCAGTCTTCTGCAATAATTCAGCAAACTTTCTTAAAAGTTCACCAACTCAATGATAGGTTCAAGCTGAAGTAACAAAAGTATTATTCTCTAAAGCTTTATCTGATAACTTTCAGTATTTTCTAGAAGACAAAAACTCATTAAGACTTTTAAACAACGTCTTTTTATATTCTTTTAAAATCTCCTCATCATTCAAAAGATCCCATTTATTTAAGACAATAAGTATTTTTTTACTTAAAAGCACTTCATCATTCTTTTCTACTTCAAAAACTATAAATCAATTTTCTTCTCTAAAAATATAATTCAAATCATCCTCTTCTCAAAACTTAATTTTCAAATATGATACAATCTCCTCAAAAAGCTCAATTGTCTCATGAATACCCTGTTCAAATCTTGATAAATCAGCAACGAAAGCAAAAACTTTAGCTTTCAAAACATGTCTAAGAAAAGCATTTCAAAGTCATTTTCCTTCACTGGCTCCTTCAATTAATCATGGTATATCAATTACATTAAAACGAAAATCTCAAACTGAAACAGATCCAAGATTAGGAACCAAAGTAGTAAAAGGATAATCTGCAACTTTAGCTTTTACATCAGCCATACAGTTAATAAGAGAAGATTTTCAAACACTTGGACTACCTATTAAACCCACATCAGCTAAAAGCTGCAACTCCAAAGTAACTTCTTTTTTTTGCCCAGGCTCTCATAGAAGATAAAAATTAGGATATTGATTTACAGAATCTTTAAAATGAATGTTTCAATATCATCCTTCTCATCACTTAAGGATTTCAATCTTTTCATTATCTTTCTCTAACTGAGCTATAAGTTTTCAAGATTCTTTATCTTTAATCATAGTTCAAATAGGAACAACTAATTCCAAATTTTCTCAATGAGCACCATATTGATCTTTAGTTCTTCAAGGCTCTCATGGTTTAGCCTTAAAATGTTTTTTAAATTTATAATCAATTAATGTATTTTCATCCTTTGAAGCAACAAAAAAAACAGAACCTCAATCTCATCAATCTCATCAAGATGGTCATCAAAATGGAATTCAGCTTTCTCTTCTTCAAGATGCTATTCAATCTCATCATTTTCAAGATTCTATCGTAATGCTTACTTCATCATAAAATTGCATAAAACTTTTTTGAAAGAATAAATTACAATAATTATAGTACTATACGTAAAATATACAAATTCCACGAGAGAAATCAAAATATTAATACACAGCATATCTTTACATTTTATAAAAAATATTAATTATATTGAAAATTAAACTAACATTCTTATAAACAAGGTATCAAATACAAAACCCTTTAATATGAAAAAGATCAGATTAATTGCAGTTGCACTATTCATTTGCTCAGCAATAAATGGTGCTGTTTACTATTACACCCCAATGGGAATCAACATCATGTTGATGACAATTGTTCTAGCTGTTTGTATTCTCCTGCTGTTTCTGCATTGGAGTATTACAAAGAACTGGGAGAAGCCTAAAGATCCTTGGACAAGCGAAATGACCTGGTTTAAAGTGTCAGCCTGGCTCGCGGCATTCGTATTAGTGCTATTCATATCAATTGCACTTATATACAGCAAATCATCCGAAATTTCATGCAATGTCTCAGGATATATAGTTGCGGCAACAACCTGGCTCATAACCTCTGTGGTAGGAGCAATAACAGAACGCAAGTATACTTGCGCTCTATAAAAAAACAAACTACCATTATCAATACTCAGTCACTCAAATAGAGTAACTGAGTTTTTTGAATAAAAGAAAAAGCACTCAAATGAGTGCTTCTCTCAAAATATATAAACAATATTATTCTTCATCCATACCCTTAATCTTTCCAGCTCTTTCTTCAATAATTTTCTTAGCCAATCCTTCTGGAACTTTATCATAGTTAGAGAACTCCATTGTAAATGCAGCTCTACCTTGAGTATTAGATCTAAGATCAGTTACATAACCAAACATCTCAGACAAAGGAACTTTAGCTTGAATAGCTGTAGCACTTCCTCTTGGAGTTTGTCCAAGAATAATACCTCTTCTAGAACTCAAATCACCCATTACAGTACCAACATATTCTTCAGGAGTTACAATTTCTACTGACATGATTGGTTCAAGAAGTGCAGGAGAAGCTTTAAAGAATGCTTCTTTGAATGCTTTATATGTAGCAACTTTGAAGGCAACTTCTGAAGAGTCCACATCATGGTAAGATCCGAAGAATGGAACTACTTTAACGTTGATGATAGGGAATCCAGCAAGAAGACCTTGAGCCATAGTTTCTCTAGCTCCTTTATCAATAGCTGGGATGAATTCGTTAGGGATAACTCAACCTTTAATCTCTGATTCGAATTCGTAGTTTTTATCATCAGGCAATTTTTCAATTCTAAGTTCAACGTCTCCGTATTGTCCTCTACCTCAAGATTGTTTCTTGAAGATTCATCTAGCTGTAGCTGTTTGGAAGATTGTTTCTCTGTAAGCTACTTGAGGTTTACCAGTATTTACTTCAACTTTATGTTCTCTTCTCAATCTATCAACGATAACATCAAGATGTAATTCTCAAACTCATCCAATAACTGTTTGTCCACTTTCCTCATCTGAGTGAGCAGTGAAAGTTGGATCCTCAGCCATCAATTTAGAAAGAGCCAATCATAATTTTTCTTGATCCGCTTTTGATTTTGGTTCAATAGCAATATGAATCACTGGATCAGGGAATTCCATCTTTTCAAGAACGATTGGTTTAGCAGGATCACATAATGTATGTCCAGTTTGAGTTTCTTTAAGACCTAAGAATGCACAGATATTTCATGCTGTAATCTCAGAAATTTCTTCCCTCTTATTAGCGTGCATTAACAAAAGTCTTCCAACTCTTTCTTTCTTACCTGTAATAGTATTTAATAATGTATCTCATGACTTAATAGTACCAGAATATACTCTAACGAAAGTTAATGTTCCTACAAATGGATCAGTCATAATTTTAAATGCAATTGCAGCAGCTGGTTCATTAACATCAGGCTTTCTTCTAACCTCTTGTTTATCATCATCTGGATGATGACCAACCATTTCTCCTCTATCAAGTGGAGAAGGAAGATAATCAACAACTGCATTAAGTACTAATTGAACTCCTTTATTTCCAAGAGCAGTTCCACAAAGTACAGGATATAATTCATTAGAAATTGTTCAGTTTCTGATAGCTTTTTTAATTAATTCAACACTAATTTCTTCACCTCCTAAGAATTTTTCTGCTAATTCATCATCAAACATAGAAATAGCATCAATCATATTTTCTCTATATTCTTCTGCTTGAGCTTGCATATCAGCAGGGATTTCTCCTTCAACTACATTAACTCATTTTTCACCTTCAAAATGATATGATTTCATTGTTACAAGATCAACAACTCCTTCAAAAGTATCTGATTTTCAGATAGGAAGTTGAATAGGTACAGCTTTATCACTTAATCTAGCTTTAACTGAATCAAGAGACATAAAGAAATCAGCTCCAATTTTATCCATCTTATTAGCGAAAATAAGTCTTGGAACTCCATATTTATCTGCTTGTCTCCAAACAGTTTCTGTTTGTGGTTCAGCTCCTTGTGAAGCATCTAGAAGAGCAACGGCTCCATCCAATACTCTAAGAGATCTCTCAACTTCTACAGTAAAGTCAACGTGCCCTGGGGTATCGATCACATTTACTTGAATATCATGCCGGAAACAAGTAGTTGCAGCAGAGGTAATAGTAATACCTCTTTCTTTTTCTTGTTCCATCCAGTCCATATCTGCTTCACCATCGTGTGTTTCACCGATCTTGTGCTTTTTACCAGTATAGTATAAAATTCTTTCTGTCGTTGTTGTTTTACCAGCATCAATGTGGGCCATGATACCGATATTCCTGATTTTATCCAAAGATTTTTTGTCGTTTGCCATCAGTATAAAACTTTAAAAATAATAAAAAACTTAATCGCATTAGACTATAAAAAAATGGATTCCGTTTTCAAGTGTTTTTATTTTAACTAAAAGAAAAAACCGTAAATTTTACGGTCATTTTTTCCTTTATATAAGAACTATTTATTTTATAAGATAAGGAATCTTACTTTCAAGAAACTCTTTAGCCATTTCCATCTTATGTTCAGAGTTAGCATAACAAGTCATTATAACTTCTCAAGCTTTTACTTTATCTCACAATTTCTTATGTAAAAAGACTCATGCTGTTAAATCTGAAGGAGCTCACAATGTTCTCGCTATCATATTTAAATATTTCATATCAATAGATTTAACCTTTCAATTTTTTTCAGAAAGAACTTCATAAGTATGCTGTCATAGTACTAGCTCCTCTGATCAAATAGTAGGATTTTCTCACTTTTGAGCCTTAATAACAGCCTGTAACTTTTCTAATGCCTTTCAACTTACCAAAGTGTCTTTTGCTAATTTATAAGCTGTTCTATAGAACTTAGAAACTCAACATAATACAAGTAACTGAGCAGCTAAATCTAAAGCCTTTTCTTCAAGATCTTTTGCTCTCAAAGGTGATTGCTGCAATACTCTCAAAACCTCTCTTACTTGCAAAACAGCTCCTACTCAATTTCATATTGGTTGTTCTGCATTTGTTATTGTAGCTTCAGTCTTAATTCATAATGCATTTCACAAAAGCTTAAAACGTTTTGCCATTTTTTTTGCATCTTTCTTAGATGTAACCTTAGCTGTTGGACCTACAGGAATATCAATCAAACAATGACTAACTCACATAGCATAGTTTTTAGCCATAATAGAAGAGATCATTCTTGCATATGGTTCAATACCAACAGGAGCAGAAACCTTAATAATTCTATCATTAGCTGGAGCTAAATTAAGATTACCATTCCATGCTAAACAACATCATTGTTCTTCAACTAATCTAATAATATCAGCCTTCTTAAGTTCACTTCTCATTAACACTTCAACACACTCACCAGTTGCCGCAGGAGATGTAATAGATTTTGAAAATGTTTTAGGAACAGTAATACCTAAAGAAGCCAACAAAGGAACAACAATCATTGTGGTTTCATTACCTGAAACACCTCAAATACAGTATTTACTAGCAACTATTCATGGAAATCTATACATATCTCATGTATATGCAGTAGCTTTAGTTGTATAAACTAGTTCTTCCAAATCTGTTTTATAGAAGAAACTTGTTGCTGTATAATAAGCCAACGCCAAATCAGAAAGTTTATTATTTTGAATATCCTCAACAATCGCAGCAACTTCTTCATTATTAATTTTCTTTCATAATAACTTCTTCCTTATTGCCTGCATTGATAATGGATTATTTTTCACAAAAGAAATCAAAACACTATCTCATTCTTGAATAGGATAAGCTTTCAAAATTTCTTCAGTAACTCAAACCTTTCAAGGTTGCACATATGAAGATACAGCAACATCAACAACATATTCAGCACCTTTCCTTATAAGAGTAACCTTATCATTTGGTGTAATTCAAAATTGTGTCGCTTGCTCTGTATTTAGAATTGCAACGAGTCAATCTCAATTTGTAATGTCTGTTTCAACAACTTTTGCATTAAAGATTTCCATTTGTTTTTATTTATGTAATGTAAATAAGTAATTAAGCAATATCATTTTGTGGATTATCAGGTATTTTAACACTTACATCAAATTCAAGTTCAAACGCCTTATCCATCTCACGATCCAATTTCTGATCAGCACGAACAAAATGTCATAAATCAGCAACTTCACTTCATGTTTCTCTAATAACTCACTGAACCGCTTTATCTCTCCACTCTTCAAGAGATGATAATTCTTGATTTCTTAACTCAGTTAAAGGATTACATAGTTGATTATATCTATCACGTATACCCTGCATAAATCTTTCATGTATAACACTTCATTCACTAGCACCATTTAATATCACAATCGAACTAACATTTAATTTTTCCTTTCAATCAACATCTGTATACATCAATTCTCTAAGAATACTTCAGAATGCCAAATCCTTTTCTTTCCAATTTTTTTTCGTCTTAGCATCAAGTATTAAATTATTTCCCCTATTCTCAAGATTCTTAGTCTTCTCTACAATAAATTTCAATAACGGATTATTTAAAGAAGATTCATTTATTGATAATCAATTATTGATACTATAAATAATTTCAGAAAATTGATCAAAAAAGAATCTTACTTCAGCCAAGCTATCACGAGATATATTTTGTACTGTATTAATAACCGCCAATAACAACTCATAATAAGGTCCATCTTGACTCTCAGTTAATTGATCTTGTGTAATTCACAAAATCTCTCTAGCCTTATTAACAATTTCATTCTTCATACGCTCTGAATCATTTCTTTCATGAATTCATTCAATCTCTGTAAATCAAACATCAACATGCATATATCTTTGGATATTCCTAGATATTTCATCCTGCAAAGATTCAAAAGAATCAGGTCTTTCTCATCACATTGGCAAAACTCAGAATACATCCACTCAATCCAAATATTCAGAATACTTTTTTAAAGTATAAATTAATCTTTTTTGATCTGTCTGTCCTCAATTAAAAAAGATTTCTCAATCCTTCAATGATATACTCTCTTGTGCGAAAATTTCTCAAGTCTTAGGTCTATACTCATAAAGTGTTTCAGGGTGGTATTGATCCTTAAAATAGAAAACATCATCCTTTTGTCATGGTAACTCAACCGGAGAAATTGAGAATCAAAAGATATTTTCTAAAAAGTCTTTTCTAACATTTAAAGCACTTACACCAATCTGCTCTTTCAAAAAATCAGATAACTCTCAAGCAAAACTAATTATAACATCTCATTTATTTTCCCATAATTTTCAAAAAAATCGTTCCTTAATAGTCTCAAATTGTTGATCTCAAGTTTCATAATTAATAATTCTATCAAAAAGCATTTCATCATCCAACAATTCTCCTGGCATATTCAAATTCTCAACAAAGCTTCTCCTAACATCAGGATTACTCAAAAGCTCATTTACAACACCATAAATTTTATCCTTAGGTATTAGATGCATCAACCTTTCTTCGACATCTTTTTGTTGTTCTAAAGTCTTTCAAGACATATCCAACCACTTAGCTATTTCTCAATTTAATTTCGAACTCTGATTAGCTGAATTAGAAATAAATGAACGCTCAAATTGAGTATCAGAAGAAATAGTTGGATAAGCAGATTTATTCCCATTAACTCAAACAAAATCCCTATGTCAACGTTCTTTAGATCTTCGATAAGCCGTCGGATTACTCCAATAAACTATCTTTTCTTCAACAAATGAAGAATAAGTAATATAACGTTCCTTAAACAATTTATTTCAAAAATTTCATTTATGCTTTTCATTTATTTTCAAAATTTTATCAATATGAGCAATATATTCATTTGAACCGATTCCACTTTTAAATTTTTCATCATCTTTCAACATAGATAAAAACCAATAAACATACCCATCATCATCCCGTTTTCAATCATACTTCATTTTAAAACAATTCTCAGAATTTGAGAATATTCACATAAATAATTGCAATTTTTTCAAAACATTACCATCTTTTCAATCCCAAGACATAACTAACTCTCATAGTATTTCAGAATATGAACAATCTCAATAAACACTCTCCTTTACAGTAATTATATCATTTTCTGAAAAAACTATATTTGCATCTTTAACCATCTCATAAAAGTCTTGATTAACAGATGAAGCTCCTCATCACCTTAAAACTTGCTCTATAATTGAAAGGTATGCAAGATTCGACTCGTGAAAATATTTAATATTAGTCCTAATAGATTTTCTCCTCTGCTCATGCCACTTTTCAACATCCTGATTAAGCAAATTTTCTAATTCTGTAACATCCTTAGCATCAAGAAGTAATTCATCTAAAACATACCTAAAATTTCACCTACCGTCTCATCTATCAGAATAAAAATATACATCAATCATATTAGCTCATGAAATTGAATATTCAGAAGATTCTCTTTTTTTAATAATCCAATTTTTTAAAAAATCTAATTTTTTAATTTCATCTTCATATTCCACCTTTAATGAATTATTCCTTTCATTCCATCATCCTTGAGAAAGATATAATTTACGAGAATTAATCGTATCATCAATCAAGTTAGTAATAGATTGTTCGTCTATATTTTTTTTCTGGAATAATACTTCAGACGCTCTTGAAAAATTGTTCACCGCCTCTTCATATGTGCTAGCTCACCGATATTTTCCAACAATTTCAAAAGAGTTGAGCATTGAACGGACTCACTTACTATTATTACCCAAATAATTATAATATTGCTTAATATTAGAATCTCTATCAGCAAAATTAGAACGATAAAGTAAATTTTGTGATTTTTTATCACTTCTCCATATTCAAAACAATTTTAACAAATCATTTTTTGTGTTCAATCCATCAAAATTTCATGTTTCATCAAGTTTCATGTAAATATATTCCAAAAAACCAACAAACTCTTTATCATTTGGATTATATTTTTTTACAATTTCATCAAAAACATCATTTAATTTATCAATATTTCAGTTGTGACCATTATAAATAACATAAACCTTAGATAACCAAGTATCTACATACCTCTTAACTTTTTGCTTAAAAACATCAGCATTTTCAACTTCTTTTTTTTCTGGAACAGACTGAGCAGCGACATCCTGCTTGCGTTCCTCTATTTCTGCGTGTTCAGTCATAACCAGAACAATAAAAAATAAAAATAATTAAGCCTTTAAACTAACTTCACTCATAAATTTAACTTCATCTTGATAATCTCACAACTGAGATGCATAATCTCAAAGAATATTAGAATTCTCCAATACCTTTGAATACTCACTTCAAACTTCTCTTTCAAACGACAAATATTTTTCAGAATCTAAACTACTCTGATTTAATTCTAAAATCTTATTTACATCCAATTTCTCCTCTCAATCAATAACAGAAATTAAAAGCCTCATAATACTTCAAAAAGCCAAAGACTTTCTTTTCATATATCATCAAGTATCCAAGTCTTTAATAAAACTTTCTCAAGAACTTACCGTTAATCACTTATTTTTTTCTACAACAAATCTCAACAATGGATCTTGTAAACTATTTAAATCAACACTTAAATATCACTGTTCCTGTAACTGCCTAAATTTTCAAATAAATTGATTTAATGCATCCAATCTCGATTTATCATTTTCCTGTTCAACAGTTCTAAAAACAGCAGACATAATTTGATAATATGGTCTATCTTGCGTATCTCTTTCAGATAAACTATCCTTATCAATTCATAATAAATCCTTTACTCAAATAACAATACCATTTCTCATACGCTCAATTTCATTATTTTCCTTATTACGTGTTTCTACAACCGCTCATTCAGAAAATTGCATATATTTTTCAATTCTAGTTCAAATATCTTCTTTTAAATCATTGATATTACTCTTTCTCTCTCATGAAAAATCTAATAAATCTCATACATCAACTCTACTGACTAAATCATCAAACTTAGGTATCTCACATATAAATTTCTTCTCTTCCAATTCTGATGTTCAAAAATTAATTACCTCTCATCTCATCGAAATTCAAAGCACAGCATCAATTCTTCAAGTAAGAGGATTATATTCGTATACGGTATCAGGATATTCAGCATCAGAGAAATAAAAGATATCAGAACTTCAATTTTTTACTTCAACTTCCTTAATTGAAAATCAAAAAGCACGTTCCAAATATTGTTTTCTCAATCATAATGCACTGATTCAAGCTTGTTCTCTAATAAATCATGCTAACTCTCATGTAAATCAAATAAGATTACCCTCAAACTTAGAAACTAGTTTTCAATAAAACCGATCTCTTACAACAGAATATTCATCATCAGGATGCTCTAAATTAATAATACTATCCTTAACTTTTTCAAAAACCATATTCATAGTTTGACCAGGAAATTCCTTTCAAAACAACTGATTAAATCAACCGTCACCAAGTATTATATCATCATCACTTAAAAATAATTGAATTATTTCATTCATTCTATCTTGAGGTAAAAGTTTCCAAACCCTCTCAAATACATCCCTATAATCTTCACTTCATTTTTCCTTATCTCTCAAATCTATTTTACTTCTAATATCTCAATCAAGTTTACTATTCCTATGAGAATCTACAAAAGACCTCTCTTGTTCAGTACTTGATTCAAGTGATGAATAAAAATGTTTTCCTCATCTATCAACTCTTGGAGCATCAACTTGATTTCTCCAGTAAGCAACAGGATTTTCCAAATATTTTTGCAACTCAGTATTAACATCATCAATACTTTTAAACAATCAATCTACTTCATCAAACCAATCATGTGTATTTAATATATTGTTAATAATATCTCTATACGTATCAGCCTCAGGTAATGCATTAAACGAACTAGTATTTAAAATATTTTTCAAAAAAGTACTTGTTTGTCTTCACCACCATCAATCAAGTGAAACATCTTGATCCTCCGCTGTGTTAAATCTTGCAAAAACTTGCAATTTTCTAAATCAATCATTCCTTTTCCCAGAAAAATTATAGTTTTGCAATATTCATCCAAGGATATCCCAATAAGAATAATTAGCAAATTTTCCTAATCAAGCAATTCCAACCTCCTGATTACGATCAAGTTTTCACAAAACATCCTTAATCTGATCAGCTTTTTCATCCTCAGAAATATCAGCCTTCATTATATTTCTCAATTTTTCATTAGCAGCAATAGCCTTAAGATTACTTTCGTCATCAATCAATATTTTTAAATAATCAAGTCTCTCATCATTCCAAACCTGAAACAATTTTTCAACCTCAGTTAAATCACTACAAGACACTATTTGATCTTTTTTCTCAATAAGGAAAACGTCAAAAAGATTCTCTCATGTCATTGTAGTTTTATTATATTCACTATGATTTGCCATCAATTGAGATATATCAATTCATTTACTAGCAAGATTATCTTTCATTTCTCATAGTTCTAAACTTCTTGCACCTTTCCAATCAGAGAAAGAGTTAGATTGACTTTTAAATTTATCTTCCACAACATTAATTTCCAATTTTTTAGTTTTCAAAAATGTTTCAGCTTTAAGAGTTTCAACAATATTTTTTCAAGCAAAATTAGCCCCTCTTTCAATAGCACCACCTAATCATTCAGCTTCTATAAATCTTCAAATTTTTCACATACTAAGTGACAAATAAATGAATAAAAATCTCTACTAAATTATACCCAATTTTGCTTTTTTTTACAAAAAAATTCCAACTTTTCTTTGACTTCAAGCCCAAAAATGCTATACTGCAAAATAGTTTTATTTTTCTTATTAACTCATTCACATGAAACTCAGAGAAGAACTTGAAGCTCGTGGCTTACTTTACCAAATGACTGATGAAAAATTTTTCGATATTTATGAAAAAGGATGAGAAAAATTCTATTGTGGATATGATCCAACTGCAGATTCACTTCATCTCTGACACTTTCTAACCTTCATGACAGCAGTTAACTTCATGAAAAGAGGAAATACTTTCGTTCTACTTATAGGTTGAGCAACAGGAATGATTTGAGATCCATCTTGAAAATCTGAAGCAAGAGCATTCCTCTGACTAGAACAATTAAGACATAATCAAGAAGCTATTACCATACAAGTTAAACAAATCCTTGAAAACCTTAAAAAACTCACTTGAAAAGATTTTAAATTTGAAGTAGTTAACAACTACGATTTCTATAAAGATTTTAGTGTCTTCGATTTTTATCGTACTGTTTGAAAGTATATCACAATCAACACAATGCTTTCAAAAGATAATGTAAAAAAAAGACTCAACAATCCAGAAAGTGGTCTTACCTATACAGAATTTAGTTATATGCTACTTCAAGGAAACGACTTTTTGGAACTTTATGAAAACCATGGAGTTAAACTTCAAATAGGAGGTTCTGATCAACGAGGGAACATGGTTACATGAACTGAAATGTTAAGAAAAAAGACAGACTGAGAAGCTGAGATATACGTAATGACAATCCCTTTAATGATGGATTCTTCTGGAAAAAAATTCTGAAAATCTGAAGGAAATGCAATATGGCTAGATCCAAGAAAAAATAGCCCATATTTTGTATATCAATATTTCATTAATACCGCTGACGCTGATGTAAATAAATATCTTAGAGCCTTCACACTTCTAGAGATACCAGAAATCGAAGCTATTGTTAATAAACATAATGAACATCCAGAAGAAAGATATGGACAAAAACAACTAGCAAATTATGTAATACAAACTCTTTTCTGAAAAGAGGCAGCAGATCAAGCAGAAAAAATCTCAGAATTCCTTTTCGGAAAATCTGACAAATTAGAAATGCTTTCAACAATGTCTCAAAATGACATTGAAGCGCTTAAGCATGAAACAGGTGGTGCAAAACTTGAAGGATCTGAAGCTAGAATACTAGAACTCCTCGTACAAGCATGACTAGCTGAATCAAATGCTGAAGCAAAAAGATTAATCCAACAAAATGCTATTTCAGTAAACGAAGAAAAAGTATCAGATATTGCAAAAACATATTCTAAAGAAGATGCAATTAACAACGTTCTATTACTTAAAAGATGAAAAAAATATAAGATCGCCCAATTTTAACTTTTTTTCAATCATAAATGAAAATCTTACTCTGTACCTACCCTAACGATTGAAGAAAACTAAGAAATCTAATAACAGCTCTACTTAAAAAAAAGCTCATAGCATGTGCAAATGTCATGAACTATGCAAAATCATACTACCTATGGGAATGAAAAATAAAAAAAGATGAAGAAAAAATCATTCTCATAAAATATCCTAAAGAAAAAGAATGAGAATTATTAAGCTTTATTAAGAAAAATCATCCATACGAAGTTCCAGAACTTATCACTCTCAATCCAGAATCAGTTGATGAGAATTATCTAAACCGAGTATATGAATCAACAAAATAATATATTATAAATTATCAACATGAAATATTCAGAGATTTATAAATATAACATAGCTCATAATCTTTGTCCATTCTGCTGATTGCCAGAAAGTTTTATTATAGAAAAAACAGAATATTTTTTTGTTACTCACGCCCGTGCGCCATATACCGACGATCATCTCCTTATTATTCCTAATAGACATGTCGTTTTATGGAATTCATTAACACACGAAGAAATAAAAAATCTTATGGACTTAGTAACAAAATGGACAGCTGTATTACATAAAAAACATACAGACATTGCGCTACTTTTAAGAGACTGATTTATATGAGGTTCCTGAGGTAAAAGTGTAGATCATATGCATTTTCATCTTATCCCTGACATCGAAGTTTGAAGCATAAAATGATGCTGACCATCCCGTGAATATTTATCAGAAAAAATCCTTCTAAAAAAGATTGATGACATTAAAAAATTAGAAAAAAAACGTACAAAGTCGACAGCCAAAAAATAAGAAAAAATCAAGTTTTTTTACTTGAATTTTATAATAAAAACAATAAAAAAATCTTATGTTAAAAGGTGTTTCTTTTTCTAGATTTTGAAAAATCCAATATGAACCTTGAAAAACTATTCGGTAGTAAAACAAAAGTAGACATTCTAAAATACTTGATATTCAGAAGACAGTGAGTGTCTATGAGAGCTCTCGAGACTGAACTTTGATGGACATTTCCTGCCATAAAAAAACAAGTAGATTCATTGGATGAAGCATGAATCATTTTTATCGATAAAGAAAATACCGGTCGATCTATCCACCTAAAATGAGGAATACAACATATTCTCAAAGACCTATTTTTTGAAGCGCTAAAACAAAGCTTAACAGAACTATTTGACAATACATGAGATAAAATTGCGAACTATTTTTGGTGAGATAAATTCTGAAAAGAAATAGGTATGGACCTCATTATCATACACAACAATATGGATAAAGACACAATCGAAAAATTAAAAAACGACATTAGTGAATGCTTTAGAACATATTGGATAGAATCAGCTTCAATTGCATTCATGAGTGCTGATGAACGAGAAACAAG
Organism: uncultured bacterium; assembly: GCA_947168815.1. Lineage (GTDB taxonomy): Bacteria > Patescibacteriota > Gracilibacteria > Absconditabacterales > Absconditicoccaceae > HOT-345. Next base: position 117,450 of record CAMVNG010000001.1, read on the forward strand.
ATATAGACTTGCTGACAGATTTGTACTTCAAGTTATGAGACATTACAACACTGTCAGATAAAAATATTTACCACACTATTACACTTTTCCTCTATGAATTACGAACAAATCCTCGATGAAATAATGGTTAATACGCTTTCAGCAAAACAACTGGTTTGATATCCACAAAAAGATTTTCATTACGCTGTTTGTCCATCAACATTAGAATTTCATACTAGTATATTTCTATCTTCTGCACTTCTATGTTTAGATCAAGAAAAACCTCTAATAATCTTAATTCAAGTAGATGAACTAGATGAAAATGCTATGATTTTTTCATGAAAAATATGACCACATTTCTGAAGAATACGAGATTTCAACGAAACAATTCCTGACATTTTTTCAAAAAATAATATACAAAAAACAGAAAAAAATCATTATCAATATTTAGACAAATTGTTTTGTTACTTAAGCGTTATTAACACTAACAAAAATCATATCGTTGTCTTCATAAAAAAATGAGAAAAAAATAGTACACTTACTGACACTATAAAAGAGTTACTTAAAAAAGACTATGCTCTTTTAGTAATTAGTAATGCATACCAAGATCTTCCATCAGATATTTGTAAAGATAAAGCTGAAAATCTAATTTCTCACCTTAAAACAAAAGCTATGAATTTAGAAGAGAAGAATAATTTTCCTGCATTAAATGTCTTAAGTGAACTCTTACCAACACTTCAAAATCCAGACCAAATTGAGCAACTAATAAATAGTTGAGAAATGGGATTCAGTAAAGAAAAATCAACCTCACTACGATTTATGTTAAGCTAAAAAATATGCAATTCCTCATTGTCTGTGCAACACCATGAGAACTTAAAACAGTTAAGACTCAAATTAAGAGTCTTAATTTTAAGAAATCATTCAAAATAACCTATTTATGCACAGGAATAGGAAACTATGAAACAATTTATAATTTAACAAAATACTTTACTGAAAACCAAGAAACTCTAGACGACTATATTGTCATAAATATTTGAATTTGCTGATACCGAGGAGAAAAAGAAAAAAATATCCAAGTCTGAAGAATTAAAAACATAAATACAAAAAAAGAACTCATTGTACCAATAAGTTCTGAATTTTCTAAAATATCCAGCATCTATTCTTCAGAGACTCCTGTTCTACAGCCATTAGAAAACGAAAAATCATGATATGTAGACATGGAATCTTGGGCAATAGAATACTGTTGTGATAAATTCAGAGTGCCACGTATAATATTAAAAGTACCCTATGATAAAATTTGAGAAGAAACAAAAAATTTCAACAAAGATGATGCCTGCAAATTACTATGTGAAAATATTGATTATTGAAAACTCATTGAAAAACTATTATAACTTAAATTGAAACAGTTTTCATTTTAATTTTATAATCCTTTAATGGATATCTACTTATCCTAGGTTTTTTTCAATGGGTAAAATCGAGAACAATAATAGCCTTGTTCTTTCACTTAGATTCAAACCAAAAAACTGTTTTATCTGAATATTTAGCCCTCTCATAAGCATCCTTAGAATCACGAGCTTTACAGCTAGGACTAAGCAATAATGTTTTACAAACTTCATCTTGAGACTCATTTTTAATTTCATCCAAACCTTGTTCTTCAGGAAGCAACACCTGAAAATCAGAACATAAATGGTGTTCTATTTTTCAATTATTCAAAGTAGTTATCCAGTCATTATCTTGATTATACCACCAAAATTTTCATTTTTTCTTTGAATTAATAAGCTGTTCTACATCATCAATCGAACATTTTTCCCATCAATCTCTTAAATCAAGAACAGGCAAATTATCTGATAAATCATTAATTTTTTCCATTTCTCCTCAAAAAGAAATAAAGATTCATATGCTAATTGTACATAGAAAACAAAAAGTTTTCAAATATAAACACATTATTTTTTACAAAAAACTATTGATATTAAACTAGCCGTTGAATATAAGAAAATAAATAAACAATTACACAAAACAAATACACAAAAAATTATGATTAAAGAAGCAAATAACATTGTAATTTTATTCCCAGAGTGTGGCGCAAATTATTTAATTGGCCAAATCATGGGATGCTTTGAGAAAAGGAAATTCCGGTTCTCAAACAGCAAACAGGGGTACTTCCAGGATCAAAAACTCCTCAACATTCTGAGAGAAAAGAAAAAAATTGATCCTTCATTCGAAGTAATTCTCAACGAAGATGCAATTCAATCGTTAAAAAAGGGACCGTTCTACCTATTAGAACTTGATGAAAGATATGCCGACTCAGATGCTGATATTATCGCAGAAGAAGTTCAGAACAAATTCGAACTATATCAAGCAAAAGTCAAAAAGTATCCTCCTCTCATTGAGTTAGTTAAACCGGAAGAAAAAGCCCTCTATGATGCTTGGAAAGAATTCTTCAAATAAAAGAATCTCAACACAAAAAAGACTGGATATTATGGTTTTCATCCAGCCTTTTTTTCTTTACTTGAAAATGCACCAAACTATTATATAAATTTCCTTGTAAAGATATTTTATCTTCCACAAAATGAATCATGTTTAAAATTTCATATTCTCCAAACTTAAAAGGAGAAGTAACAATTTCTGGAAGTAAAAATGCTGCACTTCCTATAATTGCTGCAAATTACCTTATAAATAACAAAATTCAATTAAACAATAAACCAAATATTTCAGATGTAAAAAATATTGAAAAACTTGCTGAACAAGCACTATCTGAATCAAAAGAATATTTCGACCTAACATCTGAACTAGCAACAAAATTTAGAGCCTCAATTCTTTTAATACCTGTCGGACTAAAAAGATTTTGAGAAGTAAGATTTGTATGATCATGAGGATGTAAAATTGGGAAAAGACCTCTAGACACTTTTGATGATGCTCTTACAAAAGCTGGAATAGAAATAACTCAATGAGAATATAAAACATTTAAAGTTGTAGGTAAACCAAAAAGAAACATTATGCTACAAGAATTTTCAGTAACCGCAACTGAAGCTCTTATAACATATCTTGCATTCTTAGAAGATATCGACTATGAAATTACTATTTATCAAGTTGCTACAGAACCTCACGTAAAAAATCTTATAGATTTTCTTAATGCTGCATGAGGAGATGTTCAAATGTGAATAGACCATACAATAACTATACATCCGAAAAATATCGACATAAAACAAGATACTTTTAACATCATTAGTGATTATATTGAAGCATGAACCTACTTTGCAATATGAGCCGGAGCAGACAATTCAGAACTCATAATCAAAGATGTTAATGTTGATGATCTTTCAGCTATGTATAACACAGCTAGCAAAATATGAATTAACTTTAAAATATTAGACAAACATACTCTTTCTGTTAATTCATTTAACAAAGAGAAATATAAATCTACAAAACTTGAAGTAAGAATCTTCCCATGATTTCCAAGTGACTTACAATCAATTTTCGGAGCTCTAGCAACACAATTTGATGGAGTTACTAAAATCTTTGAAACTCTTTATGAAGGACGTTTTTGATACTTAAATGAACTAGAAAACTTATGATGAAAAATAGAAATATTAAACCCACATGAAGCACTTGTTATTTGAAAAACAAAACTACATGGCTGATATGTTTCTAGTACTGATTTAAGAGGATGATGAGCTATGGTACTAGCATGAATTATGGCAGAAAACGATACATATATCATGAATGAAGAAATCATAGCAAGAGGATATGCAGATATCGAAAACAAATTAAAGAGTATATGAGTAAAAATTGAGAACTGCTAAATTTCACATTACAATACAATAAAAATCATTGATAAATAAAAAAATGGATAATCAATATCCACAATGATTTTTATTTAATTAAACCAGGGAAGGAGGGGATCGAACCCCCGACAGCGGTTCCGAAGACCGATGTGTTACCACTACACCACTCCCCCATTGTCAGTCTAATAAGCCTGGTTCTGTTTTAGATACAATTTATCTAAGATTACATTTAGTAATCATTTGCACTTTTATTTTACAATAATAAGCTTGCACTCGTCACGGTTTACCCCTCATTATCTCATCAAGATAATTGAGTAGAGGTATATTATATAAATATAACAACCCTCATATTTCACCTTTCTCTTGCAAAAGCAAGATAGTATAATCTCTGTGGCACTTTCGTTTGCCTATAATAGGATCCAGCCTCCGTTAGAGGATGACGTTTTTTGAGTGCCAGGACTTTCCTCACTTATTAAATAAGCGTAGTATCTAGGCTGACGTGAATAATATATAAGAAAATATTCCATTATTTCAAAGGATTTTTTGAATATAGAGTATTCTACCAATTAATTCTATCATCCTTTAAAAAAGTAAAACTAAAATAAAAACTCTCCATATTTTAATGAAGAGTTTTCAAAGTATATAATACAATACTAAAGAAAATCATTTAATAAATCTTTAGCAAGACCTCACAAATCCTCTGCTAAATCATTCTTATCAGATTCATTATTTTCATAAACTGCATCATCTACTCCTCTATACTCAGGAATACATCTTCTACATGGGTCTGTCAATCATCTTTCATATGCATCTCTAACAGTACCTTCATAAACAGTTTCACTATTTGAGAAAGCAGGACAATCCTTATCAACATGATATTTTTTACTAAATGGAGCCCAATAAACAGTTCCAGATGGACTAACCTGTAAAACTTCTTGCTCAGCTCTATTAAGTTGTTCACTAGATACTGGATTAAAATCATAACTAGCTATTCAAGCAATAGCAAATGCAGCAATAGCAATACCTCATACTAAAGTCTTTGATTTCTTATCTAATTTATTGCTTGTGAAAACAAAAATAATCATTGGTAAAAACGCAAGAACAGAAAGGACTGTTCATAAATTGTTCCAGAACCAGAACTTCGTTTTATTTTTTTCTGAAATAGGATCTATATGATTAGCCTTTTTCCATAATAATGATCATGGAATAAAGAATAACAAATCAAGTGCAAGACAAACCAATAAGAAATAGTCTAATTTAAATGAACTAAACCAGGTAATAACATCAGTTAATCTTAGAATTCAAATTACTTCAAAAATAATAGCGATTATCCAACATAAAACAGCTAACCATCTTTTTGTATTAGCTCTTTTTTCTGGATCTCCTTTAGGTTCAATTTTTACTATTCTTCAATAACTATCTTTTCAATAAACATCATCATTTTCAGCTTCAGGACTCTCAACCTTAACATAAGTTTTTTTCTTTGGCATTTTAATAATTAATTAAAAAATAAAGAAAACCTAAGTATAACCAAAGTCATGTTATCTATTTTTTTACTATATTCAACAATAAGAAAATCAAAGAAAAAAGGAGACATCAAAATGCCTCCTAGACTTGTGAAAACATGTTCATGACAGAATTTTACCTTTAATAATCTTGGTGAGCTTGGCATATTCTTCAACTTCCTTATCCGAAAGCTCCACACCCCTTACCTGTTTCTTGCGAATTCCTTCTCTACGTAACCAATGATAAATCGGTGTTTTGTCAGCATTCCTCAGTGCAAAATAAAATGCACAAGCAAAGAAAAGGACCAACATGAGAAGTAACACGAGTAGCAACTTATAATCATCCAAATTTTGAACAAGAATAATAGAAGCTACAAGACTGCAGAAGGATAAAAGGAATCCCGTCATAGAAACATTTAACCACAATAATGCTCTCTTAGCCACATCAGCTAATTGTTGTTCTGATTGATAATTCATAATTTTTAATTTTTTTATTTGTACTTGTCTTCACACAAAAGACTATAATCCAGCAGCGAATAAAATTCAAGAGAAAAACTACCTCTTTTAAGGTAGTTTTTACTATAAATATCAAATTAAGATTATTCCCGGAGATTCATTGGATATAATCACTCTTCAATCAACTTATCTATGCTTTTATTAGTATTTTCTTTATCCTCCTGATAAGTAACTCAGAACCATTGAGCAGATGTAGGAAGTACAGGAACATGTTCTCATTCTTCATTTATAAGTCTTGTTATTACTTCAGGCATATAGAACTCAATTTTTGGATCATTAATATTTTTTTCTAAAAATTCTTTAAAATAACGCTCATAATATCATAAGCTATCCAACTTAAATCACATCATATTCATTGAACACAATTCATTAGCATTAATCTCAAAAGACGTTCAATTCTCTCTATCAGCAAAAATAGATCAATCTTTTTTATATATTTTCTTTGTCTCATGAATAGCAATTAATTCTCATTGTGGATTAAGCTCACACATTCCTCTAGAAACAGTTCAATAATCTGACAATACCTCAGAAATTTTATATCAAACTATAGCATTTTTATCATTAGACTTTAGGAAATTTGCAATAACTTCATAACTCTCTCTACCATAAAAATCGTCAGCATTAATAACTGCAAATGGTCAATCTATATAATCCTTTGCACTTAATACTGCATGTCATGTTCCCCAAGGTTTTTCTCTAGTCTCAGGACAAACAAAACCAGAAGGCAAACCATTCATATCTTGAAATGCATAATCGACAGTAATAAATTGTTCAATTTTCTTACCAATTTTTTCTTTAAACTCTTCTTCAAAAGATTTTCTAATAACAAAAATTACCTTATCAAATCATGCTCTTTTTGCATCATAAACAGAATATTCCATTAAAGCATGGTGTCATGATCAAAAAGTATCAAGTTGTTTTAGCCCTCAGTAACGGCTTCACATTCAAGCAGCAAGAACTACAAGATTTAATGACATATTACTCATAATTTAATAAATAAAAAATCCTTATTAGATATTCGTAGATTAACATTATAAACAAAATTTTCAAGAGCTAGAGAAAACACATAATAATATTCAAAGACAAAAAAATGCTGGTAGATTGCCAGCATTCTTTTTATAAGAAATTATGATTAATCTCTTGAAGCTTCTCTAGTAAATTCTCTAATCTTACTTTTTGCCTTCTCATTATTCTGTTCATATTCTAGAACAGTAAAATAGTATTTCTTAGCATTATCAATATCTCAAATCTGTTCATATAATTCAGCAGTTGCCAACAAATATTTTGGATTAGTTGGTCTTAATTTAATAATTTTCTCCATATAAGCTAAAGCCTCATCATATCTTTCAGTATTGTAATAGATTTCAACCATAGTTAGATAATATTTTGGATTATCATTTTTTAAATCAATAGCCTTCTCAATTAAAAGCTCAGCAGTTTGTGTATCACCAGCCACAAAATATATTTCAGCAATTTGCCAAATTACTTTATGATCTGTTGGATCTTGTTCTGAAACTTTTTTCAAAAGAGATAATGCCTTCTTATAATTTCAAAGTGTAAAATAAAGATCTGATAATGGTTTTAAAACTTTCAAAGATTCTCCATCAATAGCCATTGCTTCAATAAGCTTCTTTTCATACTGTTCAAATTTTCATTCATTCTTCAACAAATCAGCTTCTAACAACAATGCATCAAATTTTTTCCTCTCCTTTTCCTGTTCTAACTCTTTCTTTTCAACATCTTCAATTATCTCATTAAGTTTTTCATCATGTTGTTCTTCTACCTTAAGAACAGACTCCACAGCTTCTTTAGTAGTATTTTCAATTTCCTCTTCCTTAAGATTTACATCTTCTGAAGTCGTATTTTCTTGAGGTATAAAAGTTCAATATTCATTTCTTGCAATAAGTTCATCTTTTTGATCTTCCAAATCAGACTTAATATGCTTAAGTTCTTTATTCTCCTTTATAATTTGAGCTTTCTCATCAATAAACTTTGAAGATTTTTTCCAAGCAACATATAGCAAATAAATACAAGGAATAACAACAATTGAAATTGTTAAACCTATCCAAAAATAAACTAATAATTTTCATCGAGGCATGATAATAACAAAAACAATAAAATTAATTATCTGATTTTTCGGTTTTATTTTTTCTAGCTTGCTTCAAAAGAGATAATGGAACTCTAAGAACTCATCACTCCTCTGTCTTAATCACTACTTCTTTTGTAATAATATTATAAGAGCTTACAATACCTTTTTGATCACTTCATGGACATTGAACATTACTTCATCTTTCAGGGAACTCCTTACTTTCATTAAGATATATTTCAAGTTCATAAAGCAAACTACACTTCAATTTTCAACATCTACCCTTTAATCTTTCAATATCCCTTCAATCTAATCACTGCATAGCAATATTTTCAACTTCAACACTTGGAAGTGGTCAATATCATTGACATGCAATCAACATTCAACAATCAGATCAAACCACATAATCCTTAGTATTTGGATCTATTCTCATCATGTCTCTTGCTCACACTTGGAAAAGAAAAATATTCTTTCAAAATGCATCTCTTAATTCCTTAACAAAATCTCAAAAGACATATCTCTCTTCAGAGAAGAAATAAAAATAAAGCTGATCAGTTGCAGGATTATATCTCGCAGTAACAGGTTTAGATCACTGAAATCTAGATTTAAATTTTTTCTTAAAAACTGGGAAAAGCTTTAATGCAAAATCCTGTTGTTTTGCAAATTCTTCACACTCTTCATTATTTAATCTCTTCAAAAAATTGGCAGTTCTATCAACTTCCAAAGGATAACCAACAACAATTCAAATTGATTCCTTATTAGCTCACTTTTCCTCAACTAAATAAGATATCTTATCTCAATGATTAAGTTCAATATCATCAGGAATATCAACAACCTTAAGATTTTTATTCATGAAATAATCTAAGACAGCAATAGTTTTCATAATTCATTAGAAAAGTATAAATTAGATTTTCTTTCCTTCTTTCATCATTTCTAGGAATTCTTCACTTGAAAGATATTCTTTCTCAAGAAGAATATTTGCCATTTTATTTATTAATTCTTCATTAGCCTTTAGAATAGCCTTTGCTTTTTTATATGAAGATTGAAGATAATCCTTTATTTTTTTATCAACTTCTTGTGCTATATTTTCGCTATATGGATTAGTCCATCATTGTTCTTCTCACTCTTTCAAATAATTAATTGGACCAAAATCATCATCCATACCATATTTTAAAATCATAGACTTCACAATTTCAGTAGCTCTTTCCAAATCATTTGATGCTCAAGTGGTAATTTCTTCTTTACCAAAGAAAACCTCCTCAGCTGCTCTACCTCAAAGAAGTGAAACTATTTCATCAAGGAATTTAGCCTTAGAATACAAGTTTTTATCTTCTTCAGGTGTTGTCCATGTAACACCTAATGCATGTCATCTACGAACTATAGATATTTTTTCAATAGGATCAGTATTATCCAATAAATGTCATGTCACAGCATGTCATAATTCATGATAAGCTACAATCTTCTTTTCATTCTCTTTCATAGACTTAACTTTCTTTTCTGGTCACATAATCACTTTTTCTAGAGCATACTCAAAATCATGGTTTTCAAGTTCTTCTCTATTAGTTTTTGCAACCTGAAGTGCTGCTTCATTAACAATATTCTCTATATCAGCTCACACTAATCAACTAGTCCTCTTTGCTAAAGACTGAATATTAACTTCTTTATTAACTTTCTTCTTTTTTAAATAATATTCAAAAATCTGAATTCTTTCCTCAAAAGTTGGAACAGAAACAAACACCTTTCTATCAAATCTTCATGCCCTAAGTAAAGCAGGATCAAGAGTATCTGGTCTATTTGTTGCCGCCATCACAATAATATTTGTATTCTTATCAAATCAATCCATCTCGGTTAAGATTTGATTAAGAGTTTGTTCTTGTTCTTGATGACCTCAAGTGTATCAAACTCCTCTTTTCTTTCAGATAGCATCAATTTCATCAATAAAAATAATAGCTTTACCCGCAACCTTAGCCTGTTCAAAAAGTTTTCTTACTCTTGCAGCTCACATTCAAACCAACATTTCCATAAATTCAGATCATGATGCAGAGAAAAAAGCAACTCATGCTTCACCAGCAACTGCTCTAGCAAGAAGTGTTTTTCAAGATCATGGTGCTCAATATAAAAGCACTCACTTTGGAGGTCTAGCTCAAATTTTTTGATATTTCTCTGGTTCTTTCAAATAATCAATAATTTCAATTAATTCATTTTTAACCTCATCCATTCAAGCAATATCTGAGAACTTTGTTTTAGATTCATTCTTTTTATTCTCTTTTCAAACCTTCATACCAAACATTCAATTTGCTCAAGCCTTAGGAAGAATAAATCTAACTCAAATAGCCAAAGCTAATAACAAAAGAACAATTCATCACATTTGCTCTGCTAATTTTTCCCAAATACTTTGATCTTTATGAACTAAAGAAACCTCAGTATCTCAAGTTAATGCAATTCAAAGATCAAGAATACTTAAAGTATCAGACTTCTCAGTTTTAAAACGCTTATATTTTTCTGTAGAGATTTTTCCTTGAAAATAAGTCTCAGTTTCACCAGAAGATAAAAATTTATATCATTCTAATTCCTGATCATTTATTACAACAACGTTTTTAAAATCACCTGAACGATAATAATCTAACCATTGGTTAAGAGTTATTTCTTCAGTTTCATCAATTGAAACCATCGTTCATGTATTAGCAGCAAGATTTGTTGGTGTTGCAGAATCTAATGACCTCAATCCCCAAGTAATACAAATCACAAAAAGGAATCAATAAATTCGCCACATAGAAAAACCATTAGGAGACTTATTCAACATCTTTTTATTTGAAATTTTTTTCTCCTTTTTTTTATCTTGCTTAGACTTTTCAATATTCTTAGATTCACTTTTCAATTCTTTCTTATTTTCAGATTCAAGAGTATCAAGCAATTTCTTAGCCATAGTTTTTAATTTATTTAAAAGGAAGTACTAATATTTACTAGAATTCACATGTCTTTGGAGTTCTTGGGAAAGGAATAACATCACGAATATTCTCCATTCAAGAAACATACATAACCAATCTTTCAAAACCAACTCAGAATCAAGAATGAGGTACAGTACCATATTTTCTAAGATCCAAGAACCATGAATAAGCTTCAGGATCCATTCATAATTCTATCATTCTATTTCTTAACTTATCATAATCATCTTCTCTTTGAGAACCTCAAATTAATTCACCAACACCAGGAACTAAAAGATCAACAGCTCTTACAGTTTTACCATCTTCATTCATTTTCATATAGAAAGCCTTAATTTCTTTTGGATAATCAGTTACAAAAACTGGTCCATTAAATATTTTTTCAGATAAACATCTTTCATGTTCAGTTTGCATATCAATTCACCATTCAGGTGCATACTCAAATTTTTGTCCAGATTTCTTCAATAATTCAATAGCCTCTGTGTAAGTAACCTTAGCAAATTTAGCATTAACCAACTTTTCAAGTCTCTCTTTTACTCAAGGCATAATAAACTTATCAAAGAACTCCATTTCTGCTTGTGCGTTCTCTAACACATAACCAAAAGCATATTTTAATAAACCTTCAGCAACATCCATATTATCTTCCAAATCAGCAAAAGCTATTTCAGGTTCAATCATCCAAAACTCTGATAAATGTCTTGTTGTATTAGAATTTTCTGCACGGAAAGTAGGTCCAAAAGTATAAATCTTACCAAATGCAGTTGCAAAAGTTTCCCCTTCTAATTGTCAACTTACAGTCAAAGAAGCTTTTTTTCAGAAAAAGTCCTTAGTATAATCAACTGTTCAATCTTCATTCCTAGGAAGATTCATAAAATCTAATGTAGACACCTGAAACATTTCTCATGCTCATTCTGCATCACTTGCTGTAATCAAAGGAGTATGAGCCCAAATAAATCAATTTTTATTAAAATAATCATGGATAGCAAAAGCTAACAAACTTCTAATTCTAAATACAGCAGAAAAAGTATTTGTTCTTCATCTAAGATGAGCAATTGTTCTTAAATATTCAAATGAATGTCTCTTTTTCTGAAGAGGATAAGTCTCATCAGCTCATCAAATAAGTATTACTTCTGTTGCCTTAAGTTCAAATGCTTGTTTAGCTCATTCAGATTTTACAAGTTCTCAATGAACTTCAATACTACTACCAGTAGTAAATTTACATATTTCAGCGAAATTATTTAAATTATCATTAAAAACAACCTGTAAATTTTTTAAATAAGATCCATCATTAACCTCAATAAATCAAAAAGTTTTAGAATCTCTTAAACTCCTTATCCAACCCTTAATAACTAGGTTTTCTCCTATCATTTCTTCATAATTCTGAAAGATAGTCTTAATACTGGTTGCTTTCATAATAATAAACAATTTATAATATGTAAAATCTAAAAATTTATAGTTTTTTCCCCTCCATATGCAAAGATAAATCGCACCTGAAATATTGACATTTTTAAAAATATACTAATTTAAAATATTACTTGATTTTCTAATAAATAATTTTTATAATAAAAATCCAAACAAAAAACAAATAAATGCTTTATGGATCTTTACTACATCATTGCGACTCTGTTCGCTATCGTGTCCCTTTGCATTGTATACAATGGCTTAAGGACAAAGGAAAATCCTGAAGTTATAGGAGGAATTGGCTGTCTTTCACTAGCTGCCACTCTTGCTATACTCAGGTTCTTTGAGTGTTATATAGTTATTGCTGTTGCATTCATTCCAATAGGTCTGATTGCAACCACTCTCGCAACCGCATGGTGGTCATTTGAAAAGGATCAAGAGAAAAAGGACTATCTCTCCCCTATCTTCTGCCTAATTGGAGGACTAGTATGCTACTGGGGATTTGCACAAGCATTTTATCTTGGGAACCACCATTTCCTGTTCCTTGCAAGCACCATCATCCTCACTCTAATCCATTTTGGATCTACATTCTATGGATTCTTCCATAACATGAGGTACACTTCTGCAGTATCAACCATATTCTTAATCTGGATTATACTCTATTATTGGAAGGCTGTATCTTTCATTAATATAGATATATTCTTCGTATGGATACTGTTCGCTATTGCAATGGCAACTCTGTTAATGGTCGTTTGGAGACTCGGATGGGGAGAAGAGAAAAAAAGCACTTAACAAAGATCTTCTACAAAATCAAAAGGAGTACTTGAATCAGGTACTCCTTTTCTTGCTTTTTAAAAACAATGGAATATAAAAAGGTAATTTTATAAATAAAAAACATCATGAGATTACTAATTCAACAAGTAGCATCAGCAACATTAGATATCGAATCAGAAAACATACACAGAGAAATATGAAAATGACTTATAATATATTTCTGAGTTCATGACGAAGATTATAAAAACTATAAAGAAAAAATTGCAAGAATTATAAAAAAAATACCATTACTTAAATGCCTTAGCTGAGAAGATTGAGCAATAAACACCTCATTAAATGACATAAACTGAGAAATCTTATTCATTTCAAATTTCACACTCTATTGAAGGAGTTTAAAAGGAACTAAACTCGATTTTGTCCATTCAGCTCCATTTAAAGAAGCCAAAGAAATATATGATTACTTCATCGTAGAAGCAAAAAAAGCATGACGAAAAATACAAACTTGAGAATTCTGAGCAGATATGACTGTAAGAAGTTGTAATTTATGACCACTAAATTTCATTCTCGATTATTAAAAAAAGGTAGGACGTTATTCACATCCCACCAAATAAATACTTGAGTTCCGTTACTTCAAGAGATTTTCAAAGTCCGCATCAACAAAGACCTCCTTTTCCACATCAAGACTCTCAATATATGGAGTCTGATTTTTGATAAGAAGAGACCAAAGTCTCAAGGCTGGTATCCTATCAAGGAAAGCTTTTGCCTCCTTCATGTCAGATACCGTAATTCCTCTGTTAAAAGAGACATGAAGTTCGCCAATAACATAATTGTTTGTCTTTGCCCACAGTTCAGTTATCTTCGAATAATGAGCAAGAAGAACGAACATAACAAGTCCTGAGTTAACAATGAGCGGAATGCCAAGAAGTTCCGTCGGAGTATTGATACTAATCTCAAGCGAAGGATGACGAGTTAGAGGCTCATGACTTAAAAAGTCTTCTGTTTCCTGACTCTCGATACAGCCAAACTGACGGAAGATAAACTCAGTAGGATCATCCTTCTTCATCAAAGAAAATCCAAACTGATTATCACCCAACATCAACTGCTCAACCAGGTGAGAAATAGAATTCAAGGGGACACCATCCTTTGCAATTCTCAACTCAGAGTCAGAAAGTTCTCCGAACCATTCCTTCATGAAATCAAACTGATCCAACAAAACACCCTTGTGATTACCAATAAATGGCAAAGCCCTAAACGTCTTATCAGACCACACTTCAAACTGGAAAGATAGCGTACGAGTTTTGTTCTCTTCTTGACCGCCATCAATCACTTCCTTAAATAATTCACATAACTGTTTCATTTGTTTTTGTTTTTTTTGGGGTTATTTTATGTTTTATTATCTTAATAAGGAAGAGGACAGATGAATCACCTGCCCTCTTTGAGTCTAAATTAGAGTAGAATAAGGAGGGAATCTTCGGTCTACCTCAAATGCTCATTTTATTCTTCATAACAAGCAAATTTTGTTCCTACAACAAAGCTCATAACGGAAAAGCAATAATACATTAATTAAAGCTACACATAACCGCTTGCCTCAAAGAGGTACTCTACTCAAAGAATAGAAAGTCCACCAGAAAAAGACTCAATTTACTGATGGCAACAGAGTGAAGGACTCCTAATCACTTCTTTCTGTATGATAATTATATAATCAAATAACCAATAATTGTCAAGATGTATTAATCTTTTATTTCATAATCTTCATAGGCTCTTCTCAACATCAACCAAGCCCATTTCCTTATTTCAACAACATTGATAGGATGCTCAATTTTTGTCATTATTCATTTTCTCTTTAATGCCTTTAGATGTAAGTCATAATAAGAAGCACCAGTTAAATTGTACTTATCTCACCACAATACTCTAGATAAAACAGTTCCAAATTGAGCTCTCGTTACTACAGCATTAGGATTAAATGTCTCTACATTAATTCACATCAATCATAATGCACAAGCCCTCTTAGAATATTGTTTAATCTCTTCTGATTTCCAATCAATTTCATTATCAATAAAACTACAACGATCAGGTATTACTTTTGGCTCCTTTCTTCATAATACATTAACCACATAATTAACCATAATCTTTGCCATATGTCATCTAAGAAGTACTCAATCAGGATTTGATTCATCCTCACGTTTTGTTGTAATTCAATATTTATAAGCCCATTGATATAATGTTAAACTTAAATCATTATCTTTATCAGTTTCTTTTGGCTGTACAACCTCTTGTAATCAACTTTCTTGAGCAGCTCAATGCTCCTCTTCTTCTGGAATTATCACTTTATCTTCTCTAGGTACTATTCTTCCTCATCATCCTCATGCCTGTCATGATGACTGACCTTGATCATCAGGATTTACTTTCCATACCACTCAAATTTCTATATCTCTATCAGGCATCAATCCATTCTCAGGATAATTTGTCCATTCAACAAACAAATATCATTTCTTTGTTGGTGTATCCAAACTAATAATATCTCAAGAAGAATATAATTTAGTCTGTAATACAGATCAATCTGTATCAATTACCTTTAATGTATGTTTAGCTGTATCACTCCATTGTGCAATTAATAATACTATTCAATTATCTTCACCAGTTAAGTTGATAACCTCCTGACCATCTGAATACATATTATTATCTTCATCTAACCATCACTTAAAATATGATCAAGTCTTTACAAAAGTATTTACAGCTAAAGCTCATGTTTCATCATAAGTGAAAGTTTGATCTGCCATAGGTGTTCATACTCATCAATTCTTAAGATATCTAACCTTATACATATTTGGATTAGCATTCATCTTTACTATTGAATCATAAGCAGGAACATTGAATGTATGAGTTAATACTACATCTCAATCATCAAAATGATATCATGACTTTGCATATCATGTAAATGTTACTTCTGCTTCATATAAGTACATTCATGAACCATCAATATGGTCAACTCAAGTTTCAGCTAATGTAGAAACCTTATAACTATTTCTCACATAACTTGCTGTATAAACCTGATCTTGTACAACTGGCAATAACTCAGGTTGCCAAACTAATGTATGTCATATTCTACTTCGATTTGGAATTTGTAAATCTCAAGTAGCTGTCATATATAGATATGTATTTGAAGACTCCTCATCTCAATCTTTAAAAGTAATTGTATAAAGTCTATCTTCCTTATCATATTGAGCTACATATGTTGTATCTCAAGTTATTCATTCCAGACTAGGAGACCAAGTATTATTGAATGTATAAATATAGCGCTCATCTTGAGGTCTTACCGGAGTTGATCAACCATAAGTTGGCACAGTTCAATATGGAATATTATTTACTTCAAATAGCTTTTCTCAATCATAATTATTAAATATTGCTGTATATAGATTAGTTTCTTGAGTATACGTCGCCATATAAGTTGCATTTCATACTACTTGAGAAACTGCAGGAGACCATGTATCAAAATGATATGAATATTGTGCATCTCAATCTTTTTGAGGTGTCTCTCAATTATAAACAGGAGTTGTTCAATATGCTACAGCTGCATCTGTTTCTAATACTGTTCCATCTTCATTCTTCCATATAATTTTATAAGTATTTGTTGTTGTAGTATAAGTTGCTGTATAAACTGCATCACCAGAAACTGTTGCTCAATCAGATAATTCAGGATCCCATCATGCAAATGTATACGTATATTGAGCTGTTCAAGTTTTTGTTGCAACCGGTGGAACAATTCATAAACCATAATTCAATGTTTGACTTTCTATTTCACTTCCATCATCATTTTTAAAGATTATCGTATATTGCCTCAAAGTACTATCATAAGTTGCTGTATATGTTGCATCTGAAGTTACTTCATCTACTGCAGGACTCCATCATGCAAATGTATACGTATATTGTGCTGTTGCTGACTTTGTTGGATCTGCTGGTTTTACAATACTTGCAGCTGGTGTTCCATATGCATATTCAGCACTTGATATTTCTGTTCAATCTTCATCCTCAAATGTAATAGTATATTCATTTACTGTTGAACTATATGTTGCAGTATATGTCGCATCTGATGTTACTTCAACTACTGCAGGACTCCATCATGCAAATGCATAGGTATACTGTGCTGTCGCTGACTTTGTTGGATCTGCTGGTTTTACAATACTTGCAGCTGGTGTTCCATATGCATATTCAGCACTTGATATTTCTGTTCAATCTTCATCCTCAAATGTAATAGTATATTCATTTACTGTTGAACTATATGTTGCAGTATATGTCGCATCTGATGTTACTTCAACTACTGCAGGACTCCATCATGCAAATGCATAGGTATACTGTGCTGTCGCTGACTTTGTTGGATCTGCTGGTTTTACTATATCTTCAGCTGATGTTCCATATGCATATTTTGTACTTGATATTTCTGTTCAATTTTCATCCTCAAATGTAATGGTATACTCATTTACCGTTGAATTATATGTTGCAGTATAAACACTATCTTCTGTTATAGCACTAGGAACAGGATCCCATCACTTAAAACTATAAGTATAGTGTTGATCTGCAGACTTACTTGGTTCTGCTCAAACGTATTGTGGAATAGTATTATAATCAGCATAATATTCATATAACTTAGCTCCATTTTCATTCATGAAACTTGCCTTATATTTATTAATTGACCAATTTGCTACATATGATCTATCCCCTGTACTTCATGCTGGAATTACTAATGTTAAAGATAATTCCTGCAAATCAGTTCAAGTCCATCATATAAAAGTATATCAATCCTTAACAGGATTCTTAATTTCAATACTTCAACTTTCAATTGAATATTCTAACGGATTTGTATCTCATTGTTGTAATGAACCACCATCTAAATTATATGAAATACTGTACATAATAGGTGTTCGCCTTGCTACATAGCTTCTATTACCAGTAGAACCTTGAGGTATTACAACAGTTTCTGTTTTCTCAGAAAGTTCTGTTCATTCCCATCATGCAAAAGTATAATACTCTCTTACCGGATTATTTAATGTAATTTCTGTATCTGTTATTGAATAAGATTCTGGATTTGTCTTTCATGGTTCTAGGCTTCATCATGCTAAATTATATGTTATTTCATAAGTATCTTTTGACCATACAGCATATAAAATAATCTCTCAATTATCTATATCTGTCAATCTATTTACTGATGCTCAATTATTATAAGTTGGCTCAGTAGCTCATTGATTTTTACTCCATCATAAGAAATGATATCAATTTCTAGTGAAAGAATTATTTGTTAATAACCTATCCTCAGTATATCCTACCCCACTAATATCATCCATATCTCATATTCCTCAATTTGCATTAAACTTAATGACATAATGATTCTCATTCCATTGAGCTGTTGATGAACTATTGGAAGCAGGCATTTCACTAAATTGTGGATTCCATGAATCAAAAGTAAATCATGTGTTAATTAAACTAAGACCAGCTGGAAATTCAACCTGTCTACCATAGTTAAAATCAATTCATGTTGAAGTCGAACCATCAGAGAACACAGCTCCAACTCAAGCATTAAATGTAAATGTATAAGAACTTCTATGATAATAATACTTTATTACCAAAGAATTATTTGATAATACAATTCAAGTCTTTTCTGACGGTGTATCAAATCATAGAATTCAAATTCTTGCTCATGTAACTACAGAATGAGTATTTGCAGAATAATCTAATCATGAATAGAATTGATAATTCTCCTCATCTCATCACTCAATAGGCTCTATATAATGTTCTACTCTATATGAACCAGTAGAATTTTCTTCCCATTGTGCAAATAAAGTTATTTCTCAATTATCATCAGATGTTCAATTAGTAATTGTATCCAAAATTATTGATTCACCAGCCCTAGACCATCATATAAAATGATATCCAAGCTTTTCAAATTTATTTCATTCTTCTGTATTACTAGGAAGCTGAATAGTATCTGAATAATATCCTGTTATATCATCAACACTTCCCTCGGTTGCTCAGCTTCCATCAAAATGTATTGTATATGTATGTTCTCTTATTATTGGAGTTGCTACAATATTTGATGTTCAAACTTGATAATTCAATACTGAACCATTATAAGTTACATTATTAATAGTAAATCATGAGAATGAATATCCTCCATCAACCAATCAAGTGAAGATAATATTTTGACCATAATAATACTGACTTAATAAAGGAGATCTCTGTATACTAGCATGTGGTACATTAGTTTCATTATAATTATATGATTTTCTAGTATAGAAAAGCTTTATTACAAGATTTCATTCTGGATCAATTGCTGCTGTATCTTGATATTCTGAAATATCTGTTAAATCTATTTCATCTACAACATCTCCATTAATTCTTGCTTTTGAATAAGAATATCATGGAATATCACCATCAGCTTTAGCAAGACTTGAAAGAGTTAAAATACTATCTGTTTGTCAACTTAATCCTGTATCCGTTCCACTGAGATGATATTTATTACTTATTGCATTATTTTCTAGCATCTGAAAATAATGTTGCACTATATATGATGTTTGTTCATTTGGAGATGCTGTTCATGTTAGAGTAATATTTGTACTTAATACAATTGAAGTTCAAGGATTATATGACTGAGTTCAATCATTCCATACTGGAGTATTATATCACTGCCTAGCCGTCAAATCAGGAAGTGTAATTGCATTTTCTGCTGGACAAACATTTGATTGTACAACTCAGTTGTATGTTGATGGAACCATGCATGAATCAGAACCTGTTCAAATTGGATTAACTCTACTATCTGTTGCATAAGTTACCGTATATGTTTTTTCATCAGATTTAGTTTGTGCATAAAGATGTAACTCAGAATCAAGAGTTCAAGTTAATAATATTTGTCATGGAACCGCATATAATACTACTCCATCTGAAGGATATGTTTCACCTGTAGTCCATCACAAAACATGAGGAGTTGCTACTGGTGCTCAGATTTCAGGTAATGTAAATACAAAACTACATTCAGTACTTTCAGGTTCTAGATTGTAAATGTCTTTAAATTGACATCAACTAAATGACCAATTATGATTATATGTTTCACCATTATAAACAAATCATGTATTACCATTAAGATGAATAGTTATATCTTTTCGACTTCAAATCTTTTTATAAACAGCATAGAATGTCTTATTACCATCAATTAAATAAGAATCAACTACTCAAGTCTGGTTTGCTGAAGTTGCCCATCAAACAAATTCATATCATTCTCTTTCAGCCTGTTCAGCTCCTTCTCATGTAAGTTGAAGTGTTCAATAATCTACATTCCTTGTAACTGTTTCATCTGTTCATTTATTTGTTCACCTATCATATGTTACAATATATTTATTTAATATAGCTCTATATCTAGCATATACATTTCTATCTCTAACAACATTACTCAAATCATCAACTTCTCATCATACATTCGATGTATACCATCCAGAGAATTCATAGGTATATTGATCTGTTGCTTGTTTACTTGGCGTTTCTCCTTGATATGTAGCATTAGCTCAATAGTCTACAGTCTTTGTACCTAATAATGTTGTACCATTCTCATCATAGAATGTCACTGTATATTGATTAACTGTTCAACTATAGGTAGCAAAATAAGTGGCATCTTCTGTTACTCACGTTAATTCAGGACTCCATCATGCAAATGTATACGTATATTGATCTGTTGCTGCCTTTGTAGGATCTGCTGCTGGTTTTACAATACTTGCAGCTGGTGTTCAATAATCATACTGTGTTGCCTCTTTTAATATTGTTGTTCCATTTTCATCTACAAAAGTTACCGTATATTTATTCAATGTTCAACTATAAGTTGCCGTATATATCACATCTGATGTTACCTCCGCTAATTCAGGACTCCATCATGCAAATGTATACGTATATTGATCTGTTGCTGCCTTTGTAGGATCTGCTGCTGGTTTTACAATACTTGCAGCTGGTGTTCAATAATCATACTCTGTTGCTGCCTTTAATACAGTTGTTCCATTTTCATCTACAAAAGTTACCGTATATCTCCTTGGATAACTATCAAATGTTGCTGTATATACAGCATCTTCAGTAGCTTCTACTATTGTAGGGGTCCATCATACAAAATGATAATTAGATTGTGCATCTGAAGGCTTTTGAGGAGTAGATCAATTATAAACAGGCAACACATTATACTCTACTTCACTTGATTGTAACTCATTTCAATCATAATTAACAAATTTAATTGTATATGAAGATTTCTTTAAATCCAAACAAGTATCATTGTGTGATCAACTTAATTGTGCTATACGATTTTCTACAGTAGCTGACGAAGTAAGAATTCACACGATAGATCATGTATTTGTTCAATTACTAGTACAAAATGCTTTATTTCAAAGAGTTTCCAAAGAATCTGGTAATCTAACTCAAGTTACAGTTGATCAATTAAATGCATAATCTCATATTTCTCTCAAGCTATTTCATAATATAGTTATTGAACTTAATCTATTATTTTGGAATGCTCATCAACTTATCACTTCTACAGATGATGGAATAGTAATATGATCAAGTCATCCACTATAAAATGCTCATCAACCTATTACTTTTAAGGTATTAGGTAAATTAATTTCTTTCAATCTCGTATCATATGCAAAAGGTGCATCTCAAATTGATACTAATCACTCACTAATATTTACTGATGTGATATAAGAATTACTATGTAATGCTCCATTTCAAATAACTTCCAAAGAAGTAGGCAATGTAATTGCTCATGATAGACCTTTATGATTAAAAGAACCTCATCATAACTTCTTAATTGTATATAATCTTCAATTTCTCGTAATAGTATTTGGCATTGTTAAATTCTCTGTCGTACAGCTATTACCTCAAGAATAATCAATAATTTCTGCATAAAATTGATTATCTGAAGTTCCTGTATAAGTTTCATATTTATAACATCAATTCCATCCCGTTAAATGCTCATATTTTGGACTTTCCCAATTTGCATAAACCTCCAAATCTCAAGTCATAGTTAATGGGAAGCTAATATCATAATCTCAAGTTATAGCTTTCCATCACAAGAAATCATAATCTGTTTTTATAGGATCTGCTAAAGGATTAGTTGAAACTACTTCATTAAAATCATAAAGAATTCATGATAAAAGATCAGTTTTATTCTTATCAGAATAGAATGATAACTGATATTTAACAGGAATATAAACTCCAGTTAATACTAAATCTGAGACAATTGGTGTTGTAAATACAAACTTAGTATCACCAGAATACCATCAATCAAAAGCAAATCATTCCTTTACATAATCAGCTGGTCTTTCTACAATTTCATTATGAGCAACCTGCTTAACAATATCACCAGTAAATGGATTTTTAAAGGTAACACTATGAAGTTCTACAACCGTTCATGTAACAACTAAATTCTGTGTTACTACAGAATTTTCTGATAATTCTGTACTCCATCTTACAATATGTCATGCACCAGAATTAATCAAAGAATCAACACTTGTAAAAGTACTAATATCACCTATTCAATTATAATAATCTAATGGTATTAATTTCGTTGTATTAGATTCTAATATTTCTGGATAATATCATGTTCATAAAACAGTTCCAGTTTCATCTACAAAAGTATAAGTATAGAGTTGATATACAGGAGAAATATATGCTCATGTATAATCTAGTGTTGAATTTTTTGTAGTCACATATCAAGTAACATAGACATTTTCTCATTTTCACTGATTAAAAGCACCACCAGATAAACTAACCATAGAATCTGGAATATAAACACTTTTTATATTATTTCATGCAAAAGCATCACTCCATATAAATCTAACATTTTCTCACAATGATATTCATGTTAATTGATGATTTCTAAAAGCATTAAATTCAATTCACGTCAACGTTGATGGTAATTGAACATTTTTAATTTTAAACTTAGATTCAGGACAATCAGTTTTATCATAAAATGCATTTTCTCAAATAAGTGATATTCACGACTCTACAATCACACTTTCAAATTCATTACATCTAAAAGCACCATTTAACCTTCATCAATTTAATCTTCATGGCACAGTTAGTGTTCATGATAAATTATTACCCTTAAATACAGCAGTTCAAAGTGTTGTTAATGACTCAGGAAATATAAACTCTCATTCTATTTTTTGAAAGTAAAATGCAGAATCTCATATTGATTCAAGTGTTTCTGGTAATTTCAACTTTTTTAAGGTTTGCTTTGTCTTACAATCACTTGTATTAAACGCATGATTATCAATTTTCGTAGTTCACTCTCAAATTTCTAATTCCTCAATAAGATTACATTCAAATGCTGTAGTTACTTCTCAAACACTTCATGGTATTCTTAACTTTCATGATATATTATTATCAAAAAACGCTTCAGCTCCTATTCGTGTTAATGATTCAGGAAGTTCAAGGCTTCAAGATATATTGTTCCCTCTAAATGCTTTTTCCGCAATACTTGTTAATGATTCAGGTAAAATTAACTTTCCTGAAATATTTTGGTGTTTAAATGCATGTCCAGCAATAGATTCTAATGTTGTTGGGAATATAACTGATTTTAAGGATTTTTTGCTTGTACATCAATCTGTATTATATGCATTTGGATTAACCTTCGTAATTCCCTCTGATATTATTAAGTTTTCAATTAAATTACATCTAAAAGCAGTTCCCATAATCTTACTCAATATAGTTCACGGAAATTTTAATGTTCATGATATTTCATTACCATAAAAAGCTTCCTCTTCAAGATAAGTAAGATTTTTAGGGAATCTAAAACTTCACGATATATCATTGTTCTTAAAAGCATATTTATCTATCTTCAAAATAGAGTCAGGAAGATTTATCTCTCAAGTAATTATTTGTTTATCACTCGACCAAATAAAAGCATTGGAAGCAATCTCAACAACAGCCTCTCAATTTATTTCACTTGGAACTACAAAATGAGTTAAACAGTCATCACTTTGCTCTCAATCAAATCATGTAATTTTTAATCATCATAATGTTGAAGTACCAGTTGTAAATGAACAATATAATTGCCTAAATTTTGGATATAATGTTACATTATCAACAATTCTAGTTTCAAAATCAAACTCTGTATTAAAACCAGAATCTTCATACCAAGAAATAAATTGATAATTACCTTGTTTACCTGGATTAGCTGGCTCTTTTATAACTCATCAAGAAATCACTAAACCTGAATAATAACTAACACCATTTATATCCAGAAAATTATACGTAAATACATCATCAATTTCTCACTGTAATACCAAATCACCTGTTGCTATTCAATCACTAGGTAACTCAGGAGACCATATTCTTCATTTTCACGACTCTACAACTCCAAGAGTTATCAAATCTTCATAAATAAAAGTGTCATTTGAACTACTATAATAACTCAAAGGAATGAGTTTTGTCATGTCAGATACCGCTCAAGATTCATAATATCAAGTTCATAATATATTTCATTCAGTATCTTCAAATGTATAAATAGATAATTTAAGGAAAATAGCATACAAAATGGTACTTCCCGTAAATGCTTGTTCTCCAATTAATCACCTCCTTGCATCCTTATCTTCGCTCCATCATACAAAATAATATCAAGGTTTTTCAGCAGTATAATTGGATAAATCAAGAGTAAACTCATATTCATCATCTAAATATTGAGCATCTCAAGATATTCATCAATTTGTTCAAGCATCAAATGTAATTACAGATCAAGTGTAATCTAAACAATTTAGTCACTGTTTTATTTGCCCTTGTGAACAATTAGCATAATCTTGGAAACAACGAACTGGAAAATAACGATTAGCATCATTGCTTGACACCGTTCAAAGTTGACCACTCTCAAATCTAAAATAAGAACGAGTACTTACTGATTGGATTTTCGATTGCTGATATTTTCATTGACATCTACCCCCATCTTCACAATCTTTTGCAGTTCCTAATGTACTACCATTATTATATCACCATCATACTCATGGCATCCATAATTGTTCCAAAAGGCCAGATCGAGAAGTTCATCACAAAGCTTTTATTAAATTTGTAGCCTCTGAATCAGAAGGTACATGATAACCTTCATCACAAGGTCAACGCCTTGCCTGCCAATCATTATCTTTCGAAAAATATCACCATATATTTAAATATCAAGTTCAATTATTTGTAACATAAGGAAATTTATTTATATCAGTTAAATTACCAGAATAAGTACTTGGTATAACGTTTCACACATCAACAGAACTATTCAAAAATGTAGTTGATTGTCCCTTATATAGTCAATTATTATTTCAATATTGAAAATATTTTCATCTAGAAGCAGCAGTATAAACATTATATGCTCATGTTTCTGTTGCCCCAACATTCCTATCTTGTATAGTATATCTCATCTTAGTACCATTTACATTTCACCACACAGTAATAGTTTGTGATTCACTATCATAGACCAATCATGTAGCAGGAGCATCAGCCAATAGAACACACACATTATCTATATCCACATAACCATAATCACAAGTATATTTCGCCTTATAAGTATGACCAGCAACTGTTCATGTTGAAAGAATAGGATTCTTTGTCAATACATCCAATCAAGTATCTGTTCAAGATCCAATCCATCATAAGAAAAACGCATGTTGCCTTGTTACACCAGGGAATTCAATATTTTCATACACTGAAGAAATATCTCAAGTACAAATATTAGTTTCATTATCACATTCCAAATTAACAATATTAGTATCATCATCTAACATTCAGCCATTTCAATCCAATGTAATAATATCACTATTATTCTCTACTAAAGTAAGCACATAAATAGAAAAACTTTCTCAATCAGCAACAATCAATCATGTTCCAGCACTTTCTTCCTCATTAGTAACATCAACTACAGTAGTTTTTACTTCTTCAACAGTTTCTCACTGTTCAGAATCAACATCTTCCTCTACTGTTTCTTTAGTCTCTTCCAAATGGAATACTTTTACTTCTTGATTCTCATCAGTTTCAGCATTTAAGAAATCATCATTTAATTTATAATCAAATAATACTTTAACAGTTTTACCTTCTACTGGTTGAACTTCAATTTCACCTGTTCAAACTTTATACATAAAAGAAATATCAAAGGCTACCATCTTAGATTCCTTGCTCACATTATCCTGAGAACCAGCAATTTCATCTTTTACATCATCTAATCAATCATCTTCAGTAATTACTTTAATTCTAGGTTCAGTTCCTTCATAAAAAGAACCAACAGGAGCAATTACCTTAACAGCTACTCCATCATGCTCTAACTCTCAAACAATTTCTTCTTTATTCAAATTATTCTCTACTACTTTTTCTTTAACTTTTGTATCTAAGAAACATCTTACATTATGCCATGATGTTCTATCTTTCTCATCATCATAAATCCCTTTACCAAAATACTTATCAATACTAAAGATTTCAGATTGTGTTGTTACATTCTCACTAGGAGTAACAGTCCAATAACTTCATACTCCATCTCTATATTCACCATTTGCAGAATAACTTCATGCTTTTGGCAATTTTAAATCACTCATAAACAATGATTCTAAACCAGAAATTTCATTTTCTGCAATACACTTTCATTCAACTTCAACATCTCATTCATTACATTTCTCAAGTGAAGTTAATAAGATTGATCCTTTAGTACTTCTTGTCTTTCTTATAACAGTTGATACACCCTCATCATCAACATTTTCTCTAACATCTTGAGTATGAATTTTTCTCCAAACATTAACTAAATCATTCCACTCATTTTGTGTTGGAATATGATATCATGTTGGACATGGACCTTGAATTTCTTCATCATCTCCATTCCAATCTCCAGTACTATTTACTTCTTCATTCTCAATAAAATCAGCAATTTTATCACCACTAATTCAATTATTACTTCACCATTGGTAATAATTTCCATAAGATTTCTCATCTTCTTCACTAGTACTTTCAGCTCATAAGTTCTTATCCATAATTGTCATTGAATCTCCATTTTCTGGATCTATCAATACAATAATTCCTTCATCACCACTAGTTGAATATTTGATAAATGAATCACTATCTCTAGTAAAGAAATATCTCAATCCTCAGATAATTTCTTTAGCAATATCACTTAAACTATCAATAAAGCTGAAATCTGTATCTTCAACAACTACTGCTGAAGAACTTTCTTCTTCCTTATTTTCTTCAACAGTTTCTTCATTTTCTCATAGATCAGAACCTGTATCTTCACTTAAAACACATTCATTTTCTTCAAGATTATATCAATCCTCACATTTTTCTTGGAATACACATTCCTCATCATAAATACCATGAAGAATAGCATCTTCACATTGAATAGTATCAGTTCATTGTTCATCTTCAGTTGCTGTAACTGAATTAGTCTCTGTTTGTTCTTGAGTATCTGATTCTTCAGTTTCTGTCTGTTCTTGATTATCTTTTTCATCAGTTTCAGTCGGTTCTACTGTTCCATCATTTTCTTCTCATTCAGAAGAAAGAGATCCTTGTTCTCAAGTATCTTCATCAGTATCATCAGAAAAATTATTATCTCAACTTACATTATTTTGATCTCATGCTACATTATCATTTTCAGGAATATCAGAAATATTGGAATCTACACTTTGGTAAACTTCTTCATTTAAAACTAAATCATTAGCATAAGTAATTGGTGTTAATACCTCAGTACCTACAACTATTATCAATGATAAGATACCCAAAAATCTCTTCATCAATTTTTACAATAATGTATTAAAACCGACATATCAATTATACATCAAACAATCAAAAAGTGATAATTAAACATACGTTTAATAAAGATAAAAGAGTGACAAATTGTAAAATTGTGACATAATATAAAAAGACATTTTTTTCTTAATTTATACTTGAATATAAAGAACCGTTTTAGTATATTTCAACTACCCTATTAAAAAAACAAATAAAAAAAGTTAAACGTATGAGAAAAAAGAACATTTATGAAAAAGCTCGGAGAAGTGCCGAGCGCAGACGATTCAAACTAGAAAGAACAAAACGTGAGCAAAAACGCCGCAGGTTACTTGGCATCTCAGCCAACACAAGCACATCAAGCATCAATGCAATTCTGAACAAGATACGAAAATAGTAAGCTCACCAACAATGTCAAAAAATCCTATGTGTAAACCACACTTAGGATTTTTATTTTATCTTGAAAAGAACAATCAATTTAAATAAAGTCAATAGTAACAAAAAAACAAAATGCTATGAAGTGTATAGAAAAGAAAGTTTACAAACGTGATTCTCGACTACGTGCAATTCTCTTTTCAATAAAAGAATCTGCCGAAAAGAATCGAAAAGATCCTGATATGCAGGAGGATAACTCCTACATTGATGAGTTTTACAGAAATGCATATATCCCATATGCAAACGAACTTGATTTACTAGTTTCTTCTATCTCATTTTACACCCTCTTCTGCAGAAAAATCACCACAAATGAAAAGAACGTAAAAAAAGTTTTCACGATATGTGATATACTTGAAAAATACGGACATTTCAATATCTGCACTGCTAAAAGGTTAAAGAACATTGAAGAAGAATTGCTAAGTGAATTTGAGGATTTCAAAGAACTAACTATCCTCAAAAACAAGTAACCCCATACAAATACTAGTAGTCGTTTCCGATTACTAGTTTTGTTTAAAAAAAAACAAAAAGCGAATTGAATATTCTCAACTCGCAATTTATAACAAAGATTAAGCTAATTTTCTAAGATTCTCGCACAATGATTGAGCTACATAAATACTCCTATCATTTTCAGTTTCACACTCGAACAAAACACCATAAATCGGTGACTTATCCATAACGGCATCTGACTGATTACCCCTGACAATCACACTCATACTACCATGAGAAGAAGTATCAATAACTCTCAATACCTGATAAAAATCATCATAAAAGCTTACCCACTGAGCATGAACCTTCGAAAAAGAATCACAAAGATGTTCACAAGAACACACATTGGCATTCCAAGCGGCCAAGATCATTTCATCAACCTTTAAATCGCTTTTACAATCAGCGATTGAAGAAAAAAGTAATGAAATCACCCTATAAAAGGGAATCTGAGATTGAAAAACATGTTTTATTTCCATTTATCTTTTTACCTTAATTGTTTTTATTTTATCAACACCTTTTTTACAAAAAAAGAAGTTCTATATCAAGATATTTTTAGAAATTTATAACTCAAAATCATACCTATCACAAACCATGTTAGTCTTGAAAACACAATTAATTTCCGTATTTTTCAATCATCATATTTAAATTATAAAAAAACAGTTATGAGAGTACCTATTTGAGTATCAAACAGACACATTCATCTAACTCAAGCTGATGCTAATACACTTTTTGGATCTAATCATGAATTAGTAAAAATTAAAGATCTTTCTCAACCATGACAATTTGCAGCTGAAGAATGTGTTATAATTAAAGGACCTAAATCAGAAATAGCAAAAGTTAGAGTTCTTGGACCTTATAGAAAACAAACTCAAGTAGAAGTAATGCAATGAGATACTGTAAAATTAGGAACACCAGCACCTATTAGAGAATCTGGAGATTTAAAAGATTCTGCTCCTATTACTGTAATTGGTCCTAATGGGACAATAGAACTAAAAGAAGGTATGATTGTTGCAAAAAGACATATTCATATGACTGTTGCTGATGCACAAAATTTCTGAGTTGAAAACGGACAAATTGTAAAAGTCAGAACAAACGGAGAAAGAGGTTTAGTATTTGATAATGTTGTAATCAGAGTAAGCGATAACTTTGCATTAGATATGCATATTGATATTGAAGAAGCAAATGCTGCTTATTTGAAACAATGAGATCGATGAGAACTTATTCTCGAATAATTATTTTTATAAAGGTCAGCAAATGACCTTTTTTATTTGCTACTCCTAAAACACATGCAAATAAACGACAATGAAGTTGCAAGATTAATTGCCTGAGAAGAGACAAGACAAAATGAAGGAATAGAACTTATAGCAAGTGAGAATTATCAATCTCATGATGTTTTAGCTGTACAAGCATCTGTTTTTGCAAACAAATATGCTGAATGATATCCATGAAAAAGATATTATGGATGACAAGAATTCACAGATCAATTAGAAAGCTTAGCTATCGAAAGAGCAAAGAATATCTTCCATGCAGACCACGCAAATGTTCAAGCACTCTCTTGAGCTGCTGCTAACCTGTGTTTCTATACTGCATGTATGAAACCTTGAGACAATATATTAGGACTAGATATGTGACATTGAGGTCATCTAACTCACTGAGCACCTATAACATTCATATCTAAAGTGTTTAATTTTTTCTGATATGGAACAGATAAAGATTGAAAAATAGATTTTAATCAAGTTCGCACTCTAGCACACGAGCATAAACCTAAAGTTATTTTAGCTGGATTCAGCGCATATCCAAGAGAATTAGAATATGAAAAATTTGTAGAAATTTCTAAAGAAGTATGAGCAATTGCTTATGCTGATGTTTCACATATAGGATGATTTATTGCAGCAGGACTCCTAAAAAACCCATTAGATTGTGGTTTCCATGCAATGATGACAACAACTCATAAATCATTTCGTTGACCAAGAGGTGCAATCATCCTAAGTAAATGAACTGTTTCTAATCCTCTTAAAGCACCAGAAGAAACAATTGAAAATCTCCCTACAAGAATTGATCGTGCTGTATTCCCTGGAATGCAATGAGGTCCACATATGAACACCATTGCTTGAACCACTGTTGCACTAAAAGAAGCCGAAACAGAAAGCTATAAGAATTATGCAAAACAAGCGCTCCTAAACGCTCAAATACTAGCAGAAGAATTCCTATCTTTAGGATACTCTCTTGTCACTTGAGGAACAGATAATCATATGATTGTTCTTGATTTTTCTGAAAATGACTTTGATGGTAACGATGTAGAAAAAGTACTAGATAAAATCGGAATATCAGTTTCTAAATCATTAATTCCTAATGATAAACGTCCTGCATTTAAACCATCTTGAGTAAGAATATGAACACCTGCAATGACAACAAGAGGTTGTAAAGAAGAAGAAATGAAAAAGATTGTTCATTTCATAGACCAAGGAATTAAGAATAGAAATAATGAAAATGAATTACTAAAATTAAGAGAAGAAGTTAGAAATTTTTGATTAAACTATAAAATTAGTTAGATACGAATTTCTCAATACTCCGGTTTAATCAATTGATCATAATTTTCAGGAATATGACTTTCAGATCATCATAATAAATCAACATAGAATGTTTTTCTTGTATCTGGACGTAAAATTTTATTATATGCACTCTTAACTTTATTTATATCAGAGGCATCATAATTCATAAATTCATTTCTAATATCTGTCCAATATTTTCAGAATAAAGTATTGGTTTCATTATTTTTAACATACGTTGCAAAATTATCCCTAATATCCATAAATTTAATTCATCTATTTGAAGTCCTAATACTACTAAACATTAATTTTAATTTATCACCTCCCTTATCCTCTCATTTTTTAGTAACAAGCTGTTCTAAATCTCTTTTCTGAGTCGGAGTCATTTCTTTAATATTCTTAGCAACTCAGAAGAAATCATTAATTCTATCTTTTGCTGCCTGTGTTCTGTTAACTCACTCATTATTTTTTAAAGACATCCATTCATCAGGCAATCTTTTCAACTGAGCAAATCAGATATTTCACTGTGTCGTTGGAATAAATCACGTATTCAACGCCATATTCTTTGCTGCTTTAAGTGTATCATTAACAAATCAGAATCATGGAACTTTGACAGACTTAACACTGCTCTGAAGAGCCATTTTTACCAAAAGCCACATAAATACCAGTACAACTAAAGAAACAAAAATATCTCAAATAGATTTTTTAACTTTAATAGTTTGAATCTTTACTGTATTTCAAATACTTACCTCAGAATCTGATGTACGTTCTATAATTCAGACACCTCAATTTGCTAATTGTAATGAACCTTTATGAAAGAATCATTGAGAAACAATTATAACAACAAACATTAAACTAATATACAATCAAAAAATTACAGGCTGAAAAACCAAATATAATACATTCTTTATTGAAAAGAAATCAGTTGCATCCTTTCATATATCAATTCACTTCACCATATATAAAAGGATTACAACAGGACTTAAAGCAATAAAAATCCAAAGATAGAATATCCTAACAATAAGAATTATAATTAAAATCAACAAGGCAAACGAATACAAAGCACTTGCTCAAACCTCGGTTATCAAATATATCATATTTTTCACAAACAAATCAGAACAAGTTGTCGCATGATATTTAGGTGTAATAAAATTTTGCGTTTTCAAAGCTGAAAATCATAAATATACAAGTGGACCTCATAAATTATTAGCAGTAGGAACAAGCTTATCTATCATAGCCTCAGTAGTAATTGGTCATCATTCACGATCTACACTTGTATCAATAAAAGATTCACTATCCGAGTTTAAATAATCATCTGAAAAAGCATTTAATGTAACAATTTTTGAAGTATTATAATGCTTTAAAACATTATTTTCCCTTAAAGAAGTTATCATTTCATTCTTAATAGATTCACTTGATGATATAACTTGTGATGGTAATGAACTAACAGTAGCTAATCCAATAGTCGAAAGATCAACTAATGCCATCATTAAGAACCAACTCGCTTGAATTAATACAGAAGCTCACAATATCTGCGTAATAATTGTTTTCACAGATTTAGAATCTCAAGTAGGAGATAATATATATTTAAATATGTTATATAAAAATATAACAGCAAGTGCATAATTACAAAAACTTCTAGACAATTGCCAAATTTTCCATAATGAAACATCAAGTCACATAAACTCTCAATAAACCATAGTATTCGTCATTAATACTCCCGCAATATTTCAAAGGAAAATCCAAATCCATGAAACTATTTTTCAAAAGAAAACTAATCCATTAGTTATCTTCCACAAAGTTGAATCATCCTTAGCACAACTAGAAATATCATTAGCAAAAGTTGGATGTACAAAGAAAACAACGACTAATATAATAATCAATCACATTTTCAAATACCTATATTTATTTTCCAACTTCATATAATACTCAATAAAACCAATATAAAATATTATTTATTTTATTTTGCCTTATCACTTACATCCAAAGATGATCAATTCCATTTATAATGCTTTGTTTCCGTATCAAACTCTAAATCACTTCAAGACTTACCATTCATATATTTAGACATATAACTTTCATTAATTTCTTTCAAAATTTTATCTTTTACTCATTCTCATCACTCATGAGATATAACACTTTCATACATCGACATAACCTGTGAAGGATTAGATGAAGTATTATAACCAAAGGTCTCCATAAAGCTTCCATTACCAGCTATAAATTTAGTAATACGCTCATCATTTCATGCATCTCATGTATCAGCTTTTCATTTCTTTTCTGGAGGTATAGTTCATAATAATTTCTTTAATGACTCATCACTCTTACTTGTCAATTCTCTCGTTATACTATTTGAAATCTCTGTTGGTGCATCAACCAAAGATTTATATGTCAAAGCTCCTCATCATGGTAATGGAATCAATGGCATATTTTTTAAAGTATCTTTTCAGAATCATTCTAACCTTCAACCAATTTTAGCTCAATATTCTCAACAACTCTTAATAGCCCAAAAAAGTAGGAACCATGTTACTCATAATCAGAAAACCATCATCAATATCCAAGATAAATCTTGAAGAGCCGTATCCATTTTAATCTTAATAAATCACAGAATACTGTATCCTCATTTCTCTTCAGTAATTCATGTCAAATTTTGCAAATTCAATTTTGCTTCCGCATCATATCTTCAAACTGCATTTTTTAATGTAGACATAAACACTAAAGAAAGACTTACAGCAAAAGAAATTAAAACTGGGGCCAATAAAACTCTAATAAGATCACTAGTCTTTATGCTAAAAGACAACTTAATATCAAAAGTTTGAGAAAATACTTTTAATATTACAAAGAATGGAGATAAAGCAATCAATAACCATAATATTCAAATTCTAGCAAAAAGGACTAAAACTAAAGCAACTAATGGCAACAATAATAAAACTGCAAATACAATATTAATCGCCATAACTATAAATTTTTGCCAAAGTCACAATCAACTTGGAACACTATCAAAAGAAGAAAATAATGATAAATTTGAATATAAAGCTGAAAAAGGACCTGTCATAGAACCAGCTTTTTCAATTATAGAGCTCAATGTAGGAATATATGTTCCTTCTTTATAAATACAAATAAAATCCTTTTCAGTATCTTCTCAAGTTTTTGTAGCAATAACTTCTCACACAACATCTCATTCTCATTCAGCTCATCCAGATCATTTACATCACAAAACTTTTCATACATATGGTTCTTTCGTTCATTCAAAAGTAACAGAGGCACCTTCATCTATCTTTCATGAAAGACGTTCAAAGTTTCAATCAGTCGCAGGAATTACAATTCATCAACCAATAAGAGTTTTTATTTGGTCATCTTTTGCATTAGACATATTAGTTATAAACTGCTGTAACAATTCTTGATATTTAGTGTCATCCGAATTTCATCCATAAAAATCATTATAAGAAATTAATCTTCACAAATAAACACAATAACCAGGTCTCATATGCATTAATGTCTTATTATCAGTTCATGTTAATTCAACAAATCTTCTTCACAAAATAAAAGTTTGAGACATATTTCATTGAGTTAATGCAACAGTCCTACAAGGAGCAATTGCTTCACTTCATGTCAAAGACCAATAATTAATAATTGCATCAGTCTGATTAGATAAATCAGACAATTTCTCTGCTTTTATATCTCACAAATTTATCTTAATATTCTCTTGGAGAACTTTCATATCTGATCAGGAATTTATTTGTGTTAATACTGTAGTAGGTAATCCTCAAACACTATAAGTCAAAATAGTTGAAAGATCAACTAGCGCCATCATTAAAAACCAACTAGCCTGAATCAAAACACTCGCAACTAATGTATTTTTTATTAATTCTCAAATAGTCTTTACTCATTTAATTCATACCTTTCAAGTAGGAGAAAGATTATACATCAAAATTCAAACCAAAAACATTACTCATAATGTATAATTAGCAAAGGTTCTTGCAACCTGCCATATTTTCCAAAGTGGAACATCTAATCACATAAAAGATCAATAAACCAACGAATTATCCATTGCCAATCAAGCCAAAGCTATAAGA
Organism: uncultured bacterium; assembly: GCA_947168815.1. Lineage (GTDB taxonomy): Bacteria > Patescibacteriota > Gracilibacteria > Absconditabacterales > Absconditicoccaceae > HOT-345. The sequence continues at coordinate 152,753 of CAMVNG010000001.1, forward strand.
GGCCAAAGGAATAAATAACTAACTTTTGAAAATGTTTCCATGAAATTGGTCATGGAAATTATAGACTCTCTTCTAAGCTGAGACTCCGATTTTCAAGCAGAAGTATTCTGGTTATCTGTAGGTGCAGTTTGTGCTACAACTTCCCCAACAAAAACTCCTTGAGGTAATAATATTCAAGAAAGTAATAAAACCATTAATGATTTTACTACCACTTTTTTATTTTGTTTAAACATTTTTGTTAACAAGGTTTTAACCTTCGATATCATCCTTTTTTTCTGTTATTAAAAGATATATGGTTTATATAATAATTATAGATAAAAAGAAAAATAAGTAGAAATAACAAAGAATCTACTTATCTTTTTAGCTTGACAATATGAATAAAACATTAAAAAATATATACTAATATTCTACTGCAATAGCATAATTATATAATAGCTTGGTTGCACCTATTCACCACTCTCTTAAAATATATTTATATGGCACTTTTATAGTACCTTTCATAAGATACTGCTCTGTATCCCTCCTCGTATTTGAATCATACACAAAAAACATTTTTTCTCTATCATGATATCACCAAAGAGTAATATAATGCCAATGAAATAATGCTCTTCTAAGTGAAAACCAATTTCTTCTAGTTTGACCATTAGCAACAAGAAGAATAATAGGTCATCTCTTAAGTTTTTCTTTTAATAGCATTAATTTATCAACTTCACCCATTCTTTTTGCCTTTATGACCTCATATTCCAAATTATGTTTTTTTAAAACTTTACCAATTCACCAAGGTGTCATTAAATAAGTCAATCTAGACCACCAATTAGAAGAATATGCTTTCATTGGTTTTGAAATTCCTTGTTTACCCTCAATAACCGCTTTCAATGAATGATGTGCACAACTTCAAAAACGCCTATTTCTCAAAGGAAATCCATCTGGAGGTGTTTGTAAAATCAAAACAATATCTTCATTACTTCCTAACTCTGCTCAAGCATGAGAAGGAGCACCTATTAATGTTTCAAATAAAGAATCCTGTGTTATCATAATTATCAATTAATAATATTCGTATAAAGTTATTTTCTTCAAAAATCGGCAGGTATTTCTCACCAATTTTCTGTATTCCACTTTAACAAAGGAGTAGAATAATTATTTACCGTAAGCCATTTCTCAGCTTTCTTAATAATATCCATAAGTTTTTGATTTTTAGGAGCATAACTACTATTACACCTCTTTTTCTTCACCCAAGAAATAGCAGTCATTGAATCAGAATAAAGAGAATAATTAGTTAATCATTTCTCTTTAATCCATGCAAGTCAATGAACGATAGCTAAGAACTCTCAAATATTATTAGTACCCTCTTCAAACTTAAATGAGAATACTTTTTTCTGCTGAACCAAGTCTATTCCCTGGTATTCCATAATACCTCAAGATCATGAACATGCAGCATCAACAGCAATACTCTCTTTCACAAAAGGAAGATCCTTCTCATTCCATTTTTTTTCAGGCTGATAATACTCCTCAAATCACTTATCTAACGCAATCTTAGCTTCATCATAGCTAGCAAATCATTTATATTTAGCTCAAGCAAAACCAATAACAAGAGGCTTTACTTCATCTCGAGTCTCAAAAATTCAACACTTCACTCAGTTCCGAACAACATACCACTTTTTCTCCTTTTTTTCAGACATCATTAAAAGATCAATACTAAAGACTACCTCTTCGCTCTATAATCACTACTATTATGAGTTTTTGCACCAAGTCCATCCTTTATCTCAATTCCTAATTCCTTACATACCAATACTTCTGGAATATTTCAAGAGAACCTATCTCCTCCCTTTCAAAAATAAATAACAGTATCATCTCAATACTTATCCTTAATCTTTTTTGTGATAGCTCTAATTGATTCACAAACTGATCAATCTAAATCAACAGACAAAAAGACTTCATCTACAACTCTAAGTGATGAGACTACTCTTAATCTAAACTGTTCATCTTGAAATACTTCTTCCTTACCCGTCTTCAATCTTGCTTGTACATCATTATTAACAATAACCCACAATTCATCTCCAAGATCTTTGCATAACTCAAGACATTCAATATGTCATGGATGAATAGGATTAAAATATCAAGAAGTAATAACAACTGTTTTCATAATATCGACTAATAAACATAAAACATATTATCAAGGAATTACGAACCTTTTATTATAATAAGTAATATTCTTTAAAAGCCCTCTAAACCACACAATATCATCTATAGATAAATCTTTATAAAGGGTATCTACTCTTTTTTTGCTAATATATGATTTCCAATTTTTCACAAAAAGTTCAAAGAATTGAACATTATCATCTAATCAACACCATAATTCCAAAAGAGGTTGCAACTCCATTACTGTCTGATAAAGTGCATCGTATACCTGTTCTCAAACTCAAAAAATATCTGAGAGTAATATATCCTTTGCATACAAAAGAATAAGCATAGGTGCTTTATCACGTATAATTTTTTTCTCCTCCTTATTAAGGTAAGTATAAAGAAGAACAAATCAAAACAAGGTTTCTCTAATAGTTCCATAAAGTGAAAGAATAAGAGAATCATCAATTGTATTCTTCAAATTCAAATCCTTAATCTTATTCATAAAGCTTTCTGCAACCCAATAATCAAGCTTATACAATGAATCTCTCAAAGTAACTAAATCAGTATCTGTCATACTTGATTGAACAACCTTAATAAGTTTACTTCAATTTTTTAAGCATCACATTCAAGTTGCATAAAAATCAACAAGAAACTTCTTATTATCTCACTTAAGTATTTCTTGAACTTGTTTTCAAAAAAGAGCCTTAAACTTATTAATAATTTGAGTATTTTTAACTGTTAATTTCGTATCCTTAGGATTAAGATCTTGAAAATATGATGCAATCATTCATTCTAAATAAAGATTCACAATCATTACATTCAATGATACATCAACAAAAGATGATTTAGCAGGCATCTGGAACCTTGTTTTTCAAGTCCTTATATGATGATCTATATAAACATAATAATACAAAACATTAGAATACAAACAAAGAATATCTTCATAATACTCTTTGTATATTGGCTTTGATAAAAGCTCTTGAATTGATGTTTCCTTCTTAAAATATTCTAATATCTCAGGTTTAAAACATCTAAGATAAAAACTATCTCATCTTGCCGTTGTAAATCCTCAAAGTAAGGTAATATAATAATTTAATAACCTTTCAGTTACCTTTGACTCCTTTTTAATTCTTTCAGGGATATCAAAATTAGAAATATCATCTCAATTATCAATTGCTGAAAGCATTTCATCTAAATCCTCTAAGATATCCTCTTTTCATGATTGTCTCAAAAGCCTAATCATATAATTCTGAAGTCAGGCAAAAAAACCATACTTATATTTCTTATATCAAAGAAGATTCTGCATAACACGAGATAATTCTTTATCTGATTTCAAAAATGATTCAACTATTGGATTCCACTCATTTTTATCAAATATCTTTTCAATAATCGTATCAACAGCTAATATAGGATCAGAATCTCAAAATACATATTTAATCAAAATATCAACAGGCCATACTCTATTCAATATTTTTTGTTCAAGTGGTGAAGAATGAGGAAGATATTTAGTAGTTTCATAGTTTGATTTAAAAGCACTTAATGCTGTATCTCAAACCTGAGTCTTTCCGAATAACCAATCTAAATAATCTTTATCATTAGCCTCTTTTTTAAATAGACCATTTAATCTCTTATAAAAATGGAAAAGAAGGAAACAAAAAGCGGTTTCTTGTAAAATCTCTTTCTTAACAGCTAAGAATTCCTCATCTGAAATCTTTGTTTGTAATTGTTCAAAAGTATTCTTAAAAAAATCAAAAAACACATCCACAAACCAATTATAGTTTTCCTGATCATTCTCAGAAGGAAAAACCTTAACTCTAGAAGCAAAAGTAAAAGTAAGTAAATAAACAGTATAGATCAACTGATTAAAATAATAATGAGGAAAATCTACCATTGCTTCCTTAAAATAAACAGAAGCAAGAAGAGACATTGCATTACCTAAATTTGCAGGAGAAAAAAATAAGTTACCATTTAAATTAGCTGCAACACAATAAGCAAAATAGGTATCTAAATCCTTTTGATCAGATTGAGACTTCTCTTCTCAAAATCACATTTTAAATTCAACAGGATCAAGATTTACATCAAAAAGATTTAACCTATAATTTTCAATAATTTTTCTATTAATAATTGAAAAAAACTCTTTTGCTGAAATAAACCCGATAAACATACTTGCAGGATTCACAATATTATGAATCGTTGAATTTGGAAATTTCGTCAATAAGAGTCTTTTAAAAAGATGCATTGTCATATATCTTATAAAATATTTTATTTAATAGATTCAACAGTAAATGTCCAAATATAAGGATCTATTGTTTCTATAGGATTTGCATCAAGTTCTACTTGTTCAATACCATCCTCACTTAAAACTCTAGTAACAATTGCTGTCTTATCTGAAAGTTGTACAATTGCTCCTTTTTCTGCAGGAACACCCATTTCATTAAGAACAAGAGTTGTTTGCTTATATGTCAAATCAGGATCATGTTCATTAAATGGATCCATAAATACATCAGTTCTAACTTCTCAAGCTTTAGCTCCTTCTAAAAGTTGGAAAAGTGATGTTCAAGTATAAGTAAAATCAACACCTTCCTTTACTCAAGATGCAATAATCTCCTGAGTCATAGGATCAGTAATTTCGTATGATAATGTCGCTATAGCTCATTGTTCAATTGTTGATTTAGAACAAGCAGCTAAAAATACAACAGCAAAAATAGATACTCATAATCAAAGTTTAGAAATTTTCATTTTTTGTTATATATGAAGGTAAAATCATCCTTTATAACATATAAAAGAAAAGTGGATTTTCAAGTAGAAATTATTAAAAATAAAGGTGATTTACATAAAAAAATTCCCCTTCATGGAAATAATAATTCAAAAAGACCAAGCGAACCAAAGGTGTGATAGATTTCTAAGAAAATTTTGTAAAGCATATCCTCAAGTTAAACTTTCAGACATCTATTCATGGATTCGTAAATGAACAATTAGAGTAAATGGGAAAAGAGTTAAAGAAGAATACAGAGTCCTTGAAGGTGATGAAATTCAAATACCTGAAGAATGTCTCTGAAAAAAAGATAAACAGGCAATTCTTACACAAAAAGAAAAAAAATTCCAAAAATTAAATCCAGAAATAGTTAATTCATGGATTATTTATGAAGATGAGAATTGGATTGTTTTTAATAAACCAGCTTGAATTGTAATACATCCATCAAATAAACACCGAAATGATTTATGTATGAATGATTATCTAGAACGATACTGTGAAAAACAAGGAATAAACTGAGGTTCTACATTTAAACCATCTTTTTGATATAGATTAGATAAAGATACTTCATGAGTTCTCATAGCAGCAAAAAATTATGAAGCACTTCAATACATTAATAAAATAATTAGAGATAGAGCTATTTCAAAAGAATACATCACAATAGTTGCTTGAAAATTTCCAAAGCATCTTATCATTAATAAAGCAATCGAAAAAACCTACAATTCAAAATTTGATAGAGCTCAAATGCAACTCAATGAAACTGATTGAATGGATTCAAAAACAGAATGCCGACTAGAAAAAACACTAAAACACCAACAATTATGAGATATTTCATTATTAAGAGTTAAACTTTATAGTTGAAGAATGCATCAAATAAGGATTCACCTTAGTAGTGAATGATATCCTGTACTATGAGATCTTATTTATTGAAAACCTGCATTAAACAGAATCATTTACAAAAGCTTGCATATTCAAAGACAATTATTACACTGTTGGAAATATCAGTTTAAGAATATTGATGGGAAAACTATTTCCTTTCAAGCTGAGATTCCCCAAGAATTTAAACTGTTTATCTAGCCTTTTATCTTTTACACTTTTATATCATGAAAATTTTTAAGACTATTTTATGGACATCTTTTTTCTGGATTTTAGTTATTGTTTGATTACGAGTTGCTAGTCTTTTCTTCCCAAGCGAAGCAAGTACAGTAATTCCTAGTAAAGTTAAGAGCATCATTATTAAAAATGCTGCAATAGAATTAAGTACTGATAATTGTATACAAGAACCTGTTATGGATGTTGAAGAAACTATCGTTCCTGAAGAACCAGAAACACAAGAAATTATAGTTGAAGAAGAACCAACATATGAAGAAATAAATGCAGAAGATAACACATCCTTTTCTCTTCTTAACACAAATCAACAAGAAGTAACAAACAATGAAGTTGATATTCAAGCTCTTCAAGATAGAGTTGCAGCACTTGAAGATCAATACGTTACATTAGTTTCTGAATTACAATGAATATTTTCAACTCCTGCAATAGCACAACTTCTTATGCAACCAGAAACTAGTAATGAAGTAATAGCAGAATAATAATACTTTCTTAAGAAATGGGCCAAAGTTTAAAAAACGCAAGCCCATTTTTTATTTATCAACAAAATATTTCATATTTTTCTTTTTTTCTTACATTCCTCTTGTAATTATAAAAAAAAACACTAAATTGACATAAAGTATATTACTTTATTTTATTCATTACAACTTGTCGTTATGCAGTATCAAGGATTTGTTAAATTTATTGGACCTAAAGAAACTTTCGGTGAAGGAATTGAAAAACAAACAATTGTTCTAGAGGAAAACACTGATAGAGAATTCAAAGGATCTATCGCCGTAGATTTCTTTAGAGATAAAATCAACCTTTTAGCTGATGTTAATACTGGTGATTTAATCACTGTTCATCTAAATTCTAGAGCAAATGAATCAAAAAATCAACCAGGAAGATGGTTCAACAGCATTACTTGCTGGAGAATTGAAAAAGCAGCAGCTAGCACATCTAATGATGAATTACCATTCTAACTAACAATAATTTTTATAAAAAAACTAATGAATGTATCATTAGTTTTTTTAATTTATAATTTTTTAAATCAAATCCCCATCTAATTTAAAGACAACTCATTTTGTTATCTTTACATCAACAAGAGAACCTAACTCTATATCTTTCTCTGTATGAATAATAACTTGTTTCATATTCTCTGTCACTCAATAATATTCTTCTCCTTTTCACTTTTCATTAATCATTACTTTCCTAATATTTCATACTTCATTCTTATTATTTTCCTCTGAAATATGATAAAGTAAATCATTTAATCTTTTCCATCTCTCATGCTTAACTTTATAAGGAATATCATCAGGATATTTTTTATCAGCAAAAGTTCATGGACGATTAGAATAAATACCCATATAAATCATATCAAACCTTCCATATTCAACCAATTTTAAAGTCTTCTCAAAATCTTCATCAGTTTCTCATGGAAATCATAATATAATATCCGTAGTTATTGAAATATCTCTTTTCAATCCCCTAATTTTATCAATAAATTCATAACATTGTTCTTCTGAATATCAACGAAACATTTTCTTTAAAACAGCATCAGATCATGATTGAAAAGGAATATGAATATGAGGACATAATCTTTGTTCTTTTTCATGTAATTCTAATAACTCATCAGAATAATAGGTTGGATAAGGTGATGTATATCTTAGCCATTCTAACCCATCAAGCTTAAGAAGTTCCTTTAATATAGTTACAAAATCTGGATGTTTATTAACAATTTGTCCCAAAAGAGTTATTTCTTTAACCCCATGTTCTAAATGAATTTTAGCTTCATTAACAATTTGTTCTACAGGAAACCATTTTTCTAGTCAACGAGCAAATGGGACAATACAATATGCACAAAATTGGTTACATCAGCTAGAAATAGGAACATAAGCAGACTTTCAATGAAGATTCATGCTTGAATTTATTCATTCTGGAATGATTGTTGAATATTCATTAGTTAATTCTTTATCATAAGATATTTTATATCATAATCTCTTCAACATTAATGGTAAGAATCACGTATCATCAATACGGAAAAAAAGCTCAATATTAGGCCATTTTTTTGATAACGTATGAAAAAGTGGATTAAAAGCATGATTTATTCAAACAACTTCTTGATGCTCATTTTTTAAATTATTAATCTCTTCTGAAGTTAATCAAAGAACTTTAGGTTCTTTACTCATAACATTTCCTGCAAAATTTCATACTTTCAACTGTTCTGGTAATCATTTTTTTTCTGTAATTTTTTGATTTCTCATAGTATGCTGAATCATACAACCAGTTATCCATACTTTTTTTCAAATAGGAATTTCTTTAAGTTTTCATGTTACTTTATCTTCAGATTTTTGACGAACAGAACAAGTATCAAAAATTACAATATCAGAATCCTCTACTGTTTCAGCAACTTCAAATCAACAATTCTTTAAAACAGATGTTATTCTGGCAGAATCAGAATAATTCATCTGACATCATAAAGTAATAATATGAAACTTCATCAGGCACCTAAAGGTTATAAAACGATAAGAATCTTAGCTATTTACCACCTAAATGCAAAGCAATAAATAAACTCTTAAATAAAAAAGCGTGTATAAAAATACACGCTAATCTTACTCTCACAGGAATTTCCCATGATAACTCACCATAAAGTCTGAAAGCTTTTTTCTAAATTTCGGACCTTTACTAACACTATTTCTTAAAGTTTCAAACTTTGAGCCTAGACTAAGACCCCCAGTCTCTAATTCAAAACCAAATAGCTTAGCAAATTCACTCCGAATTGATTTCAGATCTTTCAAAAGAGTGTCACTACAGTCTTCATTTGTAATCCCCTTTGAAACGAAGAACTCATTATCTTTTAAAATTTCATCAGAGATACGAACAAACAGACTAAAACTAGAAATAACACCCCCATTTAAATTTGGATTAGTAGAAACCTTATCCAAAATTTCTAATTTTTTCTGAATGTAACTCATATTCTCAAGATTTAATGATAACATAATATAATATTTTCAATAATCTAATTCAAGTTTTATTATAAAAAAAGATATCTCATAAGAGATATCTTTATATATTAATATTTATTTATATTAGTCAGCTTTCCTTACAAATACTCTATAACCTACATAAAGAGCTAAAGTGATTGCAACCATAACAAAGAAATCTTCAACTGGACCTGTTGCAGGAACGTTTTTAATTGTTGGTGTTACATCAGCTTCGTGTCTTACGTTTACATCATATCTATATTCTTTACCTTTCGAATCTCTAGGGATAAAAGCGAAAAGAAGTTCTTGATCTGAATCTTTATATGTGTATTGGAATTTTTCTTGAGACATTGGAACAGTTCCAAGAGTCTTATAATCAGCAGTAGCTGTATCAAAAATTCTAATTTCAACATTTTCAGAATAAGGAACAGCTGTCCATGTTAATGTAACAGTACCTCCTTGAATATAATGTGAAATATCAGCCATAGACATATCAGCACCATCAGCTGCACCATGTTCATCTTCCTCTTCTAGAAGACCTTTATCTTCTTTTTTTGAAGCATCTACAGTTGCTTCAACTTTCTTTTCTTCGAAATTAGCACAAGCATTTCCTTCTGCATATTTCTTAGTTTTGAAATTGAAACAGAATTCATTTGAATAAGAACCTGGTTGAACATTATCATCCAAAGGAACAACAACACCATAATATGTTGTACCTGAATTAACCTTAGCTTGTTCAATAACAAGATCATAAGTTCCATTTAAATCCATTGTTTCATAAGCTGGAAGTTCAATAAGTTCATCTCTGACTGTTGAATCAGCAGCAGTATAATTACTCATTGGCTTTTCAGCTAACAAAATATAATATTCACCTACTACTTCATCCTTAGCATCCTTAAGAATAGGTGTTGTAACTAAAAACTCTGGGGTGTCTGAGTTTTCTTTTGTTTGGAATCATTCAACAGTGATGTTTTGGTTTTCTGAATAACCAAATTCACGTTGTCCATCAAATACTAGATTAAGATCGAGTGTTGCTGCAGAAGCAACAGCTGCACTTCCTAATGCAAGCATTGTAAGTAAAGAAAGCTGTTTTTTCATCGTTCTACACTAAAAATCAAAATAAAATGTTAACCCTATTGTAATCTTAAAGGATTAAAATGCAAATTCTGAAAATAAATTCGCTTGACAAATTTTGAGTTTCATATATTTATTACTACGATATAAAAAACCATAAAGACAAATTATCTTTTATTTCCTGTTGTTTTTTAATCCAAATCCTATAAAAAACTAGTATTTATTTTCTTCGATATCTGAATGGATTATTTTGAAAAATCCTTAATACTACACAAAAAATATCATGGGAAATTATGTACAAAGGAGAAAGTATCATTAGAAAATTCAGAAGACCTTTCAACATACTACTCTCCATGAGTTGCAGCACCATGCTTAGAAATCCAAAAAGATGAAAAAAAAGCATATGACTATACACGAAAATGAAATAACATCGCAATAATCAGTGATTGAAGTGCTGTTTTATGACTCTGAAATATATGATGATTGGCAGGACTACCTGTAATGGAAGGGAAAGCTATTCTTTTTAAAAAATTTTGAAATATTGACGCAATCCCAATTGTTTTATCAACACAAGATCCAGATGAAGTAATACATATCATTGAAGGAATTGCTCCAAGTTTCTGATGAATTAATTTAGAAGACATATCAGCACCAAATTGTTTTTACATAGAAAAAAAATTAAAAGAAAAATTAAATATACCAGTATTTCATGATGACCAACACGGAACCGCTATTGTAGTACTTGCATGAATAATTAATGCATTGAAACTTAAATGAGAGGAACTTAGCAATCAAAAAATAATAATCTCTTGAGCCTGAGCTGCTGCAATAGCAATATGACATTTGTTGCGGAAAGCTTGAGCTAAAAACATTATTTTCAGTGATTCAAAGTGACTCCTTTCTACTTCTCGCAAAGACTTAAACCCATACAAGCAAGAAGTTCTAAAATATAACACAAACAATGTATCTTGAACTATACATGACGGATTAAAAGATAGCGATATTTTCATTTGAGTTAGCAAATGAAATATCCTTAACTCAGACGATATTAAAACGATGAATAAAGATCCAATTATCTTTGCCTTAGCTAATCCAATACCTGAAATTACTCCTGAAGAAGCTAAAAAATGATGAGCTTATATCATAGCAACATGAAGAAGTGACTACCCTAACCAAGTAAATAATGTACTAGCTTTCCCTTGAATATTCAGAGGTGCTCTAGATTGAGAAATAAAGCAAATAACTGATGAACATAAATTAGCAGCAGCCTACGCTCTAGCAAATTCAGTAAAAGAACCAGAAATAGAAAAAATACTCCCTACTGCTTTCGAAAAAGAAGTTGTTGAGAATATAGCAACAGCTGTAAAAAATATCGCCTAACTTATTTCATATATAATTCATCAATATGGAAAACTAAATAAGTTAGCGCAATAAAAGCAAAAACTGCCAAACAAACAACTATTAAAGGAGAATTATACACTAAAGAAAGATTATAAACGATATGAATTGAGAAACCTAAAAGTAATGCAACAAAATATCTCAATAATAAACCTCATTTTTTCATTTTCATCAAAACAAGAGCTATTGTTCAAGTTGCAACACAATGAATTAAAGATGCAATTAATCACCTTCAAAATAACATGCTAACAGATAATTCTCAACCTTGAAATAATTGAGTAATAAATGCCAGTAAATTTTCAGAAATACTAAAGGAAAGTCCCATCAAAAGAGATAGCAACAACAAAGTTGAAACCTCTTTTTTTTCTAAGCTTTCCACTTTATTATTGGATACACTAAACTTAAAAGACTCTTCTGTAAAAACAGCTAAAAGATAATAACATACTATAGCCGATAATCATCAAAATTCTCAACCTAATGCAAGTAACAATAAAGAAAATATCATTATACCACACTGTAAAAGAATATTCTTATTCTTTCAATTATGAAAAACCAACATGATTCATAAAAGAATCAACACTCCATAAAATATGAATAAAGAAGCTGATCAAAAAGAAAAATTCTCACGAATATAATACAAAGACTTATCAATTCAAAAAAAACTAAAAGCCCATTCATAAAGGAAAAGAGAAAGAACTAATAAAGCTCACCATAAAAACAATTGCCATTTCTTAACATTTTGAATATGAGAAAAAACCTGATTAAGAATCCATGTCCAAAACCGAATAAGAATAATTAATGTAATAATTATTCACAAATAAGACACAATAATAATACAAAAACTAAATTAATTATTTTAATAGACTCACAATTTCGTCTTCCATATCGTCCGGTTTAAATGTTGGATCAAATCTTTTAACAACATTCCCCTCTCTATCAACCAAAAATTTAGTAAAATTCCAAACAATATCACCATCTTTTTTACAAGTTTTGCTAACAGCCTTAATCGCCGCCATAGCAGCCTTATTTTTCAATCATTTAACCTCTTCGGTTGGCTGTTGACCTTTAAGGAATGTAAATAATGGATGCTCATTCTCTCAATTCACTTCAATTTTAGAGAATTGATCAAACGTAGTTTTATATTTTGCAACACAAAATTGATGAATCTCTTCATCATCTCATGGAGCTTGATGTCAAAATTGATCACATGGGAAGTCTAATATTTCAAGTCATTTTTCATGATACTTTTTATAGAGATTTTCTAATCATTCATATTGAGGAGTAAATCAGCATCATGTTGCTGTATTAACAATAACAAGAACTTTATTTTCCAATAAACTTAAAGGAAACATTGAATTATCTCTTTTTTTTACATCAAAATCATAAATAGACATAACTTTCTACAGAAAATAAAAAGGCAACAATAACAAGATAAATATTTTTCAGTACATATCAATAAAAAATAAAAGATTATATCCTTGTAAAATATTTTAAGAATAATATACACTATTAAAGTTTTTACTCTATCAATATAGATGAAAAAGTGTAAGGCAATCTTTTTACTCTTTTTGTTTATCATATTTTCAGCATTAATAATAAGCCATACAATAAATGGCATTATTTCTAATATCTCAATAACATGAACATGAGACGTATCAAATGAAACAGAAAACTACTCTCTTCTTGAAATCATTGATTGAGATACTGTAAAAATTAAGGATATTAAAAACGAAAAATCATACTCTGTACGCATGATTTGACTTGATGCTCCAGAAAAAACAACTACAAGATATTGATATATTGAATGTTTTTGAAATGAAGCAACTGAACACTTAAAAACCTTATTATCATGAACCAATGAAATCTGATTAGAATTAGATAATTCACAAGGTTTAACTGACAAATACTGAAGAATATTAGGATACATTTACTACTCATGAGAAAATCTTAATCAAAAAATGATAGAAGATGGTTATGGCTTTGAATATACCTATAACCTTCCATATAAATACCAAAGATCCTTTAAAAAAGCTGAGGAAAATGCAAGAATTAATCAACGCTGATTATGGAGTAAAGACACATGTGACTGAAAAAGAGAAAATATCTAATTATAAGCCCAGACCAAAAAAATATTTTCTGAATATCAAGATGGTTTAATTTCAACAAATGAAAAATTATCCTTAAGTTTCTGATTAATTAAGTTCCAACGACTCTTCAATTCCTCATTAAGTAAATGAATTTCTATAATCATTGAATGAATAATACTCCATTCATTTTTGAATGAATCTAAAACTTCGAATTCCATTCCTTCAATATCCATTTTTAATACATCAATAGAAGTAATCTTTTGCTTTTCAATATACTCAGAAAGAGAAAGAAAATTCACACTCCTACTAGCTCCTCACGAATTCAAAAATGAAATAAATTTACTTGATTGCATGGTTTTTTCATCATTAAAAAATAACTCTCAATCCCCTGTTTTTCATGCAATTCAAAGATTATTTAAGACAATATCAACATCTCATCAAATATTCTCCTTTGCTTCTAAATAAAGCTCATCAAAAGGCTCAAAATAATAAATCTTTGCATAACTATTCAATGATCTAGCCCGTTTAGAAAAATACCCCACATGTCCTCAAATATCAAAAATACAATTTGCCTGTTTTATCTTCTCCTTAGCAAATCAATATTCTTCTTTTACAAAAATTTCATACTCTAAAGCTTTCTGATATTTTAAACGCTTAGATTCACTATCCCCCATATTAAAGCGACAAAAGAACAAATAAACTTAATCAAAAGTTAAAGATTCACTCCCTTTTTGCAAGAATGGTTTTAGCATAACAAAACAACTAAAGATTGAAATCTATAATAATTTAATTATGCTCCTAGTTAGGATTTAAATAAAAACCACCCCTCATGAAAAAAAAGACAGAACCAATTTCTATTCCTCAACAAGATTCTGAAATTATTCTCCAAGGTATAAAAACTAACAATCTAAAAGACATAGATCTTGTTCTTCCAAAAAACAAATTAATAACCATCACATGAGTAAGTTGATCATGAAAATCATCACTTGCTTTTGAAACAATTTATAAAGAAGGACAATATAGATACATTGAATCACTTTCAAGTTTTTTAAGACAATTCTTTAATCTTTGAGATAGACCAGAAATTGATTACTGTTCATGACTTTCTCCTGCTATTGCAATTGAACAAAATAAAAGAACATGAAATTCAAGATCTACTGTAGGAACCGTTACTGAAATTGATGATTACATAAGACTTCTTTTTGCAAAAACATGAGACACTTATTGCCGGAATTGTTGAAGAAAAATCGAACCAAAAACTGTTGATCAAATTCTTCAAACAATGAAAGACGATTATTGAGAAGAAAAGGTATATTTGCTTAAAGAAAGCTGAAATTTTTCGAATAAAGCAGAACTATCTAAATTTGTAAAAAATAATAAAGCAAAAGTAGATAAATGAGGTGGCTTCACAAGATATCTACTTATTTCTCAAAATCCAGAATATCAAGATCCTATTGAATATTTTTATCTTGAAGATCCAAATATTCCTGAAAAATATTTTCCACTTAATAGCTACTGAATTTTTGATCGTATAACACTAGAAGAACAAAGATACTGAAGACTTAAGGAAGATATTATTAAAATTTTAGCAGAAACAAAAAAATTCTGAGTATATAGGGCTTGAACCGACATAGAAAACACAGCCACTTCAAAAAATGTTGATGCATGATTCTGATGAAATATCGAAATTGAAAAAACAACGACTAAAGGGAAAAAAGCTAAAAAAGAATCAAAATCTGCAAAAAAAGAAGTTCCAACAATTCAATGGTTCACAGATAAAATGTATTGTCCAAACTGTAATATAACCTATCCTGAATTTACGACACAACATTTCTCTCCTAACAGACAAGAATGAGCATGTACACACTGTTTATGACTTTGAGAAATTCTCCAAGTAGAATTTGATAAAATCATCGATCCAAATTCTCCTTTATTTGAAGCTATTCTACCTCGAAGAGAAAGCAACTTATGACAATCCGTCCTAAAAAAACTTTGTGAAAAATACAGTATGGACTGAAATAAAAGATGGGCAGATCAACCAGAACGATTCTTAAATGTTATCATAGAATGAGATGATGAATTATTAAGAATTAACTCATGATGAAAATGGACTTCACTAAAATATCACTGAATAGAAGAAATTATTAAAGATCAATATACAAAATGATTACTTACTGTAGATTTTCAAGCAATGTTAAGCATGAAAACATGTCCTCATTGTTATGGTTCTAGATTAAAAAAAGAAAGTTTACATTGTTTCCTCTGCTTAGATACTTCAAAAATTGATAAAAAAACACAATCTGAAATACCAGTATCTGAACTTTTTGTAAATTCAGATGAATTACCATTTGCAAAACCAGAAGACGAACATCTTCTTAAATTCAACATCTATGATTTACAAAAAATGGAACTTGATCACTTAATTCAATTCCTCGAACTATTAAAAAAGACAAGTACAAAACCAGTAAATCTATTAGAAAGAATTCTTACTCCTCTCTTAGATAGAGCAAAAACGATACAAGACCTAGGACTCTGATATCTCATGTTAAAAAGAGCTGTAGATACCATTTCATGAGGAGAAATTCAAAGATTAAGACTAGCAAAACAGCTTTGAAATAAACTAACAGGAATCATATATGTTCTCGATGAACCAACTATAGGATTAGATACATGAGAAATACAAAAAACAATTGCTTCAATCCAAAAACTTAAAGCAATGTGAAATACCATTGTTGTCGTTGAACATAATGAAGAATTCATTAAAGCATCAGACCGAATTGTTGAAATATGACCTTGAGCATGAGATTTTTGATGAGAACTTGTATTTAACGGACCATATGAAGAATTTTTAAAAGCAAAAACGTTAACTTCAGACTATATAACCGGAAAGAAAAAAGTTGAAGTAGAATTCGAACATAAACCAAGTCATAATCGAGTAAAAATCAAACATGCTCATAAATATAACTTAAAAAATGTCGACGTAAATCTAAACTTATGAAGTTTTACAGTTATTACATGACCATCAGGAGCTTGAAAAACGACCTTGATGTATACAACACTCTTCAGATTTCTAAATGACAGACAAAAATTTGTTCAAAGTTATATAAGATTACAGCTCCTTAAAAAAGGTTTAAAATGGGAAGATATTCTAGCAGCTCCAGTAATGATGGCTGAAGAATACACTCATTATGAAAATCTTGCATTACAAGAATTTTATCAAGACATTGCTGTTAGTGATATCCAATGAGCAGAACAAATAAAAAACACTATCTATGTTGATCAATCAAGTATTTGAAAGACACCAAGATCATGTCCTGCAACATTCGTAAATGTTTTCGATAAAATAAGAGCGTTATATGCTTGAACAACTGAGAGTAAATATTTAGGTTTTAATGCTTCTCATTTTAGTTTTAATTCAGATAAGTGAGCCTGTCCAGCATGTAATGGATACTGATACAAAAAAATTGAATTACAATTCCTTCCAGATACTTACGTTCCATGTGAACTCTGTCATGGAAGTAGATATAAACCAGAAATATTATGAATCACTCGAAGATGAAAAACTATTAGTGAAGTTTTAGACATGTATATCTATGAAGCACTAGATTTTTTCCATGAACTGGATCACATAAAAGAAGAACTAGAATTAATGGTTGAAATAGGACTTTGATATCTAAAAATGGGACAACCAGCACACACACTCTCATGATGAGAATCACAAAGATTAAAACTCGTTAAACACCTTTTAAAAGAATATAGAGGGAATACGGTATATTTCCTAGATGAACCAACAGTGTGATTACACCCAGCTGATATTGAAAGATTATTAAAGGTATTAAAAAGATTTCTTGATAAAGGAGATACAATTTTGATGATTGAACACGACCAAGATATCTTACAATTTGCTGACCATGTTATAAAATTAGACAATGGTAAGGTTATAGAACAATAATTAAATAATCAAGAAAAAGCTAAGTATAAAGTATATTTCCATCACATATAAACTATAAAACAGTATGAAGAAGTAAAAATATTAATATAAAATCAAAATTTTTACTTGATTTATGCATAATAACAAATATACATTATAAAAATCTTTTATTTTATTCTATATAAAAAAGATGAAAAAACTCTTTACACTTAGTCTACTTTGAGTAGCAGGATTATTCTCTTTCGCTGCTCTACCTACTTTTGCTCAAGAAGCAGAAGAAATCGATGCAGACACTGATGTAGCTATTTTAGATGAAGCTACAGATGATGCTATCGTACCTGAAGAAGAAATCCCAGTTGAAGCTGAACCTTCAATTGAGGATGCAATCACAAGTGATCCTGAAATGGTTTCTGAATTAAATGGTATTGCAGATGAAATGCTTAACGCATTCGACGATCAAGAACTTACAGACTCATTTAATGCTCAATTCGAAACAGATGAAGAAAGAGCTCTAGCTACAGCTGGACTTGCTTTCCTATTCGCTGGAGCATGACTAATGTATCTTATTGTTGGTCTTATTTGGCTTATCATCGTAGTAATTGCTTTATGGTGTATATTTAAAAAAGCTTGAAGATCTGGATGGCTAGCATTAATTCCTATCTATAATCTATTCGTATTATGGAATGTTGCAGGATTGAAAAAATATCTTTGGACTATCTGGTTATGAGTTTTAATCTCTATATGTGCTGCTGCATTAAAAGAAGGAATGGAAGGAACAGGAGGAGAAATCGCTGAATATATCGATAAATTCTATTGGTTAGTTCTTTCAGTATGGATGAACGTATGCTTAGCTAGAAAGTTTGGATGGAAGACATTCGGACAAGTTATGTGTGCTATTTTCTCACAAATTTGTTACTTAATCCTTGGATTCTGAAGTGCTGAATATAATAAAGACGCATAATTAAAACAGTATTCAAATAAAAAGAAGATTCTCTGAAAACGAGAATCTTTTTTTATTATAAAAAAGCTGAGAAGATAAAATATCTCCTCAGTTTCCCAGTGTTGTATCTCTTTCAACCAAAAACTTCATGAAGAACAGCATTAACTGATCTATTCTTCCTCTCAAAGTTTTTAGTCAGAGGTGCTGCACCATCCTTCTCAACAATGGTTATCGTTACCCAAAGTGGAGTAACCTCAAAATGGACACCACGAATTCGTTCAACAGGACAGCCACTACACCACTCCTTCATAAGGATACCTCCTTTGACCTTTGGAAGATTCTCCCCCTGAAAAGAATAATACACACTACGGCCATAATCTACATATGTGTAGTTCAAGGCCTCATTCCAATTGTTAAATACTTTTTTAAACATAATTGTATTTGTTTTTCTTTTTTATTTTCAAGCATTTTATATCCTTATTGAAGCCAATGTCAAGATAAAAAATTATAGACAAATCAATGGTTTAAAAAACAAATCATATAATCAATTATGAAATTGTAAATAGATATAAATACAGACAGAAAAAACACAAGAATAATCATACATTAAACAATGAGACAATTATATAAAATTCACATTCATAATTATAATTAAATCGTACGAAAAACGCTTTAAATAAATTCAATATAATTATGAATCTTGATGCATTAGAAGCTCTATACGGATGTAAAAAAGAAGATAAAAATGAATCATTATCTAACAAAGAAATTTTTGCTGAAGAGCCACTAAATTACGAAGAAGAAATTACAATAACAGAAACCAAAGAATACGTTCCTGAAGTTTTTCCATACGAAGACACAATTCAAAACCTCAACGAAAATTATACAATTGAAAATAATATTTCACAAAGCAATATAACAGTAACCACAGAACCAGAAGCTGGTGTTTGTACAGTTGCAATTACACCTACTCCTACTGTACAAAACAATTTAGGACAAATAATTGAGGATATAAAACTTCCTACTCTACCAAAACTTAGTTTTCCAAAGTTTAATTTTCCAAAATTTCAAACTCCAAAATTTAATTTCAAAAGACTCTCTTTTTGAAAAATAAAGATTATATCAGAATTAAAAATATTAATAATTCTCTTCTTTACTGTTTTTTCAGCTTTTTTCTTCTTCACAAATGCAAAATTAGTTCTAATAACAGTAAATGACGTTATTGGAACAAATGAAGAAACAGATTCAACAAACATTATTGAGGATTTTGAAGAACATTCTACAGCTGAAATTACTATGGATAAACAAGAAAAATTAATGGCATTGGAAGAGAACTTTGAAAATCTAAAAAAGAATCAGAGAGAAAAACAAGAGATGACATTAAATATGCAAGAATTTCTTGATCAAAAACAGGAAACACATGAACTAAACTTCAATATTTTACCACCTACAAACAGATTAATAATTCCAGACTTAAACGTTAATATTCCACTTATCGATATTCCTGTTATCTGAGAAGCTGATTTCGAAAATGAAAATTTTGAAGAAGAACTTACCCAAGGTGCTGTAAAATATCCAACTACAGCTACTCCATGAGAACAAGGTAATTCTCTTATCTTCGGACATTCTTCTACAGAATGGTGGAAACATAACGAATATTGATTTGTTTTTAGAAATCTACCAAGACTTCAAGCATGACAAAAAATTCAAGTAATCTGGAACGGACAATTATATACCTATGAAATGATTGAAAGAAAAGTAGTTTTACCAAAAGAAGTAGAAAGTTATTATAATGAATTTCAAAAAGATGGAGAAAGTTACTTAACATTAATGGGTTGCTACCCTATAGGTTCAAATGCAAAAAGAATGATGGTTGTAGCAAAAAAAATTAATAACTAAAACCCCTCATTTTTTGACAAAACATACATAATAACTATACTTAATCATAGATTTTTAATTCTTATACAAAAATAAAAAATGTGACGATTTGCGAATAAAGTCGATAAACGAAGAAAGAACTATCACCCATTTAAAGAAGATCCAGAATCTTACTACACTGCAAGAGTTTTTATCAGTGATCTTCAAGATGGAGAAAGAATGATTGCAATCTTAAACCCTAAGCAAGCCATGGCATATGGTATTACTTTAAACAGTAAAGTAACAATTATTAAACTAAATTGAGAAGAAATTGTAACAGATGTCTCATTTTCTGAAAGAGTAAATATTGGAACAATTGCTATTTCTGACGAAGTTGCCAAAAAATATAAATTCAAAAATCTAGAAATGGTCGGAGTTTCTCTCACAGAAAGCAAATCAAAAACAGCTGAAACCATCAGAAAAAAGATTAGAGGTGAACACGTAAGTTATGACGAAATATATTCAGTTATTAAAGATATTTCTGAAAATAAACTCGACGAAATTATGATGACATACTATGTTGCTTCAAGTTTTGCTCATCCGACTACAGATGAAGAAACATACTTAACAGCAAAAGCAATGGCAGAATGTGGTGTAACATTCAAATACCCTAAAGGAGAAATTATTGCAGACAAACACTGCATTTGATGAGTTCCAGGAAATGAAACCACAATGGCTCTCATTCCACTTATTGCGAGTCTTTGAATCAAAATTCCTAAAAACTTTTCAAAATCAATTACATCCCCTGCAGCAACATGAGAATGTGTAAATGTTTTGATGAATATCAACTTTGATAAAAAAGGAATTGAAGAATTAATTGAGAAAGTTAATTGCTGCCTAGTTTGGTGAGGTGGTCTAGATTTAGCACCAGCTGACGACAAACTTATTAAAGTTCAATATCCTCTTTCTATGCAATCAAAAGCTAAAGTTGTAAGTTCAATTATGGCTAAAAAATATGCTATGGGTGTTACTCACTCACTAATCGATATTCCTGTAGGTCCAACAGCAAAAGTAACAACCATTCAAGAAGCAAAAGATTGGAAAAAAAGATTTGAAACTGTCGGAAGAAAACTATGAATGAAAATGTCAGTACAAATAACAGAAGCAAAAGAAGTCATTGGTAACGGTGTTTGAGCAGTATTACAAGTTCGTGAAGTATTAAGAATCTTGCAACAACATCCTGATAGACCTAGAGACCTTGAAAATAAAATAATTTTCCTAGCAGGTAAACTTATTGATAACATAGGACTAGTCAAAGGAAAAGGAGCAATGAACCTCGCTAAGAACCAACTACAAACTTGAGCTGCTTGGAAAAAAATGAAAGAAATTATTGAAGCACAATGAGGTAATCCAAACATTGATTCAGAAAGTCTTGAACTAGGTAAATTAACATATGACATTATAGCTACAAAAGCAGGAAAATTGAAAATCATGGATTTACATGATATAAATGCTATTTGTAGAAAACTAGGTTGTCCTATTGTCAATGAAGCTGGTATGTATATCTACAAAAAATTAGGAAGTAATATCAAAAAAGGAGATGTTATAGCAACTCTTTATGCAAATGATGAAACAAGTCTGAAAGCTGGTATTGCTAGATATAAGGAAAGAAGTCCTTTTGCATTTTAATAATATTAATAATTAAATAAATAAACTAGTGAATAATCACTAGTTTTTTTAACAAAATAAAGTATCAACACTAATAAAATAAATTATATAAATATAAACTGCTTATATCTTAAAGCACTTTTTGTGATATTTAAAATTGAATCTCAGGACCATTTTCATATGATATACACAAATGAAAGCTTTTACACATTTTCATAACAAACATGCCTGAAACAGCTCTTGTTATCATAAATATGCAAAATGCATGGATTGAAAAAACTTCAGAATACTATCTTTGAAATCTAGATACCATGATTGAAAAGATGAATTATCTTATTGCCTATGCAAGAGAGATGGGATATAAAATAATATTTATTAATCATCACGAACCAGAAGGAGCTTTTGCACTAGACAATCCTCTATCTGATTTCATACCAGAACTAAATATTGATAAAGACGACATAATAATAAATAAATTTAAAGTAAGTAGCTTTTACAATACAAAACTCGAATCAGAACTCGCTTGAATCAGAAACATCGTTGTATGCTGAGCATTAACAAATCTCTGTGTAAGAATGTTTGTTGAAGAAGCTTACGATAGAGAATATAGAATTGCTCTTATCGATGACTTAACTGTAGCATATTCAGATGATTTACACGATATGACATTACAAGACCTTTCTGATACAAGGACAGATTTAAGCATATTACCACTAGAACAATTCGTTGGAGAATAATTTTACATAATGATGATAAGGAAAAAATGGAAGGTGCAAGACTCGTTAGTGAACTAATTGAAAAATATCACCCAAAGAACATCTTAGATTTAGGGGCTTGAAAAGGATATTTTAGCATTTTAGCAGCAAGTTATTGAGCTCAAGTTGATGCTGTAGAAGATACAAGTATTAGAAATCAATATCCTGATTATTTAAAAGCTCATCCAAGTGTTTCTTTTCATGAAAGTAAAATTGATGAATATCAAATAACAAAGAATTATGATCTAGTAATCGCTAAACATATCGTAATGTATATGGATAAAGAATATGTGTTATGAAGCTTCTTAAATTCAATTTATCAACATCTGAATAGATGATGACTCCTCTTCCTAACATATCATCATTCTGATTCAGAACTACTTAACGAAAAAGAAGGTATAGTACGTTATTCACTAAACGATTTTAAATCATTTAGATGAAACTTCTCAGTTAAAGACTTCTGAGACTACACAAATCCAGCACCATGAATTAATAAAGAGTACAAGATTTGATACGTCATATTACAAAAAAACTAAATTTTAAAGAATAGCAAATTAATATATGCCAACAAATGTGCTTATAGATACAACAAAAGAATACGATGAAAATAGAATAAAATATCTTCTCGACCTTTGGGAGAAGATTATTTTATCAATATCTAACCAAGTTGACCACAATAAAATTTTAATCTTTTTACAAAAAGTTTGAGTTATTGATATTAATGAAGAGAAAAAAGAAGTTGTAATATGAGCAGCAAATGACTTTCTATTATCTCAAATAAAAAAGAATCTTTCAAAACCACTCAAAGAAGCTATACAACAATGCTATAATTCACAATTCTGAGTTAAATTTGTTGTATTTACACCGTTTGCAGACTGAGAGCATCCTCTTCTTACAGACTTAAAAAAGCTTCTAAATATTACAGACAGTACAAGCAATAAAAATAAGCAAAACAATGTTCTAGAAACATCTTTAAAAGAAGAACTATCAAGATATTTTTGAAATTTATTTGATCCTAAATTCCGCTTTGATACTTTCATTGCAGGATCAAATAATCAATTTGCATTCTCTGCTGCAAAAGCAGTAGCTCAAGCACCAGGGACACAAAACAATCCTCTCTTCTTATACTGAAATGTAGGATTAGGTAAGACACATCTAATGCAAGCAATTTGAAATGACATTATGGAAAATTTTCCAGACAAAGTAGTTATCTATTTGCCTGCAACAAAACTCATAGATGAATTAATACAAGCACTAAGAGCAAATAAACTCCCAACCCTCCAAAAAAAATTTGATCAAGTTGACGTGCTTTTAGTAGATGACATACAATTTCTAGCAGATAAAGAAAGAACACAAGAAGTATTTCACGATCTTTTCAATGATTTTTACACAAAGAAAAAACAAGTTATACTTTCTTCAGACCGTCCACCTAGAGAATTAACTCGTATCGCTCCTAGACTACAAAGTAGATTTGCAACTTGATTAGTTGCTGATATACAAGCGCCAGATTTTGAAACAAGAATAGCAATTCTTGAATCGAAAATACAATCAAAAGACGTAAATATTGATTTTGAATGCCTTTCGTTAATTGCACAATACATAAAAAGTAATGTAAGAGAACTTGAAGGAGCTCTCAATATTTTAATTTCAAGACAACAAATAACAAACAGTGAAATCACTGAAAACGATGTATATAGTTGCTTAAAAACACTAGGATATTATGTTGAACAAACACCCTGAATAACAAACCCTAACGATACAATACGCAAAGGTTCAAAAACAAGTACAAAGAATTTTGAGACTCTAATCGAAATGCTAGCTTCATATTATGATCTAGCAGTCGCTGATATTAAATCAGAAAGTAGAAAAAAACCTATTGCTCAAGCAAGACAAATGCTAATGTACTTAGCAAGAGAATACTTCTGATGGACATACGAACAAATATGAGATTACTTCAAAATGAATCATGCAACAGCAATGTATGCAACCGATAAAATAGAGAAAGCGTTAAAAAACGACTCTAGATTACAACACGATTACAGAGTTTTCTCTGATTGGATACAACAATAATAAAAAACAAATATATGGGAAAAAAAATTTTTATTATTGGTCTTAATGGAAATATTCCATCAAGCCAAGAACAAGTAAGACTCTCGCTTCAAGCTGCTATTGATTTAACTCTAGCTAAATCGATTTGTCTTGTCGCTCCTAAACCAACAAAACAAGAATTAATCGAATCAGGTTCTAAAAAAGTGCAAGCTATACTTTTGGATGAAAAAATTGAAATAAACAAAATTCAAGAAATTGCTGAAGTCCTTGCAGAAGAATACGGAATCATTCCGAACTGTGAAGATCTAAAAAAGGAAATCGAAGAAACAACAAGAACATTTCATCTAAAAGAGAAAGAACAAATCAACATCGAAATGATTAAAGCACAAATCAATCAAAGACCTTGGTATGAGCGATTCAATAGCAACAAAACGAGAAAAAAACAGCTGTGGGAGAATCCTCCTATTAAGAAAAAGTATCTAAAAAAAGGGACTAGGAAGAAATAAATTCCTAGTCTTTTTTCTTGCATTTAAACTAAAACATCAATAAAGTAAACAGCGTCTAAAAAACAAATACAAAATAAAATAAATGCGTATGAATAATTATCACGTTGTCGTAGAACTCGACGAAAAAGGAAAACGCAATGTCGGAAAAATCATCGACATTATGGAAAAAAGAAAGTTTGCTTTCAAAGAAAAAAAAGATCGAATTCTTGAGCCGGGGCTAAGAAGAGAGACTATCGAACTTGAATCAAAAACCAGAAGCCAACGGTTCCTTGACCCTCTCAAAACAAAGTATGCAAAGAATAAACTCGAGAAAATGCTACAACACTTTATCTACAACCACACAGATCTCATATTCGAAACAGATCGCCCAATTGTGGATGTTGAAGGTGTAAAAGCATTCATCTATCTCAACGTTTATCCAAGCAACAAGAAGCCTCCAATTATTTGTGTCTATAAAGAAGATTAAAGTAAACTCACTTCTAAATTATCAAAAGTCATTTCTAGCATCCCTAGATTTGACTTTTTTTCTTATTTGTATTATAATTAGACAAGGAAATTTTAACTTTAGTACAAAATGAAAGCAGTATTCCCAAAAAATATTAAAAAAGGATTGTTATCAGGATTGACCTTCTCAATAGGTCCATTCACAATTTCTATTATTCAATTATTTATCCTTGCAATTGGGATTGCATTAGCACTAGTTACTTTTACAAAATTCCAAGAATCATCGAAAGCTGTTGGAACTATTTTTGCCATTATCATAGCTGGTATCTTTATAACAATAGCATTTTTTAATGTTTCTGAATTAAATATTCTCGCTTTTTTCGCAAAATTGATACAAAATCGTTTCTTCGACACTACAGAAAAATTTCAAACAATGAACGAAAAACCTAGCAAATCAGAACTTGCTATTAGGAAACATAAAATTGATGATAAAAAACAAAAAATTGATTACAAAACTAATATTGAATTAGATAATGTAAACGAATTAGATACATCAGGACTTATATAAAAATTTTCTAATATTGATCATAATCATCATCCTCTACCGGCTTAGCCGCACATTTTTCACATTTTTTAACAAAAGGCTCTTCTAATTGAATAGCATGATATATTAACTCCTCAATATCAATTATTCAATTCTTAATATCTATAAAAAGAATATCATCCTCATCATCTCTAACTCATTCTTCCATTTCAGTAACATATTTAGCTGTATATCATTCTATTTTAACCTTACGTTGATAAGTCTCAGAACATACATCACAAGTTTCATCCAAAACACACTCTACATCAAGAGTTACAAAAAGAGAATCTTCATCAAGAGATTGAATTGTAATTTCTCAAGAAACACCATCTTTTGATAAAGTTGGTAATTCAGGAATCATTTTGTTTTCGAAACTCAAAGTATCAGTAACTTTTGAATTTAGAATATCTGAAACTTTAATTTCAAATCATGTATGTTTCATCTCGCTCAAGGATAATAAATAAACAACTATTCATATAATCCCCTACAATATTACAATCCAAAATAAAAAATCAAGACATAAAAAAAAGATCTAATTCAATAATGAATTAGATCTCATTATAATAATAAATGATATTAATTACATGCTTTCATGGAATGTTCTCTTAATAACTTCTAATTGATGAGCTTTAGATAGTCTTACGAAGTTAACTGCATATCCTGAAACTCTAATTGTAAGAGAAGGATAATTCTCAGGATGTTCATATGCATCCATAAGCGTTTCTCTATTTAATACATTAACATTAAGATGATGAGCACCTTTCTTAAAATAACCAGTTAACATAGTAACAAGATTTTTATTTTGCTCTTCCTTATTTGCACCCAATGATGAAGGTACAATTGAGAAAGTATTTGAAATACCATCTTGAGAGAAGTCATAATCAAGTTTAGCAACAGAATTCAATGAAGCAATAGCTCATGAATGATCTCTTCCATGCATAGGATTAGCTCCTGGAGCAAATGGTTCACCTGCTTTTCTTCCATCAGGAGTAGCTCATGTTGCTTTACCATACATTACATTAGAAGTAATAGTAAGAAGAGATAGTGTTGGTGTAGCATCTTTATATGCTCTATGCTTTGATAACTCTTCCATAAGATAATGTTGTATTTCTTTACCCATTAAATCTACTCTATCATCATCATTTCCAAACATTGGATAATCACCTTCAACTTCAAAGTCTTTTGCAATACCATTTTCATCTCTAATAGCTTTTACTTTAGCAAATTTAATTGCTGACAATGAATCTAATACTACAGACATTCAAGCTGCTCCGTATGCAATATCTATTCCACATCCAGAATTGATAAATGCCATTTGAGCTTTTTCATAATAATATTTATCATGCATAAAGTGGATAATATACATAGCTTTAGCATATACTCTAGCAATGTTAGCAATAGCTTTTCTAAAATTAGCATATACACGTTCATAATTCAATGTTCAATCCTCGTTATCACAATCTTCAAATAAAGATTCATCCATAACTTGAACACCATCAATTTCTTCTTTACCCTTATTAATAGCAATAAGAAGTGTCTTAGCTAAATTACATCTAGCACCAAAATGTTGAATTCTTTTACCAATCTCTTGATATGATACACAACATGCTATTCAATAATCATCTGATCATCTAGAAGGTCTCATCAAATCATCATTTTCATATTGAATTGATGAAGTATCAATTGAAACCTGTGCACAGAATTTTTTAAATCCTTCAGGCAATGCATCTGACCAAAGAACTGTCAAATTTGGCTCTGGAGAAGGTCCAAGATTATATAATGTTTGTAAGAATCTAAATGAAGTTTTAGTTACCTTTACTTTACCATCATCAAATACTCATCCTACTGATTCAGTAACCCAAGTAGGATCACCACCAAATACTTCATCATATGATCCTGGTCTTAAATGTCTTACTAATCTAAGTTTCATAACAAAATGATCTATCATTTCTTGTGCCTCACTTTCAGTGATTTTTCCTTCTTTCAAATCCTTTTCAATAAAAATATCCAAAAATGATGAAACGTTACCTAAAGACATAGCAGCTCCATCTTGTTCTTTAACACCAGAAAGATATGCAAAATATACCCATTGAATAGCTTCTTGAGCACTTTCTGCAGGTCTAGTTACATCAAATCCATAAGCCTTAGCCATTTCAGCAATATCATTTAATGCAGCAATTTGCATAGAAATTTCTTCTCTCAACCTAACTTTTTCATCACTCATCTCACCATCAATAGCAACAAAATCAGCCTTTTTTTCTTCAATAAGTCTAGCAGTTCCATAAAGAGCTAATCTTCTGTAATCACCGATAATTCTACCTCTAGCATAGTTATCAGGCAATCCTGTCAAAACGTGCTTAGATCTATATGTTCTTACTTCACTATCATATGCTGAAAATACGGCATCATTATGATTCTTTGCATACTTAAATATCTCTTTAACCTTTGGATCTAATTCAATTCCTCTTTCATTTAAAGCTTTCTCTACAACTCTAACACCTCAAAAAGGTTTAATTGCTCTTTTCAAAGGTTCATCAGTTTGAAGACCAACAATTGTCTCCAACTCCTTTTTAATATACCCTGGTTTATGAGCAGTAATTGTAGAAATAGTTGAAGGATCAACAGATCTCAATCAATTGTTATCTCTTTCTTCCTTTAAAAATTTTTTTACTTCTTCCATCAATTCATTTGTTCTCTCTGTTGGACCAGCTAGAAAAGAAGCATCTCCATCATAAGGAGTAATGTTCTCATAAACAAATTTTCTTACATCAATTGCCATCTCTTATATTTAACCTAAATAAAAACCCATTTTGAACTGTAAATTAAGATTGTTATAACTAATCGTACCAAGGTGCAAATGTAACTATTTAACAATTATTATCAATTAGATATAACACCACAGAACCAAAATGATAACCATTTTTTATAATTGTATTCATAATCAAAGAAAAAAGCAAAAAAGCCGGATAATAATAACATTATCAAGATCATACACATATCATTTCATTGTTTAAACCAAATTCTTAAGTACTTTATAATCAATTTTTCCAGTTCATAACAAAGGAATCTTATCTATTTTTTCAATTCTATTAATCTGAATCAAATTACTAACTCCCTTTGATTTCAAATAATCATTAACATCCTTAACCTTAAGATTAAGATCAACGACAAATAATACCATTTCAATTCATCATTCAATTTCTTTTCCTTCAATAGCAAGATTAACTTCATCTGTACTTCAATATTTTTCCTGTAATAATTCTTCTACAAATGGAAGAGAAATCATTTCTCATCATAACTTAAGGAATCTCTTCATTCTTCAAGTAATAAAAAGATATCAATCTTTATCAAGATAACCCAAATCACCCGTTTTATACCAAACCTTTTTACCCTTTTTCATAAAAGGAGATTCAAGAGATTTATCCTCATATCATCTAAACACATTATTTCCTGAATAATAAATCATTCATTCCTCTCAAACATCAAGTTCTTCATCATTAGATATATCACAAATCTTTATCTCTCAACCCTTAATAGCTATTCAAACAGACTGCTTTTTTTGTTTTTCAATAGTATTAATAGAAATAATAGGAGCTGTTTCTGTAATTCAATATCCCTCTAAAATTGTACAATGAGGAGCCAACTCTCTTGTCTTTTCAAAAACAATTTCTGAACACTTCTCACCTCAAGTAATAACATAACGAAGTGGTTTTAATTGTTCAGATGTTGCAATAGTAAGTAAGTTTTTCAAAAATGTTGGAGTTGTTGCAAGAATTGTTGGCTTTGTATGGGCAATAAGTTTGGCAGCTGTAACAGAATCATTAGGATCAGGAGTGTTAACAGACCTCAATCCAGCAATAATTGGGAAAATTGTATTTACCGTAAATCAGAAGCTATGAAATGGAGGAAGATAACAGAAAAGAATCTCATCATTATAAACGCTCAATATTCATGCTGTTCCATTCCACTCGGAAATAAGATTTTTATGTGTTAATGGTACAGCTTTAGGCAAAGATTCACTTCATGAAGTATATAATACAACAGCAGTTTCATCTAACTTCTTAGGCAATGGAAAATATAAACTCTTAACTACAGCTTTTAATTTATAAGAAAGAGGTATATCCTTTAACAAATCCTCCAAGAAAACAAATTCATATTTATCTAACCAATCAATATTAATAGTCTTATAAAAAGTTTTTGAAGTTAAAATCTTTTTTGTTTGTGAGAATTTAACACAATGATCAAAAGCAGATTCTGGATGCGTCCAATTCATCATAACAGGTATTTTTTCTGCTAGATATGTTGCCAAAACTATCATAGTTGTACTAGAAAGTGCAGGGAACATAACACCAATATGCTTTCATGGAATTTTTTTAAGATATTCACTAATTAAAAAGGCCTTTAAAACAATATCTTTCCTCTTTTGAAGTCAAAACATTCAATCATAAATTTGAGTAGCATTTTTATCTTTCTTCCAATATTCCTTAAAAATCTCCAAAACATTTTTATCTTCATCAAGTTTCCAATATTGATTTTTCTTTTCTTCCTCAGATATATTCCATTCACATGGTTTTAACTCGACTTCTTCATTTCATGCTAATCAAAGTGCCATAGCAACTAAATCAGCAACTGTCTTTAAATCTTTTAATGAAGTATTTGAAGCTTTAGAATAACTTGCCAAAATTAAATTCTTAATTTCAGCCATATCCAAAGAATCAAAATAAAGATCTAAAATAAGATTTGAAGAAAGTTCAATTTTTTCACTTTTATCCATACCCTTAACCTCTCTAACTTTATTCTCAACATCCTTAATAGTCTCTTCTGGAAACTTTGATTGATCATACTGATTAACCGTTTGAAAACTCTCTATAGAATTACGAATATGTTTAGGTAAAGTCCTATTTTTTACATTATTATAATAAAAATAGTTCTTAACATACGATACTTGCTCTTCTCAATTTTTATTATAAAAATCTTCAAGTGTAGCATTAAAAAACTCTAATCACTTCTTTGAAGCAGACTTTAATTTTTTAGTTTGCTCTTCTACTTCTATTACAACCTTTCTCTTTGGAACAAAAAAGAAAAGATTAGCAATTAAATACCATATAGTTCTTAAAAGATTTCAAAAAAATGCAGGTACTCCTCCGTTCCAAGCATTAGACCACCTACTTCACCAAAGACCAGTTGTTCTCACTGTTAAAACCTTTGTAGTTTTTGGTAATGATTGGACAGTTAAATATGCAGACTTTTTACCTCCAATATATTCTTTTCCCTGTCACATAAGTCTTCAAGATGGATACAATAAGACAGAATCTCCATCTTTTAAAGCAAGGATTAAATCATGTAAAGATTGCTCAATCATTTTATTCTGATCACCTTCTTTTCCCTTCTCAAATTCCTGAATAGTTATTGTATCCATTAGCTTAAAAATCCATCATAAGAATGGATTTTTCGTAAAATCAGAAGTTGCAATAGGTCTAATTCTAATATAAGGACGGAAAATACACCAAACAAGAACAGGATCAACAAATGCTATATGATTTGGAAGCACCAAATAGTTTTCTCAATCTTTAAACTCTGGAAAATTCTTCAATTCCACATCATAACGAATTTTCATAATCCAATAAAAAATTCTTGCTATAATTTTCATTTTTTTGTTTTTTTATATAAAAACTTCTTCCTTATAACTATACTGAAAACGTAGTTATTTAGCAAAAAAATCTCTATTTTTGTATCTTTGAAAATTCTTTTATGATTATCGCTGTAACCTCTTCAGGAGTTTTATCTCAAGTATCTATCATTAAATCATAATGGGACTGATCTAAAAGATCTATTCAATATAAATCCTGATACCTTTTTCTATCACTTTCATTTCTTTCTTTTGTAGCTTTTAGAGTTGCTTCCAAATCTGAATAACTATCTGTTGTTCTATTATCTCAAAGAATTCTCTGAGCTGCAACCTCATCAGAAACATCTAAGAATACCTTAAATGCATGTGGTTGGCATAAGAAACCAAGCCTTGATTCTAATAAGACCTTACTATCTAAAGCTAAACTTTTTTGATATTCTTCAAATTTCAAATCAAATTCTTGTTGATTTTCTGGTTTTTCTCATAAACGATTAAACTCTAAGATACTAATTCACATTTCTTCAGCCAACTTTCTTTTTAAAGTTCAAATAGAAATAATCTCATATCATAACTGCTCTGCAAGAAGCTTAGAAACAGTACCTTTTCAACTTCACGCTTTTCATCATAAAGTAATAATCATCGCTATAGTAATAGAATAAAAACAAATAATACAAAATCAGAATTATTACATCTTCTCATTTATATAGAATCCTTTCATTCTGTATCACTTTCACCAAAAGAAGTCAAAGCTTCCAATAAGATTTTTTCTGATTCTAACAACTCTTCATCCTCCTCTGCATATTCAAATGAATCATCATCTCAAAAATCTTCTTCAATAATTCAATATTTTGGATAATCTTGTTCATAATCAACAGAAGATACCTCTGTAATTTGAGAATCCCCTGAATCATCCATTAAAGTCTCAGGAACTTGAAAATTCTCTCAATCAAGAGACAATTCATCTCAAGATAGCTCTTCTCAAGATAATTCTTCATAGTAAAAAACCTCTGGTGCAACAGCACCTAAATTATTATTCTCATTATATTCTACCTCAACCTTCTTCTCAAAAAAGAAAAAAACGAAAAGAAGTATTAATAGAACACATCCCAGAATCATCACCTCTTTTCTCATTTTTTCGTTTTATTTAGAAAATCTAAAGAAGCCCCTTCATCACATCATCCATAAGGACAATAGTATCTATCCATAGACCTCCAATCTTCATTAAATCATGAAAGGAAACGTTCAATAACAGTAGGATCATCAATTAACAATCAAATTTCTCTATTAGTATCCAAACTTTCATGATTAAAGTTCATAGATCAAATCAATAACCATTTATGATCTATAACCATCATTTTCGTATGACTATTTGGCTTTTTTAATAGTCTAACATTTCATGTTCAGAACACATCAGCAATCAATTTATTATCCTTCGAATTAGGAAAAATTGCCTTAAATTCGAAATCTCAAGTTACAATTCTTCAATAATCATTTTCCTTATAAACAATCTCACTTGGTTTCTCAGATAAAAGTGCATAAATACTTGGATCTGATATATCTTCCATCTGCAAAACGATAGACTCCTTTGCATTTGTAATTAGATCAGTAATAATAGCACGGCAATTCAAATTACAAACAACAAGATTAGGCTCTATACGATCAGCATCTATTTCATCACCAATCCAATCTCTTTCAAAAATATACCTCAAAGAAGTCATTATTTGTGGATTATCAGAAAAGAGAAAATAATCACGATTTTTCGTTAATCAATCTGTTGAAAGATCTGCTGTTTGAATCCAGAACCCTGAAGAAGTAATAATAAAATTATCATGAAGATATTGTGTTGAAAGATGTTCATCACTTCTAATTTGAGCCGTAGTCCCTTGAAAATAAGTTTTCAATTCTTTAAACGCATTTATCCATTGATATGGTCTACTACTCTCAGTTAGTATTCTTAAATTTGTACCACTATCAACTGCATCCTTAAATGTCTTTAATATACCTGAATCTGAAACTTCATATGATTGAAGAAGTAAGACATGAGAATTTAACAAAGAATCCTTATAACCAGTTAGAAAATCCTCATCAATATTTGAATAAAGGAATCAAGAAAAAGATAACAATCATTCCTTCCAATTATCAGACAAGTTGTAAAGATAATCATTAATAACATTAGCTCCTCTCTTTTCAAAAAAACGAAGTCATCCTGACCATGGAGACGCAAAATAAGCAAAAATCACTAGTAGAATTAAAAAGAATATTTTCTTCATTAAACACAGATAGCATTAAAGAGATAGTCATTCAATCATTTCATCTATTTTTTTGTAAAGAGTAGATGAATCTGAATTATTATCAAGAGTATAATCAGCTAATTTCTGGCACGCAAGAATATTTCACTTATTTATATCTTCATTTGATGCTTCCAAAGCCTCCTGCTTTTTAAAAGTATCAAAATCTATATGATCTTTTGCTGAATTCCTCTGTAAAGCCCTTTCATACCTAACCTTTTGGTCAGCATCCACAGATAATAATATAAAATTTGATTGCTTTTTCAATAGCTCAACTTCTCAAACAGTACGGATTGATTCAATAATAGCATTTTCTCAAACAACGCTTGCTTTCTTATATAACTCTCAAACAATATAACTTGAACCATGCTCTGCCCTTAAACTATCAGCCAAATATCTCATGGTATCTCTATTCACCTCTTTTCATTCATTTTCTAAAATCTCAGTCAAATATCAACTAACAGAATAATGGAGAAATCAGCACTTATTTACTAAATAATCAACAACTGTTCATTTACCCGCAGCAGCAGGACCTGTAATTCAAATAATCTTCATACTATAATATGTAAGATAAAACTAAGGATTTAAGAGTTCCTTTAATTTTTTCAAAGCTCTTGAGATTCTCTGTCTAATTGTATCCTGAGAAATTAATAATTGTTCTTCAATCTCTGAATAACTTCTATCTTCAATATATCTTAAGAAAATAATTTCTCTACTCAAAGAATCTAACGACTGCATTGCTTCCATAATCTGATCAAGTTCAAAATCCTGTTGTAAAAAATCCTCAAATTCAGTTTCATCAACCAAACTATCTTCAAAATGTTCAGATTCATCATCATCTGAATCTAAATCAGAAAAAGGAAGATCCTTATGTTTTTTAAAGAAATCTTTGACAGTATTTTTAAAAATAGTTCGAACATATGCGGAAAAAGACTGAGATATATCATATTTCTTTACAGCTGTCCAAAATTTTACATAAAAATCTGCAATAATATCTTCTGCATCCTCCTGAGAAAGAAAAAAATTACTCTTTAAATAACGAAAAAAAATATCCACAGTTTTAAGATAAAAAGTATTATATGCTCAAGAATCCTGTTGAATTAGCAACAACAAAAAAGCTTCATCAAAACTAATAATTGTCATGCAAACTCGAATTATAAATATCTATATTCGCTTTCAAACCTTGAATACGAACTTTTTTTAATGATTGTGACAACCAATTTTTATAACTATTTATTAATACATTTTTTTTAATACCACTACATGTTCCTGATTATCAGAAAACATTTCAGACTTAATTCCTCATACACATCAAAGAACCTGCGTTGAATTTCAATTTTTATCCTTTTCAAAATTAAATCATGAGGCACCAACTTTGTTTTCATCAATTGCTTCTCATCCTTCAAGTACGTCACACAAACATACTCAACAAAATCCTGCTCAACATGATTTCATAATATCAATTCAATGCATAGCAGCCATTTCGCAAAGAGACTTTTCATCCTCTGCTTCAAAAGAACCTACTTCTGTTCCAGTTGAATCTTGAATTTTTACTAATACACTCATCTTCTACTTCCTCTTTAAAGATAAAATCAATTTCAATTTAGTAATCTTAGCATAATTATCAAGTAAAAATTAATCGCCTAAAAATACCTTGAAAAGAAAAATGGGAATCCTAAAATGAGTTTGTTTTTATTTTATATTAGGAAACTATGCCAGCAAAAAAGTATGTTTACCTTTTCAGTGAAGGTAATGCCAACATGAGAGAATTGCTTGGTGGTAAAGGTGCTAATCTAGCAGAAATGACAAACATTGGTTTGCCTGTTCCTCAAGGATTTACAATTACTACAGAAGCTTGTACTCAATACTACGAAGATGGAAGAGAAATCAATGATGCCATCAAGGCTGAAGTTACTGAATATATATCTAAACTTGAAGAAATTACAGGTAAGAAATTCGGTGACAAAGAAAATCCACTTCTAGTTTCTGTTCGTTCTGGTGCTAGAGCATCAATGCCAGGTATGATGGACACTATTTTAAATCTAGGTCTTAACGAAGATGTTGTTGAAGTATTAGCAACAAAATCTGGGAATCCTCGTTGGGCTTGGGATTGCTACAGAAGATTCATTCAAATGTATTCAGACGTAGTAATGGAAGTTGGTAAAAAATACTTCGAACAACTCATTGATAAAATGAAGGAAGAAAAAGGAGTAAAATTAGATGTAGAATTAACTGCAGAAGATTTAAAACAACTAGCTTCTCAATTTAAAGCTGAATATAAAGACAAGATTTGAGCAGACTTCCCTTCTGATCCTATTGATCAACTTTGGGGAGCTATCAAAGCTGTATTCAGATCTTGGGATAATCCTAGAGCTAATGTATATAGAAGAGACAATGATATACCTTACTCATGGGGAACTGCCGTAAATGTACAATCAATGGCTTTCGGTAACATGTGAGATGATTGTGGTACAGGAGTTGCATTCACAAGAGATCCTGCAACTGGAGCTAAAGGACTTTTTGGAGAATTCTTAACTAACGCTCAATGAGAAGACGTTGTAGCATGAGTACGTACTCCTATGCACATTACTGAAATGGAACAAAAATTCCCTGAAGCATTCAAACAATTTGTAGACGTATGTGCTACTCTAGAAAAACACTATAGAGATATGCAAGATATGGAATTTACTGTTGAACACGGTAAATTATACATGCTTCAAACTCGTAATGGAAAAAGAACTGCACAAGCTTCAATTAAAATCGCATGTGACTTAGTTGATGAAGGAATGAGATCTGAAAAAGAAGCTGTTGCAATGATAGATCCTCGTAATCTTGATACATTACTTCACCCAACATTCGACCCAGCTGCTTTAAAAGCTGCTGAACCTATCGGTAAAGCTTTAGGTGCTTCTCCAGGTGCTGCATGTGGTAAAGTTGTATTCTCAGCAGAAGATGCTGAAGAATGGGCTTCAAGAAAAGAAAAAGTAATTCTTGTAAGACTTGAAACTTCACCAGAAGACATCGTATGAATGAAAGCGTCACAAGGTATCTTAACAGGACGTGGAGGTAGAACATCTCACGCTGCTGTAGTTGCACGTGGAATGGGTAAATGTTGTGTTTCTGGATGTACAGAAATGGTAATGGATGAAGAGAATAAAACATTCAAATTAGGAGGAAAAGAATACCATGAAGGAGATGTTATCTCAATTGATGGTACTACAGGAAACATCTATGATGGAGCTATTCCAACAGTTGAAGCTACTGTTTCAGGAGACTTCTGAAGAATCATGGCTTGGGCTGATAAATATAGAAGATTAAAGGTTAGAACAAACGCTGACACTCCAACTGATGCTGCTAAAGCTAAAGAATTAGGAGCTGAAGGTATCGGACTTTGTAGAACTGAACACATGTTCTTCGAACCAGACAGAATTTCAGCAATCAGAGAAATGATTTGTTCTGATACTGTAGAAGAAAGAGAAGCTGCATTAGCTAAACTTGAACCAATGCAACAAGGAGATTTTGAAAAATTATATGATGCTATGGATGGATATAACGTAACTATCCGTTTCTTAGATCCTCCTTTGCACGAATTCGTTCCTACAGAAGAAAGAGATATCGAAGAATTAGCAAGAACTCAAGGAAAATCTGTAGATGAAATTAAAGCTATTATCTCATCTCTTCACGAATTCAACCCAATGATGGGACACAGAGGATGTCGTTTGGCTGTAACTTATCCAGAAATCGCTAAGATGCAAACAAGAGCTGTTATTAAAGCAGCTATTGCAGTATCTAAAAGATCTGGACATGCAGTTGAACCAGAAATCATGATTCCTTTGGTAGGAGAAGTTAAAGAATTAAAATATGTTAAGGATGTTGTTTGTGCAACTGCTGATGAAGTTATCGCTTCTGCTGGAGTACAAATGAAATATCACGTTGGAACAATGATTGAAATTCCTAGAGCTGCTTTAACAGCTGATGAGATTGCTAAAGAAGCTGAATTCTTCTCATTTGGAACTAACGACTTGACTCAAATGACATTCGGATTCTCAAGAGATGACGCTGGTAAATTCTTATGAGCTTACTACGATAAAAAAATCTATGAGAATGATCCATTCCAAAAGCTTGATCAAACTGGAGTTTGAAAACTAGTTAAAATGGCTGCTGAAATGTGAAGAGCTACTCGTCCTGATATTCACTTAGGAATTTGTGGAGAACACGGAGGAGATCCAACCACTATTGAATTCTGTCATAAAGTTGGATTAGATTATGTATCATGTTCACCATATAGAGTTCCAGTTGCAAGACTTGCTGCTGCACAAGCTGCTATTAAAGATGAAGCATAATTAAATTTATAAAATAGGAAAGAGACTCATAAGAGTCTCTTTTTCTTATAAAAAAACAGAAGATTTGAAACCAATCCCCTGCTCTTTAAAAAATAATTAGTCTTTTCTCTCTTTAAAATAGATATGCTTCCAAGTTAACTCATTAAAAGGAATATCTGAATGAATTCTCATTTCATAAGCACTCTTAGATACAAGTTGTTTTTTATAAAACAAAATTTCTTTTATACCACTGATTGTACCAGGATAAATAGAAATAACATCTTCCATTTCAAAAAGAGTTTTCCCCTGTTCAAATGAAGCATTCCTTTTCCAATAAGTCGAACATATAGCCTGCAACATATGTAACTGTTGAAAAAGATAATACAAATCAACAAGACGATACTTTCTCTCTAAAAGATGAATTCTTAAATGAGGAACCTGCTTAAAATGACTACATATAAAAACCTGATCATTCACAACTTCATCAATTAGTTCTCCTCTAAAAAACATAACTTGGTACTTTATTCCTTCTCTTGGAGAAAGGACAAGAATATCTGTTTTTTCTGATGTATAACCAGATAAGAACCAATTAATCTTTTCTTCAGGATATTTTCTAATTGACGCAAGAAGTTCTTCAAAAACAATTTGAGGTGGAACATCCCCATGACAATAATAAGGAACCCTAAAAAACGCAGACCAATTTTCCTTTTGAGAGATAAAATCATAACCATTAAATCCCTTAAGAACTAAAAACTTTTTCTTCATAGCTCTATCAGGATTTTGCTTTTTTCCTATAAGATAAAATCTTGTAGAAAACAAAAATTTTAAAATGTTTTTAATTCTCATAATTTTGTATTGTTTTTTTCTTTACTTTAGGATTATAATGAAAATTTTCAAGTAGTTATGCTACCTCATTTCAGTCATCATCAAACAAGTCCATAATTTTTCACATTGTTTCATCTGCACTTTCTCAAGACTTTTTAATATCTTCAGCCATAGCTAAATCCAAGTTCGCTTGTAATTCACTAGCAATTGTTGGATGTGATAATACAGAATATTCAAACTCCATTTTATCACGAAGTAATGCCGCATCTTTTTCAGATATAGAATTATTATTTAATGTAAATATTTTATCTGAATCAAAAACAAATCAATCTGCATTATCATTTGGTTTTATAAGAGATTTAAGAATTGATCAATAAAGAACATCTTCACCATTCCAATTTCATAAAAGAGTTTTATCTGCAATTTTTTTTCATTTTAAAACACTTTTATTTTTTTCATTAGAAAGAATAAACTTCTGCAATGGTGTAAATTGTCAATCCTCGACATATCAAGACTGAGCAAGCTGCTTTGTATCATCAAGTGTAGTTAAAAGAGCACTAAATTCTGCAAGATCTTGAACATCCATAAGTCTAAAAGAAGAAATAGCCATATTAAACATTTCATAACAGGCACCAAAATCAGATTTAGTTATCTGAACAATATCTTTAGCAGCTCAATCTTTTTGTACTAAATCATTAGAACTAATCTTATCTTCAAGCGAAAATATTGAAGATAACTTACTTAAAATTTCATTTTGGTATTTTTGTACTTCAAATTCTTTACTAATAGAAACAATATCCGTATATCATTTTGAAATAGTTGTATATTTTTTTATCCTTTCAGACGTACGCATTTTTAATTCATCAATATTAGCAGCCCTTTCTCCTCAAAGACCTAAAACTTCTCAAACATCTATCTTGCCCATAAGATCACTGTACTTTCAAACATCAGATAATACTAAACGATCTGTTCCTCTAGAAGAAAAAGTAATTACTCAATCATTAACACTAACATTCTCAACAACATATATTTCTCACTTTTCTGCATTATATTTATATAAAGCTTCAGGATGATCCTTATCTCTAAAATAAAAATTTCAATGCTCTGGATCATCAAGCGTTTCATCCCCTGGTGTTTGAATAACATCAAATCACAAGACATCAGACAAAAACTCATTTCTAGCCTTTAAAGCACTTTCTCAAGCTGATAATTTTAAATATTCCTTTATTTCATTAAAACTTTCATTTATCTTAGAACCATAAAAAGTCCATATCAATTGAGATATAACGGCTCTCGCCTGTAAAGAACTATCTTTAGGAAATTCTCAATTAAAAATTTCTGTAAGATAGTTTACTAATGTAGACTGTAATTTATCATCTGGAATATTACCAAAAGCTGCGGATAAAGATTTAAAACTTTTGAGAGCTTCCGCATTAGTAAAAAATGATGATACAATCTCCTGACAAGTATCTTTTGGAAGAACAGACAATACATTCAACGAAGTTTTTATTTTATCCTCAGAATTAATTTTAGATGATTGATCAAATAAATCTATTATCTTTCAATCTAATATAGCACTATGAGTTCAAATAAACAAATTTTCATTTAATGATATATTTCACAAAGAAAAATTTCCTTTATCTTCATCAATAGACTGATTTAGTTTTGAACGATCAATTCATTGTTCTGCCCAATATCAAGCAGGATCACTCCAAAATCTTCTTAATCTTGCAAGTGAATCATCGAAAGTATCATAAATAGAATGAGTTAGATTATATTTAGGATTGTGTTCTAAGATTAATCTTATCTTTTGACTATACTCAACATAACGAGATGATTTCTTGAATTCTTCAGAATCTTTAATCATATTAAAGAAATCAAAAGTCTTTTCTCACCAAATACCATCAGATTCAACACTGAAAAGATTATTTTCATTAGCAAAACATCAAGCAATCAATTGT
Source organism: uncultured bacterium (assembly GCA_947168815.1). Taxonomy (GTDB): domain Bacteria; phylum Patescibacteriota; class Gracilibacteria; order Absconditabacterales; family Absconditicoccaceae; genus HOT-345. The sequence continues at coordinate 194,019 of CAMVNG010000001.1, forward strand.
AACTTTTTTAATTCAGATGGGATAAGCCTTCATCTAGAATCTGCTGATTTAGAAATCAATTCTCAAACGACCTCAGAAAGAGTATACATTCCAAGTGTTTGATATGCTAATTTTCATTGTTCAACAGTAAATCATTCTCAAGCCAACAACTTAACAAGTCTAGTTCTTAATTCACGCTTATTCATACTAGATTTATATTTCAGTATCTGATGGCATACTGAGAATATTTTTAAATTATTATCAGTCAAAACACTAGAGATACTCTCTAATTTATTTTGATTCCATTCTAAAAAAAGCTGCTTAATTTCTTTTTTACCTCATCAATTATTCGCTACCTTTTCAAATTTTTCTCTATTTGACAAAATAAAACCTTTAAACAAACTTCATCAAACAATGCTTACTCAAAACTGCTGAGTTATTTCTTCATCTAATGACTTCATTTCTTGAAGAAAAGCTTTATATTTTTCATCATCAAGATTAAGATGAACATCAAAAAATATTTTCTTTTTAGCACGAGGAATATCCTTTTTATCATCCATATCTCATCATTCACTTGCTCTTGCATTTCCTAATTTTTCATAAACAACTAGTCCAGCACCAACAGAAGCTCACATTGCACCCTGTACAGCAGTTCATCAAAAAGAAGAATAATCCATCTCTTGAGTCCTAATAGGTTCATCACTTGAACCATTATGAAAAACCACTTCAATATCTTGCTGCCCTAAAGTAACATCTTGTGCAACCGATTGGATCTTCTCTAAAACATCTGGATCTTCTGCTAATCTATCAGCTGGCTTATCATCAGACTTATCAACGAGTTTAATTTCTTGATTAGCCAGTTTCTTACCTGAATTTCAAACACTAAATGTTTTCTTTACTGTTTTTACCACATTTCATTCCTCTCTCCACTGAACTTGATCAATAACACGAGATAAAAATTTTTTATCTCTAATAAAATTTAATCAGGGAAACCACTGTCTATCCATAAATTCAGCATATAGAGACTCTAACTCGCTTGATTTCTTCCACTTTTGATGAATACTTCTCACAACACTAGGAGTTTGATAAGAATCAGTAACAAGACAAACAAATTTACCAAATTTCCTAAAATCAGAAAATCTTTCCGAAATTTTCTTAAATTCAGGTTTTATACGATTCCAAACTGCCTCATCTATATTATTTATTTTTTTTTCAAGAAAACTCTTAACTCAGTTAAATGAAAAAGTTTCAAGAGTCTCTGAAGATAAACTATATAAAAGGTTCTCTTTTACCATCAAAACAGAAGGAATAAAATCACTCATAAAGTATACTACAAACAGCTATTTTTGTCAAATTTATAACTATAAAAAAAGCACTCAAAACTCGAGTGCTTTACTAGGATTAAACAATTATTAAATTAACATTTCAAGAGCAGCAATATCTTTTTCAACACGAGTCATAATCTCTCTGCAATAATCATAAACATAAAGATCTCGAGCACCAACAATAATAAATATTGTTCGAGGCACAAAACACTTAATATGCCTAAATGCATTACAGAAATCATGCTGAGTATAGCGATAACTACCACTCATACCACGCTTAATAGAACAATCTGAGATAATGATCATATGTGCCTCACCTAAATACGGAAGCGAATGATCTCTCAATAAGACATCAAAAAATTCCTCTCTTGAATTGACCTTTAACGTCAGGTCATCAATTAATAAATGTAATCTTTCCATAAAATGTATTTGTTTTTGTGAGTTTACAATATAGCCTTAACTAAGGATAAAATCAAGAGATTTATCGATTTTCATATCTTTTATTTTCATTAATCATCCTAATGAGTTTCATTTCCTGCTCCGTCAATTCAAAATCAAAAATAGAATAATTCTCCTTAATATGTTCAGGATTAGAAGATCAAGGAATAGCAATATATCAATCCTGGATTTGCCATCTTAAAATTATTTGAGCTGAAGATTTCTTATATTTTTCAGCCAATTTTTGAATAATAGGATGAGAAAAAGATTCCTCAGTATGTCAGCGACCTCATAAAGGATACCAGGACTCCAAAACAGTTCAATATTTCTTAATATAATCCTTAAGTTCTATATTCTGATAATAAATATGATTCTCATTTTGTAAAACAGCTGGTTTAATATCCATGTTTTTTACCATTTCATCAAAACTTTCCTTACTATAATAATTAGAAATTCAAACAGAACGTATCTTTCAAGATTTTACTCACCTTTCTAAAGCCTCATACGTCTCCTTATCCTTGTCTCAAGGCTGATGTATTAAGAATAAATCAACATACTCAACTCAAAGATTTTCTAATGACTCATCAATAGCAGCATCTATATCGTAATAACTAGAAGGAAGAATTTTTGTAGTAATAAAGACATCCTCTCTTGTAACAATTCATTCATCAATAGCTTTTTTTAATCCTCTACCAACCCCCTCTTCATTAGTATAATATTTTGCTGTATCTATAAGACGATATCCATCTTTTAAAGCCTCATATACCATAGATTCAGCTTGATCATTATTCAACGTCCAAGTTCAAAGACCAATAACTGGCATTTTATTTCAATCATTTAACACAACATCTTCTACGTCATGATCTTTATCAATAAGTTTCTCAATTTCCTTTAGATTTAATTTTGAATACTCTTCACTCCTTTTTAACATCATTAAAACCCATCCTCTTTTTTCTTCCAAATTAGGATCTGAAATATCTTTTATGATTCAAAGTTTATTAAGTACTTGTAATGATTTTTCATAATAAGGTTCTCCTCCTTGATATGTCTCTCAAAATAAAGCCCTTGAAAGGATACTTCAAAATTCAGCCCTAGTAACACTATCAAGAGGCCTAAAACGATTTGTATTTTGTCACATCAATCAAAATTGACAAGCCTGCATTACACTTAATTTTAAAACAGGTTCAATTTCCTCAATATCATCAAAGGCACACTTTCTCGAAGTATCTGGCATATTTCTCAAAATTGTCTTAGAAAAATTACTTATCATTTTAGCCATCTCTACTCTCGTAAGCCTTCAATCAAGATTAGCTTCTTCAAGAGATTTTTTTGAAGTAATCTGATTTTTAAATGCCCAATTATAACTCTCTTCCAATTCAGTCTCTTGAGATGTATAAATAATACTCTTTTTATTCGAATTTTTAGATAATACGAATAATGAGAATATTAAGATAAAAAGAACTATCGAAATAACAATTTTTTTCTTCATGAGATTGAAGAGAAATAAAATATTTCAACCTAACTATAGTAAAAACATAGTGAAAATTAAAGTAAAAATTTCACAGGAAAAGACTTGCATTTCTAAACAAAATTTCATATAAGTAAATTGCTAAACAGAAAGTCTCAAATTATGACAAAAGTAACAATCCAATGGGGTGAACTCCTACTATGCTTTTTTTCTCTTGCATTAGGAGTAAACTTGATGCTGATTGAGTCAGCGTGGTTTATGGTTCTCATTGTATTTCTTGGTCTCTGGCTTATCTATGCTGGAAAAAGATTACATAAAGCCATTGAAGCTATGAAAGCTCATCAGCAGTCTGGAATGGTTTGGTTATTCGCCTTATCATTCATCTTTAGTTTTCTTATCTTTGCCTACAGTTATTTCCAAGCGGAATTATTCCCAAGAGTAATCAACTGGGGACTTGTTGGAATGGTATTTTCTGTACTTGTTTTCCTTGGAAGCATATACTATGGAACAAATGTGCTACAAGTAATAGAGAAACACATTCCGTAAAAGAGAAGAAATACGAGTCACTAGCAGAGCAAATTGCCCTGCTAGTTTTTTTATAAAATGAAAATTTTAAAAAGAATAACAAACTTTGTGAAAAATTGACATTTTTATTTTTTATGTATAAAATTAGCTATAGATTTTAGAAAATAGGAAAACAACCATGTCCCACAAATTGAAAAACATGAGAATTTCAAATGTACGTGCTAATTTCCATCAAAGATTCTGAAACAGAATTCTAAGAAAGCACCACAAATGAAGAAGAGTTGATAAAGCATTCAACACTTCAAATTTCTTATATCGCCATTGGCTTCACATAGGAGAATTATGTGTAGCAGGATTACTAAGCTTTTCAACAATCATTTTCTGAAATTGAACTCAAACACCAAACAATCAAGAACTTGTCTATCCACTTCAAGAAGTATCAACTCTTGAATGTAGGACAGAGAGTTGGGACACTCTAAACCAAAATTGTAAAATAACACTTCCTATTATCGCATGAGCAAACTATAAAAATTATATTTGAGACAAAACATATACAGATATCTATTCAGTACTATACGGAGGAAACTATCATTCATGATGGGACGTTAATAATGGTAGCCACTATGGTGTAGATATTGCAACAGCAAAATGAACACCACTATATGCAATTGCTGATGGTAAAGTATATTTTGCATGAGAACAAACAGGATATGGAAACGTTGTAAAAATAGAATTTATCTATCAATGAATAAAATATTTTGCAATCTACTGACATATGAGTTCTATCAATGTAAAAGAAGGTGATAGTGTTACAAAAGGACAAAAAATCTGATCAGTAGGAAACTCGTGAGTAACAATGTGATGACTAGGTGGTTATCATGTTCACTTTGAAATCGCAAAATGAGATTCATGAAGACCTGTATATGCATTCTACGGATGTAGTGATTTAAGCAAATGAGGAATAGAAATTATTAATAATGGACTATGTAGAACAGAAATGTTCTCTCGTACTTTAGATCCAATTGCATTGCTTGAATGAGCCAAAGCAAAACTACCACATACAACAAACACAGTTGCTCAAGCTCCTCAAGAACATCAAGCCGCTGAAAATGCAGTTAATCAAGATGATCGTGAACAAGTTATAAAAATTGCAAAACTATATATATGAAGTCCATACCAAATGGGATGAACAGGAACACTTCCTGGTATGGCAACAGACTGTAGTAATTTCACTAAAAATGTTTTTGCAAATGTTGGTATTACACTAGAAAGAAGTGCTGCAGAACAAGCATATCAATTCTCAATAGGATGATACTGGTATGATACACTAGATATGGCTGAAATTTGAGACTTAATCTTCTTTAAAAATACTTATACTTCAGACCAAGAAATTACTCACGTATGAATCTATGTCGGAAATAATATGATGATTCATGCTGGAACAAAGAAAGTAGAAATTGTTAGCCTTGATGCTTACCGAAAAGAACACTTTAAAGGTATTTGATCATTCAAATATCTCTATAAAAACTACAATAAACAAATTGCACAAAATAATTTTATAAAAATAAGTAGTGTCCCTACATCTCAAAATAAAGTAGATACCATTACAAAAGTTGAAGGAACTAAACAAGAAGTAAAGCAAGAAGAAAAACAAGAACATCAAGTTGCACTAACTACTGAAAACAAAATTACATTAGATGATTCTAAATTAGATTCAACAGGAAAACAATTCTTCAAAGAATGGAAAATTGAAATTACTTGAGACATCCAATCTACATTAAAAAAATGAGAAACAAGGACCTTAAAACTAAAGATAATGAAAGAAAATGGAGATCTCTATAATGGAGTTCTTAAACAACCTATTATGTTCATTTCAAATTCAACGAACGTTTCAATAGATCCTGTTGTTATTTCACTTGTTAAAAACTGAGAGGTAGAAATAAAAATTAAAGCAGGACAACAAGCAGGAAATGTATATATAGCAGTTAATCTTTGAACAAACAAAATGTGAGGTTTTAATATTAAAGTTGAATAATCATTAATAAAAATATCCGAGAAGAATGGCAACTGACCATTCTTCTTTTTTATTTTTAAAAAATTAAAAAGTCACACCGTTAATTTAACAGTGCGACTAATTGATCTTAAACCAACAATCTCATAAATAACCTTCATCATCAATAATCTTCCTATGGTAAAGAAGATTCCTGATGACATAAACGGATATTCATAACACGAGTTGGCAATTGAGGAGCATCTACAGAACAAAACTCATCATCAAGAATAAAATCGTCAATTTTTACTCCATTGTCCGTTAAGACAAATAGAATTGGTAATTTCTTTCCCTTCATGAAAATTTTCTCCTTCAATATTTCCCAAAGATCATGGACATCAATGATATTCTCACCCGAATCAAAAACCAGTTCAACATGATTGTTCCTAAAGTGCTCAAGTTTTTTTCGAAGCACCTTTAAAGAAAAATGTGATTTATAATAACTCATCGCATCCAAATCATTCAACTGATTTTCAAGCACAAGCGTCTTAATATCAGGGAATTCTATAACCCTTGAACTCCTTTTTACTTTTCTGAAATTCAGAATTTCAAAACCAACTCTCTCAAAAAGAGCAATAATATCTCCTACCCTTCTTTTCCCAATGCTATTCAAAGCAATCAATACTCGATACTCCATACGCAATTTGTTTTTTTTATTATTATATTTTACAGTATATTTATTTTTCCATCTAAATACCATAATATTTTATCTATACTTCTCTAGCTTTCCTCTAATAGTCTCCGAAATAACCTTTCTATCCCATTTTTTTTCAAAAAATTCTTTCATTATTGACTCCAAATATTCTATGTTTTTATTCTTTGCTAACATTCAACTCTCTTCTCAGACAAGTTCAGATGTTGCTCACTCAGCAAATCACAATACTGGAACTCACATAAGAAGAGCCTCTACTGTTCATATTCAGAAACTCTCTTTAGTTAAATTAATCAACCCTGAAGAATCTCTAATAATTTCTTCCATTCACTCAGGGTTCCATCATGTAAAAATAACGGTATCTCAAGCTAAAGCCTTTAACTCATTCTCATCTGGACCAGAACCAATAACTATCAAAGGTAATTTCAACCTATTAAAGAGATTAATTATAGTACCCGTCTCTCTAACAAAATTTACAAGTCTTCCTACATATACAAAATAGGGCATTACTCTATGAGAAATTCAAGAGAACCAATATTTATCTGCAATCTTAGGATATTTAACTGTTGCATCCTTAATTCAATATATTTCCTCAGCTAAAGATTTTGTATATTCACTATTACAAACAACACTAGTAAATGTAGTAAACTTTTTATCCCACTTCCTCAATCTTGGAACAATTAAATTGAATATTTTATTTTTCCATCCCTTCAATTTCTTATTATATTCCTCATAATGACTCCATATATACTGCATAGGAGAATGAAGATATAAATAAGTAGGGACTCACTCTATAGGTGTTATATTTTTAGCTATAGCAAATGAAGAAATTTGAATCTCATCAGGATTCCATTTTTTTATTTTCTTAGAAAGTAATTTCATCAATTCAGGATAAAACACCATCAAATTACGATAATCAAAAATTGAAGAAAGAACCTTAATCTTTCTCTTTGTACAATAAAGGAAAATTCTATTGATCCATTTTGGAAGTGTTTGGATAATTTTCACTTTATAAAACGAATCTTTTCATGGAATTGGGACCTCTAATTCCTCAAAATTTGAAATTAACGTAAAAAGTACTATCTCGATTTCAGGTCAATGTTTTCTCAATGTTTTAATCAACAAATCATTAAGTACGTTAAGAACACCTCATGGCATCGTCCAACAATTAACAAAAGCTACTTTCATAGTATGTGCTCAAAAAAATAAACTATAATAATCAATATTTCTTCATTAACTCCTCAGGATTCATACTTCTTCCCATAAAATCTTCAAACAAAAGCTTTGCATCTTTTCTACATCATTCTTTTAAAATACAATCTCTATATTTATATCCAATTTCTGAATTAAACATTCACTCCTCTTTTATCTTAGAAAAAACATCAGCTCAATATGCCTCTGCCCACATATATGAATAATATTTAGCCTCATAACCTCAGCCAAATATGTGTAAAAATGCACAATACATCTTATATTCATCTCATCTTTGAAAATAAGAATGCTTATTAACTTCATCCAAAATCTTCTGATCTAATTCATCTATATTTTCAGGAATTTTTCACTGATAAAGTGAATTATCAACTAACGCTAACTCATTCTGCCTAGCCACAAAATATCACATCATAAAAGTCTTCAATTCATCCAATTTATCCAAAATATCATTAGGTAGAGGCTCTCATGTAAGATAATGCTTTGACAAAGAAACTAAACTCTCTCTTTCATTTACCCAATTCTCCATTAACTGAGAAGGCAACTCAACGAAATCCCATTCAATATTAAATCAATTCAAGTAAGCATATTTCGAATCAGCTAACATCGCATGCAATGCATGTCAAAACTCATGGAATAATGTCTCAACATTCCTCAAATAAAGCAAAGTCTTACCATCTTCATTCTTCTGAATATTTGCAACATTAACAATTATCGGTAATTTTCCATCCACTTTTTCTCTTAAAATATCAGCCCAAGCTCAAGGTCTTTTCCCCTTACGATAAAAGGCATCCAAAACATAATAAGCAACAAGTTCTCAATCTTTATACACCTCATACCATTTTTCCTCTCATTCTCATTGTTCAACTACTTTACGTAATTCAACTCACAAAAAACCCTTAACAAATCCATGTAACCACGCTAAAGTCTCCTCAAATTCAAAATATTGTTTAATTTTATTCTCATCTAATAAATAATGAGTTTCTTTATATTTTCTCACATAATAGGCAACATCACTAGCTTTAATTTCATCGATTCAAAAAACTTTTTTCAAAAACTCCATTTCATCCGATGTCTTTTTTAACGCAAGTTCAGAAATATTCGAAATAAATGATACAACAGTTCAAGGGTCTTGAGCCATGGTATCCCATAAGAACATCTCTGCAGCGTTTTTATATCATAATATCTTTGCCTTCATTTGCGACAAAGAAATTAGTTTCAAAGCAATAGGTCTATTATCGAATTTTCAACTTGAAGCCCATGATTGCTGTCTATTATAAACTTCTTCTCTAATATGAGAATCACTACAATACTTCAAAAGATCTCCTAACATTGTAGGATCTGCATCAAAAGAATATCAAGGAGTATCTCATGCAAGCCTCTTAGCCTTTTCTAATGTCAATCTTGGCATTTCTTTTAACATCGAATCATCCTCAAGATGATATAAAAACCCTGCCTGATCATCAACAACATTATGCTGAAATATTTCTGACTGTTTAGAATACTCTTTATTAATTTTTTTAATTTCTTCCTGTTGATTTTGAGGTAAATCAATACCTCTTTGTTGATAATTTTTAATCCAAAGTTCTATGATTCTCTTTTGATCAGCATCTAAAGGATAATTATCTCTCATCCAAAGTAATTTTTCATAATACTCTTTAGAATACTGTTGTTCATTAACAAGATCTTGTAAATGAGGTCTAAAATCTGAAATAATATTTCTCAACTCTGATTCATTATAACAATTGTCTAAATGATTAATAATTCTCCACAAATAATCAAAATCAGAGGACTCAACAAAATCACTAAATTGCAATTCATTCCCCTTTTTTTGTATCAATACCTCAAACTTTTCTTTCTCCTCTCTCAATAAATCATCCAAAAGTTCTGGCAATACTGAAAAAGCTTCCTTTTGTCTAAATAAAGAAAAATCAGGGATTCAATTCTTTTTCAATTCAGCTATTAATTTATCTTTCATAAGAAAACAGACATCAATAAAACAAACAAAAGAATAAAGATATCAAAAATAAATGCAAAAGAAAAAAGACCCGTAAAAACGGATCTTCTTCATTATAAGTAGCTATATTAATTTCAAACTAAATCACTTGGGATATCAACATCTATAAGACCAAACGCCTTATCAATAAGCTGAGCATCACTATTTGTTGTTGAAGCATCTCATCTACACCAAGTACCATCAGAACCAGTACCTGCAACTGCATCACAAGTCCAAGTAAAGAGTTTCATTAATGATACTCAAGTATATTCAGAATAATCATTCGAAGTTATAATTGATTTAATTGTTGCTTTTCTCTTATCTGTAGGCAATGTTAAAGTATTATAAGAAACTAACTTTCCATGAATATACATTCTGTTTGTGAATAGCTCTGTTCCATCACCACCTCATAATAACAAACCATTAATAATAAAATTTCCTTTCAAATAATATGCTTGAGCCTTACCAGAAGCATCTATATATCAATATGAATTAAATTTCTGCATTGTTCATCAAGCGGCATTATTCACAAAAAGATTTCATCCATCAATAAATAAATTAATAGCTTTTGAGTTAGCAGTAAAATTATTCGTAAGAGAAACATTGGCATTTTTCACAATTAATGTCTTTCATGCAATATCACTAGCACTTACATAAATTGTTCCAAAACTATTAGGTTTTACACAAGTAACGTCACCAAACGAAGTCGCTGCAGTTACCCACTTACCTCTACACAATCTTTCTGCATTCCTAGCTGTAGAATTAATAATATTTGAAATTGAAGAATCAGTTCTCAATAACAATGTAGATTTTAATTGGTTATTCTCGTAATACTCTTTCTGCAAATCTGTTACTTCATCAGTCAATCAAACTATACCTTTAATACCAAGGCTGAAGACAGTTGTACTAGCAGGAGTCGTTCAATCTCACCATGAAAGGAATTTTCTTAAACAATCATCTTCACAAGCAGCACAAATTCAATTAACTGTAACTCAACTAGCTCTACTAGGATTTTCAGGATCACATTTTATATATTGAAGATCTTTTCCATCAAAACTAAACATTTCGTTTACACAATGGTTTGAATTCAAAGAATTATTGATTGATTCATGAAATTGTCTTGTCTTATCAACATTTGCAGCTGTTCACTCCATAAATCATGAATTAACTCTTGCTCAAACAAGTCACATATGACCATAATCATCATAAATATAACCAAATGGATAAGTATTATTCAATCTCTGTAAACTACAAGTTAATTTTGCACTTGCTCATGTTAACATTCTATTAGTTACTGGACTATAAGCTACTCATGCAACCAAATTCATTGGTTCTGCAGATACTCAAGAATAATAGTGAGAAATAGAACCATAAATTCCAAAAGAATCTGTTTGAGACTTATTAAACGTACCTAATTTCATCATTTCAGAAGCACATTCTTCAGTTCCACAACATGTTGTATACCATCATCAAGAAAGAACCAATCATGAATATTTTTTATCACTTTCAGGTAAGTTTTTTTCTGAACCCGTTAACCAATCATGAGTTAATGGATCTAAGGGCCATATTCTACTATCACCTCTTTGAGAATTCCAATAGAACCCTCTAATTTGTGAAGCACAATAAATATCTTGCGAACCCGACTTTACAGAAATTTTTACAGGATCTTCTCACTCAACTTGCATTACAGGTAACCAAATAATACCTCATCAAAAATCGTTTCATCATACGCTAAAATGTACCATTGAAAAATATTGATCCAAATACACTGATTTCAACAAAACCAATGTCTTTATCCAATCCTTTGAAGCAGCCATTGAAGAGGACATACCTCCCCAAAAAGCAAAAATTCAAAGTAATAATACAAGTTTTAAAGCAATCTTTTTTATACTTTTTTTGTTTAAACTTCCCATAATAAAATATAAGGAATATAAAATCTCTAACTAATTATACTAAAAAAAGGAAAAACTTCAAAAAAATATAAAGAAAATTACATCATTTATCTCAACTTAAATGAAAAACTTTTATATATTTTTTAAAAACAAGGTTCACTTGAAATAGAACAACTAATTTCATATAGTAATAATTCCACAAAACAAATATTCACTAACAAAAAAACTTATCAAATTTATGCAAACAACATTCACATTAGGTGCAGCTAAAAGATCAGAAAAAGTCCAAAAAGCATGCAAGCTCAATCAGTGCAAAAGCTTCGTTAAAATATGTTTTACTGCAGAAAACTTATTAGACAAGCCAAGCACACACAACGAAAAAGTAGCTTTCTTCAAATGTAGCTCCTTCGGAATCATCGAAGAACACTCCTCTCCAAACCACTCTGACGTTTTCTCCTATGAAACAAAAGGAGACGAAGTAATTGTAAGAGCTCATAAAGGTTACATTCTTGGTCCAGCTATCGCTGGTTACAAATAGAAAGTATTAACAAAAAAAAGGCGTAGTATAATATGCCTTTTTTCAAATAAAAAAAGGAGCCTACAAGACTCCTAATTGATAATTAAATTCTTCTTTCTTTTCTCTCAACTCTAACTTGTTCTAATAACTCATCAATTCATAATACATACTGTTTTTTGCTTCTAAATTCTCTTACTGACACAGTTTTACCTTCTACTTCTTTTTCACCAACAATTAACACGTAAGGAATCTTCATTAGCTCAGCATTACGAATCTTTTTAGAGAAACTATCATTACTATCATCAACTTTTACTCTAAAGTCTTCCTTTCTCATCTTAGCTGCTAACTCAAATGCATAATCATTAAATTTATCAGCAACAGGTACTACTTGGAACTGTACAGGAGCTAACCAAAGAGGGAAAGCTCAACCGAATTGTTCAATCATAACTCACATAAATCTCTCCAATGATCATGAAATAGCTCTATGGATAACAACTGGTCTTTCTTTTTCTCCATCTTCATTTGTGAAAGAAAGATCAAATCTAACAGGTAAGTTAAAATCACATTGAATTGTAGCTAACTGCCATTCTCTACCAATAGCATCTTTGAACATAAAATCTAATTTTGGTCCATAAAATGCTGCCTCACCTATACCAATCTTATATGGTAATTGATATTTTTCAGAAGCTTCTCTTAATGCTCATTCAGCCTTTTCCCATACACTATCATCTCCTAAGTATTTTCCTTCAGGTCCTCTTACAGAAAGTCTTACCCAATAATCATCAATCATACCCAATGTAGTATAGAACTTTTTAATAATCTCAACAATAGTTCATACTTCCTCAGTAATCTGACTTACACGACAGAATAAATGACCATCATCTTGTGTAATAGATCTAACACGAGTTAAACCTGAAAGTTGTCCCGTTTTTTCATCTCTATACACAGTTGCAGGTTCAAAATATCTAATAGGCATATCACGATAACTGAATTGATTATCAGCAAAAATCTGCATATGATGAGGACAATTCATAGGTTTTAAGAAAAAAGATTCCTCTTTCCCTTGAACTCTAAAAAGCTCATCTCAGAACTTCTCAGCATGTCCTGACGTTTTATATAAATCTTCTTTAGCAAGATGTGGAGTCCAAACTCTTAAATATCCTTTATCCTTATGTAATTCCCATAAATAATCTTCAACTTCTTTTCTAATAATCATACCATTAGGTTGTAATAATGGCAAACCTGAACCAACCAATGGAGAAATAGTAAAGATCTTTAACTTTTGTCCAAGGATTCTATGATCTCTCTTTTTAGCTTCATCCATCATATGTTGATAATCCTGAAGCTCTTCTTTTGTATCAAAAGCTAATCAATAAACTCTCACCATCATAACATTATTAGAATTACCTCTCCAATATGCTCAAGCAAGTTTATCCAATTTAAATGCCTTTGTATCCAATTCTTTAGTATTTTCAACATGTGGTCATTCACACATATCTAAGAAAGTAACGAATTTTCCATTAAATTTTTCTGGAAATTTTTCTTGTAAATATGAAGTAACCTTCTCATAATATGCGATATATTCTGGATCAATACCTCTTAACAAAGCATCTTTAGCTCCATCAACAATGGTATTTGCATAGAATGTTATTTCTTCTCAATTAGCAGCAAATTCAGATCTCATTTCTTCCTTATACTTCTGTTTCATAAGATCTACTACTAGTTTTTTAGATTCATCATCTGATAAAGAGAACAAAACAAAATCCTGATTCTCTTTAACAATCTTCTCCATTTGATTCTGAATCTTTTTCAAGTCTTCTTCTTTTATCTGTTTTTCTGAAGAGAACAAAAAATCATAATAGAATCCATTATCGATAGCAGGACCAATAGCAACTTCAACATCCCATTGCTGTTCTCTTTGTACTGCTTGTGCAAGGATATGTGAAAGAGAATGTCTCTTTCTTAATAATGCATCTTCCATAAGATATAATACAGAATATAAAACCGTTTTTCAGTAAACAAAAACCCTTGACTTGCAAGAGCTTTCAAAGGAATATTATAAAACCACGAAAACCCTTGCCGAATTAATCGGTTGTGGTGGTTGTTGTGGTCATTCTCAATACTCTCATCACAAACTGAAAAAATTAAATTCAAAATTAGATTAGATTTTTTAAAACATAATGCAAGAAGAAATTAATAGCGAATAATCCCACCCTAATAATTGAAAAATTACATATTTTTATGCTAACTTATTTTAGTAAACACTTCTCACAATTTATTATGAAAGACTAATTCAGCATAATTATCTTGCGGTGTAGCGTCTTTATTAATAATCACAAAATGTCTTCCACGAAAAAAATGAATCAAAGAATTTGCAGGATACACAGCTAATGAAGTTCCTCATAAAATCAATAAATCTGCATTCTGTAACGCAGAAATTGATTCATTCCACGCATTAGATGGAAGCTGCTCTCAATAAAGTGTAACATCAGGCCTCAACATTCCTCAACATGAACAATGAGGAACACGTTCTTTTGAAGTATATAAAATATCAGGATTAAATTGTTTTCAGCATTTATCACAATAGACTCTTTGCGTTGTTCCATGAATTTCTAATACACGTTTACTTCAAGCTTTTTGATGAAGACCATCTATATTTTGAGTAATAATACAAATATTTCTTCATTGCATCTCCCAGTCTGCAAGCTTCTTATGCGTTATATTTGGTTTAATATTTCTACAATCAAGTTTTTGTCTATAATATTCAAAAAATACTTCTGGTTCTTCATAAAGACAAGCATTACTTAAAAGATATTCTGGTTGATAATCATCAAATTGAATATCATGCTGATTATAAAGACCATCCTTACTCCTAAAATCAGGAATTCAGCTCTCAGTAGAAACTCAAGCTCATCAGAAAAAAACGATATGTTTAGCATTATCGATAATTTCCTGAAATTGACTAATAGCCTCCTCTGATATTCATCCCATATTAAAATAACACATAAGAATTAAAGATGTCCATCTCTTTCAAATCTTTGTTCTACCTCTCACCAAGTATTATCCACACCTGCTTCTCGATCATCATAAATAACTTCTTCTTCATTATTTTCTGCATCAATATCCCATGAAATTCGAGCATCAGCTCAATTAGCAGAAAGTGTACACAAAAAATCAGTTTCTCAATAGATTTCATCCCCTTCATAATAAATAACTTTTCATCTCAAATCATTATTATCCGTAATTGTTGTTCCTTCCCAACTAAACTCAGGATCAACCAATTGGAAATCAGCTATCACTTTTTCCTCACAAAGTTTTTGAGCTTGTTCAAAAGTAGATAATTCAGTATTCCTCATATTCTCACCTCAATCCTTTCATCAAGAATAACGAATTAAAAATCAGATTAGCAAAAGCACTAAAACTCAACAGAATAGCCGAATTCAAAAATTCCTAGGAAGTTTTTCATGAACACTCATGTAAAAAATATTAAAGGATAAAATTAATGTTTTCACGTCAGTTTTACATCTCAACAACATTCAAAGAATGAAATAATACTATTACGTTCTTCTAATTCTTCATCTTTCAAAAAAGTATCAGAATGCCGAATCGCTATTCTTAGATTAGAATACTGTTCTAATAAAGGTTTTATTTCAAAAATATCATTCAATGAAACTCTAAATTTCTTCTCTAAATAACTTTTTAATTCCTTCACACTAAAAATCCTATGTCAATTAAGAATTAAACGATTATTAGTCAAAGGAATCATGTAAAAACAAAAATAAAACTAAAATTATTATTTTTTTATTTTATGCTTTAACCATTCATAAAACATTGGACAAAGAGAAACAAAAATAATCAAAAGAATAACCAAACTGAAATTTTTTTGCACAGTTGGAATTGTTCAAAAGAAATATCATCAATAAACAAACAAAAGAGACCAAGCAAATCCTCAAAGGATATTAAAAGAAATAAACTTTTTATACGTCATAAATCATACTCAAGCAACAAAAGGAGCAAAAGTCCTTATAATAGGAATAAATCTAGCATATATTATAGTTTTACCTCAATGTTTTTCATAAAATTGGTGAGTCCTCTCTAAATATTCCTTTTTAATCCACTTATATTTTCAACTAAAAACCTTTGGTCATAAGAATTTTCATATTTCATAGTTCGCAGTATCTCACAAAATAGCAGCAGAAAAAGCAATAATCCATAAGATATGAACACTTACTCAATTAGCAGGATTTCAAGCTAGAGCTCAAGCTGCAAAAAGAAGTGAATCTCCAGGCAAAAATGGCATAATAACTAACCCTGTCTCAATAAAGATTAACAAAAAAAGAATTCAATAAATCCACAATCAATATTGAATAAACAATTGAGCTAAATGAGTATCGATATGAAGAATAAAATCTATTAATGATTTAATAGCAGACATGCTAAAGTACTATAATATTTAAATTTTATTTATTTCTTAATTCCCACATAAAAATTGCTGTTGATTGTCAAATATTCATACTCTCCTTAATTCATTGCATTGGGATATAAACAACCTTTTCAACATTTTGTAAGGTTTGAGGAAGTACTCATTCCACTTCATTTCAAAAAATAATAGCAATATCTCAAGAAAAATCTACAGAAAAATCTACTAATGAAGTTGCTGTCGATGTAATCTCAGCTGCAATAAAAGAAATATGAAGTTTTTTGCACTCCTCTATTACATCCTCAGTATAATCAAATTGTCTTAAACCAACATTTTCCTCAGCTCACAAAGAAGTCTTTTTTACCTTAGGATTATCTAAAGGTGAAGGTGTATACCCTGTCAACCATACTTCCCATCACAAAGAATCTGCCGTTCTAATAACATTACCGACATTATAAGCACTACGAATATTTTCAAGAACCACAATCTTTCTAGCCATAAAAAGAGAACAAAAATTAAATAATTATTGATACAAGAACTTTGAATGTTTTAATAAAAATCATCAATGATGCAAGTCCAATGGTATTTTTAACCTATTTCCATATTATACTCCTGTTTAAAAAAATAATCATAAATGGAATTAACACAAATAATTGAAAAAGTACAACAACATCATCCAGAATTTACATATGATGAAATAGCAGAAGTATGCTTTGATTATTTAGCAGATTTTTCTGATAAAGTTAAAGAAGAAACGAAAGAAAAAAGTTTAAAAAGATATCTCAACAGAGAATTCTGAATCGAACGAGAACTTACTGAAGCAGATGACTTTAAGAAAAAGACTCCATTTTCTAGTATACCAAGATACCTTTTCAATTACACAAATAAAAAATCAGCAGATTACATCATTACAATAAAATGACTTTCAAAACAATTGTGAACAACAATACTTTTTGACAACACTGATTTGAGAATAAAACCTCAAGATAAAATAGCACTTGTTGGAAAAAATGGAGCATGAAAATCAACCTTTTTAAAAATTCTCCTTGACCCATCTCTTGCAGATAAAGGAGAAATTGAAATTCTTAAAGACTTAAAAATAGGTTTCTTATCTCAAGATTTGTTCCGAGAATCAAGAGAAAGAACAGTTTTAGATGAAATGATGAGGACATTCCCAGAAGTTACAAAAACAGTGGAAAGATTAGAAGAAATAAAACAACTCTTGGAAAACGAAGAATGAGATTGAGTGGCACTACTTGAAGAACAATGAGACTTAATTGAATGGATGCTTATGAACGAAGCATATCAAAAATATGATCTACAAAAAGAAATTCTAAAATATTTCTGATTTACAAAAGAACAACTCAATTTCAAAATTTCACAACTCTCATGAGGAGAACAAACTAAAGTACAAATCGCCAAATTTCTAATTCAAGATGTAGATTTATTAATTCTCGACGAACCAACAAACCATCTCGATATAGAAGGAATTATGTTCATTGAAGAATTTTGTAAAATGTGGAACAAAGCACTAATATGTATTTCACATGATAGAAAATTTCTATGATCAGCCTTTACTAAAGTAATAGAAATCCAAAATAAAAAGCTAAATCTCTACTACTGCTGATATGAAGATTTTCTCATAGAAAAGAAAAAAAATTCAGAAATATACTTAAAAAATTATACTGCACAACAAAAATACTTACAACAACAAGAAAGATTTATAGAAAGATTCCGTTATAAATCTTCCAAAGCCTCTCAAGTACAAAGTAGAATTAAAATGCTTGATAAAATGGAATTCTTAGATGCTCCAGAAGATGAAACAAGAACACAAGCGCCAAATCTCCAAGTAAAACGAAGACTACCAGAAACATTGATAAAAATCTCAGAATTATCTGTTGGATACTGAAATACCGTTCTAGTTGATCTACCAAAGAGCATAGAAATTACCAAAGCTATGAAAATTGGTATCATTGGTAAAAATGGTGTTTGAAAAACAACTCTTATAAAAACACTTCTTTGAGAAATAAAACCACTCTATGGAGATATTCGAATTCATGAAAAAGTAAAAATTGGTTTTTACTCACAAGTTGCAGATGATTTGGATTTTTCATTAAGCATAGCAGAAGAACTAATTTGACCTTGAGTTTCATATAAAGAAATGATGAATTATCTCTGAGCATTACGCATAGATCAAGAAAAAGCAGACCAAAAAATTGCTTCACTCTCATGAGGTGAAAGATCTAAAGTCGCATTAGCAAAAATGCTCTTATCTCATCCTGATATTGTCGTAATGGATGAACCAACAAATCATCTTGATCTAAGCTCAAAAGAAGCTGTAAAAGAAATGTTAGAAGGCTTTAATGGAGTAAGTATTATCGTTTCACACGATAGAGATTTTCTAGAACATACTACAGAACTATTATGGGTAATTAAAGACTGAAAACTTGTAGTCTTTCACTCTTTCGAAAGATGATTTAATGAAATCTTAAAATAAAGAATAAAATAGAGATTTTTATAAGGATAATGATTTTTTGCAAAAATCAGATTTTTGGAGTATAATTGAGTATCGACTTTATATTGAAAAAAACTATGAGCGATCTCATTAATACAATATTGGAAACAAATGCAATTAAGGAAATCAAACCAGATTTCTCACGTTTAACCTATATTCCAAAAGAAATTGCTCAAAAAACACAAATCTTAGTTTTTGAAGAAAAAACAAGAAAAGAACTAAGTTTTCTGACAACCAACAATTTCCCTGAAGATGTAAAAAAAATATTACAACAATTTAACAATAAATGATATAACAACAAAGTATATTACACTAGCAATGAATGATTTAACATAGCATTAAAATGGTATGATGATTTAGAAGAAGAAAAAAAACAAGAAGAAGCAAAACTAAAAAATGAGGAAAAAGCTGAAGGTAAATCAGCTATTACAATTATGAAAGAACAATTTGAAGAAAGAGAGACTCAAGATCCTGCCGTTTTTATAAACAATATTATCAGATTAAGTTTTCAAGCTGGAGCATCAGATTTACACTTCCAACCGGAAGAAAATGGTATTATTTTAAGACTAAGAATAGATGGTGTTTTACACCAAATTTTAACATTTACACACCAAGAATTTTGGAAATATATGCAAAAAATAAAATTCATGTCCTGAGTAAAAATGAACATCGATTATGTACCTCAGGATTGAAGATTTTCTTTTGAAGCAATAGATAGAAATTGAAAAAGTAAAAAAATAGATGCCAGAATCTCATTTATGCCAGGAATCCAAACAGAAAGTATCGTTATTAGATTCCTAGATGCATCACAAAGCGTTGAAGATTTCAAAGATATCGGATTTACAGATTATCACATGGAAATTCTAGAAAGAAATCTTAGGAAAACCAGTGGTATTATCATCATGACATGACCTACTGGTTCATGAAAAACTACTACTCTATACACCATTTTAAGAAAACTAAATGATTGAACAAAAAAAATTATAACGCTAGAAGATCCAATTGAATATAAAATTGAAGGACTACAACAATCACAAATTAATTATGATAAAGGATATGACTATGAAAGTGGTTTAAAAGCAATTCTAAGACAAGATCCAGATATTATTCTCGTTTGAGAAACAAGAACAAAAGAAACTGCTCAAATAGCAATTAATGCATCATTAACAGGACACTTAGTATTTACAACATTACATACAAACTCTGTACTAGATTCACTTTCAAGATTAATGAATATGGGGGTTGAACCATACCTTTTAACTCCAGCTCTTCAGCTCATCATCGGACAAAGATTAGTTCGTAAAGTTTGTCCACACTGCTGAGAATGGACAAATGCAACTTCAGAAGAAGATTATGAAATCAAAAAAGTACTTCAAGAAATACATCAAGCCCATCCAGAAATGTGAAAAGAATATAATGGTAAAGTAATGAAACCTAAAGGATGTGAATACTGTAATAACACATGATATCTATGAAGAATGGCAATTATTGAAGTCCTAGAAATAACAGAAGAAATGAGAACAAAAATAATGAAAGAAGAACCATGAGAGAACCTTCTTCCATATGCAAAACAAAAATGATTTATACCAATGCAACGAGATTGAGTGCTAAAAGTAATCAAATGAGAAACAGACCTTAAAGAAGTACATAGAGTATCTTATTAAAAATAAAAAAATAGAGTAAAATCAATTACTCTATTTTTATAATTCATATGTTTTTTACTTATTTTTCCTTAGATTTCTGATATCTTTCCATTGAAGTAAGAATTTCCTGCTGAGCTTCTAAAACACTTCAAAATCACTTTACTTCAACTTTATCATATTTCTCATGTTCAAGGAACTTAATTTGCTTAAATATAGTAAAGAGCTCCTCTTTCATATGATGACCCAAATCATCAATATGATGAATCTCATCCCATCTTGGATCAACATCTGAAGTTGGAACTGCAATAATCTTTGGATCTTCTCACGCATTATCAAAAGTATATAGAATACCAATAGGTCTTGCTTTAATAATACATCATGAAAAAGTCGGATTAGTTACCAATAAACAAACATCACAAGGATCTCAATCACCAGAAAGAGTTTGTGGAATAAATCAATAATCTACAGGATAATACATAGAACTATGTATTACACGATCAAGTCTAAAACATCAAAGTTTATGATCATATTCATATTTATTGTTTGAACCTTTAGGAACATCAACAACAACGTTAATATATCACTTTTTTTGGTCCACAAATGCAGGAATATCATGTACTAAATGCATAACCATTATTTATAGATAAAAGTTATATTACTATAGCGTTTTTTCCTATTTTTGCAAATTAAGTAATTTTCTTTTTTGAAAAAAGGCAGCCAAAACGGCTGCCAAACTGTTCAAGACCTCTTAGTTAATAAAGTCCGAATAATGCTTCTTAAAGTCAGCCAATGAAACTTCTTGGCCAGTCTTAAGACCAAGGTGTTTCACACAATGTTCCAGAAAACGCTCGCGTTCCTGCACATCTGCAATTTCTTCCTTTGCGCGCTGCTTCAAGCTTCGTTTATAAATCTTCTTCATAAGCAGTTTTGTACTTGTTTTTTGTTATTTTGCACTATTGCAGAAATTATTTTACAATTTCTTCACCCAAAAGTCAAGACTATTATAAAAAATGAACTCGATTATTCATAACTCAATTTTTATCAAAGAATTTAAATAATTTATAAATACAAATTTTCCGAAAATAAAAAAAAGAGACTAAAACATATTAATGCACAATAGTTCTCTTTTCTAATTCAACGAGAATTGCCCTGACCCGGAGTCGAACCGGGGTTACAATCTTCGCAGGATTGTGTCCTATCCACTGAACGACCAGAGCATATGAAATCAATAAACACTGTTTTTTAATTTAGAAAAGCACGTCTTAAAATCAAGTTTATTTTAATTTTTCAAACAAAAATACAAAAAATCTATCCAAACTATGTAGTTGAGAACTAGTATTTCATTTTAAAAAAACGCTTTTTACTTGATTTTTTTCAATTTTTGAATATATAGTCCCCCGCTTTACTTTCAAGGAAGAGAAAAGTCAGAAACTTTTGTTTTTTTTAACGAAAAAGGGTATAATTAAATGAGTTTATACACTGCTTGACTTTTATTCTTTCTTAAACAAAAACGATGACAGAACAAATTATTGGAAATTCAGTTTTAGACAAATACTTTGACGAGACTACCATGTCTCTTCACCTAAAAGTAAACAGACCCATTTTAAGAAAAAAATGAACTCCCTGAAATTGGAATCCAGTAGTAGATCCAAACGAAATAATGACAAAAGAAATGTTTGATGATCTCATAGATCAACTTTTTAAGGAAGTTGAAACAAGAGAAGATGCATTTCTTGAGATTAATAGAGAACTATCAAAAGTCTTACAAATTGGACCATACAGAATTGTTATCGTTTATCCAGCTCTATCAGATGGTTTAGAGCTTACTGCCGTAAAGCCAGTAAAAAAGATGACCATTGAAGAATATAATCTTGATCCAGAACTCTTTGATCTCCTAAGAAACAAATCAAAAGGTATCTTAGTATCATGAGCTCCAGGTAGTGGAAAATCAACTTTTACTGCTGCATTAATAGAACTTTATCATAAAGATAATCATATTATCAAGACCATCGAATCTCCTAGAGACTTAATGCTTGATGATGATATTGTTCAATATAGTTTTACCTATTGAAGTCATGATGAAGTAAGAGATATTTTACTTCTTTCAAGACCAGACTTCACAATTTATGATGAAGTTAGAAACAAGCCAGATTTTGAACTTTATAAAGATTTAAGACTTACTGGTATCTGACTCGTAGGAGTTATCCATGCCACTAAACCAGTGGACAGTATCCAAAGATTTATTGGAAGTATCGAAATGGGTATAATTCCTCAAGTAATCGATACTGTAATCTTTATTGATAAAGGACAAATCACAGAAGTACTTCAACTTGAACTTACAGCAAAAGTTCCTGATGGAATGCTATCAGAAGAACTTGCAAGACCTGTTATCGTTGTTTCAAGTTTTATACAAAAGAAACCTCTTTACGAAATTTATACATTTGGAGAACAAGTAGTTGTTATGCCAATAGCATATGACGAATCATGAGCTCCAAGAACAGTAACAAAACAACAAGTAGTATCTTGATACGCAAAAGAAGGAATCCAAAGAAAACTACAACAACTTCTTCCATGTGATTTCCACTTAAGCATAAAATGAAATGAAATTGATCTATATATACCAGAATACTTTAAAGGAAAAATTATTTGAAAAGGAGGTACAGCGATATCAAATCTAGAAAAAGAAATATGATTAGCCATTCACGTAAGAACATTTAATGAACTTCCACTTCTAGATGTAAAAGTCGATATTGCATGAGGAGACAGAAAAAATGAGCCACTCATTATCTCTCTTCCAGAGAATTATAGAAACAAGACAGTTCCTCTTCTCGTAGACGACGGATTGGTTTATGCAAAAACAGATAACAATGCAAATATAGTTATTAATAGCAAACAAACAGCAAGTCTCATTAAAAGAAAAGGATTTGTTGTAGTAAATACCGAAGAATAGTACTTTATTAAAATTATATATCAATTATGAACAACTTCAGATTTACAAAAATCATCGCTGGAGTAAGTCCTACTCTTGCAAAAGAAACAGTACTTTCAAAAGTTATTAACATGGTCGATGCCTTCAGAATCACCTTATCTAAAGGATATGACGACAACAACAAAAAATATATCGACACTCTTATGAAATTAGATAACAGTAAAACAATTATCTTAGAAACTAAAGGAATTGATACTAGAATTAAAAATACTTGAGACATTACAGTAAAAAAATGAGAAAAATGGACTGCTGAATACTCTGAATACGCTCAAGAATGAACAAACAAAATTTATATCGATTACGCAGAATTAGGAGAATTAAAAGAATGAACAATCCTTGAATGTCAACAAAGTAAAGTAAAATTAAAGATTAAAAGTACAAACGAAGATACTGCTGAAGTTGAAATAGTTGAAGAAGGTAAAGGAATAATCATCCAATACGATAGAATCCTATTTGAAGGACTTAATGAAGTAAATGAAGAAGAACTTTCAGAAAGAGATAAAAAAGACATTCTTTGGGGACTTGAATATGGTGCTCATGTTTTAGGTGTCTCTTGTGCATCATCAGCAGATCACATTAAAAGTGCTAGAGAATTTCTAGAGAACAACAACGCAAAAGATATGAAAGTTTTTGCTAAAATAGAAACAGAAACAGGACTCAAAAATCTTGATTCAATTTTAAACGAAGCAGATGGTATCATTTTTGCTATCGATGCATTTCCAAAATTAAATAAAGAAAAAATTTCTGAAGTGATTAAAACCATCAAAGCTGAAGGTAAACCAATCTTAATAACAAAAATTACAAGCGTTTATGGTAAAGATTTCGAAAAAAGTTTTGGTGAAGAAATTCAAGAATACAGCAAAGAAGCAGTTGATGGAATTATGTTAGAAACATTCTTAGTTGAAGACGAAGTATTTGAAGCAATTGAAAAAACAGGAAACTTATTAACTGATGTAGAAAATAAACTCAATGAAAAAGTACTAGAAAGATTCGAAAAAGAATGAGATTTTGAAGTTAGAGATTATATCATTTATAACGCTTTCAGAAGCTGAAATGAACTTTGAGTTAAAACAGCAATCTGTTTTACAGATAACGGATATACTGCATCAAGATTTTCATCTTTAGCTCCAAGGATCCCAGTAATTACATTTACTCAATCAAAAGAGACATACAGATATCTCAGCCTAGTATGGTGAGTTAAAGGATATAAAATCTCACAATCATTCAATTACGAAAACCTTAAGAAAATATGAAAAGAAATGATTAGAATGATTTTTAAATGAAATATTTCACTCGACGACAAAATTCTTATTCTGCAAGCAAATGAAACCATTGATAATGATAAAGGAGATATGATTAATGGTATAGAACTCTACAACTTCAAAAACATTTAATGTCAGAAAAATAAGAAAAGCTTCTCATACATTATAAGAAGCTTTTTTATTTATCCTTAAAAAATAACAAATAAAACAACCTTTCTCTTGCATATTCAATTAAAATTACTAAAAGAAAAATAGTTTTATCTAGTAAACATAGAATAAATGAAAGAAAAAAAAACATCAAAAAAGATTGAAGAAGCTGCTGAAAAGGCATCAGTTGCTGCTGCAGAATTCGGTAAAAAAGCTGAAAAAGTAGGAAAAGCTGCTGCTAAAAAATTTGACGAAGTTTCTGATAAAGTCGCTGATATGGCGGAAGATTTGGGAGACAAATTCGAAGAAGGAGCAGAAAAAACTAAAAAAGCTGCTACATGAGTTAAAAAATGGTGGTTAAAATCTTCAACTGAAGAAAAAATCACAACAATTCTTTGAATTATCCTACTTATCTGTGCATTGTGGGAATTAAAAAAGATTATCTGGGGTGTTCTTCTTCTATTATTCTGAATTCTTTGTGTTACTGGTTATTTTGATGGATATCTTGAAGACTTATTTGAAAAATTTGGATCAGATAAAAAAGCTTCAAAAAAGAAATAGTATAAACTATTCCATCTATTAATAAAAAAATAAATATAAGTTCGTATGCCTTATATCATTTTAGTTATCGAATGTTTTAATATTCTATGAGTCAAGAAGATAAAACTACATTAATATGAAATATATTCAAGCTACTTATATGAATAATTCTTTTAGTTTCGTGTTTTTTCTATCTAGAAAATCATCCAGCAGAAAAGATAGCACTATCATCATGAATAAAAAACATCGTACAAAAAATAGAAATCTTTGGATATAATGCTGTATGAAAAGATGGAACACTTTTATCTCAAAAGTACGATCTTGAAAATAAATATCTCGAAATGATCCATTTTGCAGAAGAAAAATGATGTATCAACCAAGAATTTGTATGAGGACTACATGAAATGTACAAAGCACTACTTAACGAAGATAATAATAAAATAGAAACATATATAACAAGATATACCATTGCTGCTGCCGAATACGAAATGTCTATATATAATGACTGTTGAGAATAAAATTGATTAACACATATTATATAAGGGTAGGAACTGGATTCCTACTTTTTTAATATTGAATCTCGCAAGGAAATATATAATAATTAAAATGCTTTAACAAAACATAAAGAAATATGAAAGTACTTTTAATCTTAAAACCAGATTGCCTTGAGAAAGGTCTGGAAAATGAGGTGAAGAATATCCTTACCTCAAGAGGTTACAAAATCGTAACCGAAAGCAGAATTGAAAAAGCTTCTGAGGAAATGCTCGAAAAGCATTATAACATGCTTGGTAAATTAAGAGAGCGCCTTACTGAAGCAAAGGGTGAAGAGTTTGCGAACAAAGTTATTTCTTCAACATTTACTTATATGTCACGCGGACCAATTATCCCGTTTGTCATTGAAAAAGATGGAGATGATGTAACAGTTGTTGAAGAACTCAGAAACAACATCATTGGTAAAACAAGACCTTGGGAAGCTGCAAAGGGTACAATCCGTGAACTCTACGGAAACAAAAATCCCGAACACGACCCAATAGAGAACATAATTCACTGCTCCGGAAGTGCAGAAGAAGCACGCAGCGAAGTTGCATTATGGTTCCCTGAATTGGCCTAACATTTCTTTTTTAAAATTAACTGGACTAAGAACTAACTTTGTCCGGTTTTTTTAATAAGAAAACATTAATACCATGAATCAAAAAAACAATAAATTAAAAAATGTAAATATAAAATACCAAATAATATAATTTTAAACTATAATAGTTACAATTATTAAATAAAGAAGTCAATTAGAAACAGCGAAGTAAGTTTCAAATCTTCTTGAAAAACTTATTGAAAATACTAAAAACTCGTTAGTGTTAAATTTATTCTTTTATATTTTATACTTTCATTAATGAAAAAAAACTTCAAAAAAGCATTTACGTTAGTGGAAATGCTTATCGTTGTGGTTATCATTGGTATTCTATCTTCAGCACTTCTACCAAGACTTCAGGGTGCACAATCTGCAGCCAGAGACTCAGCTAGAAAATCAGACCTTTCTCAATTAGGTTCTGCTATTCTACAATACTATAACAACAGAGGTGAATATCCTGAAGGATCTGGAGGAACAACAGACGCTGATAAAGGAACAAATGGTCACATGATATCAGTTGATAAGATTGGTTGAAAATTAATTAAACTTGTAGAACTATCATCAATTCCACACGATCCAAACAAAAAGAATGTTATTAAATGGAAAGCTGGAACATCTTCAGATATTACTCTAAGTGGTGGAGAATATTGATACTTCGCAATGACTAAAAACTCAATACCAAATGGATGATATGTTCTAGTTGCAAGAACTGAAACTGAATGAGGAACTAACTTCTTGAATACAATTCCTATCAGTTGAGATTTGTCAAACTTCAAAGCTTGTACATCATTCAAAAGCTCAGATATCGACAGTGACTGTACAATAGCAACATCATCAATGCCAACAGACACAAACGGAACATGTTGTTATACATCAAAAGATCAATTCTTATACTTATATGTATTCTAGTTATACAAAATATACAATTTCCAAAAGGCTTCCGAAAGGAAGTCTTTTTCTTTTTGTTTTCATTGAATTATTTACTTAATTTTATACTATTCAAATACTTTAAAAAACAAATAATATATGGAAAAGGATAATTGAAATAAAACAACAACACTACTAAAAGATGAAACTCTCAGCCAAAAGCTACTCAAAAAATGATTTTGGCTCTATTTTTTTTGATATCTCATGGCTCCTCTAGGATACCTAGTAAGATTATTCATATCAAATTCACCAGAGGTATCTGTAGCTGATTTCTGAGTAATGTATAGCATAATTTCCCTCATAACCTTTCTATATACCTATAACGATTTATGACTTACTGAAAGTCTTCAATATTTTCTCCCAAGATTCTACATAAAAAAAGAATATAACAACATAAAAACAGTTGTACGAGTATCTCTTGCAACACAAATCTTCACATGAATATTCATATCAATATTCTTACGATTTTGATCAGAACGACTTGCAATCCATTATTTTCAAAGTGAAAACGCTGCATTAATACTAAAATACTTCTGTATCTATTTTATTGGTAATAATATCTTTCAAGTACTTCGAACAACATTTAATGCGTTTCAAAAAACTTTTGAATATGAGTTTGTTGATTTCATTAGATGGTGAGCTATTTTCTTTTTTACAGTCTTTTGCTTTTTTACAGGAAGAGGAACAATTGAATGGTATAGTTTAAACTGGGTAATTTGAATAGCAACAGGAATTATTGTTGCACTAATTCTTTACAAAAAATATCGTAAAGAATTAATGAAATGAAATTTCACACGAGACACTCCAATGCTAAAAACATATACAAAATACGCATTATGGGCATTTATTTGAACAAGCATATCAACTCTTTTCTGACAAATCATACAACAAATGGTACTATTTTTTTTAGGACCAAGTGATGCATGATATTACTCAAATTTTCTAAGTCTATTTTATATTTGAACACTCCTTCTCTGACCAATAATGTATCTTATCTTCCCTATTGTTTCAGAGCTAATAGAAAAAAAGAATAATGAAAAATTATCCCTACTCTATTCATTTTTTTACAATTATTTTTCAATTGTCATTCTGAGTTTTTCAACAATACTAATTGTACTAGGACCTGAAATAGCAATAGCCCTCTTCTGAAAGAGTTATATGACATCATGAGAACTATTAATATATTGTTGAGGTTTCTTAATCTTCTCTCTCCTATCAACTTTCAATTACTCAGTATTGGCATGAATGTGAAAAGTCAAAAAAAGAGTGTATATAACATGAATAGCAGCAATTCTAACAGTCATCACAACTTACATTGGAATAAAACTATGAAATATCAATGGAGCAGGAATTGCTTTTTGATTAAGTAATTTTTATACATGGTTCTTAAGCCTATATCTATTAAAAAAAGAGAATTTTTCACTAACTTTCAATCGATCTTTTATTCTAAAAAACTGTTTTCTATTTCTAACTCTATGACTCTTATTATATTTCACAAAGTGAACAATATTTAATATCGACTGAAATAGACGATACATAATTTTAACACTAATCTGAGTTTCTTTAGCATTTTATATCTGCATATGAATCTGTAACATCGGAACCCTAAAAAAACTAGGTAGTGAAATAAAAAATTTAAAAGGATAAAAAAAGAAAAGTCTTTCGACTTTTCTTAAATACTAACAATAATTAATTAACCGACAAAATGAAGAATTACTCATGCAACTTTTTGCACATTAATAATATGCACACAACGACCATCATCTAAAATAATTTCTCATTTATCTCAATTCTGTCATCACATTTCAGGATAGAATGGTGTTTTATCAAAAATTAATACTCTTTGACCATCATCAGCCTCAATTTCTTTAAGAAGTTTTGATCACTCAAAATTAAGATTATCATATCATACAAATTCAGTTGCAGGGATTCCTTCTAAGTATTTAGACCAATCTGCAGATTTTTGGAACATAGCCTTAGTACTTTGCCTAGATTTCTCTTTCGCATCTTCCAATGCTTTTTGATATCATTCCAAATCTAATTCTACTCCTCTTTCTGCAGCAATTTCTTTTGTAATCTCCAAAGGGAAACCATAAGTATCATAAAGCATAAAAATTTGCTCTCATGAAAGTTTCTTAGAATTTTTTAATAAATCTTCCAATATTCACTCTCATTTATGAATTGTTTTTTCAAACTGAGAAATTTCATTTAACAAAACTTTCTTTATCCTTTCCTCATCAAAATCTCTCAATCATTTAAAAGAAATAAATGAATCATTAACAAAAGAAGATAATTCACTCTCATTCAACTTTCTAAGTAACAAAAGATTGTAATAACATCTTCTAATAATCATTCTTAACACATAACCCGCACCTACATTAGAAGGAGTTAATCAATCATTTATAAGCATAAATACAGTTCTTAAATGATCAGCAACAATTCTAAATTTTCTCTCATTTCAAGTATATGAAAGATTTGTAGTTTTCTCCAGCAAAGAAATGAATGGAGCAAAAAGATCTGTTTCATAAATACTAGCTTTATTTTGAAGTACTCTACACATTCTCTCAAATCACATACCAGTATCCACATTATGTTGAGAAAGTTTAGTAAATACTCATTTCTCATCCCTATAGAATTCCATAAACACATTATTCCAAATCTCCATCCAATTGTCCTCATCATCTTTTACATTAGAACCCTCAGGAGGAAATTCTGAATTTCAAACCCAATAAAAAATCTCTGTATCTGGACCACAAGGTCAAACAGGACCTGGGCTCCACCAATTATGTTTTTCTGGAAGAAAAGATATTCTCTCAGCAGGTATTCCGGCTTTTTGCCAAGCAGCTGCAGCAACTTCATCTCTTGGAGCATCAGAATTACCTTCAAATACTGTTACGGCTAACTTCCTAGAATCAAATCAAAGTTCATTTACTAAGAACTCATAACTCCACTGAATAGCTTCTTCTTTAAAATACTCTCATAAAGACCAGTTACCCATCATATCAAAAAATGTAAGATGAAATGTATCACCTACTTCATCAATATCTACAGTTCTAACACACTTTTGAATATTAAAAAGCCTATGTCCTAATGGATGCTCTTTCCCCGCTAAATATGGTATAAGCTGCTGCATACCAGCAACATTAAATAATGCTGTAGATTCTTTATCAGCAATCAACGATGCTTCTGGTAAATAAGCATGATTTTTAGACATCCAAAAAGATTTCCATTTTTCTCTTAATTGACTTGAAGTTAATTGTTCCATAAAAAATATTAGTTAACTAAATTAATAAGTTTTTAATCAAATATTTTTAGATTTATTCAGCCGCATTTATTGATTTAATATTTTTATTCTCCTTAACTCTATCAATAAATTCATATAAATTAATCTTATTCACTCAATCAGTACTCAATAAATATAATTCAGGTCTATCAGCAGTAGAAGCAGGAACAGCAGCATCAAGTACTTGTTCACCATTCAAAGCAAACTTAAACCTGAAAAGATAATATAACTTAAAATTAGTAGTATAATTTTGATTAGTTTTAATAGGACTAGATTCATAAACAGTAAATGTTTGATTATCTTTATCAAAAATGAAAATATAAGGAGAAGCATCAGAAGCCAACAACTTAACATTACTTGAATAAGGATTCAATGTAGTCTTATCTCATCAAATCATTTCAACAGTACGCATCTCTAATGTTGTACCTGCATTAGAACTTCTCCAGAATTGATAAAGATTACCATCTCACCATGCTAAGAAATTACCATCAATTGCAAATCCATTCAACTCTTGAGGAAGGATGGTTCAAGAAGCAGCGACAATAGAATATGTTGAAGGTTGCTGATATTTATTTTCTGATCATGCAACAACAAGATATCTTGTAAGAAGAGCATTTGCCATATTGTTAGGATTCTTTTGGAACAAATAGAATTTATTTGTTCAATATGTTCAAATACCACCAATATTCTTAGTTGACCAATCACTATCGATTACTTCCATCACCTCAACTCACAACTTATTAACATAGAAAAGATTTCACTCAGCAGTATAACAGAATAATCATTTTTTACTCAAACTCAAAGAACAAGACTTAGCACTTTCCATCATATTATATTCAACAAGAGTTCCTCTCGTAGAATCATTAACAAGACCTATAAGAGCTGCCTTCTCTCAAGCAACATTTACTGATGTATCTGCAGCGATACTAACAGGAGCACCTAAACTAGTCTTCTCTGCATCATTAAAACTCAAAATTTTTGTTTTTTTACCGATTCTTTCATCATCAAACTGAGAAAGATTTTTAATTGTCACAATCATAAATCCTTCTTCATATTCCTGAAGAAGTTCATTTTTTAGTTTTGCAACATCCTCAACCCAAACTCACTTAGCTTCAATAGCACTTATTTTTGAAAGAATTTCATTATATTTCTCAGATTTTTCATCTGAAGTAGGATCAAGTGTTTTAAAAGAGAAAATATCCCTCTTAATATCATCAAGTGTTAATTCAACAATTGCTCAAGTTGATGTTTGGTATTGAACCTTATTATTTTGTACATTTCTAACTTGCTGAAAAATTGCAGCAACTAAAAAGAAAATAGCTAAAACAAGGAAACCAACCATAACATAATACTTATTTTCATAGATTACAGTTGATGTACTCTTTTTCCATTTCATAAGATCCAACTTAGAAGAGAATTTTCATGCTAATTTAGAAGTATATTTTGAAGCTAAAGCTCCAAGTTTCCCTTTAGATTGAGCTCTAATTATTTCCAATCAATTAATACCAAAAGTTGATAAGAATCAAACCTCCTTTTTATCTACCCTTGAAGAAATAAGATCATCTAAGAAATCCAGGATTGCTCAAGCATTTTCATTCTCTAACACTCACTCCATATCGTTAAGATCGTTTTGATCAAGAATTTCAGAAAGCTTTGTACCTGCATACAACAATACATCACCTCTTTCAAGTTCTCAGCCAATAAAATCTGAGAATTGATCAATATTTGCCTGCTCCTTATAAGAATTTTCAAGAACAGAATAAATCTTATCATTACGGAAAATAAGCAATGTAGTTTTTCAAATCATCCAAGTCTTAACACTATTATCAACAATCAATTGAACATATCATCTTAATTCACATTTAGGTACATCACGAAGTTTATCAGCAAATGCTTGAAGCTTTGCATTTAATGTCTGTAATTGATTCTCAAGTAGATTCTCCATATCATTTGAATCTAATTCAGAATCTCTTACTCTATCAACGAATTCAGCAACAAATTCCTCAAAAATCTCCTTTTGATAATCAACAAATTTCTCACTATCAATCTGTATATATACCTCTAAATTTATGTCACTCGCAATTTGACTACTGTAAGAATATACTTTATCCTTATCAATATATTCAAGAGCATTATAAACTGGTTTCATTAAAGGAAAACTAGGATATAAAAAATTTCAAGATAACAAAAAATTCAAAAAATTATCACTTAATTAATAAGGAAACCCATACAAAAATCAACATAAACTAAGGTATAAAAGAAACAAAGAAAAGCTAAGTATAAACTATAATATTTCTACAAATACT
Source organism: uncultured bacterium (assembly GCA_947168815.1). GTDB lineage: Bacteria > Patescibacteriota > Gracilibacteria > Absconditabacterales > Absconditicoccaceae > HOT-345. The sequence goes on from CAMVNG010000001.1 coordinate 227,228, forward strand.
ATATAGTTTTTTATACAAGCTTGAAAAATTTTCAAGGAATCATATAAGTACAGTATCTTTATATTTATTATCTCCATGACAAAAACAAAAAAAAGAACCTTGTTTATCATGGCAATCATTATCGTAATACTATGAATATTATTGGCATTCTGTTTCCCTATAGACAAAGTTAATGCACCAGAATTTGATGAAGATAATTCTGAAATATTATATTGTAACGATGGAAGTATATGTCCCATCGAAACCGAATAATAAAAATAACTAAAGATAAAGCCGAAGAAATTCGAAAGCTTGCAATTAATTTACAAATCCTTAAACTACACAGAACTTAGTGTAAATCTTTATATTTTAGAAAAATAGTGCTAATGAGAACAGCATTAATCATCTTAATGATTCTTATTGGAATTGTATTTGTTTGAAGTGTTCTTCTTCAATCTCCAAAAGGTGGAGGTATTTGAATGTGAATTGGTGGTGCTTCTGCTAGTTCAAGTAATGAATATGGAAGCAAAAAGACAATGGAGGGAAAATTAAAAATTATTTCTTTATGTACAGCTATTCTCTTTGTTGCCATTGTCTTGGTTTTACCTTACGTTAAATAATGCGATATCGTTCTTATGAGTCAAGCTCGCCTAAGAAAATAATGACGTATTTCTTTTACGTCGTATGTGCATTTTGGGTACTTGTTACCGCAATCCTTGGTTACCAATTTCTCAATGAAAACTGAGAAGTAATTGATCAAAAATGATGAACTTTTGTTGAAGCAATTTTTGACCAAATTTCTTATTTACCATACCTTAAAAATGACTGACAAAGTGTTTTTTATCAGTCTTTTTTATTTGATTCCTGTATTGACTACCGCACATTAAATGAGGAGGGTCTTGAAGGTACTAACTGTAAAATTATCACACAAGATTATCAAACTTATTATGTGTCTGTAGAAGGAACATGAAAAAAACGATCTGACGAACAACCATGGACCATCAATGATGTTTATTTTACCTATGAAAAAATAATACATCAAAATGTTTGGGATATAAAAACATTAAATGCATATAAGGATTTAAAAATAGAACCTGAAGAATGACGTATAAAAATTACATTCCCAACAAGTACAACTGATAACAATTACTTCTTCACATATTTCATACTTCCAAAACATATCTTAGAATCTGCACAATACTGAGACTATATAGGAGTATTTGCATCCAGTCCAATTACAAGTGCATGTTGAAAACTCCAACCAAGAACAAGTGATCCTCAAAGTCTTATATTTAACCTAATGAACTGTGATGACACTAATCTTGCATATTACCAAATAAAAAACTATCCCGATTTTGAATCTTTTTCAAAATCAGTAATCGAAGAAAACAACACCATAGTTGATATGTATGCTCATCAACTACAGCTATGAGATTATGCTAGAAAAAATATTATAAAAAGCGATATCTTAAGTTTCTTCTTCAACACAAAATCTCCAAAAATGAAAGTTAGACTAAGAAGAGCTTTAGGATGATTAATAAACGCAAAGTTCTATGTTTGAGACGAATACTGAAAATTTTTAAAAATGTATAGAGAGCCTCTCTTAACAACATTCTACTCAAACTGAGAAAATATCAAAGAATTTATCAACCGCGTTTCATTAACAGAAAAGGACGAAGGTGTATGACAACAAGAACTAGAAGATAGTTGAGTTCAAGCTTTAAAAACTCCAATTAGTATTAATTGAGTTGAAAGAAAATTTGTATTCTATACTCCCAAAAGAGAAGATAATATCAATCTAGAAATCAAATTTTCAAACCAGTTCGAGAACATAAAAATAACAGATACAAAAGGTCACAGCTTTAGTCCAACAAATTATAAAAAGACAGATAAAAAAGTAACCTATCCTCTAGAAGTTTGAAAAAACTTAAATAATGGACTAAATCAATATACAATTGTATGAACCATAAAAGATAAAACATATACAATAGCAAATATCGATTTATACATGATTGAAATCGAACAAAATCAAGGACAAGAAGCAATAAATGAAGAAAATAATTGGAAAATTAGCGTTGTATACTATAATAACCTTGAATCAAATTTTGCAGTAAAACAATTCAAAAAAATTCTCGAAGATGCTTGAATAATAGATAATTTTACATTCACACAAGTAAGTTCACCTGAAGCATTAGAAGCTAAACTTGTTATGGGAGATTATGACATCATTCTAAACACAATAAACATCGGAATGAAAAAGGATATTCTCAGAATACTAACTACAAGTGAAGCAACTATCAATCCATCAAAATACACAAATCCTAATTTAACAAACCTGTTTAAACAATACACAAAAGCATCAAAAAAAGATGAAATAGCAGAGCAAATAAATCAAATCTTTGCACAAGATATGCCGTTTGTTATTGTTTGATATCCCTATGATTTTGTTAATCTTAGAGAAAATCTAATAAAATCTGCCTTCTGAACGGATGAATTTATGTATGAATATAACCGAAGATATCACCTACTCAAACATATTACACTTTTACAATCAAAAAAGATAGATATTAGACAACTCAAAAATATAAAAGGATTCATCAACCACCTAATGAATACAATTGATTATTCATTAAACAATCAAACAACAGAAACAGAACAAGAAACAGGTACATGATCTACAGAAAATAATACAGAAGGAACTCAAGAAACAGTAGAAGAAACAACAATTGAAATAGATAATAATACTCAAGAAGAGAATCCAGAATCTAATCAAGAAGTTACAACAGTTCCAACTGATTATAACTCATGAAATCCATTTGAAGGATTATTACAACCTGCTCAATAGTATTTTCATTTTTTACAAAAAAACGTATCTCAAATTTAATGAACGAATCTGATTTTTTACTATCTTCTTACGATTATAATCTTCCCAAATCACATATAGCACAACTTCCATCAATTCCTGCACATAATGCAAAAATGCTGGTTTGTATTTCCCAAAATAATAATTCCTACACATTACAACATAAACAATTTATAGATCTTAAAGATGAATTAGATAATAAATATCTAATTTTTCTAAACAGAACAAAAGTATTTAAAGCAAGAATACCTCTACATGAAGTAAAAATTATAAGAAAAAGTGGAAAAGAAATTCTATTAAATGACTGAGAAATTTTTGTTTATCGCATCATCTCAAATACAACATTCGAATGTCTAGTTTCTGATTCAAAGAACTTCAAACCATGAAGTAAAATTTTTTTCAAAAACAATATCATACTAGAAAGTAAAAGCTTCACAGAAAATGGTATTCTATTCTCTATCAACACTGAATCTATTTTTTCTTTCCTCGAACAAATATGAGAGATGCCACTTCCACCATACATAAAATACGAAAAAGAAAAAGAACAATATTATCAAACATTTTTTGCAGAAGAAATAGGATCTGCAGCAGCTCCAACTGCATCACTCCATTTCACACCAGAACTAGTTAAACAGCTCAACGATAAAAAAGTAAACTTCAAATATCTCTGTCTTCATGTAGGACTATGAACATTCAAACCAGTATACGAAGAGCATATAGAAAAACAAAAACTACATCACGAACCAATGATTATAGAAGATAATATTTGGGAAGATATAGTACAAGCAAAAAAAGAAAAAAAGATTTTTTTGCCCGTAGGAACAACAATGATTAGATATCTAGAATCACTCCCCTATCTCCGAAAATATCTAAGGAAACATAACAAAATAGAAAAACTCTCTTCAGAAATAATTCAACGACGAGATAAACTCACAGAAGCAATACCAGAGAAATACATTGAAGAGTTTATTCCTGAACAAGAAATCCTTAGAGAGAATAACAAAACTATACTTCAAACAAGATTATTCATAAGACCTTGAATACCATTTTTATTAGTTGATGAATTAATAACAAATTTTCATCTTCCTAAATCGTCACTAATGATGCTTATATCAGCATTTATGGGTAGAAAAAATTTAATTAACTGCTATAAAGAAGCGATTAATCAGAATTATAAATTCTACAGCTTTGGGGACTGAATGCGAATAAAAGGAAAAATTAAATCTCATCCATAATATCAGTAACCAATGCATTAAATACATCCATTCAATCATCAGTTAACTGCAAAGTCTCATCATTATAATTCACAAGTCATTCTTCCGCATAAGAATGAAGTTTTTCTACATAATTAGAAACAAGAATTTCATTATATTTAGAAAGATTTTTTACTCACCTATCAGTCCTAAGTCATAAAAAGAACGATTCTATCAAATAATCTTTTTTATTAAGAATTTCAAAAGAGGTTTTATCAAAAGTAATTCAATCAATAAACTCTTTTAAAAGATTAACATCTCTAAATCTAATACCCTCTCAAATTTCTGATATTCACAAAAACTGTTGCAACTCAACAGAAATATCATTATTTTTCAAAAAAGAAGAAGCATTTAATCATAATCCTAAATAGCTATCCATCTCCCAATAAACCCTATTATGAATACTTGATTTTCACGATAAAGCAAAATTTGAAATCTCATATCTGGAATATCAAGCATCTAAAATGATATTTTTAAGTAATGAAAACTCCTCATAAATCTCATCATCTGTTCAAAAATAAGCTCAAGATATTAATTTATTAGGATCTTTTTTCTTCCAATTTTGATTATCAAAAAGCTCAAGAGTATAAAGAGAAAAGCTGTCAGCAAATTGAGAAAAAGCAAAATCATGAAAAAAATCTAATGCTGGTTGACTCCATAAATATTTATTTCACTTTTTACTCTTATTCCATTTCCCAAAAGCAATAAAATCAAAATTAAAAACAGTATTATCCTCTTTTAACGGTCTCAATCATCTCAAAAAATCAACCAATCAAATAAATGAAGATTTTCTTCAAGAAAGTTGCAAAACTTCATTATCAAAACTCTGAATACCAAAAGAAAATCTAACCCTTGGGAACTTTTTTCAAAAAACTTTTTGAATTTTTTGTATAATAGAATAAATCTCTTCTTCAGGATAGGGATTAAATTCAAAACTTAACTCTCATAAATCTTCAACATCGAAACAAGTTCAAACAAATGATATCAAATCTATAAGCTTGTCAGCTCATATTAAATTAGGAGTTCCTCATCATATATAAAGTGTCTTCAATGATGGCTTTCATAAAAGTTTTCAATAGCACTCAATTTCTTCCTTTAATTTGCCTAAATAAGCATCTATAAATCATAAATTTTCTCAAATAGGAAAAGAAGTAAATGCACAATAATTACATTTAGACTGACAAAAAGGGATATGAAGATACAATGAAAACATTTAATAATAAAGATAAACAATAAAATATATACAGTTTCTACTTAGATTTTCAATAATTTAAAGAAAGCATATTATAACGTGTATGTTGAATAATCCTAAAAATAATAAAATTTAAGCTTGACAAATACAAATGAAATTACTAAAGTAAAAACGTCTCTCGTGTAGAGACATAAAAAAAATAAAAAACAAATACAAATTCTATTATTATGGTTAAACAAGATTTAGTAGCATTGGTAAAGGAAGCTCAAGAAATTCTAGCTGGGCTTCGAGTAGAGAACTCATTTAACGTTGCAGTAGACTTCTTCAGAAAGATAGGAGAATTCCCATCTGTAGAAGAGGTGCAAAAGCTAACACCAGTTTCAGGACAAATAAGTAAACAAGAACTGTTCCTCGATTTTCTCAAGGACAATAGCTCAAGGGCTGATGGTCCAAACAGGACTCCAGAAGGGAAGAAGACATCTCTCAGAGACCTCTACTTTAGCAACAACGAAGAAACCAACCCAATCTGTCTAGGAAGCTCGCACTACATCTATTCAGATGGATATATGCTTTCGAAGTATCGCAGGAGTGTGTACAGCTACCTGAGCAAACAGGCTGCATTTCTGAACACAGCAAGTGCAATCCAATGGCTGGGTTAAAAACCAACAAGCTACAAAAGATTCAACGGGGCTGAGAAAATTTCTTGGCTCCTTTTTCATATAGAAAATAAAATAAAAAATCATAAAATAAACTTCGTTTTATTATCTATAATGAAAAAATGAAAAAAGAAGACTGCATTTTCTGTAAGATAGCTAACAATGAAATTCCTTCTCAAAAAATTCGAGAAAATGATGAATTCTATGCTTTCTTAGACTTATCACCAAATTGCAAAGGTCAATGTCTTCTAATTCCAAAAGAACATTATGACTCTGATCTTTTTCTAATAGATGATAATGAATTCTATAAACGCTATTTTAGCGCAGCAAAAGAAGTTGTAAAATTACTTAAAAAAAGTCTTAAAGTCGTAAGAGTATGAATGATTATGGAAGGAATGGGAGTAAATCACCTTCATATAAAATTATATCCTATGCGATGACTTGATAAAGATCGAGAACCTATAGAAGAACAAAATGGATGCTATTTTGATACCTATCCTGGATACCTCACAACTCAAATGTGAGAGACTCTTTCACAGGAAAAATTAGCTAAAATCAAAGAAGAGATAGTCTGAAAATAATTCATTATCCCTTGATTTTCAACATAAAAATAATAGTCTGAAATTGTTTATTTTACACACCTTATTTTTGAATAATGAAAAAAAATTCTTTTACAAAAATTATTACACTTATTATTTTAGCAATTGCTGCATTTTCACTAGTTTTCGGTAGTTTTATTATGATACTATCACCTAATAAAGAAGAAACAGTAGACAACAACACAAATATCGAAATTAGTGATGAAACTTGAACAATTGAAATTTCTGCTGACGACACAACTGTAACAATTGAATGAGAAATAGAAACTGGTTCAGAAATAGAAACAAACGAAAATAAAGAAATAGAATCTAATGAATAATTTTATTAATTATGAATAATGATAATGAAAAAATTTATCATAATTATGTGATGACTATTCCTATTAAACAGCTTTTTATGACTAAATAATGCTGCATTTGCAGGAGATTCAGATACAAAATCTGAAACATTAAATGATAAATGTATCGACATGAATAGCGAATGTCTATTAAACGGTACATGTCATTTTTCAACATACGACTGTACAGAAATTAGAAAAGAATCAAGAAATGAAGGAGATGAAACATCAGTCTTAACATTTTTTCAAGACGCTGTATACTGAGCAACATTATTCATATGGACTGTAGTTGCTGCTGGTATTATCGTTTCATGACTTCTTCTCGTATTCTCTTCAGCAAATAGCACATTAAAATGAAGAGCAATGAACTGACTAAAATATTCAATAATAGGAGGTGTAGTTGTAACACTATCATTAGTCATAATTAGACTTGTTCAATTCTTAGCTAGAGGTGGAGGTAGTAACTAATAAAAAGAAAAATAAAAATTTTATATATACTTTCAAATAAAGGTGGCAAACCCGTTAATTGATGATGTGCTAAATTCTGCAGATATTGTAGATATTATCAGTAAATACGTTCCACTAAAAAAAGCTGGAAGTAATTTTTCTTGATGTTGCCCCTTCCACAGTGAAAAAACACCATCTTTTATGGTTTCTCCAACAAAACAAATATTTAAATGCTTTGGTTGTTGAAAAGGAGGAAACGTTCTTACATTCATACAAGAAATAGAAAGAATAGATTTTCGAGATGCAGTAAAAGAATTAGCAAAAATAGAACATATAGACCTAGAAAAATATGATAAAGACACAAAGAAATTTGCAATTGATTCTGATGAGAAATGAAAATTAAAAAGAATGCATGCAATCGCACAATCTTTTTTTAAGGCTCAATTACAAAATTCTCAAGAAGCTCAAAATTACTTAAAAGGAAAAAGAAAATTAACAGATCAACTTATCGAACAATTTGGGATTGGATATGCACCAAACAAAAATTTTGAATTAATACAATTATTGAGATCAAAATGATTTACTGATAATGATATAGTCGAATCTTCTCTTGCAAAAAAATTTGATAATGGTGATATATCTTCATTTTTTAGGAATAGAATTACATTTCCTATTTTCGATATTATGTGAAATATCGTCTGATTTTCTGCAAGAATCCTCAATCCAGACGACAATCCAAAATACTTAAATAGTGCAGAACATAAAGCATTCGAAAAATCAAAAATACTCTATTGATTAAACTTTGCAAAAAACAGTATTAGAGAACATCAAAAAATAATAATTGTTGAATGACAAATGGATGTTCTTGGGCTTGCAAAAATGTGAATCCCTGTTGGAGTTGCAACATCATGAACGTCATTAACAGATGAACACATTAAAGTATTAAAAAGATATACAGAAAATATTTATCTCATGTTTGATAACGATCAAGCATGACAAAAAGCTACTCAAAGAGCACTTAAGTTATTCTATCAACAAAATCTTTTTCCAAAAATTATTTCAATACCAGAACCACGAAAAGATATTGATGAAATATCTAATGAAGAAAATGGTAAAGAAATATTTGAAGAATGTTTAAAAAAAGCTAAAGACTGATTTCAAGTACTATATGAACGTCTCAGAGCAAGCTTAGATATGACATCACCTGTCGACAAACAAAAACTCATTAATACACTCTTCGATGTAATAATATCAGTAAATTCATTAGCCATACAAGAACATTACAAAGACGTTCTAGCAAAAAACTTGTGATTCGCTTTCGAAGTTCTAAATGCACAATTTAAAAGCTATAAAGCAAACGACTGAAAATTCCAAGTACTTCAAACAACACGTAAACAAGAACAACAACAGCACACTGAAAAATTTCAATTAGAAAGAGAATGGCTATATGCAACTCTATTTTATCAAGACCTCATACAAAAATATATTTGATGATTTGAAAGAACAGAAAACTTTATAAAATTTTCAGAACTCCTTTCAAAAACAGATACAGATAATATCTTCTCAAAAGCAATAAACAACAACCTAAGTGAAGATGAAACAAAAAAAATTGAGGAATTAACACTTCGACGAGATCAACAGCTTGAATCATTTTCAGATGAAAAAACCAGATATCAACACATAATCCAAACGCTACTTCCTCTAATACAAACATCTTTACAACTAGGACTAAAGAATCCTAAAATTTCTGCAGAAGAAAAAACAGAACTCTTAAAACTTAGAAGAGTTCTATAATATTCAAAAAATATATTATTTTAAAACCTCCTTTAAAATATGAAGGCTATTTTTCATAGCAAAATCCAAATTATCTTCATGAGCAACAGATGCATCAGAATCTGCTCAATCAGAAACCGCTTTTATAATAAAGGTATTATCCAATAATCAAAATTCACGAGCAACAGTAGCTACCGCAAATGCTTCCATTTCAGCCACATCAGCTCAATATCTCTTCTGTAAGTCATCACATCTCTCTTTCTTATCGATAAACTCATCTCAAGTAACACAAATACCATTTTCATAATATCAAAAATCTAATCCTCACACATTAACATCGCATCTTGTTGAAAGATTAATTCCCTTTTTTATATAATCCAAATGACTTCATCCAAATGGAAGATAAACATCATGTTGAAAAACACTACTAATCAAAAAAACATCTCAAATTTTTATTTCTTGTCATCTTAAATTTCCAGCAATTCCAACGTTAATAATCTTCTCAACTCAAAATTCTGTTATCAATACAGTAGTTCATATTGCAGCCTGAGCTTTTCAAATACCAGCAATTGCTAAAAAGACACTATCATTTCCATAAAAAGAAATATGTTGTAACTTCTTTATTAATTGCAATCACAACATATCTATAATATGCTGAGCTTCTTCATCATATGCCGTCAATATTCAAGTTTTCATTTTTTATAAATTAATCAATTAAATGTTTAAAATCCTCAAAAGAATCAAATGATTTATAAACTGAAGCAAATCTTACATAAACAACAGGATCCATCTTTTTTAACCCTTCTAAAATATCGTCTCATATCTGCTTACTAGTAATTTCATGACCATTTGCTTGCCACTCAATCTCAAGATTAGTAAGCAAAGAATCGACTGCATCAGGAGAATATGGTCTTTTAGCAAAAGCAAGTAAAACAGACTTTCTTAATTTAGCTCTATCATACAGTTCTTTTGTTCAATCCTTTTTAATTACAGTAAGCTCTGTTAATCAAATTCTTTCAAACGTAGAAAACCTATGTCAGCACCTCTCACACTCTCTTCTTCTTCTAATGATTGAACCATCTTCAATCATCCTAGAATCGACTACTTTTGAATCCATGTTCTTACATTTAGGACACCTCATAATTTCATTCAAAAAACTAAAAAATCGATTGCTCCTGCACTTTTAACTCTTTATCATCGTCAACTAAATTATTTGATTTATTAATAAAATCATCCATAGTAAATTCATACATTTCATCATCAATAAAAATTCTTTTATAATGTAAGAAATAAAACATCACCAATGCTGTCATTCTTACATCGTTCTTACAATATTTCTTAAACTCTTCAAGTTTTGATTGATCTCCCGTTCTCAAATATTCATTCCAAAGTACCTCTCACTCAGCACCTGAAGAAAGAGTCTTTTGAACTCAAACAAGAGCTTCTGAAAGCTTATTCAATCAAATTCTTTTTTTCGTTAGTTTCAAAAAGAACAAATAAAGATCCAAACTTTTCTTATTCAAAATTTCAATCTCCTTATCTCAGTATCAAGCGTTCCAACATGATACAGGATTATCAAACCAAATCTGATTAAATCAAATAATATATCAATCAAAAGCTAACATCTCATCAACAAAATCTTTAAGATTTTCTCTCATAACTGCACGGTATTCCATTTTTTCTCACCTTGGATACATAGCATAAGCAAGCAAAAATTCTGCAGCTTTTAAATCATCAGCAACAGTCGTTTCGATATCATAAACTAGATAAGGCTTATCCATAATAGTTTGATAATTTCAAGCCTTAAATTCATCCATAAGGATTTGTTCGATCGTTTTTTGCCCAACCATTCTCTCCTTTTTAGCAACATATTTAATAATTAAAGACTGAATGACAGACTTCTTATCAAAAGGAAGAACGACCTCAATTTTATCAATCTCATCCGCAAGATGAAGTTGACCATCTTTTTTATGTATTCTAAAACAGATGTCTCCACGAGAAAAATAGAAGACATCGTCTCATTCTTGAAAACAAAGCTTAAAGAAATCATTTGCTCACTGACACCTCTCTCTTTTTATTAAAGCATAAAGGTGTGGTATAAAATCATTTTGAATGGTTGTTAAATCTTGTACTGTGAATCTCTTATACATAACTTATAGCATAACAAGATAAAGAAGATGAAATAATTTCAACTTCTTATAATCCAGGTATACTAGGCATTCCTGATCCATTACCTCATCACATAAGACCAGCTAAATTGCTAGGATCAAATCCTAAAATATCCTTAGTCTTTTCAGCAGCAACTTCCTGAGCTTTATTCTGAGCTTTTTGGAATGCTTTAACAACTAATTCTTCTAAATCTTCCTTCTTTGCAGGATCCAAAAGGCTTAAATCATTAACTTTAAAATCTCTTACCTTCATCTCTCATGTCATATCTATAACAATGCTACTAGCCTTTTCTCAATTTTCATCAACATATTCTCACTCCTTAGCTCTAATAACCAAATTTTTTAAAGCCTTTTGAAGTTCCTTGTATTTATCATACATCTTTTTTAGCTCACCCATTTTTCACAAATCCATTTTACAATACGAAAAAAATATAAAAACTATTATCTATAATAATACTACGCTTTCTCAATTCACAAATAATGAATAACTAAGAAAACAATAATTGCCGTTAACAAAAAATCAATAAACCTTGCAAGAGCTTTTCCATATAATACTCCATGCCAAGAAAGATCTTCTAATTTCTCAATTTTCAACTTTTTAAACACAGGAGCAAAGAACAATGGAGTTACTAAATCCTCTACAATACTCTTTACAAATTCTCAAACTTTAACTCAAATCAAAAGTCAAATAGCCATTCCAATAACATTATATTCTGCTAGGAAAGCTGCAAAATCTTTTCGCATGTTATATTACATATAAAATATAAAATACTATAAACGTACTATAATAATGTTTTTTCCAAATACAAGTTTGGTTGAACTTTTTTTTCAATCACATTCCAAAAAGCAGAATCATTCAAAAGCTTTCAAATCTTTCAATATGCATCTTCTAAAATAGTAAAAGACTGAGATAAACTACACGCATCTTGACGACAATTTGCTTCATATTCGTTTTGGAAGACTGGACTCAATTTACTATCTAAAGCCATTGAATTCTTTCAATCTCAAAAAGAAAATTCCATCATATAATTTGAAACAAAATATAATGCCATTAAATACTCCTTAGCATCCGTAGGGAGAACGAATCCATAAAGTCTCACAAATGGAAGTTTTCATTGATAAGGATAACTTCACATTCTTAAATTCTCTTCAAAATTAGCATTATAATTTGACTTAAATCACCATGCGACTCAAAGAAGTCATTTATCCAAAAGACAAGACAATGGATATTGATTACATAATTCAGAACTTCATTGAATTGACTTTAATAACCTATCTTGTAGATCTTTATTTGCAGGAGTAAAATCTACCCAAGTATCAAAACCTCAAACATTATTAACCTCAATAAAATCAATAACCTGTTGTGCACTAATAAGAGAATTATCTAATATTGAACTATTATCAGAAATTCAAAAATTAAAAGGAGCATAAGAACGTGTAGGATTTCGATTCTGAAATCAAAGAATCAATCAATCTAATCCATTTCATAAAGATGATTTTCCATACATTACAGGAATATCTATACCAAACGGCATAAATGTATTATTTTCTTTAACAAAATTTCTCAATTGAGATATAAATAAAGGAGTAATATCCTCTTCAAAAACAAAAGGATTTAAGTTAAGCCCTGTCAATAAATCATATGGTAATAACAATAAATCAACATTTATATTTGTTCATGAAAAACTAAAAGGAGAAACAGATACAATCTCAACATCTCATCAATAATTTGACTTGAACGAAAGAATTACTCTCTCCAAAGCAGAATTGAATTGATTATTATTTTGAACAACTCAAAGACGAAGTATTTTTCATTCATAAGAATCAACAACTTCTAATGTCTCTCATGTAAGAGTATCTTCAACCAATTCTTGAGAATCAGATACCTCTTCCTTATTTGAATTTCACCAAGGAACAAAAAAAACAAAAGCAGTACACAAAAATCAGAACACTGCCATAAAAAAGACCTGTCTTAATTCACTTTTCATTATTCATTAAAAGATGATTGTAAAATTTCATAATGAAGAATCCTTCATTGTAGGCTTCTTAACCTGAAGGGTTAAGTTATATTTTCAAACTTTTCATTCTCATTTTATAGTATAATATCTATCCATTCAAACAGTATTAAAAGAAAAATAATACTCCAAAAATGGATAAAGTTGTGGCTTACTAGGATGATTATTCCACAAATAATTTATCAATTCAAAACTCAAATGTGGATCTGAAACATTTGAATTACTAAGAACCGATGAAAAACCTCACATAGACTTAAGCGCATCTGCATTTCTAGAAATAACATTTAATCAAGTTATATGATCTATCTGACCGGCTGAAATATTAAATTTATTAACCTGTTCACTACTTCAAAAACCAACCGTTACTTTAGAATCTCAAAAAGTACCATGTACTAGATTGGGACTATATCCATCACTCGTATATTGATTAATATTATTTTTCCTAATCACTGAATCTCTTGATATATTAACATGATAAGAAGTAGAAGAAACTGTTGAAGACTCAGATGGAATAATTGAGAATTCAGAAAGACCACCCGAATTATACCTTCACTTAAGAACCCAATCAATCATCGGCAAATTTTCACTTCTTGTTTGATCCTTCTCTCATGGACAATGAGTATTTTTACACAAATATGCACAATCTTTCGAAAGAGTGCATGAAGAATCAATCATCTTTTTATATAGATATGGATTCAACCTAAATTCTCATGATACGTCAGTTATTTTTCCGTTTGTATTACTCGAATATTCATAAAATTTATTATCCGATATCGTTGATGATCAATTTAAAGAAATAAGTTCTGTTTTATTATAATTTAACATATTATAATCTTGGGAATGATATCATGATTCTTGTAAAATAGGCTCTATATCTCATTCTCATAATTTAGGAATTCTATTTGTAGTTGATTTTACCGTCCAATACATTGTTGTTGCTCAAGAATTTCCATAAGAAAAAAAATCTCACGTCCAAATATCACTATTATTTCAAGTTCATGAATGACTATTTGTTGACTGAACATATTTCCATCACGACTCCCCATCAAATCAATGAGCAATTCAACCAGAACTATGACCTGCATATTTTACTGCTAAAGCTCACCTCTCTACTGCAGCCATAGCTGTATAATATGCCGAAGTGTACTGAGCAATATTTCAATATTGATTAGAAAAAGGAAAAAAACTAGAAAACATAGCAAGCATCATTGCAACACTAAGAACAAGAACTACAAAGACCAATCAAAGTAACATCTCTATCTTCTAATCAATTCTAAATTATTCTAAATTTGGAGCTCAACAATCAGGACAATAGTGATATGCTCACAAATATTCTTTATGACACTCCTTACACTCCGTATATAATCTTTCTCAGCACCATACACACATATGATGTGAATCCTTATTTAAATATCAACAATGAGGACATTCAGTAATTGTTTGCTCCAATGCTTCTCTCCATACTCCTCTTTCCCACTTATAAACCAAAGGACGGAAAGCTAAATAAAGAGGAAGTCATATAATAGGGGTAAAAATAACAACTAACGCAACAGAAATAAATTGATATAACCCACTATAGCTCCTTGCCATAGAATCTCTCATTACCCAAATAACACAAAGAATCCATATCAATGCTACAGCTATAAAAGAAAAAAATTCAATATCTGTATACTGATCAAAAAATGGAATATATTGAGAAATAAATCAAGCAACAGTACTTCAAGTATCAAGATTTTGTACATGGAGAACTAAATCTGGTGCCGCTGGAGTTGTTTCTTGAATAACATTCACAGTTGTTACAATATCATTAGATCATCATGAAACTATATCACTTAAAGCCTCTTCTATTACTCAACTTAATTCTTCCATTAATAAAAAAACAAAAAAATAAAAACTAACTAATTGTTTTTCTTAGCACTTCTAAAGAAACAGAGAACTTTTTCAAGTCTTTCAACACAAAAGCAATCTTAGCTGGATTATCAATCTGCAAAGAAAAATCAACAATCACACGATCATCATCAGAATGTTTAATTGACATTTCTAACAAAGGAACATTAAACTGTGAGAAAACCTGAAGGAAATCTACGATTGTTAATTCACGAGATAAGAATCTTACCTTCAAATCAAAACGATATGAATTAGACTCTCAATCTGCCCAATGAGCTTCAAGCAAAGAATCAAATGACACAGTTTTTAATGCCTTACAATCCATATTATGAATTTTAATTCCTCTCTTTGATGATTTAGCAACAATTTTTTCTCAAAGTTTAGGATTACATTCCGGACAAAATACACAATTTAAATGTTTATCATCATCGACAATCACTTGAGCAGAAGACAATGGATTTGTAATCTCATCCTTTAATCAAACTTCAAAGGAATCAGAATCATCTAAAACTGTCTTTTCAATTACATTTTTCAATAAATCTGGATATGCATCCCTAACAATATTTCAATAAGTATCTTGTTTATCAAGCACCATAAGAATTCTTCTTTCAACATCAAGTGGTTCTCATAATTTTTGAATTTTATCTTTATCTGAACGAAATGATGGGAGTCATAAATCCTTCAAATACTCATTCAAGCTATCAATTGCTTCTTCAAGACGAGTTTCTCTTTCAACAGTTTTCAAATACTTCAAAAGCTGATTTTTAGCTGATGGTGTACGTAAAAATTCTATCCAATGTTTATTAGCAGCATACCTGTTTTTAAAGGTATTAATATTAATAATATCTCCAGTTTTTAATTTATAACTGATTGGTTTTATTTGACCATTCACTATCGCATTTTTAAATCTTAATCAAATAGATGAATGGACACTAAACGCAAAATCAAGCACCGTAGAACCAACAGGTAGTTCTTTAATATCTCATCTTGGAGTATATACAAAAATCGTCTTATCAAGAACTTCTATATTAAGCTGTGATTTAAATTTTTCTTTCTCTGAAGTATCTTTATAATCAGCAACAATCTTTTGTAATTTTTGAATCCAAATACTTTGTTGTTCAGAAACTACAGTAGGAGCATTACTCTCTGAATATGCAAAATGTGCTGCGACTCAGAACTCAGCAACATCATCCATCTCTTTTGTCCTAATTTGTATTTCTACAGGGAAACGGAACATTCAAAGCACTGTTGTATGGATACTCTTATACCCATTAAACTTAGGAATAGCTATATAATCCTTAATTTTCTTTATTAATGGGATATAATATTTGTGGATAACTCAAAGAACCATATAACAATCTCAAACATTTTCAGTAATTACCCTAAATGCAAGAAGATCCATCACTGTCGAAATATCAGATTCATGATATTTTTTAGAAAGTTTTTCATAAATCCTATATGGACTCTTAATTCTTCATTTAACTTCAAAATTTTGAACTCACTCTTTATTTAACATAGCAGTCAACATCTTCATACCTTTTTCGGTATATTTCTCTCACTCACGGAAATACTTTCTTAAATATTCAAGTATTCTATTAAATTCTTCAGGATCCATTGCTGCAAAAGAACCATTTTCCAAAAGCAACTGAAAATGGTAAAGTCATAATCTCTTAGCAATAGGAACATAAATTTTTAAAGTCTCTTCAGCAATTTTATGTCTCTTTCTTTCCTCAGGATGATACTGCAATGTCTGTATATTATGAATACGATCAGCTAACTTTACAAAAATAACTCTTAAATCCTTAGCCATCGCCAAAAAAGTTTTTTTAATTGTCTCAAGGTGTCTATCTTCTCACTGGTATCTAACTTTAGAAACTTTTACTAATCATTCACAAATCTCTGCAACCTCATCAGAAAATTCTGCTGCAATTTCCTCTTTAGTAATTGGTGTATCTTCAATTACATCATGCATAATACATGCTTGAATAGAAACCAGATCTGGCTTAAGCTCCATCAAAAAAATAGTTGCTTTCAATGGATGAATAATATATGGTTCTCATGAAAGCCTCTTCACTCATGCATGAGCAGCTTTTGTAAAAGTATAAGCATGACGAATCTCCTCAATCTGTTCTTCTGGTAAATATTGAGAAGCTTGTCTAATAATTTCATCTACTAAAAAAGTTGGATCTTCATCAAAGGTCAGTTGATAATCAAAAAAGTTATCGAGTTCTTTAATGTCCATACCACCTAATTATAGACTAAAGATAGTAAAAAGGATAGGAATAATAGCAAGATAGTCAAGAAGAAGTTTAATCGATAAAAACTACCATTTCTAAAATAACAAAAAAGGAATAATATCAATTATTCCTCTTTTGTTCTAAGATCTAATTTATTATTATTCTCATCTTTCACACTCACTTCAAGTTCTCAAATAATACTTTTCTTAATCCACAACACCTTAAACGTTAAAAACACAGGCTTATCATTTTCATCAGACATTTGGAATGGAAGTTGTAACTCTTCTCATGCGATAGGAAATCTCTCAAACGAACTCGTCAATAAATAACTTAACGTTTCAGACTCAAATTCATCATCCAGTCCTAAATCTTCAAATTGTATTCACAAAACTTCTAAAAGTTCATCCATTCTTACATAAGACTGACATATCAAATCAACACCGTTATCTAATTTTTGAATTGGTGTAACTTCTTCATCTGTTTCATCTTGTATTTCTCCAAAAACTTCCTCGATTATATCTTCTAAACTTACAATACCTTCTACTCATCCATATTCATCAACTATCACAGCAATATGCTTATGTGTTTTTTGAAATTTTTCTAATAAAGTATCAATCGGCTGTGAACGTGGAATTTTAGAAATAGGAGTTAGCTTCAAATCAGAAAGCAAGACTTCTCATTTCGTTTTTCTTCTAAATCTTAAGAGTTCCTTTAATGTCACTATTCTATCAATACTATCAATCGTTTCGTGATAGACTGGGATACGAGAATAATGCAAATCTGTCAATTCTTGAATAGCATCATCTAAAGAAATATCATCATCCAATGCTTTAATTTTTATTCTTGGCGTCATAATATCCTCAGCTGTTAACTCATCTAATGACAATAATCTCTTAATTTTTTTATCCTGATCATGGTCAAAGATTCACGATTGCTTAGATAATTCAATAAAAGCTTCCAAATCTGATTCACTTACAGCATTCTTCCTCTCCTTCTTATTTAATCCTTTCATTAACCACTCAATTACAATAATCAAAGGATAAAGTATTTTAATTAATCGTGTATAAAAAGGAGCAATCAAAAGAGATATTTTCTCTGCATGTGTTGTAGCAAAAGTCTTAGGCAATATTTCTCAAAAAAGAAGCAAAAGTATAGTAACCACAATAGTTGCAATGGTAACCACCGTTCACTGCTCATAATTTATCCCTTGAGCTATACTTAAAGAAATTACTGTAGCTAAGGATGCCGTTGCTGTATTTACAATATTATTTCAGATAAGAATGGCAATAATCATTCTTTCTGGATTATGCTTTAATTTTGAAAGCGCTCTCGCTCAACTCTTCTTTTCTTTTACCAAAGCATTAACCTTATGAATAGGAACCGAAGTGAATGCTGTTTCACTTCAAGAGAAGAACATTGATAATAATATTAGAATAAGAAAGAATATTAACGATAAGGGGTCCATAGAAATAATAAAGATTAAAAACTAACTCAGAGTATAGAAATGCATAATATGAAATCAAGCGATATTTTTTGAAATCTAAAAAATTCTATGTATAATTAAAGCGTATTTATTCAATAAGATATCCATGTTTAATCTAACATGAAGAATCGCAGTTATTAGTTGAGCTAGTTCTTGACTATGAAAACAAATGTGCAAGGCCTTTGCTGAATGTTGAGCAAATCTGGTAATTTTGGCGAGAAGAGAAAAAAAACTTATTGAAGTAAAAAATGAATTAGAAAAACAATTTAATATTGAAGTTCTTCCTATCAAATGTGATGTAACCTCAACTAAAGATATAAGAAAAGCTGCAGAACTAGCAGAAAAAACATTTTGAAAAGTAGATATTCTTGTTAATTGTGCATGAGCATCAAAAGATAAATGAGTATTAGAAATGAAAGACAATGAACGAGATTTTACTATACAAACAGATCTTTCAAGTGTATTCAAAATGACAAGAGCTTTCTGAAAAATCATGAAAAAGAATAAATATTGAAGAATTATAAATATTTCATCAATATATGGACTCGTTTGAAATGTAGAAATGGGTACAATCGCATACCATGCCGCAAAAGGAGGGGTAATTAATTTAACAAGAGCAACAGCTGCTGAACTCGCAAAATATAACATTACATGTAATGCTATTTGTCCTTGATATTTCGAAACAGAGCTTACAAGAAGAACTCTAGAAACAACAGAATTTAAAACTTATATGAAAGAATTTGTTCCAATGAAAAGATATTGAAAAGAGGGAGAACTAAATGCTTGAGCTATCTTTTTAGCAAGCGATGAAGCAAGCTACATTACTTGAATCACACTCCCTATAGATGGATGATATACTAGTATTTAAAAGAATAAGAAAATATCTTTTTACAAAAGCGTCATAAAAAACGCTTTTTTATTTTTCACAAACCAAAAGATGTCATGTAATAGTCTTTGTATCACATACATCACGTAATGGTAATATTCATGTTCTAAATCACTGCATCTTCGCAGCCTCTTCCAAATCTTCAATGGTATGAGGGAATTGTTGAATTTTAAATCTTTCCCCATTAATTGCCCAAGTAAAAAGCCTTCTTTGAAGAAAATGACCAATAAGAAGCTGTCAATTATCTTTCAATACACGACTTGCTTCTTCAAAAAAATGATCAATATTTTCAATATGTTCTAAAAGAAAAAAAGCAGATAATAAATCAAAGCTTTGATCATCAAATGGCCAAGATTTTTCAAGGTCACAAACAACTTTTTTAACTCTTCAAGGATGATTTTTCAATAATTCTTTAGCACAATCACATGCAACATAACCATCAGGATTAATCTTTTTTAACTGTTCATACATCCTTCAATCACCTGCTCAAAGATCTAACACCCAATAATCATTTCTAACCCTTGGGACAAACCTATTAAAATCTAATGAATAAAAAGAATTAAGATGAGGCCAATATTTTTTATACTCATCTTTTGTTTTATTATATCAAACCTCAGGTGCTAAAATTTCTGTATGTTTACTATCATATGCCATTTAATAATTCATAGGACATAAATTACGGTTTTATTTTTAAAAGAGTTAATAGTTCCTCTAAAGTCTCGATACTCTCAACATGAGTTTTACCGTTTCTTTGAAGATGCAAAGCATTCATTTTATTTCTCTTTGGATATTCATAATCATTTTTTATACTATCTCAAACAAATAATATTTCATCACCTGTTTTTCATAATCTCTTCTTCAAATTATCATAATGCTTTTTCTCTCATTTTGAATATTGTTCCTGAAAAGAAAAGATTATTCCATCAACAACCTTTCAAAAGTTCTCTGTGATTGGAATATCATATGGTGGTATCAAGTTTGAATCAATAATAAGTTGATATTTATCTTTGAGAAAACTTAAAATTGGGAAACTATCATCATATGGAACAATCTTTCCCAAATCTTTTTGCACTGTATTAATAAATGCTTCTTTCTTCTTTTTTGAAGGGAAAGGAATAGCATCTAAAACAGAATCAAAATCTTGTATACTCTTTATAAGATTATATATTTCTTTTTGTTTACTAGCTGAAAAATCCTTCAATACATCTCTAATTTTCAAACCAGAAGGTACTAAAAGAGTTCAATACGCATCAAAAACAATCGTATTAACATCCATCAATTCATTTGCTATAATATGATCTTCTGTAATTTTCATTTTTTCGAAAAAACCTAAATTTCTTCTTTTCTTTCTAGAAACATTATAGGGAAATTTCTGAATACTATCAAGAAGAATTTATTATACTTTAAACAAGAGATTCCTTGCAATCAAATTAAGTATTATTAATATCATCAACATATTTAAGTTTTTCTATTTTAATGGAACCACTATCTTCAATTTTACGTCCTAAAACATTAGAACACTTTGTTGGGCAGCATCATTTGGTTGATAAATGAATGCCAATTTCTACGTTCCTAGAAAATAAGAAAATTCCTTCTATGCTTTTTCGATGACCTCCAGGATGTTGAAAAACAACACTTGCTGAAATTATCGCTCAAAGTATAAATGCTGAATTCTTTCAACTTTCATGAGTAAGAAGTAAAAAAGAAGATTTAACAGAAATTATCAAAAAAGCAGAATTAAATCAAAAATATTGAACACCAACTCTTGTATTTTTAGACGAAATACACCGTCGGAATAAATCACAACAAGACACTCTCTTACCTTTTGTTGAAAAAGGGACAATAACATTAATTTGAGCAACCACAGAAAATCCTAGTTTCACTGTTAATAACGCTTTACTAAGTCGTTGCCGTCTTTTTGTATTCGAGAGTATTAACCAGGAAGATATTTTTAAATTTCTAAAAGAACAAAAAGACACAATAATAAAACATTACCCTTGAATAGAAATACCAGATAACGTTCTAGAATTTTTAGCAAAGAATACCAATTGAGACTTAAGAAATGCCATCAATCTTTTAGAATCTGCATTATTACTCCTTGGAAAATGAGAATTAACAGAAGAACTATTGATAAAAGCATGAACTCAAAAAGTATATTATGATAGAGATGGTGAAGAACATTATAACATAATCTCAGCTGTACATAAATCACTACGTGATTCAGATCCACATGCTGCATGTTATTGGATCCAAAGAATGCTAGCTTGATGAGAAGATCCACTTTATATTGCTAGACGCTTATTACGTTTTGCTAGTGAAGACATCTGATTAGCTGATAATAATGCACTTTTATTAGCAAATCAAGTATATGATGCAATTCAAAAAATTGGTATGCCTGAATGTGGAATATTCTTGATGCAATTAGCTGTATATCTTGCAAAAGCTCCAAAATCAAATCTTGTATATAAAATTGATTTAGCAACAAAAGAAGATATCAATAAATTTGGAAATCTTCCAGTCCCAATGCATATTAGAAATGCACCAACCAAAATGATGAAAGATTTATGATATTGAGCATGATATAAATACGCACACGATTACCCTTGAGCAAAAGTAGAACAAGAACATTTTCCAGAAGAGCTCAAAGGAAGAAAATATTTTTAATCACCATTACGAATATGAAAAAGGTAACAATAGCTCGAGCTGGATGAGGAACATGAGGACATGTGTTTCCTATAAAAAGTCTAATCGAATACCTCAACACTTCTAATCATGCAAAAGAGGTTGAAAAAATGTACTGGTTCTGAAAAAAAGCAAGTTTAGAAGAAGAAACATGTAAAACACTTCAAAAATCTATAAATAATCTCTTTTTTCTACGCATTAATTCTTGAAAACGAAGAAGAGAAAAATCCATCTGAGCATTTATAAAAAATATAAAAGATCTTTTCTTATTCTCCTACTGAATTCTTCAATCACTAATTCTTATCAAAAAACATAAGATTGATGTTGTTTTCTGTAAATGAGGATATGTAGCACTCCCCGTTGTATTTGCAGCAAAGTTATTATGAAAAAGAATAATTGTCCATGAATCTGATGTTCATCCATGACTTGTAAACCGCATAGCATCAAAATATGCAGATAAATCATTTACTTGATTTGAAAACGTCTTTCCAAAAGCAACTGTTGTATGACAAATACTATCAAATGAACTAATAACTCCTGAGGCAAAACCTTCTCAAAAAACAAAAGTATTCGTAATGTGATGATCCCAAGGATCTAAAGACTTATATGAAGGTCTAGCAAAAGTGCTTAGTACCAACCAAGAACTTAACAATATGCATTTCGATATAGTTCTATGAAAATTAAATCAAAATTTAAAACCCGTCTTTTCATCAATGGAAAACGTTTCTTGCTATGACTTTTTAACACAAAAAGAAATGGGAGAACATTATACTTCAGCTGATATTGCAATAACAAGAGCTGGGACAACATCACTTGCAGAACAAGAGCTTTTTGATTTGAAACTCATAATGGTTCCAATACCACGAACACACGATCAAAAAGATAATGCAAAACGATATGTAAAACATCATGAAGGAATACTATTAGAACAAGATGATTCAGAATTCCTAAAAAAATTAGAAAAAACCCTTATTTCTTTGAAATCATATAAGAAAAAATTATCTTGAAGAAACAAAGAAGAAATCATAAATAAATCAAAAGAATCAATTATCACAACTATTCTTTATTCATAAAAAAAACAATATGCATATAGTTATTGTCTGAGCAGGAGGAAGTTGAATTTCAAACTTAGCTCATATAATATGGGACCTTTGATATAAAAATATTATTGCAATTGATGGTTTTGAAAGCCAAATAACCCAATCATTAGAAAAAAAAGGAATTAGTGTAAAAATAGGACACTGAAAATATGAAATAAAAGAAGATGATATCGTTATTTATTCAGAAGCAGTTAAAGATTCTCCAGAAGTTCAAAAAGCTTTTCAATTAAAAAAAGAAAAACATTTACCTTTAAAAATATGGAACTATTTTGAATTTCTTTGAGAACTAAGCAAATATTTTAGAACCATTTGAATTTCAGGAACAAATGGGAAATCAAGTTCAACTGCATTAGCAATAGTAAGTTGAAAAAAACTAATAAATGATTTGGGGTTATGAATTGTTTGAGCTCTAGTACCAGATCTTTGAAATATGAGCTATTATCTAGCCGAAGATAAAAAAGAAGAATTCCATCAACTATTCGATTTCATTTTTACAGGGAAAAAACTCCCTTATGAACTTATTAAGAAATACTATTTTATCCTAGAAGCATGTGAATATAAAAGACATTTTCTTCATCTGGATTTAGAATATCTCCTAATAACAAACCTAGAATTAGATCATACTGATTACTACAAAGATTTTGAAGATTACAAATCTGCATTCATACAAATGAATCAAAATACAAAAAAAGAAACCTTAGTTTTAGAAAATAATGATAAAAATACAATAAAATCAGACTTTTCATGATTTAAAAATCTAAAAGAAATTCCTATACAACACTTCGAATTAGAACATGTTCGATGAAAGCACACAGACTGTAATGCATCCTTAAT
Source organism: uncultured bacterium (assembly GCA_947168815.1). GTDB lineage: Bacteria > Patescibacteriota > Gracilibacteria > Absconditabacterales > Absconditicoccaceae > HOT-345. Next base: position 251,620 of record CAMVNG010000001.1, read on the forward strand.
TTTATGACTTTTAAAAACGCTTAACCCTAAATTAAGTGATGAAGAAATAATAAAAACATTTTCACCTTTCAAATGAATTCGAAGAAGATTAGAATACCTCTGAGAAACAGAAAAGGGAAGTAAAATATATACAGATTATGGGCACATAGCATCATCTCTCACACTCTGATATCAAACCCTAAAAGAACGTTATCCAAATAAAAAAATTATATGAGTTTTCCAACCTCACCAAATACACAGAGTTTTACTAGGATGGGAAGATTTCAAAAAAGCATTACAACAATTTGATACTAGTATTATTTATGATATTTATGCAGCAAGAGAACCTCTAGAAAGTTTTAAAGACGAACCATTATTTAAAGAACAACAATTTAAATCAGTTACAGAATTTTGAGAATACTTTGCTAAAGATATAGGAACTGAATATATCGATTCTTTTGAATTACTAGAAAAAAAACTTAAAGAAATTTCAGATAAGGATACTATTACAGCATTTTTTACAGCTGGAGATTTGGATTTTAAGATAAGAAATTCAGATTTAATCTCCTAATATCTAATACTGTTCAACTTCATCATAAACAAATTCAAGTTGAATACCAACCTGCTTGAACATTTCTTCACTTTCTGCACCAGCATGATATTTTTTTTCGCAAACTACTCTTTTTATTCAACAGTTAATGATCATCATTGCACAGGCTCTACATGGAGTCATCTTACAATAAAGAGTGGATCCATCCAAAGGAATTCACAATTTAGCAGCCTGACAAATTGCATTTTGCTCTGCATGAACAGTCCTCATACAATGTGTTGATACATGTCAAGTTTCATCCTTAACCTCTTTCAATAAATGACCAACATCATCACAATGAGGTAATCCTCTTGGAGCTCAAACATATCATGATACAAGAATTTGATGATCTTTAGCAATAACGCATCAGCTTTTTCAGCGATCGCATGTAGCTCTTTTTGCTATAGCTCTACACACTTCCATAAAGTATTCATCCCAAGAAGGACGATTATTTCATTGAACGTTTTCCATAGTAATAAATAGAAAATAAAGCATTTTCATATTTTTATTTTTTGTAAAGGTCTTTTCAAGAAAATTATTTACCCTGTTTGACTTTAGACAAGAAAAGTTCTATAATTTCTTAAAGGTTTTATTAGTGAAAACAAAAACAAATATGGGAAACGCTTTTAATTCAAAAAAGTATCTAGAAAAAGTCCTTGAAGAAATCAAGGAAAGAAGCGAGAAAACAAAAGGAAAGCTCTATGTAGAAATCAATTGAAAACTCTTAGAGGATGATTTTGCACAAAGAATTTTTCCTTGATATGACGCTGAAAACAAAAAAAAGGTAATTGTAACCTTAAAAAATGAATTAGAGATTTTTTTATGTGCTAACGCATCTTGAATTATCGAAAATTATCCAATTACAAAAAAACAAATCCCATATACCCAACATCTAGAACATACTTTAAAAAGAATTGAAACCATTACTTCAATAAAACCACACCTAGTAATCACTAATATCAATCCTGAAGAAATGTATGATATTATCTACAATTTCGAAATAAGATTTCAAAAAAAATGATATAAAGTTTGGGAAAACTATGTAAAAAAAGGATTCCCAATGAATAAAACTACTTTACTAAGTGAAAACGGATTCTGAAATGACGACCATATCCCTGTTATGAAAAAAATTGTTTTTATAACTGGGATATGAGACAATAGCTGGAAACTCGCAACTGCTATAGGACAAATCTATCAAGACCATGAGATAGGAATGGAATCAAGCTTTGCATGTTTTCAAACACTTCCTATTAGTGAATTAAGCCCTGAAGACCCAATTAATCAAGCATGGGAAAAAAGAAGAGCTACAGAAAAAGCAGTTCAAGATGAATGAGGAGAAACAGTTTGAGATTGTATACAAGAAAGTTTTGAAATTATAAAAGATCTTCTCTGAGAAGTTGTAGAAGATGACAACATTATCAAAGGATATACCAAAGCAAGCGATATGATAATTTGCCCTACATTTGAAGCTATAGAAAATATGGAAGAAATTAAAAAACTTGCTGAAAAAGAAATCGAAGAACTTAACAAACAATAAAACTACACTAAAAAAATCCAGCACTAATAGTGCGGTTTTTTTTATTACAAAAGAAAAATCTTGATTTTAAATCAATAATTAAATATATCTAAAGCAACAAAAACATAAAGCGTATGAAAAAATTCTTACAAACAAAAAGATTCTTTCTCGAAAGAGAAATGACTATTGCTGAATTGCTTGATCTTCTCAGTGAGATACTTATCTCTTATCTCCCAGCAAACCAAGAAGAATATAAATTCATGGATGAATGGGACACTGCAATTTCCGACGCTAAAAAACAACCAAGTTTTTATTTCCACAGTAACGGATATTACGAGCAAGAAGATCTCGAATACTTCGAAAGTTGCCTGTTGCATGTCAACAGTGGAATGCTAACTATCCTTCACAACAAGAAAAAGAAAAATAATTCATTCCCCATCACTCCAAATGGAACAGAAGAAATTAATGGCTTTGCTATTCTTCCTCCATGGGCAAGAGAAGAGGACAAAAATGAAAAAATTGAGAACTTTCTCAAAGAATTTGCAAAATGTTCTGAAACCTACTGTAATACAATAGGAGTTAAGATTAGCTTCATTGAAGGATAAACTAACCAATACAGAAGTTATAGATAATATTTATAACTTCTTTTTTTTAATAAAATAGTAGGATAGGAACTACCCTACTATTATTCTTAATATTCAGAGAATTCTTCATCTTCAAGATAAGAGTCATGAGATTTTGGATCTCTCCACTCATAATATCCAAAAGTTAAAGTCTCCAATGTACTAGGGATATCTTCATTATTTTTAAAAATGATTACCCTGTAATTCAAAAGATCCTGAGTCAATTCCGAGAAATTAAAGGGGAAACGACGCTCTTTTTGAACACGTTTGATTGAAAACGAGATTCGAGGAAGATTACTAACATACGACTTTCCAAGTTTACTCTCTAAAAGCTTAAGATGATCAGTAATATCCTTCACCTCAACCCCCTCAAAAAGATTAAAATCAATCTTCTCAGCAAAAATCTCACACAGACAATTAAATTCTTGATAAGTCATCTTAAGATCAACTCTCAAATCTCCAAGAAGACGATCAAAAAAGAACGTTTTTACCTCTAACTGACCTTTCTTCGGAATATTCCTCAGAAACTGTTTCATTCTTAATTTTCTAAAACTTATCATAACTATTTGTTTTTTTTGTTTTTACCCACTATAGTTAACTCCAATTCCAAAATCAACCTTTTTAGAAAAGCATATCTTTTTGCTTTTTACATTCCAAAAAGTATACTAACATCAACATTTACATGAACCATGTGTATGAAAAAATATATTCTCCTATTATTAATATGAATTCTATGAATCAATACTGCACTATGAGCATCGCATTGTTCTGATAGTAATATATCCTATTTAAAAGAACAGTTAAATCTTTGTAAATCAGAATGATATATTTGTAACCTATCTACTTCTGAAATAGAAAATCTCATAGAACAAGAAGAATCAAGATATCAAGAATGCTTAAAAGAAGAATCAAGAATAAACAATTTTAATACACTTCTAGAAAAAGCAAACTCTGCCTTTGACAACGGAAATTATAAGGAGGCTATTTCATTATATAAAGCAATGAAAAATTATGATGATTGAACAAATACAAAAACACTAAATAATGCAATTTGAAGATGCTATTTCAATATTTGAAATGAGGCTTTTAATAAAAAAGATTACAATTTAGCAATCAGCAATTACAAGGAATGTTTAAATCTTGTACCTGACGATCCATCAACACTCTATAACATTTGAATCTCATATGTATATCTCTGAGATGCACAAGCAATAACATACTTAGACAAGGCAAAATCACTTGCAAGCGATTCAGAATTAATAGAAAATATCAAAAAAGTTTATCCGCAAGCTCAAAGACTAGCAGAATTAGAAGAAAGTAAGAAACATCAAAGAACTAATGACCCACTAGCTTATAAACAATATTATCTATCATGATTAAATATTTTTTCAGCACGGGAAAAACTACCATTACATTCAACACAAGTAATCATAGCTATTATCGATGATTGAGTTGACACAACACATCCAGATTTATCTGAGAACATACGAACTAACCAATCAGAAATTTCATGAAATTGATTAGATGACGATAAAAACGGATATATTGATGATATTCATTGACGGAATTTCACAGATAATTCAGGAATATTAAATGTTAAAGGGAAACATTGAACGATGGTAGCAGGAATCATCGCATGAAAACTAAATAACAATATTTGAATTGCGTGAATTACTCCAAATGTAAAAATTATACCACTAGTCGTAGGAGATATATGAGGGAAAGCTGATGGATATTACATCGCAAAGGCGATAGATTATGCAATAGATAACTGAGCGAATATTATCAATATCAGTCTATGAGGAGATCGATGAGATTATAAAGACATCTATTCAGAATATTTCAAAAAAGCAAATGAAAAAGGAATAATTGTTGTAGTCGCTGCATGAAATTGAGATAACGATACAAGTGAAAATAGTAATTGAATTAACACTTCTGTAAATAAAATATCTCCTGTATGTGATGAAGTAAACGAAAAAACTGTTATTTGAGTTTGAGCATTAAAAACCGATGGAACTTTAACAAAACGATCAAATTTCGGAAGTTGTGTCGACGTTTATAGTTTCTGAGAAGAAGTTTACAGCACAACAGTAAACGCTTTTGAAAAAGAAGAAACTAAAGAAAATGAACCATATAATTACTGAGCATGAACATCTTTTGCAGCTCCTATGATTGCCTGAATAATTGGACTCTGATACAACATTTATGGAAAAATTGATCCTATCACAGTATTTGATGCTCTCAAGAATGCTAGAGAAGGGAATATTATTAATACTGTTAAATATTTAGACAATCTTTCTGCAACCATAGGAGAATTAAACAGAGCAATTACATGGATGCACGAAAAAGGATTAACAATTCATGATACTCCAAGCACCTTCAAATATGCAAATCCTTTAAGAAGGGATGAAGCTGCTAAATTCTTTGTACAATATGCAAAAGAAGTATTATGAAAGAAGCCAGACTACAACAAAGAAAATTGTAATTTCAAAGACTTAGATAAAGCATGGAGCGATCTTAGGAACATAGCCATCGAATCATGCCAATTATGACTCTTCCAATGATCAAATTGATATTTCAAACCAGATAGTCAACTTAGTAATGCGCAAGCAATTACAGTATTTATGAGACTATTAAAAGGATATATGGATGAAAGTTGATCTCACTATGCAAATAAATATTTTAGTGAAGCTTGGAATTTAGGACTTATTTCCTGAACAGCCTTAGGGAACAGAAATAATTTTGATATCAGTGCAACAAGATGAGACGTTGCATTAATGCTATATAGATGAAGAAATAAATAATAATTATATACAACCCCAATCTGACTTGAAAAAACAATGAGAATAACTACACTTCTCTACAAGAAGTTTTTTATTATTACATTAATCTCATGGAGAAAAAATTAACAGCATGAACTAAAAGTGACTATGTTATTAGCCTTAGCATTACTGATGAAGACAAAGCTCGTGTTAGAACTCATGTTCTTAACCATTTTGCTAAAGATATGAAAGTTCCTGGATTTAGAGTTGGAAAAGTTCCTATGCATATAGTAGAACAAAATATTCAACCTGCATACCTTGAAATGGCAATTGTAGAGCATCTTGTTAATGACGCTATTCAAGAAGTCCTTGAAGAAAATGCTTCAATTAAATTTATTGGAGAACCTTACGGATACGATACTAAAACTGAAAAATGAGTTACTAAGGTAAGCTTCCATTTAGATGTATATCCTGAAGTAAGTACTGATGGTAAAAAATGGGAAAGTATTAAAATGAAAGCTATTAAAGTAGAAGCTACAGATAAGGAAATTGAAGATTCTCTTCTAAATATCCAAAAAAATTATGCAGATTATAAAGATACTGATACTATTTCAGACAAGAACACCCTCTCAAAATTATGACTTGAATTCATTGATAAAAAATGAGAAGCTGTAGATAAATGAACTGCATATCTAGGAGAAACTGAATTCAATGAAGATAAATTCTGGTCTAAAACTTTTAACGGTAAAAAGAAGGATGAAGTAATTGAACTCGCTTATGATGAAAAGAAATTACCACAAGTATTTCACGCAAAACACTGAGAACCTAAAACATTAAAAGTAACAGTTAAAGATGTTAAAGAAGTTGTTCTTCCAGAATTAAACGACAAAATGATTGGAAAACTTTTCTGAGAACAAGCAGAAGTAAAAACATATGATGAACTAAGAGCTTATATTAAAAACGAAATCCTCAAACAAAAACAAGATAGCGAACTTATTAAAACAATTGAAGATTATCTAAACGATATTAGAAAAGCATGACTAAATGTTATTATTCCTGAAACAATCATCAATCAAGAATTTAACACAAGGATGCAAAATCTTAAAGAAAGATTTGGTTCTCAAGAAAAAGTAAGCGAATACTTTAAACAACTTTGAGAAGAAAAATCTAAAGCATTTGTTGAAGAAGTTAAAAAAGCTGCAACTGAAAGTCTTGAAAAATTCTTTATTCTTAACAAAGTTACAGAACATCTATGAATAAAGATTGATTGGACATCTAAAGATCAAGACAACCTCTTTGTTGAAAAAGAAATATATAATAAACTCGTTTGAGAATTACCAAACGCAGAAGGGAAAAAAGAGCCAGCTAAAAAAGCTACTAAAAAAGCAACTAAAAAAGAAGAAAAATAATTTAAATAAATGCCCTGAAACACTTTCTTCAGGGCTTTTTATTCTCTCGTTACAACAATAAATGTGGAAATTTATAAAGGATTTTCTCATTTACCCTTTCGATTCCAATAAACAGAATAACAAATTTGGAAAATTTTTAACAACACTTTTTAAAGATTTTCCCGCATTTTTTTGGATAAAACCAACATTTAAAAAAGTATTAGCATTCCCATTTATAGTAATACATGCTCTTTTTAGAAAATAATAATCATTTAAATGAAAAACTTAGAAGTAAGTGAAACAACCTATAATAATTTCATGAAATTCAAAAAAGCTGTTGAAGATAATTCTTGAGAAAAAGTTACAGACGATGAAGTCCTTGATTTTATGATTAGAGCCATTATGAGCTCAGTTGAATTAGGTGATGAAGAAGATGAACATGAATGCGACCATGATCACTGCTGTGGACATTGCCACCATCATTAGAGCTTAATCTTAAGCATTGAATCCACTTGTTTAACTAAAAATACTCACTTTCACTGAAGCTTTGTAATTAAAAATCCTTTTTCTCAAAAGTTTCATATTAATTGCTTTCTTTCAAATAAAGCCTGAAAATCAGATATCGTTAATTCAACGATATTTTTTTCTGCGCAGGTTCAAAGTGTAGTCGCAAGTCCTTGTTGTGGAATTAATTCATTATCATACCCTCTCTTAAAAAGAGGAACTCAAAGTTTCTCAATAAATAAAGGAGTTTTCTTGAATAAAGATGATGTTAAATAAATCGCTTGTGAAGATGAATAAAAACGATATTGCTCCATTCTAGGAATTCATCGCTGCTCATAAAGCAAGTTCCAAACATAATTCTGTAAATCAGAAGAAGAATCCAAATCAAACTGCAAGCTTCTTCTATCCTCCTTAAAATCTGATGAAATAGATTTAATTTTCTTAAATTTTGCAATAAAGAATCCTCAAGTCTTCTGTACATGTGGCCAAAATCTAGCTACTTTCTTTGCTTCTTCACTTCATAAATATACTAAATTTCCGTTACTTTTCTGATCAATATCTACATTAACAAGCTCTAATGAATCTGAATATAACTCCAATGCTTTTTTTATGACTCATTCATTTTCAATAGGATTCAAAGTACATGTAGAATAAACTAATTCTCATCAAACTTTCAAAGCCTTAAGACCAGAAATCAATAGATTCAATTGTAACTTAGATAACTTTTCTGCTGCAACAGGATCCCAATAACTAACATTTTTATCATATTTATATTGCATACCCTCTCATGAACAAGGTGCATCTACTAAAACCTTATCAAATGTTTCTCTAGCCAATTCTCAAACTTGAGTACCATCATATGCAGTAATTGCAGTATTAAACATTCAACAACGATTTAAATTATATATCAATGCCTTTCTTCTAGGATTAGACGGTTCATTTGAAATAAGAAATCATCATCACAAACAATTAAGCCTATCAGCCAATTGAACTGATTTTCATCATGGTGCCGCACATAAATCAAGTACCAAATCTCATTTCTCAAGAGAAAGAACCTGAGCAGACAATCATGCTGATATTTCCTGAACATAAAAAAATCAAGATTCATGCAAAAATGAAGATCAAAGAGATGCTTTATCCTCTTTCTCAACAACAAGGACATCATCATATAATTCATTACCATTGGTTAATTGTGAACTTTTCAAATTCCAATGTAAATGAGATATCAATAAATGAAAATCATCTAAAGAAATTTTAGTATTCACTATTTTAATACTCTTAGGAAGCCTTGCTTGATAATATTCTTTAAAAGACAAAAACTCCTGCTCAGGCAGAAGTGTTTGAATAAATTCTAAATAAGTTTGTCTTTTCATACACTAACAAAGATTCAATAAAGACAAAAATCACTATTTCATACAATAATTACTTTCCTCCTCTAAGAAAGCTCTCAGCCTCCAATGCTGCCATACATCATGTTCATGCAGCAGTAATCGCTTGTCTATACTTTTTATCTTGAACATCTCATGCCGCAAAAACCCCTTCTACACTTGTTTGCTTTGTTCCTGGAACAGTATTAATATATCAATGTTCATCAACCTCTATTTGTCAGTTAAGGAACTCAGTATTAGGTCTATGTCATACTGCATAAAAAAGTCCTGCACATTCAATTGTAAATTTTTCATTAGTCTTATTATTAATAGCCGTAACTTTAGTCAATTCTTTTCAATCCCCTAAAGCTTCAAGTATTTCTGTATTCCATAAAATCTTTATCTTTTCATTTAAAAGTACTTGTTGTTGCATTGTTTGTGAAGCTCTTAATACATCTCTTCTTACCAAAAGATTCACTTCACTACCAAATTTAGTCAAATAAATAGCCTCTTCCAAAGCCGCATCTCCTCATCATACAACAAGAAGTCTTTTGTTTCTATATAATGGAAGTCCTCAATCACAAATAGCACATGCAGAAATACCTCTTTGCCAATATTTTTCTTCTCATGGAATACCTAATCTCTTAGCTGTTGCTCAAGTTGCAATAATAAGAGCCTTTGAATAATAAACTTCAGTTCAAGAAAAAACCTTAAAAGGTCTCTCTGAAAAATCTACACGATCAATTGTTTTTGTCAAAATTTCTACTCATTGATTTTGAGCTTGTTTTCTAATTTTTAACATCAACTCCGCTCAATCTACTCCATCTGGGAATCATGGAAAATTATACACTGTTGTTGTAGTCGTAAGCTGTCCTCAAGCTGGAATTCATCATGCCATAAATCATTCAAACAATAGAGGTTTTAGCAACGCTCTAGAAGCATAAATAGATGCCGTATATCATGCAGGTCATGAACCGATGATAATAAGATTATGAATTTCCATTACTAAAGAGTAGAAGGTAAAGATACTTTATTCTACTAAATTATTTTAACAATACAAGAAAGAACTACCTAAAATATAATTTCTACTTGTTATTTTCCAATTTACATACATTATTTGTCTATAATTCAAACATAATAAAAACAGAATTAACAATAAAGACACAAAAACAAAAACTCTAGATTTCTCATTTCTTTTTTCTATACTCTATAAATATAGTAAATACCTATAAACAAAACTTTATTATTCTTTCAATCCCATGAAAAAAGAAGAAATACTAGAAAACACGAATACATTATCCTTCTATTCTCATAATTTCAGATTCTATTTTGCAGGATTTAGTATTGCTGTTGGTATATTCATCATACTTTTTGTACTATGATTTTTCAGCTTTAACAGAACACCACAACTTCTTAGTAATCCTAAAGTGTTAAACACAATAGAAAAAAATGCATTTCAAGATACTTTCAGTTGAACAGAACAAAAAGCTAAAAAATCATCTAAGACAATCTTAAGTTCTTACCCTACCCTTTACCATATTGGAGAGAAACAAATTCCAAGTCTCAGCAAGAAATACAATATTCTTAAAAAAATTCCATCAAATAATGCAAAAATATCTCCTCTCATAAAAGATTTAAGGCTACCAGAAATAAAAACAAATGAATTAAAATGAGGAAGTATCGAATTTATAAGTTTCACAAGCCCTGCAAACAATTATATTATAGATCTCGATAATAAATTAGCTACAATAGACCTTCTAAATACTCAAGAGGATTCAACAAATAGCAAAAAAAGTTATACTCAAAAAGAGGTTAAAAAATACATTAAAGGAGAACTAAATTCATTATGATTAAATTTAAAATACTACTGAGAACCAACCATTTCAGAAGACACTCTTTGATATTTAGATATATTCTATCCTAAAGAAATTAATTGAATACCTATTTGGCTTACTGAGAACCAACAAGAAGGGATTCATGCAAGATTCGATTTAAAAACATGAAAAATCTTCAGTTTAATAAATTATAGCATTCAGTCTTATCAAATATCTGAACATACATTAAATCAGACAAAAGATACTTTACTAAAAAATCTACAAGCACGTTGAGATATCGATATCTCAAAAAAATGAGGAGAAAGATCTTTAGAAATGGAAGAATGAGAACTCATTTATCTAGAAAAATGAGATTATCTTATTCCATCACTTCTCTTCAAAGCAAAAAGAGTTAATAGAAACATTATCCTTCCTCTCTATATTTAATAAATCTAATTAACAAAAAATAGCCTGACTCCCCAGACTATTTTTTAATATAATTTATCTTTTGGATTACTCGATTACTCTAACTACTAATTTAGCTAAAAGACCCCTTTCAGCAGCAACATCCCATTTAGATTGAGGCATTGAAATATTCTCCAAATATCAATCCTTTTCTAATAATGCTATATACTTTGATGCATAATGACCTTTACTCTCATCTTGCATACCATAAAGCATTCTTCAAAGAACAGTTAAAAGTTGTGCATTTGTAATTGATTTTTCAGGATTGAATTTTCAATTACTTCCTTTAAATAAACCTTTTTCACATGATTCTTTTATAATAGATTTCAAATCAGACCAAGCTGCATTTTCATCATAAAAAGTACAAGGAACATTACTAGCTTTTGAAGTCTTATTACCATTAGGTAAATAAGGGACAGCTAAAGTTAACATTTTAGCCGCTTCATCTCTTCTAATATCATTATTAGGTTTAAAAGAATTCCAATCAGTATGAATTGTTATTCCCTTTTCATGTAAAATGGAAATAATTCAATCCTCAGTTGTTGTATTTCCTCATTGAACAAAAGAACCAGTTGAAGATATAGCTGTCTTTAATGCATCATTTGAAAGCTTCAATGCTGATTGTAAATCCAGCGCAAATGAAAAATTTCCAAACAAAAGGATAAACAAAGCAAATCAAGAAAGTGTTTTTTTCATAATAAATTAATAAAAGGAAAGTAAAGAAGACTAATTAAACTGGATAGCAGAAGTAGTATTATTTGGATATATGAAATCTGCAAACAATGGATTAAATGAATACAAAGCATCTCAAACATAACCAACTCTCATATTAGAAGTAAGATACCATTTATTCTTTGAAACAGTTCAAGACAAAGCAGCATCTTCTAAATAGTTTCTAGCAAAAGTCTCTTTAATACCGTTCTCTACTGAAACATTAAAGGTCTTCAAACCTAAGAATCATTGAGTTTTAGTAGTAACAGGATAACAATTTTTCTCAATTTCTACACCGTTCTCATCATAACGAATTGAACAATTTTGACCATCAGTTTTCCATTCACTTAAACTCAATGGCAATGTTACATTATAATTCTTATCCATAACGAAAAGTCTTGGATTAGTTAACGCTTCAGAACTTGATCATTTACCTCATTGAGACAATGAAGATAATTCTTTAACTGAAATATAACCATTATCCTCTTTCTTTGAATAATCAATCTCGAATAAAGAAAGTTTTACTCAAGAATTAACAACACCACCATATCCATTATCAGCTGTAGAATATCAAAGTCACAATAGATATTGTTTTGTTCAATCAACTTTCAATGGATGTAAATAAGTAGAATATCAAGGAATCTCTAATTCTCAAATAATCTTTGGATTCTTAATATCTGCAATATCTATAACAAATAATGGATCTATTTGCTCAAAAGTTACTAAATATAATTTATCTCAAATATATCTTGAAGACTTAAATTCTTCTCAAGGCTCAATATTCTCTAATTTACCAGCTAAATTAAGCTTCTTATCCAAAACATAAAGATTTGTAGCATCGTTAGGATTCCATACTTCAGTTAGAATTCTAAAATTTCAATTACCATCTTCGTCCATACTATATTGATTCAATAATCTTCACTGAACAAGAGCAGAATTCTCATAAGCTAATTTTAAACCATTTCTATTAAACTTATGAACAAGTGTTTGAGTCGTTCATCCAAAATATGATGAAGTACATAAGAATCCTCTAGGACATGACCATCTACTTGATGTATAAAAATTAGATACCAAATAAAGAGAATCCATAGACATGTGAATCTCTCAAGATGGAGAAAGAAGTGCTGTAGTTTCTATAGATTTAGAAGTATCTTTAATATTTAATGCATTCACAATTGTAAAGGTTGGATTTAACTTTAAATCTTCATCTTCAGGTAAAACATAAGAAATATTTGAACACTCTATAGTTTGTACATCAGCTCCTTTGTCAGTAACTTCAACACTACTCAATCCCTTAGCAATATTGAAATCATACTTTGGCCAATAATACCAATTTAATGATTGCTGAGTAATAACATATAGTTGATTATCTATAAGTCTTGCAGTTGAATAATATCATGGAAGATTTTCAAATTTTAGAAGTTTTAAATCATTCACATTTGAAACATCATACACTGCTAAAACAGTTCTAGATCAATTAAAAATATATTCACTCTCCCAATTATTAGCCCAATAATTTCACATAAGAACTAAACGATCATTTCCTACAAAAAGTTCAATATCGTTAAGCCCTTGAGGAATAGCTATCTCTTTCACAATCTTAACATTACCTGGAGTAAGTTTTGCCGTATCCAAATCTAATGGAGATGAAAGAATAGAAATTTTATCTGTTTTAGAATTGTAATAATAAAAATACTTTCAATCAGTCTTTATAATCTCAGGTTCATCAACTCAAGCCTTTTGAATATTTGTAGTAGAATAATCAGTACTTGAAGAAGAGATACTTTCTGAAGCATCCAAACTTAATGAAGCTTCAGCACCCTGAACGCTATCAGATAAACTATTAGTGACACTAATACCTTTTGCTCATTCCAACATAGGAGTTCACCAAGTATAAGTCTCTCTAACTACAGCCCTTTCTTTCGCATACTTTTTTAACATTTCTTGAATCGTTTCACAAGAAGTAGCTTGCTTAAACTTCAAAGAAGAAGCACTTACATTATTAGATCAAGAAGCTATTTGATCTAACAATTGTGTATCAGTATTCGAAGTAGCCGATAAAAAGGAACAACCTAAGAATAAAGTTCCAATCAATAAAAATGAAAGAGGTTTTTTCATAACAAAAAACAATAAGAAAGTAAAGATTTCTTATTGTTTAGCATAGTGTTATTTCACATAAAATCAAATCTTAATTTTCAGCAGCTGCCTTAACTTTATCCTTGATAGCACTCCTTGCAGCATCGGTATTTAAGAAAGCTTTCAACATAAGCAATCTATTTTTAATCTGTTCTCACTTTGTTGTATCTTCTGTAAATTCTGTAATCTCTTTATATCATGCTTCCTTAAGTCCATCCAAATTTATTTTTAATATATCTGCCACATCTTTATCTTTATTCTCTATATGTTTTTGTTTTAATTGCTTATCAGGATTAGTATAGAATCCTGTATCCATTCATAGCAACATATGAGATGCAGTTTTTGGAGTATCAAATTGTGTTCAATAGTTTTGTGCTAATGCATCATAAACCTGAGTATCCTTAAGAATTCTATATACAATACGATTTAAATTATACCTTCAAACCTCAGATGGCTTATGACTAGTAGCGTCATACATCTTAATCGCCTGATCTATGATACTTGAACAATCTGCACAATCAAGACTATTAAGTTGATCTTTTGAAAACCTTTTTGAATCTATTCAATCTGCTCAGAATAAATCGATTCTCCATTTACTTCATTCAGGATTTTCTCAGAGAGTAACAGCTCAAAAATGACTTTCCTGCGCATCATTTCCTCTTGGTTTACTACCAAAAAACTCTGTAGATTGTTGATCTCAATTATCTGACTTTATTTCTTTTCATGCAATCAATACTCAGTTTTCATTAAATGTTCCTATTCTAACAACATCAACATACTCAGTTCTTTGTTCTCAATCAATTTCATAAGTATGTATTTCTCTTTTTGTTCTAACAAGATCAGTACCTGCACCTATTCATACTTTATCTATATGATATCTCTTATCCCCTATTTGTACAAATTCTCAATTACCATCAACTCACACGTAATCATCCTTTCATTCAACAGTATTACCAGTCTCTCAATAAAAAGAGAAAGATTCATCTCACCAAACTCACAAATCATTTAATTCAGTCATATTTGTAGGCATATCAATTTTAGTATATTTTAATTTCTCTGCATCCTCATTTGATTCTCTAACTCCATTTCAAGATAAATCCAATTTTCAATTGTCATTTTGAAATGTAGGCTTTTCAGCTCAAGCATTAGTATTTACTAAAGCTCTAAGCGTTGCAATTCACAATTTTCAATCATCAATTTTTTTCATTCAATTAAACGCTGAATCATTTTGCATTTCTCTTTGTTTTTCCTTTATCACATCTTCCGTAATATTAGATGGATCTCATGTCACTGGTAAGTCAAAAAGTTTCTGAACAGATGCCACAACATACATAGCATAATTATTTCATTTATGCTCCTTATAAAATTGGGCAATTGTTTTTCCATCAGCATCCCCACTGTTGATATATTTTGTAAGTAAATCAACAGCCATTCTATCAGTCATGTCAGCAAAATCAGCTGCTTCAGTTCCAGACTCCAATTGTGTTAACTGAGCATCATATTTTTGCTGTGTTTGAATGTTATTTTCATCAACTCAAAATAATGCATTCAATGCCTTTACAATTTCTGTTCATCAAACGATTCATTTCAATTGAGGCAATTCATTTATATAATTATTTTTAAAATTAGCCTCTCATCAGAACACTCATTTCAAACTAGAAAGATCACCATTAATAGCAATTACATTTCATGTTGTCATTAAATTATTTTGAATTGCATGAATTCTTAATAATGATTGAATAGCTTTTATAACATCAGAATTATTATAGTTATTATCTTTAACACTATTAATAATATCTTTTGCTTGTTCCTGGAGATTTTGTAGTCCCTCATTATTTGCATTTAATATATCTTGTCCCACTTGTTTCTTTGCTTCAGGTGACAAATCAGTACTTTCAATAAAAGCTCTTTCTGTATCATCAATCACATTTTTCCCAGCTTCCTTTGAAACCTCATATCAACCATAATTATTGGTCTCAGGACCAGCAGATCATTCAAACAACACTTTAGAATCGTAAATCATTTTCAATCAAATAAGAATTAAAAATTATATCAAATTTAATATTTCTTCAGCTTCTTTTTCATCTTGTTCTTTCTGTTTCATAGATAATTCATTCAATTTATTCATATACTCTTTCATTTTTTCAGCCGCATCAATTTTTTCTTGTTCTTTACCTTCTTCATATGCTTTTAATTTAGCTTCCATAATAATTTTATAAATATTCTCCATGTACTCTTCTGAAGGATCAAAGCTCTTAAGAATATCTAATGTTGTTGCATAAACATCAGATTCTCATAACGAAGAAACTAAAGAGATAACCTTTTCTCTTTTTTCTTCATAGGTGTATTTATTAAACACCTCCATTATGGCTAAAAGTTTTTTGTTTTCTTCCATCTATGAACACAGTTTTTAAATATTTTTGTTTATCTATTTAAGTATATTCTGAACGCGAAAAAAATGCAAATTTTTATACCATTTTTATCTTGAAAACCTCCCTCGTATACCTATAAAACAATTTAGTTTATCATTATAATTAACAAAATTATGGCATCTAATCTAGAACGTATGAATGACATCCTTGATTTTTGGGCTAAAGATAATACTTTTCAAAGATCAATTGATGAAAGATCAGAAAAAATGAATTATAGATTTTTTGATTGACCTCCATTTGCTAGTTGAACTCCGCACTACGGACACTTATTAGCGGGAAGTATTAAAGATGTCATTCCTAGATATAGAACGATGAAAGGATATAAAGTAAAAAGAAAGTGGTGATGGGATTGTCATGGATTACCAGTAGAAAAAGCAGTAGAAAAAGCTTTAGGAATCGATTGAAAAAAAGATATCGAACAAAAAATAGGAATCGAAACATTCGTTGAAAAATGTAGAGCTTATGTAAACCAAACAAATGCGGATTGGAAATGGTTCGTAGATCACACAGGAAGATGGGCTGACATTACAAATCCATATTTCACAATGGATCTAGATTTTATGGAAACGGTGATTTGGTGTTTTTCTAATATCTACAACCAAAATAAAGTATATAAAGGATTTAAAGTACAAGGATATTGTCCAAGTTGTGCTACTCCATTAGCAAACAATGAAATTTCTGATGGATATGAAGATAGACAAGACATGGCTATTACTATTAAATTCGCCCATAAAGCTCCAAAATCAGAAAAATATGAATCAACAGAAGATGGTTTTGTTGATGTTGTTGCATGAGTTATCAAAGATAGCGAATGAAAATATGCCATGGTTCACCATGCAAAAGAAAATCAATGGTTCTTCCCTGGAGGTAAAGTAAATCCATGAGAAAGCCTAGAAGATGCCACAAAAAGAGAACTTAAAGAAGAAATAGGAGTAGATGTTGCTAGCCAAAAATATTTGTGAGCTGTAAAAATTATAACATTATGAAAACCTTGTAGAGTTCACTGGTTTGAGGTTGAAACAAACGATACTCCATCTATCCAAGAACCAGAAAAACACAATGCATTAGAATGGGTTAAAGAAGAAACAGCTGAAAATAAACTTTGATTCGCCCTAAATATCAATTGAAATATTATTGATGATGAAAATGAATTAGTACATGACTTCATCGATTTCCATCTTTTCAAAAACGTTCTAGATCCAGAAGATAAAGGATTAATCGATGGTAACTTTAACTTCTTAGCATGGACAACAACTCCATGGACATTACCTAGCAATATGTTCCTAGCAGTTGGTGCTGATATCGATTATGTTACAGTATATGACCCTGACTCAAAAGAATACTATGTAATGGCAGAAAACTTAGTTAAAAAATACTATAAATCACCAGATCAATATAAATTCATTTACAAACAAAAAGGAAAAGAATTAGAGAACTTAACATATAAGCCATTATTTGATTATATTCTCAATTCTAAAATTGCTGATGAATATAAAAAAGAATTCTTCCATATTCTTATTGCAGATTTTGTAAGTATTGAAGATGGTACAGGAATTGTACATATTGCTCCAACATTCTGAGAAGACGACTTTAGAGTTGTTGCAAACAGACTTGGAGAACAAAAAGCATTAGATTGGTTGTTTATGCCAGTTGATGATTATGGATGTTTTGATGAACAAGTTCCAGATTATCAAGGAATGAAAGTTTTTGATGTAAACAAACCTGTTATGGACCTTCTTAAAGAGAAAAAAATAACAGTTAAAGCTGAATCAATCAAACACTCATATCCTCACTGTTGGAGATGTCACTCACCTCTTATCTACAAAGCTATGTCTAGCTGGTTCATCAAAGAAAAAGAGATGAATGCAGAAAGTTATAAAGATGCTGAAAGCGTTTCTTTCGTTCCAGAAACTGTAAAAAATAGATTTATAAATGGATTACAACAAGCTCCTGATTGGAATGTTGCAAGAAATAGATATTGGTGATCCCCTCTTCCTATTTGGCAAAATGTAGAAGACCCTGAAGATCGTTTTTCATTAGGAAGTCTTGAAGAAATCTATCAATTAACAAGAACAGGTTCATTAAACCTTACTAAAAACATCTTCCTAAGACATTGAAAAACAGATTTCAATGAAAAGAAACATTTTGATGGATTAGGAATGTCTGTTCTCACAGAAGAAGGAGAAGAGCAAGCACAAGAAGTTAATAAAGCTTTAGAAAAGCACCTAAAAGAAAAAGAAGAATTAGTTTTCATCATTTCTCCTCTTCAAAGGTCTTGGCAAACAATTAAACCAACACTTATTACACTATTCTGAGAAGAAAGAATTGAAGCTGCAGAAAAAAAATATTATGAAACACGAGAAGAATATAAAAAAGTATTCAATGATTGAAGCCTCAAAGAAATCCTTCAATGAACAGATGCCCAAAATATCTTCAAAATTGATGAACAAGTTTATATTGATTGGAGGATGACAGAACACTATTCTCCAGAAAACCAAGATGAGTTTTCAGCATGTAATAGTCTCAATTGGACAAAATATGATGAACCAATCGGAAGCTCAAACAAATGAGAATCACTAAATACTGCCATAAAAAGAGTTACTAATGCCATAAAATATTGGAACAAAGAATTTGCAACAAAAACAATTATTTGGGCTACTCATAACGACACAATCGTAATGTCAAAAAAAGCTTTCCGTAATTTCGATTATGGAACTTATAGAGAAAAATATCTATTAAAACATGCAAACTTCGTAATCAATTATTGGGATAATGATAGAAATACAGAAGTTGACCTACACAAACCATACGTTGATAACTACCGAGGAGTAAGAAATTGAAAAACATATAAGAGGATAGCAGAAGTAATGGACTGTTGGTTTGAATCAGGTTCAATGCCATTTGGACAAGACCATTACCTAGGAGATGAAAATAATTGTGACCTTACCTACCCTGCAGATTTTATTGCAGAAGGACTAGATCAAACAAGATGATGGTTTAGATCTCTTCATGTTGTAGGACACGCAATTAAAGGAACAAACGCATTTAAAAACGTTATCGTTAACTGATTAATCCTAGCAGAAGACGGTAAAAAAATGTCTAAGAGCTTACATAATTACCCAGATCCTAAAGGACTTATTGAAAAATGGTGAGGTGATGCCTTCAGACTTTACACATTATCTTCTCCAGTAGTAAGAGCAGAACCTATGAAATTCTCTGAAAAAGGAGTAGAGCAAATGTTTAAAGATTTCAACATTCCTCTAGAAAATGTATATAAGTTCTTTGAAACCTATGCTAAAATCGATTGATGGAAAACAGATTGAACTGAAGTTCATCTCATAAGACATGCAGATGCTACTTCACAAGACCATGATGCAGAATTAACAGAAGATGGTATAAAAATGCTTAATTCTGAAGAAACTCGTGAAAAAATAGTAAGATTAAATCCTGATATTATTATTCATACTCCATTACTAAGAAGTAAACAAACTGCTGAAATTCTTAGAAATATTCTTAAAGAAACAACATGAAAAGCTGTTGATCTTCAACAAATTAGACCAGACAACAGCCAAGATGCTTCTAAGAGTTATATGAAAAAATTATATGATGAAGTATTAAGAGAACATCAAGGACAAAAAATATTAATCGTAGGACATGCATATACCTTAAGAACACTTTGGGAAATTCTCTATGACAATAATCAAGAAGACTATACTTATAATGAAGTTGAAAGAGAAGTTGGATTAAAACCATTAGAAATTATCAAACTTCCAACTTACCAAATAGCAAATGAACTAGATAAATGGATATTAGCGGAATTAAATCAAACCCTTAAAAATGTAGACGAAGCACTTTCTCGTTGTGAAATCGATGCTGCAATTAAAAGCTGAATTGATTTTGTAGAAAAACTTACTAATTGGTATCTTAGAAGAAGTAGAAGAAGATTCCGAGGAAGCGAAATGACTACAGATAAATTCTCTGCATACTCAACACTCTTTGAAGTGCTTAGAACATATCTTAAAATTATGGCTCCATTTACACCATTCATCACAGAAGAAATCTGGCAAAAACTAAATGGATTCATCGAATGAAAAGATGCAAATATTAAATCAGATTCTCTCCATCTAAAAATGTGGCCTTTTGCAAATGAAAAATATATTGATGCTCAACTTATGGAAGAAATTACAACTGTAAGAAAAGCAATCAAGCTTGCACTCTTTATTAGATCAAAGAATAAGATTGCTGTAAAGCAACCACTTCAATCATTACAACTTAAAATATAATGCTAAAAATCGATAATCTTTCAGTTCATATATGAGAAAAGGAAATTCTTAATGGAATTTCCTTTGATTTTGAGAAAGGAAAGAATTATTGTATTCTTTGAAAAAACGGTTCAGGAAAATCTTCTCTAGCAATGACTATTGCTTGAAATCCTAAATACGAAATTAGTAGTTGAGATATCCTTCTTAACTGAGAATCATTAAAAAATCTTAGTGTTGACGAAAGGAGCAAAAAAGGAATTTTTCTCTCATTTCAAAATATTCCAGAAATCCCTTGAGTAAAACTCTTTGAATTCTTAAAAGCGATTTATGATATCAGGCAAGAGAAACCAATTTCTTTTATGTGATTTAAAAAAATCATTGAACCACTTGTTGAAGAATTAGAAATCGATAAATCATTTCTTCGAAGAGACTTAAATGTGGGATTCAGTTGAGGAGAAAAAAGAAAAATAGAAGTACTTCAAATAAGACTACTAAATCCCTCTATCATCATCCTAGATGAAATAGATAGTGGATTAGACGTAAATGCCGTAAAACAAGTTTCAACATTACTAAAAAAAATAAATAGTACTGAAAATACCTTCATCATTATTACTCATCTATTTGAGATGCTAGAAGGACTTCCAATTGAACAAGTTCTTATAATTGAAAATTGAAAATTAAAAGAAACATGAGATGAAAATCTCATGAACAAAATAAAAAAAGAGGGGTTCTAGACTACTCTATTATACCTTCATCAGTATCAAATACTTCCGATTTCTGACCTTAAACGGAAGTATTTTTGATATTTTTCTGGATCTGAATATTCAAAACGCTCAATATATCAATCAATAGCCTCCCATGATCCCCAACTTCACTCTTGCACGTCAATAGTATTGGTAATAGGAATTACACATCATGAATTTAACTTAATATAAGTAACAGAAAAAGCATCATGAGCTCAATATGCACCCTTCAAATCATCATGCATACAATTAACATATGGTACTCTAGTATGTTTTTCAAGTTCTGCATCCGTCAATGATTTTAATCCCTTCTCCACTCAAACAACAACTCAATAAGGTCTTCAAAATAAAGAACCAATAATTTCCCAAAGTTCATTCATTGCATGTAAAATTTTCTCATTTTCTCATTGATCTAAAACCTCTTTTAAAAGATATTTAGAATTATCCTGAACATGTTTATAATCCATTAAAGCTCAATCAACAGATATTTTAAGAGGTCATCTAGAAGAAAGATAATTATTATAATTCGCATAAGTATTATCAGTACATAACTTAGTAAGATACTGATTGAAATACTCTTCTGATATTGGAAGGTTTATTTTTTTAGCTAAAGTCAAAGAAGAATCATTCATCTCTACCTTCTCTCCTTCCAAATACATAACCTTTAATGTTTGTAAACTTCATCAATCTCTAGGATTCTTATAAGGAATAGGATAAATATTTAACTGTCCCTCCCTAGAAAAATCAATAATTCTTCAAGGCTTTGTTGATTCATCCTTAATAAAAAAATGAGCAGCATGCATTCAACTATTTTTCCATACCAATAATTCACATCAAAGAGAAACTTTTTTCATATCAAATCCGAGTTCCTTGAGTTTCATCAATGCCAATAAAGTAACATCAACACAGCTTCACATAAAACAGGTCTCTCATGATTCTTGTATCTCAGAAATTGTTCTCCTTCCTAATTTTGATCTAATATCTTCATTAGACCATTTATCTTTTTTCAACCAAGAATAAATCTCTTTCAAAATGAGTGCCAAATCATGGCTTCACAGCACTTCATTCTCTTTTGGTTGAAATGATAAATTCTCCATTAAAATCTTAGGTATAAAACTAAATATCTTATACTATTCTTTATTTAAAAAATCAAGAGTCATTTAGAAGAAAAAAGGAGCACCCTACAACGAGAATGCTCCACAATACAAAGGAGAAATAAAGATACACAAGGAATATTACCTCTTACTTTTCGCTCGCCACTACTAAGTAGCATCTAAATTTCATTTGAACACTTTATAGAATCTATGGATCAACGTGTATTTGCCACTCCCCAAAGCTTATCGCAGCTTATCACGCCATGTATTCAAATAGTTTGAAACAAACTCCCTATGTAAAACAACAATACTATACAGAAAGACTCGAATAAATACAAGTATTAATGTTAAAAAAACGTCAAGTATCTTTTTTAAAATTAAGATTTGATTTTTTAATGAAAGTAGATATTTAACTAGTATCTTTATTTTTTACCAACCTAAAACATGAAAAAATATATCGCTGAATGTTTAGGAACAATGATTCTAGTAATTTTCTGATGTTGAGTTGCTGTTCGAACAGGAGTAGATATTGTTGCAACAGCTCTAGCATTCTGACTAGTAATCGTAGCTCTAGCTTATGCAATCGGACCTATCTCTGGATGCCATGTAAATCCAGCTGTAAGTCTATGAGTTTGGCTTAGCTGAGGAATGAAAACAAAAGATTTTTGATATTATGTTCTCGCTCAATTCATCTGAGGTATTCTTTGAGCAGCTATCCTAGGTTTCTTATTATGATGATATTCAATCTTAGGTTCAAATAGTCTAGATTGAGTATTTGGAAACGTATGGGTTGGACTTCTAGCAGAAATAATCCTAACATTTGTATTTGTATATGCAGTATTAGGAGTAACTTCAAAAGAAGAATTTAGTCCAGTTGCATGATTAGTAATATGAGGAGCTTTAATTCTCGTACATCTACTCTGACTTTGATTAACTTGAACATCAGTAAATCCTGCAAGAAGTTTTTGACCAGCATTATTTGAATGACGAGAAAGTCTAAAAATAGTATGGATTTTCATCATTGCTCCATTAATCTGATGATGATTAGCTGCATTAGCTTTCAATTTCTTAAACAAAGAATCAAAAAAGAGAAGATTCTGACACTAAAATAGATGTATTTTCAAAAAGACAAAGCGAGAGTTTTCAAAAAGACTCTCGTTTTTTTAACTCAAAATTTTCCCATAAACTTTCATCTCACATATTTGACAAATATTATTTTTACTATATAATATGTGTAAGGATTTTATATTATAGCGTTATTTTATGAAACAAAAATTATCAATTACATTAGGTACTATCATGTTCACCATTCTAGTTACCTCACTTGCATTAGCTGAATATTCACAAGAAGTAAAAAATGCCTACAATTGGGCTTTCTCATACAAAATTACTACCCAACCAACAATAGATGATGCAAGACTAGATCAAGAAATAACAAGACAAGCAATGGCTAAAATGATTGTAAATTTTTCTAAAAACTTTTCACAAAGAACACTTGATGAAAGTAAGTCTTGTACTTTCATTGATAATGATATCACAGACGATTTAGTACCATATGTAAAACAAGCGTGTCAATTAGGACTTATGTGACAAAATACAAATATCTTTAAACCTCGTGATTCTGTTACTAAAGCTCAATTTGCAACAATGATATCTAGAAGTATTTGGTGAAATAAATATGAAGGTTCTGAACCATATTATATAGCACATATGGCAGCACTTCAAGAGGCTGGAATCTTAGATAATACCCCTAATCCAGAAAAAGAAAACATGACAAGAGCTAACGTTCTTCTAGCATTACAAAAAGCAACAAACATTTCTTGAAAAAGTGCACTTGCTCTAGAAGAAAATAAATGATTCAGCAATTTCTTTGATCCAGAAATTGAAGCACTTATGAGTAATAAAGAGTTAACAGAAGAACAAAAAAAAGCAATCAGACAAACGCTATTAGATAATGAAAATACTTTCTTAGAAATCGAAGATTTATTAACTTCTAGTATAGAAGATGATGATTTCACTTTAGATGACGTTAAAGCTAATAAATATATTAAAGCAACAGAGAATATAAAAAATACTATCTTACCAAAATATATTTCAACTATTAAATCGATTTATAATGGATTATGAGTTGATGTAGAAAAGCAAGATAAATACACAGCAGGAGAAAAGATTAAAGAAATAGAAAAAATGTGAAATGCTCTTACAGATTATTTAGATACAAGCGTAGAAGTTCTTAATTTCTTTAGATGAATTTATAAAACAGTTAAAATTGGAGAAGACTGAGATTTTATCTTCGATAATGAGGAAATTGAGAATCAAATAAAATCAAAAGCAGAAGAACTAAACAAAAAATGGGAAGATATTAAAGACAAATTCGAACAAGCAACTGAGGATTATACAGAGTATTTATCTGAATATCAGGAAAATAATCAATATCGATCTGTATATTCATCTATTCTCAATGATGAGATTGGTGATTATATCCTTGACTATAATCCTAATGAAGCAGTATTTAAAAACTGAGTTTATACACGAAGTGATGGAGTTACTTATAAAGGAGAAATCAGCAATAATAAATTCCATGGTAGAGGAATCTTAACATTTGAAAACTGAAGTTATTACTCATGAGAATTCAAAAACCATTATTATGATGGATACTGAGAATTTAAAGATGATAATTACTATTTCATTTGATACCTTAAAAAATGAGAACCAGAATGAACCTGATTCCTAAAAGAAAATGATGAAACCTATTCATGATCATTTAAAGATGGTCAAAAACATGGTTATGGAGAATTCACAACACCTGAATATACTTTCAAAGGAATCTGGAATAACGACAAAATGAAAGAAGGAATTATAACAAGCCAAATTGGATACACTTATAGTTGAGGATTCAATCAATGAACAATGGATGGATATGGAATCTTAACTTTACCAACTGGAGAAACATACGAAGGATTCTTTGAAGATTGAGAAGCTAATTGATTATGAACATTAACAACTAAAGCATGAGAAAAATATTCTGGAGGATGGGAGAAAGGTTTCCTATCTTGAGAAAATCTCTACTTCTGAGCATGAAAACTAGTCTATGGTAAAGACATTATTATTACTGAAAATCAATGGAATAATACCATTATTATCAGTGATGGAAAAGATAACTTAACTATTATGAATAAAAATGTTTGAGCAACAGAAAGCTGAACATGAAAAGAATCTTATGGTTCATTCTTTAAATATGGAAACAATACTCCATTCTCATCAAGTTCAATCAATGAAGATGCCAAAAAATTCCAAACTACAACAACAGGAACTTGGAAAGAAAAAGAACAATGACCTTGTCCTAATGGATTCCATATTCCAACAAGACAAGAATGGACTTGGGTAATCAACCTCTTCGATTTAAAAAATCAATTTGATGAAGGTACAGCATGACGAGTTCCATGAGAAACAACAAATAAATTCTCAAGCTCATTACAACTCCCATATAGTGGTATACGTTATATTCACGGTGATGAGAATGAAATTACCGACCAAGAATCACAAAATGATGAAAATAAATTATGATATTATTGGACATCAGATAATTACTATATGTACTTCTCAAATATGAAAAATAAAGATTGAGAAACTCGTTGATGATTCTGATTCTCAAATAATACAAATAAATGACAAGCCGTATCAATTCGTTGTTTTAAAAACTAAATATTTTTTATCCTCTAGCAGCTTTACAAAATGAAAGAAAAACTTCAAACAAAAGAATCTTCTAATATTCTAAAACAAAAAATAGAAAGCTTTAAAGAAAAATCTTCTGCTCGCATAACTAACCTACTATGAAAAGAAGAATCAGAAATAAAACCAAATCATTTTAATTCTTTCATGGATAATTTTTCACAACTTACACTAGAAGATAAAATATTAATTACAGCTTTTCTATGAGATTATCTTGAACATCTTTCAGATGGAAGTTATCCTTATGAAATGCTAACAGAAAATCTAAAACAGCAATTTGAAAATAATAATTCAGATGCAATTAATAACATTCTCAATCTTATTATTAATAAAGATATCTTTAAAGAAGATTGAGATGATTTCTATTTAGCAATGCATCAATCTATTGGAGAAGGAAAACAAACTCATAATGAAAAAGAAATTGAAAAAATAGAAAATAATGCCGTAAAAACAGTACTAGAAGCAGCATAGAACATAATTAGCAATTTAAACTTGACATATTAAAAAAGAAAGATATAAGAAGAAAAACTAAAAAAACAAAAAGAAAATGATAAGGTATTACAAAACAAAATTAGGATCAAAATTGTGTTATGCAATTTCCCTAGTACTTATTATCTTCGGCATGATAGTATTTTCTGTATCAATTACCGGAGATTCACCTAAATGTATGTCTATCGTCCATGACTTTTTTTCCTACCTTCCAGATGACGGAATCATCCTTTCTGCATGCGTAATTTTAAGCGCAATCGCATTAACATTGATTCCATGGCTCCTGGCATGGTTCCTCATAAAGAAAGGATCAAAACTGGATAAAGAAGCTCATCGTCTCAAACGAGAAAAACTCTAGGAATAACTAGAGTTTTTTCTTATCCAACACTTCCTTCCATTTCTAATTCAATCAAACGATTCAATTCTCATGCATATTCTAATGGCAATTGTTTAACAACAGATGAAACAAAACCATTAACAAGAAGTGACATCGCTTTTTCTTCAGAAATTCACTTACTCATCAAATAAAAAAGTTGAAGTTCATCTACCTTACCTGCAGACGCTTCATGAGAAATTAAAGCAGAAGATTCATTACAATCAATAAATGGAATCGTTCTTGAAACAGATTCCTCATCTAAAATTAAAGCATCACACTTAACAGCACTAACAGCCCCCTCTGCTCACTCTGCTACTTTAACTAAACCTCTATACGTATTAATACCCCCTTGAAGAGAAATTGATTTAGAAACAATATTAGAACTCGTATTTTTTCAAAGATGAATAACTTTTGCACCTACATCTTGATCTTGACCTTTAGATGCCATAACAACAGATAAATTATCTGATTTAGCACCTTCTCCCTTCAACACAGAACATGGATAAAGCATCGTAGCTCAAGAACCAAGATTTCCACCTATCCATTCCATTACTCAATAATCATCAACAAGAGCTCTTTTCGTATTCAAATTATAAGTATTGGTAGACCAATTCTCTACCGAAGAATACCTCATTTTAGCTCTCTTCCCCACATAAATCTCAACACATCAAGCATGTAAAGAAAGCTGATTATATTTAGGAGCAGAACATCCTTCAATATACTGAGCTTCAGCCTCATCCTCCAAAATAATAATAGTATGTTCAAACTGAGCTCATGCTAAAGTATTCATACGAAAATATGCCTGCAATGGCTGAGTTAACTTTACCCCCTTTGGAATAAAAACAAAACTTCATCAACTCCAAACAGCACCATGTAATGCAGCAAATTTATGATCTCTAGGAGGAACAACTTTCATAAAATGGTCTTTTACCAAATCTGGGTATTCTTTGATTGCATGTGATAAATCTTCAAAAATAATTCCTTGTTCCTTCCAAACTTCTTTAATCTTATGATAAATTGCAGTAGAATCAAATTGACCTCAAGATCAAGCCAAATATTTCGCCTCAGATTCAGGAATTCATAATTTCTCAAACGTAGATTTTATTTCATCAGGCACCTTTTCCCAATCATTCACATAATCTTTTGAACCTGTCTTAGGTTTAGCATAATAAACTAATTTATCAAAATCCAAATCATGAATCTTTGGACCATAATGAGGCATATCTAATTCATAAAATATTTTTAATGCCTCTAATCTCTTTTCTAACATCCACTCAGGCTCTTGCAAATCAGCAGAAATTTTCTTAACGGTTTCCTCATTAAGTCACTGTAAAAAAACTTCATATTCAACATTATTTGCCTGATCTAAACTCATACAAAAGTTCTATCAATTAAAACTAATACGTCGCATCGTGAACTGCCTTTTCATCTCTTTGTGTAAATCTCATAATCTCTGGCTCAAAATGAAGCTCAACTTCTCAAACAGCTCAATTCCTGTTTTTTCTTATACATACATCTGTTGCTCATTTTCTATCAGTATCTGGATCATAATAATCTTCTCTATGAAGCATTAATACTGCATCAGCATCTTGTTCAATAGCTCCAGATTCTCTCAAATCTGAAAGCTGAGGTTTCTTATCAACCCTTTGCTCAACAGCACGAGAAAGCTGAGAAAGAGCCATAATAGGGACTCAAAGTTCTCTAGCAAGTTCTTTTAATCCTCTTGAAATTTCAGAGATTTCTTGCACCCTATTTCCAGCAAATGATGTTCAATGCATAAGCTGCAAGTAATCAATAATCACAATATCAAGTCCTCACTTCTCTATCTTCAATTTTCTCAATTTTGATTTCAATTCAGGAACAGTCAATGCTCCCTTATCATCAATATAAATCTTAGCTTCTCAAAGCACTTCCATTGCATCTCACATTTTAGCAAAATCTTGATTATCCAATTCAGCTTTATTAATTTTATACATAGGGACACCTGAAACTTCTGACATAATTCTATCAGCAATAGATTCAGAGCTCATTTCCAAAGAAATCATCACTGCAGATTTCTTTTGCTTTAAAGCAATATCAGTCAAAACATTTAATGCAAAAGAAGTCTTTCACATTGCTGGTCTTGCAGCCAAAATAATTAATTCTCCCGGTTTAAAACCAGTCAACATATTATCAATTCCAGGATATCCTGAATTTACCTTTTTCTCATTAAATTTATCAGGATTATCCACAATAGTCATATATTCCTCAACTCTTCCCTCTAATATTTGTCAAATAGAAATAATACTATCTCATGTTTGATGTTGAGTTAAATCAAAAATTCTTTTCTCAATTGAATCAAATATCTCTAAAGTATCTTTCTGCTCATACACATCACCAGAAATTCACTGACAAACTTTCAGAACTTGTCTAAGTAAAGATTTTTCTTTCACAATTTTGCTATATTCAGCACAAGGTTGTGTTGAAAATAAAAAAGCAGAAAGTTCATAAAGATAGTTTGTTCAACCAATAACATCAAGATTTCAGTTTTTATCCAATTGATCAGAAAGCGTAACAACATCAATTGTCTTTCTAGCTCCCCAAAGTTGCTGAATAGCTTCATAAATGAGCGAGAATTCTTTTTGATAAAAATCCTTATAACCTAATTGGTCACTATCATAAATCCACATAGTTTCATTATCAAGCAATACTCAACTTATGACTCCTTTTTCAGCTTCAGTGTTATGTGGTGGCAAATTTACAGATTCAGGCATTTTCTTACTATGTAGAAATAAATTGACAATGAAATTATAAAAAATACGAGAACTATTTCAAGTGATTTTTCCAGTTCTTACCTAGGAACTTTTTTAACATTTTAACATTTTTTTAACAGTTAAAAAGAAGCAAAAAATTTTTCTGCTTCTTTTTTAAATAATCTTTAATTACGTTTCTTAAATTCAAAGCGCAGGTTTTTCAGCTCCTCGAGCAAGAAAGCTTTTGAGAGATTCTCATCATCCACCTGCTGATGATAAGAAAAGAACTGGTTTGCATTCTGACGTAGCATAACAGTATACTCATCATCCTTCTCACAGCTATCAAGATAGTCTTCAACTACCTGAAGTTGATTCGTAAACAGATGTGGACAATCAACGCTAATAACACATTTTACTGGATTTCTCCTTGTGATATAAGCAACCACTGCCAAAAGCAAATTCATAAAAGCCATGATAACTGGAGTTTGTTGCCATACATCAAATTCTCCTATACGAGCCTCAAGCCATACTGCATTCCATCCTTCAAAGTGAAGAGCACAATAACAAGTATAGAATGATTTAGGTTCTGGTCTAACTTCATTAAAACCAGGAAGTAGCATGTAGAATTCTTCTGTAAAACCCACAGAATCAAACTCAGGATTAGCTGCATCAAGAAGATGTTGATAAAGTCGTTCATTCTCAATTTCTCCAGAATTTTTCATAGAAAGTCTTTCTGAAAAAAGAGAAATAAACAAGTTTACCAGTGCTTTTAACTCTCCCTCGTTCATACGAACTAAAAGAAAGTTAAGAATCGAATCATAACGATGAGTATAATGATACTCCAAGATTGAAAATTCATACTCATCGGAAACCAAACGAGTTCCTTCCTCGTTGTGAGTCCCAAGAGCAATCATTTTCCTCAATAAATTTTTGTACTGCTCCATAAACTTTATATTTTTTTCAACACTTTTTTATTTTTACATTACTCTACGAATTCGATAAATCAAAATCAAGGAAAAGAATATATTAATTATTAATTAATATTTATTTTTTTCTTTTTCTTTATCTTTATCTTTTTCTTTTACTTTTTCTTTACGTTTTGGTTTGGTTTTTGTTTGGTTTTATTTTGATATAACCTTGTTTAGTCTTTTGTTGTTGTTTGTTTTAATTTCAGTTACTATCAGGTTATATTTTGTTTATATTTTGTTTATATTTTGCTTTGCTTTGATTAATTTTAGTTTATAGTTTGATAATAATTTGGTAATATTTTGATTTCTTTTTGATTTACTCTTTTTTATTCTAGGTTTCCAAAAGTCAAATACTCTTATAACCTAAACAAAACCAAAAATTTTCAATAACAACATTTTAAAAATAAAAAAAAGAAGACAAACGTCTTCTTTACATTAATAAACTTATGATTCAAATCTTATAACTTTCAAAGCAAATCTCATAATTTTTCTTCTTGATCTGCTTTAATATCTTTAGCCATTTGTTCTCTTCACATAGTATCAATAACTGCTTCCCATTTCTTTAATCTCATTTCTCTTTCAGCATCAATTGCTTGAGCACTTTGTTCATCATCTACATTTTCTTTTCTCAAGATTTGAAGATTCATCTGTTCTTCAACATAGATTTCATAAAGTCTAAGCATTTGGAATGACCAAAGTTCTGATATCGTTTTTACGACACTTTGATCTCAACTCTTAACAGCAATATATAATTCATTCTTTTGAGTTGCTTCATCTAACTTTAATTCATAATCACTTGAAAATGAACCAGTTACTAATTTTTCTAATAAAGCCCAATCAAAATCATCTCCTAATTCATCTGGTGTAAGAAATGGTACATATGAAAACTTAGAAAGATATTCTGTATACCACAATTGATCCTCTGCATCTCATTGAATAGGACCATATAGTTTTTCATACTTTTCTACAATTTCTTTTTTATCTGGCTTTTCTCTCATTTCATCAATGAAAGCCTGGAAATTAAAGAGCATATTCAACTTACATTAAAAATAAAAGTCAAACTTTTCTTAAAGAGACTTATAGTAAAAAATTTCACAATTGCAAGTAAAAAATGCTTGCAAATAACAAGGAAAAAGATATATAAAAACTTGTCAAGTCAATGCTCAGGTGATGGAATTGGTATACATGTACGCTTGAGGTGCGTATGCCGTACGGCTTGTGGGTTCGAGTCCCATCCTGAGCATATTATAGAATAAGAATTCAGCAATATAAACCTTCTAGTTAATAAGAGACTAGAAGTTTTTTATTTATATGTTTTTATTGAAATCATCAATAATCTTTGTATATTAGTTTTGCCAAATCATTATACAGACCGAATCGAAACAATTAATAACTAAAGATTCGTCTGTCTTTAGTTCTTTTTTGAAAAATGAAAGAAATTGTAACAGTTATCTGAATGTGATATGTTTGATTTCCAACAGCTTGTGCAATTGCTAAATCATGATCATATCAAGTATATGGATATGATACAAACGAAGATAAAATAAATAAAATCAATAATAAAATAGCTCCTGTCGATGATAAATTAGCAGAAAAAGATATTTTAGAAGTTGATATTAAATGAGTATTAAATCCTGATATTCTTTGAGAATCTAAATATATACTCATTTGTGTTCCTACTCCTATTGATGATCAACATAATCCTGATTTAACTCCTGTCATTTCTGCGACTGAAACAATAGCAAAATACTTAAAAAAATGACAATATATTATCCTAGAATCAACTGTTAATCCTTGAGTATGTAATGAGACAGTTATCCCAATTCTAGAAAAAACATGATTAAAATGTTGAATTGATTTTGAAGTATGACATTGTCCAGAAAGAATCAACCCATGAGACAATAAGTGGAATGTTTATAATATCAACAGAAATGTATGAGCAACTACTAGAGAATGAACTAAAGTCTTAGCTAATTTTTATAGATCATTTCTTCATGCAGAAGTAAATGAGATGAAAGATATAAGACACGCTGAAGCAACCAAAATAGTAGAGAATACATTTAGAGATATCAATATAGCTTATGTAAATGAATTAGCTAAATCTTTTGACAAATTATGACTTGATATAATAGATGTAATTAGATGAGCTTCTAACAAACCATTTGCATTTATGGCTCATTATCCATGATGTTGAGTATGAGGACATTGTATTGCAGTAGACCCTTATTATTTAATAGATAGAGCAAAAAAAGCATGATTTGATCATAAGTTTTTAAGAATAGCACGTGAAGTTAACAATTCTATGCCAAAATATACAATAGATAAATTATTCATAGCATTAAATAAAATATGAAAGTCATTGAAATGAACTAAGGTAGGATTATTATGATTATCTTATAAAAAAGATATTGCAGATATGAGAGAAAGTCCTGCTTTTGAAATTTTGAAATACTTAAGAGAATATGAAGCAAATATCGAAATTTACGAACCATATAATTTAGAAAAATCTACATGTAAATCATTAGACGAAGTGTTAAGTAAATGTGAAGCTATAGTTATAGCAGCTAACCATACAGAATTTGTAGACAATTTAAAAATAGAAAGTCTTAATAATTCAAATATTAAAGTAATTGTAGATTGAAAGAATTGTTTAGATAAAGAAAGTTTTGAATGAAGTAATATCATATACACGGGCATTTGAAGGTAATAATTTA
The DNA here is from genome assembly GCA_947168815.1 of uncultured bacterium. Lineage (GTDB taxonomy): Bacteria > Patescibacteriota > Gracilibacteria > Absconditabacterales > Absconditicoccaceae > HOT-345. The sequence continues at coordinate 285,016 of CAMVNG010000001.1, forward strand.
TATTATATAATATGTAATGGAAAAAGAAAAAACACTAGAGCAAAAATATGAAAATTCTAGTTCAATTTCAGCAATTTATCCTTCATTTTATTTAATACAAAAAGATTATAAATTAGATGAAAAAAAATGCATCGATTTATGAGCAAGTAATTGAAGATATTTAAAACTAATGGGAAAATGAAGCTGCTGAGTTGAATATTCCAATATTGATATAGAATATTGTAAAAAAAACTGATTAAACGTTATAAAATGAAATTTAAACAAAGATTTTAATTTCTTTATAGACCAAAATTTTGATTTTATTTTTACTTCTCATGTTATAGAGCATCTCGAATCACCTTATCTTTTCTTAAAGAGAATTCATAATTTTGGAGGTAAAGACGCCAAACTAATATTATGATATCCAATAGAGCATACAATTATAGGATTGTTTGATCCATATTTTAGCCATGATGGACATTTATATGCTTTTTCGCACGCAAATATAAAAAAATTATTAAATGAAACATGATTTAAAATAGAAAAAATATACTATAATATTCCTTTAGCTTGAAGATTTAAATTGTTTAATTGGATACAAAGGATTGTTCAACCATTACCATATCGAATGGTTAGCCGACGAAGTAATGCTTTATACATTGTTGCTCAAAAAAAGATCTAACATTCTAAAAGATTTTTATTAATTATCCTCCAACTAAATTCTTCTTCTACTATTTTTCTGCTTTTTAATCACATTTTTTTAATATCCATCTTAATTATCGTATTTAAAGATTCATATACTGAATCTTTCGTTATTGTATTTAATAAATATCCATTTTCTCATTCATAAACTAATTCTCTTGTATACTCTCTATCTTCTATAATTAATGGTAATCAACAGGATGCCGCTTCCCAAAACACATTACTTCTACTTCATGGCCATACTCAAACATCTGCCATATTAAAATAATTTGGCAACTCTTCGTTTTTTATAAACGGAATGAATGTAACAAAATCTATTAATTTATTATCTTCTACAAACTCTTCCATTTTATTTATATAAGATTGATCTCAGTTTCAAATAAAAAATAATCTTAAATTTTTATTATTTTTACGCAATTTTCAAAATGCTTCTAATAACTCCATATTCTTTTTACTTTCATTAATTTTTCATGCATTAACAAAAACTATTTCATTATCTTTTATATTATATTGTCTTCTCATTTTATCTCTAATATCTTTACTTGGTTTAAACAACTCTGTATCTGCTCATAATGGTATTATTTCTATCTTTGTTTTTCTTGATAAAAAATATTTCTGAGCAAAAGCTTTTTCATTAAATCACGTTGCTACTATTTTATTTGAATATTTTGTTATAATTGGTCTATAAAATATTTTTCGTAACGTGACATATAATTTTTTTAATATTGAATCTATTGATGTGTTATATTCTGCTTCATGAGTATCTATAATAATTTTTACAGATTTATTATAAAAAATTTTATAAAAATAAGCCCATATATTATTAGGTTTTATTAAATCATGACATATAATAACATCTGGTTTAATTTTTTTTAAATTTTTTAATATTCACATAAATACAACCAAAGCACTTGTTGGTATTTCGAATATCGATTTTAATCTTTTTATTACGATTCATTCTTCTTTGAATTCTCAAATTTTCATTATTCTTCCTCATAAAATATTTTTATATGTTGTCTCATAATTTGGGAAAGGATAATTTCTATTTGAGGTTAATACAAAAACTTTATCTCATTTTTTTATTTCTTCTCTTGCTAAAAAAGCTTCTTGATATCCAAGTTTTAATGTAAAATAATCAGATATATGTGCTATTTTCATTATCTCTTTTTCAAAACATAAAATAAATCTCAACATAATAAACTAGGCCACCAATTTCTTAGTTTATAAAATATTCATGTTCAACTTACTTCAACTACCTCAAATCAAAATTCTTTTAAGAATCTACTAAATTCAGCTTTTGTGAACATATGACAAGTTGAACCATCCCATCAGATATTTTTCCATTCAGATTCAGCAAATCAACAAGTTTCAGGATAATATCAAAAAAGAAGTTTTAATCTTCTGTATATAAATCACATGTTATTAACTTCTAAAATGAATATTCAATTTTCTTTTAATATTCTGTTAACTTCTTTTAATGCTCAATTTAAGTCATATATCCATTCAAAACATACTAAACTATTCACCACATCAAAATAATCATCTTTAAACTCCATTTTCTCATTCATATCATGAACCATATATGTTATATTCTCTCCCCCTACTAAATTTTTACACTGTTCTATACGAGAACTACTAATATCAATTCAATAAATATTTTTATACTTACCAACATTTTTCTTACAAAATTCTCAATTTCAACAACCAATATCAAGAATATTATCTCACGATTGTTTTCAATATTTTTCTAGCAACTTTAAAGAATAGTCAACTCTAGATATTCAGAATTTATTTATTAATTTTAATAAAGTATTAGAAAACCTTGTTTCAGTTGTTTTCCCATATTGCTGTTCCATTTTTTCTTGCGATTTTCACATTCTAGAATCAGTAAGATTTTAAAAATTCATCCTTAATAGCCTTCACGTCAAAATGTCCCTTAATTAAACTTATACAATTCTGACTATTTTTTCATATTTCTGTTTGTCTTACTAATCATTCAAATAATTTCTCTTCATCATAATCTAATACTAATCATGATCATGCATATTCATCTATAAACGGTATATCAGCCTGTTTAGTTACTACTGCTGGTGTTCAACATGCTAATGCTTCTAAACTAGCTGTAGATGTTTGCTCAAAATGACTAGGAGCCATAAAATAAACATCACTATCTACATAATATTTCTTTGTTTCTGGATAATAAACTGCTCAAGCAAATATAACATTACTTTCTATACCTAAATCCTTAGCTAATTGTTTTAACGTATTTTCAAATCAATCATCTCTTCAAACAATTATCAAATAACTATCATCATACTCTTTATGATATTGTGAAAACACTTTAAGCATCATATCTGTTGCTTTATATTCATGTATTCTTCATACAAATAATATCACCTTAGAATCATTTGAAATATTATATTTTTTTCTTATTTCTCAAAGCTCCGGTAATTTCTGAAATTTTGTATAATCAACCATCAAAGGAATCAACTTAATATGTTCCCTTTCTACTCAAAATCTTTCAACTTCTTCAAATTCATCATTTGTTTGAACTGTTACATATTTTGCATTTATCATCATTTCCCTTGCCCATGTTTTATCAAAGAATTTCTTTATCAAACTCTTATAATCATTAGTATATGGAACTGTTCAAAATGGAGAAACAACATAAGGAATATTATACTTTTTACAAGACTTATAAGCATAATAACTACAAAGATTCCTAAAATCTGCTATATGAACAACATCAAATCTCTTAATATTCTCATTTAATCGCTTTTTATACCCTCTAGGTATAGGAAATTTCATTTTCACTACTAATTTATTACTGAGATTCTTAAAATAATGAACCTTAATTCAATCTACTTCTTCATATTTTTTATCATATCTATTTTCATTATCAAAAACATCAGTTGCTGCACATTCAACATTATATCAATCCTGTACAAGTTGTACTCATAAATCATACATCACTCTAGGAATTCATCCATAACTCCACGCTGGATAAAAATATGGTGTTATGAATAGAATACTTTTTTTATTTCCCATAAAATTCCTTTATATTTAAAACAATATAATCAATTTCTTCATCCGTTATAAATGGATGAACAGGTAATGATAATATTCTTTGTACCTGATTATCTAAATTTGATAATTTTAAATCAGAATACTTTCAATCAAAAAATGGTTGTTTATGAATTGATATAGGATAATGAATTAATGTTGGGATTCACTTCTCCTTTAAATATGTCATCAATTCATCTCTTCTTTCACACTGTATCACAAAAAGATGAAAAGTATGTGTTGATCATTCTCTTAATCAAGGCAATTGAATTTCTGGAATTCACTGTAATCCATCAATATATTTTTTAGCTACATGCCTTCTCTTCTCTGTATTCTCATCAATATGCTTAAGCTGAACTCTCAAAATTGCAGCTTGCATTTCATCTAACCTTGAATTTACTCAAAACAACTTATGTTCATATCTTGTCTCTTGTCCATAATTTCTAATCATCTTACACTTTTTATAAATTTCTTCATCATTCGTAACAATAGCTCAAGCATCACCATATGCTCATAAATTTTTGGTTGGATAAAAACTAAAACATCATGTATCTCAATAATTACCCAATTTGATTCAATTAAACTCTGTAAAATGAGATTGTGCACAATCCTCAACCAAATAAAGTCCATGTTTATCACATATTCTTTTAATCTCTACTATATCACATGAATGTCCATAAATATGAACAGGCATCACAGCCTTAGTCTTATCTGTTATTTTTTCTTCAATCAAAACACTATCAAGACAATAATATTCATCAGTATCTACAAATACAGGGATTGCTCAAACATCTAATATCGCTAAAGTAGTCGCAACAGCACTATGTGATGTTGTTATAACTTCATCTCATTCTCAAACTCACAAAGCCATAAGAGAAATTTTTAGTGCATCCAATCAATTTCATATTCATATACAATATTTTGATCAATTTTTTTGAGCAAATTCTTCTTCAAAAGAAGAAACTTGTTTTCATAAAATAAACCATCATGAATTCAATACTTCATGAATAGCACTATCCATTTCTTCTTTAATTAAACTATATTGTCTTTTAAAATCATTAAACAAAATTTCCATTATTTTATTCACTTTGCATTTAAAAAATCTTCATAATTTCTTATATAATCTTTCTCATCATATACTGATGAAGCAACCACTAAAACAATACAATCCTCTGTAAACTGATCCATGGTATGCCAAACCATCTTTGGTATTAACAATCACTCATTAGGTTGATTTAATACTATTTCTTGTTTTTCATATCAATCATCAAATATCATCCTTAATGATCATTTTAATACAAACATCACCTGATCTGTTTCATAATGTGCATGTTTTCATCTTATGCACTGAGGATTTTTGGTATTATAAATATAATATACCCTTTTTATTTCGAATGGAATATCTTTATTTCATTCAAAAAAAGTCAAAGAACCATCATCTCAAGAATCCTTTTTAGGCAAAATTATTTTTTTAATTTCCATTTCTTTTTGATTGAATAAAATTACTTGCTTTAAGCATTGAATCAAAAGTTCATGTATCTAGCCATTCTCCTGATAATTCTACTGCTTTTAAATTTCACTCTTGCCTATATAAATCATTAATATAAGTTATCTCATATTCTCATCTTGCTGATTTTGGTTGTCATATACATTTATTAAAACAAGTATTATCATAGATATACGCTCAAGTAACAGCATAATTAGACTTTGGATTAGCTGGCTTCTCTTCTAACGATAATACTTTCCCATTTTCATCAATCTCTGCGATTCAGAACCTCTTAGGATCCTGTACTTGCTTAACAAATACTGTTGCTCATCATTTAAAATTAGCTATCTCCTCCTTTATCTCTTTTGCATTTTCAAAAAGATTATCTCACAATAACAATACACATTCTTCAGTTCATACATAATCCTTTGACATCCACAAACCATCTGCAATTCATGTTGGTTGTGTCTGTATAGCATACACTATCTGTATTTTTCTATTATACTTCTCCCTAAATTCTTCTCATGATCATAAAAGATTCACAAAAGCATGTATATGTTCTGGATTTGTAATTATCAAAATTTTATCTATTCAAGATTCCAATAGAATTTCTAATGGATAATAAATCATAGGCCTATCATATATAGGCAATAAATGCTTATTGATAGCCTTCGTAACAGGATGTAATCTTGTTCCGAATCATCAAGCAAGAATAATTCCTTTCATGAGTAATTAATTAAGAAAGATAAAATTGTATTGTTCTTTTTATTCCTTCATTAAACATCACTTTAGGCTCCCATCACAATTCATTCTTAATTTTAGATGCATCTATTGCATATCTTTTATCATGACCTGGTCTATCTGCAACAAATGAAATATATTTCTCTTCATCTTTTCACATTTCTTTCAATATCAATTTCGTTATCTCTAAATTTGTATACTCATTATTTCATCATACATTGTAAATACTTCAAGATTCTCATTTTGTAAATATTGTTCGAATTGCATCACAATGATCTTCCACATATAACCAATCTCTTATGTTTGAACCATCACCATAAACAGTAACTGGCTTACCATTTTTTAACAAATCAATAAAATGAGGAATAAGTTTCTCATTATCCTGATTGGGTCAATAATTATTTGAACATCTAGAAATTGAATAATTTATTCAAAAAGTTCTACCATATGCTTTAACTAACATATCTGCAGCTGTTTTTGATGCACTATAAGGAGAACTTGGATTTAACGGAGTTGTTTCCTTAAAATATCAAGAATCTGGGATATCTCAATATACTTCATCTGTAGATATCTGATGGAATCTATTAAGATTATATTTTCTATATAAATCTAACAAATTTTGAGTTCAAATAACATTTGTCTCAGTAAAAATCTTTGGATTCTTGATACTATTATCAACATGTGACTCAGCAGCAAAATGTATAATATCTGTTGGATTATATTTCTTAAATACTTCTTCTAATTTATCCAAAACTCTTATATCTACTTTTTCAAAAAAATAGTTCTTTGAATTTTTTACATCATCACTTAAGTGCTCTAATTTTCATGCATAAGTAAGACAATCTACATTAACATAGTCATTTTCTGGGAACAAAAGCACATACTTATTCAAGAAATTTGAGCCTATAAACCCAGCTCATCAGGTTACAATAATCGTTCTTTTCATCTCCTATTTTTTTATAAAAGATAAAACTTTATAGATCCAAGTTATCTTATAATAATTGAACTTATGGACTAATAACGACAACTTATTTTTTCATCTAGCATACTTCTCAGCTAATCTTAACTCATCTTTAAACTGTTTATCAAAATGAGCTCACGATTTACTCGTATGATAGAATCTAAAATTTGCTATATATTCAGGAATATACAACGGTTCAAATTTCTCTCATATTCTTAACCAATACTCATAATCCATACACAAATGTTCATTCTCATCAAAATACCCACACTTCTCTACAACTTCTTTTTTCCAAAAAACAGTCATCTGAGAAATAAAATTCTCAGACAAAAGTTTAGAATAAGAAAAATTTCTTCATAAAAGATTCTTATATAGTGTTATCCATTCTCTAATTTCTTTATCTTTTTTATCTATAATTCTACATTTACCATAGCTCCATTTCTTATTTGATTTTCCAAGGTTATCTACAACTAACTGTAATGCTCATTCTTCTAGTGTATCATCACTATTCAAATACGTTAGAATATCTCATGTAGCTTGTTTTAATCATTTATTAATTGCATCAGACTGACCGTTATCTTTTTCTGATACTCGTTTAAAAGTAATTCTTCTGTTCCATGCTAATTCCTTTTCATATTTTTTTAATATTTCAACTGTTCAATCTTTAGATCATCAATCCATAACAAAATATTCTATCTCAAAATCTCACTTCTGACTAATCACTGAAAGAATAGTTCTTTCAATAAACTCATCTTGATTATACGAAGGCGTAACCACTGATATTTTCATAAACTAGTGCTCATCAAATGAAAAAATCTACTGCGAAAGATCCATCAACCATTCAATAAGCTACCAAACAAAATAATTTCTAAACAACAAAAAAGGTAACTTATCAAAAGCTACCAAACCATATAATCTTCTCCAATATTCCTCTCTAAAAGAACAAGAATATCAAAAAAACATAATAAACAAAAAACTTGCAGTCTGTATAATGATTTGGCAATGTTCTTATACCATTACAAAACAAGAATGCAAGTTTTTTTAAAAAGAATACTTTACAAAAACAAAGCACTAAATCTCCCAATGTTCCACCTTCTCCCAAGGATACCCCTCAGCCCCAAAATGACCATAAGCAGCAGTTTGTCTATAAAGTGGTCTTCTTAAATCCAAAAAATTAATAATTCCTTGAGGACTTAAATCATAATGTCCAACAATATATTCAATAATCTTTTCTTTCTCAACACAAGCTGTTCAAAAATCTTCTAAAAAGATACTCACAGGTTGTTGTACTCAAATAGCATAACTAAGTTGAATCTCACACTTCTTACAAAATCAATTTTCTACAATATTCTTAGCTAAAAATCTAGCCATATAAGCAGCACTTCTATCTACCTTAGTTGGGTCTTTTCAACTAAATGCTCAACCTCAATGTCTTCCTCCTCCTCAATACGTATCAACAATAATTTTTCTACCTGTTAATCCTGTATCTCAAGTAGGTCCTCAAACAACAAAACTTCCAGTAGGATTAACAAATATCCTAGTATCTTTTATTATCTCAGGCTCAAAAACAGCATCAATAACAAATTTCTTAATATCTTTTCTAATCTGTTCTTGAGAAATTCAAGCTTGATGTTGTGCAGAAACAACAATAGTATCAATTCTTTCTACTTCTCATTTTTCATTACATTCAACAGTAACCTGAGTTTTTCCATCAGGATATAAATAAGGTATAAGCTTAGACTTTCTAGCTTTAGCTAAATAAAAAGCTAAACTATTCGCATACTCTAAACTAACAGGAATCAATTGATCTGATTCATCAGTAGCATATCAGAACATAATCCCTTGATCTCAAGCACCTCAAACATCTACACCTTGTGCAATATCAGGAGATTGAGTATGTACTAAAACCTCAATATCTGCATGAGGAGTATCAAACCCTGACTCCTTAGAATCATATCAAATATCTAACAACACTCCTCTAGCAACTTCAGCATAATCAACTTGAGCTTTTGTTGTTACTTCTCATGCAATAACTAATTTATCCGTAGTAATTAAACATTCAACAGCAACTCTAGAATACGGATCCCCTTTTAAACAAGCATCCAATATTGCATCAGAAATCTGATCACATACTTTATCTGGATGTCATTCAGTCACTGATTCAGAGGTAAAAAGGTAATTTCACTTTTTCATTTTCACTTTTCCATAAAAAATAAAAATCTTTCCCGATGCTTAAGGGAAAGAACTCAATGACTGAACTCCATAGAATATCTTTCCCAAAGATTGGGTAGGAATTAGCACCTTATCCTGCGACAGGTTGCTGGGATGTACAAACGAGCCTAGTCTCTTCATCCACTCTTGATATGTTACATCAAAAACATAGCAAAAAACACAATAAATTCAAGCTCATTTTTTGCTTTTTTTCTTATTTTCAGCTATAATTAATTAACTTTTTATACCTATTATTTTTATGCAGAAAGCTGAATGTTTACAGGTACTAAAGAAAACATTTCTTCAAGATACCACACAAAAAAGCAACATTTCAAAGCTTACGAGCGAAGCTCGATGAGAAAATAAAACCAATTGTATCAATGAAATTGGTGGTATTACTCAAGTAAAGCTTTCTTTAACTAATATGGAAAAATCAACTATTGAAGGAGAACATGAAAGTGCATGAAGTAATATAACCCCTTGCCAAGAAAAACTTATTAATACCTTTAGACAAGACTATTCACAAAAAACTAATCCTGCAAAATTAGCTACAGCAGCTTGGTGAGATGCAAAAGGGAAATGTTTAAATGAAATCTGAGGATACACACCACTTAAAAATTTTCTCAAAAATATTGAAAATACCTATCCTGAACTTCATGATGCATCTAATTTAAAAACAGGAGCAATAGGAGATGCTCATGTTGTTTATAACCCATGAACAGACTTTACAATAACAGGAACCGCACAAACCTGAAGTATTCAAGAACAAGTAATGGAAGATAACTCTTTTGAAATGTTAATGACATTCTGAAGATACGCATTATACGCAATCATTACCTTCTTTGCAGTTTTTGCTATTATTTGAATCTTTAAACAAACCTTCAGATATATCTACTCATTCCTCAATACTCATAGAATGATTTTTATTAAAGTCCTTCTTCCAAAAGGAGACTGAAAAACAGATCGTGAACAAGAAAAAGAAGTAGCAAAAGACATGAAAGAAAAAATCTGAAGAATGACTCAGCTCTATAATTCACTCCATAAAATTTCAGAACTAAGTACCAAAGAATCAATCATGCACACTTTCTTTGGTAAACAAAAACTTGCAATGATTTACCAATATGAAGGAGGACAATTAAGCTTTATAGTAGGTACCTATCCTGAATATCAAAGCATTGTAGAAAGTACTATCTCAGCTCAATACCCTACATGTTCACTAGAAAAAGTACATAAACCAAGACCTTTCCAAAAAAAATATTATGATATCATGACACTAGAAACAAAAAGAGATCCAGTGTTCACTATCAAAACTTTCAAACAAATGCCAGATGATCCAATTAATAACCTTATTGATACCATGAGTAAGGTATCCGTTTATGATACCGTAACAGCTATTCTTATTGCAAAGCCTGAATCAACAGGATTCAATGCAAAAAGACAAAAAGCTGCAGATAGACTTTATAAAGGACTAGACCTTTACACTACTAAATGGTGGCATTGGAAAAATATTCTTAATCCATTTAAGCTTCTTAGCTTCCTCATCCACTGACCAAGTGAAAAATTAGTTTCAAATAAAAAAGAAGAAGATAATGTAGCAATGGTAAGAATGGTGAGAACCAAAGAAGAAGCTATGAATACCATCTGAGAAGAAGCAGGTAACCCAACATATAGATCAGGTATTATCATCGTAAGTTCATCTGATGAACCAGAAAAACCAAGACAAAACTTAAAAGCAATGGAAGCTGCTTATAACGTATATAACGATGATTACACTAACGGTCTTTCAGATAACAACACAAAACACGATATTTTTGCTGGAGTATTTACTCACTTATGGAAAATCGCTGCTAACTACTACCTAACTGGATTCTTCTATAAATATGCATACTTTTCAACAAACGAATTAACATCACTCTATCACTTTGCTGATGGAATCTATAACCGTTCTCCTATTATTGAATGGATGCAATATAAGGTACTTCCTGCTCCATCAAACCTTCCTCAATTTACCGATGAAGAATGGAATGGTAGAGTTATGACATGAGTTTTAGCTGAGAACTTCAAAGGAGGTCAGCTCTCTGATATTCTAAAAGACGAATATCAAAATCACTGGGCTGTTGGATCAAGAGTTCTTGAAGAAGAAAAACTTACTCCTCTTGAAGAATATCAAAAGAAACATCCAGGTGCAAAACTCGAAACAAAAAATGAAAAAGATTTCATAGATGATAAACCAATCATCGAAAAAGATGAAAAGAAATTCGTTAAAGAAATGATTCCATGAAAAACAATATACGGATATAAACTCTATAAAAATGCTGTTCTTCTTGGAACAAATATCTATAGAAATACTTTCTCTCCTGTATATATCAAAAGAGAAGATAGAACAAGACATCATTATATGATTTGAAAATCAGGTACCTGAAAATCAGTCTTCCTTCAAACCATGGCAAGACAAGATCTATGGAATGGTGATGGAATCTGTCTAATTGATCCACATGGAGACTTAGCAGAAGATGTCCTAGATTACGTACCAAAAGAAAGAGCAAAAGATGTAATCTATTTCGATGCAGGTAATGAAGATAGACCTATGGGACTTAATCTTTATGAAATCAACTCACTAGATGAAGCCGATAGAACAGTAAATGATGCAACAGAAATTTTCTTAAAAATGTTCTGACCAGAAATCTTCGGACCAAGAATTCAGGAATACTTTAAATATGGTTCACTTACCGTACTTGAAGACTTTGATGATAGACCAACACTTCTAGATATTACAAGACTCTTTACTGATGATGCTTATAGAGAACTAAAAGTATCTAAAGTAACAAATGCCGTTGTAAGAAACTGGTGGGAAAGAACATATAACGCAATGGGAGATAGAGAAAAGGCAGAAATTATTCCATACTTCTCTTCTAAATTCGTATCATTTAATACCAACAGACTTATTAGAAATATCATCGGTCAAACAAAATCAGCATTCAATTTTGATGATGTCATGAATAATCAAAAAATCTTACTTGTAAATCTTTCAAAAGGTAAGATCTGAGAAATTAATGCTCAACTTCTAGGTATGATTCTCGTATCTAAAATCTATAACGCAGCAATGTGAAGAGCTAAAATGCCAGCTAAAGATAGAAAGGACTTCTTCCTTTATGTGGATGAGTTCCAAAACTTTGTATCAGGAACCTTCGCAGATATCTTATCAGAAGCCAGAAAGTATAGATTAGCTCTTATCATGGCTCACCAATATATCGCCCAGCTGGAAACAAAAGGTTGAGATGGTTGAGGTAAAGCAGATGTAAAAGCAGCCGTATTCGGTAACGTGGGTACAATGATGTCATTTAAAATCGGTGCACCTGATGCTGAATTTATGGAAAAAGAATACTCTCCACTTCTAGGACCTCAAGATATTGTAGGTATTGCAAACTATAAATCATATATTAAACTCAATATCGACAATGCTACAACAAAAGTATTTAGCATGAATTCTATCTATACAAAAGATTATCAAAATAAAAAGATAGCTCCATTATTAATGGAATATTCAGCTAAAAAATATGGTAGAGCAAGAGAATTTGTGGATGCTGAAATGTCTACAAGATTAGGAGTAAGTGCTGATCTCGATGCTCTTCCAGGTAGTGACCAACCAGCACCTGCTGCATAAAAAAACTATAATAAACTAAGACCTTTAACTTATTAAAGGTCTTTTTTTTATAGATAATCTTGATTTTACCTCTCTCACAACTATAATGCTGACCGCATTTATATCTTTTCCGAGCCAATGCTTGTTGCCTGTAATAAACCAAGTTGAATCTCAAGCTTTGATGTTGTAAAGATCATCAGAACACATTTTAATGACAAAGTTGGACATAGCTGAACGCTCGACCCTATGGCAAGCGGACTCATGATTTTATGAGTAGGGAAAGGAACAAAAAAGTTAACAAGTCTTATTGGTATGGATAAAACGTATACAACAACTATCGATTTTTCTCTACTCACAGATACTCGAGATGCTTGTTTTTGGGACTATGAAGAAAGATTTGAGATAACAGATAAAGGACTCCTCAAAAATGATGAAATAATTCCAATCCCCTCCTTAGAAGAAATTAAAGAAAAATTAGATTCAATTCTTTTCCAAGAAGGAAAAGAAGTTTTACTTCCTCTTCCAACCTTCAGTGCTAAAAAACAAAATGGAAGAAGAATGTATAAAGATGCAAGAAAATGAAAAGCAGAGATTCAAGAAAAACCAATGAAAATATATAACTATGAAATCATTGAATATAGTTTTCCATATCTAAAAGTTTCCTTCAGCGTTTGATCTTGAACATACATTAGAAGCATAGGATACTGGTTATGACAAAAGTTAAATCTTTGATGAGCACTAATTACCCTAGAAAGAACATGAATTGGAAACACAAAACTTTCTGATATCTGAGATAAAAATTTTGCTAAATGAAATATCAAAGGAGCTGAAAGAACTATCTACTATAAAGAAATTGAAATATAAAATTTCACCAACTATTTAACGTTCACTGGACAAAAATTTCAAAAAAATTGAAAATACGTTCTAAATCACTATATACGTGTTAGTTAATTTTTTAAATTCAATACGATACAATGTGAAGACGACATTCGATTGCTGCTAAAAAAGCTGCTGGAGATGCTAATAAATCAAGAATATATAGTATCATCTGAAAGAAAATCCAACTTGCTGCTAAAAATGGAGCTGATCCAAAAATGAATCCAGCCCTTGAAATGGTTTTGGAAAAAGCACGTTACAATGGATTACCAAAAGATGTTATTGAAAGAGCTATCCTTAAAGGTTCAGGACAACTTGAAGGAGAAGAAATGAAGGAAGTATTCTATGAAGGTTATGGACCTAACGGTTCTGCTCTCCTTATCAAAGCTGTTACTTCTAACACAAACAGAACATCTCAATCTATAAGAACAGCTCTTTGAAAAGCTGGAGGTTCTATGGCTGAAATAGGTGCAGTATCTTGGCAATTTAAAGAACAAGGACTTATCGTAATCGACTGAAAATCAGAAATGGTTGAAGATAAAGGAAGACAAATCGAAAAGATTACTCCTTTTGATGCAGAAACACTAGAAATGGAAGTAATGGAATTACCTATTGAAGACCTTAGTATAGAAGAAGGAACTGCAGAAGTATATACTTCTAAAACAGATTTCATTACTGTAAGAAAAGGAATTATTGATCTTTGATATCATATTGCAGAAGCTGATATCCATTTCTTTGCTGAGAATACCGTATCACTTTCATGAGAAGATAGAGAAGCATTTGACCGCATTCTTGAATTACTTAATGAAGACGAAGACGTTGATCAAGTATACCACAATTTAGCAGACTAATTTCTAAAAAGCACATAAAAAATCTCATGATAAAAAAAGGATTGAGTATGATTATAATAAGTTATATTCTTAGTTGAGCTTGTTTTGCAATAAGCTCTCCTTTTTTTAATTCACATTCTCAAATAGCACAATCAAAAGACTGTAATAATTACGAACGTAAAAAAGATATTATCATTTTAGATCCTCAATGTATTTTAGATAAAACCCTCCCTGAACTTTCTCTTCAAGACAAAGTAGATGCAGTAGGGAAAAGAATTAAAAAGATAAAAAACATCTACAATCCAAATAAAAGTTTCATCACCTATAAAGAAAGTACCATTACCTTAAAAGGAAAGAATCTCTACCCTCTTGATTCAGCCTTTAGGAACATAATGCTCAACCTTAAAAAAAATCACGAAAAAGCTGAAATTCCTATTGAAGCATTTGCTCCTTATGTAATAGATTCACTTGCTATCTATGCTACAGATAAAGATATTTCCATGCTTCTTCCATGTACCAAACAGAACTATCTACTCGCCTTTGAAAATCTAGATAACAAAACAATAAAACCAGGAGAACAATTTAATTTCAATAAATACTTAATATATCTTTACGGATATTGTGCAGGAGAAACAGAAGGTGAATTATTATTTTACTGAGGAGTATGCTGAGTAGCTTCACAAATTTTCAGAACTGCATTAATGATGCCTAATATGACTATTCCTGTAAGACGAAATCATTGAGAACGGTTTAGTGTATATTATGGAGATAAAATCCAATGAGATGATGCAGCCGTTTTTGAAACCTCTAAAAAGCTTATTATAGAGAATACTTCAGACACTGATATCATTATGAAAACCTTTCAAGAAGGAAACAAAACATATCTTATGTTCATAACCGAAAAAAAAGCAGTAGAAAATAAACGAGTAGAAATAAAAAAAGAATATCCTAATCCTTATAAAGTAATTCTTTATAAATCAATTTATAAAAAAGAAAAGAAACAGAATCAATGATCCTATTTCTTTTCATCTATGCTACCATTTTTGTTTAAGAGTGATAGCTATGATATTAAATTACTCAATGAACAAGAATTTGTTTCTAAATATATTGGAATTAATAATGAAAACCGCTAATTAGCTACAAACCGTAGATGTAGCTCATGGTATACAAGAACATGAAACACATGGAACACAATAAGGATCCGTATCAATATTACAACTATCTCACTTATTCCAAGAAGTAGATCCTATTCAATAACTTTGACTTCTTACTGCTCCAAATGTCTTTGCTGCAGCCCAACATGAATCAGAATCTCCATATGTTGTAGTTCCAAGAGCACTAGAAGAAACTGAACATCCATATTGATTAGTAAGTTCTTTTTTGTATTGATGACAAACAGTAACACAACTTGGTGTAGGAGCCGGACATGATGGTGCAATTCATGAACATCTCCAATCATCTGATGGATATGAAACAGAATCAACAACACACGATCACTTTTCTACCTGTGTAGTAGATGAGTTAGGTACCCAACTACTTTCAACACCATTACATTGAATACATGGAGTACAATAAGAAGATCCTTGAGTACAAGGCCCATAAGGAGAATTCATACTTCTCCAATAATCAAGACCACCATTTCTATTTACTACAGCATTACATGCATCTAATGAATTATAAGTGGTTGTCGAACTAGTAAACTCCGCCCCTACATTTCCACATCGTGGAGCTCCACCTGAAGCATTATTCCATGTTATTTTATAGCTTCCATAATGACCACCAACACCAGGAACCGTGATAGTTTTATCAGGAGTATATGACATCGAACAAGTAGCATCAGTTCATCCATTATTTGATACACATTTCCATTTATATTCGCATGAATTACTAGAAATTATTTGAGGAGTTCACTCAATACAACTAGCTCCATTCTTTCCGTATTCACAAAGACCATTAGTTTTAGTAGGATCAGGTTCTCCTCAATCACCTGGAGTTTCTCCAGTCTCAGCAGGACAATTTTCTTTAAAACTAACATCAAAACAATAAGGGAAACCATTTACTGCACAATGATTACAATCACTACGTGAAGCTACACATGATTTATTTTCAATAGCATCGACATGTCAACTATTGGTTTTACATCACCATATCGTAGTACCTCAAGCCACAGGGAAATCATAATTACTATAAGTCTTACTTAGATTAGATATTCAAAAGAATTCACCAATTTCACAAAAAGATCATTCAGAATATACAGGATAACTATCATCGTTCAAATAATATTTTTTTGTATTTTCTCAACATTTTGGAGGAACAACTTTCTTATAAGCATTACATTGAACTTTAGGATCCTTATCTGTTAATCATGGACATACCCAAGAAACAGTCATTCCTGTTCATGGAAAACCAACAACTCAAGGGGCATTACTTTCAAGAGTTCCTACATTAGGTATAGCTCAATCTTTACAAAAATCACTATTAGGTCTCCATGTAGTCTCCCAAGCCTCATAAATCATTTCTTTTCAATGCTCTTGAGATATTTTTGATCAAGATCATGGATATCCTCTACTACCACATACAGCACTACCATCAATCTTTTCATTACCTCACGCACCTTCTGTATTTTTACATGCAACATCACAATATGGTTGATTAGAAACAGCAATACTCTTAGCTGTAGAACCACTAGCAACACAAGCACAAATACAAGCAATTTTTCCATTTGTCTTTGTTGTTCCTGATGCATAATAAATACCACCAATTGTATCCTTACTACATTTTCCTTGTCATAAAGCAACTCAACCATGAACAGTCAATTTAACAGCTTTTGAATTTGAAACTGTTGATGGAATAATCTTAGGACCTCAAATTACAAGTCAGTGTTCTGCATTAATAAAGACAGTATCTTTTAAATTTCAATTAACTGTTCCTCAATTAGCATTAAAAATAAACATTCATCATGTTTGAATATTGATATTACTTCACAATGCTACAGAATTAGAACCTCAACTAATAGTAATTTTATCTCAAATAAGTCCTATTGCATATGAACTATCAATATTTGAATTGCTTAATCACATAGCAACACCATTAATTTTAGACACATTTGTTTTTTCTGAAGAGAGAATTACCTGATTCGCTGCACTTCCTGTGTTATTTTTTCATCAAAGAATAACAGAACTTTTTACACTTTTTTTAATTATACTATCTTGACTTCACGCGATTAAAGAGGTTTCATCTCACAAATTTGAATTACCCTTTCATCAAATCACTGAAGAAATATCTCAAGTAATAGTATTATTCCTTGTTACAGCTCATAGATTATCACTACCTGAAGTTGAACCAATCAAAAGAACTGGTTTTTTAGTTCAAGAATTAACCAATGCCTCTTTTACAGTATTAGTTCCAGTAGAATTTATATTAATTCTCTGAATCCTTTCTTGAGAAACAAATCTCGTAGGATCAATTATAATTTGTGGACCTGCTGCATAAATAATTCATCATGCTAATAAGCATGCACCACTCAATGTAAAAAGAAGTTTCTTTGTAACGAATTTTTGCATTTTGTTTTATAGAAGGTAAACGTTATAAAAGTCTCTCTTGTACTTAATTATAGTTAAAAATCAGATTAATGCAACTTTTAGCCCCAAAAAATACTTAAAAAAATCAAATAAAATAACTTATTAAAAACACGAATAAACACTCCTAGTTTTCTTCATAATAACCATATTTCTCAGCAAATTGAGTATACTCTCCTTCCAAACTCTTATCTAACACAGCTAATTCTCATGCAAGCTTCATTGCTGACTGTGAAAATAGCTCTTCATTATCTTTATAAAAACGAGAAACTTGTCCTGTATAATCAACAAGAATTTCTACAACAGGCAATTCATATTTAGCAAAAGCGCTTGTCATTCAAGAAATATATTCAACTACAGCTTCTTTTAAAGTATCATCTCATTCCCATCAAGAAATTGATTGCGCTTCTCATTTTAATGCATTCAAACTATCCAATGTTCAAGTAAACATTGCAATCAAATTAGTACCATCATATTCTTTTTCTAGTGATTTATAGTAATCTTTCAAGGTATCCACAGACTCCTCTTGAATCGTCATCAAGGTATTATTATAGTCCTTAACCTTTCAACTTCACTTACTTCATCAACATCAACTCAAAAAAATAGATAAGAAAGCCAAGAACAAAACACCATAACAAAACTTTTTCATTTTCTTTTTATTTTTTAATAAAGAATACTTTACCTTAGCAATATATCTCATACTTTCAAGAAAAAATTCACTTGATTTTTTATTTTGGATTCACATATTTCTTCTCAGAAACAAATCCACTCTTGGATTTTTTTTAGTTAAACGTATTATGTATGAAAGAACAAGAAATTGAACAAATTAGAAATATATTAACAAACATTGAAAACAGTCAAAAAAAAATTCCCTATCTTTCTGATTTAAA
Organism: uncultured bacterium; assembly: GCA_947168815.1. Taxonomy (GTDB): domain Bacteria; phylum Patescibacteriota; class Gracilibacteria; order Absconditabacterales; family Absconditicoccaceae; genus HOT-345. The sequence continues at coordinate 303,976 of CAMVNG010000001.1, forward strand.
AAAACATACCGTATTCTGACCCATATTCTCTTCTCTCTCTCAAAAAGAAGAAACTGAAGTTGAAAATGTAATCGCCGACTATATAAATGAAAAAATAGAACTCATAAAAAAAACAAAGTGAGGACAACTATTTGCAAGATTTGCAGAAAGCAATCCAGAACTTTTCTGGAATTTTCGTAAAGCAAATGACTCAGAATATACAGAAAATGACTTTCAATCGCTATGAAAACAAGTAGAAACAGAAATGTTCAGACTAGAATGAATTTTAACAGAAAAAATGCTTAAACAAGAAAAAGGATTAGATAAAGTTATAGATTCTTTCTATAACATCGTATACCTTTTCTTTCCAAAATTCAACGAAATTGAATAAACTCATATAATTATTTACTTTCTTCATTCCCTCATGTTCAATCTAAAATCCAACTATCAACCGGCATGAGATCAACCTAAAGCGATTAATCAAATTGCTGAAGCTTTTGAAGAATGAAAAAATAAAATCACACTACTTTGAGCAACATGAACAGGAAAAACATTTACAATTGCAAACATTATTCAAAAAGTTCAAAAACCCACACTTGTAATTTCTCACAACAAAACTCTCGCAGCACAACTTGCAACAGAGTTTAAAGCTTTTTTCCCAGAAAATGCTGTTCACTATTTCATTTCATATTTTGACTATTATCAACCTGAAAGTTATCTTCCATCAACAGGAACCTATATCGAAAAAGAAGCAACGATAAATCAAGAAATTGAAATGTATAGACTCGCTACTATGGCTTCTCTTCTCTCAAGAAAAGATGTAATAGTTGTTGCCTCAGCATCATCTCTATATGGTTTATGACAAAGTAGATTCTTTGAAGAAAATTGTCTTCAACTCTATGTTGGTAAAAAATATGATTTCAATGAAATTAAAAGACAGCTTCTTCATATGCAATATAAACCTGTTCAATGAAAAATAGAACCTTGAATGTTTGATATGAAAGGAGATATTTTAGACATTTTTTCATCAACTGAGAAATTCCTCTATCGTTGTTTTTTTGATGAAGACACTCTAGAAAGAATCGAACAAAGAGATTCTCTAACTTATGAACTAAAAGCTCCTGTCCAAAAAGCAATGCTTTGGCCTGCAACACAATATCTACAGGACCTTTCAGATCTAGAACGCATCTTATCTCAAATTAATGCTGAAAAAGAACTACGTATTAAAGAATTCGAAAAACTTGGAATGATGGTTGAAGCAGAAAGAATAAAGAAAAAAACAGAATATGATATTAGAATGATAAGAGAGACAGGATTTGTTAACGGTATTGAGAACTACTCACTCTACTTTGATCAAAGACTTCCTTGAGAACCACCTAACACTATCTTCGATTATTTTCCTGAAGATTTTCTTCTAGTAATAGATGAGTCTCACATGACAATACCACAATTAAGAGCAATGGCTCAATGAGACAGAGCAAGAAAGAACAACCTTATTCGTTACTGATTCCGCCTCCCATCAGCCATTGATCATAGACCATTAAGATTCGAAGAATTAGAAACAACACTAAACCGAAAAGATATTTCAGAAATACAACTTGATGAAGCAGCTGCTGATTTAGAGCTTGTTTCTGAAGCACATAAAAAAATTATAGAACAAAGAGATAAAGATAATAACAAAGAAGAAAAAGTATCTTCATCTATAATCAACCGTGAAGCCAGACAAATCAATCAACAAGAAACACTAACCCGTAAAACTAAAAAATGAGTAAAATCTATATTTTTGTCAGCAACTCCAGCAGAATACGAATTAGAGCTTTCAGATAAAGTAGTAGAACAAATCATTAGACCTACTGGTCTTTTAGATCCTGTAACTTTCGTATATCCAAAATCAGGAAATTATAATCTTCTTTTAGATTCTCTTCCTAAACTAATAAAAAAGAAACCTTTTCTTAATGATTTTCTAACAAAAGAAGAAAAAGTTTCTGAAGAAGGTCATAAAACAAACTTAGAAGAAATCTTTTGAACACAAGAAATTGAAAATACAGAAAAACCTGAATAAAAGCTATTCAGATCTTTTACGGAAAATATCAGTAGAATAAATTAGATAACTTTCTAATTAATTTATACTATTTATTAAAAGCTACTTGTTGAGCTAATGAAGCACATTCAACTTCAATTTCGTGTGATTCAGCATCAATTACTAAGAAAGTCATCACAGCTGCATAAACAACCACTCCAAAAAATACAACGTCTCTAATAATTTTTTGAGCCTTTGATCTTTCAGTTTCTGGCTTATGAAGTCCAATCTTCTTAGCAGCAGCCTTAACTTTTGTTACAGTCTTTTTCATTGTTTTGTTTTAAAAGGAATAAATAGAACACAATTATTATACTAGACATTTTTAAATTTGTCAATTTTTTATAAACTTTTTTAATATATAAGAGAAAACCTTATATTTATCTTGCATTTCATCCATAAAATACTATTTATTAATTATTAACTTTATCCATCTACTAACATAATAATGCGAGGATATATACTACTTGCCTTACTTATATGATGAGTTCTATGATATCTTGTTTTTTATTTTCAATACGAGCACAGAGACGTTGTAGGAGAATTAAGAAAAAATTTAAAACAAGCAAATGATCAGCTCATCTCACTCCAAGAAGAAATGGAAGAAATTACTGCACAAAATGAACTATTTAGAGAAAAGACAACTGAACTTCTTGAAAAAAATGATGAGTTATCTGATGTTGTAGCAGAACTATGAAAATATTATGTTCATATGAAAAAAGCCTCTGAAAAAACGGCAGAACTATCAAAATATCTACACGATCCAGATGAAGAAATGCAAGAAAAATTAGACTCTCTTTCAGAAAGTGAAAAAAATCAATTAAAAAATAGTTTTTTCTAAAAAGACGAGATACAAAAAATGCCCTATTAGTATTGATTTTAACGACTATTTGGATAAAAGTTTTTATTCATAGACACTTTATTTATTTCAGCCTTCATGTTCTTTCATCTTACTTGATTAAAAGATACTACAGAGAAGAACTATACACTTGATTTTTTGATAGAAAGTGAAGATATTATCAAGGCTAGAGCCTTCCTATCAGAAGAAAAAGTAATTACTCTTGGACTAGATGAATATAAAGAAGAACCTCAAAAATATTGAGATTTTTTTGCTGAAATAAAATCAAAATCTGGAGTTACTGCAACTATAATTTGACCAAAAAAAGAAGGTGAAAAAATTGATAACTTCATAGCCCTTCTAGTAAATCTCAAATTTGATATCGTTAAAGCAGATAGCTATTCAAACCCAATTCCAGAAGAAGACACAAAAAAAATAATCGAGAAACTTGTAAAACAAGAAGAAGAACACGAGGCCTTACTCAAAAAACAAAAAGAAGAAGCTGAGAAAAAAAATAAGCTTAATTATACTGACGATAAACTATTAAAATCTTATGAAGCAATTGATCAAGTAGTTGATCAAATAGATCAACTTATAAAAATCTGATGAAATAACATTCTTCCAGAAACAAAGAAGAAGTTTGATGATATGAGATGAGAAATTGCAAAACTGCGTCTAGCAACCAATCTAGATAAAATTATTGATGAGCTTCATAAAGCATTAAATCTTATCATCGATACTCAAGATTTCTTACTTTGAAAACTTGAACAAGAAAAAATATATAAAATCATTCCTGGATCTCAAACAACCAATGTAGAAGTAATTAGAGAACAAGCAAGACTATTTAAAGCAAAGTTACTCTCAACATTATGAGCCCCTCTTTCTGCAGAAGAAAAAACATATATTTCATTAGGATATACAAAACTCTTTGCTGAATATCTTAAGAAAGATTTAGAAGTCGCAGTCCAAGACAAATTCGCAATAGTAAAAGGAATCTTTTGATGAGCTGAACTTATGATTCTATTCATACTCCTTGAAATGGTAATAATGTCTGTTTTCTGAAAATACATAGGTGTAGAACTATCTCTTCAAAGATATGCAATAATGTTTATCTATCTTGCTATGGCAGGATGGCTATTCAGAATTATCAATAGTTACATACGTCCAAAAACAATATTTGTATATGTAATGTGTTTGTTATGATTACTTCTCATTTACGCAGGACTTGTTTATGCCACTAAAATAATTTTAGTTTTCTAGTCAAAATACCGTGATATATTTCCTCGTTTTAGTTCTTTGTTTAGCATTTATTGCTTTCTTTGCGCTCCTAGAACTGCGGTATTTTTGAATTTTTCCTTTGTTTTTCTTGATTGTTTTTTTCTCTCAAAGTTTTGTTGACATGAGAATGACTTTTCAAGGAACTGATCTTCTAAAAAAATATGGTCTCTACGCCTTTTCACTACTCATGTTCTTTGGATTACTAGGAATGCTAGAATTCTTTAATTTTTCTTATCAATCATCATTTTTCATACTCCTTACATTATGTTGGGTTGCCCGATATGCATCATACTTTTTTGAATATCAAGATTGAAAAAATTTATTCTTTCACTGATTTCTATTTATTCTAATCCTCTTAATAGGAAATAGCTACTCTACCAGTTGATTTTTTGGATTAAAAAACATGAGTATAATTGTACTCATCACAGCAATTCTATGATTTTGATGACTCTATTATTGAGTATGACTTTTTAAAGAAGTAAAAAAGGATTATGAATACTATTTTTTTCTAAGCATCTTTATCTGTATTCTTGATATACTATTCCTTAGTATTCCAAACCAACTATATGCACTAGATATTAATCTACTAGTCTATCTATGTGTACTGGGAATATTATCGTATGCCTTAGCAATATACCGTCCCAAAGAACCTGAATTAAGAAGAGAAATATCTCTGAGAAGAGTTCTAGCCTGAGAAAAAATATTAGAATCCAGAAAAAAAGCCAATCAAACACCAGCCTTACAAAAATTTTCAGAATTTGTTCATAATACACCATTACTGATAAAATACCTACTTGAATATATTAATGTAATTCTGCTAATAGGTATCATCCTTGCATATCTGATACCAATTTTTCAATGAAAAATGCTTCCACAAATGCGGTATCGATGAGGTATTATTATTTTCTTAATCAATGCATTCTTACTAAAGAAATATTGGATTTTTACTGTTTTTACAAGATTTGCCGTTGTAATTATAGTAAATTTCTCACTCTACATCAGTCTTTTGACTTTTGGAGATGCAATAACTGATATGGTTCCTTGGCTTATTGCTTGGAATATCCTTTGTGGACTCGTAATGTTTTATACAAAACTTCCTTGAGTTAGACAATATATCAAACCATCCGACATCATTTTCCGACATATAACATCGTTAGTTGCCATGCTATTAAATATAGTACTTTTACTAAGACTTGATGCAATTACCTGACAAATCGTCTTTTCGTTAATATTCCTCTATCTTGGACTACGAGGACGAATTTCTTATTACATCATCCAACTCGTAAAAGATTATCCTGTGCTGATAGAACAAGAAAAAGAAGACCCATTAGATAATCTTCTAGAAAAAGAAATAAGTATCAAATCATAAAAAATACTAAGCTTCATCCTCTGTTAATTCAGGGATTTCTATAGTAATAACATTTTTTTGCAAATTCGCATTCTTGGGTGTTGATAGCTGATCCCAATTCACTTTCTTCTTCCTAATAACCTCAAGCTTTTCAATATCACTTTTTTCTCTTGATGCATTCAACTCATATGTTGCTAATTTCATAAAGTATCACTCAGTTGAAGCTTTATTAATATAATACAAAAATAAGATTCAAAACAAAACCACAAAACCAAAAAGACCTCATACTTTTATCATATCTGATAAATCTCTTCTTTCTCTATACTTTGTAAGCCAACTTTTATAAGACTTATGAAAATTGCTATAGGATTGATATACAAAAGTTTTTATCTTATGATGAGTATTCTCTAACATATTTATTGGAGCAGATTCTTCCATAATTATTAATAATTCTAAAGTTTCTCAATTATTCTTAGCTTTGCACTTCTAGCAGCCTTATTCTTCTGAACTTCAGTATAATGAGGTACAATAACTTTCTTATTAATCAAAACAAATTCTCAACCTTCAGACAAAGCTTTAAATGCATTTTTAGTAATTCTATCTTCGACACTATGATAAGTAATAATAAAACATCTTCAACCCTTTTTTAAGGTTCATGGAAAATCAACCAAAAACTTTTCTAATTGATCTAACTCTTGATTAACCATAATCCTAATTACCTGAAAAATAACCGCTATTTTCTTTTGATTAAAATGATGATGTAACAAAAAATCTTTTAAGGAAAACGTAGTCTTAAAAGGATTCTTTTTTCTCTCTTCAATAAATAATTTTGAAAGATATTCGGATGTTTTCTCACTAAAATCACCATATTTAATCAAAGCATTCATAACAACCTCTCATGAACTTTTTTGAAGCCATTCCTCAGCTGTAATTCATGACTCCTGATTAAATCTCATATCCAAAGGAGCATCTTCTTTTATAGAAAATCAACGACTTCAATCCTTAAAATGTTCTAAATTAACTCAAAGATCTAATAATTCATAATCAAAACTTTTTCATAGATTTTGAATATCAGCATAAGAACAATGTTTTATATCAATATAATCAGCATAATTTTTCGTTAATTCCCTAGCTTTATTTATCATACGAACATCAACATCTGTTCAGATAATCATCATTCAATCAAGACTTCTTTTTTCTTTTTCATGCGATAAAAAAAATTCAGCATGACCTCAATGTCAAAATGTTCCATCAAATCAATCAACCCATCATTGAGGAAGATAATCATAAATCTCTTGTGCTAAAACAGGTATATGACGTAACATAAAAATATAGTTCTAAGTTAAAATATTATTCTTCATATTGATAAGACAATAAATTATATTCTTCCGTATTATAAGCAGTAATCCCTTCATCATGCCAAAGGACAAATTCTGCAACTCAAAGTTCTAATGCCATCTTAGAACAAATAGTACAATATGGCTTTCCAGCTCTTGAAAGATTTCAATCTTTATCCAAACGAATAAAATAAAGAATCGATCATTCAATTTGTTCAGGATGATTTCTCAACGCATCAAATAAAGCTCTCTGCTCTGCATGAATACAACAAGTTTTGTCAGTAACCTTTCTATGATAAGACATTTTATCAGCACTACATCTCCTCTGTGATTCTAACTCTTTTGCAGGAGAATTATATCAAGCTCAAATACAGACTCAATCTTTTACAACAACAGATCAACATTTAGACCTTTCACAACTTGCATATTGAGCTATTTCTCAAGCTTTCTCCATCCACATTCTAGCCTGTTTTTCTTCATCTCAAACCAAGATTCTCATCTGCACTATAATGAATTTAAAATTCTTTCAAATAATGACATAGCATTAAAATCAGTCTCCTCAAATTGATATTCAGCAAAAATACTTCTTAATTTTTCATAATGAGGTGTATAGAAAACAACTTCTTTTCATAAACTTTTCACTTTCTTTTGAAGCTCCTCACTTGGAAGATGATCAAGAATTATTCATACCTTCTTTGCATCAGAAAAATATGCCTTAGTTTCATTCAAAAACAATAAGTTCCACTGACTTAAAACATGTAATGAAATACGCTCTTCTCTCATCGCTAAAAGCTGAGATAACTTAACAAGCTCTTCAAAATGGTTTCACATTCAGAACAAACAAAGATCTGCTTTTTCAGGAGAAAGCAATGATAAAATATTCTTTTTATCAATTAATGATTTATCAATAAAAGCAACTCATTCTTCCTCATCATTTGAAGAAGCATAAATATTTTCAGGGATTTCCTGATTACTCAATGGAATAAAAATATTTTCTCCTCTCTTTAACGCCTTAAGAAAACTTTCTAAATCCCATGGATAATGAATTTCAAATCTTTCCAAACCTTCTTTTTCTAAATGTTCAATTTCTGGATTTAATTTTTTAATAAAACTAGCTCATCAAGAAAAACAACTTAAAATACATACAGAATGAAAATCATTAAGATATTCTAACACATCAGAAATACCCAACTTATCCAAAATTAATAAAATTTTCTGATCCTTATTTATTCAAGAAAAAAAATCAGCTAAATAACCTTGGATATTACTAACATTTTCATTCTTCGCCAATTCTTTATTATCAGTATAAATAGCATCAAAATGAATATCTTCCTCATTAAGAAGTTCCAAAAAACTTTGTTCCAAAACCAATTTTGATAAATTCAAAGATTCCATAAAACAAAATATAGAATAAAATTACAATACTTCTTTCTTTTTTAACCACCATGTAGACTGTCTAGTCAAGAACTTTTCATCTTCTTTATGAGCCAAAAGAAGTTTAGTGGCCTCCTCCAAAAAAATCGTATTTTGACTTCATTTCAAAAGAACAATCCATTTATTTTTTCAATCTTTAAGAATTTTTTCAACTTCCTTAGCAACTTCTTTATAAGAATGACATAACGTCAACTGCTCTTCTGAAAATCAAATTTTTTGAATTTCATCTGCCAAAAAAGTATGCATACTTTTACCTAATAAAACAACATGATCTGCTGATTGTTGAACATATCATGCCAATAAACGATGCTCTTTTTCTGTTAAATCACCTAATTCTCTCATATCTCATAAAACTAACAATACTTTTCTCTTCTCTTTCATAGTCTTTTGTAATGCAAGAGTTGTATCAATAAGCTTTCTCACACTTAATGGAGAGGCATTATACGTTGAATCAACAAGAATACTATCATGCTTTCCTCTAAAAATAGAACATCTTCATGGCTGAAGTTGATAAATAAGAGGTTCCTTTAAAAAGTGTTTCATATCAAGTTCTTTACCAGAAAAATGCTGAGATAGAATCTGAGCTATAGTAATTGCAACAGTAAGATATCAATAATTAGGTTTTCCTAGTAAATTAGTTTTTAAATGATATTTCTCTCTCTTTATTGAAATATCTAAATCAACAAGAACCAAATGTTTAGATTTTAAATCAACCTTCAAGTCCTCTCAATCAAAATGCAAATCAGCGTTCGAATCATATCAAAGAGTTTGATAAGTGAATACATCAATTCATAACGTCCCAACAAGCTGCTGTGCATAAGTATCATCTGCATTCAAGAAAGCAATTTCTCTCGTATTCTGAACCATCTTAACTTCTTCTTTTGCTATTTCTGTTGGATTTCAAAATTGCTCAGAATGAACTGCATCAATAGCTGTAAAAACTCAAATATGTGGCTTATTAATACTTACCAGAAACTCCATTTCTTTAGGTCTATCAATACCATATTCCAGAACAACAGCATCATAACTTTTTTTTCAAAACACTCCTTTCCAAAAAGCAAGAGCACCAATTTTTAGAAAATAAGGAATTCTAGGCTCCCATTTTTCTACCTCCAAAATAGATAAGGACATTCATAACTCTCCATTAAAATTCTTTGGAGAAGTATAAATTACCTTATCAGGAAACGCTTTTTGAAGAGTTTGGTGAATAATCATACGGCAAGAAGTTTTTCAAACACTTCCATTCACACCAATACTATATGCACCTGTTCTTTTAAGATATTTTTTAGCACATCGACCTAAATAACGATAATATTGGAACAAAAGTTTTTCTTTCATCAAACAAAACATTAACTAAAACTTTTTGAATAATCAATTAGTAGTAAATTATATTGAAAATACAAGCTGAATCGCTAATTTTACCCTTAAAGATATTTTAATTATTCATCTAAACTCATGGTAAAAATTGATGCTTCAAAAGTAAAAAAAGGAACAGTCCTAGAAATGGATGGACAACTTTTCGTTGTATTAGATCTATCTTTCATGCAAATGCAACAAAGACAAGGATCTTACACATATAAAGTAAGAAATTTAGCAACAAATGGTGTACAAAACGTTACAGTAAAATCAGGGATTACTCTAGACCAAGCAGAAATTTCAACTCAAAATGCTGTATATCTTTATAATACAGGAGACACTTATTCTTTTATGGAAAACGATACTGGAGAAATCCACGAAATCCAAGCTGATACTATTGAAGATATTACAGGATACTTAAAAGATAATCTTGATGTATATCTTCAAATTTACAATGGAAATGTTATTAATGTAATACTTCCTACAACTATTTCATATGTAATTAAAGACACTGTTCCTGGTATAAAAGGAAACAGAGCTCAAGCTTGAACAAAACCAGCTACTCTTGAAACTGGTATGGAAATCCAAGTGCCTCTTCATAAAGAAGTTGGAGATACAGTAACACTTAACACATTAACAGGAACTGTAAACTAATTAAAATAAAAAAGAAGATTTTCAAACAATCTTCTTTTTTTTATTATCAAAATTTTACAAACAAATTCTTAATCAACCTTTTTTCCTAAAAGGACATAATGGAAAAAATAAGGAATAATAGCTAATGAATTAATAACTTTTTGTGAATTTCTCTTAGGATCAGAAATAAGTCTATATAACCATTCTAATTTCAAAGTTCTCCAAAATTTTGGAGCTCTTTTTTGTGCTCACGCAATAAAATCAAATAAACCTCAAGTATTAATAACAAGCAACTTATTCTGCTGAATTTTTTGATAATTTCTACTTGTCCATAGCTCTTGCAATGGAATCTTTGTTGTAGAACGAGCAACTAAAAGAATATTTATAGTATCTTGATATTCATCTAACGCTTCCTGAGCCTTACTCCAATCAAAATCAGAGAACCCATCTTGAGTATAAATCACATTAAATCATTGAAATTTAAGTTTCTCTTCAACTTTATCCAAGTATTCTTGTTTAGTTCAATAAAGCAATATACAAAGTTTTTGAGATCAAAATTTCTTTTTAGCTTCTGACAAAAAATAAGGGACAAAATCTGTTCCATTGAGATTTGGGAGCCATTTATTATCTCACTCAACACGATGTAAAGCACTAGCTCAAGCATAAAAACATTGTAATGCTATACCATCTGGCAATAAATAATCAGATTTTAACAAGATTTTTTTATATTCTCTCTCCTTCTCTGTCTTATTCTTACTTTCAGAAAATAATGATTGAGAAACAATATTGGCAAAATAAATAAAATTAACCACAGCAAAATCCTCTTGCTGATAGGTGGCTAAAATATCCGAAACCGCATCATCAGCAGATTTGGTATAAATCTTATTCAGAATCGACTGCATTCTCTTATGAGAACTAAAATATATTGCCTACTTTATAATTAAATACTATATAAATTTCAAGTTATTAAAGTTTTTAAGGATTCCAACTAATCTATCAAATCCTCAAAATCATCTGTTTTCTCCTCTCAACGATATTTATAAATTGCATTTTTAACTCATAACAAAGCAATTACAGCTGCTCTTTTTCTTCTTGGAGAAACCTCAAATCCTCTCTCAACAAAAGTTTGATAATTCCATGTAAGTACAGTATCTAGATCTTCTCAAATAATAAATTCTGACAAAAAACTAGCTGCAGCCAAACTGATTGCACTTGGATTACCATCATAAGAAAACTCAACAATCTTTTCATCTTTAATTTTCAAATATATCGTCAAATCGTCTCAACAAATAAAATTTCCTTCATGTCTAAAAACATCAGCATCTTTCATCTCATAGTTACATAAAGGATTTTTTTCATATTCTTTTATCATAATTTCTGATTCCGTAGACATATTTTTCAAAAAAAATAAACCAATCATGAGTATATAAAACCCACTAAAAAACTCAATCATTTTTTGATTTTTTCTCCCTTTTCAAGTACAATTATAGGGAGAGATTTATAACAAAAACAAAAAAATTCATGTCTTTTGAAAATAGTGCACCAAAACTATGATTACAGTATTCAGAAAGTAATGATTTCTTTCCAGAAACCATTGATTTTCTTCAAAAGATTGGATTCATCAGTATTCTAAGTATTGATATGGATATTAAATACTCTTTTCAAAAAACCAATTGGAATACCGTAATCCAAGGAGCTGAAATAGAAACTTACGATAATGACCACATGATTAACGATAATTTTTTTGTTCATAAAATAACAATTCCTAAAGAAACAAGTATTACTCGTTCTTTAGTATACATAAGACTTCATAAACAAAAATCTTTTACAATTAAAGATTTCGCAGGATTTGTTAGATCAATTCCAATGGTATCATTACTTATTTTCTTCCTAATAACTCTCATTATACCATGAGTTGTAGGAACTTTTTTCCGTTGGATTAGTTGAATTGCATTATTTATCTTCCTAATATTTTTTGTTTATAAATTACTAAAATACTTCTTTGAAATCACAAAAATGAAAAACCAATCTATACAAGATAATATGGTTACTTACAATAATCCATACGATTTAAGAATATTTACAAAAGCAGCTAAAGAAAAAATTAACGAACTATGAGCTTCATGAGTAACTGATATAGCAATCGATAGAAATACACTCTATCTAAAACAAGATCTTATAGATGATTCAAAAGTAAGTATTATCGGATTACTTTTCTGAAAAAGAAAACAATATGATTCAGCAAAAAAAGAAGAAATAATGAATGCAACTATTGATGTTTTAAGTGAACAAAGTCTTTTAGATATCTTTAAGGACGAAGATGACAATTAAGTCTATGTGGAATGATATCAAAACAATGGCCTGAGATACAACAAGGAATTTTTGACGTAAAGGAAAAAAGCTCATAACAAATTCTTGAGAAAAATGAGTATCACTAGCACAACAAGCTGCAACAAAAGGAATGAATCTTATTAATATCTCTGGAGAAGAAGAAATGTCTGCAATGAAATCAGACCTTTCTGAACTTGCTCCTTCAGCAAAAAACACTATAGCAACATTAATTAGTCATAGTAAATTTAAAAAAGGAATTCAACTTCCACCTCAAGATCTTCTTTGTGCAAAAATCACAAGTTATTCTTATATGGAACCAGAAAAAAGACCATATCAAGTAGATGAATACTATCTAGAACCAACCTACAATACCCCATTTCATTGTATTTATCTAAACCACAAAGAAAAAATCTGTATCATTGGTTATAGAGGTACAGAAGTTAATGAAACAAAAGATATTCTATCCGATGCTCAAATAATTCTTTGAGTTAATGCCATTGATCCAAGAGTAACATGAAGTTTACAATTATTCGATCAAGTAAGAAAATCACATCCTGAATATAAGAAATGGATTTGTTGACACTCCCTTTGATGAACCCTTTGTTATATCGTCGCAAAACATAGAAAAGTAGATTACTGCTGTACATTTAATCCAGGTTCAGCACCAAACAAAATCTTCATCTTAATGTTAACTGATACACTACAAAAAAAAGAATGGACTCAAAAAATTCATACCTATAAAATCATATGAGATCCTATTTCAACATTTTCATTCGTTGGAGAAACAACAAGTTTTTTTGCAGGACTAAAATTAAATCCAATTGATTACCACAGAATGTGTAATTACTACGACAGAAAAGAATAATTATTACATTTTTAAACTTACAAGCTTGAAAAGAGAATAAAGAATCTATATAGTATTCTTATCTTTTTACTTTATCCTCTATTCTAACATGCAATTTAAATATCCTGAAGATCAAAATAAAGAATTAGGATTTAATGATGTATTTATCTACCAAAATTATTCAAACATCGCATCAAGAAAAGAATGTAGCGTCAATAACTGAATACTCAAAGATGTTACGATTCCCATAATTTCTGCGAACATGAATGCTGTAAGTTGAAAGAGGATGTGTGAAACATTATCAAGATACTGAGGACTTTGAATACTCCCTCAAGACATGAACTTTAAAACCAAACTCAATATTGTTCATCACATTTTTAATTCATCTATAGAATACGATACCCCACTAACCGTTAAACAAAATGAAACGGTAGGATTTGCTCTAGATCTAATTAATAAAAAAAACCATTGATGTGTTGTTTTAATTAATGATGAAGGAACAGAAGCACTTTGATACTACACAGAATCAGATCTTCGCAAACAGGATAGATTTGTTCAATTTGAGATTATCAAACCAAGAACAACCAATAAATCTTCATTCATATTTGAATCATGAGAAGACTGAATAATTTTCAAATCACTTGATAACACTACTGTTTTAAAAGGATTCAAAGAACTATACGAATACTTACTAACTGAAGGAGAAGACAATGCATTCATTTACGAATGAACAATATTTAAAGGAATTATATATAAAAAAGATATCATCAGAAGGACATTTTTCAACGATGAAAGTCTCTTTAATTTCCAAAATACCCTTTCAAAAGAATCAACACTACTTAAAAGAAAATTAAATATCGGTATTGCAATCTGAATAAATCAATGTTTTGAAGAAGTAGAAATCGAACACATTAAAGAATATTATAAAGCTTGAGTAAGAATTTTTATCTTGGATACTGCACACGGATACCAAGAAAAAATGATTCAAGCAATCAAAAAAATTAGAAATCTCCCCTTCTGAAAAGAATTATCAATTATTGCAGGAAATGTATGTACAGAAGAAGGAACAAAAGCGCTTCTTGAAGCATGAGCTGATGGTGTAAAAGTTGGAATTGGACCTTGAGCTATGTGTACAACAAGGATGATGACAGCGGTATGAAGACCTCAATTTTCAGCCGTTTATGCATGTTCAAAAGTTGCAAATAAAATGTGATGATTTGTAATTGCCGATGGAGGAATAAAATTCACAAGAGATTTCTGTTTGGCACTTGCTGCTTGAGCAAAATTTGTAATGCTATGAACTATGCTATCTTGAACTAAAGAATCAGTTGGAGAAGTTAAATATGATGAAAACTGAAAACTTTATAAAGAGAACTACGGAATGGCTTCTGCAAAAGCAGTACTTGGAAGAAACAAGAACCAATCACTTTACGACATTTCTCTTAGAAATGTATTTAATGAAGGTATTTCAACATCAAGAATCTACTTAAGAGAATGAATGTGAACTGTTTGAGAAGTGTGTGAAAAACTCATCTCTGGTTTAAAATCATCAATGACATATGTTTGAGCCAAAAACATTGAGGAATATCAAGGAAAAGTAATTATATGAGTACAAACACAAAGCTGATATAATGAAGGAACTCCGCATGGAAATATTGTTAAATAATAAAAAAAGAGAAGATAAATATCATTATTACTCTTCTCTTTTTTTATTATTCTATTCTTCAGTATTTGTTCTCTTAACTTGAACAACAAGAACATCATTATCAATAGATTTTGGCTGAATTTCAGCTAAAACTGTTTTTACATTATCGTAATAATCCGTCAATTCCTTCCAATCTTCTGGAGTAATATATCTAAAAAACTTTCATTTTACATAAACTCATATTAATATATCTCCTTCAACTCATCTAAATTCAACATCATTCGAATTCTCTATAAATATTTGAAAAATTTGAGACCTAAAATTATTAATAATAAACTCAAGTTTTTGGATAGACTCCTTATCATTTTTCAAATGGCCTAAACTAATTTCTTTTTCATCTGTATTCATAGGAATAATCTATAACAAATAAAAGTTATCAAACTTTTTTCCAAAAGCTTCATTTACCTATCTGATGCAAAAATTTAATATATTGAGATCCTTCTGACTTATCATGAACAGCTTGATCATGCATTTCCTCTTGAATTCAGAAAACTCATCTAACATAAGGATACTCTCATAAATCGTTGAAAATTGTAGGGAATCTTTTTTCTAACATCGAATGAGACAAAACAGCAGAACCTCAATTTCAATCAGTATCAATATCCAAATTAAATGGTGTTTTATATCTTCAATAAGCAAATGGATAAGCTTCTCATCCCTTTCATTTCCAATCTTCAACTATCATATTAGTTAGATTAGCAACTCTAATAGCTTCTTTTAAACCATCTTCTGTATGAGGGAAATCGATATCCAATCAATCTCATCGACTATGATATTCATCGTACTTCTCAATATGAATACTCTCAATTTTACTGTAATCAATCGCTTCTCATTTCTTTTTAGGTCATCATTTTAATGTTAACTTCAATTCATGACCATAAGATTGAATTTTATATTCCTCTGGATTTGCTTCATTCCACTCAATTTTTAAATTTCTTCTTCAACTTTGATCTTCTCAAAATGAATTTTCAATTTCAGCCAAAACACCATCCCATGCTGTTCACTCTTCTCAATTATCTACAACACCATTAATAGGGCTTCAACCGGTATCAACATGTTGTTCTCCTACAGCCTCCCAAAGAGATTTTCAGTTCTCATCTGTTTGTCAATTCAAATAGATTAGAAAACGATCAAAATTTGCTCATTTTGCAATAGTAGCACAACAACGTCACGCTGAAGAATTATTATCTATATAAGCTCATAAAGCATAACCTCATACTCATCCTCAAACTGCTCAAATTGCAGCTCATTGTACTCAAGCACAGTATCCTCATAAAAGTCCTCATCCAACAGTTCAGAATGTTCATAGAATTCGAGACCATTCATTTGAATTATTTGCAGCAAGAAAATCCTGTTTTCAATTTACAGAACAATTAAATGCAATATCTCCTCACCACTCAGTTTGACAGAATGGTGTAGATGTTGCACCTCTTCATCTCAACATTCTTTTAGCAAAATTAACAATATTTGCTGCATGAATCATCTCTTCCCAACTTGGAAATTCAACATCCATTCATTGTAATTTTTTACTATTTTTATCAATCTTTGTTCTTTGTCCATATGAACAAATCTCTTGTGTTTGTTCATCAAAAGTAATTCCTCACTCAAAATGTGCATTAAAAACTCAAAAATGATCATCATCAACTTTTCAATTACGCACTTCACTTTCCACTTTTTGTCTTGCTTCATCAAAAGTAAGAGACAATCAAAGTTTCTCTTTTACCCGTGAAGATATCTTATTCCAATGCTTATAAACCTCAACTCATCCAACAACAGTTCAAACAGTTACTCAAGCTCAAATTAAAAACTTCTTCCACCATGACATTTCTCCATCATTATCGTCATCGTGCTTCTTTTTCTTCTTTTTCTTTGGCTTTTCTTCAACTTCTTCCTCTTCTACTTCCTCTTCATCAGAACCAAATAGTTTTTTAAATCATTTATAAATAAGAGCAGCAGCTCAAACACCTGTTGCAACAAATCATGCTGTACGCAAAACATTTAATCATGCTTCATTTGACCATTTTTCTTTATCCCAAACATCCTGCCATTGCTCCTTAGTCCAATCCCAAGATTTTCCTAACCAAGATTTTTCTTCATTTGAAGATTCATCTGATTGGTTTTCTGTTGGACTTTGAGATGGAGTATTCCCTTGAGTACCTCTATTATTAGTTCAAGGATTTCAATTATTTCCTTGCTCTTCATCTTCTTGATTTCAATTAGTTGATTGTTCAACAGCTCATTGTAAACTTGCCAATTCATTCATAAAAGGAGAAAGTGTGAGTTTTAATGCCTCTAATTTAGTTCTTTGCACATGAGTAAGATCAGAAGAATCTAATTTAGCAGTAACTTCTTTTCAAAGATTTCATAATTGTTCCTCTAAATCTTTTTCTTTCTGCTTATCTGCTTTTTCTGAAGAAGATTTTAACGATTCTAATTGAGAACGGATTTGATCTGCTTGAGATATCATATCCTCAACTGTCCTGTCTTTTGGCTTTGGAGTCATATTAAAAATTTCAATACATAAAACATTACATAATTATACAAAAAAATAGGAATTTTAGCAATTTTCTATGAATTATTTAACCCAAATAAAACAATACAAAAACTATAAAATTTGCTATCAATTTTATCTTTACAAACTCCTCTAATTTTAATATACTACAAGTAATTTATCACAAAAAAATAATGAAACCTACTTTTAAAATAAACTCAAAATTAAAAGAAGAATTTCCACAATTTTTTCCAATTCTTGAAAAATTATTTCAAAAGAACGAAAATCCTAAATTAGCAATTGCACTATCATGATGAAGTGACAGTATAACGCTTCTTTCCCTTCTAGTCCTTTTTTATAAAGAAAAGGGGCGGGATAGTGAAAACATCCACATTCTTCATTGCAACCACAAAATTAGAAAAGAAAGTAATGATGAAGAAAAACAAATCAAAGAATATTTAAAAAATTACAATCTTACTGTGTTTCACAGAACAATTAAAACAAAGAATACCGAAGAAGACCTTAGAACTCGAAGATATCAAGAATTCGACACATATTGCCAATCAAAAAAAATCAATTATATCCTTTTCTGACACAATCTTACAGATAGAATAGAAACATCTATGATGAATATGATTCGCTGATGTTGAATGAATTGATTTCTCAATATGAAAACAATTTCATGACATCCTCTATTAAAAAACACACAAGTAATTAGGCCTCTTCTCTCTTATCCAAAAGAAAAAATTGAAGAAGTATGTAAAACATATAACATTCCATATTTTGAAGACAAAACCAATTTTGATACATCAACTAGCCTAAGAAATGAACTAAGACACAATTACATCTTTCCTCTTTCAAAACTCTGAAAAACAGAAAATAATTTTTTCAAAAGTCGAAATACTATTTATCAAGAACTAGAAAATTTAGAAAAAGAAAATTATCTCACCCCATTAAAAATTTGTCCATATCGAAATATAAGTAAAGCATACGAACGAACAATTACAAAAGAAATGATCAATAAAAGCACTATTTCTAGTCTATTTTCTCAACTAGGAATTTCAATTGAAGAAAAAGATATCTGAACAATAATTAAATGGATTTCTTGAAGTGATTCATGATTCCACATGCTAAAATGATGGACATTATTTTTAGCACATCAACGTTTTTATATCTTCAATACTAATACAAAATTTCGAGAAAAAGAACTTAAACTAGAAAAAAAGATTGTAGAATCAGGAATGCAAGTATTCGGAAAATATCAAATCGACATCCCAAAACAATTAATTTGAGCAACACTAAGATTTCCTAAAACATGAGATCATTATAATTGAAAACTTTTATGAAAATGGGCTGTAAATCACAAAATTCCCCTTTTCCGAAGGAATATACTTCCACTTGCAGAAAAAGATAAAAAAATTATATTCGTATTTGAACCGAAACATCTTATTTACTAAATTCTTGACACATGGACTTCCAAAAAATTCTATCATCTATATCTGATGGTTATACGTGGTTTATAACAGAATTTTCAACATTATTCTGAGTTTCAAATCTTGTAGGATGAATTCTATTCCGAGTTATTGTTTTCTATCTAATTATTTTCTTGGTTATTATCCCAATTCATAAAAAATTAAAGAAACAAAGACTCATTAAAGAACAAGAAATAGTTCAAGATGTAGACGAAATGATTTATCTTCTTGCAAAAGCACAACACACTAAATGAATAGATGTTAGAAAACTTTGAGGAAATCCAAATATCGCATTAATGAAAAGCATTTTCACAAAATGAAATTGCGATTATATAAAAAGTACTTATCTTATTTTGGATAACATCCATAAAGTTGAAACACTTCTTTGAGATAAAATTATTAGTATAGACAAAGAAAGCCTCTTATTAAAAGATGCTAAAAAATATAATAGTTTAAAAAGTACTGAGAATGTATTTTTCCGAATAGCAGTACCTTCAACACTAGGTATTTATTATGTTCTTTGAGCATAAAATAAACATTGAAAAACCTATTTCTTTTTCTAAAATGATAATGTTTTATTCATTAAAAACCATTTAATGCAAAAACAAGATTTTTTCAGTAAACAACAAAATAGAGGTACTTTTTCTTGAGGAACGATAAGACAACAACCAAAACAAGAGAGCTGATGACATGCTACTCTTTGGGTTGTAATTATACTATTAATCATCTTATGAATCGGAGCTTACTTCTATAAAGATAAAATACTTACTCAAGAATTTATAGAACCTGAAATTGAAAACCCATACGAAATCTGAAAAGAAATCCAAGAAGAAGGTATACTATCAGCAGATGGAGATCTCCTCAATTATACACACTCTCTAGCTACAGCATCTTGAGATATCTTTCTTCTAAAAAGTAAAACAATATCACTTAACAACATCACAAATCTTTCTTGAACTTATATCGTAGAATGAACAATTGAATCAATATATTCAGGATACCCTCTAGTAGAAGTTAAGAGGATTCAATCAAATTTCACAGATGAGAATCAAGAAAATATTATCTTATCTGATGAATGAACACCTCGTATCTTCGTAAAAAATGCAATGCTATGATTCCCTATAGATTTTAACGACAATTATACTTTTGTTGGAGAAGCTTGAGAAAACAATAGTATCAGTATTAAGAATTTTGAAAATGAAAAAATAACAAAAATAGATTTCTTTAATTGTAGTGATTCTGGAGATACAAATTGTAAACAGCTTACTAAAACTTTTGATGCAAATGCTACAAAAAAAATCACAACATTAAATGGAGATACCTATTATAAACTTCCAGATGTAAAAAGTTGGTACTTCCAAAACTGAAATTGGCGAGGATATTTTATTAACGATGCAGATGATGAAGAAGTTGAAAAACTAAAAGATTATATAATTATTCCTAACGCTGAAATCATAAAAGATATCGTTACTCGTTACGGAGTTAGAGTATGTTTATGATCAGATGATGGATTAAATATGATTACTTCTCACTCAGTTAGTAAAACAGCTAATGGTCTTCTAATAACAATGAAAGGAGAAGGAGATAAATACTTTACATGTGAAGCATACCTAGATCTTAGTGAAAACAATCAATTAAAGCTTCATGATTTAAAGATAGAAGAAAAGAAGGAAGAAACAGAAGTTAAAGAAGAGCAAAAACCTGGAGAAGAAACTAAAGAAGAGAAAAAGGAAGAAAAAGAGGAAAATAAAGATGTTGCAACAACATCAAATCTGCCTGTAACACCTTCTGTAAAACAATTCCCAATCAATCTAGAAAAAACTATGACATATAATTCATCAAGAGGTGGATATAGTATGATATTCCCTTCTTCTAACATTTCATATACCTCTGATGCTGTAAATGAAGACTTTAACCAAGTTTGAGTTCGCTGTTCATATACCGTAAAAGCAATTCAATATAAATATAAAGAAGATCTACAAACTAATCCAAGCATTATTGTCTATGAATGTAGTTTCAAAAATGGATTTGAACTTCCATGAGAAAACTTCTTCTTAAAAGAATTAAATGATAAAAAATTCGTTATCGAAGTTAGAGAACCATCTTGGTTTGACTTTGCTAAAAACATCCAAATCACTTGATTATAGTATTAAGAGTCTTTTAGACTCTTTTTATTTTCTTTATTGAAAAAAATGAGAGAAATAAAACTACACAGAGTATATAAACATTTCAAATGAGATTATTATCTTGTTGAAGACTTAGCAACACACTCAGAGACACAAGAAACATACGTTATTTATAGACATCTTTACTGAAACTGAGACTTATGTATCAGGCCACTTGATATGTTCCTTAGTGAAGTTGACCATGAAAAATATCCAAATGTTGAACAAAAATACAGATTTGAACTCCAAGAAATAGAAAAAAAGAATAAGTAATATTACTTATTCTTTTCTAAACTAATTTGATATGGTTTGTGAATAATAATAACTGTTTTTTTATTTTCAGGAACATGTTCATAAAGCCGTTTTATATACAATCATGGAACTCTTATACATCCATGAGAATTTTCTACTTCACTCGTATCTCACCAATGCATAAAGTAATCTCAGTCATACTGCAAAGCATAAGGCATTGGCTCTCTTTTATTTAGCCATGAACGACGATCTTTCAAATTATGCACAATACGATAAATTCAACCTTTCGTCTTGGATTTTTTTCATCAAATTGAAACATAAGTTGCCAATCTTAATTCTTGATCTTCATAATATCCTAATATAACTCTTTCCTTATCATCACGCAAAATAAGTATTACATTATTCTCCTTCTCCAAATAACGCTTCTCATAAGTTGAGAATTTTACCAATTCTTCAATTCAAGAAAGATTCAAAGGAAGATATCACGATATTTCAGGATAAATTAAAGGATAATTAATAAATTTTACACCCGTATACGAATCACTTCAAGTTTTATTTGTAATGCCATTATATTTCAAAAGAAATTCTGTTTGCAAATTTCAAAAAAGAGTATCAAAAGTTTTAGGCACATCATCCATTTCATAAAAAGCAGTGGTATGAAGCTCATGATATGTCAAAGTATCAGTTTCCATTCAAACAGGCAAAACAGAACCTGTTATAATAGGAACCAAATAAGGAATAGGAACTAAGGCTTGTAATAAAAAGCTCATCAATATATACAACGATAAACAATGAAGATTGTAATAAAGCTAAAAAGCAACACAAGAGCATTTTTAAATAAAAAAGGATTCTATCAAAGAATCCTCAATACTATAAATAATTAAAAACAAATATATTTTTAAGATGGAGATTCCGCCTTATCAGCTCAAATTTCAACAGTTGATTCACCTTCACTTCTTTCAGCTCATGGAACTAAAATATCTGCTGTTCAATTTCAAATTGCTGATTCCATAACTTGTGGTGTTCACTTAGCTCTTCACATCTGAGCAAAATTATTATCTACTACTCATGTTTTTGCAGCTGCAAAAAGGTATTGAGCATCACTCACAACAGCTAGCTTTGCTTCATCTGCTGCCTTCTTTTCAGCAACTGGTTTTGGCAATCCAGACTGCAAATAAGAATCTAACTTCAACTTATAAATATCATTATATTTTTCTTCTAACTCATCTTCTTTCTGCTGCGCCTCTAATGCAGTTGCTCAAAAAAGTTCTTGACCGACACCAGAAGTTAAATCATTTTTAAATGTTTGTTGTACATCTGGATTTTGCATAAAATTTTTCAAAGCTTCCCGAACTCCCTGAAATCTAGCATCCAATGTATCAGTATTACCTCATTCCACATATTCAACATTGTTGGTAGCTTCAGGATCCATCAAATATACAAGCTTAAAGGAATTCATCATTTTATCCAAAAACAAAATATAAAATATTATTACTCATCTTTCAACATCATCTTAAAACTTTTACCATCCTTCACTAATTGATAAGTGAATTCAACTTCATTAATTTTCATAGTATAATGATTATCTCACTCTGGCAAACGATAAACAGTTTCTTCTCAATCAGGAGATACTTCTAATATCAATAGAATAGTTCTCCTTTGTCCATCATACCAAAAATTTACTGGTATAATACAATCACCATTTGGACTTAAAGTTGGGACTACATCAGTTCATACCCCCTCAAATCCAAAATCTTTATCATCATGTTTTCAACTTTCAAAGGAAAGGAACTCAGGATCTTGAATATCCTTTTTAATTTTATTCATGATTAAGGAAATTTCTGAAGGTGTTAACTTTCTTTCTTTATCTGAAAGTCTATCTTCAAAACTTAATAATCCCTCTAATCAAGTACCACTACCTGTTTCTTGTATTAAATTTAAGATAGCTTGATCCAAAGAACCAGCATTTACAGGGACTTTATTCCCTACCACTTGTTTTGTCTTTTTTGTCATTTGTATATTTTAGATAGGAAATAAAATTACAATGCCGTAAACATTGCATCTAAATCAGCCAAATCTTCTTCTTTTTGTTGAGATTCATGCTGTTGCATAGAATTTACTTGTTCTAATCTTTGTTTAAATTGTTGTTTTTGTACTTCAGTGTAAGTATTATGAACACTCTTCCTAAAAACTTCATAAAGTCTATCAAATACTTCTGGAGAAAGTTGATCATTCTCAAGAAGAGCCTTTAATCCCCATCCCATTTTCCAATCAGGCAAGAACTCAATCACTTGAAGCATAAACTCTTTTTTTGTCATTCCTTTTTTGTTTTTCCATGAATAAAATTTTCATTCACAATTATAATCAGAAAAAAAATTCTGTCAAATTCCATAAAGAAAAAAACATGGTGAAAAACCATGCTATCAAAAACAATTAACATTATAATAAAGAAACTTATTCCCCACCTAAAATATCATCATACAATTCTATATCTGAAGAAATCCAAGCCCTTTTTTGCCTCAATCAGTTCTTATTTTTTCCTTCCATACCAAAATACATTTTATTACCATGAGAATCATAACGATGCTCATACATATTTCACTCAAAAGCCAATAAATCATCAGCAAGTCTTTTACAGATTTCTAATTTTATCAATTCTCATTCTCTAGTTATTTTCGCATAATCTCTCTGAGCTATTGGTGTTTCACTCAAAACAAATACTAAATCTTTTCTAACAAGTTCATTACCATTTAACCAATAAATATGTGATAATATTTTCTCTCATTGTTTTATCGCCATAATTTGTTCCTTTCATAAAGAAACATCATAATCTCTCTTTAACGGATCATAGATTACTCAAACTTTATATTGTTTTTCCATAACAGTAAAGAAAAGCATCATAAACAATAAATATCATACAAAAAATGATATTAAAAATCAATTTTAATAAAACAGCCCCAGAATCCTTGATTATTATAAAAAAATTACTACAATTATGTCATGTAAAACAATTTTATATTCTTACAATAATGAATATGGCTTGATGGATTCTTTTATGAGTTGTTGTTATTTTGGGTATGTGGTTAGTTGCTCTCTACAATAACCTCATAACTTTACAAACAAATAGAGAAAATGCTTTTGCTGACATTGATGTTCAACTTAAATTAAGGTTTGACCTAGTTCCTAATATTGTTAATACCGTAAAAGGATACGCAAAACATGAAAAAGATACATTTAAACAAATTGTAGAAGCAAGAACAGGATTTATGAATGCAAAATCAATCGAAAGTAAAGTTGCAGCCAACAACGAATTGAATGGAGCATTAAAAACACTTTTCGCTGTTGCAGAAAACTATCCAGATTTAAAAGCAAATCAAAACTTTATTAATCTACAGGAAGAACTTTCTGATATTGAAAATAAATTAGCTGCTTCTAGAAGATATTTTAACTCAGCAACAAAAGAATACAATATTGCAATTCAAACATTCCCTAGCGTTTTAATTGCTAATACTTTCTGATTTAAAAAAGCTGAATTCTTCGAACTTGATGAAGAAGAAAAAAAAGCAACAAAAGACGCACCTAAAGTTGAATTTTAATTAAAAAAGAGAAAGAATAAGTTAAAATGGCTATCTGAATCCAACATGGAATATGGTCTAATAGATTTAAAACAGCTCTATTAGTTGCATTGTTTCCAGTTATTCTATGAATAGCTGTTTTTCTTTTTTTCTATTGGACAACATGAAGTTATGAAACTGTTAATGGAAGAATCGCTACCTCAACAGGGAATGAAAGACTCACAGAAGCCGCTTACCTTACCTGAGAACTTTTTAGTATCTTAGGACCTGTTCTTATAATCTGGCTCTTAATTTCTTTTTTCTATGAAAGGAAAATTCTTTTCCATTTTACTGGGGCAAGACCCATAACTAGAAAAGAGAATCCAATGATTTATAATATTGTTGAAAATCTTTGTATCTCTCGCTGATTACCCGTACCCCACATTGGAATTATTGAAGAACCTTGAATGAATGCTTTTGCATTATGACGAAGAGAAAAAGATTCATGGATTTGTTTTACCCAAGGACTTATTGACAATCTCGAACCAAAAGAAATTGAAGCAGTCGCAGGACATGAACTCACTCATATTATGAATAAAGATACATTACTTATGTTAGTTATGGTACTTTACATAGGAGCTATTACAACAATAGGACAAATTCTACTAAGATCTAGTTCTAGCAGTAGCTCAAAAAAAAGTGGTTGGATCCCAATAATAGGACTCATTTTTATCATTATTGGTTATGCCTTTTATCCATTAATAAGACTAGCTGTTTCCAGAAGAAGAGAATACTTAGCAGATGCTTGAAGTGTTATGCTAACAAAAGATAATCAAGCAATGATTTCCGCTTTAAGAAAAATATCAAAAAAACCTGAAGTATACGTATCTAATACTCAAGTTGCTGCACTATTTACAGTAAATCCATTAGATGACATATTAGAAATTTTCCAAACCCATCCAAGTATCGAGAATAGAATTAAAGCATTAGAAAGCTATTAATTATCACAATATCTTACCTCAGGTTCTAAATGAACTCAAAATTTTTCATACACTGATTTTTGTACATTCTTAGCATAATCTTCAACTGCTTTTCAAGACGGATTAGCATTAATAAGAATAAGAGCATGTTTTTCATACATTTTCACCTTATTTACCTCCTTACCTTTCCATCAACAAAGTTCAATTAATTGTCATGCTGAAAGTTTCATAGTCTCATTATCTGTCAAATGAGCCCTAAGATCTGGGAATTTTTTTTCTAAAGTATCTCGCTCTGGTAAACTTAACTCAGGATTCTTAAAATAACTCCCTGCTGTTCATACTTTTGTATGATCTGGTAATTTATTTTTTCTAATTTCATAAATCGCCTGAGAAATAGTTTGTAACTTTTTTAATGAGTCTAATTTCTCAAAATCAATTCAATTACTTGAAAAATAAGTTTCTACATCTTTATAACTCGTTATATATTCATAATTCTCATCAATTTTTTGTAACTTAAATACAACATGAGTAATAATAAATTTATCTTCTAAATCATGTTTAAAAATACTATCACGATAAGCAAACTCGCAATCATTATTACTTAATTTTTGAATAGTATTTGTTTCTAAATTAACTCAAATAACTTCATAAATAACATTTTTCACTTCTTGACCATAAGCTCAAATGTTTGAAACAGCACTAGTTCAAACATTTCATGGAATAGCTATTAAATTTTCAATTCATCAAAATGAATTATCAAGACAATACTGAACAAAATCATCTCGAACTTCTCATGCTCAAACTTGAAGATAAACTGCATTTTCATCCTGTTTTATCAATTCAATACCCTTAATTCCCGGATGAAGGACGATTCAGTCAAAATAATCATTTAAAAATAAGGTATTTGATCATCATCAAAAAATCCAATGTTTATTCTCTTTCCACTCTTGAGTTTCTATAAACTGAAGAAGTTGATAGGTATTAGGAATATCAACATACATTTTAGCAACACAATTAACCTGAAGTGTATTTAATGGTTGAAGAGAATAATCTTTTTGCATGATTTTTCTATATAATAAAAACCAACCTCTAGAGTAGTGATTGGTTATTTTTTTTCAAGTTAGTAAGTAATAATAATCTATGCATTAATAATCTTATCTATTTCCTGCTTAAAATCATCAAAAGAAATATTTTTATCTCTTAACTGATAAGCTTTTTCGATAACTCATTTGGGCCATCACGATATAATATCTAAACTTTCAAACGGATCTTTCAAAGCAACCTGTCATGCATTACTTAAGAACAACTTTCATTCAATAATATTATTTTTGATAAAAGTTCTTTCATCTTCTATAAAGTTATCCAATGTAATAAATCATTCATCGACCATTCCCATACAAGAATATAAGACGTAATATGGTCACTGTCAAAGTCATCATAAATCAGCATCTTGTAAAATTTTTACAAAATCTTCATTATTTTTAGCACGATTATTAATTTTTGTCATCATAATTAATTTTTTTAAATCATCTCTATGAAGATTTAGTTTTTCGAAAACAACATCTGGTATATAAATATCTGACAAATTACAAGCCAACTTTTCTAAATCAATCTCATATTTTTTAGTATATCATGCATCATGAAATAATGCAGCTAATACCAATAAATTTAAAGTCTTTCTATCTATATTTCATTCTTCACATAATTTTACAACCGTTTCAGCAACACCAATTTCATGTCAAAAATTATGATAAGGATTATTTTCCGAAAGATTTTTAGCTATTAATATAATATCATCTGTAATATCAGAATGCTCTTTTATATAATTAAGCTTCTTTAAATTCTCTTTGCTTCTAAATAAATTTAATGATAAATTCTCTGATAATTCTTCTTTACTTTTTCATGCCTCATTTCACAACAAATCAAAGAAATTATTAAATTCAGCGATCCAATCTGGTTTAGAAGTATCAATTTTATCATTACTATTATTAAGGAATCGAGAAAGAATCTGACTTTTTACTGCCTTTCTAAGAACTCAATTTGAAGAAAGATATTTATCAATTTCGTTCAATAAAACTTCATCACAAACAAACGATTCTCAAGTTTTATTCAATGAATTCTGCAATAGAACATTAATATCAAATTGAGTAAACTTATTCTCTTCAATATTTTTCAAACTTTCCATAATTCTAGTTTAAAATCTAAATATATTTTTATGCTTCTTGTGTTGTTGTATTTGTTTTATCCGGTTTCTTAAATCAAGTTTTTATAAAATTAGTTTGTAATTGATAAATTTCATAATAATATGCAAAGTTCTTAGGATCCTTAATATCTATTTTAGACTTTAATTCCTCGATTGCAACTAAAGCTTCATCCACACTAATTCATCAATCTTCTCATTTTACATACTTAATTCAATTTTCTTTTATTTTATATGTTTCTGACATGAATTCATTAAATGTGATAGTTGTTGAGTCTCACCAAGAATCACTTTCTAAAGCAACAACTGTTTTGTAATTAGATTCAATCTTAACTAAAGCCTCTCTTAAATCCGATAATCAATCAAGTCATTTTCTTAAGTATTGAGACATGTTAATGGTTTTTGAATTATTATCATCATCAACTATTGTGAATTGTTCTCATACTTGACTCTCATAATCAGTAACTGTCTTATCTATAAATGCGATGATATCACCAGGAGTATTTAATCAAATACTTGATAAATACTGTATAAAATTATTAATTCTTACCGAATCTTTTAATTTTTTTCACTCTTGTACTCATTCAACACTATTATTAGAAAATTCATGAGCCAAATTTATCATATACGACATAGCTGCTAATTCTTCATTTACAGTCTTAACCTCCCTACCATTTAACATATAAGTTTTTACTTTTCATTCTGTTCTTTCTGTTCACAATTGGATTAATCAATATCATTTCGGTTCAGGAAAAAACTCACAATTAATTAATAATCCATCTTTTGAAGGTATATTAAATTCTACTCTAATATCTCACTTCGCAATAAGTTCCTCGACAAGAGCACTATGTTTATTTCATTCTTTATCACTCCATTCAGCAACATAATCACCATTAGAATTTTCTTTTAATGTAAGCTTTGCATGATTTATAAGTGTAAACTCCAAATCCATAATTTTTCAATCAGATTCATATTGATCTAATTTTGTCTTTCAACTATCTCATTTAATCAAAGCAACATTACGAAATGTTTGAGCATCAGTAGCAACATCTATATCTCATCATAACTTCATAAAATCAGGATTATTAAGGAATAATGATCAAGAACTCAAGACAGATCGTTGTTGCTGTCAATCCATAAGCTCTGCAGTAATATCCAATCAATGGAAAAAACATTCTTTTGCCTGTTCTAAAGGAATATCATTCTCTGGTGGTTCGTGGGTATCCTTTAAGGTATACTCGCACTTCCCATCCTTTTTAGGAACCTCAAATTGATTAGCAGGTAACCTTACTTTATCAACAATCATATGATGAGCTACCTCAGCATCCATATTCACAGCAAGTTTCGGTTCTTTTCAAAAATAATCATTTTGTGGCCTAATTGTTAAAGTTATCTTAGAATTCTTAAAAGTTGCTACTCAATTATCATCAATGGTAACAATTCACTTCCCTCCATTTTCTACCAAAGACTTAAAAGCATTCAATTCGTCCACATTTCCATAATAAGCCTCTCAATCTTTTGAATGATCTATCATTATTCAAAAACTTGACATCGTAGCTCATAAATTTCTAATATCAATAGATGCTTTTGATGGAACCAATTGAATAATCTCAGAATGATTTGGATCAATCTCACTTGGTTTAGAAAATGTTCAATCCGGATTCTTTATAAATCAATGCTGTTCAAAATGAGAAGTTAATGCATCTAAAGCTCAAGGACTATCTAAATCATAATCCAACTTCATTACAAAATTCGAATTTCAATCTTGATAAAAATCATTTAATGTAACCTTATGATTTGAATACAACTTTGAATTATTTGGTCAAGGTGTTAAAGAATTCCATGTAGAAACCAATAATCACAATAATGGGATATCAAAACGATTTGCAATTTCATCAGCTCATGTTTCAACCGTCTCTTCTCACAATTCTTCTCAAAACTCAGTTCTAAATTTATTTGCCCAACTTCTTCAAAAATTTTGGTTAATTTTACTCTCTGCATTTTCAAACATCTGATTTGCAAAAGGGTCTTTAGTTTCTGCAAATTTTGGATTTATTCTTTTCAAAAAAGCTTCCGCCTTAGTATTCGGATTTTTTGAAAGATATCAACTTATAGACTTTCCTATTAATTGTCATGCCTTCATGAATCAAAAACAAGTTACTGTTCACGTTACAAACTCAGTTCATGCATTTATCAAAAAATCCTGTAATGAAAGTTTTCAATTCCACAACATTCTAACATCCGAAGGATCATCAAATCTTATTTCAATTTCTTCGTCTCAAACTTTAATCGTAGTTTTGAAAATCGTATTCTGAACGAGATTATTGAGCTCTGTTCATAATCTTGATCAAACCATAGAACCAGCTGTCATAATAGCTGCCATTCAAAGCAACGACATTCATCAAGTAGGTATAGCGGCAACCAAAGCAACAGCACATCAAATTGCTGTAATAATCTGTATAGCATTATCTCTCAAAAATGCTAAAATCTGTTCTCATGTTTCATCATTCGAATAAACATTTTTTTTGTTCAAAATATAATCTACAAATTTATCAATAGCTCATCATTCTTTTATTGCTCTTTCAAGCACAACCAATTGAGTAATACAATTATTCAACGCTTGTTCTTCATCTGTAGTTAAAGATTTATTATTACGAGCTTTCTTAACATTCTCCAAGTGTGTTCTTAGTGAAATAATAGAATCTTTTTTTCATCTTAATTTTTTTGTATAATTCCTTAATTCTACAGCTCTTCTACGTGCTTCATCAGTATCAAAATCCGTCAATTTATAATCCTTCATTTTACTAATTATATTTTGTATACCATCCATTCCATTTTTCAAAGAGGAGAACTCTTCACCATTAATTTGCATTTCCCTAGTTAAAATGCTTCCGACTCACATAGCACTAGATCTTCTAGTATTTTCTTGTTCTTCTTTCGATATAGTTTTAAAAGGCGTATCCTCTCATATTTTATAGATTGAAACACTACCATCTTTATTTGTTTTCGAATATGAAAGGTCATTTAATGATAAAATATTCATGTCCCTTTCTGCATAAAATCATCTAGTATCTGAATTATACGATCATCATCTATTTCATATATTATTTGCAAATTGCTTACGATAATTTCGAATAACAAGATTAATTTCTCATCTATTCGCCTTATTAAATAATTGAATTATTTTATTTTCATCAGCATTCTTAAATCTAATAAAAATAGGCTGACATCAAGGAACAGTAACCTTCTTAAAAGCTGGATGTATCTCTGGTTTGCTACTTCAAATATGTCCAGAATAATTATACACAGGTCATTGAAGCTGATGATCAAAAGCGTTAGCTTCAATAGGCCAATTCTGTTTGAATTCCGCATAAGTAACTCCCTGAACCATCCATTTTCACTTTTTATCATTCTGTGCATCAATTTGAGAGAGTAAATCATGAGTCTCTTCACTATCTTTCCATCTAGCTTCTGCTTCTGTTCTAGCTTTCTTTAAGTCTTTTAATTCATTCTCAGAAAATAGATTCTTAATCTCTGCCTCTGTAAAATCTTGTCACATTTGTATTAGAATTTGATCTATACACCCCTGATCACCAATATCTTTTGCTAAATTTATAGCCTGTTTATACAAGTTTATTCTCTCATCTCTATTCTTAGTCTTATCAAGACTGTTAATCTGTTTAATAATATTGTTTAAAACACCGACTTTTCTATTTAATTCTCTTTGCTTTAATAACAATGCAAATTGCTCATTGTTCTTTAAATTTATTTCATTTTCATCGACAATTTTATTTTTTAAATTTTCAACTTTAAATAAATAATAATCAGAATCATTCGTTATATTTGAAGGAATATCACTATCAGTCAATGGAGCTAAAAAAACATTACTTCATTTTGTTTTTTCAGCTAGTATAAGATAAATCATCAAAGTTTCGAAAGCTCATCATCAAATTAAATTTTCAAAGTGTAATCATTCTTGTTTAAATGGAAGAAAAAATTCTAAGAAATTTTTCAATACTCTATTTTGTTGTTCATTTGATAATTCTCACAACAATTCATTTAAATTAGGAATATTAGTTAACTGAGGAAATGCTTTTAATGCTTCCCTTCACTTTATAACTCATTCCCTCGTAATTAGTTCTTGCCTATAAATATAAAGATTTGTAATTCCTTGGTTTTCTCCATTTCTCAAACCACTCGCTCATAACTGTCATCTTTTCCCATCTATTTGAAGATTCTCTCCATAATTAACATTTGCCCAAAGTTGTATATATTTTACTTGAGATTCAGTATATGGAGATTTTCATGGCGTTCTATTTGCAGCAATTATCTTGTTAACAGCTTCTGATATTCCACTAATTTTATTATCAATAATTGATTTAATCTTATTTTTCTTATCTTGAAATTCTGATCAGAATAATTGATTTCGCTCATTTAACAAAGCAATATTTTGCGGCAATATATCATTCGTCTGTATACATTCATCAATAACTTTATTTAAACTTACTTTCTCTTTTAAATCTGGATACTTATCTCAAAACTTATCTAAAAAATATTCTACTATTTTTTGTTGATTATCAGAAATATCTACTTGAGATAATATTTTTTCACACAAACCTTTTAATACATTTTCAAATTCTCACAACAGTTCTGGTGAAGTAGCTCAATTTAAAGCTTCTCCCAACCTTCATAAATTTTCATCAGATTGCAAAAACTCTTCAATTTCTTGAGAATCAATTTTTTCATTAGGATTGATAACATCCATCTCACTTTTTAATAATTCCGCATCACTCATATTTAAAGATTATCAATAAAGTCATTAAGTATATTTTCTGCATCTTGCTCATCTTTTCTCATGGAAATAGCAGATTTTTCTTTTATTAACTCTAATACATTCTTCATTTCAGTACGTTGATTTATAGAATTAATATTTCTAATATTCTTCAGTATATCACCATAAATTAAATCTATTAAGCCATCATTTCATTCTTCCTTTGCAATTAACAAAAATCATTCCGCCATATCCCAATAGGGAACTAATTTACTTAATATCATAACCAACGCCTCTCTTTTTGTCATAGATTTAGAAAAACGACTAAAAGTCCTCTCCAATAATTTTACTCATTACAAAATAAAACACTAAAATCTACGAATACTCAACGGATGAATAAGTTGACACTTATGAAAAAATATTTAAAAAAGGAGTTCCTTTAAAAGGAACCCCTAAAAACTGAATAAAAATATATTATCTCAAATATCCTCTATTAATTAATTCTCTCTTAATATAAGCTGGATCATTAGCTGCTTCCAAAGCTTGTTCTAATGAAATTTTCTTTTCTTCAAACAATTGAATCAAACTTTCTTCCATAACTTGCATACCTCAAGAAATTCTATTAGTATACATAATACTCTTTAATTGATTCAATTTATTTTCTTTAATCAAGTTAGTTACGGCCGTTGTATTAATTAAAACTTCTTGTCATAGAACTAACCCCGGTTTATCTATTCTCTTAAGCAATTTCTGAACAACAATAGCAGCCATATTTTCAGATAATTGTGTTCTAATATGTGTTTGTTCTTCAGGAGGGAATGAACCAATAATTTTATTCAATGCTTGTTCTGATGATCTAGCATGCACTGTCGTTAGCACCAAGTGTCATGTTTCTGATAACAAAATAGCATTTCTAATACTTTCCAAATCTCTCATCTCTCAGAAAAGAATTACATCAGGTCTTTGTCTTAACGCATATTTCATAGCATTAGAGAATGATGAAACATCCTTTCCTAATTCTTTTTGATCAATAATACTTTCTTTTGGTTCAAAAATATATTCAATCGGATCTTCAATTGTAAGAATATGTTTCTTTTTATTCATATTAATTTCCTCAATTACAGCAGCAAGTGTTGTTGACTTTCAAGACCCTGTAGGTCAAGCCAAGAAAACAATACCATTTTCTCTATAAGCTAATTGCTTAAAAATAGGAGGTAAATTAAGTGCTTCTAATGTAGGAATAGTATTTCTCAATAATCTTGATACAATCATAATATGTCCTCTTTGTCTTGAAATATTCACCCTATATCTTCTTTCTTTATAACCAACTCACAAATCAAGACTACCATGCTTTTCAAAATAATCAAGTCCTGTTTTATTCATTAATGTTAATGCAATTTTATTAAGCATTGTATCATCCAATTTAGGAAGATCTTTTTGTCTATTAACTTCCTCCATAATTCTTAAGGTTGGAGGTTCATTAAAAGTCAGATACATATCAGTCGCATTTTTCTCAAGCATTAATTCATTAAGAAAAGCCACGTACTTTTTTGGATCTTTTAAATATTCATCGTATTTTTCCATTTTTGTTTAGAAGAATGAATAAAAAGTATTCACGAATAATTCTATTCAAAATTTTTATTTTTGCAAATTAACCAGTAAATTTTTCTTTAGACACAAAAAATAAAATAAAAGAATTTTTGAGAACAAAAACTAAAATTTTAAAACACAATTATAAACTAGCAAAAAGCCCTATTCTTGACTTTTAACCCCGCTTTCATTATATTACACATCGCGTCTTTCTTTACATTTAAAAAGAAATATGGAACCCCAAAAGATTCTTATCACATGATGACTGGGATATATCTGATCACACACTGCTGCTCTTTTTGCACAGTCAGGATACGAAGTTGTATTGTTAGATAATCTTTCAAACACACATAAAGATCAAGTCCTTTCATCATTAAAAATTCTTACATGAAAAGATCTTACTTTCTATGAAGGAGACGTTAGAGACTATGATTTCCTTGATAAAGTATTTGAACAAGAAAAACCTGATGGCGTTATTCACTTTGCAGCAAAAAAAGCTGTATGAGAAAGTTGCCATGATCCATTCCTCTATTATGATAACAACATCAACGGGACAATCACTCTTCTAGAAATCATGGATAAATACCAAGTTAAGAATCTTATTTTTTCATCAAGTGCTACAGTATACGATGCAGAAAAAAATGTTCCACCATTTACTGAAACAGATCGCTTAAATACAACAAACCCATATTGAACAACAAAACTCGTTATGGAATTTTTACTGAAAGATATGTCTCAACATAAAGGATTCAACGTGATTTGTTTAAGATATTTTAATCCTATATGAGCTCATCATTCATGATTACTAGGAGAAAATCCTAAAGGAATACCAACAAACCTTGTTCCATATCTTCTAAAAGTTGCTAAAAAAGAAATAGAAAAAATAACTATTTTCTGAGATAATTATCCAACACCAGATGGTACTTGTATAAGAGATTACATTCACATTGAAGACCTCGCACAAGCACACTTACAAAGCTACGATTACCTTCTTAAAAAAGTTGAAAAAGAACAAATCACAGAAGAAGGAAATCTTGCACCAGCATTTGAAATATTTAATATTTGAACTGGTAATGGTAAATCAGTAAAAGAAATGTTAAATA
Organism: uncultured bacterium; assembly: GCA_947168815.1. Classification (GTDB taxonomy): domain Bacteria; phylum Patescibacteriota; class Gracilibacteria; order Absconditabacterales; family Absconditicoccaceae; genus HOT-345. Next base: position 339,714 of record CAMVNG010000001.1, read on the forward strand.
TCGCTGAAACTGTTGTTTGAGAAGAAATTAATAATGAAATAGGTGAAAGAAGAGATGGTGATGTTGCTGTTTCTGTTGCTAACCCAATAAAAGCAAAACAAATACTCTGATGGGAACCTCAAAAAAGTATCGTTGAAGCTGTTGAAGATGCCTGGAATTTCTATAGTGCAAATAAAGGAGCATAAGAAAATTTCTAATATAATTTCATTTAACTCATATCACAAAACAACATGCAATACGAAATAAAAACAATCGCTTGAATCGATTGTATTTTTGCGCCAATGAATGAATGAAATTCTATTACCATAGATATTTGAGTAAAGGCCTGATCTACATACGAAACAAAAGAAGAAGCATGAATTTCTCATGTCCTTGAACATATGTTTTTTAAAGGTTGAAAAAAACGAAAGACTCCTAAAGATGTAGCAACAGCTATGGACAAAATAGGTGCAATTTTCAATGCTTGAACATGAGAGAACACAACAAATTATTTTGTAAAATCAGCGCCTCAATTTGCAGAATATGGACTTGAAGTGCTAGCTGATATGTTAATGGATGCTCAATTTGCTGATTCTGAATTTCAAAGAGAAAAATGAGTAATCATCCAAGAACTTAAAATGTATGAAGATAATCCTATATCAGTTGTTCGAAATAAACGGCAAACATATTTTCTTTGAGATAATTCTTATGGAAGACCTATTATTTGATTTGAAGAAAATATTCAAAATTTCACGCGTGATGATCTTTTCAAATATAAAGAATTATTGTACACAAAAGATAATCTTATTATAACCATCGCTTGAAAAATACTTAATCAAGCAGAATTAGAAAAAAACATTGAAAAATTATTCAAAAACCTACCTGAAAAGTGTACAAGAGAAAAACCTAAATTTTCATGGAATCTTCCTAAAGAACATAAATGATTTTTCAAAAAAGAAACAGAACAAAATCATATTATTATCTCAATGAAAGGGTTAAATCTTCTCGACGATAAAAGATATTCTGCAAGTCTTTTATGCTCCATGCTATGATGAAATATGTCATCTAGATTATTCCAAGATATTAGAGAAAAACTATGAATCTGCTATTATATTAGCGCATGACATTGATGTAGTAACGAATATGGATTATTTACTATAAGAGCTTGATTAGATAAGACCAAATTTGAATTTTGAGTAGAAAAAATTAACGAAGTCGTTGATAAATTTCTAGATGAATGATTTACTGATGAAGAATTCAATAATGCCAAAAATTGTATAAAATGAAACATACAAATGTGAATTGAATGATCCGCAGAAATGGCTAGTTATTTATGAGATCAATATATTAGTAAAAAAGAAATTCGTAGCCTAGAAGAAGTCCTAGAAAAATATGAAGAAATTAAAAAAGAAGATATTATCGAATTATTCCCAATGTTAAAATCAGAAAATAGATATAGATTTCATATCGAATAATAAAAAAATGACAGAATTCAAACCAGCACTTTTCAATGAATGAGAGCTCACAAAACGAGCCAAAGAAAAGAAACTTCAACCATTTAAATTAAAGCAAATATTTTTCGAATTATATAAGAACCAAAACACTGAACGAGACACTCTAACAACACTTTCTAAAGATTTAAGAAATGAACTAAAAGAACATTTTGATCTTCTAGCAATCGAAGTAATAGAAACTATTGAAGCAGAAGATACCACAAAATTTGCTTTTAAAACAAGAGATTGACACATTATTGAAGCAATTTTAATGTATCATCGACAAAATGAAAAATACGTAAAAGAAGATAAACCAAAACTAAATCGTATTACCCTTTGTATCTCTTCTCAAGTTGGATGTGCAATGAACTGTTTATTTTGTGTTACTTGAAAACTATGATTTAAAAGAGATTTAACTTGGGAAGAAATCATATCACAAATCCTCTACGCAAATACATACATCAAAAAAAGATTTTGAAAAAAAGAAGATGGTACAAATAATGGAATAAGAAATGTTGTTTTTATGGGAATGTGAGAACCATTATTAAATTACGAAAATATTAGAAAATCCTTAGAAATTATGTTGCAACAGGATAGATTTTCTCTTTGAAGAAGACATATTACTATTTCTACCTGCTGAATTATTCCTTGAATTGAAAAACTCATAAAAGATAAAGTTGATGTTAAACTTGCTATTTCCCTTCATGCTCCAAACCAAGAATTAAGAAATAAAATTATGCCGGTTGCTAAAGCATATCCATTAGAAGATCTCATGGAAACTATCGATAATTACGTAAAAGCTACTGACAATAGAATTTTTTATGAATACATCATGATAAAAGACCTCACAGACAAACCAGAACTTGCACACCAATTAGTAAAACTTCTTTCAAAAAGATTAGCCCATGTGAATCTTATTCCATATAACGAAAATCCAGCAATAGAATTAAAAGAAAGTCCAAAAAATAATATCCAGATTTTCAAAAAAATCTTAGAAGACTGAAATGTTACTGTAACAGTACGTGATAGTATGTGAAGAGAAGCAAAAGGTGCTTGCTGACAACTTGGATACGAAAAAGTAAAAGAAAAATTCTAAAAAATTTCATTTAAAAACCTATATATTTTTTTATCTTTATATTTCATATATTTTATTACATATATGTTGATTTTTTCTATTTTTTATATATAATATTAGTAATAAATAAATTTATAAAAACACAAGCCAATGCCAGAAAAAAAAACATCTAAATACGTGTATTACCAAATCAAACCATTCAAAGATAATGACCTTTGAGTGGGGCATTGGGAAAAAGTGATAAAAAACTTAATTTCACTCAAGTCTCAAAAAATTTCTTTCATAATCTACTGAAACAATACTCATATACAACTATACGTAAAGCTTCCTAGAGATTTTCAAATCTACTTTTCTAACACATTCTATACAACATTTACAACATCAGATCTTTGCGAAGCTGAACATTTACCAATCTGTAAAGAAAAAGTTTTCTTATGATTAACTAAAGAAAGCTTTTTTACTTGAAAAGAATGTACTTGAGTATTAAAGACAAAAGATGAATTCACCAAAGATTGATCATATCTTGACCCAATGAATGATATTTTTGCAGTATTCCAAAATGTTGATAAAGACTCCAATCTAAGAATAGAATTCGACTACACATTTAAATTAGAAGAAGATGATTTCACAAAATTCATGTGAAAAATGAAAAAAGGAATGAAAATATTCTTAGGAACTTATGGGAAAAAACAAGAAACTAAAGATACAGATGCACCAAAAGAAGAACCTAAAGATCTTCTTATGAGTGTTCGATACTCAATAAAGACAAAAGATCCTTATACAAAAGAAGGACTTTCAAAACTTCTTTCTTCAGTGTTCGCTCCATTCCTCTCTTCATGAAGTTTTGAAAAAAAGGAAATTAGAGAATGGATGCCTGTAAGCTTTTCTCAAGCCATCAACATGTTTCATCTTCCAACAAAAGCTAATTTTGTAAAATGACTTGATTATACACTCTACAGAAAATTATCTTATCCAACAAATATTCCTACACCAGATAACACACCAGAAAAAGAACTTACACTACTTGGAGATACAGATTATAGATGAGATAAAATCAGATTCGGAATCCGTGAAGAAGATAAATTCAGACACATGTATATTGTATGAAAAACATGAACCTGAAAATCAACATTCATTAACAACATGATTATCTCAGATATGAGAGCATGAAATTGACTTTGCCTCCTTGACCCACATGGAGAACTGGTTGATGACCTTCTTGAATATATTCCATCAAATCGTATCAACGACGTTATTCTTTTCGACGTATGAGACGCTGAATATCCTATAGGATTTAACCTTCTTCAAGCAGATAATGAAGATGAAAAAAATAGAATTGCATCCTGAGTAGTTTCAACATTCCAAAAGCTCTTTGATAATAGTTGGTGACCAAGACTAGAATATATTTTAAGAAACGTTGTACTTTCTGTTATTGACTACCCTAATGCAACATTAATGCATATTTTAAGGGTATTAACCGATAAAGAATTCCGTGAAGAAGTAATTTCACATATTCATGATTCAGTGCTCCTAAAATTTTGGAACAATGAATTTAATAAATGGCAAGATAAACAAAGAGAAGAAGCCGTTGGTCCTATTACTAATAAAGTAGGACAATTTCTTTCATCAAGATTAGTAAGAAACATATTCTGACAACCTAGAACAAAATTAAGTCTTAGAAAAGCTATGGACGAATGAAAAATCATTTTAGTAAATCTTTCTAAAGGTAAAATTTGAGAAGATAATGCTAATATGATTGGATCTCTTCTCGTAACAAAAATACAGATAGATGCCATGTGAAGAGCTGATACAGCAAAACATCTTAGAACTCCATTCTATCTTTATATTGATGAGTTCCAAAACTTTGCTACTAAATCATTTGCCACTATTCTTTCAGAAGCAAGAAAATATAAATTATCTCTTATTGTTGCAAACCAATATACTTCACAACTTGATAGCACAATTAGAGATGCCATTTTTGGTAATGTTTGAACGATATTCTCATTTACCCTCTGATATGATGATGCCGCTGTAATGACATCTCAATATAAAGAAATGGTAAGTACTAATGACTTAATTTCACTTCCAAAATATACATGTTATACAAGACTAATGGTTGACGGTATTTCATCTGATCCGTTCAGTATGAAAACGCTTCCTCCATATAAAGCAGAATGAGATATTGCATATATTGAGAAGATTAGGAAACAGTCAAGACAAAGATATGCAATGGAAAGATGACAACTTGAGGTTCTAATGAACGCTTGGAATAAAAAATCATTTTCTGCACAAGAAAAAATAGCTGAACAAGCAAGATTTGAAGGATTAGGATTAAGTGAAAAAGAAGCTAAAAACTTACAAGATTTTCAAGTACAACAAAATACTAACTGGTTCGTTGATGCTTCAATTGAAGATAAAATGGCTGATGCAATGATTGTCGACGTAGAACAAGGAAATCACAAAATGATTTGGTATACAGCACCTAAAGGTCTTGAAAATGTTGCAAAACTACAAGTACAAAAATGAAAAATTGTTAAATTAGACGAGAAAACAGATCTTCATTTTTATGTAAGTATCTACCAACATAAATCACTTGTTTGTAACAATAAAAAACCATTAACAATTTGGATTGGTTCAAAACAAGATGTAGAAAATCAATTAAAAGAAATCTATGAAAAATCTGGACTTAATCCAGAAACAACAGATTTCTTAAAATTAGTTCCTAATATCGAAAACTTAGAAAAAAAGCTCCCTAAAAAGGAATCAAAATGAGAAACAAACTCACAAAAAAAGAATCAGAAATCATGAAACAAAAGCACGAATTCTGAAACATGATTTACAGTAGATAATATTAAACTTGGAGAAGAATACGACTGATACGTAAAACTTATGTATAATTACTGAATGTTTGTAACCGTAAAAGGTGTAGAATGATTACTCCATAAAAAACAAATTACAGCACCAGATGGTGTAGATTGGAAAAAGTACTACAATATCTGAGATAAAATCAAAGTAAAAGCTCATGAATTCAAGGATATTAACTGAGAAAAAAGAGTTGTATGGACGCAACTCTAAAGATCTCGAACTTTATACATAACATTTTCTTTAGGACTTTGAATTCACTCTGCTATATATCTTCTAAACCAAGTTCTTTGTTTTTTTGCCAAGTGATGAGTATCTCTTTTTAAATACTCCTCCATTTTTTCATAATTATATTCTCATTGCAAATACCTAACAACCTCTTTATATCAAATTCATTGCATTGATTGTAAACTTGGAGAATATCACTCCTTTAAAAGAGCATCTACTTCATCAACTAATCACATTTTAAACATTTCTTTAATTCTTGCGTTAATCAATTGATTTGTTGTTTCCTTGTCTCTCCAAAGTCATAACATAAGCAATGGATGACGAACAGGCTGTTGAATATACCCTTCTGTCTTTGTTTTTCATGTTACATAAAAAATTTCAAGAGCTCTAATTATATATCTTATTGAATTAGGATGAAGTTTTGCTGCCTCCTCCGGATCTACTTTCATTAATTCTTGATGAAGAATCCCTGGATTTTTTTTCTCTTTCTCTTCTAATTCAGCTCTTAAATCATAATGAGGAGAACACTCTGGCATAGAATAATTCCTATAAATCGTATCAATATAAAGTCATGTTCATCACACAATAAAAGGGAATTTTCATCTAACCAAAATATCATCTATTATCTTTTCTGAATCATCTTTCCATTCTCAAGCAGTATAGGTTTGATCTGGATCTACAATATCAATCTGATGATGCGGTATCTTCGCTCTAATTTCTGAAGAAATTTTATCCGTTCAAATATCCATTTTTCTAAAAATCTGTCTGGAATCAGAAGAAATAACTTCCATAGGGAAAAATTGAGACAACTCTACTGAAAGTCTACTTTTTCAGGTAGCAGTAGCTCACCAAATAACAACAACTCAGTCAGGATTATTCTCCTTAAAAGAATTTATCGTCTTCTTTGCATCTTCAAGAATTGATGAAAAATCCATAATAATAACACAAGATTATTAAAATTCACACACTAACACAAAAAGATTATTGCTTTAATTCCCATTCTAAAACCTTCAAGAATTGTAAGAATAATCAATTTTTCTTTCAATTTTCATACTCTCAACTCATTTTTTCTAAGAAGTATTTTTCATTAGCTGGAGCAATATCTCAATATACAGTAGATCCACTTAAACCATTATATAAACCAGCAAATTTATACAAATCAGCATAATTAAATGAACGATATCATAATACAATTGGAGTATCTGGATTTTTAGAATTATACCAATTAATCTTATTCCAAGAGAACTCTAAAAAGTCCCTTATTGTTTGCTCAAATATTTCTTTCGTTATCTCTCAATTTCAATAATCCTTATTTACAATTTGGAAAGGTCAATCTCAGTTCTTAGGTAAATAATATCAACAACTTGATTCTCTATACCATACAGCAATTGTTAATGCAGTTGGAAAATCATAAGCATAACTCAAATTATCTAAGGTATTATACCATCAATAACAATTTTCTGTCAACTCTTCAGCATTAGCCAAAGAAGAAACATACTCAGATAACAAACTCTGTTTTAATTCCTCTGTCTCCTGTTTAGCAGCTTCTTTTTTAGTAGTAAATTTATTTAATGCATAATCTCTTAATTGTGTAAGATAATAACTAGTTTTCTCATCTGAGAAATATCAAATAAGATCTCTTGCCTGTTCATAGAAACTCCACAATGCCTGATTATCATTTTCACTTAATGCAGTAATTTGCTGTTTTAATAATCAAACTTCCTGCTTTTCCTCATCATTTAATTCATAAGCAAAAACAGCCGTGAAGAAAAACAAACTAAATACCAATCAAAACAAAACTTTTTTCATATATAGAAGGGAAAAAATAAAAATTAGCGTCATTTAAATATCACACCAAATGTTCATACAATAACATAAATATCTAACCATATAGACCGATTCTGAATATAATACAAATCCAATTTTGCTTCTTGATCAAAGCTCAAAGAATCTCTTCAAAAAACTTGTGCATATCAAGTAATTCAAGGTTTTATACTCAACAATCTTTTCTGCCAAGGTTCATAATTTTTAACCTCATTCTCCAAATGTGGTCTAGGTCATACAAGAGACATTGTTCAAACAAAAACTGAAAAAAGCTGAGGTAATTCATCCAATGAAGTTTTACGCAAAAATTTTCATACTCTTGTTACTCTTGGATCATTTTCTATCTTAGGCAACACTCAATCTCTTGTGTTAGCATCTGATTCAATAAGCTTTTTATAAAGATCATCAGCTTCTTTTCCTCCATATCACACACTTAAATGAGTATACATTGTACGGAACTTCAAAAACGTAAACAATTTTCATCATGTTCACACTCTTTTTGATTTATAAATTACAGGACCTTTTGAATCAAGTTTAATTGCTATTGCAACCAATAAAAAGACTGGAGAAAGCAAAATGATTCAAAAGAAAGATCAAATCAAATCAAAAATTCTTTTTACTATAATTGACCAACCATCTAGTTTAGAATGTTTATATTCTAATGCGATAATATTTTGGATAACCTCTGGTTTATAAACAACATCTTCCAAGAAAAAACCTTCTGAAATATGGAAAAATCTTGTGTCATGGAATCTCGTTTTTTCAAAAATAGTTTGTAACTTATCTTTTTTAAAATTTCAAACAACCACACACATTTCATAATTTCAAAATTTTGTTTCCTCTATCTCATCTGAACGAATAAATTCTGTTGGCAAAGAAAAATTGTCTTTAATTGTTCTCAATATTTCGAAAGAATCCATTGTTTCATCAGAAATAATAAGAATTTTTTTTCAAGATTTTTTCTCTTGTTGATACTCAATTGCCCTCCATCATTGATCAAAGAAAAAAATCACAATATAACTTAATATTCAAGCAAAGATAATAATAAATCTTGAGATTCAAAAAAAGAAGATAAATCCTTGTCCAAAATAAGATAAAAATGAAATAGAAATAAACCGATAAATCCAAGTTTTTGAGAATGTTTGAAAATGGTTAACAACTCTCCTATTTAAACAATAAAAGTCTTTAACAATTCAAATTAAAATAAATCAGGCACTTGAGATTAAAGAAAAAATCATCAACTCCTGAGGATTAATCAATGGAATAGGTAATTGAACTCAAGGAATTAGATCTGTCCACATCCTTATTTTATACATCAAAAAGAAAAGTGCATTAATAATAAGGAAATGAAAAAATGGTCTAATAAGACGGAGTTTAAACATACAATGTCTGTTTAAAACATAAAGAAATTAATCAACTAACTAAAGTATAGGATTTTCTACTCCCTTTTCAATTAATAAATCATCAGCATAACTAAAATGTCAATAGATATTCAATATTCTTTAAAAATCACTAGAGGAATCAAACAAACTGCACAAATTTATTTATTTCTTTATTTAGTTTTTAGCTATAATTAAACTACTTTTATTAACAAAAAAATCATAATGAAAAAACAAATTGGATTTCTTATTTCGTTATCATTATTATTTCCATTAATAACTCAGGCGACTTCAGAGACTTGAGACATTTTCACATGAGAATTCTCAACAGATATTTCATTTAGATCTGCAGTTGAACAAGTTACAGAACTCAGAAATTCTCTTTCTTTGTTCAAGAATAGACTTAATGAAATGGATGCAGCATCAAAAGAAAAGCACGATTGAACTCTAGATGAGCAATATAAAGAAGTAAGAACCGAGATGGTAAAAGTTATCCAAGACATTAATAATTCAACACAAAAAATAACTTCAACATTAAAATCACTTTATAAATATAAAGAAGCTCTAAAAGAAAACATTGAAACACTTAATGAAACAAAGCAACATCTAGAAATTGCAAAAAACTATCTTAATCAACTACTCGTACTTGTTTATAAAATGGAGAGAGAAATATATACAGAAAGTTGAGAAGAAGTTGATTTATTAAAGACTTTTGTAAAATCCGATGTCATGCCACAACTTTTAGCATGAGATGATACATTAAGAATCCTATTAAATCAAATCAATACTCTTTTACAAAAAACATCAATCCAAGAAAAACAAAAAGAAGAAAGTGTTAATAGTCTTCTAAATTTAAAAGTTTCAGCACAAAAATCTCTTGATTATTATAAAACAGAGATGAAAAAACTCGAACAAAAAAAAGCATACTTAATCAGTTTCATGCAACTTTATAGTGAGAAAAAACTTCAAGAGGCTGTATTAACAGATAATGCATTCGAAGAAAGAAACTTACAAGAAGCTATTAACGGACTTGTTGGAGATATTGTACAAAAAAAATATTTAGACACTAATGGGTTAAAAGAAAAAATAGCAGCTCTTAGTCAACATGTTGATAGCTCTGAAAATGAAGCTTCACCTGTTGCTTGGCCAACATATCCAATTACTCAAATTTTAACAGTTTTTAAAGACCAAGCATACGAAAGAGAAAATGGGTTTAAGAACCTTTGATTAAAACTCTCTATCGATTATGGAACTCCAGTATATGCAATGAGAGACTGAATTGTCTATTATGTTGACAACTGAATAGCATGAATTAACTGGATTATGATTATGCATACAGATGGTTATATTTCAACATATGCTTACCTCAGCAAAATCTACATCCAACAATGAGATTATGTAAAAAGAGGTCAAGTTATTGCACAAAGTTGATGAGAACCATGAACTCAATGAGCTGGATTTATTTCAAAAGGAGCTAATCTAACCTTCTCACTCTATAAAGATGGAGTTGCTATAGATCCATTAACTGTATTAGATCTTAGTGTAGTTCAAGATAGAGAAAAAGTTCTTCCTGAAGAATATCGTTTAAAGTATTTTAACGATCAAATTATTAGAACTATAGATGTAACCAATGTATCTCTACTTAAAGGACGTACTGTAGATGAAAGAGCTCAAACATTCCTAAATTCCTATGCAGTAGGAACATATAGAAATCTTTCATTCTGGGATGAAGTAGTTAAAGGAACAAATATTGATAGAGATATGGTAATATGTATCGCCTTTGCTGAATCTACACTTGGAAGATTCTTATCTACAGACAATAATATTGGTAACGTATGAAACAATGATAGATGAGACCGTATCGCATATGCGAACCCTTATAATGGAGCAAGACTCATACCATTAACACTTAACAACCAATACTTAGGTAATTACCATACCATCAAACAACTTTCAAGATACGGTAATGATGAATGAAAAATCTACGCATCAAGTCCAATTAATTGGCAATCAAATGTCCAAAAATGTTTATCAAAAATTAAGTGATTCTATATTCCTGAAGACTATCCATTCAGAACAGCTCCAAATCCTAATGGAGTTGATAATGGAGAAATAGCTAATAACGGAAATTCAGAAATAGGAGAAATGATGAATTGATCAGTTATGAAAAAAATTAATGGTGTTGCTGTTCAACAATAAAATAAAACAATATACTAAAAAAAGCACTCAGTTGAGTGCTTTTTTATATTAAGAAAACTTTTTGTACTATGCTTTTTTATTAAATCCTTTAATTGCATCAAGGACTTCCATTGGAATCATCCAAACAGTAGTATTAGATTGATCAGAACTCAAATCATTAATAGATTGTAATGTCCTAAGATGTAATGCCCCTGGAGCTTCAGCAAGCATTGTTGCAGCCTTTCTAAGATTTTCAGCACTTGCCAATTCTCACTCAGAAGTAATAATCTTAGCTCTCTTCTCTCTTTCAGCTTCAGCTTGTTTACCTATTGTTCTTTTCAAATCATCAGGAATATTAATATCCTTAAGTTCTACAGACAAAATATCAACTCCCCATGAATCAGATTTAGCATCAACTATAGCCTTGATTTTATCAGCTGCTTCTTCTCTTTTAGCTAAAAGCTCATCAAGCTCAAACTGTCAAACTATATTTCTCATTGTTGTAAGAGCAAATTGAGTCATTGCATAATCAAGATTTCTAACATTAAGAACAGCTTTATCTACTTGATCCTCTTTAACTCTATAATAAATAACTGCATTTACTCAACAAGCAATATTATCCTTCGTCATTGCTTCTTGAGATGGAAGATCAACAGCCTTTTCTCTGATATCAACATTAATAGTTTTTTCAAGAATAGGCACAATAAGATTTAATCATGGAGTAAGAATCCTACTAAATCTTCCTAAAGTAAGGACAACTTTTCTTTCATATTGATCTACAACCCTTACCATTGTAAACAAAAGAACAACAATAATTACCAAAATTAGAATTCGCATGGCTATATTTTGATAAAATAAAAACTATTTAGTAAATGAAGTCTTAACAGCAACAAAATCTCACTTCTTATGAACACTGTTATCTAACAAATCCTTAGGATTATCATATAATTCTCCATCAGAAAAACATCTCAATTTTTCCTCATCTGAAATCTCAAATTTTTCTTCAGGAGTTTTTAATTGATCCAAAAACTGAATAATAGAATCCATATTATGTAAATATTTTTCCTTTTCTTCCGCCGTCAATTTCAATTTACTTAGAACAGCTAAATGCTCTAATTCTTGCTCTGTAATACTCATTCTCAATTTAAATAATAAATCTAAATTTTATCAAATGCATCATCAACCTTTTTATTAATTACCTCCTTTACAGAAGACTTTGTTTCTTCTTTCAAGATTTCATATTGTCTTATAGCTTCTTCTTCTGCCTTAGTTCAAAAATCCTTTACAGTTTCTTGTGCTTGTTCTTTAATTCTTACCGTTTCTTCCGCGACCCTATCAAAAGTTTGATTTGCTGCACCAACTATTTGCCTTGCTCAAGTATTATTCTCAATAAACTCATTTGCTTTATCTCCAACATATTTCACTCAAGAATTAACACCCTGCTTAACTTGTTGATATTCTTCTGATTCTCTTACTGTATTAACAGAATCATTAAATTGATCTAACTGTTCAGCACATCAAGTTAAAACAAACAATGAGAATATAAGAACCATAACAAATAAATATCTCATTAGCCACTATAAAAAGCTAAAATAACAATGTACTTATGCAGTTTTTTTATTGAAAATCAAGGGAGAATCACTAGGCTATCTAAAAGCATTTTTCTTACTTCATATCTACATTTTAACATGCATATATATCTAATATCACTTTTCCCAGAACTTTTTGAAAGTTTTTTAACAACATCTCTAATTCAAAAAGCTCAAGAAAAAAAGATACTCACCTTCTCAACACATAATCCAAGAGCATTCTGTACAGATAAACACCAACAAATTGATGACCAAATATATTGATGAGGAGATGGAATGCTTATAAAAGCACAACCTATTGTTGACTGTATTGAAGATATCATAACAAAAAACAATCTAGAAAAATCTGATTTTTCTATTATATTTCCATCGCCATCAAAAGAAGTATTTAATCAAAAAATAGCATATTGATTAAGTAAAAAAGAACATCTCATTTTTGTTTGCTGAAGATATGAAGGAATAGATTATAGATGTGAGGCATATCTCCAAAAAAAATATCATGAAAATTTTAGGAAAATTTCCCTTGGAGAATTTATTGTACTATGATGAGAAACTCCTAGTATGGTAATGATTGAAGCGATAACAAGACTGATTCCATGAGTAATAAAAGAAAAATGAAGTCGAATTAATGAAAGTTACTCAATAAAAGAAGGATTAAAAAACCTCGAAGCTCCAAATTATACAAGACCTTTAGAAGTTTTTTGAATGAAAGTCCCTGAAGAACTACTAAGTGGAAATGATAAAAAAGTTGAAAATCGAAGAGAAAAAAATAAAGGAACTACCTCATAGCTCCTCATTTTTAATACCTCTATCCTTCAACCTTTTCTCATACAACATAATATTGCGGATCCTTTCTTTTTCATAAATTCACACGATTTACGATATCTCACAACTTTGCCCAAAGCACTTTCTCTTGATCCTCATCATAAATTCAAATCCATGCTTCTGCCTCATCTCTTAAATAAGAATACTGTTGCTTTCAAATTTCTTGAGAAGAAACAACTTGTATATTATAAAGATCGTCACTATCCAAATTATTTGTAGTTAATAATCACTTAGAAAGCATAATATCTTCTCTTGGATGTGTTTTTCAATCCCTTGACTTATAATAAAAGAAAAAAGAACCCTTTTTTATAAAATAATTAATAACTTCAATAATTGTTTTATCAATATCTGTACTATTTGAAATATTTCTATGATTAAATCATGAAATATTCATCTTAACTCCATTAAAAAAATCAATTATTGAAAATTTTCTATCTTTGTGTTTGGCCCAAACAGCCATTTTTTTGATATTTTTTTCAACTTCTTTTCTTACAGAAGATAAAGGAAGATTGAATGAAAGATTACTTTGAGTATTAATACTTCTTTCACAATTTCTAATATTATAATTTGCTAGACCGACTCAATTATTAATATCATCAAATTGTACCTCTATTGTTTTTTCTCATACACTATTACCTTCTCTGTCTTTAACATCAATAATAACATTAAACTTAAAATCTTTATATGCACCATTCACTCCTCTAGGTTTTCCACCTGTAATCTGTCTATAAAAAGCTAAATATGTTAACCGTTTTTCTGTATCTTTAAAATCATCAACATGATGTTCCTTCATTTCATTTTTCCATTCTTCTTCTGTTATAAAACTAGACTTTTGCTTTTCTCTTTTTGCAACTTTACCAGGCAAAATACCATTTAAATCTTCCAAAATCTGATTCATTTCTCAAATCTTTAATACATTTTTATTATCAATAGTTATTGATCTTATTTCAATTTTTTCTCAATCTTTAGCATTCACATACTTATCTGGATGATTTTCCAAACTAGTCACAAAATACTTAATCCATTCAGATGCAATTTTTTCAATATCTGTAAAATGATCTTTACTTGCATCTTCCATTGAAATACGGAATCCAATAGCATCATTAATTTTTTTTCATTCAATTATTTTTTCAACACAAGAAGATAATGATTTTTTTCTCCTTCAAACTCTAAATGGATTTTCTCACTTTTTTTCATGCATATTATAAGACTCAACAATATTTGTTAATTGTCATCCTCAAATTTTTTCAAGATTGGTTGTTGTATAATCCCATTCAAAATCTGGTTCATCTTCAAAATCTTCAGACAATCAAGGATTATAAGTCTCATTATCAACCAACTTATGTATTCCCAACTGATTATTTGTAAGAGCCCAAAGAATATCAGCATACTGTGCTGTTTTTTTTGACCATTCCTTATTTCATTCTTCACTTCTTTTTCAAAAAGGATTATGCTTGTCTCTCGTTATAAGATACTGAACAACTTCAACATAATCTTCCAAGTCAGCTGGTGTTTTATCCGTAATAAACGGAAAATCTCCATCATGAAAGACCTGACTAATACTTTTTCACCACTCCTTCCAAACAGTATTAGCATTATAAAACAAGGTAAACATATACTTCCTACAAAGTTCAGAAAAAACAATCTCTTCTTTTCCATCAGCATCTTTCTGTACAGAAAAAGCTCTTTCTCAAAATTTTTCATTCATTAGCTTCCCAATTTGGGCATATGCATTATATTTTTCAATACCATCTTTTCATTTTTTTATTAAATGATGATACTGTGTTATAAACTTTCTATATGTTAAATTCTTCTTATCAACCAAATATTGAATATTCTTTTTCATGTGCATCTCAATAAACTTGCGAATTCCATTTTTATAAGCCTTTTTAATATCTTCCTCTTCTATATTTCTATCAATCTCATCAAAAAGAGAATTCTTCAAAGAATTAATTAATGTCTTTGATGTTCACTCCTTAATATTTGCTAGATTAAAATGAAATTTCGGATTTTCATATTCCTCAAGTTCTCTAATTTCAAAATCTTTAGTAAAAGAAAGCCCTCTTGAAATATATCACTCATCTCAAATATTAACATGTAACAACCATTCGATCAATCTTCTTTTTATATTTCTTTCCAAATTACTATATTTCTGCTTAATCTCTTCCGTATGAAGGACCTCCTTTTTTGAAACCTCCTTCTTAGAAACAGACTTATTGGATCATTTTCTTTTCCTTTCTG
Organism: uncultured bacterium; assembly: GCA_947168815.1. Lineage (GTDB taxonomy): Bacteria > Patescibacteriota > Gracilibacteria > Absconditabacterales > Absconditicoccaceae > HOT-345. The sequence goes on from CAMVNG010000001.1 coordinate 355,387, forward strand.
GCATTCCTTCAAATAGATATAAAGATTATTACATATATTATACTACAATTAATGACAATTGTCAAGACATAACAAATAAAAAAAGTAGAGAATTGCATTTAATTCTCTACCAAAAGAAATGAAAAAATTATTAATAATTAAATGAAGCTATTTCAAAATATGCTTGTGGATGAGCACATGCTGGACATACTTCAGGAGCACTAACTCATTCGTGAAGATATCCACAATTTCTACACTTCCATATAATTTTATCTCACGCCTTAAATACATTTCCTGCTTCCAAATTTTCATATAATTTTCTATATCTTGCTTCATGTGCTTTTTCAGCTACAGCAATCATTCTAAAAACCGCTGCAATTTCAACAAATCACTCCTCTTGTGCTATTCTAGCAAACTCAGGATAAGCTTCTTCCCATTCTTCTTTTTCTCCATCAGCTGCAGCCTTTAAATTTTCTAATGTTGTTCCTATTTTCCCAGCAGGATAAGTTGCTGTAATTTCCACCATTCTTCCTTCTAAGAACTTAAAGAATCTTTTTGCATGTTCTTTTTCATTCAATGATGTTTCTTCAAAAAATCCAGCAATTTGTTCTAAACCTTCCTTTTTTGCTTGTTTAGCAAAATAGTCATATCTCATCCTTGCTTGAGATTCTCCAGCAAATGCTTTTAAGAGATTCTTTTCTGTTTGACTTCCTTCTAATTGAGGCATGGCAATAATAATTAGAATTTAAATACATCAAATAACAAAATCAGAGTATCAAATAGCTACAAAAAATCAAGTTTTCTTAAAATTGCTAAAAACATATCAGAAAAAGCTATTCATACCTAGGAGCAAATGGCGGATTATTATAACGAAAATGTTTTTCCAAACGATCAATACTCTGCACTGTATTTTCACTTAAAACGACTCTTCATGCTTCAATATTTTCTTGAAGTCTCTGAAAATTCGAAGATTTTGGAATAACAAAAAAGCCTTTACTCAATAAATAAGCCAACAACATTTGTGGTACAGATATTCACATTTCATTTGCTAATATCATCAACTTTTTATCCTTCAACAAATGTCCATGTCAAAATGGAGAATATGCAACAATATTAATATTCTTCTCCTTGCAAAAACCCTCCAATAATTGATTTTCTAAACAAGCATGCCTTTCAATTTGTAAATATTCAATCTCATTTCAAAACAAAGAATAAAATTTTTCAAGCATACCTTTAGGAAAATTAGAAACTCATAGATGTAAAATCCTGCCTTCTCTCTTATACTGTAATAGTTTTTCAAATGCTTTTGCATCATTTTCATACCATGTAGGCCAATGAAGATAAACCAAATCAAGATAATCAGTTCTCAAATCATTAAGTGTTTTTAAAAATCTATCTTCAAGTTGTGAATACAAAAAATCTTCATCTTTAAATACATGAAAAGAATAATCAGGAACATAGTCAAACCGGATCTTACTACTAATCCATAATTCATCTCTTTTTCAATAATCTTTAAATACTTTACCTAAACATTCTTCATTGTGATAAATCCATGCTGTATCAAAATGACGATATCATAAAGATAAAGCATCATAAAAAACAGCTTCATCATGCACTTTCCAAGTTCATAAACCTATTTTAGGAAGCTGCATTAAAAACTATCAATTGTAAAAAGATATATTAATACTTGATTGTACAACCATTTTTTATCTGCAGGTAAATCATCATTAACCATATCACGAATAATTCTAATAAATGGCCATCTATACTTTGATTTACCATATTTTTTATAGATCAAATCAATAACATTTTCAACATTTTTCAAACGATTCAAATCATCTTGTGTTGGATTGTATCACTGTACTTTTGAAATATTTTTTTCTTCCGGTGTAATACCCGTTAATTTAATATATTCATCCCTATCCAAAACAACAAAAGCATCCATAACCCTCTTTCTAGATCATCTATCTAAAGTTTTTCAATCATAAACCATAGCTGTACTTGCTCAAGCATCCAAAAACAATGCATTATAACATCAAAACTGTTCCTTTAAAAACTTAGGCAATGTTCGTACGCTCATACCTCAAACAACTCACATATAAACTGTCGAATTATCCTGTGTAGAACAAATAAAATTTCTATTAGCACGCCCTGTTAATTTTGAATCAATATACAAAGAAGAAGCCTGAACAACATCTTCCCCTTCCAATAATAAAACTGGCCAATTACCAATACCAAAATAAAGATCATCCAGTTTATCTTTATTTAAATTACTCCACAAGCCTATATCAGCCTCTCATGAACTTTTTTGAACAAACAAAGGTGTTCATTGTTTATCAAATCAAAAAATCATTCTAATTGATGTATCTCACCAATACATACTCCAGTCAGACCCATTACCAAGATAGACTCTTTCTGAAACTGTATGAGTAACTCTTTTCCCATTTAATTTACATGAAGAATAATCATCAGGACAAAAAAACGCTCAATTTATAGCCGTATCTCATCAAACCTTTTTAGCTAATTCCTCTACAGTTGCTCATCCATTTTCTGCCGGAGAAGCAACAACAAAATGTTCTCAATCTAAAACAACTTTTATAACTCTTATAGGAGTACTCCCCCTATTTTCTATCATTAGCTCCTTATATGCATAAGTTTCGGAACTAAATAACAAAAAAGTACAAATCACAAGTAAGAAAAAAAAGAGCTTTTTAGACATAAGACAAATAATCTTCACAAATAAATATACAAAATCAATATTAAAGAGTTGCTAATTGTTTTCAAGCTATTGAAAAATTATCTTAATACAAAGTACTTTACCATTATTTTTACTTGAAAATACCATCTCTATTAACTAACATTCAAATAGAATTTTAACTCCTAATACACTAACATGATTAAAGTAAAATCATTTTATTGGATAAACGGATTATTTTATATCCTATTAGGTCTATTTCTCTGCTTAAAGCCAGAATTATCATTAAAAACAATTATCATAATTGCAAGCATTGAAATCATTATTGCTTGAATTATCTGAATTATTGTAGATCTTACTACAACAATATATTCTTGAAGAAAAGCACTTATGTTGTTCTCAATTTTTCAAATTATTTTCTGAATTATTCTTTTGCTATTTCCAGAAATTTGAGAATTTATTGCAGCACTTTTTGTAGTAATCTTAGGTATATGATGCATAATTAAAGGTATTCTTATTACAGTTGATGCATTTAAAACTAAAAAGCTACAAATTAGCAATCGATGGTTATTACTACTTACTTGAATCATCGTAATTCTTTTTGGATTATTCCTCACAACTAACGCATTCCTAGAAGTTATTATTATAACAGTTCTTGTTGGACTTGGAATGGTACTTTATGGAATCCGAATGCTTACAATCGGATTTCAAGTAAAGAAAAAAATTATCACAAATGTTGAAGAAGATTTTGAAGAAGATTTTGAAGAAACTGATGAAGAATAAAAGTCTAAAAAAACTTGCATTTTTTCTTTGCATGAATATAACAATGTAGCACCTATTTATGTTATGTGATATCTAGCACAAAATAAACATGGTGAACATTTTATTTCTTTTATGATAATACACTTATGACAAAGCTTATTCCATTGGAAGATCATATTGTGGTTAAACCTATGAATGAAGAAACCACAACAAAATCAGGTATTATCCTTCCTGAAAGTAAAGAAAAACCAAGTAAAGGTAAAGTTGTCGCAGTTGGAAACGGGAAAATCCTTGAAAATTGATCTAGAGCTCCTATTGATGTAAAAATATGAGACATTGTATATTTTGCAAAGTATTCTATAGATGAATTAGAAGTAGACGAAGATGGAAAAAAAGAAAAATATCTTGTTATGAAACAAAGTTATATCATGGCAAAAGAAGGCTAAAATTAATTATTTAATTTAACCTAAAAATCATGAAAAAAATCGTTTGATGTTTAATCCTCTGTACATTATTCCTTTTTGCAGGATATACCTATGCAGTAACAAGCTCTGATGCCTTCGACTGGGCATTAGACGCAGGACTACTCACTTCCTACAAAACAGAGTATCTAAAAAATGAATACCTTACAAGAGAAATGGTTGCTCCAATTCTTGTAAATTTTATTGACAATATTGCAAGAAAAGGATACTCAGGAAACTTATGTAAAGCAAATGATATAGAAGTTGCAGAAGATGCTTTTGAGGACGATTTAAGAACTCTTTGTAACTTTTGAATTCTCCGCTGATCAAATGGAAGAATAAACCCTAAAAGAACTTTGAGTACTCAAGAAGCAGTAGCACTTGTAATGAGAATTATAGATTGATATCAAAAAGAAAAGACACAAGGACATCGAGCCTACTATTATTATGAAAGAGCAAGAACTCTTTGATATTTAGGAGTGCCAAATATTCTTGATGATTCTAAATCAATGATAACAATTGAAGATTTTGTAACCTTCATTTATAGTACTCAGCACCCTTGGGAAACAATAACCAAAACTAAGACTACTGTAAAGTACACAACTTGATGAGAATTTAAATCATCAGATGACGCACTATTAAAACTTCTAGAAATCTTCGATAGATAACATTTTATATATATAACAAATAACAAAGATGGCAAAACTAATTAAATATGGAGATGACGCAAGAAAAGAAATCTTCTCTTGAATGGAAATGGTTGCTGACGCTGTAAAAGTAACAATGTGACCAAAAGGAAGAAATGTAATTCTCGAAAGACCTTTTGGATGACCTATCGTAACAAACGATTGAGTAACTGTTGCAAAAGAAATTGATTTGGAAGAAAAAACAGAAAATATTGGAGCTAGCATGATTAAAGAGGCTGCAGAAAAAACCAATAAAGAAGCTTGAGATGGAACAACAACTACTGTTGTTCTTGCTGAAGCTATGTCAAAAGAAGGATTAAGATATATAAGATCATGAGTTAACCCTTTCTCTTTAGGAAAATGACTTCACAAAGCAGTTGATAGACTAGTTGAAGAAATTGAAAAAAAAGCTCAAAAAATTGGAGATAGTAAAGAAAAGATTAGACAAGTTGCTACAATTTCAGCTCAAGATGAAGAGGTTTGAAACCTTATTGCTGATGTTTTTGAAGAAATCGGTAAAGATTGAACAATAACTGTTGAAGAAGGAAAATCACTAGGATTAACTAAAGAGATTAAAACAGGAATGCAATTTGATCAAGGATATTCGAGCCCATACTTTGTTACAGACACACAAAGAATGGAAGCAGTTATTGAAAAACCTTATATCTTAGTAACAGACAAAAAAATCTCATCAATGAAAGAAATCCTTTGAGTACTTGAAGCTGTTGCTTCTACTTGAAAAAAAGACTTCGTAATAATTGCAGAAGATGTTGATTGAGAAGCTCTTGCATCTCTTGTTCTTAATAGAATAAGATGAATGCTCAACATTCTAACAGTAAAAGCTCCTGGTTTCTGAGATAGAAAAAAGGAAATGTTGCGTGACATTGCAACCGTAACATGAGCAACTCTAATAACAGAAGAATTGGGTATTAAACTCGAAGATGCAACAGTTGATATGTTAGGTAAAGCAGACAAAGTAATTTCAACTAAAGACAATACTGTTATTGTTGATGGTAAAGGTAATCAAGATGAAATCAACGAAAGAGCTGAACAAATCAAAGCCCAAATCGGAATGACAAAATCAGACTATGATAAAGAAAAATTAGTGGAAAGATTAGCAAAACTTGTTGGTGGTGTTGCTGTTATTCAAGTAGGTGCCGCTACAGAAATGGAAATGAAAAATAAGAAATACAAGATTGAAGATGCTTTAAATGCAACAAGAGCTGCTATTGAAGAAGGAATTGTTGCTTGAGGGGGTAGCGTTCTATTACAATTATCTAAGATATTAAAAGACTATAAACTAGATGATGCAGATGAACAAGTTGCAATTGATATTGTTAAAGACGCCATTCAATACCCTGTAAGACAAATAGCAAACAACGCATGATTTAAATGAGACTGGGTTGTTGAAAAAGTAAAAGAATCTGACGACATAAACTATTGATTTGATGCAAAAGATGGAAAGTTTAAAAACCTTTTTGAAGCTGGAATCATTGATCCTGCAAAAGTATTAAGAGTTGCTCTTGAAAATGCGGTGTCTACAGCTGCAATGTTCCTTACAACAGAAACTGTTGTTGTTGATGCTCCAGAAAAAGAACACCATCACGATCATACAGCAGATGCATGAATGTGAGGTATGGGATGAATGTGAGGAATGTACTAATATAAGAACAATTAAAACCATATTATAAGAAATATAGGAATATCAAAATTCCTATATTTTTTTAAAAGATACTTGCATTACCGCACTTTTTTTTTAAAGTATCAATAATTTATTAAACAAGACATCTGAATGACAAAAAAACTCAATTTAGAAACTGAAGAAAAAATTAAACAAGCTGCAAAAGAAATATTTCTTCAAAAAGGATACGATTGATCAAGAACTAGAGAAATAACTGAGAAAGCATGAGTAAATCTAGCACTTCTTAATTATTATTTTTGATGAAAAAAAGAATTATTTAATATCATAATGTTTGAATTACTTGAAGATTTTAGAGATTCTATGTTCCTTCTACTAAATGATAAAAACACTAGCTTTAATGAAAAAATAAGAGGGTTCTGCGACAGTTATTTTGATAACAACATAATGAATATAAAAGTCCTTCCTTTTATTCTTGATAATATTAGAGCAAATATAAAAACAGTACAAGAAAAAATTATAGAAGATAACAATATTTTTTCGAAAACTGTTTTTGCAGAACAATATATGCAAAAAACATGAAAATGAATTAATGAATTTAAAGAATTCTTTATCAACTTTATGTGACTTATAACATTTCCAATAATTTGAGCTCCAATTCTAACAACATTTTTTGAATTAAATGAAAAACAATATCTTGAATATTTAAAGAAAAGGAAAGAATTAATATTAAAAATCGTTCCAAGTATAATATAGTCACCCTTTATATTTAGACTTAAAAAATGACTAAGCTTCAAATTGTACTCATCCTAGCATGTATTTCTTTTATGTATTTAGCATTCAGAGCATTTAAAAGAAATAAAATTTCATTAATAACTTTTTGTTTTTTCTTCCTTGGATGAGGAACTATCGCCGTTTTTTCACTAAAAATACAATGGCTAAATGCTATTGGTATTACTTTTTGATTAAACAGATGAGCTGAATTAATAGTCTATTTTTCAATCATCATACTCTTTTACATTGTCTTTCATCTCCTTAACATCATCTCTAAAAATTGATATGATTTAACAAGATTAATTTCAACAAATGCAATAAACAAAGCATATGATGAAGTAAAAGACCAACTATCACACCGAGAAAACAGCAAAGAACTAGATGATTTTATTTTCAATATTAGAGTATATAATGAAGCAAAAGTACTTTGAAAAACAATTGACGAAATTGTAGCTTATTGAGTAAGGAAAATGGTATTTATAAATGATGGATCACGTGACAACTCTCTAGATATATTAGAAGAAAAGAAGAAACAATATCCTAAATGTCTAATTGTTATTATATCACACACAATAAATAGAGGTTGAGGAGCAGCAAATAAAACAGGATATAACTTTATAAAAAAATATGCAAAAGCATTAAATATAAAACGAGTAGTATGATTCGATCCTGATTGACAAATGGATATTAAAGATATGGAACGTTTCCAAAAAGCAATACAAAATAATAAAGATGTAGACCTCTTCCTATGATCAAGATTTATCAAAGGAGCAATATCTTATGATATGCCAACATCAAGAAGAATTATACTCCGACTTTCTAAAATCATCACAAGATTATTTTATGGAGTAAAAGTTTCCGATCCACATAACGGATATAGAGTATATACCCTACCTGCATTAGAGAAAATAAACATCAATGCAGATGGTATGCACTATGCCAACGAAATAAATGAACAAATAGCAATTAATAAATTAAAATTTGTTGAAGTACCTGTTGATATTCGTTATACAGACTATTCTTTATGAAAAGGACAAAAAAATAGTAATAGTTGGAAATTGGGATGGGAAATGATTTATCAGAAATTCTTTTCATAAACAATCACCATATCCATCAAATTAAAAGAAAAAAATTTCATAAATGCGGACAATTAAATATCATTAATATAAAACAAGGGAAATCTTTATAAAAAATCAAGAATAAGGTAAATTATAATAAAAAAAAGATGTTTATAAAACATCTTTTTTTTCATACATATACCAACATTCATATATACACCTATTTTAACTTTTCTTACAATAAACAACTTTAAGATTTGAATACTCTATATCAACAGGAGATTTTGCAGAATAACTATTAGAACAATTAGAATTCATCGCATTTTGAAGCTTATTTCCTTTAAAATCAATCAATTGTCAATAAACATATCAATCTGTAGCCCAAAAATCTGAATAATAAGAACTACAAACATTACTAGAGGTAGTTCTAACTCAATAATATGGCCAATTATCTAAATCGTATCACTCATCAGATCAAACAATACTTCACATAGGATTACCATTTTTTAATACAGTAGTACCAGGAAGATCATATCTTCCATTAGTAACAACCTTTATATTATGATCATTAAAATCCAAATAATGCGATTCCATAAAACGTTCCCCATTATTATCTTCATACCCCTCAGAATAAATAGTATCTTTATAAAGATGAGTATGTGGAGGAATATTATCAACCGATAATTGAACAGTTTTTCTTCATGAAGAACTACCAACCTTACTTAGATTATTCTGTGACACTCACATAAGAAATTTTCAACTCGCTGCTTCATAAACATTCCATCCCTCAGGACATCAAGATTTTGAATCAAAAGCCATAATAGCTCACGAAGGTATTGCTATACTAGGATTCGCAAGCATTCAGCTTAATTCAACTTTTAATTGATCCAACTCTTGAAGAACAGAATTCCATGTTTCCGCAGATAATTTGTTTTCCATATTAGGAGCATCTGATCACCAAGTATTACGAAAACTCTTAAGATTTGTCCAATCCGCAAAAACAACAACTCAAAATAAAAGACAAACAAAGAATCACGAAATAATTCCTTTAAATGTAGATTTTTCAAGAATGTTTCTCATTTTTATACAAAATATATAAATAAAATAGATACTTATCCATCACACTTCACATAACTAACTTCTGATTTACAAGAAGTAATTTCCTGATAAGCCGATGATCAATATGGAGCAGCTCAACAATTATTATCACACATTATTGTATCCGTAGAATATTTCAATGTATCACACGAAGAATCACTGACTGATATATAACAAAGCTTTCATGGATTATCTGAACAATATTTCTCATAATCTGTAGTACCACAAGATGGGATTATCTTTCATCCATCATTACATGTATAAAGTACACTATCTCATTCTGATGAGTAAATACAATCAACATAACAATCTACATAAGGACATCAATTTGAACAATATGTCCAATTTTTTAAATAATCCTCATACTTACCACCATTTAAACAAACCTCAACAGATTGAGATTCATTATTATTATATCAATAAGTAGATAAAACACGATTAGCCGTTTTTCCTTCTAAAATAACATAATTTTTTTCTTGCTCAATACAAGCATTTCAACTTGGAACATATCATCCTACACAATCCCACGTAGCAGAATATGACCTATTTCAAGTGCTTCATTTTGTAACCTTAACCGTACTTGTCGCACTCGTCAAATTTGTTCACGTCCATCATTTAAAAGTACTAAACGACCTCGTAGGATTATTTAAAGTGAAAGTACTTGTTTCAATATTATATGATGTTTTATTTGTAGAACTAACAGCACCTCATCTTAAATCATAAGAAATACTATAGTTGACTACTGCCCAATTTGCAGTATAAGATTTATTTCAAGTAGTTCATTTAGTAATTTTGACACCCTTTTGAGGCGTAGTTCAATTACTTCAAGTCCATCATTTAAATGTATATCCAGACTTCGTAGGATCTTTTAATGTAATAGTCTCTGATTCAATAGTATAACTTGATGGATTCGAAGAATCATTAGTTCATCAATTTAAAGTATATGTTATACTATATCAATTAGCAGACCACTGAGCATTTGCATTCTTAGTTGCAGAATCAGAGACTCATGGTCACCAAGAATAACTTGCTCAAGCTGCTCACAAATCCCATCAATTAAAAGAATATCATCATCTAGTAAAAGTATTAGATCTCAAAACGAATGAAGGACTTGAAACACTTCAATTACTATTAAAATATTGAGTATTAGTTGAATTAGACGGTGCAGATCATCAATCACTTCCATTTCATTTATACGCAATAGTTAATATTCTGCTGTATACAGCATAATAATCTTTTGATGAAGATGTTAAAGACGTATACGTCGTATCATATACTGCAGCTTTAGCATCCGTATCAGATCTTCGTCACAAAATAGTCCAACTAGGTGTCGTAATTGAATAAGGAATTCAAGAAGGGATAGAAACAGAATAATTACCCTCCGTGTTATAGTATTGAGTAGACGTACTTTTCGTTCAATTTTTTCAACTATAGAAATTAGCAGTTCTTTTATATACAGCATAAAAATTAGTAGAACAATTATTTAATACTTGATTCTCAGTACTATTTACCGTTTTATCTTTTGCATCTACATCATTTCTCCATCCTAACAAAGTCCATCAATCAATAGCATTTGGAGATGATGGAGTTACAACTCTACATACACCATTACTATAATATCACGTAGCCTTTTTACTAACAGATTTATTCGTAGAACTATAGAAATTAACAGTTTTATACATAATAGCATAAAGTTTTATTACAGCACCATCTGTTTCTGTCAAATTTAGAACAGGCAATTGGTCAGTATATGTTCTCTCAAAATTCTTATCAGCAAGAGACCAACCATAAAAACTATAACCATCTTTAGATATTCATAATGAAGAAGCAGAAGTTAAAGATTTTGAAGTATCATAATAATGAGTTGAAGTTCAAACTTTATCTCAATCGTAATAATATTCAATAGTATAACTATTAGCATAACAATGTTTATCAGAATCCTTCACATGATATCATGTATCACAAGTATACATACAAGTACTAGTTCACGTTCAATCTTTCACAACAGTATTTGATGTATATGTTCGCTTTGTTTCTGGAGTATATAGATAATCCTCCTTACTTGAATCAAGACTTTGTGTAAAGATTCCTGTTCCATGAACATATCACTTAGATGGCCATGTTGTCGGATTAGTTCACTGAAAACAATCAATCTGTCTTGTATTCGCATAACACCTCTGAGATCACGTATGGAAAGTATATCAAGAATCACACGTTCAACAATTAACCATTTCTCATCAATATTGTCAAGGGCATTTCCATTTCAACCACTTATCTGTCGATCACACTTGCCAAGTTCTTCAATCTCAATACTCAGAATGTCATGTCAAAACAGGACCATGTAAATTTAATGAATTCAAAACACACGCCGGTTCTCCTTGATTTAAGGAACATTTTCAAGCCTCTTCCTTACCTGCAACATAAGCCACACAAGAAACAGCAGCATAATCTACCTCTCAATTACAAGTCCATGTTCGCCATCATTTAGCCCTCAATGCAACTTCAGGTCATTTAAAATTTCAAGTTTCCTTATTATAAGTATAATCAGTATCTTTATAGTAAGGAGTTCAACTTACTCACATTGAAGAATCACATAATGAAGTGCTACTATAATTCGTTAAATTAGCTGATTCAGAAACATAACTGTCATTTAATGAAGAAGAACAAACACCAACAGCTGGAGGCTCACAATTATTTCAAACTCTTTTATAATCTTTTGGACACGTCCACTCACATTCAGATAGCGATCAATTAGTTTCAAAGACTTGATAATCAACATATTTCCATCTAACACCTTTTCGTTTCCAAGAAGTCCAATTTCACTCTCATCATACATCAAAGACTATTCATTGTCATTTAACAGCACCTGTTCATGGCACAGAACCATCAGTTCAAGTACCACAATTTCGATTCTTTACATTTGACACACATCTAGCTGTTCAATTCACAATCTCCAAATGAGTATCACCTTTATCCGAACAAACACAAGAATCTCATTCTCTTACCAATCAAAGATTTGCATTACATTTCCATTCACAACTTGTAGGTCAATCATATCACATAGATGTATAATGAAAAGTATCAGATTCTCATAAAGTTCATGGATTCCAAGATACATCATCAAGATAATCTTTCCATTTAAACGAAATTCAAGAAGGCTTATTCGTACATGAAGAACAACTAGTTACTGATCATCAATCAGACCACTGTCAAAGTCAACATTGCACACATGCATTATTAGAATTATTTTGATAACTCACATAAAATCATGACAAACATGTAAACCTACAATTATTTTTATTTCATCAGGTTCAAATAGAAACAAAATTACCAAAATATGGTGTTCCATCTTTCAATGTACCTCATGTTCAACTATTTGAAGAAACATTTGCATTTCCTTTAGGCATTTCACATCTAGAACAACTTCATGACTGATTATCTGCTTTTGTCCATTCTCCTATAGAACATATAGTACAAGTTCTCGCCTGTTGATCATACTTATATCAAGCCTTACATGAAAAACCACAATCATCCACTCAACTTCACGCAGTTCTCCACTTATCTCTGTTAGCAATCTCAGTACACTGAACACAGCTTCAAGTAAACCATCATACAGGATTCCAATTTGTAGAAGTATCACCTGTCCTTGGTGCATATCAAACTTCACAAGTATAAACACATTCTCTATCCCCACCTATTCAAGATTCAACACCACCATAAGTCCAATTTGGATATTTCCATTCTCATGATCAATTATTTCCATCAGAATACCATCTTAATTTTCAGTTTGATGCTTTTTTAACCACATGAGTTAAACTTCACGAACAATTAGTTGTTCATGCAGAACCAGCTTTTGCACAAGCATATTGAGTAAAAGAATCTATAGACAAAGGTACCCAGGTTTCACCATTACATCCACATAATCACACATTATTTCAATTCTCAATATAAGCTATAGTTCATTTCACATCAGGCCTATTTTTACTACATTCCAATCACAAAGCCTGGCTATTAGCATTAATCTGACCTGATTTTTTAATATATAGAACTCCAGATTTACTAAGATCCAATTTTAATTTTGGACTACTTGTATTTAATCAAAAACCTTCCGATGTATTTGCATAAAATGCTTTAGAATAATTCGGAGTAAATGTTCAAGTATCAGACCATACAAATATACTACTATAAGTATGAGAACCGTTCTTGGCTCCCTGAATATTTCCTCACATAAGAATAGAATTACTAGAAACTGTATTACCCCCCTCTCATAATACAAGAAAATATTTAGCACTACTCGTATTTTTAGATCAAGTACCTCAAAGGAAAACTTGATACTCTCAAGCATCTCACGTATTTAAATATCACCCTATAATTAATGAATTAGGATTTACATTTTTCAAAGTATTTTTCTCTCATCAAACAATTACAGATCAAGTTAATGAACGAGTTCATGACTTTGATCAATTAATGGTATTTCCTTTTCATCAAACAATAGCTGAATAATTAGAATTACTATTTGATATAATATTTTTCTCACCTCACAAAGTTACATTACCAGAACCATGAATTTGATTTCAACTTCATATTGCAAGAGCATCTGCATTTACAGCACCTTCAATAATCAATGCATTAAGATCTGCATCATATTTCAAAACAACAGCAGTCTTACTCATTGGATCATCTGTATACAACACTAATGATGTAAGATACTCAGTTACATTTGATACTCCTGTAACTACAATTCATTCTGTAGTTTCTTCTGGATCTGCAGCAAAACTAGGAATAGATAATGCATGCCATAAAGCAAAACAAGAAACCCCCAATAATCCAACTACTAATGGAGCTATAACTCAATTTCGTTTACTTTTTTTTGTTTTACGTGAGAACATCACACAATAGTAAATATAAAATATTCCTAATAATGATATTCTTTTTTTATAGTTTGTCAAATTTTCACGCTATTCCCTCGAAGGTCACTACTTCTTTTTTTTCAAAAACTATAAAAACCTCATATTACTGCTTTTCTTCTATTTATATTACCTAATTTGTCAAAACAAAACGCATAAAAATCCCCTTTACATTAAAGGTTTTATATAAAAATTTATGAAAAAATATTAAAGTCACATCTTTTTTGCAAAATATTCTTCCTTTTTAACAAACGTAGTTGTAATACTTACCGCCTCTCAAAATTCTTTACTCAATAATTGTTCAACAACCTTTTTATTTTCTTCATTATTTAACAACATCTTTGCAAGTGGTGTAATTACTGTAATTTCTACGACACTACCTTCTTTTTTCTCTATAATTGCCTGATCTTTTAAATTTTCTTGTGCTGTTGGCTTATTCATTCAAAAAAGAACTCTTGACCATATTGCAGGAAAATCAAAAGATCAAGATACTGAAGGCACCGTTAATTGTTCTTTTTTAACATGTTTTTCTTCTTGTTTTGACTCACTAGAGCTATCAGAATCTACAGATTTCTTCCCTTTTTCTGAAGAAACAGAAGGTGAAGATACTTTCATATCATGATTATTATTCTCATACTTAGGAATAGACTGATTATCTATTTTTTGATTATCTAGAGATACTAGATTATTAATAGCAATCTTAAAAGCAATAACTGGATAAGGATACCATTTCAATGTTGAAATTATTGTTCAAAAACATTCAGAACACTTCAAATAAAAATCTACATCTTCTAACATATGTTTATCAATATATCAAAGTGTTTGTTTTGCAAACTGAGAAAGATCAATACCATGTTGTTCTATATCATCTAATTTAGAAAAAATAGTATTTCTGTCTCACTGTCTAATTAAATTCAATAAATTTTCTATCAATGCTTCTCAAGCAACACCTAAAAATCTAGAAACATTTTCTTCATTAAGATCTCATAAAATACTAACTTGATCAACATATTTTACTGCATCTCTCACACAACCTTCAGAAATTTCTGCAATTATTCTTAATGCTGACTCTGTATATGAAAGATTTTCATTTTTACAAATATGCTCTAAATGAGAAATCATTGCTCAATCGAGAACTTTTCTGTAATTAAAAACCTGGCAGCGAGAAATAATCGTATCTGGAACTTTATGTATTTCCGTTGTAGCCAAAATAAAACATACGTTTCATTTGGGTTCTTCTATCGTTTTCAACAACGCATTAAAAGCACTTTTACTAAGCATATGCACTTCATCAATTACATAGATTTTCTTCCTTAATGCAGTTGGAGGATATATCGATTTATCAATAATTTCATCTCTTATATCATCAACTCAAGTATGTGAGGCCGCATCAATTTCAACATAGTCTAGACTAGTTTCATTATTAATCAATTCACAATTCACGCAATGATTACATGGATTTCAATTTTGCAAATCCAAACAATTTAATGCCTTTGCTATAAGCCTCGCTGATGTTGTTTTTCAAGTACCTCTGGGTCAAAAAAGAAGATAATTGTGATGAACAGCATCTCTAGATTGCATCTGAGCTTTCAATATATCAATAATATGTTCTTGTCAGATCATTTCATCAAATGTTTGCGGACGATATTTATTGGCAAGACTCATTTATTGCACAAATAAGAGAATAAAGATACACTTACTTTATTATTTCAAAGAGAATTTTCAACAGTTATTTAGTATAAAAAAAATAACAGAAAGTTAAAAAAAACTTTCTGTAAAAACACAACAACATATTTAAATAAAACTAGATATCTCCCAACAAAGTCGCCATTAAATCATCTTGTGCAGCCAATTTTACATAACAATAACTTTTCGTATTTTCACTCCATCAATCAACTAGTTTTTTTATTTCACCAAAATCTTCTGAAAAATCACCATCTGTTCCAATTACTCATCACTTCAAAAAAGACCTTAACATTTGTTTTTCTTCTTGTGATAATTCTCAATATAACGACAAGACTTCTCAAACCTCCGTAGCCAAAACATCAGTACTTTTCGCATTAATAGCCTTTAATTGCTGTTCATTTCAATAAAGATTATCTGTCATATCAACCATTTTATTGATAATTAAAGAACTAAATACAATAATATTATATACACTTTATTACTTTTGTCAAATAACGAAAAAAACTTGCATATTAACTATAATTATATATCTTATCATCTAGATATTTATCTTTCCAATAGTATTTGTTCATGACAAAAAGAATTTTAACAGGAATTAAACCAACTTGATCAGAATTACATCTTTGAAACTACTTTTGAGCATTAAAACCATTTGTAGAAATGCAAAATACATATAAAGATGCTGAATTTTTTCTTTTCTTAGCAAATATGCACTGATTTACCCAAACACAAGAAACAGAAATTTTAAAAAAGAATAGCATGACAATTGTAAAGCTCTATTTAGCTTGTGGAGCAGATTTAAACAAAACACTTGTATATAACCCAGCAGAAATTCCATGACACGCACAACTAAATTGGGTACTTACTTGTTTAACAAATATGTGAACAATGGAAAGAATGCATTCATATAAAGAAGCAATAGCAAAATGAAAAGCATGAGAAATTAGTGTTTGAACATTCTGTTATCCTCTCTTAATGGCTGCTGACATTCTCCTTTATGATGCAGATCAAGTTCCTGTTGGTAAAGACCAGAAACAACACGTAGAATATGCAAGAGATATAGCACAAAAATTTAACAATACCTACTGAGAAACATTCAAAATTCCAGAACCAATTATTAAAACAGAAGTTGCTACAATAATTGGAACAGACGGAAGAAAAATGTCTAAATCATACAACAACTACATAGGACTACTTGAAGAAGAAAATTCTATGCTTAAAAAAATAAAACAAATTCCAACAGATGCAAAAACAATAGAAGAACCAAAGAATCCAGATGAATGTAATGTATATAACCTCACAAAACTTTTCCTTACACAAGAAGAAGATCAAGAACTTAGAAATAAATATACCGCTTGAGGGCTTTCTTATAAAGAAGCTAAAGACTATCTTTTTGAAAAAATGCGTGAAACTCTCGCACCAATAAAAGAAAACTTTAATAAAATCAGTGATGAAGAAATATCAAAAACTCTTCATGAACACTCCCAAAAAGCAAATATCATTGCTGAAAAAAAAGTTAAAGATGTATATGAGAAAATAGGATTCATCCTTTAATATTGAATTATAGACCATTATTACTATAAATTTTTAAATTTAATCCTTTGTCAAGACAATGAAAAAAAAGGCATTCACTATGGTTGAAATATTAATTGTTCTTTTCATTTTTTGAGTAGGAATACTTGCAGTATTAAACGTATTAACCAATAGTTTGTCATATTTTGACAATATCAGCACAAAAACAAAAGCAAGCTTTTTAGCTAAAGAAGGATTAGAAATAGCTTATAACTTCAGAGACGGTAGAATTGAAGAAGGATTGCCTTGGAACTACCTTACATGAAACTGTCCAGAATATTATCTCTGAGATAATGGATATAATTATTTTAAAATAGGTTTCTGAACAGGAGATAAACCATATCGAATATTTGAACAAGGACCTGTTGTAGACACAAAAACTGATTTTGCGTGAGCTTTTAATCAATATAATCTAGAACTCTACACTTGAAGTGATTGAATGGGATATTATATCTATAACACAAAAAACGCGAGCTCTCCTCTTCCAGCAAAATGATTTGCAAGATATATAACCTTCACATGAATCACTGCAGAAGATGGAACAACTCTAGATCCAAACAAAATCTTAAAAATAAGTTCTCATGCTCTTTATAAAAGAGGAAATCTAACAGGAGAGATAGTTCTAGAAAGCTTTATTGGTATAAAAGATACCATTCCAGCTGAAAGAACAGTATGTAATTAGAACACTTTTCAATTTACATTATATTTTAAGAATGAAAAAACGTGCATTTACCTTAGTTGAAATCCTAATCGTACTTGTAATATTCTGAATGCTTGCTTGAATTATGTTAAAAACTTACACTACGATAACTAAAGTTTCTTTCAGAATAGGACAAGATAAAGAACTAGCAAAAGAAAGTCTTATTCTTTCACAAGTATTAGATAACATATCGCAAACTGCAACACTCGATTACAAAGCCTATGAAAACAATGGTATTTCATTAATAAATAATCATGGTATCGTTGATATACTTTACCTAACATGAGACATTTGGACTTGAACATCTCTTTATACAACTGGAGATTGTTATACTTCAAATAAAATTTACAATGAAAACTATATCAACGAAGTTGACCCAGAATTTACAAGTACTTGTAAATTAATACTCAACAGAAATAATGAAGAAATTGTTCTTCTTTGAGATACTGAATATTGAAGCTGAGAATATCATCTAACTCAAATGAAATTTAGAGTAGTCCCATATAAACCAACAAAAGAAATAATCATGGAATGAATAACAACATATAGAGCATGACAACCAGCTTTTTGGATTATTTGAGCACTCTATAGTAAATTCTATAATCCATTAAAATGGAGTAATTCTAGTGTGCAACCAATTCAATTTTTCTTTGGTCTAAAATGAGAAACACCAAATATTTATTCTTCTAATGATGAATAAAAAATGAAGATTAAAAGATTTCGTTGAAATGTAACAATACTTGCGTTATTTATTCTCCTTGCTTCTGCACTAACATGAGTCCTTGTAGCACTCTACATGAAAAATTTCATTAAATATAGTGAAGAAATTTCTTCATATGAAAAAACAAGCTATCTCGCAAAAGCTGGAACAGAATTAGGATTAGCCATTGTCTGAAGTAAAGAAACTTGAGTAATGTACAGCATTGATTCTTGATATACAGCATGAATTTTCGAATGTCCATATCCTATAAATGATGAATGAATATGCCCTCAAGAACCATTGTTTTGAATGGAAATAATTGGTTTAGCAGATAGTTACAATAGATGTGATGAAGAATGAAAAAAAACAACTGTTTGATCTGGATTATCAATTATAATTCCTCTTTTCCATGAAAATTGACTAACAAACAATAGCCTTTCTAATGTTGTAACAAAATCAGTAAACTACGTAAATAGATGAGATGTATGAACTGATTCAAATCTAACATCTCTAGATGGATGAACATGGAAATTTTGAGTAGTTTGGTCTGAAAGCGATATGCTCAAAATGACGCAATGGACTGGACCAGCAAATAAAGTAAAAGATTTTGTTGCCTGAAACCACTCATATCTTGTAGTTGCAAATCCACTTACATGACAAACTCAAGATATTTGTATTAAATGAAAAGATATTCCACAAGAAACCGTAAAAATAGTTAGTGTTGGTTATTATAATTGAAGACAATTATGAACAGAAACCTTTGCTACAAAAGCACTCCCTGATTTTCTACAAGGAGACAACTATCTTAAAAATAAAAACTATTAAAAATTTCTATATTAACTATTTAATTCACCAGTAAGAACAGCAGTTATTTCTTTAGGATTTGCTTTTCCCTGGGTCTTTTTCATAACCTGACCAACGAAGAATCCGATAGTACTCGTTTTTCATCATTTATACTGCTCTACAATATTAGGATTTTCTGAAATAACTTCTTTACAAACCTTCAATAAATCATCCTGTGAGAAAGCTGGAGCATCAAATCATCTTTCTTTAATAATATCAGAAGCAGAAGCTCAAGAACTAAGCATTTCTTCCATAACCAATTTCAACTGATTATCGATTATTTTACCCTCTTTTGCAATTTCAAAGAATTCAATCAGTTGATCTTCATCAACAGGTAATCAATCAATTCAAACAAAATGAGCTGTCATATATGCACTAATTTGACCAGCTATCCACTTAGCAATTAATTTTGGATCAAAACCTTTAGATAATAAAGAATTAAAGAATTCTAAAGTAGAATAATCTCAAATCAACGTATTTATAAATTCCTTATTAAATCAGTATTCTGATTTCATTTTTTTAATATGATCAAAAGGAATCGTCAATGGTGTTGATTCAATCTTTTTCAACATTGAATCTGATAAATACAACTCTGGCAAATCTGGTTCTGGAAAATACCTATAATCAAGAGCATCTTCTTTACTCCTCATTACAAATGATTGCCCCTTTAAATCATCCCATCTTCTTGTTTCTTGATGTATTTCTTCTCCTGCAATTTTACACTGCTCTTGTCTAAGCACTTCTGCATCAATTGCTCTTTTTATTGCAGAGAATGAATTAATATTTTTTAATTCAACTCTTGTTCACAAAGGGTCATCAGTACTATTTCTAATTGAAACATTAACATCGACTCTCATCTGACCTTTTTCCATATCAGCATCAGAGAGACAATTCCATTTAGCAATTCTTTGAATTTCTTTAGCAAATTCAACCGCCTCTTCAGAAGAAGAGAAATCTGGTCATGTAACGATTTCAATCAAAGGAGTTCATGCACGATTAAAATCCAAATACATAGTCTCTCATTGATGAAGTGCCTTTGCTGTATCACACTCCAAATGGGCATCTAGAATTCTTACTTTCTTTTCCTCTTCATAATTATTTAAGAAAAACTTTACCTCTCAATTTACATTAATCGGATTATACAATTGAGTAATCTGATATCCCATTGGAAGATCGGGATAAAAATAAGATTTTCTATCAAAACGAGAAGGGTTATTAAAAGAACAATGTAAGGCCTTTCAAATCAACAACCCCTTTTCAACCACTTCCTCACTTAATTGTGGTAATGCTCACGGTTGTCATGTACAAACAGGACAAATATTTGAATTCGGTTCATTATTCTCTAGACTCTGATCATTCTTACATCTACAAAAAATCTTTGTTGCTGTAGACAATTTTAAATGGATTTCCAATCAAACAGTTACAAGTGAATTTGCCATGAATAACTATATTTTATTATATGAAAGTAAAATCAGTATAGAAATTTCAATAAAGAAAAAAAGATTAAATTAAAAAAAAGACCCTTTCTATGAAGGGTCTAAGTATGAATAATATTATTCTTCACTATCTACTACTTCGCTATCTTCATCACTTGAATCATCTTTTTCATTTATTTCATCATTAGTATTAGGAATATCAAACAATCATCAATTCATTTCTGCCTTTTCCGCTTTCTTTTTCTCTTCCTTATATTTCATATTTTCAGTCTTTTCCTCCCATGGACGATAAACAACATCAATTTCTTTATCAACCATCTTATATAATGGAGTCTCAGGCTCATCTAATGAAATATCATTTGAATGTAATGTCTTTAATGATCAATCTGTAAAACGAATTCTAACTGCACCCTCAATAATAGAAATACCTCAAACTAATTTCTCATTTCATGTCATTACAACTTGTCCTTTTCTTGCTCTTTTCCAAATCTTTAAATCTTCTAATGATAATAATTTACCATTCTTATCAGAATAGATAAGAATAAATGGCTCATTGTAATGCAAGAACATGTTAGCAATCTGATCTCCCTCTTGAAGCTCAATAGCCTTCACTCATCATGCAGTCTTACCCATAGCCCTTACATCATCAGACTTGAACAACAACATCCAACCTTGTTGAGTAATAACTCAAATATTATCTCAATCATTAACAGGTAGTACTCTACAAATCTTTTCACCAGGTTCAAGAGACATAATTGTAGTAGGGAATTTTTTGAAAGACAATACTAATTCCTTTTTAGCTTTCTTAATACTATTTTGGTTAGTTAAGAAAACTAAATAATCATATTGGAAATGCAATGTCTTAGCAAAAACAATCTTTCACTTTAATCAGAAATGTTCTTTAAGATTCATAGCAGGTTTAGCCATAGAAGAAGCTCCAAAATCCTTTAATCTTTGAACAGCCAACTCACCTATATCAGTAATAATAATCAATTTATCCTGATTATGAGTATAAATCAAATCCAATGTTTCTTCAGGAATGTTTTGAATTCTTGTTTGATAAAGAACTCTTAATGAAAAATCATTTCCAATCCAGCAAATAACATCTTCCTTAATCTTATCTGCTGCCTTTTGGAACTCCTTCAATGATCAACTTATATTGTATACACTCAAATCATTAGACAATTCTGTTCTTCTTTCATCTCCATACTTTTCTTTAATATAAATCATCTCCTTTTCAATAACTTCATCAAGCTTCTCTGGATCTCCAATAATATGTTCTAATTCATCAATTAATCTTAATTTTTCTTCAATTTCATCTGCAATCTTCTGAATTTCTAGTCAAACTAATGATTGTAATCTCATTAACAAGATATATTCAGCTTGCTTTTCTGAGAATCAGAATTTTTCCATCAAATTATTTCTAGCATCACCTTTTGATTCAGATTTCTTAATCGTTTCAATAACTTCATCAATTATATCAATAGCTTTCTTTAATCCTTCTAATATATGTAATCTATCTTTCGCCTTATTAAGTTGGAAAACAGATCTTCTATATACAACTTGTCTACGGAATGTTACAAATTCCATTAACAAATCCTTAATATTAAGCAATCTTGGCTGACTTCAATTATCAACAAGAGAAACATTATTCAAATTAAAATTAGTCTGTAATTCCGTTAATTTGTAGAGCTGAACTAAAACAATATTAGGATCAACTCACTTTTTCAAATAAATAGCTATTCTAATCTTATTTTTATTAGACTCATCACGTATATCATTAATTCATTCTATCTTTTTCTCAACAACCAACTCACCAATTTTTTGTACCAAACTAGCTTTATTAACTTGATATGGTATTTCATCTACAACAATTACATGAGCACCATCATAAATTTCGTCATGGGTTTTTCAACGAACAACAATACCTCACTTTCATTTTTTGTAAACCTCTAAGATATTATTTGAATCAAAAATCATACCTCATGTAGGAAAATCTGGACCCTTAATAATATCCATTATTTCCTCAATGCTCACACAATATTTTTGTTTTACTTCAGCTCAATTTTCATCAACAACTGTTTCTTCTTTACCCTCTTTTTTCAAAAGTAACAAAGAAGCATCAATAACTTCTGTTAAATTATGAGGAGCCATATTTGTAGCCATACCAACGGCAATACCCATAGTTCCATTACAAAGATGATTAGGAAATTTCGTAGGAAGCATAATAGGTTCTTTCAAAGACCCATCAAAATTATCTCTCCAATCTATAGTGTCCTGATCTAAATCAGCCAACATTTCTTCAGCAATTTTCGTTAATCTAGCCTCAGTATACCTCATAGCAGCGGCTCAATCTCAATCAATTGATCAAAAGTTTCCTTGTCAATCAACCAATGGATATCTCATTGACCAAGGCTGTGCCAATCTAACCATAGCTTCATAAATTGAAGAATCACCATGTGGATGGTATTTTCACATTACTTCTCAGACGATTCTCGCTGATTTCTTATGTTTTTCTCTATAGAAATTATTCATTCATGCCATACCAAAAAGAATTCTTCTCAATACAGGCTTAAATCAATCTCTCGTATCTGGCAAAGCACGAGAAATAATAACAGACATAGCATAATCAATATATGACTGTGTAATTTCCTTTTCTACAGAATTTGTAATTAAGTTTTTCTCTCCAGTAGGGACATAAGAAAATTCCTCATTTGAATTTGATGACAATGCAGAAGATTCACTAGAAGCTTCTCACTCTCAATTTTCAGAATTTTCATTTTCATTATCATCTCATGATGCTTGTCACTGCAATTCTTTTTCGTCCATTTAAATTACAAAAAAATTAAAAAGCTCAACAAAGATATAATAGAAATCCCAGTTTGTTTCGCAAGCAAAAATAAAAATCAAGGCTTGACATTTAAAAATAATAGACAACACATGTAATAGAATCAAAAAAAAATTCAGCTAGAAATTTTAAATATAATCACTACATATAAAAATAAGCTAATTTTTAGACCAATAAAAACCAATAATGACGCGAATTCTACTTATCATCATAACAATTATAATAGCCTGTCTATGACTATTTCTATTTAAAAAATTAAATATTCTCGACAAACCTGGAAGCGACTTAAAAAACACAAGAGCACCTGTCCCAACTTTACAATGAATATTTGTCATTCTTATACTATTAATATGAATTGCTATCGTCTTCCCTGAATATTATAATAACCCCCTCTTCCTTGGTTTAGTTATCCCTTGAGGTCTAATAGGAATAGTAGAAGTAGTGGAAGAGTGTAGCTATTTATGAAAATTTCCAAAAGTACCACCTTTTTTCAGGTTATTAGTTCACTTAATTGCAGCATTTCTTGCTGTTCGAATTTGAGGAATATGAAATCAAGAATTTGTTCTTTGAGAAACAGTTTACCAAATACCAAACCGATTATTCACAATCGCCTTTATGATACGAACTATGTTCTGTATTAATGCAATAAATCGATTTGATGGAATATATGCACAATGAAGCTGAGTTTCAGCTATAGGTTTTCTCACAATCTATCTACTAATAAGATTTGTCGTTTTTGAAAGCTATGAAACGTTTTCAAACCTCGATATACTCATTATAGTTAAAAATTTATCACTTTTCTTATTTATTATATCATTAGTCTATACAATCATCGAATACAAACCATTAGGACTGGTAAGAGATGTGGGGATAATGTTTTTTTGATTCGCAATAGCATATCTATCAGTAGCTTGAGGAGCAAAAATTTGAACACTAATAGTTGCCCTTTCTCTTGTTATCTTTGATGCTGTACGGGTGGGATTGTATAGAATATTTATACTCAAAAAGAACCCTCTAAATTGAGATTATACACATTTTCATCATAGATTAATGGGGCTCTGATTTTCAAGAGGAGAAACAAGAGCTTTCATACGAATTCGATCGATTATGATGATGATATTAATGCTTCTCCAATGAGCCAATAGATTCCATAAACTCATAATTTTCACAATGATGGCATGCCTATTTTTTGGAATTAATGCATATTTATTCCTCTACAAAAAAATGCCTTGCTGATTACAAATCAAAAAAGAAAGGTAATAATTAATCTAAAAATAATAATTTCTTATTATTGTTGTTTATTCGCTGCTCTATTTTCTTTTTATTATCATTACTCAAAAAGAATTCTCGTCAATCTCTATCAATCACGAAAACATCATCTGAAAATTTTCACAAAGCTAAATCAGATAATTTTTTCTTAATATCAACATTTCAATCACAATAAATATCAAAATTAGATCAATAATCTCAAATTTGAACAAAATCCTCTGGCATAATTTCACTATTTAAAAGAGACATTCGTGCATCAAACAAAAATCAATAACGAGATATATAAAGCACCTTATTTCATTTTTCATTTTCATGAATCAACTGATTTGCTATTTCCTTCAAGTTACTAGATTCTTTAATCTCCAACAAATCTAACACTAAATCAAAATATTTCTCCATTATTAAACACTAAAAGAAATAAAAATATTCTTCATAAAGTTGTCTTTTTTCTCTATCATCCAACTTAATTCAACTAAATAACTTTTCAACATAAGAAGACAAAAGTATTCATTTAGCTTTTCTAGGATCCAATCATTTTGACTCCAAATAAAATAGTTTATCTCAATCCAAACGATAAATTTTAGCCCCATGAGAAGCCATAATATTTTTCGAACAAATATCTAATAACGGTAAATTCTTTATCTTAACCTTATCAGATAATATTATAGATTCCTCTAAAAGTGATACAGAACTATTTTGAATCCCCTCTGACATAATAACACTTCAATTCAAAACAACCTCAGGACATTCTCTAACAAAAGAAACCATATGCACATTAACATTAACAGAACTATGACTAACTCTAAGAAATAAATTAATATGAGTCGATTTTAAAGAATCAATTGGTATCAAGAAAAAAATATCCGACTCAGATCAATCATTCATAGTTTCTAAGTTGAATTTTATTTTACTCTCATGAACTAAAGCTGCATATCTATTATTTCAATTTTTCAAAAAAAGATTTTTATCACAGTCTACACCATCAAAACATTCAAAAAATGAACTATCATCAAAAATAATATCATTAAAATTATTCTTCATCAACATCTTGAACTTCTACAAATCAAAAATCTGTTTGACCTTCATATAAATTTTCCATATCTTCTCATGAAAATAATGCGTCAAAACTATCCTGTAGTGCATCTACTGTTTTCACATCAACACTAGGTTCTTCTTCATCTTCAATAACAACTTCCTGATGAATTTCTTCATCAACCATTTTATCAAGTTTACTAGTTAGAATAACCACAAAAACAGTAATAGCTACCAAAATCAAAGTCAAAATACTCATAATAACAATCTGTGCTTTTTTCATTAATGCCATTTTACTAAATAAAAATTATTCTCAACGATCATCAATAAACAAACCTAAAATAACAGCCAAAGGAACTGATAAAACTATTCACCAGAATCACAAAATAACAGCTCACAATAATGCACATACTAAAATTAAAACAGAATTAACTCATAACTGTTTTCACATAACAATTGGAGTAAAAACATTTTCTTGAACCCATTGTATCAAAACAAACAAAACTCAAACAAGAATCATTGCCCAAAATCAATTATGCACAAAAGCCAACATAGCAATTGGAATTGCTGCCAATAATGGTCAAATATAAGGTATAATATCCAAAAGTCATGTAATTAAAGCAAGAGAAAAAACACTAGGTATTTCAATTCAACAAAGATTCAAAATCCATAGACATATTCATATCATTATAGCCAAGAACAAAGATAATAACAATCTAGCCTTTAACCAAATTGAAAGTTGATCATAAATACGATCAATTTTTTGCTGAACAGCATATTGCTTTTTATCTGAGAAACACTTAGACAACAAATAAATTAAATAATCCTTTTCTATAGAAAAGAATATAGAAAGTGTAAAAATAATAGCTAATTGTCAAAGAATTGAAAACAATCATCAAACGAATGAAAAAACTCAAGTTGAGACCTGTTTTAAATAAACAACAGAAGAGTCCAATAAAGTATTTAAACTTGAGAGTATTGCTGTTTGGAATCATGATCCATCTAAATTCAATTCATTCCAATGTTCTATCAAATATTCCTGAGCAAATACAGGCAACCAACCAACTTCTCTAATTGCTTCAGGCCAACTATTATTCATTACAAAATCTTTTAAACTAACTGTAATTCAAGAAATCCATTCAATCAAATGCGCAATTTGAGAAATAATAAATGGAACAATAAATACTATTCACGATAATAAAAATAGAACCAACAAAAAATATGTAATAGCAATAGCAACTCATCTTTGTTTTACCTTATTTTCAAATGCAATAATAATTCATTCCATTGAAACAGAAATAATCAATGCTGTCAAAATCATATAAACAACATTCAAAGATTGGAAAAACAAATATCAAATAAAACAGAACACCAATCAAAGAAACCAAAATTTCACAACTGATTTTGTAGTAAAATGAATTAAAGTCTTTCACATATTCTTATTATCGATTTTTTTTTCAACAATTTTTTGATTATTATTTTCACCTTCTTTAATCTTTTCTTTTATTTGATCTTTTTTCATAATCTTTTCAAAAAAGAACTAAAAAACTGCTCATGTTCATTAACAAGATAAGTTTCTAATTGAGTACTATCTTTTTTCTCTAAAAAAGCAAGAAGTTGTGATAGTTTAGACTTATTTAAAGTAATAAATCATTTATAATACATATTTCAAAAATCAAGATGAAGTATTCTCGCCTCTAAATTACGCAAAAGAATCCTCTTGACTTTATGCCTAACAACAGCTCTCTTCGAAACAAGTAATGGAATGTGATAAGAAAATTGATGAAAAAGACGATTAGGATATTGTTCAATATAATACATTGTAAACAATCAATAAGAAAAAACTTGTCTCTTCCTTGTAAGAAACCTTACTTCCTTTCAAACCAATCTCTGATGTCTTTTTAACAAAATACAAAAAAAACAATATAAATTACTTATCCAATTTTTTATACCATTTTAAAAGCTTCTCATATTCTTCATCCCAACTAAAAACTTTTACTGGTAATTTATCATATTTTCAGCTCTTCAACAGACACACCGCCTCACAAAGAGAATCTTTATCATCTGGAGCAAAAAAGACAACCTCTCATCAAGTTACTTCAGGCAATGAAGCAATATAAGTTGTAATAAGAGGAGTACCTAAAGCAAGTGTTTCGGTATGTACAGATCAAAAACCTTCAGATAATGAAGGAGCTATCACTCAATCAACTTCTGAAACAAGAGCCCTCAATTCATTCTTTTCTAAACCATTCCAAATCTTAACCCTTCCTCTATCACCTTTAGAAAGGGAATTCATAATATTCTGTATTCTTTTCTTGATATAAAAATCCCTTTGCGCAGGAATAAAATTAAATATTAATTGTAAATTCTTATTCTGTTTCAATAAATCAGGAATTGAATCTACAAGTAAATCTATTCCTTTAGAAATACCCGTATGTCAAAAATAAAGCAAATTCCATTTTCAATCCAAACCGAATTTCTTACTAACTTCCTCCCTTTCTTCTTTTTTTATTTTCTTTGAATCCCAAAAAGAATAATCTACACCATTATGTGCTACAAATAATTTTGAATCCCTAATTCAATAATAAATTCTCAAGCAATTCAAAGTATAATATGAGACACAATGATAGCTATCAAAAGGCAAATGAAATATAATCCGTTCAAACAATCTATAAATCCATGCAGTCAAAAATCACTTATAACGATTCCATAACTTTCAAAATATTTCATGTACAGTTAAAAGAACTTTCTTGTTATAAAACAGTCATAACAAACTAGCAGGAATCGCTCATCAATAAGTACTTGTATGAATACCTATAATACTTGAATCACGTTTCAATATTTTTGCACCGCACCAAAAAGCCGACCACATAAAACTTTTCCTAGAACTTCAAGTTCTAACAATTGTAAGATTATCATGAGTTTCATTAGCACTCAATCATTTATCATATCTTGAAGTCAACACAATTGCTTTATATCATTTAGACAAACTACGATTAATGATTTGCTCAAAAACCGTTTCAACACCTCATCTATGAGGAAGATAGTAATCTAAAACATATAATAGAGTCTTCATACAACAAAAATAATCTTAAACATTTAACTATCACCAATAGTTAACATAAATTTCAATATGAGAATTTTAAGAATAAAATCAAGGACAGTTTGTAATATTTCATTTAAAAAAAAGCTCTCAATTCATTACAAATCAAGAGCCTAAAAAGAAGTACTATCATAGCAAAGCCAAATTCTTTTTTAATTTTTCTATCTTTTGAAGATAATCTGCCTTATTATTAACTTCTCTCTCAATGATTTGAGCAGGAGCTTTAAACATGAAGACTCCATCATTTAATTTTCTTTCACAAGAAGCTAATCAATTCTCTAATTTAGCTATTTGATCTAGAATCTTTTTCTTTTCAGCTTCTGTATCTAACAAACCTAACAAAGGAACAATAAGTTCAGATTTACCAACAACTCTGAATCCAGATAAATCAGGTTTTTGAATATCTGCACCAAAGTCTAATGAAGATAACTTAGCCAATTTCATTAAGAATGATTTATTATTCTCTAATATCTTAATTTCTTCAGCATCATTAGTTCTTACAAGAGCTGGTACTTCTTTACCAGGATTAATATTAGCTTCAGCTCTTATATTTCTAAATGCAGTAATAGCTTCTTGTAACCAATTCATAGATTTCTCAATTTCTTCAGAAATTTGGCTCTCATCAGCTTTAGGGAATGCTTGAAGCATAATAGTTTCTCCTTCAACTTTTAATTGTTGCCATAATTCTTCAGTAATGAATGGCATAAATGGATGAAGAAGTCTTAATGCATGTTCTAATACATCCCATAGAACATATTGAGCTGTTTGCTTACTCTTAACATCTTCGTTCATATATAATCTAACTTTAGCCATTTCAACGTACCAGTCACAGAAATCTCATCTAATGAACTCGTACACTGTTTTAGCAGCTTCATCAAGAGTATATTTTTCTAAGTAATCTTGAGTTTCTTTGATAGCTGAATTTAATCTAGAATAAATCCAGTGATCTACTAATTCTAATTGTAAATCTTCTTTCTTTATAGCCTTAGGATCAAATTCTTCAAGGTTCATAAGCACGAAGTTAGTAGCATTCCATACCTTGTTTGCAAAGTTTCTTCCCATTTCGATTAATTTCTCTGAAAAGTATACATCTTGTCCTGCAGAAGTATTATAAATCATTGTGAATCTGATAGCATCAGCACCATATTCATCAATAAGCTTCAATGGATCAGGAGAGTTACCTAATGATTTAGACATTTTACGTCCTAATTCATCTCTAACGATTCCGTGGAAGAATACATTATGGAATGGCACATCTTTCATTTCATATAATCCCATCATTACCATTCTAGCAACCCGGAAAAAGATAATATCAGCTCAAGTTACAAGAGTAGAAGTAGGATAGAAGTGTTCAAGAAGTTCAGTCTTCTCAGGCCATCCCATTGTAGAGAAAGGCCATAGAGCAGAAGAGAACCAAGTGTCTAGTACATCTTCTTCTTGTGTAAGCTCAACGGCTTTACCATAATTTTCTTTAGCTTGTGCTAGTGCGTCTTCTTCAGACTTAGCAACAAATACTTTTCCATCTGGTCCATACCACGCAGGAATTCTATGTCACCACCAAATTTGTCTAGAAATACACCAGTCTCTAATATTTTCAAGCCAGTGATAGTATACTTTAATCCATCTTTCAGGTTGAATCTTAATCTTTCAGCTCTTAACTGCTTCTAATGCAGGTTTAGCAAGAGGTTGCATTCTAACAAACCATTGTCTAGAAACTCTAGGTTCAATAATAGTATTACATCTATAACAATGACCTACAGCATGATTATGAGGTCTAACTTTTACCAAGTATCCTCATTTTTCCAAATCTTCAACGATTCTATCTCTTGCTTCAAAACGATCTAATCATTGATATTTACCTCAATTCTCATTGATTTTTCCATCAGGAGTGAAAATATTAATAATATCCAATCCTGTTCTCTTTCCTACTTCAAAATCGTTAGGATCGTGTGCAGGAGTCATTTTTACAACTCAAGTTCCAAATTCCCTATCAACATATTCATCAGCAACGATAGGAATCTCTTTATTAACTAATGGTAATAATACTTTTTTACCAATTAAGTGTTGATATCTTGGATCATCTGGATGAACAGCAACTCAAGTATCTCATAACATAGTCTCAGGTCTCGTTGTTGCTAGAATAAGCCTTTCATCAGTTCAAACAATAGGATAAGCAATTTCCCAAAAATGTCATTCTGTGTCTATGTGCTCAACCTCATCATCAGCCAATGCTGTTCAACATCTAGGACATCGATTAACCATATATTCTCACTGATAAATAAGATTATCATTATATAATTTTACAAAAATCTCTCTTACGGCAGCAGAAAGTCATTCATCCATAGTGAACCTTTCTTTTTCCCAATCAAGAGATGCTCAAAGCTTTCTCTGTTGTTGAGTAATAATTCCACCATGCTTTCTTTTCCATTCCCAAGTTCTTTCAATGAAAGCTTCTCTTCATAAATCTTCTTTAGTTTTCCCTTCTTCTGCTAATGCTCTTTCAACTTTATTTTGAGTAGCAATACCAGCATGATCTGTACCTGGCATCCAAAGAGTATTATATCATGACATTCTCTTCCATCTTACTAATACATCTTGAATAGCTTCATCAAGAACGTGTCCCATATGAAGTATTCCAGTTACGTTTGGAGGTGGAATAACAATAGAAAAATTATCTTTTTCAGGATTTGTTGTTGCTCTAAAATATCATTTTTCTTCCCAAATTTTTCACCATTTTCACTCAATATCATTAGGATTATATTTATCTAACATATTACTTAATTAAAAAAAATAAAAAATCAGATTCAACTAATTAATACAGACCGAATAACTAAATCTTCCTAAAAATATTCTCATAATTTAAACAAAAATAAAGCAATAAAGATATTAGTAATCATAAAAGAAAATTCAAGACCTAAGCCCTGAATTTTATTATACAAATAACTATAAATTACACTATGAATAATCCTTATTATCCAAATATTCTTTCACAACTTCGCTCATCGCCTCAACAAGAACTGTGAACCTTTCATTATCCTCAGATAAATCTTTTTCAACTTGTTGCTTCTGTCTTGAAAGAAAATCCTCTTTCATCATCATCAACTTTCTAACTTGTTTCTTAGGAGAATTAACATCAGCAAATGGAAATTCCGTATCAAATTCCAATTTAATCAGAATATCTCATTTACCAGTAACTTTATCCCAGAAACCATTTTGATTCCAAGAAATAGTGTTTATTTTATTCCAAGAAAAAATCTCCGTTTTATATTCTAGCAATCAATCCCAAAGAAAAAAAGTTATATTATCCTTAGAAAGGATCAAACAATCCAAATAAAGATTCAAAAAATCGATTACTCGTTTTGCAAATAATATTAATCAAAGAATTCAAAAGACCCATTTCCAATATTCTGCAGGATTACTTTGATCAAGAAGAGCAAAAATCACATAAAGAAGAAAAAGAAGTACAATCGTTATAATTGCCTTCTTTATATAAACCACACTGCTGTGTCCAATAATTCGTTGTGTATCCTTGGTATCTACATATTTTTTAATAAGTACATTTCTTAACATTAATAAAATGACTTGTTAATAAAATCCAAGAATAAAATCTTTCCTATTTCTTTGATTGAGCTGCCTCAATTCTCTTTTGTTTCTCTAAGTATTTTTCCATCATACCTTTAATTGGTTTTTTAACAACTCTATCTTTGTTAAAAACAGGATGACATTGATAACATGTTTCAACTTTAATAGGTCCTGGAACAGTAGTATTAATCTTAAAGCTAGCTCAACAAATGCAGTTAACTTCAACATCCTTATAATACTGTGCATGAATTCCTTTTTTCATAATACACACTTTAAGAAAATTAAAATTTTCCGAACAAAATAAATATACTTTTTTACCCTAAAGTATCAAGACAATTAATAAGTTTTTTAAATTTTTGAACGATACTTTTCAACATATAATGGTAAATCTAAAATATTATCATCATCAGCTCTCTTATTCCAATGTTGCTTTCAACATTTAGAACAAGAGAATAAAATTCTATATTCACCATTCTTCATCTCATAAGAAATAGGATACATCACTCAATGGCAATCGGTATTCCTATCTCATGGTATATCTCAATCAACATGAAGAGAGACAAAACAATAAGGACAATGATTTCTACATGTCTTTGAGGCCTTTCTAACCAATTTTCAACATCAAATACAAACAAACTCCTCATTAATCGTCTTCATTGTCAAAACAAAAAATAATAAAAAAAATCTCAACAAACATTCAACTTGGGGTAGCTGGGGATCGAACCCAGGACCACCAGCTTAAAAGGCTGTTGCTCTACCGACTGAGCTACTACCCCACAAGAATGTTAACTTGAGATTTTCATAGTATGTGTAATATAAGTTTTTCCTTACCTATTTCAAGATTAATTGCCCAAAAATTACATAAAACCCTTGAACTTTTTATAAAGTCTTGAGTTAATTTTTACTTTAACCTTACTTCAGTCTTCAAGTCTAACCCATTTATCAATCAAGTTAACCTTAAACTGTCTTTTTCAAGCTCTCATTGAATGAGATCTTGTTTGTCCAGATCTTGTTTTTCTACCTGTAAAATAACATATTCTAGCCATGATTATTACAACACAATAAAGATAAAAGTACTAAAACTATTCTGCAGCTGGAGCAGATGCCTCTCAAGCTGTAGCAGCATCCTCAGTTGAAGTTGTTTCTTCTTCATCTGAAAGTTCTACAACAGTAACAACTGGTTGTTCTGCATCATCAACAATTCTAACCTTACTTGAAACCTGAAGATCTTTAACAAAGATAACATCATTAGCAGTCTCAATTTTAGAGATATCAATTTCGATATTATGAGGAAGATCTTGAGGGAATGCCTCAACTTCAACAACATCCTTAACAAGTTGAATCTTTCATTCATTCAACTTTTCAACCTTAGACTCTCCAACCAAAACAACAGGCACTGAAGCGGTAACCTTTTCATTTTGATTTACAGCCAAGAAATCTACAGAAAGAACTTCATCAGTAACAGGATCTAATTGCATATCATGCAAAAGAACCAATTGATTGATAGCTCATGTTAACTCAATAGGAGCTGAGAATCAAGCAACTCTATATACTTTAATGAAATCATTTTTTAAACAGCTTAGAAGCACAGGGGTTTCTAATGTCTTTCAATATACTACTCCAGGAAGTTGTCCATCTCTTCTTAAACCTTTAACAGCTTTTCCAGTTGCAGTACGAGCCTGAACAGTAAGTTTCATTACAAAATACAACAAAATCTAAAATATTACTTCAACAAATCTGTATCCCTTTTATCTGCAGTAATTTTACTCTTCATTCTAGCAGATTTACCAATTTTTTCTCTAATATAGTAGAGTTTAGATCTTCTAATCTTATATTCATCAAGCAAAAGAACTTTTTCAAATTTAGGAAAAGAAAGTGGATATACCTTTTCAATAGTTTGTCATGCTGCAAGTCATCTAATTGTGAATGTACCATCAGCACAACCAGGTTTCTTAACCTTAATTACAAGTCCTTTAAACTTCCAAATTCTCTCAGTAGATCATTCTCCAACTTTTTCGTGAAGTTCAATCTGCATTCCTGTCTTTACAGGCAAAATTTTATATCCATTGGTATCAGAGAGATACTTCAATCTTTCATGATTCATTCTTTATACTATCTATCAAGATAAAATTATTTAGTTCCCTTACTATTCATAACTTTTGCCTTCCATTTTCTTTGTTGCTCCAACATTTTTCTTACATCCATAACTACTACCTTTTCAACTCTAGTAAGCGCCTTATTGAGTTTTCTCTTTGCATTAGTCCTAAGTCTTGCCATGGAATTATGATATTTTAGATGATAAATGAGAAAGTCCTCTTCTTTCAAGAACTTCTTGAATTTTCTGCTGTTTAATACCATATTTCTTTAGTTTTGCAGCAGCCTTCATTTTAGCATTTTTTACCCAAGCAGTGAGTCCTTCTTTTTCTTCCTTCTTTAGGACATTGATATAACTATCAACTGCTTTTTCATTTTTAAGCCCTGTCTTTTTTCTGTGCAAATTTAATGCCTTAAGAAAGTGCTTAATTTTTCTTCCGTTGGTATCTCACATTCTATCGTAGAAACAAAAATAAATTTAACATAAACTAATTAATATATTTAGCCATATAAGCAAATGCCTTATTAGCTTCAGCCATTCTATGAGCTTCTTCCTTCTTTTTAACAGCTGCTCATTGATTAGAATATGCAGCCAACATTTCTTCAGATAATCTCTTATACATTGGTTTTCCACTCTTAGATCTAGCAGCATCTAGAATCCATTTAGTAGCAAAAAAGAATCTCTTATCTGCTTTTACCTCAACTGGAACTTGATATACAGCACCTCAAATTCTCTTAGACTTAATCATAATAGTTGGAGATGCATTCTCAATAGCTGTTCTAACAACAACAGCTGGATTCATGTGTCCACTTGCTTTAATATCTTTTAATGTGTCTGCATATATTTTTTTTGCAACACTCTTTTTACCATGTTTCATGATAAAGTTGATAAGCTTTTCTTCATAATCGAAAGTATCCAAAGCTTTATTTTTAATCACTGCCATAGGAAATAACAAAATACAAATTAAAAAAACTATTTACCAGCTTTAGGCCTTTTTGCACCATAAAGTGATCTACTTTGCTTTCTGTTTGCAACAGCATTAGCATCATATTTTCCTCTAACAATATGATATCTTACTCATGGTAAATCCTTAACTCTACCTCCTCTTACAAGAACAACACTGTGCTCCTGAAGTGAATGAGCCTCACCTGGAATATATGCCAAAACTTCTGCTCCATTAGATAATCTTACCTTTGCAAATTTTCTTTGAGCTGAATTTGGTTTTTTAGGACCCATTACAGATACTTTTAGACAAACACCTCTTTTAAATGGAGCTGGTTGTGCTACTTTTTTATTTCCCTTAAGCTTATTAACTCCAAATTGTAATACAGGAGCCTTAGACTTAAAAGTTTTCTTTGTTCTTCACTTTTTAATAAGTTGATTAATCGTTGGCATTATTTTCCAAGAAAACAAATAATAAAAACACAGTGAAATAATATATACAAAATTCCCAACCAAAATCAAGAGAAAATTGAAAAAATAATATTTCATTTGTTCATATCTAGTATTATTACAAGATTTTTGGTCGAGAAAAACGAAACAATGCCTGATTTTTAAGAAATAAAAATCAAGAAATCAAGTATGATAAGCGGAATAACATCATCAAATAAATATCAAAAATCAGCATCAGAACAAAAAGGAGTATCCTTTAACTTGTATTTATATTATCTTTCTCTATTATACCAATAATATAAATATTCTAACCCCATTTTACAATAAAAAACAATTCATGCAAAAAGGAATTACAGCGACTCCTATAGCATCAATAGACGAATCTAATTTCAAGATAAAAGGACAAAGAATTCTTATTCTTTGAAACCGATCATATAAAAACATGGGAGATGAATTAATCCTTTTATGAACGACACGTCTGCTTCAAAAACAAGGAAAGGATGTTGTTATTTCTGCGTATAATCCGAAACGAATTGCCTCTTTTTTCTCACAATTTACAGACTTAAAACCTATAACATATCTCCATGAATTTCCAAAAGGAATTCGCTCATTTTTAAAATATTTTTTTACAAAAAGAAAAAATGAATTAGAACAATATAAAAATATCGACGCAATCATCATATGATGAGGAGAAATATTAACAGAAGAAAGTAAAAATTCTTACCGATATCGGAATATTGCATTACTTCCAATATTAAAAAAATTAGAACACACACCGATATATTTAATGGGTGGAATTCAAATTCCACAAAAAAACAGCAATCTAAAACTGTTCAAACGATTGCTCTCAAAAACAGAACATATCTATGCACGTGACCTAGAATCTGTTGAGAACCTAAAAAATTTCTGATACAAAAACGTTAGTTTTTTCATGGACACATCACGATTTGCTTATCAACGGGAATCTATACAAAAAAATTGTACTAAAGAAAATAAAATAGCACTCATCAACTTAAATAAGAATTGAGAGAAATTTTTTGAAGACCTCCTTATTGAATGTGAGAACCTTTTATCATCATGATATACAATTAAATATGTTCCAATAAGCAAATGAGACAACGACACCTATAACGACATAATTTTCAAAGAAGAGCTCGAGAAAAAACTTTTAACCCACTTTGAAACAATAGATCGAGAAGAAAATTTTAAAATTTTTTTAGAAGAAGTTAAAAATTCGAATATTATAATCACTTCAAGATTACACTTTTTCCTAATTGCATCATATCTATGAGTAAAAACAAAAGTCTATCCATACCAAATGAAAATTCTCAAGATGAAAAAAATTATTCAAGATTACTGAATCTTAGATCAATAATTTAAAAATTTAGGAAAACATGGAAACAATAAATCTATCGCATTATCCTCAATCTCCATGAGTATATATCTTTAAAGACAAAAGAGACAATATACTTTACATATGAAAAGCTAAAAACTTAAAAAAAAGAATATCTCAATATTTTTCACCTTGAAGTGTTTGGAAACAAGAAATGGTTGCCCAAGCAGAAAAAATAGAATTTATAATAGTAGAAAATGAAAGTGAAAGCCTATATTTAGAATCAAATCTAATAAAAAAGCATCTTCCACCTTTCAACAATATGTTAAAATGAGCAAATGCTTATGCTTATATCAAACTCACAAAACATCCAATACCACAAATTTTCATAACTAGAAAAAAAATTAACGACTGAGCTACCTATATATGACCAAAGCACAACACAAGAGAACTAAAGAAATTTCTTCAATATCTAAGACAAATTATACAATATAGAACATGTCCACTCTCTCAATTCAATCAATGAAAAGTATGTTCTGATTATTACTTCTGACTCTGCAAATGACGATGTAATGGAAAAACCGAAGAACCCGATTATCCAAAACTAATCACTTCCTTCTTCAAAGGGAATACAAAACCAATAGAACAAAAAATAAAAATTCTCATTGATGAAGCGATAAAAGTTGAAAATTTTGAATGGGCTGCTAAATTAAGAGATATATACCTACAAATATGAAATTTTACAGAAAAACAATCAATTGAATTTGCAAAATCATTCAGTTGATATCTTTTACAAATACGTGAAATTGGAACTCGAAGAGTTTATGTCCTCCTACATTTTTATGAAGGAAAAATGATAGACATTATTCGTCACCATTTTGAAAAAGATGAAATAGATCAAGATACCATGTTAGCAAGTTTCAGTTCTGAATTCTGAGAATTTAAAAAAGAAAATTGATACTATGCAACAACCCATTTCACACGAACAAAATGAGAAGAAAAAGAAATGCTACAGCTATTCAACGATTTCTTCGATTCATATCTCCTAGTTAACACAATTCAATGAAGCTGAATAATTAATGAGCTCCTCAAAACATTACAAAATCGTTATTCTTTATCAAATTTTCCATACCAAGTTGAATGTCTTGATATCTCTCACCTTTGAGGAGATCGAACATCATGATGATTAAGCGCTATTACCTGATGATTACCCGATAAAAAATGGTATAGAAAATATAAAATAATTACATCAAAAAATGATGACTATCTTTCTCTAAAAGAAGTATTAATAAGAAGATTTAAAATTTCAGGAATCAAAGGAACTTCTTCCCAAGAAAGAGAAAGCAATGTATTTCATTTACCAGATGTCTTTATTCTTGACGGATGAAAAGGCCAACTAGGAATATTAAATGAATTATTAAAAGAATATCCACAATTCCAAAAAATTATAGACAATGTCCAATTTTGTTCTTTGGGAAAATGAGAAGCAAGACATAAAGCCACAATTGGAAAAACATCAAAAAAAACGAACGAACAAATAGGTGAAAAACTCTATACACGAAACAACTGAAAAATAATAGAAAATGATTTCACATATGATGATGCAGATAAAATACTAATAAAACTAAGAGATGAAGCTCATAGATTCTCAAATGCGTACAGAAAAAAACAAGAAGAAATATCGTTTAAAAAAGAAAAGGAAAAAATCGAAAAGAAAAAGAAAAAATTATAATGCTTTTAATTTTTCTAATCATTCTTCACTCACTCTTTTTTCCTGCCCAGCAATATAGACTAAAATATCTCAAGGATAGTTTTTTAATACCGTTGCAATAATATTTATTTTTTCAAAACTATCTGGTAAATCTTCAATTGAAAAAGGTTCATCTTTAGGTTCCAATTCCGATTCTTCCGAATGTAAAAAATCTTCAGACATATTTTCTCAATCACCTTCAGCAACAACATCGCCGGTAAAATTTTCAGAAAAAGCTTCATCAACAACAGTATCTTGTTGGAATACTTCATCATCTGAAATATCTTCTTCTATTTTTTCTTGTTGAGAAGGAATGGAAATATTGTTACTAACTCATTTTCATGATTCTTCATCGATAGTCTTTATTTGATTTTTTTTATCTCAATATCTTTCTTTTTTAGCTCTGACAACAGTCCACTGAGGATCAAATTTTCAACCAGCCAAGCTCTTCAAAGTAGGATAGTCTGTCTTAACCATTTTATCTAAATAGATTCTACCATTATTTTTACTTCAATGAAGAATGATTAAATCAAAATTTTTAACATCAGGAGCCTCTCTAACAAAAAATTCCCAATTTCAAGAAATATC
This sequence comes from uncultured bacterium, assembly GCA_947168815.1. Taxonomy (GTDB): domain Bacteria; phylum Patescibacteriota; class Gracilibacteria; order Absconditabacterales; family Absconditicoccaceae; genus HOT-345. The sequence goes on from CAMVNG010000001.1 coordinate 395,375, forward strand.
TTCAATTTTCACAAAGAATCATTTTTTCTTTGCTCTTTGAACCTCCTTAATATATCAAATAATAACAAATTTCTGCACTTGATCTTGTTCAAGAACCTGATTAATAAAAGAAAATTTCTTAATATACTGATACAAACCATCCAAAGGATTTCATGATACAAATACTTTTAACACTTCATGCTCCATCATCAATTTTTCCATATGATTTGCTAATTCAACTTTTTTCAAAGGTATACTTGTATCCAAGCCAATTCATCAAAACAATCAAAAATCAGCAACTCAAACATTTTTAATCCAGTCAAGCATAACATCAATATTGTTCAATAATATCTTTCTATCATTAAAGCAATCCAAAGCTCAAGACTTTACTAATCATTCTAATGATTTCTTGTTAATCACACTAGAACACCTCTTCAAAAAATCTTCTAAACTAATAAACAGTCAATTCTTTTGTCTTTCTTGCTGTATAAATTCTCATACATCCTCTCATATTCATTTAACAGAAATGAATCAAAGCCTAATATCCTCACCAATAGCAGCAACATGATTATAAGACTCATTAACATCCGGAGAAAGAACCTTTATACCCTTATTCTGTATTTCAGAAATATAAAAACTCTGAGTGTCGATATCTTCTTCTACAGAACGAATCAAAGCAGCGGAAAACTCAACAGGGAAATGAGCCTTTAAATAAGCAGTCTGATAAGCAACAAAAGCATAACAAACGGAATGTGATTTATTAAACGAATACGAAGCTGCAGGTTCAATCATCTTTTCATAAATATTCGTTGTTGTTTCTGGCTTATATCATCTATATGTTTCTCACCTTGAAATAAATTCTTTTTTCAATTTTTCAATTACTTCCTTTTTCTTCTTACCAACTCATCTTCTTAAAAGATCAGCTTCACCCAAAGAAAATCAAGCCATAGCTTGAACCAAAAACATTAATTGCTCCTGATAAATAGCAATACCATGCGTAATATTCATAATTGGAGAAAGATCCTCTATTAACTTCTTATTTTCCTCCTCTGCAACATCAGCTCAATATTTTCTAGTCAAATCATATCTTAATTCATCACTCATATATCTAATTTCTTCAATTCACTGAGATCTAGCAATATAAGAAGGAATAAAATCCATTGGTCAAGGACGATATAGTGCATTCATAGCGACCAAATCATGAATCGCCGTAGGTTGAAGTTGAATCAAATACTTTCTCATTCAAGGGGATTCAAATTGGAAAATTCAAGTTGTATCTCACTCCTTAAAAACATCATAAGTTGCCTGATCAGTTATATCTGGTTGAAAAGACGTTGTTTCCAAAAAATGTTGGTACATTTCAGGCAATTCTTTTCCTTCCTTTTCATATTTCTTAGAAATAATCTTTATTGCATTTTTAATGATAGAAAGATTTCTTAATCACAAAAAATCCATTTTAAGTAATCAAATACCTTCCATAGTTGGTCAATCATACTGGCTAACAACAGTATGATCATCTTCTTTAACATACTGAGCTGCCGTATATGTTGAAACAGCTTCAGGAGCTATAATAATTCAACATGCATGTACTCATAACTGCCTTAAATTTCATTCCAAATTAGAAGCCAATTCAAAAGCTTTCTTCACTTTTTCATCAGTATCAAAAATAGTATGCAATTCCTCATATTCAGCTGAATTAGCAATAATATCCTTCAAACTAACTTTTTCAGGAATTAGGTTAGTAATCTGATTAGATTTATCGAAAGGTATCCCCAATGCTCTTGCAGAATCCTTAAATGCAGCTTTTGTAGCCATCTTCATAAAAGTTCAAATAGAGCACACTTTTTCCTGTCCATATTTTTGAGTACAATAATCAATAACTTTTTGTCTTTGCGTATCTTCAAAATCAATATCAAAATCTGGCATAGAAATTCTTGCCGGATTCAAAAATCTTTCAAAAAGTAAATCAAACGGCAATGGATCTATATCCGTAATTTCAATCATCCACGCCAATAAAGAACCAGCTCAAGATCATCTTCATGGTCAAACCACAATCATCTGCCTCTTAGCCCATCTAACATAATCAGAAACAATCAAAAAATAAGTATTAAATCACATAGATTTCACAACCTTTAGCTCATACTCCAATCTTTCAATATAATCAGCCAAAGAATATTGAGAAGTCTTCAACGGAAAAAAATCGCGATGTTTCTCAATCATATCAACCTTAAATGGAGTATACGTCTCATGAGTAAAACGTCTTAAATCTTCAGGAGAAGTTTCAGGAACTGATTTTTCTAAAACTCACTTATTAGTAATTTTAGTTAAATTAATAATTGTTTCCTCATCCCAACCAAGTCCCAATCTCGTATTCATTCAAGTATAAGCATGATAACGCAACTCAAATTCATGTAAATCCATAACAGCCATTTCTACTAATATGATTGAGAATATAAATCTATGCTATATGTAATTTTTCACATAAAATTATCAAGAGAAAGGTTTAATCAAAAAGAAAAAGATACTTATATAAGTATCTTTTTCAAAAAATATGAAAGAATTATTTTGTACCATCACCAGCTTGATCTGCTCATCAAACAGAATTAACAAGCCAGAATACAACTGATACAATGATCCATGCCAATAAGATAATAATTAATCAAATTCAAGCCTGCTTTAAAATTGTAAATCACTTCTTATATTTACCATCATCACCTGCAGCTGTAACCATTTGAAATCATCACCACAATACTATACACAAAGTAATTAATGACAACATTCAAAGTACCCAGTTAACTGCATTCTTAATAACATCAAGCAAAGCTGAACCCCTTCTATTTTCTTCTCAAACTCATTGGATTCACTTAACACCTGTATTTCACTGTAATCACTCTTTTGCAGACCAATCAATATCAGTACTAGCCGTAGCTATACCAACAGTACTTCCAATTGTAGCCAGTCACATCATCATAACTGCAAGTAATTTCGTTTTCATCTTGTTTTAATAATAAAGGTTAAAAGGTTCTAAAGAGAAATTCTCTCACAAAGATAACTAAGTATAAATATATTTCGTAATAATGCAAATCTTTTTAAATAAATAAAAATTATAATACAATGTACAGCACAATGGATAATATGGGATTACCACATCTACAAATATAATTAATATTTATATAGTTATAAAATTAAATAATAGAGATTATAAACACTCTTATCATAAAAAAGATAATCATAGAACCAAATAATCATAAAAAACAACAAAAAAAAGATACTTTATGAAAAAGTATCTTTAATATATTCAAAATCATTTATTAATTAGCTGGAGTAGTTGTTTTCTCTGATGCTGTTGCTCATCAAACAGAACCAACAAGCCAGAATACAACTGATACAATGATCCATGCCAATAAGATAATAATTAATCAAATTCAAGCCTGCTTTAAAATTGTAAATCACTTCTTATATTTACCATCATCACCTGCAGCTGTAACCATTTGAAATCATCACCACAATACTATACACAAAGTAATTAATGACAACATTCAAAGTATCCAGTTAATTGCATTCTTAATAACATCAAGTAATGAAGATCCCTCCCTTTGAGCAGTTCACACTCATTTAATTTCAGACACCTGAGAATCTGATGTTAATCCAGAATTTTTAGCCCATGCATCTGTTGAACTTGTTGTTGGTCTTTTTGTTGTTGGTGTTGTAGTAGCCGTAGCGACACCAGAAATACTTCCGATTGTAGCCAATCACATCATCATAACTGCAAGCAATTTTGTTTTCATGTTGTTTTAATAATAAGATTAAAAGTTTTTTTGAGATACACTCTCATAAAGATACCTAAGTATAAATATATATTTTAATTTTGCAAATTTTTTTATAAAAAAAGCCCAACAAAATTTCTTTTGTTAGGACCCATAGTTTCAAAGATAATTATTCATCAATAGATTGAGTTTCCTCCTCTAAAATAGCACCCATATTATCTAAAGCTTCATCATCCAAAACTTTTTTTCACAATCTCATATCTTTTATTTTCTCTTGAATTTGTTTTTCAACAGCATTACGTGCTTTTTCATCTCATTCTAAATACTTACACAATTTCTCCTTTCATTGAAATTTTTCATTTCATAGTGTATAAAATGCTCATGCCTTAGTCACCAACTTCAAAATAAGAGCAGCTTCAATTATATCACTTGTCCTATCATATCACATGCTCCACTTAACAGGAAGTTCTGCTGTCTTAAAAGGAGCAAAAATTTTATTCTTTGCAACCTTAATTTTAGCATAATATCAAACTTGCTCTTTATCCTCCATAATTTTATCACCTTTCCTAATTTCAATTCTTTGTGATGCAAAAAATTTCAGTGCATTTCCTCATGTAGTAGTTTCAGGATTTCCAAACATAACACCAATTTTCATTCTAATCTGGTTAATAAAAACACAAATAGTTCATGTTTTAGCCAAAACTGAAGTCAATTTCCTCAAACCTTGAGACATCATTCTAGCCTGAAGTCACATATAAGAATCTCACATATCTCATTCAACTTCTGCTCTAGGAACCAATGCAGCAACAGAATCAATAACAATCATTTTAACAACTCCTGTCTTTGCCAATTCCTCAGCAATTTGTAAAGCTTGTTCTCAATAATCAGGTTGAGATAGAATAAGACTATCCGTATCAACTCATAACTTTCTTGCATAATGAGGATCTAATGCATGCTCTGCATCAATAAATGCAGCCGTTTCTCACCTTTTTTGAATTTCAGCAATAGCATGAAGCGCTATAGTTGTTTTACCCGAAGACTCAGGACCATAGATTTCAATCACCCTTCCTTCAGGAAATCATCATCAAAGAATAAGATCTAAAACATAAGATCAACTATGAGCCGTATTAACAAGACCCACATTTGCATTATCTCACATTCTCATAACAGCTCACTTTCAAAACTGTTTTTCAATGTTCATAAATGCTTCTTTTAATGCTTGTGCATTTGTTGGATTAGACATTATAATATATAATAGATTATAAAACAAATTAAATATGACAACGAAATGGTATTTAAGAAAAAAAAATAAAAAATCAAGAGAATTTTTTACAAAAAACAAGATACTATGTAATAATACAAAACAGTCAAAAAAAGTTTGACAATGTCAAACAAATCATTATATAAAGAATATAAACTTTTAAAATTACTTATAACACAAATGAGAGAACCCCTAAAACTTGATGATTTACAAAAAAAACTAATCGCCTTCTTCAAACAGAACAAAAATCAAGAAGGATTAACACTTAGGGAAATCGCAGCCAATGTATGAGCTAACCATCCTCAAACAGTTTTAAACAAATTAAATCAGCTCGTATTTAAAGGATATTTCGTTAAAGATAATCACTGATACAGACTAATAAGAGAAGAATTTGGTAGCCAACAATGAGATGTTGTACAATTACCAATTTACTGATTCGCTCAATGTTGAAACAAAGGGAAAGCTATCATTGACGAATATTCCCAAGAAACAATACCAGTAACCGCAGCATTTGTATGAAGTGATTTATCAAAATGTTTTTTTGTAAGAGCAAAAGGTAATAGCATGGAACCTAAAATACAAGATTGAGATCTTATACTTATCCGTCAACAAGATGACTACCAAGAGTATGATTATGTTCTAGTACTCCACAATCAACTCCCAAAATTAAAAAAGATTATAAAAGAAAATGGAAAATATATGCTAGAATCAATTAATCGCTTTTTTGACAAAGTTGAAATAAGTCCCTTTGATGAAACAAAAATAATAGGTGTTGTTAAAAAGATTATCAAAAGCCTATAATCGAAAAAAAGAAAAAAATCAAATGTCGACAATTAATAAATCAATGTCGACATTTTTATATTTTTCCCTTAAAAAAGCCTTGAAATCAATAGACACTTCAATAAATTAGAGTAGACATATTGTGTATTTTATTCATTTTGTATGAATGCGAAAATTTATAAAAGATATCTTACTATCTATAATAATAAACGCAATTATTCTTTATTGATTAAACTATTATCAATTTTGAATAAGTATTGAAACAACATATTGAAATGCAATAGAAGCATATCTTATCTTAGGATTCATCTTTTGGATTGTTAATTTTTGACTTAAAAAGATTATAAGTCTCATAAGTTTTCCACTTAGACGATTGAGCTTTTGACTTATATCAATATTAATCAATGTTTGAATATTATACTTCTTTGAAAACCTCATAAATACAAAATACAGTGACATAGCAACAGTAACACTTTCTTGAGATCGAATAAGAGTACTTATAATCTCAGTTGTTGTCTCTATTGCTTATTCTTTACTTAGTAAACTACTAAAATAATGAAACGATGAGTTTGGTGATATGGGATTTGATTCTTGATATTTGTATCACTCGTAATCATTATCATGGCCCAAAACCTTTCCTCACAATGAGAAGTATCGTTACTCCGAATGAAAACAAATACAACCATCCTCACTTTAATAACATGATTATTCTGACTTATACAAGGGATATTATTAACTATATTCATTAAATCTTTTTTTACCTCTATGCAAAGATCAGAACTATCAAAATTTGATTTAGACAAACCATTATAATTTTATTTCAGGACAAATATTATTAAAATGAAAAATTATGCTATTACTAGAGAAAAAGCTGCTAGTGAACTATGAGTATCTACCAGAACTATTGATAGATATGTAAAATGAGGAAAGCTTTCATACAAAAAAATAGCAAACAAAGTTCTCCTTGCAAAAGAAGAGATTGAAGCATTAAAAAATGAATTTTCAGCACTTCATCAAGAATTCAAAAGTGAACTCATTTCTGAAAATTCACAAACAGTTTCATTAAGTGGAGACTGAAATTCAAATCAATCAAATATTGCAGTTAGAGCAGATATTGACCAAGCAATAGAAGAAAAAATAGACAAATTTATGCTCATATTCAAAGAAAAAGACAAAATGATTGAAGAAAAAAATAAAGTGATTTTTATGCTTCAACAAAGAATATGAGAATTAGAAACAAAGATACAAACAATGATTGCACTTCCAGATTACAATAGAGAGAAACAAGAAGCAATCATTGAAAAACAGAAATTAGAAGAAAGAATTTCAAAATTAAAGGAAGCCGTAAGAGCAGAAAAAGTAAAAAATTTCGTTATTATGCTCTTTTCCGTTCTTTTCATAGGGATTGCACTATTCCTTCTTCTAAAATATAAAATCATTGCTTGATAATTTTTTCACAATATAAATATACTATACCCATGCTGTTTTATAAAAACAAAAACAATTTTTTTAGAATGTCATACAAAAAAATTATTTTCTACTCTTTATTCTCATTTTCTTTGATTTTCAACTCAACACAAGCGTTTCTTTTCTGATTAAAATCATCTGACAATACTATAGAGAATATCGAAACTATTGAAAAAACATACAATCTTTATCTTCCTCTTGTCGGATTTATATATGACCCACGAGAACAACAAGATGTTATATGAAATCTAAAAGAAATGGAAGAAAAATTATGAAATCAAAGGATTTACCATATTACAATATCACCAAATCAATATTCAGCAAAAGATGTTGCAGACTGAAAATTTGACGAACAATATACGGCATTTTTTAATACTATAAAAGAATTAAATCTAAAAGTCATCTTTAGAACAATGCATGAAATGAACGGTTGACGATATCCACGATCTTCAAACCCAAATGACTTTAAAAATGCACGAAACCATGTACGAAATTTATCAAGAAATCTTTGATTAACAAAAAACGACATTCTCTTTGATTTTTCTTTAAACCATCGAGACATGCCAACATTAGAAACACCATCCCAAAATGCGAAACTAATTGAATGTATAACTCCATTAACAGGGAAAAACAACAACATTCTAAACTATGAAAAAGAATGCTATCGTTTTGAAGACTACTATCCATGAGATAAATATGTAGATATTATATGAGTTACTTTTTATAACCGATGAAAAGCAACAAGTGATAGAAAACGAAAAACACCAGAAGGAACACTCAGCAATACAAATTGGAATACAATAAGAAGAATGAAAAAATTCAACAAGCCTTTATTTATTGATGAAGTTGGGACAACAGCTGTACGATACCAATGAAAATTTGATCAAGAAATATCAAGAGCAATATACAATACAACATGAGCAGACGAAAGAAAAAACAAATGGCTAAAACAACTAAGTCAATATCTAACAAACAACCAATTCATCTGAGCTGTTTATTTTAACGTAGATTATACCTATGGTCTACAATATCCTTCTCTTTGAGAAACAGACCGAGCCATTATCAATCCATCACTTAATAAATTCTATGACGGTTTTCGAGATTTATATTCAAGCTCAAAAGTCGATTTAAAAAATATTTTAGATCTTTTTTGAATAGCTACAGTTAAAATAAATGGTAAAGACTGCTATGCACCAAAAGAAGCAATAAAAAACATAACATTTATTGAACCTATAGTAAACGATTACTTTTCATGAGACAAGAAAAAGATATCTGATTTTTACAAAAAACTTTTAGAAAAACCAAGTTGACAAAAGAAATTTGATGACGCAATATCTTCACTAGCTAGGGAATATACAAAAGAAGAAACTATTAATTAATTAAACTTATATATCTCGAAACAATATATCGTCACAGGATAAGACAAATTCAAATTTTTATGATTCAACTCATTGCGACCCCTATAAAACTTCAAATCGCAGGCCTCAATGATTTTTTCCATTTAAATTCATACATATATTCACCAACCCGAGCCCCTAAAAAAGGCCCTATAACAATACCTCATAATCAAAAAAACATTCATATGAAAGTACCAATAACGGCACCCCACATTCAATACTTAGAACCTCAAAATTTTTTAGTAGCAAAAACTGGAAGAAAATTATCCAACACCATAACTATGACTACGACAAAGAACCAAAAAATCAAAAATCGTAAAGAAAAAATTCTTCACGCCATAAAATGGAATATCAAAAGTCATAAATAAGCAAATTGAATTCAAGGAAGCATCGGAACTATAGATCCAACAACTCCCAACAATACAAGAATTATTCAAATAATCAATCAAGTTAAGACCATGCTAAAATTCCTATTTCTCTAAAGAAGATTCTGCTATATCATAAATTGCTTGTTTGTATAGATTTCCCTTTTCTTCGAAATTTTTCCAGACACTATAACTTGGAGAAGCCGTAGAAAGAAGACAGATTTTTCCCTTTTCTGTATTTACAAAAGCAAAAGCTACCGCATCTTCCATCCTATCTGTATATAACAATCTCCCCTTAAAATTTTGTAAAAACTTTGCCATAATAGATCAAGATGGTGGAAAAAAAACAATATTCTGAATTCAATATTCCTGAACCATGTCTATTAATTTTCTAAAATCATATCCTCTATTTGTTCCACCAAGAAATATAGTATCAACCCTCTTTCAAAAACTTTTTAATGCTTCTAACGTAGATTCTGGGGTTGTTGAAATAGCATCATCATAAAAAGTAATTCAATTAAATTCTCAAACCAATTCTAATCTATGCGGAAGCCCCCTAAAATTCTTTATAGTATTATGTACAACATCAATAGGAACCCCCAACTTCAAAGCAACAGCGATAGCTAGAGAAATATTTTGAACATTATGTTCTCATATTAACAACTTATCATCCGTTGAAAATAATGCTTCACCATTATAGACAAATTGACCATCAGACCATGATGAAATACCTCAAATACCATAAGTTTCAATATTGTTATATTTATCAGAAAGTCCATATTCTTGAACTGTCTTCGCCAAAACAAAATTATACTCAGATCCTTTTAAAATATTAAGCTTTGCTTGAACATAATGGTCAAATCAACCATGCCAATCCATATGCTCAGGAAAGATATTTCATAAAACAGAAATATAATTTTTCTTTTCCAAACACTCCAACATATAACTCGAAAGTTCACAAACTACGTAATCATATTCTTCCTTAAAATTAATCTCATCAAGAACAGGATTTCAAATATTTCAAACTAATTTTGTCGAAAATCAGGCATCTTTTAAAATTGTATATATTAAAGATGTCATTGTAGACTTTCCTTTACTTGCAGTAACGGCAATAACTTTTCCTTTATAATTATTGAAAAAGAACTGGATTTGTGTCAGTATTTTATCCTTAAAAGGAAGTAATTCTTCTGAATAAGGAACCCCAGCTGACTTAAAAATAACATCATATTGACTCAAATGATCCAAATAATGCTCTCATGTCTCTACTCAAACCCCCGTACTTTCGAGTCATGGCTGGTCTTTCATATCAAGGACCGTCAATTTATTAAACGAAAAATTATTTTGAAGTAAGAAATTCAATGTGGACTTTCATTCCAATCAAAAGCCAAGAATTGCAATGTTCTTTCACTCAAACTGTTTCTTATCCATCCGAAAAAAGTATTAAGAAATAAAAAAATGTTTATTTCTTTTTCGTAATCTTTTTCCTGCTTACAGATTTCTTTTCTTCTTTCTTAATTCAAATAATATCTAAGCAATCATCTAACGTTAAATCAGTTGCATCCTTTCCTCACTTTGGAATCTTATAATTTTTTTTAGCATATTTAATATACGGTCAATATGGTCAATTAAGAATCTGTATCTTTTCCTTTTCATATTCAAACTCACTAATATTCTTATTCTTCTCAATTTCAAGTTTATGCTGAATTAAAGGAATTGCTTCAGCCAATGAAATTGAAAAAGGATCAAGATTACTATCTTTAGGCATCGAAACAAAAATATTCTTATACTTTACATAAGGTCAAAATCTTCAAGTTGACGCTGTTACAACATCACCTTCCCATGTTCATAGATTTCTAGGAAGCGCAAAACACTGTAATGCCTCTTCTAAAGAAATAGTCTCAATTGTTTTACCTACAGGAATAGACGCAAATTTCTTTTCAGGATCATCTTGATCTCATATTTGAATCATAGGTCAATATCTTCACATTCTTGCAACAACTTTTTTACCTGTACTTGGATGAATTCATAATTCTCTTTCTGTATTTACTCTATCTCTTCATGTTGTTTCAACAACTTGATCATGGAAAGGACCATAAAACTTTGAAATCATCTTAACCCATTCCATCTTTCATTCAGCAATCTCATCAAATTCTTGCTCAACATTAGCCGTAAAACCATAATCCATTATTTCAGAAAAATTTTTATCCAAAAAATCCGTCACAATAATTCAAATATCAGTTGGAAACATTTTTTGTTTTTCTGCTCAAGTCAACTGTTCTCTTTCCTCTTTTTTAATTTCTCAATTTTTATAAACCAACTCCAAATAATTCCTTTTTGTTCATTGACGATCTTCTTTTACTACATATTCTCTTTTCAAAATCGTAGAAATTGTTGGGGCATAAGTTGAAGGTCTTCCGATTCACTGTTCCTCTAATTTCTTAACAAGCGAAGCCTCAGTATATCTAGGTGGATGTTGTTTGAATTTTTCTGTTGCAACTATTCAATCCTCTTTTATACTATTTCATTTTTTCAAAACAGGAAGCATTCACTTCATTTCTTCATCCTCTTCATCATCAGTTGACTCAATATAGAGTTTAAGAAAACCATCAAATTTTAAAACTTCACCATTAGCAACAAATTTATGCTTATCATTGGTTGAAATACCTATCACCACTTTTGTCTTTTCTATTTCTGCAGGAGCCATCTGAGATGCAATTGTTCTCTTCCATATTAACTGATAAAGTTTTTTTTCACTAGGATCAGATCAAGCAATATGATTTTCCATATGGGTTGGCCTAATACATTCATGAGCTTCCTGCGCTCACTTAGATTTTGTAGTATACTTAGTTGGTTTAGAATATTTTTCTCAAAATTCTTGAGTAATCTGTTGCTTTGCAGCGTTTATTGCAAAATCAGACAAATTTACAGCATCTGTTCTCATATATGTGATATGTCACGCCTCATACAATTTTTGAGCAACCTGCATTGTCCTAGAAACAGAAAATCATAATTTTCTACTAGCTTCCTGCTGTAATGTTGAAGTTGTAAACGGTGCTGACGGTGTCTTCTTTCATGGTTTAACATCAACATCCTCAACTTGATATTCCGCATTATTCAAAGATGAAAAAAATTTCATCACCTCATTTTCAGACTTCAATTGTTTATTTAATTCAGCAACAAATTTCTTATCTTGCAAAGATATAAAGTTTCCCAATATTCTAAAAGCTGAAGCACTTTCAAAAGCTTGAATTTCTCTTTCTCTCTCTACTATTAATTTCACAGCAACAGACTGTACTCTTCATGCCGATAATCCTGTTTTGATTTTTTTCCATAATACAGGAGAAAGTTCAAATCACACTAATCTATCTAAGACTCTCCTAGCTTGTTGAGCATCAACTAAACTCATGTCAATTGTCCTTGGATTCTGAATAGCATGTTCTATAGCTGTTTTTGTAATTTCATGAAAAACAATTCTTGGTGTTGTTTTTACATCAAGCTTCAACTGATTAGCTAAATGCCAACCAATAGCTTCTCATTCACGATCCTCATCTGTTGCAATCCAGGTTTTTTCTGCTGATTCTGAAAGTCTTTTTAACTCAGAAAGAACCTTCCTTTTATCCGGAGAAACAACATATTTAGGCTCAAAATTATTTTCAACATCAATTCATAATTCCTTAGTTGGCAAATCTACAGTATGTCAAAACGATGCTTTTACCTCATAATCAGGACCTAGAAATTTTTTAATAGTTTGAGACTTTGCAGGAGATTCCACAATAACTAAGTTTTTTGGCATTTTTTAATTTTTAATAAAGCAATCCAATCGATTTTTTATATAGCGAAATTAATATAGAGTTCAAGTGTAATTAAATTTAGAAAGGAGATTCCTATCATTATTCTATTCATAGAATCTCAATTTTATCTCACTGTTCAAGTCATATTTTTTTTGCAACTCAACTACCCATCTCAATTACAAATAAATTTTTAACATTCGGCTTATAAATATCACAAATCTCTTTCTCGCATGGATTTGCAGATATAATTTTTACAACTTCATAATTTTTATCAACCCATATAATATCTAAAGGTATTACCATATTCCTCATCCACATTCAATGATAGTCCTCTCAAGTGAAAACAAAAATCATACCACTTCACTCATTTAATTGTTCACGAAACATTAATCATAGTTCTCTTTTTTCTTGAGAATCAGCAATCTCCAAAGCAAAACAATAATCATTAAAACAGAATTGCGGTGAAGACTCCAAAAAAGAAGTCATTAATGAATTTTTTTGTTTGTAATAATATGAAAAAAAGAAAAACAAAATAATAAGCTTAATTCCAATGATAATAGCTAAACAATTTAAAAACATTTTCAAAGAATGTTTTTCATCATTTTTTGACATAACTCATATAGTAACGAATAAGATTGCATTTAGAGTTTGAATTTTTATACTCTTGCAAGAAATTTATCTTTTTTGTCTAAAATTGCAATGACTCAAGTTCAGCTTGGAGAAAGAGAAGTAAGAATCAACAAAATTCAAAAATTACTTTCTATGGGTATTCATCCATATGCCCAATCATTTAAAAAAGAGAATTATATTGCAGATATAATAAAGGAATATGAGAATAAAGAATTACGCGAAATTGAAACAATAATTGAATGTCCAAATATTCAAGTCACGACAGCATGAAGACTAATGCTATACCGCTCACATGGGAAACTAGCTTTTGCAAAAATTTTGGATTCAACAAATCAAATTCAATTAATGTTTCACAGAGATCAGTGCAAAATCATAAAAACAATAAAAAATCAAGATTGAAAAATGGTTGATGAAGCAGTTACAGAACTCGATTTTTCAGAAAGTGAAACATGAAAATTAACTGCATATAAATTCATGGAGAAAATGGTTGATATTGGAGATTTTATCTGAGTGAAATGAGAAGTATTTAAAACTCACAAAGGAGAATTAACAATATTTGTTTCTGAATTTAAATTTCTATCAAAAGCAATAAGACCATTACCTGAAAAATTCCATTGAATTAGCGACCAAGAAGATCTCTACAGAAAAAGATATCTTGATATGACTATGAATCCTGAATCTTATGAAAGATTCTTATTTAAATCAAAATTTTATAAAACTTTAAGAGAATTCTATTTCAAACATTGATTCACCGAAATACAAACTCCAATTTTAGATAATGCCGCATCTTGAGCTGCAGCAAGACCTTTCATTACACACCACAATGATTATGATGCCGATGTATATTTAAGAATAGCATTTGAAACTTCATTAAAAAAAGCAACCGTTGGAAGATTTGAAAGAGTCTTCGAAATAGGTCAAGATTTTAGAAATGAAGGCTCAGATCCTTCACATCTTCAAGAATTCACTCAAGTAGAACACTATGCTGTATACCGAAATTTCGAAGATAACATGCATTTCACTGAAGAAATGTTTGATTATATATTCGACCAATTAGGAATTCCAAGAAAATTAAAAGTAAAAGATAAAGATGGAATAGAAAGAGAAGTTGACTTTACAACACCATGGGAAAGAATTGACTACACAAAAGGGATCTATGATGCTTGTTGAATAGATATTACAAAATATGGAATTGACGATGCAGACAAACTAAGAAATGACATAAAATCAAAAAAAATCGAATTTGAAGGGATGGATGACATGGGAACAACAACACTAATTGATTACCTCTATAAAAAAGTACTAAGACCTAAAATAATTGGACCTGCTTTCATTTATAACTACCCTGTAATTATGCAACCATTAGCCAGAATATCTGATGCTGATAATGGTATCGTTGAACAATTTCAATTATTAGTTAATGGATGGGAAATATGTAAAGCATACTCAGAACTTGTAGATCCACTTCTTCAACAAGCAAACTTTGATAAACAAGCTGAAGCAGCAGAAAGAGGTGATGATGAAGCAACTAGCTGAGATGATGCTTTTGTTGAAGCAATGGAATATGGTATGCCTCCTCAATCATGATTTGGTATGTGATTAGAAAGAATTTTAGCTATTCTCACTGAACAAGAAAACCTAAGAGACGTAGTTATGTTCCCTCTTATGAAATTAAGAAACGAAAATAAAGATGAATAACCAAAAAAATAATAATAAAATGATCGATTTTCATCGATCTTTTTATTTTAATAAATAATTAAACAACAAAATTATTAAGCTATTTTAACATAATTATGAACAATCATAACTATCCCTTCTTTTTCCATGCCTTCCAATATTTTGTCTATATTTTTATGAGGAAATTGTTCTTGAATAGATTTTAATTCTAAAATATTATTACCTGATGTTAATTGTTTAACTATCCACCCTCTAACTTCCCTATCTGATCACTCAAACTTTGACTGTTTACCTAATGATTTAATCCTCGTTTTACGTGCCGTTAAATACATTGCTCAATAATCCATCAAAGCATTATGCCAATCCCTACTTCTTCATTCAGGGATTAACCTTTTAGCAATCATCGATAATTCATCATAAGAAATATCTTCCGGTAACTTCAATAAAAAAATTAAAACCCTTCTAATATTTGTATCTATAACAACTTCAGGTAAATTCCAGGCAAAAGAACAAATAGCTCATGCGGTATATGGTCAAATTCATGGCAATTCCAAAAGCAAATCTATACTTCACGGTAACTCTCCATTATATTTTTCAACAACAAGCTGAGCACATTCTTGTAACCTTAGAGCTCTAGAATTAAATCATAATCATGACCAATATGAAAGAAGCTCAAGTTTTGATAAACTTGCAAGAGATCAATAATCTGGAATATTTTGCATCCACCTGGTCCAATAGGGAATAACACGTTCAACTTGTGTCTGTTGCGACATTACCTCCGAAATATGAATTGCATAAGGATCACACGTATCCCTCCAAGGCAAGAATCTTTTGTGCGATGAATACCATGTAAGAATATTCTTTTGTAATAGATCAACTCAAGAAAAATCCACCTTTACAGAAAAAGAAGATAAAAACACATACACAGTAGACAAACAAAAAATAAATGCAAGAAAAAACTATAAAAACCATCAAATCCTTTTTGTAAAGTCCATTTTAAGTAATCAACTTGTATTTCAGCATTATTTCAATAGATATATCAACTACGAATATAAAAAATATTTAAGAAAAAAATTGAATATGGAAATTTTTCAACAAATATTGACAGATTTACCAAGCTATCGAGATACCATTAAAGCATCTTTTTTTTCCGTACCTACACCCTTATTAAGAGGAGAGTTCTTTTTACTATTAATAATTCTTGTTTTCGCAATATGTTACTACCTTTTTAAATCTGATAAACTTTTTCTATATTTTGGGAAACGCTTTATTCTTCTCTTCGAATTATGATTCGAAAAAATATATTGATTTTTCGATGAGATTCTCTGAGAAAACCAGAAATTTCGAGTAAAATCTTTTGTAATAGGTATTTTCTTCGTTATCCTATTTTCAAACCTAATGTGATCCCTAATCGATTTTCTTAATACAATGTTTCCATGATTAGACACTTACATTACAGCACCGACAACTGATGCAAACTTTAATGTAGCTATGGCTTTAATCGCCGTCTTACTAGTTTTATATCTTCAACGAAGAAAACTCTGAATATTGAAGTTTATATACTCTTATCTTCCAATTTTCTGAAAAAATATTATTACAATAGAAAAAGGGAATAAACCTAATTATCTATACTATCCTTTACGACTATTTATCAAAATATTTGATATCATCATCTCTCTGTTTGTATGAATTCTTGATATTATATGAAATATCGCAAAAGTCATCTCACTTTCCTTTAGGCTTACAGGGAATATGATGTCTTGAACAATTCTCCTTTGAATGTTAGTTGCTGGAATGAATCTATTAACTATGAAGATAACTAACACAGAATTCCCAATATTGTTTCCTTTAATTGTGGTACTTCAAGGATTATTGGTTGCTGTAATTCAAGCCTTTGTTTTTGCGTTATTAACCGCAATTTTTATCAAAGTTGCAACAGAAGAATAGCCTTTATCTTTATTATTATATATCTATGAATACTTTAGGTTTTTTATGAGCAGGTCTAGCTGTTGGTCTAGGTGGTATTGGTGCGGGATTTTGAGAAGCAATGATTGCTGCATCAGCAATGAACGCAATATTAAGAAATCCCGATTTAAAAGGTAAGTTAATGACTTTTATGATTCTCTTTATTGCACTAGATGAAACCGTAGCAATTTATGGTCTTATTGTAGCTCTACAAATTCTATGAATAGACGCTACAAGTATGACAAACCCTCATATGCTTATTGCGGCCGGACTTGCTGTAGGTCTTCCATGAATAGCAGTTTGAATTGGAGAATGACGGGTTGCTAAAACATCAGTTGAAAATATGTGAAAAAATCCTGAACTTAGTTCAACTTTTATGGTACTTACAATTTTAGGGATGGCTCTTGTTGAATCAGCCGCAATCTACTGATTAGTTGTTGCTTTTGACCTTATTGGTGCTTAATTTTATCTTAAGAAAGAATCTGATGGACATCCACATTGATTTAGTAATAGCATGAATTATAAATTTCTTAATATTAGTTTTTCTCTTCAGAAAATTATTATGAGATAAAATCGTTCAACAAGTAGAAGAAAGAAAAACTATGTTAGCTAAATTAAAGAAAGCAGATGATGAGTATAAAAGAATGATAGAGTTTGCAAGAAAAGAGTCAGACTTAATCATTTCCAAAGCTGAAAAAAAGAAAAATGAATTAATCCACGAAGCTCACCTAGTCGCAGAAGAAGACAAGAAAAAGATTATAGAAGAAGGAAAATATAAAGTAAAAATTATGAAAGCCGATGCAGAACGCGAGAATGAAAAATTAGAAAAACAATTAAAAGAAGAACGAATTGATTCAGTAAAACAAACTTCAAAAAAAGTTGTAAAAAGATTATTAAAGCACAATAAAGAACTATCTGATGATTACTTCTGAGTTCTAGCGGAAGATCTACAAGATCGCAATAAAATTTTTTAATTAATACACAAAAATAAATGGACAAAGAAGCCGTATTAAAAAAATTTCTAGAAGACAAAGAAGTGTATAAAGTAATTCAACATCTAGAAGTTATATTGGCTCTAGTAAGAAAATATTGAAAAAAACTTATGCTAAAAAATTTTATAAGTTGAATAGAAAAAATCAATAAAGATATTGCTGATTTAATCTATTTACTTGATGGAATACACCTTCTTAAAGAAAAAGAATTATCTAGATTTATACGCGATTTAAAGCAGAAAGTTGCAGAAAAATACCTCGATTTCAGATTATATTCAAACGATGAAAAAATTATTACACCTTTAAAAGATTTTCTTGAGAGACAATTTTGAAAAGGAGTAAATCTAGAATATGAGCCCATTGAATCTAACAATCTAACAGTACATATGAAGGGGCATGGATATTCATTTAATAGATCTTTAGAAACAGACATTGATAAACTACTAGCATAACCTTTAACTTTAATAAACAAATAACAGATGTGAGTAATTCAAGAACTACTTGGACAAATTGAAGAATGAATTCAAAAGGCACAGCTTAACGACGATTTCCTAAAAAGATGAGAAATCCTCGAATTAAAAGATGGAGTTGCCACTGTTATATGACTTGATTCTGTTATGTTTTCAGAAATCGTTGTTTTCGATAACGGAATTAAAGGACTTGTACTTGACCTTTCCGTTGACGGAGTATGAGTTTTAGTCTTATGAGATTATACAAGCCTCAAACAAGGAGACACCGTACTTTCAACAGGACGTGTTTTTAGTGTAGGGGTATGAGAAGAATATCTCTGAAGAGTTTTAAACGGAATTTGAGAACCAATTGATGGAGGAAGAAGTATCAAACCTAAAAAATATTGATTAGTTGAAAAAATTGCACCTTGAGTAATTACAAGAAAATCTGTAAACGTTCCATTAGAAACAGGAATTAAATCAATAGATGCTATGGTTCCTATATGAAGATGACAGAGAGAATTAATTATTTGAAATAGACAAACAGGAAAAACAACAATAGCAACAGATACCATACTTAATCAAAAATGAAAAAATGTTTATTGTATATACGTCGCTATCTGACAGAAAGAATCAAAAATTAGAAGAATTGTTGAAATGCTAAAAGAAAAAGGAGCAATGGAATATACCATTATTGTAAACGCACCTATTTCTGATCCAGCAGTTATCCAATATATTGCTCCATACGTTTGATGCGCATTATGAGAATATTTCATGGAACACGGAAAAGACGCATTAATAATATATGATGATCTTTCAAAACATGCTGTTGCATATAGAGAAATTTCCCTACTTCTAAGAAGACCTCCTGGAAGAGAAGCATATCCATGAGATGTCTTTTATCTACACTCAAAGCTTCTTGAAAGAGCCGCCAGGGTTCAAGATGAGTTCTGAGGTGGTAGCTTAACAGCTCTACCAATAATAGAAACTCTGGATTCTGATATTTCAGCATATATTCCAACAAATGTAATATCAATTACAGATTGACAAATATTCTTAGAAACCGATCTTTTTAATTCTGGTTTTAAACCAGCTATTGACGTTGGATTCTCTGTTTCAAGAGTTTGATGATCAGCACAGACCAAGATAATGAAAAAAGTTGCATGAAAATTAAGATTAGAATTAGCAACTTATAATGAATTAGCAAGTTTTTCTCAATTTGCATCAGATTTAGATGCTTCTACTAGAAGAAAACTAGATAACTGAGCTAAACTAATGGAAATGTTAAAACAGACTAACGATTCTCCTATTCCGTTCTATAAACAAGTTGTTCTTTTGTATATGGGAATCAATTGATATTTTGAAAAAATACCGTTAGAAGAAATAAAAAATATAGAAAAAACAATGTATCAAAAATTAGACACCACCCATATTTCACTTGCTGAAGAAATAAAGAAACAAAAAGATTTAACACCAGAAATAGAAAATAGTATAAAAAAACTCATCTCAGAAATATTAAAAGAATGTGGATTCAACTAAAATTTATTTAAAGGAATAACAAAATGTTATTAAAAATTCATACAGTACATGGTGTAATTTTCGATGGAAATGTTGAAATGGTAGAGCTACCAACAAAAGTATGAGTGCTCTCAATTTTGCCACACCACAATCCACTAACCGCAATGATTACTCCTTGAATTGTAAAATTTATTCCTCTTGAAAAAAGAAAAAGTGAATTCATTGCAGATACAGACTTTCTTTTTGAAGATGAAAAGATTACGATAGCAGTTTGAGAAGGTACTATTTATACAGATTGAGCTGTTGTCATTTTATTTGTAGCATCTGCAACCATAACTCCAAAATCTGATCGTGAAGCACTCGAAGAAATGAAACAAAATTTAGAAAAACAAATTAAAGAAATTAGAGCGTCTTGAAATTCTGATGAAATAGAAAGAGCTTATCTAAACCTCCAAAAACTTACCGCAGATATGGAACTTCTAAAAATAAAAGAAAGAAAATGAGGGAAAATACTTCGCAAGTAATTTATAGTCTCAAATAAAAAAATGGCTAATTTAAAACAAGTGAGAACCAGAATAAAATCTGTAAAAAATCTTCAAAAAATAGTAAAAGCATTGGAGATTGTTTCTACCGTAAAATTACAAAAATTAAAAGGTGTTATCTCCTCATATAAAGATTTTATGCAAAGTTTTATTGAAGTTTTAAAAATTGTAAGAAAAGAAATAAACCTTTTTGACTTTGATGAAAAATCTTGGGACCCCAAAGGAAGAAGATTATTAATTGTTGTAACATGAGACAAAGGTCTATGCTGAAGCATCAACTCAAGAATTTTTAAAAGGATGGAATCAAATTACGGCCAAGCAAAAGACAATGTCGACATCTTCGTTATTTGAAAAAAATGAGTTGAATATTTCGTAAGAAACGGATGGAATGTTGTTGGATCAGCCATCATATCCGACAAAGTACTTCTTGCAGAAATTAATCCAATATCTGCTTATATTAAGAAAGCTTTAGAAGAAAAAAAATACTCAAAAATTAAAGTCTACTTCAACTTCTATAAGACAACAATGAATCAAGTTCTCACAAGATTCAAATTATATCCACTAGACGAAGAAAGTTTTGAAAACTTCCTTGAAAACATAGAACTAAAAATGAATTTACTAGATGATATCAACAATAAATATTTAATGGTAGAACCAGATATTGAAACTTTCAAATTTGATTTTATGCAATTACTCATAAGAACTATAATCTTTTCAGCAGTCATTCATAACAAAACAACAGAATACGCAGCAAGAATGATAGCAATGAAAAATGCAAAGGATAACTGTACTGATTTACTATCAAATCTAAATCTTTTATACAACAAAACACGCCAATACAAAATCACACAAGAGATAACTGAAATCGTTAGTGCAAGCACAGCAATCAATTAATAATTTAATTTTTATTAAAAAAACAATGCCAAAAAAGAAGACAACAACAGAAACCACTTCTAAAAAAGTAAAAAAGAATACAGTTGAATCCCAAGAAACATTGGGAAAAATAATTTCTATAAAAGGAGTTGTAGTTGAAGTTTCCTTTGATTGAATCATCCCTAAAGTATACGACGCCCTCAAAGTCGAAAACAAAAATACGAACTGAAAAAACGTTATAATCGAAGTATTACAAGTGTTAGAAAATTGAGTCGTAAAAGGAATAGCTATGGATTCAACAGATTGACTAAAAAGATGAGATAAGGTACTAAACACACAATCACCAATAAAAGTTCCTGTCGGAGAAGAAGTTTTATGACATATTTTCAACGTCCTTTGAGAAACTATTGATTGATGAAAACAAATTCAATGAAAAGAAGAATGGCCTATCCACAGAGAGGCTCCAGAATTCTCTAATCTTGCTATTAGATCAGAAGTATTGGAAACAGGTATTAAAGTAATTGATCTTCTCGCCCCTATTTTAAAAGGTGGTAAAGTATGACTTTTTTGAGGTGCTTGAGTATGAAAAACCGTAATTATGATGGAATTAATACACAATATTTGAGTTGAACATAGTTGAGTATCAGTTGTTGCTGGAGTATGAGAAAGAACAAGAGAATGAAACGATCTTTATAATGAAATGAAAGAGTCTTGAGTTTTAAATAAAACAGCTATGGTATACGGTCAAATGAATGAAACTCCATGACCTAGAGCAAGAGTTGCACTAACAGGTCTTACAATGGCTGAATATTTTAGAGATAAAGAAAGAAAAGATGTCCTTCTTTTTATAGATAATATTTTTAGATTCACTCAAGCTGGTTCAGAAGTATCTGCACTACTTTGAAGGATTCCATCCGCCGTTTGATATCAGCCAACATTAGCAAGTGAAATGTGAGCTTTACAAGAAAGAATTACTTCTACAGATAAAGGATCTATCACATCTGTTCAAGCCGTTTACGTTCCTGCCGACGACTTAACTGATCCAGCACCAGCAACAACATTCACACACCTTGATTCAACAATTGTACTAAATAGAGCCATTGTTGATAAAGGAATATACCCAGCAGTTGATCCATTAGATAGTTATTCTCTAATTCTCAATCCTGAAATAGTCTGAGAAAGACATTATAAAATAGCAAAGGAAATCCAAAAGATTCTCCAAAAATATAAAGATTTACAAGACATTATCGCAATCCTAGGAATGGAAGAATTAAGTGTAGAAGATAAAGTAACTGTCTATAGAGCAAGAAAAATAGAAAAATTTTTCTCACAAAGTTTTGCTGTTGCTGAACAATTTACAGGAATGGAATGAAAATACGTAAAATTAGAAGATACCATTGATGGATTTGAAAAAATTATTAATGGAGATGTAGACGAAATACCAGAAGACTTCTTTATGTATAAAGGAACAATTTCTGAAGTGATTGAAGCCTATGAACAAGATAAAACAAAAAGAAAAAAATAAAACTTAACTAAGTTATTTTTCTACAATCAAAAATATAATTAAAATTTTTATTATAAATACAAAAATCTCTAGAATAACACTTCTAGAGATTTTAGATATCAACAAATATAGTTATTTAAAAATCTTCATCTTCAATACTATCATCAATAATTGAAATACCTGTAATCTTATCATGAATAAATTGATTATACTTAGAAGTCCAAAAGACATAAATATTACCAACAAAATAGAATAAGTATCAAGTAATTAAACTAGTTCTCATTGCAAGAGATGCAATAGTTTCTGAAGCACCAAAAACGTTAAATAAGAAAGTTATTAACAACGCCAAAGGAATAGGAACTAGCATTAATCCAAATTTAATAAGGATTCTCTTAACTATTTGCTTTTTATTAAACCTCCTTCCCTTAGTTGCAGCTAATTTTAAATGCAATACAGCTTGTCTCCAACCTGGCTCACCATGAGAATTACTAACAAATTCCCATAGAATAAGAAAAATTGCTGTTGTAAGCAATAATGAAATCATTGCACTCTTTCAATAAATATTTCAAAAAACATCAAATCCAAACATATATCCTAATAAGAATAAGATTCAAATAACAATAACTGGAGCAACAAAAATAAGTAAAGGCTTTAATATAACTCTTCTAATAATAATCCTTATCTTCTGTTCTCCTTGATAAAGAACCGGAATTGCATAAAGCGTAACCAAAGTTCCAAAAGAAAGTCAGAACATAATTGTCAATCAAAGAATTGCAAACATACCATTAGAAAGAAGCGTCGACATACCGATTACTGTTGTCAGTGTTGTAGATAGAATCGGCTTTAATCTAGATTTAGCACTTTCTCTAATTGCATCTTCACGACTATATCAATGTGAAACATTATCATTTGCAGAATCAATTAAGATAATTGCATTATTTACAATAATTCACATAAGTGCAACAAATCATATTAAGAACATCATTGAATATGGGTTTCATGTTACAAGCATTCCATAAGTTGCACCAATAAATCACATTAACAATGAATAAGAAATAATTAATGGCTGAATATAACTATTGAATTGTAACACTAAAATACCAAAAATCATAATAAATGCTAAAGCAACTGAAGCTAGCAAAGATTCAATAAGATCCGCATTTTCAACTTGCTCTCAACCTTTTGTATAGCTAACTCAAACAGGGAATTCATATGCATCTCAATAAGCATACAATAAATCATTAACTCCTTCAGCCTTTACTCACTGTAAAAGATTTGCTCAAATCGTTACAGTAATGTCTCAATCATCTCTAACAATACTTGAAATAGCTGGTTTAAAGGTATAGCTTCAAATACTTGCTAAAGGTATTTGTCATGCAGTTGTTGATATAAGTGTTCCCATCAACGTATCAGGAGAAACCGTGTCATTAAAATCATCATATTTTACGTTAATATCATGAGTATCTCCATCAATTTTCAAACTACCAGCCCCCATTCCATTTAATGCTAAATAAAGTGATGGTCAAATAGAAGTTTTAGTTAATCATAATAATGCTAATTTATCTTCATCTAATTCAAATACAAATTGTCATGGACTTTCCTTACTTGAGTTAGTAACATTCTTTGTTCCTGGAATTGTTTTTAAATACTCTTCAAAATCTCTAGCTACTTTTGCCAAGATATCTTGATTAACATGATCTTCTGCTTTTATTTTAATTCATACCTCACTTGAACTACCCATAGATCCAGCAGAACTTGTAACAGTAGCTACACTTACATCAAATCCTTTTTGTTTCAAAACAACTAATTTTTCTGTTAGTTCTTCCTCAATATCAAATGAAGTTCTTTCTCTTTCAGTATGATCAATAAGATTCAACGTTGTTGATACAGTGTTTCAGTTAATAACTGCCGTATAACTAATTAATTCAGGAATATCAGCAAGAATTTCGTGAAGTTCTTTTGTTTTTGAAACCAATGTTTCAGTTGTTTGTCCTGCATCAGAAGTTAAATTAATACTAATATTTTCAGCATCATAAGATGGCATCAATAAGAATCCTAACTTCGGAGAAACAAACATTGCTGTTAAGACAAGAAGCACTATCGGAGAAACAATCCATAAAGCACACCTTACTTTACTATTTAATGTTGCTCTTACTGATTTATCATAAGCAATTATAAGCTTATCTAAAAGCTTATCACGAAATGAACTTTTAGTTTCATTAGTCCTTTCTTGTTTTCACTCTCTATCAGCCTCAAGAATAAGCTTAAGATTGTTATCCAAGTATTGTTCATTTTCCGAATCTTTTTTATAATATTTTTTATCCTTACTTGTTAAAAAGAAAATAGTTGGTGTTCAAGTAAGTGAAATAATAAGTGATGCAACTAAGGTTGTAAAAATGGTTATAGGAATAATAGCCATAGTCTTTCCCATAACTCATGGAAGCATCATAAGAGGAATAAATACAACAACAGTCGTTGCTGTTCATGAAATCAATGAATTCTTATAAGTTTTCACCGATAATAATACAGCATGAAGTGGCTTATATCACTGTTTCATATATTCACTTGCCCCCTGAATAATTACCGTTGCAGTATCTACAGCAATTCACAAACAAATAATAAGAGAAAAATTTGTAAGTGTATTCATCGTATATCAAACAGCATTAAGCACAAAAAAAGTAACAAAAAATGCCAATGGAATTGATACTGTCGCTAAGAATGATTCCATCGCTCAAACAAAACATCGAACAATTAAGAATACTACAAGAAGTGTTGAAATCATATTAACAACAAGATCATTATAGAGTTTAGATACTTTATCTCAAAGATCACTGGTATAAAAATATCACAAACCTTCATACTCATCTTTACTCATTTCCTCGTCAATAAGTTTTTTTGCATCTGTTGATGCAGAAAGCACACTTGCAGATGATTTCCTATTTACATTAAGTAAGATAGCTAAATTTCATGAATTTTTTTCTCAGTTTTCAAAATGACCAACATTAATTTGTCCATCACTATCAAAAACTTTTTTAATAGTAGCAATCGATTCTAATGGAATTGTCTTACCATTAGATAATGGAATAGGTGTCTGAGACAATGTCTCTATACTCGTAATCTCTCAATCTATTCTGAAAGAATAATCTTTTTCTCAAATAGTATGTGTTCCTAAAGGTTGGCTAACATTAAATCATTTAATAATACTTACAACCTGTGCTAAAGGAAGTCATAATTGCTCTAATTTACTTTGATTAAGCAAGATATCTATATCATAAGATTCTGCTTTACTAGCAAGACCAGCAAGTGATTGAGAACCATCACTCAAAGAAATTGTATCAATTTTTCAAACTCACTCCAAATCTTTTTTTAACTGAATTGCCTTCTCCTTCAAATAGGTTTCATCATAACGACCATCCTTAGCATAAAGAACTAGAGAGAAAATCATTGTTCAAACAAGATCCGTACTAATCTGAGTTACTACAGGATCATTCGCATCTGATGGAAATGAAATCGTATTAATTTCATCTTGAACTTTATTAGCAACACTATCAACATCTGCTCCATTTTCAAGCGTTGCCATAACAATTGAGGTACTATCAGAAGAAGTTGAATCAATAGAATCAATACCATCAAGTCCTGATATTTTATCTTCTATTTTTTTTGTTATTAAGGAATCAATATCTTCAGGACTTCATCATGGATATACCGTAACAATAGTTACCATTCATAAATTTATTTCAGGAAATGATTCTTTTGGAATACGATATGCTGAAAAAGCACCAATTAATACAATAAGTACAAGGACAAGGATTGTCGTTCTCCATTGTTTTACCCAAAATCAAAAAAATCAACCTGATAATTCAGATTTAGCCCTCTTGAGTTGTTCTCATCCTTCCATAATTTAAACGATAGCACAAAAGTAAAAAAGCAGCTTTTATTATGGTTTTTTCGCCTTTACTTGCAAGCAGAAATTAAAACATTTGATTAAAAAACCAAATACACAATTTTAAAAAAAGTAAAGACATAATAAATTAAACTTTATAATAAAAATTGAACTTTTCTTTTTTTTAGAATAGAATTAAAAAAACGATTTATCAAATTATATAGAAAACCATGGTCTATATTCCTGAAGAAATGATTGATGAAATCGAAGAACTCAAAGAGTTATGAAAATACGATGAAGCAATCAGAATTGTCAATTCCATTCTCACACGTGATCCAAAAAACGAAGATGCAATACTACAAATTGCAGACATTCAATATCGTAAATGAGATATTTCAAAAGCAGATAAAGCTGTTGATTTTCTAAATGCACAAAAAAACAATAACGACCCACTAGGTCTATATATTAAAGGCCTACTTGAAATGGAAAAAAACAATTGGAAAGATGCAAGAAAATATCTACTAAAAGCCATGGAAATGACAAACGCAACAAATCACGAAATATTAAGATGCTATTGATTATGTGAGTATTGGTACTGAAATAGGGAAAAAGGACTTTGATTCTTAAAAGATGCATTCGCTATTGATAATAAAGATGCAGAAGTAATCTACAATCTAATACAACTCTACATTCTAGAACAAGAATATAAAAAAGCGCAAGAAATGATTGTATATTTCAATAAAAATAAAAATTCATTAAAATTTATTGATAAAGAAATTGATTTTTACCAAACAAAAATTTCTCTATTTGAAAAATTTATAAAAGCAAAAAGACTTTTTCAAATCAGAAAATAAAAATTTAAAATATTTATTTAACAAAATTATTTAAAAAAGAATGAACAAAACAAAAAAAATGGGCGGTTTCGCTCTTGATCCAATAAAATCAGATACAAAAACAATTCTTAAAGCTTATAAAGCTCCATTGTGATTAATCAGTATCTTAATGGGGATTCTTGTATTTATTCTAAATGTTTTTCTAGCAGGAGCTTTCTACTGAAACACTTTTAATAATAAAATGAAAGATAAATTAGGTGTATACATCTATCTTAATGATACTGCATCTGAAGAAAAAGAAGCAATCAATCTTAAAACCAAACTCGAAGAAGCATGATTAAAAGTAAGTTATACATCAAAAAAAGATGCTCTCGGTTTTGTAGAAAAAAGAGTCCCTGAATTAACAGATACATTTAAAAAATATAATCTCGCAAACCCACTTCCATCAACGCTATATATTAATTATGCAGATAAAGAGGAATTTGCTGCAATGAAAGAAATTCTAGAAAATAATAAAAACAAAATTTTAAATATGAGCGATGTTTCAGATAATGCAATAAAAACTCAAGAAAAAAGAGTATTAAACGTTATCAACCTCTCGAATTTTCTACAATCATTTGCTTACTTTGTTGTTTGTTCTATCCTGTTAACAATAATAACATTTTCAATTTTTTTCCTAAAAACAATCTTTTCACATTTTAGCTGAGATATTCAAGCAAAAAAACTACTTGGTGCTTCAGCTTCTCAAATAATTCAACCATTTGTAAATGTAATTTTTATTTCTCTTATACTTGCTTTTATAATAGCACTTATTCTATTGATTACATCATTAATCCCATTAGACGGATATCTTTCAGCACTTCTAGATATTAATATATTTAAACATATTAGTTCACTATGACTAGAAATTACATGAATTTGAATATTAGAAATCGCTATTATTATGGCATTATTAATGGGAATCTCTTATAAATACGTTTGGAACCTCCATAAAAAACTAAAATAAAATTAAAAATAAAAAAAGCTCATCAGCTTCATTCTGATGAGTTTTTTTTATTAACAGGTTTAATTAATTACTTTCCCATATATTGATAAAGTCACTTATCTATCCTCTTAAAATCTTTCTTATACTTCTGCAAATTCAAAAGAACTGTATTTTGTGAAACCATTTTTTGCTTTAAAACCTCTTTAGAGAGTTCTTTTGTATTCATTGGTCTATCGAATTTTTTAAATATTCTAATAAGAATATCTCTTACACTACCTCATTCATATCACCACTCTTTCAATCCATACAATCAAAGTCAAAGATTAACAAAAATATCATTATGTTTTACCAAATCATTATGTACTGTATTAACTTTTACTCTGCTATTAGGGAACCATTCCATAATTTTTGCTGGCAATTCTTGATAATGAACAGGCTTATTTAATCTTCTCATCGTATAAAGCATCTTTAACTTTACTGTCTTAGGATTTATATCCTCAAAATCAATTAATCAAATTTTTCCATCTAAAATAGCCATTTCTCTTACAATAGAGAAAAAATTGATATAGAAAAGATCATTCTTAAGGAAAGAAACATCTCTTAAATCATCAGAAAACTCTTCCTTCAAAACAGCAACAAATTCATACAAATCCTGACTTTTCTTCTGCTGTTTGAAATGATTTAATGAAAAGATAACCATCTTAGTAAGAAGATCTTCATACAATGGTTCTATATAAAATGCTTTTGCCAAATATTTATTTCTCTTAAGATAAGTAATATCAAAATCTGAAACCAAAATAAGCTTTAGTTCTTGCTTTGAGAACTTAAATAAATTCTTATTTATAACTTTTGCAATTAAAGCATCTTCACTAAGAATACCTCAATGAACTTCCAAGATTTTTTTACTTTCTGCTAGAACATTCATATACACCTCATTTCAAACAATCAACCTCCTAAATCTCATAAGTGCTTGAGTTTCTATTTGTCTAACTCTTTCTCTCGTCAATGAATATTCTTTTCAAATTTTTTGAAGAGGCACTTCTCTACCACCATCAAGTCAAAATTTTCTCATTAAAACGAGTCTTTCTTTAGGCTTACAATAGATCAATACATCCTTCAACTGAGTTGATTCAATATCAACCTTAATTTTTTTATCATCCATTTTTACAACAAAACTCATCTTTTAACAAATTAATGGTGTAAAGATAATTCAAAACTGGAATATACAAGATATATTCTAATTGAAGTATAAGAAAGTGAAAAAGAATGTCAAGAATTTTATTCCATATTTTTCATAAAACTATTTCATATAAAATATAAAATCATTATGTGTGATTTTTCTTATAGAAGACCATATTTTGTCAAGAGATTCATAATAAAAAATATCAATGTTTTTTTGAATTATTTTTATTTTCGGATATACTTATCAATAAGTTATATAACCCTGTTTTATAAATGGAAAACCCATGTTAGAAAAAATTCAAAACATTGTATATGATTCAAATTATGTTATGTTAGTACCTAACTGAGGTTTTGTTACAATGCCAAAAATCACAGAAAACGATGAAGAAAAAAAACAAGGAGAAAAAAAACAAGAAAAA
Source organism: uncultured bacterium (assembly GCA_947168815.1). Classification (GTDB taxonomy): domain Bacteria; phylum Patescibacteriota; class Gracilibacteria; order Absconditabacterales; family Absconditicoccaceae; genus HOT-345. The sequence continues at coordinate 425,634 of CAMVNG010000001.1, forward strand.
AAGAGCTGGTTAGATAATTTTTTACAATCTATTTGACTTGCACCAGACTCAAAAAAAGGAGAAAAAGACAAAAATATAGTAAAAATAGATAAAAAAACTGATACTTCAAAAGATCCAGCAAAAGAACATCCTGCTCTTGCTGAACAAGTAAAAAATCTTTTACAAGTTCCAGACGAAGAATACTCAGATACAAAACTTACATCAGAATTAAGACAATATATCAAAGAAGTTGATTCACGCTATAACTCTCTACTAGCTGATTATAAATCACACATAGCTCCATCATATCGAGAATTCTCAATGCAACAATTCAATGTTTCCGGTATCCTTGGTAAATCATACTATACACAAGAATATCCAAGCTACATCGATGCTCTACGAACAAGAGATATTATGAGCATGCATGCAAAACGAGATATGAGTTTTTATCTTTATCCTGAAGACGATAGTGCAATCCAATCAATGTTGAAACAAAAAGCAACACAATTAAAAGCAGAACTATCAGATGCCATGCAAAAAGGAATTACTATTGATAAAGATGTAGAACAGCAATATCGTGACGTTGAAATGATTAGAGAAAAACTCACAACAAAAGAAGAAAGATATTTTGAGCTCGGAAATTATACAACAATATATGACTATGATGAAGAAAAATTAAGAGAAACAGGGAAAAAATTTGAACAAAAAATATCATGATACGGTATAAGAGTAAAAAATGCAATTCACAGAATGGATAATTGATTTACAGCGAATCTTCCTATTTGTTTAGATGATATGGGAATAGTAAGAAGCGCTGTGACTTCATCTCTAGCCGCATCATTTCCATTTATTTCAAGCGATCTTATTACAAAAACAGGTATCCTATATTGAGTAAACGCACACACAGGAGGACTAGTAATTTTTGATCGTTTCAATTCAAAATTACCAAATATGAATAGCGTAATTCTCGCTACTTCATGAGCATGAAAATCATTTACTGTTAAATTAGAAATTTTAAGATATCTTCTAAACTGAGTTGACGTAATCGTTATAGACCCAGAAAACGAATATCGTTGACTATGTGAAAGAGTCGGAGGTACTTATGTAAACATAGCAACATCATCACAACAATTCTTAAACCCATTTGATATGCCTCCAATGCTAGAAGATGTTGAATATGGGAAAGGAGACCTTCTTCGTTCACAAATCATGAATCTAGTAAGTCTCATCCAAATTCTAATTTGAAAAATGACCCCTGAAGAAGAAGCCCTTCTTGATAAAGCATTACAGAACACATATGCTCTTAAAGGATTTACTTTTGATATGGAAGACTATACATGAAAATTACCTCCTCTTATGGAGGACTTAATGAACGTTTTAGAATGAATGCAAGGAGGAGACCAAATTGCTTTAAAACTTAGCAAATATGTCACTGGTACATTTTGAAAACTTTTCAATAACTATACAAATATCGACATCAATAACGCACTAACTGTTTTTAGCATAAGAGATGTAGAAGAAGCACTAAAAACACCAGCAATGTTCAACGTATTAAACTTCATTTGGGCAAAAGTAAGAGCCGTAAAAAAGCAAAGACTGCTCGTTTGTGATGAAGCTTGGATTATGCTCCAAAATGAAATTTCGGCAAATTTCTTATTCTGACTTATAAAAAGAGCAAGAAAATATTGACTATGAATTACTACAATCTCTCAAGATATAGAAGATTTTATTCGTAGTCCATTCGGTAAACCAATTGTTTCAAACTCATCATTACAAATACTTCTTAAACAATCTGTAACATCAATAAAATCATTAAATCAATTACTTGGACTTTCAGAATCAGAACAACAAAGATTAATATCTGTAGGAGTTTGAGAATGATTGATGTTTGTATGATCACAACATGTGGGAGTTCAAATCTTAGCATCACCACAAGAAAAAGAATTCATTACAACCGATGTAAAAAACACCAACTAGTTTTATTTTATTCATAGACAATGCAAGAAAGAAGTCGTTATCAGAATGATGTAATATTCTCAGCACTTTCTGGGCTCCTTTTTTTCTGAAAACTAGTTCAACATTCAATGAAAAAAAACAACTACAATCGATCTGAAGAAGAAAAGAATTTTGTTAATACTTGGTGTATGGTAGGAAACACAGTACTTATATTATGATTATTATTTTTTCTATTCATATGAATCAAAGAAATTACCGATTCATCTCTTTCTTGATTTCTTGCACAACTTTTTGGTTCTCTAACATTAACAATAATAATAATCTCATTACCAATAATAATAATTTGAAAAAATATTCAATTTCATCAACTCCAACAAACAGAAGAAGAAAAATTTGATATGATTACAGCATTTATACCAATAGTTTCAAGTTACCAACTTTTTTCTAATAAAGAATATTCAAACAAAAGACGACTAAAAGAATGACAATTGTGGCTTCTGTTAATATGGTTAACTCTTTTCTTTTTTAACAACTATATGGTTTGAATAATCATATTAGGTCTCATGATTTTAAGAATAATACTCGGTTGTTTTTGAAAAGATATATTATCAATCCAACAAAGAGAAAAAATAAGTCATCGATTTTCCTTTTATCCAGAAGAATTTTTCTCTGCCCTATTTGTTCTAATCAAAGAAGGAAATGCCTTAGCAAGAGGGAAAAATGAAGTTTCTGTAGAAGAAATGGTAAAATATCAAAAAAGCTATTGAAAAAAATGGAGTGTCCGAACACGATTATTAACAATAATTATTTGATGAAGCTTATTAACACTATTATGCCGATATCGACGAAAAGTTAAAATGTATCGAAAAATAATACCATTATCACGAATTATTCTAAGATATTTAACCCTTTTAATAACAAAAACAAAAATACCAAAATTACCAATCATTGCAGAAATTACAGCATAAAAAAACAATTTTAAATTTATACTTCACAATATGAAAACAAAAATGAAAAAAATATTGTACTCAATAATCTGAGTTCTATTCGGATTTATTTTATTCTCAGGACTAAGTTTTGCAAAAGTCGAGGTAGATATATGAGATGGTTGAAACATAGATAATTTTTGAGATTGACTAACAAAATCAACAGCATCTATAGATTGAAGAATTGATACAAATCTCTCTACTTGATATAAATGAGAAACAGCATGGAACATCATACTAAAGATATCTAGTGTAGTTTTCTCCGTTTTAATCGTCGTTGGTGTTCTTGTAGCCATGGTAGGTCTCTATCAAATACTTACATCAAGTGATGAATCAAAAATAAAAACATGAACCTCAACACTAATCTATTGAGTCATTGGTATTATTTTAATGTACAGTGCACAATATTTAACCAAAGTAATTTTTAATAATCTATTCAATTGATGAGCAGGAAATGAAATTAAAGTCCAGCAACTTATTGAAAACCTTTATGGAAATGTCATGTTTCCTTTTATAAAAATAGCCATTTATCTTTCATTATGAATACTCGTTGTAATAATGATGATACGCGTATTCACATACATAACATCAACAGATGAATGAACCAAGAAAAAATCATTAGGTGTGATTCTACGAACAACAGTATGAATGCTAATTATTTCATGAGCAAAACAAGTTGTAGAAGCTGTTTATTGAAAACAAAATGAAGTATTAAGTTGACTATCTAGTACAAATCTATCAACAATCTGATCTCAAATACTAAACCCATCTGAGATTCCAATTGTTTTCAATATCATAAATCGAGCACTAGGACTAGTAGCCTTTGTACTCCTTGCATTAATTATCTTTCAGACATATAAATTACTAACCAAACCTGATGATGCAGCGACATTCACATCTCTAAAGAAAACAATAATCTACGCACTTATCGGACTGTTATTAATATGATCTGCTTATATGCTTTCAAATCTATTTATTATTGGATAAAAATTGACAAAATACAACATCTTAAATATAATATAAACAGAATTTATTAAATATAAATCACTAAATATAATGAAAAACAAAATCATACTAAGTACGGACACAATGGTTGGTTATGGACTTGACATGATTTTTGATATGGCAAAAAACTGCGGATACAACGGAATTGATTTAGCTATTTCAAAATGATTTGACGCCTGGAATGAAAATTATGTAGAAAGCTTAGTAAAAAAATATGAACTTCCTGTCTATTCAATACAAACATCTTCTCTACTCAACAGTAAAGAAATGAACAAAGTCTTAGATTTATGTGAAAAAACAGATTGTGACCTTATTACAATCAATGCACCTAAATTTTTCGATTTCAAAGCATATTCTTTTATTTCAAATAATATTGCAGAATATCAGAATCAAAATCCTGCACTACATTTTGCAATCATAAATCCTGAAGATACAAATGTATTTGCTTTACCAATTCCCGCATATCATTTCAACAATATTGTTGATATTATTAAAAAATACGGATGTAACCTAGCTCTAGACATAGCAAATATGAACAGTGATGATTTAGAGGGGGTTTTTATCAATAAATTAGATGAATTTGCACCATACCTTGGTTTAGTTTACATTTCAGATAAATCTAAAAAAGGAGAAACACATCTTCTTCCAGGAGAAGGTATTCTAAAACTACCTACATTCTTAAAAAAGATAAAAAAAGCCGGATATCTCCGTCCATTTAGTATTAAGCTATCATTATCAAAAGAAGAACTAGCAGATGTGGATAAAATTGAAATTCTCCTAATTAAAGCAAGAGAATATATCGAAAAATATTATGAAGATTTAAATTAAAAAGTAATGTCCAATATAAAAACTAGCTAAAATTAGCTAGTTTTTTTATAAATAATTTATCTTATTCACACCTACTCATTATTCCAAATAAATTAATAATAAAAAGATATATTTAAAACCACTAATTTGCAAAATAAAAATTTCTGAATATTATTATTAAGTACTACTTTATTTATATAAAAATAAATATATGGAAAAAACAAAAGAACTTCTTGCTAGTCTAAATGACCACCAACTAGCATATGTCAATTTAGATCTTGCAAACCCTAAAAACGGTGAATATATGTTGGCTGTATATCACTTAAAACCAGGGAAAAATTTAAATATTCTTCAAGCAGCATGTGAAGTTGCTGCAGAATCTTCTACTGGTACAAATTTCCTTGTACAAACAGAAACTGCATTTTCTAGAGAAATGAATGCCCTTGTATATAAACTAGATCAAGAAAAAGAACTTGTATGGATTGCTTTTCCTTGGAGACTTTTTGATAGAGGAGGAAATGTACAAAACATAATGACATACATTGCCGGAAACATTTTTGGGATGAAAGAAGTTTCTGCACTAAAGCTACTCGATGTTTGGTTCCCCGCAGCAATGCTTGAACAATATGATGGACCAAGCTATACATTAGCTGACATGAGAAATTATTTAGGAGTTCATAATAGACCTATTCTTGGAACAATTATCAAACCAAAAATGGGATTAACATCTGCAGAATATGCTGAAGTGTGCTATGATTTTTGGGTATGAGGAGGAGATTTTGTAAAAAATGATGAACCTCAAGCAAATCAAGACTTTTGTCCTTATGATAAAATGGTAAAACATGTAAAAGAGGCCATGGACAAAGCTGTAAAAGAAACAGGACAAAAGAAAGTCCACTCATTCAATGTATCTGCTGCAGATTACGACACAATGATTGAAAGATGTGAAATGATTAAAAATGCATGATTTGAACCAGGTTCATACGCTTTCCTAATCGATGGAACTACTGCAGGATGGATGGCTGTTCAAACATTAAGAAGAAAATATCCTGATGTATTTATTCATTTTCATAGAGCAGGTCATGGAGCATATACAAGACCAGAAAACCCTATTGGTTTCTCAGTACTTGTCCTTTCAAAATTTGCAAGATTAGCCTGAGCTAGTGGAATCCACACAGGAACAGCCTGAGTTGGAAAAATGGCAGGAGACAAATCTGAAGATATTACAGCAGCAGACGGTATAAGATACATGAAAAAGAACGGACATTTCTTCGAACAATCTTGGTGAACAATTCCAGAAACAGATAAAGATTTCATCGACTTAGTACAAAGAGATGAAGACCTTGAAGAAGTTCTTAGAGATGACTCATGGAGAGGACTCAAGATGTGTTGTCCTATCATTTCATGAGGACTTAATCCAGTACTTCTAAAACCATTTATTGATCTTATGTGAACAACAGACTTTATTACCACAATGGGAGCTGGATGTCACGCCCACCCTAAAGGAACACAAGCTGGAGCTAAAGCTATTGTTCAAGCCTGTGAAGCATATCAAAAAGGAATTGATATTCATGACTATGCAAAAACAAAAAAAGAATTAGCAGAAGCGATTGAATTCTTCGAAAAACCAAAGAAAAAAGACTCTAGTTTAAGAATCGCATCATAATTTTATTCTCTAAATAAAAACAAAATGTCTGAATTAACTGCAACATTAAATAAGTCAGTTGAAAATGCAGCAAAAAAGCTACTTGTACATTTTAAAGAACAATATGGAGCAATGATTTTCATACCATTAGGTGTTAGTGAAACAACAACTCCTGCAAAAATCGTTCCTAGTGTTGTTCCTGCTTTCGAACAATCAATGCTTTCTGCTGAAGGAAACAATATTACTGTCCTTATGAAAGATGAAAAAGTTGGAGAAGTATTTGATAGTTTTATGAACGCATTCTTTAACTCTCTTAATTTTATAGCTAAAGGAATTATGAATGGTCTTGGACTAAAAATGATGTGGGCTGATTTTAAAGTATCTCTCGCAAACCGTAAACAAAATAATCAAGAAGGATATATAAGACGAAAAAACAACCTTACCTTAGTTATTCAATGAGTCTTTGACGAAATTGTTAATGATCTAAAAACACAAGGAATGAGTGTTACAATCACCAACGGTACAGAAAATTTTAATAGTGTTGCAGAAGCTATCGAAAAATTAGAAATATTTGCATAAAAACTATAAAATAAAGAAATAAGACTCCTCAAACAAAGGAGTCTTTTTCTGAATTATAGAATAAAAAAGGGAACAAAAGATTGTTAAACAAGAAGATTTATTGAAAATAAAAAAATAATCATTAAATAATAACTAGCTGATTATCTCGCAATGAAGTTTACTATCAAAATTCTCAACTTATACATGGGAGCCAAAAATCCTATCTGTATGGATAGTGAGGAGCTACCCACCTTTCCGTAAGGAGAGATGATATACTTTGTTACGGATAATCGGTCTTTTTTATAAATGACATTATAAAATGGAAAATATTCAATTAGAATACCAAGGAACAGGAAATGAAAGAATTGATGTTTTCCTCTCAAAACAATTCCCTTATTCTAGAAATTTTTTTCACCATATAATTGAAAGAGGAGGTGTTTCTATAAATAATAAAGCAGCAAAAAAATCACTAAAACTTAAAATTTGAGATAAAATAACAATAGACGATTTAGAAAGATATCTTTCCCCAATAATCCTTGAAGAATCACCTGACATAGAAATTCCTATTCTTAAGGAAGAAGATGACTATCTTGTCATTAACAAGCCCAAAGGAGTATTATCTCATCCAAATAGTATACGAGACATTTCACAACCAAATGTAGTTTGATTCCTATACCATCATTATAAAAATCTTCCTTCTATAGGAAATTTTATAAGAGCTGGTATTTTACATAGGCTCGATAAAGATACAGATGGTTTAATGATTATTGCAAAAACAGAAAAAGGTCTATCCCATTTTAAAAACCTATTTATGGAAAAATCATCAAAAGATACTATCGAAGAAAAAAACAAAACACCACTAAAAAAATGGTACCGTTGTCTTTGCAAACAAACACCTTTATGAAAAAATTTTTTAAGAGAAATAAATAAAAAATGACTTCCTTATCTAATACAAGAAACAGTTATCGCCAAAGTTCCTCATACAACACCAAAACTCTGAATCACACAAATAGAAAGTATTGAAGAAAAAAACTATTCTAACGTATTCTTACATTTGCAAATTTTTACATGAAGAACCCATCAAATAAGATACCATTTAAGCAACCATGGACTGCCTATCGTTTGAGATTATCTCTATTGAGATGATAAAAAATGACCATTACAATTAACTGCCTATAAACTAGAATTCTTGGATTGTAATCAAAAATTAATAAATATCGAAATACCATAATACGATATTATTATAAATACCAAATTCTATAAAATCAAAAATAATAATTTAAAAAAAAGTGAAGTTTTTCATTCTTCACTTTTTTGTATTCTAAGGTTATCTGTTCAAAACTATTTTCTATAGACCTCTAATGCTGTATTAAATTCTTCAGCACCTGGAGGTAAACTTCACCAAAGATCAGGACTATATTCAACCAAAACAGATGCTCAATTAAGAACCACATCCCTCTTGGCTTCAGGAGTATCTGACTTTTCTCTAAACCAAGTATATAATTCAGATCTTCTCTCATTTACAACTTTAGTAAGATCTCAAATTGCAACTCCTTTGATATGAAGATTTCAATAATTACACCAATCAGAATTTGAAACATTTATATTCTTCATATCATTTTTAGATTCAAATCCTTGACCTGCATAGAATATTCATTTAACCATCTGTCATGCATGACCATATGACACTTTACCAGAAGAATCCTTATTACCATTACATGCACCTTGCGCATCAAACACAATTTTACCTTTTGTCATAATCATTGCATTTGAATAAAGATTTCCCCTAATTCTAATAACTGCATTTGGATCTGTAGCAACAAGAGTAAATGGAACATTCGTCATCTTGATTAAACTTCCATTATCTCAATTACCATCAATATAAATATCTTTCTTGTTAGTAAAGTATATAGACTTTCAACTTACCTTTGTTAATCCTGAAATTCCAGTAGACTTTGCTTGTTTTGAATATTTAGAAACAAATTTATCAAAAGTTGTTGCTAAACTCTTTGGCACAGAATAATCAGAAGGATTAACTTCTTTTGTGATATCAAATAACGTAAATCCATTCTTTGTCTTATAATATTTAAGAGGCGTATTCAATGCATTAGATCCATATGTACTCTTTTGAACCATATATGGATTTGTTACAGCAAAATCAACCTCACAAACTCTATCATTAACAGTTATAGATGATCAATCTTTACCATCAGAACAAATATCATATGTTACACTTTGAAGTGAAATCTTATATTCACCAAACAAATCAATCGCTTTTTTAGTAATAACTGTTTTAGAACCATCTACACTACTACTTGCTCATTCTCAGAACTTCTTAATAAGAACCTTTGAAGAAATAGGAGCTAAAGTAGGATAAGTGTGCCAACCATCATCCAATGTTGCAAAAACATTTTTAACACCCTCACCTTCAGAATAAAGTTGACTTCATTTAAACCATCAGTTTTTATTCTGTTCTATGAATTTAGCAATTGATGGATATGTAGGATTTCACCATGCATTAGTACCAACACATGGAGCATTGAATTCATAAACAATATTATCCATTACTCACTTCTTCTCTGTTTTATTAGGACCATATATTCTAAAATTACACATCATTGTCTCAAGAGAAATATGTCCATCTGAGTTTTTATCACTACATTTAGTAACGAAATTATCTGTCAAATATTTTGATCTATCGGCAGAAGACATCTTTCCTATAGCACCTTCCATATTCCAAAAGAATGGCAATAATTCTCCTTTCATTATTGAAATTGATCCATTTTGGACATTGAAACATGCAGGAGCCTCTCAACTTTCATTCTTTAATGTACATGAACTAGTACAAGTCCATCAAGCATATTCTTTTTCATAAACATCTCCATTATTGAAAAGCTTACCATCAGAACCTACAATCTTTGATCATCCTAAATCACACATTTCAATTCCTCACTTCTTACCATCTCAACAATATGGTGTTCATCCACCACCACCTCATCATCATCCACCTCATGGATTACCTCAACCAGGTGTTGTAACTTTAGCATTATCATTTGGACATGGATCAACCTCCTTTCAATCTTTATCATAGCATACATACGCTGTATTAGTTTCAGCATCCTTCTTTTGTGTTACAAAGATAATTGTTAGAGTATCACCTCTTACAAAATATCATGAACCCATATCAACATTCCATGTCAAAATATGTGTTCCATTTCAAGTACTAACACTTGGAACAATACTATATGATTTTTGATCTCATTTATTATTTGTTCAAAAAGCAATAACTCCTGTAAAATAATTATCTTTTACTGCATATGATTTATCACTTTGGAATAATAATTTAGAATCATTCAATGTATCCTTAACTCTAAACTTTTGCATTGGCTCACTTGCTCAAGCAATAATTAACTTAAAATATACAATTGAGTCATTTGCCAATTCCCAAGTATCTCTCCAATCACCACTAACAGCTTCTGCTGTGCTCACTTTCTTTGTAATACCTAATTTAATATCTTCAGAAGTTACTGTTGCTGGATCATCATCACAAACTTCCTTATCTTCTTTATCATAGCAAACATATGCTGTATTAGTTTCATCAGCCTTCTTCTCTACCATGAAAATAATCTCTAACTTATCTCAAGACATAAATTTACCTTCCTTCATATCAACTAACCATGAAAGTTGAGTATGAGTTGAAGAACTTGAATCAACTACCGGCTTAATACTATATTCATGTGAAGTTGTATTACCTGCATCAAAAGTAATTACTCCAGTAAAGGCATTATTTTCTAAATTCCAAGAACCTGATAAAAATGATAATTTTGAATTATCCAATCTATCCTTCACTCTAAAACTTTGCATTGGTTCATCTGCTCAACTAACAACTATCTTAAAATATGCAGTTTTACCATTTTCCAAAACCATACTATCATCATGCCAAGTTCCAGTCAAAGAATCACTTACATACTTTTTTATATGAAGTTGAATATTTGTAACAACATCCTCTTTATCACATTGTACTGGTTCTTCAGGAGGGAAAATACAAGCTACATTTGTATATTTCGTCAAAATTGTTTCTGTAACTCTAGCTTTAAATTTAATAGTTAAGACATCTCCCTCATCAAAAGTAACTCAATTAGGGAATGCAACATCCCATGTTTGAATATCTAAATTACTTTCATCTTTACCTGTAGAAAAACTAACTGTTGGATTCTTTCAACTAGCTACAGATATAGAATATGGAGTTGATAAATTTGGATATAAATCACTAATAAAAGCAAGTCCCTTAGGAAGAGTATCTACAATTGTAAAACCAGTATAACTTCCATCTGTTGAAGTAACTGTAATAGTATACTCTACAATATCTCAGCTAATAACAGATGTTTTATCAACTGATTTTTCAATTTGAATACCTCACATCTTATAAAAATCACTATCACATTGATATGCTTCATCATCTCCTTGACTATTAGTTTTATCATTTCCATAAACACAAACCGTATTCAACCTATTTTTTAAGTGAGAACTCAATACCTTTCCAGTCATAATAAGATAACCCTCCTGACCAGGAGCTAAATCAAAACCAGAATATTCTAAAACTGTCTGACCATTAGATGCCAAATATAAACCACTTAAAATAGGAGAAACTCAATGAATTTCACTGCTTACATATTCTAAATTCAAAGGTAAGAAATCTTTTATCTTAGCATGAGTAACGGTTTTTTCTGTTGGATTTTTAAACACCATTTTAAAACCAACCAACTCACCTGTATTATATTTGTGCTCTCTATCACCTAAAAGATTTTTATCAATTGTAGGTTCACCTGGTTCTTCTTCAATATAAATAGGTACTACATCATGATCGTCTTCATCTGTTGTTTCATCACAAGCTTTTTTCTCTTCTGTGTACCCCTTTCCATTTCCAGTAATAATATGATTATCCTCTCCATACAAACAATCATTATCAGGATTATTATCTGGGTCAGAATCAATATCCTTTTCACCATAATCATCAGAATTATCTTTACTAATTTCTGCTTTATTAAGAATCTTCTTTCCCGTAAAATTAGAATCAATTTTCATTGTTAAAGTAACAGACTTAGTTGCTCAAGGAGCGATTTCTTCAGCAATAACTCTTGTAGCCTTAGCACCATCACTTGACAACGTCCAATTACTATCATCTAAAGATAATCATGTTGGAATATATTCCGTAATTTCAATATTCTTTGCTGTAAAATTTCCTTGATTATAAACAGTAATCTTATAAACAACATTCTCTCCCAACTTGTATTTAGTCTTGGATTCGTTATTTAACTTCTTTGTTAAAGCCAAGTCATATACTTTCTTATCAACTAATTGACATGAGCTATTACAAACTTTTCCATTCCAATTAGTTTGATTAGGATCGTTTGGATCACATTGTTCTTTATCTTCTTGTACTTTACCATCTCAACACCACAATTCTTTAGCAGAACATTCTGCTGGTGTTTTTCATGCTGATCAATTACATTTCCAAGTATATGTTCTTCCTGGCTCAACAGGTCAAACAAGACTATCATTATGATCTCAAGAAAGACAAAGTTTCATATCATTATTTAACAATGCAATAGGATAATTGTCATTATAATGAGAACCTGTATATGCTGGATTACATTCTGGTGTAATATCTGGTTGTGGTTTATCTTTTGGCTGACATGCAGCAGTACATCCATCTGTTCACCAATTTGTTTGATTAGGATCATTAGGATCACATTTTTCTGAAGCAGATACTCCATTATCATATGTTCAATTTTGAACAATACCATCACCACACCATGCTACTTGGATGTTCATACATTCATAATCATGCTCGTATTCTGTTTCAGACCATTTAATAGATTTTGTTGTAACACTAGATGCTTGATTAACATAATCTGACTTCCATATTGGTCCACCTCAATCTCATTCAGAAACATCAGCTTTTAACCACCAAAGATCTGAAGAAGTAATTCAAGAATTATCTCTTCTTCAAGAAACAGGCATTGCTACATATGAAGATGTTTTTCAAGAATTATATCATCTAAATACGGCATAACGAATCTTATAAGCTATTTGAATAGTATTATTTGATCTATTATTTGGTATAGAAATCAAAAAAGGTTGACTACTTAAAGCTCTAGTCCACTGATTAATTGGGAAAATAGAAGAAGCTCTATACCATGCAGAAGTATCAGACAATGATTTTTTTACTCAACCATCATATATTTTTAACATATGATCTTCAGGAACATAATATCTAACAGAACTACCCTGATATGTTGAATTCTTTACTGTCTGTCATGCAGCTCTATAATCACTATTCTCATTTCAATAGTATCTTGCATTATCAACTAAATACCATTGTTTACCCATATCGACAACTCAATCCCCATCAACGTCTCAGTTCAAATAATAAGTAACTGAATTATAATCTCATGGACACTGAGATTGACTTAATGCTGAACTTCAAGCTTCCTGCTTAGCGAACCAAACAGATTCTCAATTGATAGTTCATTTACCACCTTCAAGTCAAAAACATGGCATTACAGTCATAACTGCCAACATTGATAACGCCAATAGAACCTTGTTTTTCATTTCCTATACTATAAATATAAAGATATAGAACGAAGTTATAAACTAATAATTAGTATAATATACCCATCAAAACAATTTTACCCGATTTCCTATAAAAATCAAATTTTATACAAAACCGCAAATATTTAATTTCAAAGCGGTAATTCTTTTTTTCGAACACATACTTTTAAATATTTTCAATCAAATGTCAACCGTTTTTTTTAATAAAATTTTTTATTATAAAATAAGATTTATAAAAAAAAGAATAGGGGGTGAATCCTATTCTCTTTCCGTTTTTAATAATTTATTGAATTCCTCTCCTCATGGAGGTAATTCTCATCAAAGAAGTGTTGGATTGTATTCCAACAATAATGAAGCTCAATTCAAAACAGTATCTTTCTTTCAATATCACGATTCACTGAACCAAGTATAAAGCTCAGATCTTCTATTTTTCCATACATTAGTTAAATCACCTAATACAACTCATTTAATGTGTAAATTTCAATAATTACACCAAACATGATTTTTTGGACCTCAAGAACCCCAAACATTAAAAATATCATTCTGAGTCTTATATCATCAACCTGCATAAAAAATTCATTTAACAACTTGTCATGCATGTCAATCTGTTCATGGAGTTCAATTACAAGCACTTAACCCATCAAAAATAATCTTTCATTCTGTAATCAACATCATATTCTGCAATATACTACCAGAAATAACAAAATCTGCTCAATCTGTTGAAATAACTGTAAATGGTTTTGTTCATACATTAAATAAATCCAAAGCAGCAGGCAATTCCACTGGAGCATTTCATTCAACAATGTAAATCTCCTTTCATCTCACTTTCTTTAAGTTTCCAAAACCAGCATATGTAGCCCTTTTAACCAAATGCTTATTTGTTGTTATATTCTCGGCATTCCTTGCATACTTTTTAATAAATACATCAAATTTTGAGTCTGAAGACAATGGAACTGGATAACTATAATCCTTATCTTTATTTAAATTTTCAACTTTTCATGTAAACAACGGAAATCATTCAAGTGTTTTATAATAAGAAAGACTGTTCGCTGTTTCTTCATCAATAGATCAATAGACACTTTTTTGAACAAAATAAGGATTAGTTACCGCAAAATTAACCTGACAAACTCTATCACTATGATCTCCCTCTTCTAATTTATACGACACATTTCAATCTCAATCATATAACAAATTTCCAGCTGAATCAGCATCTGCAACACATCTCTTATAAGAAACATCATTTAATGACAATTTATACTCTCAAAAGTCCTTAATTACAACACTTGGAAGATCATTGCTTGATGCTCACCTCTGTATTTTTGCTCAACCCGTACCAAAATTTGATATTATAAGCTTTGATGACAATGGTAATAATGAAGGATAATCAGTCCAATTATTTAAAGAATGGAACACATCTGAATCCTTACCAACCGCATTTAGCTTACTTCATCATAAGAATCAAAACTGATTTTGTTTTATAAAATCTTGTATTGCATCATAATAATTTTGGAATTTATCATCTCAATTTCACCATCAATTTTCTCAGACACAATTTACCGTAAAATCATAAACAACATTATTCATTACTCAACTTTTCGGAGGATTATTAGGACCATAAACTTTATAATGACAAACCATTGAATCTAAGTCAATGCGACCATAATCATCTTCACCGCAACCACCTCAATTAGCATGGAAAAAATTATCTTTTAAAAACTCTTCCTTATCAAAAGGTGATTTATCATCTCATAACAGACCTTCCATATTCCAATAAAATGGAAGCATTTCTCATTGCATAATTGAAACTGAACCATCCTGAAGATTAAAACACTTTGGCTTATTAATAATTTGACACTTTGCAGAACAATAAGCACCAGCCTTATCCTCATTTTTTGTACTTCAATTTTTAAACAAAGAACCATCTTTTCCTATTATTCATCATAAACGTCAAAGATCGCATGATTCTCCTGCATCATAATTACCGTTACCACACAGAGATTCTATAGGTGGAAGTTGTGTTTTACAATCCTTACTACATCAATCGCTTCATCATCACCATCAAACTCTATTAACATCCGCATAGTCACACTGTTCACTTCAATTTCTCACTCCATCTCAACATTCAGCTTCAATTGGCTCACATTTTTTATTACATCACATTTCTCACCATCAATCCTTATTATCTTCATCTTTATAATCACACTTCTCATTTCCTTCTCTCTTTCCATCTCAACATACAGAATTGATTGGTTCGCATGATTCACTACAACCCTTATCTCACCAACCTTCTTCTTTTTTATCTTTAGGATCACACTTCTCTCATTCATCGATAACACCATTTCAACATTTAGAATATACTAATTCACAAGTTTCAGAACAAAGAGCATCTCACCATCATTCTTTACCTTCATCTTTATAATCACAAGGCTCATCTCAGTTTTTTGCTCCATCTCAACACCATAATTCTTTTGCCTTACATGATGCTGTAGAAGCCAATAAATTACACTTCCAAGCATATAACCTTCCATTTGAAGAAAAATCTGAGATTTCTCAAGAAGAACAAAGTTTTAATCAGGTATTAATAGCATACTCTGGATATTTTTTATTATATACATCACCAGAATACTCTGAATTACAACTTGCACCATAAATAACATATACTGGATCTGCTTCATCACAAACCTTATTATTTTCTTCATCAATTACACAAACTTTATTCACATAACTTGTTGAACTTCATACTGCCTTTACAACCATATTCAAAACTATCTTTTGATGAACACCTTTATCAGTTTTAAATGTTTTAGGAAATTTTAAATTTATAGAAACCAATCCATTATTAAATGATATTTTTCACACCTGAACTTCTGTTGTCGTTTCAGATGAATCAACCTCTAAATATCACTCTCATAGAAAATCTAATCACTCTGGTAAGGTATCTTCAACAATTAAATTATCATACTTTCCTTCTTGATTTGTAATAACAATCGAATAAGTAATATTTTCATTTAAAGGTATATTTTTTTCTCATATTACTTTTTTCTCAACAGTATAACTTCTATTTCAAAGCTTATAAGGATCAATACTTACACAATTTTTAGCTTCTTCATAATAAGAACACGCAACATTTCATCTATGTTCCTTATTAATTCATAAAACAGTACCTGTAATAATAATATATCATTCATCATTTGGTTTCATTCCAAAATTCGAATACTCAACGACCTCTTGAATTCCTCATGAATAATAAGTCTTCTTTTTTGCTCATTCGACTCATGAAATCTCACTACTTACATATTTTACATTCAATGGCAAAAAATCTCTAACAATAACATTAGATAAATTTTCTGATGAAGAATTCTTAAATGAAACTCTAAAAGTAATAGTATCTCAACTTAAATATCATTCAGTTTTTTCTCCTTCTATATTTTTTGAAATATCAGGAGCTGGTTTTTTAGTTTTTTGTTCACAAGAAGAATTACATCAATATTCTCATGCTCAATCTTCTCAATCACAAGATTCATCTCCATTTTTTTCCCCATCTCAACACCATAATTCTTTTGCCTCACATTTTTTACTATCACTTGTTCCATTACATTTCCAAGAATAATTTCACTTATCATCTCAAGAAAAATCGGAAATAGTTCCAGCAGAACAAAGATTCATATCCTCATTCAATAATGGCACGCTATGGTTATTGTTGTAATGTTCTCATGTATAAGCTGAATTACATTGAGCATTTACAACCGGCGCATTTTTCTTTTTACAAGAAGCATCACAATCACTTGTTCCATCACATTCCTCCTTACCTTCTTCAACACTTCCATTTCAACAAAATGTTTGTTTAGCTTCACATGAGTCTGTACTTGTTCAATTTGTACATGTCCATGTTATCTTTCATGTACTCTTTTCCCATTTATATCATGATGATGTTCATACGCTACAATACGATTTTCATGACCTTTCTACCCATGATGTTGTCGTATTATTATCATATTTCGTTTTTCAATCTAATTCACTATTACATGATGCATCCTTCCATCCACATGAAGAATTACAATTATCTCATCAATCACATGATTCATTATCTTCCTCAACACTTCCGTTTCAACAGAATGTTTGTTTAGCTTCACATGAGTCTGTACTTGTTCAATTTATACATGTCCATGTTATCTTTCATGTACTCTTTTCCCATTTATATCATGATGATGTTCATACGCTACAATACGATTTTCATGACCTTTCTACCCATGATGTTGTCGTATTATTATCATATTTCGTTTTTCAATCTAATTCACTATTACATGATGCATCCTTCCATCCACATGAAGAATTACAATTATCTCATCAATCACATGATTCATTATCTTCCTCAACACTTCCGTTTCAACAGAATGTTTGTTTAGCTTCACATGAGTCTGTACTTGTTCAATTTGTACATGTCCATGTTATCTTTCATGTACTCTTTTCCCATTTATATCATGATGATATTCATACGCTACAATACGATTTTCATGACCTTTCTACCCACGATGTTGTCGTATTATTATCATATTTTGTTTTTCAATCTAATTCACTATTACATGATGCATCTGGTATAAGCTTACAATCAGCCGTACAATTACTTCATCAATCACATTCTTCCTTTGGTGAAGCTCAATTATCGTAGCTTCATCCATTTTGAACAATTCCATCTCAACACCATGCCAATTTTAAATTCATACATTCGTAATCATGGCTTTTTTCCTCTGAATCCCACTTAATACTATTTGTAACTACACTACTTGACTGATTAACATAATCATTCTTCCATTTAGGTCATCAATCATCCCAAGATGACGCATTATTCTTAACCCGCCAAAGATTCGAAGAAGTAATTCAAGAATTATCTCTTCTTCATGAAACAGGCATTGCTACATATGAAGATGTTTTTCAAGAGTTATATCATCTAAACACTGTATAACGAATTTTATACGCTATTTGAATTGTATTATTCGATTTATTGCTTGGTGCGGAAATCAAAAATGGTTGACTACTCAAAGCCCTTACCCATTGGTTAATTGGAAAAACACTTGAAGCTCTATACCACGCCGAAGTATACGATAAAGATTTTTTTGATCAATTAAGATAAACCTTTAACATACGATCTTCTGGAACATAATATCTTACAGAACTACCTTGATATGTTGAATTTTTTACAGTATGAGCTGCAATTCTATAATCAGTATTCTCATTTCAATAATATCTCGCATTATCATCTAAGAACCACTGCTTACCCAAATCTTTAACTCAATCTCCGTCTGCATCTCAATCCAAATATAAATCAACAGTATAATAATCTCATGGACATTGAGCTTGAGACAAAGCAGTACTTCATGGTTCCTGTTTTGCAAACCAAACCTCCTCTCAATTGATACTACCTTTTCATCACTCTAGCCCAAAACATGGCATAAATGCAGCCATTAAAAGAAACCATACTATTAAGAAACTTTTTTTATTCATAATAACTATATTCTAAATATAATTACATTCCTTCATCATCTCATGCATTCACAACAACATCTTGATTCTCACTACCTGTTGTTCATGAATTATTTCCAGGTCATTGAGGATAATCTCATTCAGGACCACCAGTTGTTCATGATTCCATATTTCAATCTCAACGTCAACCTTTCTTTCCACCTTCATCTCAAACATCAACAGTTGCTGATGCAGCCAATTGAAATCTAGAAGTTTGAACTCTATCAGCTCCTTGAGCTTCTAAGTCAACAATTGCTAAAGATCTTCCATTCTGCAAAGCTTCTGTATATAATGAAGGATTTCAATCTACGATAGTACATGTTAAATTTTCAATCATAACCATATGATTAACACATTGAGCATAGAATCATGTCTTAAAAGCACCACTTAACTCAACTTGTTTTCAATTGGTTCACATAAGAACCATTTTATCTCAATCGAAACTAGCTTCATTAATTTTTGAAACTAGATCTTCCTTTGTGGTAACTCACACTGTTTTCATTATCTTTTTTACATCATTACCAAACAAATGAGTATCTGTAGTTAAAAGTTCACTTAACACATGTTTTTTAACTACTTCTGGTATTTCATCTGAAGATACAGATTCAACATTATCAATAACATAAGGATTAACTACTGGCTTCATTAAATCATATGGGTTTCCATAGTTATAACCTATTGTATTTGTAGTTTGTCTCAATGAAACAGTATGTGTATCAAGACTCGATTCATTCATTTTATTAAACAATGTTTGATATTCAGGTGCTATATCCTTATCCATTTTAGAAATAATACCTTTTGAGACTCTATCTGTAATCTTATCAAAAGAATCATTTGAAGATACTCATCAGAACATTAAGTCATATTTATTATCTTGATTTGTTCACTTAATATTATGTGATCTACTAAACAAACCATTCAATGCAAGCAATAAACGTAATTTTACTTCTGGAATAACCTCAGAATCTTGTAATTTTTCCTTTGCACCAATCAAGACATCTCCTCCCTTACCTCAAATATAAGAAGCCATCTCATCCAATAGCTTAGACATTGAAGTTATAGAAGCATCTAAATCAGAAAGAGAATTATTTTTAATCCAATCAGAATACAAACTATTTAATTTAGAAGTTGCTTGCTTATGTGCAATATTTGCAATCTTGTTATCCTTCCATAAATCAGAATTAGTATAAATTTGGGAAACAATTTCTGAAACTGCTCAATCTGTTTCACTTAAAATACTTAAATCAAGATCTTCTCTTGGTAAAGCACCTTCTAATTCAATTTTGAAGTTTCATTCAGTTCTATTTGTTAAAGAAAGAACTCCATCTCTAGAAATCTTCAAATTATGTCCAGCAATCACTCAATCTCAAATTAAAGTTAAATTATCTCCAACCTTTTGACATAATTGACCTTCAGAGTTCAAAACAATTTCAGGATTATTACTTGGCCAATTTTCTCAAGCTTGTTCTTTTAAATCCGCAATCATTTTAGCAAGAGAACTCGCTGATAATTGCAAAGTTTCAGGCTCCTTCAAAGCATACCTATCAACAAACCAATCAGCTGGAATATTTTGAGCCTTTATATCAGATCTACTAGTAACTACAGATCATATAGACAAAACAGTTGTTTCACCACTAACTCATTTTGCAGAAAACAATCTAATTGGAACATTTTTATTAATTACAATTCATGAATCAGTTTTTGAAATCTGCCATTTCATATTAGGATGAACCATAACATTAATCTTTTTAAAGAGCTCATTACTAATCATAAGATAATCTCAGTCAACAAAAAGTCCATTCTCGATTCAAATTTTCTTATTCAACTCATCAACCGTTGTTTTCGTAATTCATTCTGGAATATAATCATTCAATACATCACTATACAAAGCCCTTCTTCTATTTGATTCAAAAAGTCTTGAATCTACAGTTCATCAGAATCTATGATTCGCAAATTTTAAAACTCAAACAATTGGAATACTATGAGAATAGAAAGCCACAGACAATCAAACTCAACTTACGTAATATCACTTTCTATCTAAATCTGCAACTTTTTCATTAGACCAAACTTGGGAATATGCATTTGATAATTCTTCAACAATCTTACCTCTATTTTCTAAAGTATTATCCGCACCTTCATACAATCTCAAATATTGAAGTAAAGATTCAGAAGCTTCACGAATATCTTGATCTTTTGCATCCTTGAAGAAATCTTTTATTACATTCTTAACTTTCTCCGCATCTAATGTAATTTTCTCTCACTGAATTCCAGATAAAATACTTGTTAAAATTGTCTCTGTTTTTGAATATGTTTCTCTTTGTCTTTCCAATCTTGTTTTATTTTTATCCCAATCAAGACCAACATGCGCTTCTACTCCAACTGTTCAACGGAAATTAACAGATCATCCTACGGTAAGAATTGTAGATGCTCATATTTTCTTTCATACTCAGATACCAGCTGAAGCAATAGGAATAACACCTAATGTTGTTCCGGCAGAAATAGATGCATATCATTTCCATCCTTTACCTAAATTTACTGTTGGATTCCATGCAAAATTAAATCCAATATCTCAAGATTTAGCATTTGGAGCCATACTAGCTCAAACATTAAATGAAAAATTATTTCATAAATCCAAACCAACAGCTGCTCCTAATCCAGTTCAAGATGCATCATAATTTGCTAATTGGGCATCCAACAAATTAGCAATTCATGTATTTAATTGTTGAGCACCCTCATCAGTTGAAATATAATTTCTTGCTTCTTCTAATGAAGAAAGGATACCATCTAATTCTTCTTGTGTTTTTCATTTAGTTAATAAATTAGCCTCTATCTTAGCCTTAATTGAAGCATCATCTGGATTTTTCTTGTATTCAGTAATCAATGAAATCAAATCAGAAATTCATTGTTGGATAGAATCTTTATGTTTCTGCAAAGATTCCTTGTACTCCTGTGACTGTTTTACTCTCTCAATATCTTTTGTTCTTCATGCAGCTTCCAATGCCTTTTGTCAAGCATCAGCACCGAATTGAAGAATATATTTAATATCCATAGGTGGATTAGCCAAAAAATCCTGAATCTTATCAAAATTATTGATATCAAACATATTAGCTTTTGTAATCATAGCATCTCATGTCAATCACAAAGACTTATTTAAAGCAGCTAAAATATTCTCAAAAATAACCTTATTTTCCATACCCAAAGAACTAATAACTTCTTTAATTTGAGATGCAGATTTCAATCAACTATCTCAGTGTGAAAGTGTTCAATCTAGATTAAAATCTAACATAATATCAATAAGTTTTGTTTCATCCATCTCTGCCTTATATTTAGCAAGTCTTGCTTCTCTAGAGGTTCAAAACTCTGCCTTTGATGTTTCAACACGAGAAGCCCATGATCTAACCATGTTTTCAAAGCCTCCATTATATAACACCATATCTATATAATTAGAGAAATTTGAATAACTTTCACCTAATGTTCATTGTGTAACCACATCAGTTACAATAGCATTAAGTCAAGCAAAATCCTTTAATTTTTTCAACATTGAATTTACCAAAGATCCATTTACTCTCTCATTATATTGAACCAAAATACCCATATTCTTTAAAGCAGAAAGCCATTCTCTATCAGTATTATGTAAAGCTTCCTTAGGATTGTTTTTCATATATTCAAGCAATCTTACTTCAACAGGTCTATTACCTTTATCATCATAAACAATAATTCAATTATCTTGACCGTTTTCTATATCACTCACCAATCAAACAAATCTTTTCATCATTCTCTTTTCATCTCAAGAAAGCTTTATAACTAATTCATCATCTTTAGACGCTAATTGCTTATAAATTTCATTAATTGTTTTCTTTCACAATTTTCTTTTACTTATATTAGAAAAATTCAAAGATTCATCAGCTTCTACTTCATTATTATCTCTTAAATCATATCAATGAACCTCAACAATTTCAGATTGAAGAACAGATAAATTTGTTCTAATATCTCTCATAATTTCCAATTCTTTTTCAGTAAACTGATCTCATTCAGTTTGCAAATGTTCCTCTAATCAGAGATTCTTATATAATAATGCAATTTCTCTCTTTTCCTCAGAATCAGCCTTATCATAAGCTCTATTCAAAATCAACGCCATTTTAGGCTTATCAATTGATCAAAGAATCTTGTTAATATCATCACTTACTAACTCGAAATTTTTCATAAGAGTATTAACAGTAATTTCT
The DNA here is from genome assembly GCA_947168815.1 of uncultured bacterium. GTDB lineage: Bacteria > Patescibacteriota > Gracilibacteria > Absconditabacterales > Absconditicoccaceae > HOT-345. The sequence goes on from CAMVNG010000001.1 coordinate 448,931, forward strand.
CTTTCAGAACCCTCAGTACTTAAAACAGCCAACAACTCCTTTACAGAATTTTGGTCAACTTCATTTCTCAAAAGTTCATTAATTTCTTTTTCTAATTTTTTCTTTGCCTTTTTTAATTTCTTTTCTTCCTCTTTAGGCAATTCTGGAGTTCTCAATTTTTTATTAATTCAATCAAGCTCCTTTCTCTTATCTGAAATAAGAGCTTCATTAGATAATGGATTTTGAGATTCAACTGGATTAGTCATGATAATAACAATAAATAACTAAAAATAATATTTAAGTAAAAGATTTTTACTCTTCTGAAAGAATTTTATCTAAATCTTCAACAACATCCCTGCTACTTCTTTCTTGAGCCCTAATGCTCTCAACTGCTGAAATAGCCCTTTCTAGCTTCCTTCTCTTTTGCTCATCCGATGTTGTACGAACAACATTCTTAAAAACAGAAAAAAGCTCATCAATTTGCTCATCATTAAGAACATTGTACCTCATCAGCACAACGAAACCCCTCGCAGGTTCCCAGACATCCTTTACCTTATCAAGGAACGTCATAATATACTCTTTCTTCGTCATATTAGATTACTTCGAGAATAAAATTCTTCATTACAAGTATATACCAAAGAAAAAAATATTTCTTGTTTTAGAAATAAACATAAGAAAAAAATACTTGCCATTTTCATTTTTTGTGATATAAAAAAATTCCTATCAAAAATTGACAGGAATTTTACACATACTTTATAAATAAATTATTTATTTAATCACTCAATCATAGATTTATAAATATTTTCAACAGAATCATCAGCTCATACCGTTAACAATTTTCAAATGCCATCAAAATATTGTATAACTGGCATTGTCTCCTTCTCGAAAGTATCTAATCTCTTATTTATAACTTTCATATCAAGATCATCTGCTCTATTTTGTTCTTTAGCTCTATTTAAAATTCTCTCTACAGCCTTCTCTCTAGAAATATCAAAATACACTCATATAAAATCTCTTTTATACTCACATTCTTTTGCTATAAAATAATGAAGTTGAGCCATAGTTCTAGGAAAACCGTCCGTTAACATAAACTCTCAATCACCAATAAGATGAAAACACATATTGAACAAATCAAACGCTAATGTATCAGCCAACATCTTTCACTGTGCCATTGTATCTTTCATATATGACGAAATAGCGTTATCATTAGAAGATAAAGCCCTAAACATCTGACCTGGCTCAATATACTTATAAGTAGGAAACTCATTCAAAAAAATCTTAGCTTGAGTTCCCTTTCAAGATCATTGAATACCAAAAAAAACAATATCCTTATTCATGAGAAAATACTAAAAGAATAAAAACAATGACAATATAAGAAAAAGCTGGAAATAATCCAGCTCATTCTCGAAAATATATAATTATCTCTTTGACCATGTAGGTGCTTTTCTCGCTTTTTTCAAACCAGGCTTCTTTCTTTCTTTAACTCTAGGATCCCTCTTTAATAAACCATGAGGTTTTAAAGTTGGTCTCAAATCAGAATTCCATTCAACCAATGCCCTAGAAAAAGCCAATCTAATAGCATCTGATTGTCAAGCAATACCTCCACCAACGATTTTAATTTCAGCATCAAACTTCTTGGCAACATCACTACCTAATGTAGTAAATGGAAGAATAGCATTTTGATATAGATAAACATTTCCTCCAAAATAATCAGCTAAACTATATTCCTTACCACTAGCTGTCTTTACAAGGAATTTTCATGCTCCCTTAGCATATAATTTAACAGTTGCTGTTGTTTCCTTTCTTCTTCCAACTGCATTTGTGTATTCTCTATTTGCCATTATTTATAAAGATTAATTGGTTTAAAATTATCGTATTTTGTAGTAGTACCCTTCACTAATTTTAATCTCTTAATTCTAGCATCCCTAAGCTTATTCTTAGGAAGCATACCTCTAACTGCATACCATAAAGCTTTACCAGGATTCTTTTTAAGCAATTCACCCAAAGTAATACTTTTTAAATTACCTTTATAACCACTATAAGTATAATATACTTTATCTGTTAGTTTTTTACCAGTAGCAACAATATTTTCAACATTCTCAACGATTACAAAACTACCTGCATCCCAGAAATCAGAATAATATGCTCTATCTTTACCCATTAGCTTCTTAGCTACATCAACAGCTAATCTACCAAGAGTTTTCCCAGTAGCATCAACACGATACCATCTTCTATTCTTCTCTTGATCAACCTGTTTAACCCAGATGGTCTTATTTAAATCTTTCTTAGTAAACTCCATGATTACTCACATACGATAACTAAAATAAATGATCAATTACGCTAGCTTCAACATAATCTTAGCAGCAGCATCTCCAACTCTAAATCCAAGCTTATATGAAGTAGTAAAACCAGATGCTCTTTTCTCTTCTCTATATTTAGGCAAAAGAGTTTCAATAACTTTCTTTCACTCTTCTTCACCATATACAACAGACTTTACATACTTAATAGCTTCTCTTTTTGCAGCCTTTTCATCATATTTAGCATCAAAACTTAATAATCTAGAAAAGAATTCATCAGTAAAAGCTTTCAAAACTTTAGCTCTCTTTGGAGTTGTTGTAATCTTTCAAGCTCTAATCAAACTAGAAAGCTGCATTCTAATAAAAACTCATTTACTCTTAGCACCTGTATTTAACTCTAAGAGCTTATTTTGCTGGTGTCTCATCCTAATAAAACCATAATAAATAATAAATTATCCTATTAATACTTTACCAATATTTGACAATGAAGAGGTAATCTCGTCAATAGCCTTTCTTCATACTCATTTCATAACAAGAAGCTCTGACTTCTTTTTCTTCTCCAAATCTTCCACATACAATATATTATTCTTTATCAAAGCATTTCTAGTTCTTTCACTCAAAGGCAACGCATCAATTGGCATTGTTTTAACTGAAGAACTTTCTTCAGTAGGAGTTGTAGAATCTTCAGCCAAATCTTCATAATCAATTAACACAGATTTATCAATATACACATTGTCAAAAACGAACAATTTAGCATAACTAGCCAACACTTCTCAAGCAAACATTACTATCTCTTTAGGAGAAATAGCTTCATACTTAGCCTTAACCTCTAAATTAAGAGCATCTTTTGTACTTCAGCTAAAGTCTTCAATAACTTCTTCAACATCATATCTAACATAATCAACCAAAGAGAAATCATTATCAATTAACAAAAGACCAACTTCACTATTTCAATCAGCTAACTTATCTCTTTGTCTAAGATAATCTAAGCTATAATAACCATATCATTTCTCGATTCTTAATTCAACACTCAACTCAACTGAACTATCTGTAATTTCAAACAAATGCACATTTCCATTCAACAATTCAATTCATGAAGGCAACTTCAAATCAGCTGCACTATATGATCCAACTCCCTTAAACTTCTGAGAAATCCATTGAAGAGAATCTACATTTTCATCAACCTTAAAGCGCAAAGTTTTAAGATTTAACATAATATTAATCACATTCTCTCTTACACCACTAATAATATCGTACTCGTGTGGAACTCCTTTAATTTTCAATCAAGTAATTGCACCACCAAGGTTATAAGCTAGAATAATTCTTCTCAACGCATTTCAAAGCGTGTGTCAGAAACCTCTTGGTACATATTTCAATTCAAACCTTGTAGCACCGTCATCGAGCTGACTGAAACTAATCTTAGGAACTCCAATAAATTGTTGTATGTTCAACATGGAAGTAGAAATATGATATAAAGTTTTTGTTATTAGACAATCTCATCACAACAACACTATGCTCTAGCATAGAATTCGATAACCTTCAAGAGATCTCCAAGTGGCTCAATTTCACCCCTCTGAGGTAAAGCCAATACTTCAATACTATAAGCATTTCTATCAACCTTTATCCAAGAAGGAACCTTAGCAGGAGAAGACTTTGCAGCTCCAGCATACAAAGGAGAATTCTTCAACTTTTCTTTAACAGTAATCTTATCACCAGCCTCAACAAAAGTAGAAGGAACGTTGTGTTTCTTACCGTTTAATAAAAAGTGTCCATGTACAACCATTTGTCTTGCCTGCATAATAGTGTTAGCAAAACCAGATCTCAAAACAATAACATCTAACCTTCTTTCCAAAAACTGGAACAATGCAACGTCATGAGAAACATTATTATTCTTAGCATATTTAGCAGCAGTTTTCTTCACAATAGTAGCAAATTGTTTTTCAGACAAGAGATAACTTCTCTTAACAACTTGTTTGTTTCTAAGAAGTTTTCCATATTCTGAGTTTCTTTGCATTCATGAACCATGTTGACCTGGCAACTCTCTTCTCTTTTTAATATTATACTTCTGAGAACCAAAAAGATTAACTTGTTCTCTTCTACATAATCTAAACTTAGCTCCTGTGTATCTCATCCGATAAAAATAATAAATAAACTGAAAAGTATTCTATAAAAATAAGATTAATTTCTTTTTGGTCTTTCACCCTTACATCATCAAAATTGAATTCCAGTTTCCTCCTTAATATACTCAATATCAATTACTCAAATCTCAGTTATAGCCTTAAACACACCCTCTCTTGCCATACCAGTTCACTTAAAGATAATACCAATTTCTTTTAATCAATAATTCTGAGCTTCTTTAAGTATGTTTTTAGTAAGCATCTCTGCAGCATATGGGGTTGATTTTTTTGACCCTTTATAACCAACTTTTCAAGTTCAACCTCAAAGGATTTTATTTCCTTCTTGATCAATCAAAGTAACTAACGTATTATTTGAAGTTGTGTGTACGTGCAAAACTCCACTAACTACCTTAATATCTTTCTTTTTTGCCTTAGTAACAGCCATTTTCCATAGAAAAAACTAGATAAAACTATTTCTTTAATACAGGTCTTACTTTAGATCTTCCAAGAAGCTTTTTAGCAGTTCTTGCATTCTTTCTAGTAAGTTGTCCTCTTACAGGAAGTCAAAGATTATGTCTCATACCTCTGTAACACTTAATTTCCTTTAACCTCTTAATAGCAGAAGCAACCTCTCTCTTAAGATCATTTTCAAGAACATAATTTTTTAATTCGTCAGAAATTAATTTCTGTTCTTCTTCAGTTACATCTTTAACTTTCTTCATATAATTAATTTTGAGTTGATCTAAGATTTTTCTTGATCTTTCTCTTCCAATTCCATAAATGGTTGTTAATGCAATCCAAATAGATTTTTCTTCTGGAAGAACATGCCCCATCAATCTAAACATTCCTTCAAAAAACAATATAAATAAAAACTATCCTTGTCTAGCCTTATGTCTAGGATTCTTTTTACAAGTTACATATAATTTTCCTTTTCTCTTTACAATTTGACAGTACATACATCTTTTTTTAAGAGAAGTTACCACTTTCATCGTCTTTAAACATAAGATTTAAATATTTAATCAGTCAAAACATCTTGATCATGATCTGAAGCCTTAGAAGCAACATTATATCTATAAATAATCCTACCTTGCTTCATATCATATTGATTAACCTCAACTTTAACACAATCTCACTCGATAATTCAAATATGAGACTGCTTCATCTTACCAGCCTTATAGCAAGTAATAACCATATCAGTATCTTTCAACTTCACAGTATACTTACCAGCTGGTAATTGCTCTAGGATTTCTCAATCCCATTCGAGGACTCAAGATTTTGCCATTAACCAACAATTTTTTTAACAGTTAAAACCGTTTGAAGAGGTCTAAATCCTCTCAACCTCGCATATCTAGTCTTTCTTTTAAACTTAAGTATTCTAACTTTTTCACCTTTTTGTGTTGCTCAAACTTCAAATTCTACAGAAGCTCAACCAACATAAGGAGTTCAAACCTTAACATCACTACCTTTTTCATCAAAAACAGCCAATACTTTATCAGCAACTAACTTTTGTCCTTGTGCTTGATCAACATTATCTACTATAATTTCAGCTTTTTCTGAAACAATATATTGATGTCCTTGTAATTCTACAACTGCATACATCCTTTATACAAAAAACCAAATAAATTTACACAATCTTACCAAGTTGTGCTAAAGTATTATACTTCTTCTTTGTCTTTCTGTAAGCATCTGAAACGATTGCTCTCATTCTCTTATATCTTCTAGAAGAAGGGAAATCATAACTCACAAACTTTCTATACCATTTAGTTCAATAATGCTTTTGCTTCTTTGCTTTATCCAAAATATGAGAAGCCCAAAGCTCTTTCTTATAAAAAGAAATAATTCTCTCATTGGTATTCAAATCTCCAGTTCTTCGAACGGTAAATCACATGAATATAACAAATAATAATTAAAACCCAACTTGTAGATAATAAGTTGCCGAGGACCGGAATCGAACCGGCACGAGGGTATAAGCCTCAAAGGATTTTAAGTCCTTCGTGTCTACCAATTCCACCACCTCGGCATAAGTAGACATAAAGAAACGATAGCAATCACGAAAACCGCTACCGCTCTTAGTGCTTTTATTTTATAATATCTTCATACATCTTGTCAAATACAACAGGGAAAGCAACCGCAATATTTGAAAGAACCTTTCTATCTAATTTAATATCCTTCTTATACATTGCATTCACAAATGCAGAATATTTTCAACCCTTTTCTCTAACTGCAGCAGATAATCTTTCAATCCACAATCTTCTAAAATCTCTCTTCTTTAATCTTCTACTTACATAAGCATGTTGTCATTGTTTAACCAAAGCCAATCTAACTTGCTTATAAAGATTTTTTCTTCCTAATCTAAACCCAGAAGCTTGTGCAATAAATTTCTTATGTCTTCTTTGTCTCTGTAATCAGTTTGTAACTCTAACCATTTTTTAACCTATTTATAAGGAAGTAAATTTTTCAACATTTTTGCTGTTGCTCCAACAACCTCTTTTCATCAACTAAACTTTTTATTAGTCTTTCATTTATTTGTCAAAAGATGATTGTTTCATTGTTTTGAAGAAAACACTTTCTTGCTCTTTGTAATCTTAAACCTTTTAGCAGCTCCAGAATGTGTCTTAAATTTATTAGCCATCAGATGAGCCTATTTACTAAATAAAATAATACTATATCAATTTGCTTCTTTCTTAGGAGTTGAATACTGAGCCTTTCAATAATCCGCCAACATTTCTTGAATAGCATCCAACTTTTGAACAGCCTTTTCAGCATACATTCTCTCTCTACCCTTTAATCTAATAGAGAATTTTACATTATCTCCTCATTGCAATATCTCCTGAGCTTTCTTAACCTTCAATTGAAGATCATTCTCTCAAATTGCATAACTAACCTTTAACTCTTTCGTATCTTTTCATTTTTGTGATTTTCTTCTTTCTTTTTCCTCCTTTCACTTCTGATACATATACTTCCCATAATCAGTGAGTCTAACAGTAGATAACATTTTTTCAGGATCGTACGTTAACTGTACCAAATCCAATCACCTTTCAGCAGCCATCTCCAAAGCAACTCTCCTTGGAAAAACTCACAAATTAGCCTTCAAATCATCAATAATCATGACATTTGGTGCTTTTATTTGATCATTTACATAAACAACCTTCGCCTTATATGCATTCATTGAATTGTTAGCACCAACTCTATTATCAGATTTATTCTGCCCTCAAAAAGTCTTTTTCTGTCATCAAAAGTTCTGTACATTATTAGACGACTTAAAACTTTTTTGATCCATATAAACGAAATGAGAATAAAACACATCCGCTCTCGGAGGGACTCGAACCCTCGATTTCCACCGTGAGAGGGTGGCGTCCTAAACCACTAGACCACGAGAGCCCAATAATATTGTATCTATCCCCACCAGGGATCGAACCTGGATCCACAGCTTAGAAGGCTGTTGTTCTATCCATTGAACTATAGGGACTCCAGTTTGGGGAGAGTAGGATTCGAACCTACGTAGCCGTAAGACGTCAGATTTACAGTCTGATGCAATTGACCGCTCTGCCATCTCCCCATTAAACAAAATTTGGACTCTAGGGGAGTCGAACCCCTGACCTCTTGCGTGCAAAGCAAGCGCTCTACCAACTAAGCTAAGAGCCCAAAATACTATATTCCTACTCAAGCAACTTGATCTGTAGGATTTGAAATCTCTAAGACACCGAACATTATAAGAACTCATAGAACCATCAAAACAAAACCTCAGATCACAATCCAACTCCTTGTTCATCAATTCGATTCCATCCAAGCGTTTCTTCAAAAGATTTTTACTAGCTGATATGAATAATAACACAATGCAGCTCAACCAGCTATCATCAATAACCCTCAAAAAATACGCCCTAGCATTTAGTATGAGTAATTATAAATCAGCGGATAACGGGACTCGAACCCGTACAAACAGAGCTGAAGTCTGCTATGCTACACCAACTACATCATATCCGCATTTCCGTGTCTATGATGACAATGCCATTTTATATGAAAACAAAATACAAAATCAAGAGATTTTTATATTATTTTATCACTTTTTAAATAAAATGGTTGTTTTTAATCACAATTCACTTCTGGATGCTTAATAATTAGCATAGAAAACATACAAGTTTTCCATTTTGAGAATTATCATTCTGAAACATAAAAAAAAGTCGTTTTAAGAATTGCCAAAGAAAAAGCGGAATTTTAATCAAAAAAAACGACTTTTTATGTAAATTAGATGGTCTCCGAAAAATTCAAAACATCCCAATCTCACCATTTTTTTCACATAAGATGAATACCAATTGGAAGTTTTTCACCATCCTTATCAATTTCAGCCAATGGAACAGAAATTGCTGGAAGTCAAGCAAGATTTGCTGGAACAGTATACAAATCAGACAAATACATTTTCAAAGGATCCGTTGATTTTTCTCAAATCCTCCAAGCAACTTCAGGAGAAGTTGGTGTTAAAACAATATCATATGATTCATAAACTCTTTCCAAATCAGATTTTAGCTTCTTCTGTGCCTGCAAAGCCTTTAAATAATACCCCTCATAATTAGCAGAAGAAAGAATAAACGTTCACAACAAAATCCTCCTTTTTACTTCTTCTCAAAATCACTCTCATCTAATACTAGCATAATAATCATCCAAAGATGAAAACTTCTGAGTATCTGATTGATGACCAAAGCGAAGACCATCAAAACGAGACAAATTAGTAGAAACTTCAGCAGGCATTAAAGTATAATAAATTGCCAATGCATCCTTCAATATAGGCAAACTCTCTATATCAACAACATGTCCTTTATCCCTCAATTCATCAAGTTTTTTCATAAAAACACTTTTAATTTCAGGATCTAATCATTCTTCAATAACTTCACTTGGAACAAGCACCCTATACTTATCTTTCCCAATCTTCCTGTCCTTTAATATATCAGATTTTTTTGAAGATGTCGAATCTTTTTCATCAAATCAGACTAAATATGGAAATAATAATTTCACATCTCAAACCGTTTTAGCAAAAATTCAAACCTGATCCAACGAAGAAGCCATTGCAACAACACCGTAACGAGAAATAGCACCATAACTTGGCTTAAATCCAACGATTCAACACATGCTAGCAGGTTGACGAACACTTCATCAAGTATCTGTTCCTAAAGCAGCAATAGCCATTCAAGCAGCAACTGCAACTGCAGATCATCAACTACTTCATCAAGGAATACGATTATTACCACATGGGTTTATTGTTGGTCAATAGAACGAAGTCTCTGTAGATCATCACATAGCAAATTCATCCATATTGGTTTGTCATATCATCAAAGCTCAAGCATCTTCCATGTTTTTCATACACGTTGCAGAATAAGGAGCCTTATAATTTTCTAACATTTTAGAAGAACATGTAGAAACTTCTCACTTAACCAAAATATTTTCCTTAACCATAATAGGGAGTCAAGCTAAGGATTTTTTAGAAAAATCATCAATATGATTCATAACATAAGAATCATTAAACCTCACAACAGCATTTAACGATTCATTTAGTAATTTAGATTGTTTTTGATATGCAAGAACCACCTCTTTAGTTGTTAATTCATTTTTTTCAATTCAAGATAAGTATTTTTCAACGGTCAAATCCATGATATATTTAATAATTTCTAAATCTTAAAAAGAAGTGTAGTTATTCTAAAAACTTTTTCAACAAAAGGTGTATTCTTTTAAAAAAATAAAAAAAGTCGACCATAATAGTCAACTTTTTTTAAGAAAGATATATTAATCTTCATACATTTCATATTTTTGCATAACAAGATCTCATTGAATCTTATTAATAATCTCTTGAACAACTCACACAATAATAATAACTCAAGATCAAGTAACAACAACTGGCAATGATCAAATAGACTCAACCAATTGCTGAATAAAAGGAATCCATTGCAAAATATAAGTATAAATACCAACAACAGCTAATCAAAGTCATCACCAAAAACAAAGATGCATCAAAATACCGTTAATATACTTTGCAGTGGCTTTACCAGGTCTAATACCAGGAATAAAACCACCTCTCTTCTGAATATTGTCAGCTATTCTATCAGGACTAAACGTAATCATCGCATAAAAGAACGTAAACAACACTATAAATACAACATATAATAGAACAGCCCATACTCACGGATTCTGAGCATAGATATTAAAATGAGCATCTATCCAATTAGCAACTGACACTAACCTTCAATTACCTGGTTGGAATTGTGTTATTAATTTAGCTAATAATTGAGGAAATGAAACAAAGGCCATTGCAAAAATAATAGGTACCATACCAACAGGATTCATTGGTATAGGAAGAAGTGATGATTGCTGAGCCTTACCTTGCTTTGCATAAATAATAGGAATTTCTTTAATTGATTTAATAATTAATATAGAAAGCACAACAAGAACCAAAACGATAACAAGCATAAAGATTAATACCCCAACAACACTTGTTGAAGAAGCCAAACTTCCATACACCTGCTGAGTAATTCAAGCAACAATTGAAGAGAAGATAAGCATAGAAATACCATTAGAAACTCACTTCTCTGTAATAAGTTCTCACATCCACATCAACATAATAGAACCAACTGCCATAACAAAACCAGCTAATAAAACAGTACCAATATCCGTTGAAATAGCAGCTCAACCCAACATACTGTTTATCAAATATACAGAACCAATACCTTGTAAGAAAGCCAATGGGAATGTCAAATATCTTGTATATTGATTAATCTTTGCGTGTCAAACCTCACCTTGCTCTGTCAATTCTTCAACAGAAGGAAGAACAACTCATAAAAGCTGCATAATAATTGAAGCAGTAATGTAAGGTGAAATTCAGATAGCTATAAAAGAGAACTGATCTAAAGCTCATCAAAGAAGCATAACAAAATAACCAAAATCAGATCCTGAATTCAATGTCTGAGACATAAGAACTGAAATATCAGCAAATGGAACAGGAATAAAAACTAACAATCTATAAATTGCCAAAACAAATAATGTAAATAAGATCTTGTTCCTAATCTTTTTATTTCAAAAGATTTCTCAAACCTTCTTATTAAACTTTTTTAAAGAATTCATGTTCTCAATAAAACAATAGTAAATATAAGTGATTAATAACAATTTTCATAGTCTTTTCAATAGAAAAGGTTTCCTTTAAAGAATAAAACGCAACTCAGGTTGCGTCTTCTTCAAAACAAATGTTATTATTTAATACTTCAACCTGCCTTTTCAATCTTTGCTTTAGCAGTAGCAGAGAAATGTTCAATTCCTTCAAATGACAATGCCTTATCAAAGTCTCAATTTCAAAGGATTTTTACAGCCTCATCTACAGAGCGAATATATCCAAGCTGTAATAATAACTCCTTAGAAACAACTTCACTAACTCTTTCATCCTTTCACAAGTTTCATAAATTAACTGTTTGAACAGGAGTAATAAGCTTATAATATCTTTTAAATCATCTGTGTTTTGGCATTCTCATTACAACAGAAGTTTGTCATCATTCAAAGAATGGTTTCATAGAATGACCGCTTCTAGACTTTTGTCCATTACATCACCTTCAAGAGAAATTACCTCTTCAAGAAGCATTACCTCTACCTCTTCTATTAAGTTTATCAGTAAGCCCCTTACTTCTCACTAAACTATGAAGTTTCATGATTATTCAAAATAATAATAGTTAAAATTAATCTTCTTTTACTTCTTTCTCTGCAGCCTTTTTAGGAGCAGCCTTCTTTACAGTTGACTTTTTAGCAGCAACTTTCTTTTCTTCTTTAACCTCTACCTTTTCTTCAACCTTAACATCTTTGCTTTCCTCAACCTCATCAGCCTTTTTAATTTGCAATGAAGAGAAATAATCAGCATGCTTATATGATGCCAAAGCTCTAATAGTTGCTAAAGCATTATTTAATTTGTTATTTGATCAAACCATCTTTGAAAGAATGTTTGAATATCCAGCCAATTCAAGTACAGATCTTATTGAAGAACCAGCCTTAAGTCAAGTACCCTCAGAAGCAGGCAACAATTTAACAGTACAAGCCTTGTATTTTAAAGTTATAGGATAAGGCACAGTATTATTCTTTGTCAAAGGAACTTCAAACAAGTTCTTATAAGCCTCATGTGAAGCCTTTTGAACAGCACTTGCAACATCATTTCCTTTAGAAATACCTAATCAAATCTTACCTTTTTTATTACCAACCAAAATAGTTGCTCTGAAAGAAAGTCTTCTACCTCCAGTAGTTACTCTAGTAACTCTTCTAACCTCCAAAAGTAATTCATCAAATTCCTTTTTTGGTTTTTCTCTTCTAGCATCCTTTCTATTGTCTTTTTCTGGTCTCATAGACATCATACATTATATAGATAAATAACATAATCAACAGTTAAAACTGAATTCCTCCTTTTCTAACTCAATCAGCAAATGCCTTAACTCTTCCATGATATAGATAACCATTTCTATCAAATACCAAAGAAGAAACTCATTTATCTTTAAGCAAAGCTGCAAACTTTTCACCAGCATTTCAAGCTCTCTCTGTCTTATTAGCACCTTCAACACCCTTATCAGTAATAGAAGCTATAACAGCACCATCTCTACCAAGAACTTGAGCTTTAACATAAAGATTAGATCTTTGAATCAAAAGTCTGTATTCAGGATTTTGAGCCTTAACAGATGAATTAACCTTGTGCTTTCTCCTCAAATATCTTCTAAGCTTTTCTTGGAGCTTATTTTTCAAATAACTCATGTTTCAGACAATAATAACAATCTAAAATTTATACTATTTCTTCGCTGACTTACCTGGCTTAATCTTAACAAATTCATCAAAATATCTAATTCCTTTACCTTTATATGGTTCAGGCTTTTTCAATGATCTTATTTTTGCAGCAGTTTCACCAACTAACTCTTTATTGATTCAAGTAATAGTAATAACGGTATTACCCTTAGGATCTTGTTCTGTTTTCATCTCAATACCATCAACTATAGGGAAATTAACCTTATGAGCATAACCCAATGATAACACCAAATTTTTACCTTCAACCTTAGCAGCATAACCTACTCAAATAATAAGCAATTTCTTTTCGTATCAATTAGTAACCCCCTCAACCATGTTAGCAACCAAAGTTCTAACAAGTCCCCATAGGTTCTTATATTGATCATCAAGAATAGAAAAAACTAATTCAGACTCATTCTTTTCAATCTTAACTCCATAAGGAAGATCAAGATGTAAAGAACCTTTTGCTCCTTTAACATCAACAGTTTTTTCACTCAAACTCACTTCTACACCAGCTGGAATAGTAAGTGGTTTCTTACCAATTTTAGACATTCTAGATAGCAACTTAAATAGTAAATATATCAAACTAGTAAATTTCAGCAATTAATTCACCTCAAAGCTTTCTTTCTTTAGCAACATGAACTGGTAACAATCCTTGATTTGTTGAAATAATTCAAAGACCTTTACCTCCTGCTACAGACTTCAAATCCTTATAACCAACATACCATGGTCTAGAAGGCTTTGAAAAAAACTTAACTGAAGGAATATCGTTAATAGGATCAACAACTTTTTTAAGTTCAATAGAAATAAACTTTTTAGAATCTATTTCTTTAACTTCATACCCCTTAACAAATCCATATTCTTTCAAAAGATCAAGAACATTAACCTTAAATTTAGAGAAAACAACTCAATCTACTGTTGTTTTTCTAGCCATATATGCGTTCTTAATCCTGATCAACAAATCATGAACTGGTGCATTAACATAACTCATTTTATTGATACAATTCATAAAATAAAACAAACTCTTACCAACTTGCCTTCTTAAGACCCATAATTAGACCTTCTCTAGCATATCTTCTAAGACAAACTCTACAAATTCAGAAATCTCTAATATATGCCTTAGATCTTCCACAGAGTCTGCATCTATTATAATATTTAGTAGGTTGTTCTAGTTTTTCACCCTTAACAAACCTTTTTTCAAACATTTTTCATTGTTTAGCTTTTAATGCTGATCTTGCCATTGGTTCATAACAATAAAGATAAATACCATATTATTTGAATATAAATCACATCTCTTGAAGAAGTGCTTGAGAACCTTCAGGAGTTCCTGCAGTACTAACAACTGTAATTTGAACTCACATAGGAATAGTTACATCGTCAACTCCCAACTCAGGAAAGATGTTATAATTTTGTAATCCATAATTCAAGTTACCCTTTGGATCAAAATTTCTTTTAGAAATACCACTAAAGTCTCTCACTCTAGGAAGTACTAACTTACAAAATCTATCTAAGAAATCATAAGCTCTTTCTCCTCTAAGTGTAACTTTAAGCATTACAGGCATTCCTTCTCTAAGCTTAAAGTTTGAAATAGCTTTCTTTGATCTTACAAGTACTGGCTTTTGACCTGTAATTCTAATCAAATTCTTTTCAAACTCCTCAAAATCCTTATGTCCCTTTCTTGTAACCAAAGAACCAATACCCATAGCAACAATAACTTTATCAACCTTAGGTGCCTGGTTAACATTTTTAAGGTTTAAGTGATCTTTAAGTTTTTCAAACAATTCAGACTTTTTCATACCTAAACAATCAAAAATATTTAAAACTAGTCAATAATTTTTCCTGTCTTCTTAGCCTTTCTAATTTTCTTTCAGTCCTTATTAACTTCAACAGCAATTTTAGTTGCTTTCTTTTCATCAGCCAAGTAATAAGAAACATTAGAAATATGAATAGGCAAAGTTTTCTTAACGAATCATTGTCATTTAACAGCCTTTTTAACAACATTTACATCCTTTACAGTTACCATTTCTCAGTCAATAGATTCAATACTTGAAACTGAACCCTTATGTTTACCAGCAATAACGATAACAGGATCACCTTTTCTTAATTTTTTCATAATCTTAAGGTCATTACAAATAAAGTATAGCATTCAGAAAGATTATAATACTTCTTCAGCCATATTAGTAATAGGTCTATAATTTTCTCTAAGCTCTCTAGCAACAGGACCAAAAACTCTCTTTCCAATAGGGTTCATATTACCTTTTGCATCCTTTGTAAGAAGAACTACTGCATTATCAGCAAACCTAATATATGTTCCATCTGGTCTTGATATCTCCTTCTTTGTTCTAACAACAACAGCCTGACATACTTGTCATTTTTTAACAGAAGCAGTAGGTGCAGCTTCTTTAATAGCAACAACAACTCTATCTCAAACTCTTGCTATTCTTCATGAAGATCCTCTCAAAACTCTGATAATTTTTGCTTTCTTTGCTTGGGTGTTATCAGCAACCACAACCAATGATTCTTGTTGCAACATTGTACAAAAACAAAATTAATTAAAACTATATAATCTCAACAACATTCCATCTCTTAAGTCTTGAAATAGGCTTAATAGATCTAATCTTAACATTATCTCAAACTTTTGCCTTATTATCAGCATTATGAGCATAATACTTTTTCCTAACTACAAATCTCTTCTTATAGATAGGGTGCATTTTTACAGACTTTACCAAAACTACACAAGTCTGATCCATCTTATCGCTCACAACTTCACCAACAAGTTCTTTAATGTTTTTTTCACCGATAATTGTCATTATGCATTCACTTTAGAGTGTAAAACAGTATTGATCCTAGCAATTTTTACTCTAAGATCACCTATCTTATGGGTTTCCTTAAGAGCTCTTACGCTATTCTTCATTCTAAGCTGAAAAAGTTCTTGTTTAGCTTCTTTTCTCAAAGCTACCAACTCCTTAACGCTTTTACCAGCAAGCTCTTTCATATATAAACCAGTCCCTTTCATTACAACAACGTTTTAGAGGTATAAAATATTATTTAATTTCTCCTTTAGCAACAAATCTAGCCTTAATTGGCAATTTTTTTGCTGCACTAGTAATAACTTCTTCAGCCAATTCTCTTGAAAGACCAGAAACTTCAAACAAAATCTTTCATTTTCTTACAGGAGCTGCATAAATATCTACATCTCCCTTTCCAGAACCCATTGGCATTTCAAGTCCCTTCTTAGTGATAGGAGTATCAGGAAACACTCTCATCCAAAGTTGACCGACCTTCCTAGTGTGTCTAACAATAACCTTTCTGGCTGCCTCAAGTTGTTTATTAGTAACATATCAACTTGTAGTAGCTTTTAATCAATATTCTCAAAAAGAAATTGTAGATCCTCTATAACTCTTTCCCTTAAGAGAAGGAACAATCTGTTTCCTATATTTCCATTTCTTTGGAGTCAACAACATGATAATAACAACTGATTAATAAAAACGATTAAACTAATCTAAACTAATAGTTTTCTTAGCTCTCTTTTTTTGAGAAGGAATAACTCCCTTTTCAATCCAAACTTTAATTCAGAGAACTCCATACTTTGTCATAGCTTGAAGATAATGATAATCGATATCAGATCTAAAAGTCTGCAAAGATACTCTACCATCAATAAATTTTTCACTTCTTGCTATATCAGCACCACCAAGTCTTCCACCAATTTGAATTTTAATACCATGCGCTCATTTTTCCATAACTTTAGCAAGAACAGATTTAACAACCTTTCTATATGGCATTCTACCTTCAAGTTGTGTAGCTATATGCTCAGCCATAACTTTAGCTGACAACTCAGGAACTCTAACTTCTTTAACAGTAACCTTAAATGGTTTAGCAAATTTCTTTGTGAGTTCTTCTTCTAATTGCTTAATCTTTTCTCAGTTCTTTCACATAAGAACACCTACCTTAGAAGCAAAGATGATTATCTCTCATTCTTTAAGAGTTTTTCTAATAACAATCTTAGCAACACCAGATCTAGCAAGTTTTCTTTCCAAAAAATCTCTTAATTTAATATCTTCAACAAAAAAGTCAGCACCTTGAGATCTTGTTTTTGCAAACCATTCAGCTGGTCGAGATTTCATAATTCAAACTCTCATTCCAATTGGATTTACCTTTTGTCACATACTCACAAACTACTTAGTATTTAAAACAACTTTTACATATGCCCTATATTTCTCATAATGACTAATCCTAGATCTAGAAACAAATCTAACTCTCTTAATCTTAGGACCTCTTCATACTTCAATTCTTTCAATATAAAGAGCATCTAGAGAAAGGTTATTATTATTTACTGCATTAGCTGCAGCAGATTTAATAAGCTTATGAAGAGTTCTAGCACCTTTCTTTGGCATAAATTCAAGCATATCAAGTGCTTCTGTCACTTTCTTTCCTCTAATCAAATCTGCAATAAGATTAAGCTTAGTGTCTGAAAGAAGTGCATATTTTAATGTTGCAGTAACCTGATTACTCATAACAATACGATCTTACACAATTAAAGTAAATATTAACCAAATACATTAAGTTTTAGAAAGGATGTCATCTAAATGTTCTTGTAGGAACAAATTCACCCAATCTATGTCATAACATATCTTCAGTAACGTAAACACTAACAAATTGTTTTCCGTTATGTACAGCGAAAGTATAACCAATCATTTCAGGGACGATATGACAAGCCCTATCCCAAACCTTTATAACTTTCTTATCTCAGGTCTCATTCATTTTTAAAACCTTGCTCATTAATTTCTCATTAACATAGAAACCTTTTTTAAGAGATCTAGCCATCTAACAAATAATATGTATATAAAACCAAAATATTTCTATTACTTTCTCTTTGAAACAATAAACTTATCAGACCATTTCTTTCCCTTTCTAGTTTTCATTCAAGCAGAAACAAGTTTACCACTAAATGATTTAGGACCCCTCTTTGAACCAATAGGTGAGTGAGCTTCTCAACCTCCTAATGGATGGTCTACTGGGTTCATATTCTTTCAAAGAACTCTTGGCTTTCTTCCTAACCATCTTTGTCTACCAGCCTTACCAATAACAACATTTTTATGATCAGCATTTGAAAGCTCTCAAATAGTTGCCCAACAATTCTCATTAAATCTTCTTAATTCACCAGAAGGCATTTTAACAAATACAGCCTTCAAGGCTTCATCTCTACCTGCAATAGTAGCGATAGAACCTGCAGATTTAATAAGTTTTCCTTCTGAGAATGGAGTAACTTCAAGATTGAAGATATTCATACCTTCAGGAATATCTTTTAATTGTTTTCTATTACCTGGAGCAATTTCTCATTTTTCACCATTCATAACTACCTGACCTTTCTTTGCTCATTTCCAACCCAAGACATATCTTTTTTCTCCATCTGCAAAGTTTAATAATACAATCCTTGCAGTTCTATATGGATCATATTCAACACTAGCAACCTTAGCAGGTATATTAACTTTATTATATCCTTTGAAGTCTATGATTCTATAAAGTCTCTTGTGACCACCAGCCATAAATCTAGAAGTAATTCTACCTTGATTATTTCTTCCTCATGTTCTACCAATAGTCTTAGTTAATGATTTTTCAGGTCTTTTATTAGTAAGTTCTGAGAAATCATATCCAATCATAAACCTCCTTGAAGGGGTATAAGGTTTATATTTTTTTACAGCCATTTGAACTAAATATTACAATATTAAAGAAATCTATATACTACACAGCAAATTCAATTTTTTCCTTTTCACCAAGAGTAACAATAGCTTTTTTAAAAGCTCTTCTTACTAATTTTCTTCTCTCTCTACCTTTAAATGCAGCATTAACAACGTTAATTTTAATAGGAGTAACCTTATAAAGATAACGAATAGCAGCATCAATATCGTTTTTATTAGCATCAGCGTGTACCTTGAAAACATATTTATTTGATGTTTCCATTTGTTTATAAGTCTTCTCAGTCAAAACTGGAGCTAAAATAACTTCGTAAGGACTAAATTTCTTAAGTGCTTTTGTAGCAACATTTTTTCTTGCCCTTCTCTGTAATTTCTCTTTGAATGTCATACTCTCGTAAACAAAAACATAAATAATAATTAATTCTGATTTACAAACTCAAGTGCTGGCTTCAAGAAGACAACAGCATCAGCATTCATAAGATCACGAGGATTAAGATAATCTACCAAGAGATATTTTAAACCTTCAATATTTCTAAATGATTTTACAATACCATCTTCTTTCTTGTCCAATACCAACAACACTTTCTTACCTTCATCACCTATCTTAGCAAGAAGAGTAAGAGCATCTTTAGTACTAGGCTTCATAGTATCAATATCCAAACCAGAAACTATACCTTCTTTAACCTTCAAAGTTAACAAACCATTAAGCGCAACTTTTCTGGCTTTCTTAGTCATAGCCTTCTCAAAAACTTTTTCAGAACTAGGTCAAAAAGCAACTCAACCATGTCTTCTTATAGGAGAATTTCTATCACCAACTCTTGCATTACCTGTACCCTTTTGCTTATACAACTTTCTTCATGATCAAGACACTTCACCTCTAGTTTTTGTTGAAGCAATAACTGTACGAGCATTTGCCTCCTGCAAAAGAAGATATTCATGAATTAATGAAGGATTAACTTTCTCATCTGAAAAGATTTCTGGATTCAAATCAAATTTTGAAGTTACCTTTCCTGTTTTATCATATATATCAACACTATATACCATTTTTCTTTCAATAAAGGTCATAAAATTATTCTGCAAAGAATTTTAATTTTCCATTTCTAGATCCAGGCAAAGAACCCTTCACTACTAAGAATTTTTCTCAATCCTTCTCAAAATTAGATACAAGAGGAATCTTTTTAATAGTAACTTGTTCTAATCCCATATGTCCTGCATGAGGATGTCATTTCATAGTTCTTCTTGGTTTTCTATTACCCTTAGAACCTCAGCTTCTTGTAAACTTGTGACCGTGAGTAGCAGAACCTCATTTAATATGTCGTCTCTTAACCATACCCTGAAATCACTTACCTTTAGTCATACCAACAACAGTCACAGAAGAAACACCATCTAAAAGTGTAGCGTCTAATGTTTCTCATGCTTGATGAGCAGATAAGAAAGCGTCATCAATTGGGAATTCAGTAATCAATGAATAATCAACCTTTTCCCCTTTTTCTTTATTAAGTTCTTTCTTCTCAACTCAAACAACAGCTGAAACATATCCATCTTTTTCTACTGTCTTATATCTAATAATTTCTTGTGGTAGCACCTTAACAAGAGTTACAGCAACAAATTTATCATCAAACCACATTTTTGTCATATCTTGCTTTGCTACAACAATTCCTCATTTATTAGCCATTATCACAATTTCTGATCAATTAAAAACAAAGTACAAATTACCAATTACGAATAAAGTATCCACAATCCGTAATTCGTATTTTATAGTTCTCTAAGCCTAGAAAACTTTAATATCCACAAGAACTCCTACAGGAATAGAAAGATTTTGTAATGATTCCATTGTTTTTGAACCAGTTTCTACAACATCAACTACTCTAGTATAAGAAATTCTTTCAAATTGTTCTCTAGATTTCTTAAACTTAAAGTTTGATCTCAACACTGTATAAACCTTTCTCTTTTTTGGCAAAGGGATTGGACCTTTAATTTCAGCTCCAGATTTCACCAAGAGTCCTACAACCTTAGAAACTGAAGATTCTAACATTCTTACATCATAACTCTTTAATTTTATTCTCAACTTTGGAGTCTGATCTT
>CAMVNG010000002.1 GCA_947168815.1 uncultured bacterium
CAAATTCATGTGTATCATATATGCTCGGAGATAAGTCTGAGGTTATTGCAAATGCAGAAGGAAATAGAACAACTCCTTCAATAGTTTATATTAAAGGTGACGAACTTTTAGTGTGAGATTTGGCGAAAAGAAAGGCAATTCTTGAACCAAAAAATGTTATTTATGAAGTAAAAAGATGGATTGGTAGAAAATATTCAGAAGTTAAAAAGGAACTAAAAGATGTTACATATGATACAAAAGAAGGTAAAGATGGAGGTGTACTAATCGTGGTTGATGGTAAAGAATATAAACCAGAACAAATTTCAGCATTCATCTTGCAAAAATTAAAGAATGATGCTGAAAAATTTTTATGAGAACCTGTTACACAAGCTGTTATAACTGTTCCTGCATATTTTAATGATTCTCAAAGAAATGCAACAAAAGCTGCATGAGAAATTGCTGGATTAAAAGTAGAAAGAATTATTAATGAACCTACTGCTGCTTCTCTTGCATACTGAGAGGGTAAAAAAGAAGATGAGAAAATTGTTGTTTTTGATCTTTGATGAGGAACATTTGATGTCACTGTTCTTGATATTTGATCAGAATGAACATTCCAAGTTCTTTCAACTTCATGAGATACACAATTATGATGAGCAGACTGGGATCAGAGAATAATTAATCATATTGTTGATGCATTTAAAGCAAAAGAATGAATCGATTTGAGAGATAATGCAATGGCAATGCAAAGAGTTAAAGATGAGGCTGAAAAAGCAAAGAAACAATTATCATCTGTTGAAAGAGTAGATATTTCAATTCCTTTCATTACTACAGGTTCAGATGGACTTCCTAGGAACTTGGATGAGTCTTTGACAAGAGCTCAATTCGAAAATATTACTTCAGATCTTTTCGATAGATGTAAGGAACCAGTGCAAAAAGCATTAGCAGATTCAAAATTACAAAAATCAGAGATTAATGATATTATTCTTGTTTGAGGTTCAACAAGAATGTTGAAGGTTAAATCAATCGTTAATGAAATATTCTGAAAAGAACCTAAAGCAACAGTAAACCCAGACGAAGCAGTTGCCCAATGAGCTGCAATTCAATGAGGTATTGTTCAAGGAGATGTTAAAGACATTCTACTTCTTGATGTAACTCCATTATCATTAGCTGTTGAGGTTGAATGAGGTATTGCACATGTGATGATTCCTAGAAATACAACAATTCCAGCTAAAAAATCAAATATTTATACTACAGCAACAGATAATCAAAATGCTGTAACAGTTCATGTAACTCAATGAGAAAGACAATTTTCAAGAGATAATAAATCTCTTTGAATGTTTAATCTTGAAGGAATCCCTCCAATGAGAAGAGGACAACCACAGATTGAAGTTACTTTTGATATTGATGCAAATGGTATTCTAAAAGTGACAGCACAAGAAAAGTCTACATGAAAGTCACAAGAAGTAACAATTCAGTGATCAACAAATATTTCTGATGAAGATATTGCACAAGCAAAAGCTGATGCAGAAAAGTTTGCAGAAGAGGATAGGAAAAGAAGAGAAGTTGTAGAATCAAAGAATAAGCTTGAATCTTTGGTATATCAAATTGAGAATTTAATGAATGAACAAAAAGATAAAATCTCTGATGAGGATAAAGAAAAAATTCAAAAATTAATTGCAGATGGTAAAGCTGTAAAAGATAAAGAAGATGTAGAAAAATCACATGTTGATGCTGAAATAGATAGGATTCAAAAAGAATTCCAAGAATTATTCCAGAAGTATCAAGTACAGCCAACTCCAGATCAACCACAAGAAGATAATCAAGAAAATAATGAAAAACCAGCTGATGGAGAAGTGATTGATGCAGATTAATATATATGTTAAATTAAAGAGACAGCAATCCCAAAAGCTGTCTTTTTTATATAAAATTCTTGATTTTATCTTGACATTAATGAGCAAGTTAAATATAAAAAGAGTGTTCAATATGAACAACGTAAAATAAAAACAAAACAAAAAGTTTAAAAAATGAAGAAAGATGATCAAAGAGTCGCACAGCAACAGCGACGCAAAACGAAGAAAAAGCACAGCAAAATGCAAGTAGAGAACCACCGTTCCTCAAGGAAGAGCCAGAAGATGGCGCTCAAGAAGATGTGCGGGCTTTAACCCCTGCTACTGTGCTCAATTAAGCGTGAGGATTTCCTTACGCTTTTCTTTTTTTATTAATTTTTACTTGCAATATTATTTGATATCCTTTTATTCTAAATAGTATTTTACCCTTATACCTTTTTTGTTTATATGAAGAAAGCACCTCTTTGACTATTGTTCTTATGAAGATTAGAAGAAGAAAAAGGATTTGATTTGATTTTTGATTTTATTAATCAATATCCAAATAAAGAGCTTCCATTTGAATTGTATATTTTTTGAAGTTGAAGCTATGAACAAGGTCTTTTAGAACTTTCTTATCGTTTTAAACAAATTCATTACTTTTGATGGAAACCACTTATAGAAGTAGAAAGATATCTTGATAATATTGATTACTGTTTGATGCCTTCTAAGTTTTTAGAAACTTTTTGATTAAGTGCTATTAATGTATTGAAACGATGAATACCTGTTATTTGATTTAAAAAAGGTGGATTAATCCCATTTATTCAAGATAGATACGACATCTCTCAGTGTAAGTGAAGTTCAGATTTTTCAAAATTTTCTGAGATGATATTAAAACTACAGGAAGAAAAAGAAAATAATACATCAACATTTTATAAGGATCTTGCCAAATCTTCAATATTAACAGCTTCAAAATATACAAAAGAAAAGCGGTTTGAAAATTTCAAACTTCTATCATCTGATTTGAAGGGTAAAAAGATTGTTATGGTAAGCGATTTTATAAATAAAATATGAGGTATTGAAACATATATTCATGATGTAAAAGAAATTCTAGAAAAGGAAGGATATGAGGTTAAATTATTTTGAAATACCTGTCCTAAGTGAAGGCGAGGAAAATATAAAAAGCTCTTTTGAATATGAATAGGTCTGTTTAATATAATTGATGCAATAAAGTTTAGAGCTTTTATCAGGAAAGAGAATCCAGACCTTATTCGATATCATAGTATGATACGTTGGATGGGATGGATGCCTCTTTATTTTACTAGAAATTATAAAGCTAAGAAATGGATGATGTACCATGATTTTTGATATTTTACACCTTATCCACATAAGCTTTATGAGACAAAAGGATTGGAAAAATTAACTTTCAAGAACTATTTAAATCTAGCACATACAAAGAATCCTTTAAAGCTATTGATGGTATCATGAAAATATGCTTCTCTTAATTTACTAATTCACCAATTGAAGAATCAAATAGATCTTCATCTTACTCCTTCTGAGTTTATGGTTCCTATTGTTTCTAAAGCATTTTGAATTTCAAAAGAAAAAGTAAAAGCATTTAATCATTTCCTTCAAGATTAAAAAAGCTACCATAACGAAATCGTTATGGTAGCAGTTTGCAGTACGCTAAATTTCATCAAGTGCGAGTAATTCTTCCGAAATTTTTTGTTTATCAACATCATCTTTTGCTAGTTCGAATTCAAGCTCTTTAATTCGTTGTTTTAAAGTAATCTTTTCATCATCATTGCAAATTAGAAGTTGTTGTTCATAGATTTCTTTTTGTTTTATTTGTTTACCTTCTTTGGTGTTTTCCAGCATTAATTCAAGCTCCTTAATCGTGATTTTTTTGTTGATCTTAATCGTTTTATTATGTTCTTTTCTAACTTGACTATTAAGTCGAGGAATTAAGATATAACCAGCGATAATTTCAGCAAAGAATGATTTTCCGCCTTTTTTAATAAAGCGGTAGAGCATGAATAAATCAAGGAATGTTGGAATAAATCCAATGCTGATGAAAAAACAAAGAATTCCAAAGGCGGTTTTGGGGATACCCTGAGGTAAAAAATAAAACACAATCGCACAACATAAGACTCCTAAAAATAGAAATGTTAATTTCCAGAGGAGTTCCTTTAAGTAAAACCAATAAAATTTTTTTTGCATGTATTTGTTTTTTTAAGTTTGAGTTTATATACTAAACTTTTTGTGCTTTGAATGCAACAAAAAATGGGTGATGAGGGATAAAAAAAGGAGGTAAAATGAAATTCATAGTGCCTCCTAAATTTTGATTACTTTTTAATAATGAGTGGTTCAAGAAGATGGAAAAGTCTCTTAGTTGGATAGATATAATTTTCACCATGTATATCTTCAATCCTGAAATACTCATTTTTGCACAGGTAATGGTAACTTGACCTTAAAGTATCTCTGAATTCTGAATAAGAGAGGTCTAAGATACAAG
Source organism: uncultured bacterium (assembly GCA_947168815.1). Classification (GTDB taxonomy): domain Bacteria; phylum Patescibacteriota; class Gracilibacteria; order Absconditabacterales; family Absconditicoccaceae; genus HOT-345. The sequence continues at coordinate 4,318 of CAMVNG010000002.1, forward strand.
TTTTGATGTTTCCTAAAGGAAAACTTGTGTAAAATTCGATTTCCGGAGCATCATGGCCGCGACCATAGAGTCCAATACTGAACAATTCCTTAAGATAATAGAGTAACTTCAATTTCCTTAATTTCCTTTTTTTCAGCTGATTGGCTCTAATCATTCTCATATGAGAATCCCATTGGCCTTGTGCTTCTTGTAGAGAAAAGTCAAAATCCTTTTCTGCTACGGCAACCCATTTACCGGCTTTAATTGAGTGTTCGAGGAACCATGCCAGAAACTCTTCTTCTTCTTTTTTCTCTTTCCCACAATCCATAATAAGATAGGGGAGTTCATACCGTTTGAAGCTGATTTGACGGGGAGTGAAGTCAACTTCGAATTCAATTACTTTTGTTCGTACTTTCATAGCGCTCTTTTTGTATTTCTTTTTGTTTTTTTCTATTTATATTAAAATAATATTAAATGTCAAGATAGAGATATAAAACAACTCCTTGAAATTCAATTAAAAAGAAAAAAAGACAACTAATGTTGTCTTTTAATTATCTAAATAATAATTTTTTAAGTCTTCAATCTTAACTCTTGTTTGTTCCATAGAATCTCTTTCTCTAACGGTTACTGTTCAATAGTTTGGAGAATCTTTATCAACACTTTCTTGATCAACAGTTACACAATATGGAGTACCAATTTCATCTTGTCTCCTATATCTTTTTCAAATTGCTCAACCGTCATCATATTCACATTTGAAAGACTTAGATAAATCCCTAAAAATCTTTTCAGCTGTTTCAACTTGAGCAACGTCTTTCTTAATAAGAGGAAGAATTGCAAATTTTACAGGAGCTAATTGCTTAGGGAATCTAATAACAACACGGCTTTCTCCATTTTCTAAGTTTTCTTCATCATAGAATTCAAGCATAGTAACCATAACTTGTCTTCCAAGTCCAAATGATGCTTCAATACACCATGGAATATATCTTTCTCCAGTATATGGATCAGAGTACTGCATATCTTTAGCACTGTATTCTTGATGTTGAGACAAATCAAAGTTAGTTCTATTATGAACTCATTGTATCTCTCAAAATCATCGTGGATATAGATACTCAACATCAACAGCAGCAGCTGCATAGTGAGCTAACTTTTCATGATCTTTAAATCTAAGATGATCTGGACTGATTCCAATAATTTTAGTCCAATATTCCATACAGTCTTTCTTCCATTGATTATAGATATCCATAGCCTTTTCAGAATCAGCAGGAACAAAATATTCGATTTCCATTTGTTCGAATTCCCTTGTCCTGTATAGGAATTGACCTGGAGTAATTTCATTTCTAAATGCTTTTCAAACCTGAGCAAGTCCAAAAGGTATTCTAGCTCTTGTAGTATCTAGTACAGCTTTAAAATCAGTGAATAAAGACTGACATGTTTCAGGTCTCATATATACTTTTGATGCATCATTTGCAACAGGTCCAAGATGAGTCTCAAGCATCAAGTTAAAGTTTCTACATTCAGTCCAATCTGCAGCTTCTTTTGTGTCTGGATTTTGAGGGATATGTTCTATAATGAAAGCTCTCATTCAATCATTTCCCCAACTCTCAGGTGAAAGATTTTTTACTCAGAACTTCTTAGCTAAATCATCATCACTAAGTCATTCTCTATTTTTTTCAAAAAAATCTTCAATTAATTTATCTGCTCTAAATCTTTGTCATGTCTTTTTATCGTCAATGAGAGCATCAGAAAAAGATGCTAAATGTCAGCTTGCTTTCCATGTTGTTGGATGTGCTATTATAGCAGTATCCATAAAAATAATATCATCTCTTTCTTGTGTAAAATGTTTTATCCAAAGGTCAGAAATATTCTTTTTCAATAAAGCACCATAAGGTCAAAAATCCCAAGCATTAGCAAGTCATCAATATATTTCTGAATTAGGGTAAACAAATCCTTTTCTTTTAGCCCAAGCAACAACAGTCTCTAATGAATTAGCCATTATACAGGTTTAATGTGTAAAATTATGAAATACAAAAAAATATTAATTCTATTTTTTAGTTTGTTTTGTTTTTTGAAGATCTCTTTTCAATTCTTGTACTCATAAAAGAAAAAACTCCTTAATTCAACGTATCTTAGGTTTTGCAGTTTCCTTTATATCTTCGATAAGAGAGTCTTGTAAATCTAAATCAGGTACTTTATCAAGTCAAGCCATCTTTCAAAGGACGACTTTTACCATTTTTTTATGAATTAAATCATCAAGTGCCATGTTCCGCAAGAAGAAATAAATTCACGAAAAGGGTAGTTATTCTAAAAGAAAAAGCAAGAATACTTTGCCATGAAGACCTTGACTTAATTAGAATATATTATAATATATTGTTATTTATTGATTAAAAAAACTGATGAGGAGCTCATACCTTATCAGTTATAATATTTAATTACCAATACAAACAAAGTAACTATTTCTTTTTACAAATTTTTTTACTTGCATTTTTTTTCTCCCTAATTTGATCTTTCATAAGCAATTGATGAATGTCCATCCTTGTTTTAGAAGCATTACAGAATTCATCGATACTCAATACTAGGATTCATTTAACCCCTTGAATAAGCGTAATTAATTCGTAACCATTATCGCTTAATTTTTTAACATATATTTTTTCCTTAGCTTTGCTGAGTTTTTTCTCAGGCATAAAGAAATAACTTAAATCTTTTTCAGAATATGAAGTTTTATCATGATTTTTTTCTACTAGAGAATTAATCTTTTCAGTATTTTGAGAATTTAGATATTCAAGATATTCACAAAAACTATCGATATTCTTATCAATATTCTTTAGTTTATACCAATGAAGGTATTTTAGTGAAGTGATAACTTCTTCTTTAATATATCCAGCAATTGTTAGAGAAGATACACGTCCACTAATTGCATTTAAAAGTTCTTCAGTTTTCGTCATGTGGGTAAGAGTTTCGTGCAATAAATGCTTTAATGTCATAGACTAATAGTTTTTATATCAATATGTTTTTTAAGATATTCAAGTAATACAGTATCGTGAGTTACAAGAACAATAGTATTTCAAATTTCATTTGCTTTAATAAGAATATCAGCAATTTGTAATGTGCTTTCATAATCAAGATTTCAAGTTGGCTCATCCGCAATAATAAAATCAGGAGCATGTATAAGTGCTCTTGCCATAGCTATTTTTTGCTTTTCACCTCAACTTAATTTTTTAATCTCAGTTGTTTCGATACTTGAAATATCAAGAAGCGTATTAATAGCTTCATATTTTTTCTTAATTTCGGTTAATGGAATTTGATCTAAAACTAGAGGATAAATTACATTCTGTTTTGCAGTGAGAGAATTGATAAGTTGATAATCTTGGAAAATAATTCCAATTTTTCTTCTATATCTTTGTATTTCATCATCACCAAATTCTGCCATATCTTCCATTTTGTAGTAGATAGTTCTTTTTTCAGGCTTGATTTGCCCGATTAGAAATTTAACAAGAGTTGATTTTCATGTTCCAGATTTACCTGTTACGACAACAAAATCTCCTTTAGTTAAACTAAAATTGAATTTTTTGAAAAGAATTTTCTTACTATCTTGATATCACCATGTCATGTTATCAATTTGAATAAGAGGAATCCTAGTCTTCTCTTGTTCTGAAGAGTTAATTCTTTTACTTTCTTTTGAGATATCTTTATCCATAAAGATCCTATGAAAATAATAAAAAGTTCTTTTTTTTCTTCATAAAGTATACTCTAAAAAAAATGAATTTACAAAAAAATATAAGAGCTTAAAAATAATAAACTTGACAAAATCATTGAGTATATATTGTACGTTACTTTATAATAAAAAAAGCTTAAAGACGAGCTTTAAGCCATATTATGTAAAAACTTAAAATCCTAGTTAAATACTTGGTTCGTCTCGATAATGTCAGCTTTGTTGAGACCATTATTTGTTGTTGTGGTTTTTTCAATATCTTTAAAATCACAAACATAATTTTCATTACAATAAGGTTCTCCGACAGCGATGCATTTATAATCACATTGATTCTTTTGTTGCGCTATGAAATTTTTTGAAATGTAGTTGGAAATATCAATATATTTTTTATTAATTGGAATATAACATCACAATGGGCATCAAGGAATAATCATTCAACAGTCACTATCTACAAAACAACTTTTATATCAGCTAAAAATTTCAATAATCTTTTCCTTATTGGCATATTCAGAAAAACTAAGTTCATTAATGTTTGTAACTTTATAGTAGTGACTTCATGCTGCTCAATCTATTAATTCAACTTCTCAATCAAAATAGAGCGTATTCCCAGGAAGTAATGCATATCAGTTCTTTCCAATAATATCTTCTCGAATTCATGGGATAAAGAATAAGATATCAGTATGATCTTCAAATCCCTTTTTTAATACCAAGGTTCAATCATCAAGAGCTCATCAATACTGAACAAGAGGAGAAATTCCCTCGACTTCCATCTTGTTATCATAGCTAAAGCCAACAACATATTCTTGCACAAACTCTTGTTCTGTTTCCTGTTGTTTGTTACATCAAGATAAAAGAAAGCAAAGTCAAAAAACAAAAGTTACTAAGATAAGTATATTTATCTTTTTCATATTTATGTTATTGAAAAATAAATAAAAGAGTTACAATTAGTAACTCTTAGCATAAATAACTCTTCTTGCACTTTTCTTTCAGCTAACTGGGTCAATACCTTCCTGAATTTCTCCATCAAATGGAAGACATCTAATAGTTGCTTTTAATTCATCTTGTACTTTCATAGCAGTTTCTTTAGTTCAATCCCAATGAGCAAGTACAAATCATTTTTCAACTTTCTCTTTTAACTCATCGTAACTATCAGCCTTATAAGTATGTGCTTTCGTAAATTCACTATGTTTAAGATAGATGTTTTCTTGTATTTCTTTTAGAAGCTTTTCTATCTCTTCTGATAAATTCTCTAATTTTACAAACTTCTTTTCCATAGTATCTCTTCTAAAAAGTTCAACTTCTCATTTTTCTAAATCTCTTTTTCAAACAGCTATTCTCAAAGGAACACCTTTTAATTCCCACTCATTAAATTTCCAACCTGGAGTCTTTTGATTATCATCATCAATTTTTACTTTATACGGTATTTGATAAGCTCCTAGAAATTTAGAATCTATTGTTAGTTTTCTTTGCTTTAATGTGTCTAAACAAGGTTGTAGGGCATTTAATACTTCTTGCTTATCTTCTTCAGTTTTAGCAATTGGAACGATAACTAAATGAATAGGTGCAAGAGCAGGTGGTAAAACTAATCAATTATCATCAGAATGAGCCATTATAAGACCTCATATAAGTCTAGTACTAACTCACCAAGAAGTAGCATAAACATATTCTAATTCATTATTCTTATTAGTAAATTTTACATCAAACGCTTTAGCAAAATTTTGTCATAAATTATGAGAAGTTCAAGCTTGTAAAGCTTTGAAGTCTTGCATCATAGGTTCAAAGGTATAGGTTTTTACAGCTCAAGCAAATTTTTCATGTTCTGGCTTCTCACCCTTGTAGTGATAGATACCCATGAAATTTTTTACAAAATCAGAGTATACTTCTAACATTTTCCTTGCTTCTTCATCTGCTTCTTCAGCAGTAGCATGTGCAGTATGTCATTCTTGCCATTGAAATTCTGCACTTCTTAAGAATAATCTAGTTCTCATTTCCCATCTTACAACATTAGCCCGTTGATTAATAAGTAATGGAAGATCTCTATGTGAAGTTATCCAGTTTCTATAACTATCCCAAATAATTGTTTCAGAAGTAGGTCTTACGATAAGTTCTTCTTCAAGTTTTGCTTCAGGATCAACAACAATTCCTTCTCAATTTTCTCAATTTTTAAGTCTGTAATGAGTAACAACAGCACATTCTTTAGCGAATCATTCGACATGATTAGCTTCTTTAGAAAAGAATGATTTTGGTATGAAAAGAGGAAAGTAAGCATTTTGATGTCAAGTTGCTTTAAACATAGCATCTAAAACATCTTTGATGTTTTCCCAAATTGCATATCAGTAAGGTTTTATAACCATACATCATCTAACAGAGGAATTTTCTGCTAAATCAGCTTGTTTTACCAAGTCATTATATCGCTGAGCATAGTCATCAGCTCTTGATGTTAATTTTGTAGCCATATGTAATTATCAAAAAAATCTAAAAATTCAAAAAATTCTATTTATAATTGATAAAATTTCGTGGGGACATGGGACGTATGAAAACACATACTTTAAAAAATAAAGTAAATAACTTGAATTAATATAGCTTTCTAAAAAATATTTTCAATTCATTTAATAAAAAAAGGGAATGTTATTTTGTCCATTCCCTTTAGTTTACCTTTTGTATTGGTATTTTAGGATTTTTGTTTGGCTTATGAATTATAACAAGCAGCAAATTCATTAGCATCTAGTCCTAATTTATCAGCAATAGCTGCAATACCATTTAATGAGAAATCAGATTCAGCCATAGCTGCGTCTAAGAATTCATAGTAAGCTTTAGATCCATTTAATTCTCCAGCACAATCAACTCCTTTAGCTCCTAAAGGTGCATTTGGATGAAGTGAAGGAATAGGCATATTTTTAAATACTAAAGCTATATTATCATCTTCATCAACGATGTTTTCAAGAGATCTGTCATTATAATGTCTTTTACAGAAAGGACAAAGAAGATCAGAATATTCAACAATGATAATTTTAGCATTACTTTTATCGTCTTTGTAATAAACTCCATCAAGTAGAGCAGATAGTTGTTCTTCAGTTAATGTTCCAGCGTTACCCATATCATCAGTAGTAGCTGAACCATCTTGAACAGAAGCAATAGCAGCTTCAAAAGCTGATTGAGGATAAGCACCTCCAACTGCTTTAAACATACGAGTTTCAGTATTAATAACAGCGTTACCAGGAGTTCCACTTAGACCAAAAAGGTTATAAGCTTCTTCTGAAGTTGCATTCCATTCATCATTACTAGGAGTTTCAAGATTTGATTCTACATCTGAAGATTCAGTTTGAGAACCTTTCATTTGAGCAACTTGGTTATCAATGTTTTCATTGATTTCTTTTAAGTTATCTTCTGTCATGTAGGCATCGTAAAGTTTATCTACATTTTCAGCAGAACCATAAGGAAGTTCTACACCAATTTTATGCAATGTATTAACTTTCTTGTAAATACAAGTTCATAGAGCAGCTCCTCAGATAAGAGTACATGCACTCAAAATAACAGCAATCCATGCTAAAGTGTTTGTGCAAGAGCAACAACAACTCTTTGCTTCTTTTCTTTCCATGTTTTAAAATCTATATAAAAGGATAAAATAAACTAGTAATTAGTGTCTTCATTTTCATATTGTCAGTTATATTCATTGTCCCCATAATCATCGTAATCATAAGCATCATCAGAATATTGTTGCAAAGTTGATTCTAGATTATATATTTGATCTTTAACGTAATTTTTATATTCATCAGTATTATATAAGCTCTCCAATGTTTTAATATGTTCTTCTCATCCATTTCAAATCTCAGTCCAGTAATTAATTTTATTGACTTTGCAGAGTAGAATGAATAAGAGTACTAGATTAGTTAGAAGAACTAAAAGTTCAACACCATGCATTATCTTTCCTAAAGTGTGTCATTTTTTGCAATTACATCTGCAGTTTTCTCAACATTCACATTCATTTACTCTTTTTTCATAAGATTCTTCTTTAGCAACTTCAAGTACAAGAGCTTTAGGTTTCCTTACAGCAGTTGCTTTCTTCTTTGGTGTTTCTACCGCTTTTTCTTTTTTCACAGTTTTTGTTACTTTTTTTTCAACCATAACAAAAAAATTTCATATAAAATACTTAAAATATCAATAGTTTTCTTCCTTATCATTACAAGCATTTCTAAAAAAAATGATTTGACAAAATGGATGAAATTGAAAAATAATAGTCCTATTATTTAGAAAACTTGATGTAATATGGAAAAGTTACAGGAAATTTGATTTATTTTAAAATTTTGAGTATAATTTCTTATAGAGATTATTTTATTCCTTATTTTGAGATAATGTTAAATCTTAAAAAAGAAAAAAATGCATTTAAAAATCTAAGTTTAGAAGAGAAACAAAACAAAATTGAAGCTCGAGTCTCTGAACTTTCTGAGCATTATGATTACTTTAAAGATTTAAAAGCTTATATAAGCGATCATCATAATGAATTGGATGAAGAATTTTTAGACGCAGTATTTGAGGTTATTATTAATTTAGCAAAAGAAATCGAAAAATTATAATTTTTTTATTTTCTAATGTCTGATAGAAATGGCAAATGATGTATTGGAATCAGGAGAGATTTTAAAAAATGATGCAGAAAATACACAACTAAGAGAAGATTTGGATAATCTTGCAAAGTCTATTGATATTAAAGAAAATTCATTAGATAAAGTTAATGCACTTTTTAAAAAATTAGAAGAGGTTGATCCTGATGCAAAAAATAGAGCATTGCAGTATGCATTGGATAAGGCAAAAATTACAGTTGGTAATAAAGAAATAACAGTTTCTGAAATAGCAAAGTCTTTTGATAATGCAGTAGAACAAGATAATTGAACATGGAAAATTAAATTAAAAGATGGAGCTGAAGAGAATGATAAAACTATTGTTGAATGATTTTTGAATGAAAAAAAATCATCATTGGCTCGTTTGATTCAATTAGCTTCTAAACATGCTTCTCTTCAAGCGAAAAAATGATATGGAAGAGATGGCGGTGACACTTTGGTTGACGTAGGAGTTGACAATGTGTTTTGAAATCAAACATTAAGAGCTTTATCTTGATTGCAAGAGTGGATCGAAGGAGATTATACTAAAGAGGTTGATGTTTCAACATTGGATACGCCTGAAAAAGTACTTGGATTAAAGTTTATACCACGTAGTTTGAAAGAAAAAATTGAAGCAGAATGAAATGAGAATGTAAAGAATATGTGGAAAGATGAAAATTATGAATTTGTAAAAGAGTATACAAATAATTTTGCGTTAAAACCTAAGGGAACAAGTGTTGTGGCTCATAATGATGTTCCAGATGTTCCAGATGCTCCAGATTTTATGGGAACTATTGAGACGGATTTAAAAGAAGACATTTTAAATTCTCTAAAACAAGATGCGTCTGAATTACTAGGTACACAGTATTTACCAACTTTAACATGAGAAGAAATAACTATTAAGAAAAGTTGAACTAATATTGAAGAAAAAATTTCAGTAAAAAAGTGTTTAAAACAAGATAAAAATATAAATCATGAATTCATTAAATCTGCAGTAGCAAATGCTATTGATAAAATAAAGACAAAAGAAAAAGCTATTAAATGAGCAGATTTAATTAAAACGAAGAGGTATGAATTAACAGATATTTTTTCATCAGATCTTTCTGAATTTGATAATGATGTTGATAAATCAAGAGTTAGAAATTTCTTTTGAGTAAAAGGTAATAATACTCGATGAGGAATTCAAGGTACATTAAAATGAATTTCATTCAATCAAACAGTAGCTGAAGGTGAAAATATTTGACTGGTAGTAAGTCAAAATGCTTCTCGGGGTAATTATATGAAATCCGAATTGCTTAGTTATAAAAATAACGTAGCTTTAAAACTAAATGCGAAGGATATTGTTGATGATGATTATTTATTAAAAGAGGATGCTTTAAAAGGAAAACTAAAAACTGCAATAATTTGAATTATAAAAGATCCGACTTACGCAGCCACACTGACATAATTATACTTCAACCAACTTCCATTCTCATGGATTAATTCAGTCAAGATTCCAATCTCAAATTCTTAATCTTTTGAGATATACAACTTTATTATGAACAGATTCTAACATCCTTTTAACTTGGTGATATTTACCCTCTGTAATAGTTAAAAGGATTTTTTTATCTTCAATTTTTTCAACTTTAGCTGGTTTAGTATTATATCAATCATCAAGGATAACTCAATGTTCAAGTTCTAAACAAGAGTCTTCATTAATTTCTTTTTCAAGCCAAACTTCGTATTCTTTTTCTTTGTCCCGTTTAGGAGAGATAACTTGATGAATAAATTGACCATCATTTGAAAGAAGTAATAGTCATTCTGTGTCAACATCTAGTCTTCAAGCAACATGAAGTAGGTTAACATAAGGGCAGTCAAGCATCTGTTTCTTATAACTAAGGTATCAAAATTCATCTTCATCAGAAGAAATATATCATGCACTTTTATAAAGTATACAGTATACTTGTTCCAATACTTTAATTTCTTTTCAATCCAAAGAAATAATTTCTCATCATTGAAGTTTATAGTCTGCTTTTTTTATAATTTCTCAATTAACTAAAACAGCTCCTTTTTTACACATGAGAGGAGCTTCCCTTCTGCTAAGTAATCACAAATTTGCCAAATATTTATCTAATCTTTGCATGGTATTAGTTATCTCTAGAAATTAATTTAACAAAAGTATCCGTAGGTACTTCTACATTACCAATGGCTTTCATTCTTTTCTTTCCTTCTTTCTGTTTTTGAAGAAGCTTTCTTTTTCTACTGACATCTCATCAATAACATTTAGCCAAAACATCTTTTTTTACAGCAGAAATATTTTCACGAGCAATAATTTTATTTCCTAATCCTGCTTGTAGGGGGATTGCAAATAGATGTTTAGGAATGAGTGTTTTAAGTTTTTCAACAACTTCACGTCATAAATAATATGCTTTATCATTATGAACAACCCAAGTCAGAGCTTCTACTTTTTCATTATTAATAAAAATATCTAATTTAACTAAATCATCAGCTTGATAACACTTAAATTCATAGTTCATGGTAGCATATCATTTAGTTGATGATTTTAAACGATCATAAAAATCAACAATAATTTCTCACATCGGTAATTCATAATGCCAAACGACTCTCGTGGCATCAAGATATTCCATATGTTTTAATTTACCCCTATATTCCTGGCAGAGTGCCATGATATTTCAAGCAAATTCTTCAGGTCATACAATTTCAACATTTGCAATAGGTTCAAGAATCTCATCAATCATACCTTGTTCAATCATGTCAGATCATGATTTTACAACAATCCAAGGTCTTAAAATTTCTCCTAATTTCGTAAAACGTGGGTTCTCTAACATTGTTCAAAAAATACCTTCTGCGTGTTCAAGTGTAGAAATTTCATCGGCATGTAACTCAAATCATTCTTTTTTTAATATTTCATGATAGAGTCATGTTTGAATTAATCCTTTCAAATTCATTCCTGTTTTTATAAGAGGAATGGAAAGATTCTTAGATTTTACTAAATACATCACTGTAGGAATTGTGAAAATAGTATCTAAGTTATATTCACGGAATAATCTTTCTTTGATAATATCCATATGGAGCATACCTAAGAATCAGCAACGAAATCATAGTCCTAAAGCTTTTGAATCTTCCATTTCAAATGTTACAGCACTGTCATTGAGAGAAAGCTTCTCTAAACTATCTTTTAATTTATCATATTCAGTTGAATCAATCGGATAAACTCCTGCGTACACATAAGGGGTTACTTTCCTAAATCAAGGAATTAAATATTGGTTATATTTTTCTGCTTCTTCGAGTTTTCAAACTTTAGTCTTTAATATGGTATCTCAGATTTGAACATCCCTAACTGATTTTTGTCAGGTAACAATATATCAAATTTGACCTTCATCTAATGTTTTATCAGCATGATATTCAGGAGTAAAATGACCTACTTCTGTAGGTTGAAAGGATTTTTCAGAATGGACTAGATAAACTTCTTCTCATGCAGAGAAGCTTCAATCAACAACTTTTACATAGGCGAGTACTCATTTATATGGATCAAAAACTGAGTCAAAGATAAGTGCTCTTGAAATAGTTTCCATAAAAAAATCCAAAAAATAAAACAGCATAAAACTAAGGAATTAATCAATTATTTCAAGGATTAATGCTTATTTAAGATATCCATTTTTAAAACTTTTAAAGTCCATTCCCTTCTTTCCTTCTGGTTTTAAGACGATTTGTTTAATAGCTTTGTTAAGATTATTATCTTTTGTTAATAGAGGAGTATCTTTTTTATCAAGAAATTTAACTTCATCAATAATTATTTCTTCAATACCTACTTTCTTATCATTTATAGTAAATCGAATTTTTGGCCAAAGAAAATATCAACGGTATTTTGCATAAACTTCATCTAGTGGAAGAGTATATGGATCAATTTTTCAATCTTCTTTTACTATTTTTTTGCAATAATTGGCTTTATTTTCATCTTGTTCTTGTTCTTTTATCATTCCTTTTCAATAGTCCCATAGCGTATCGTTTAAGAACTCAGGACTTTTTTCTTTAAAACTTTCTATTAAATCTTTAACAGTCCATTCAAATGGTATTTTAAATGCAAGTTTATCAATAATATTTCATGTATCCATTCCTTCATCCATGTGCATAATAGTAATTCAACTGACCTCATCCTTGTTTAGAAAAACAGTTTGAAGAGGCGATGCTCAACGATACTTAGGCAATAAAGAACCATGTACATTGATTGCTCAGAAAATAGGAATATCTAATATTACTTGTGGAAGAATCTTTCCATAGGCAATTACAACATAAAAATCAGCAGCTTTTTCTATAAGCCAATCATTAAAGTGTTTACCTTCCAATGATTTATCAGGATGAATTTTTGTAGGTGTATAAATATTTTCATTAGCTATTCAGAGTTCTAATGCCTTTGTTTTTATAACATTCGGTGTTATTTTTAATCATCTTCAAACAGGTTTATCCTCTTGCGTTACAACTCAAACGATTTCAAATCTTTTATCATTATATAGTTGCTCTAAAAAAGGAACACCAATTTCAGCAGATGAAAAGAATACAATGCGGTAATGATCTGGATCATACATTTTTTTGTTACGAGGTTTACATGATAAAATTCTATCAGTGAGTTTAGGTAATCAATGTCGAAATCAATATCTTTTTAAAACCTGGATTCCATAGGCGCTACAATGAGGTTCGTGTGTACAAATTTCCCCTTTTAAAAGAGGTGATAGGATTCACATATCAGGAGAAAGAGTCCATTGATAAACACGAATTACTCCAATAGATATCCATGCAAGAAGTTTATCAATTATTTTTAGAAACTCCATCATTTGATTCAAATTGAGCTAAAGCACTAAGATATCAAAGGATTATTCCATATGGAATAAAGAATAAATAATTGACCATGCTATCTTCAAATACATGTAAGAACAATCACATAATGAATAAGGCTACAAGTCATTTTTGTAAAGCTAGGAATGTCTGATAATAATCATTTCATCCTTCATTTTTTTTAAGAAGTTTAATACGAAGATTTTTTTGTTTGTAGAGTCATAGTAGGAGAACTCAACATCGAATGAGAAATCCCATAGTTCCCATATCTAAGAGTAGTTGAAGATAATAGTTTTCTGGTAGAAATTCTCAACTATGATGAATGGCAGGTCATGAACTTCAGAGTCAATATCATAGAGGTTGGTTAATAACTTCTTGTATTCAATTCCATTTTGCTTGAACATGAAGTATTGTTGAGTCCCATTTCCATATAGAAAGTCAAATAATTCACAAAAGAAAGAGGCAAAATAGTGTAATGCTAATCTTTTTGTGGACTAAAAGAGGTTTTATGTTATAGAGGAGAATAACAATAATTCATCAAATAATAGCAGCTCTTGAAAGGGTGGCAAGGATACTAACAATCCAAAGTAGAAGAATTACTGCATTTATCCAATCCTGTTTTTCCCAATTTTTAATCTTCTTTATGCTTTTAATAGGAAAGAGGTATATAATTAACGGAAAAAAGAGAACGAGAAAATATCAATAATTATTCGGTCATGCAAAAAGTCATTGCCATCTTAAGCTTCCTTCATATCAAGTAAGATAATAAATAGGAGGATGTTCTCAATAATGAAAATCATCTAATTTACCATATCATAAAGAAAAGAAAATATCTGGGAAAAGAAGCTTTAAAAATTGCCAAATTCGTCATACGATGACAATACCAACAAGTCAATATTTCAAAAAAGATTTTCGATTTATTTTTTTTATATGTTCATTTGCTTTGTAAAAATATCAAATAGCACTTGAAGAAAGAAGGATAAGCATCCGCCAAAGGCCGTATTTAATTCCAATTAAAATATCATTATAGGTTTTGTGAAAACAAAAATATGATACAGCACAACTAAATAATAAAAGAATTACGAAACTTATTAAAATTTTCCATCGTGTTTTAAAATATCATTTCCAATATTTTATGTTAATCAAAAAAATGAACGCACAAAAAACAATCCATATTCAATCTCTTAGTAATGCTAGATGTGATTGATCAATACTTCAAATTCCATATCAAAAAATAGTAACGATTATATGATAGAGGACTTGAAAGAGTAAAAATCAACAAAGAAACCCAAACATGAAAAAAATATATCAGTAAAAGAATGACTTGAGTATGTAGATGTAATAATAAAAAGCAAGAAGTTTTTAACATCTTGCTTTTATAATATTATTTTAAGTTTTAACCAAAAATATGTTTCATAATATCCTCTAATTCATTCCTTTTTTCTGCAAAGTTCTCATCATGAAGCCAATCATAGAAATAAGCATTACAAAAATATGCAACATAAGCTAAACCTTTTTTTTCTGTTGGAACATAAGTTTCAATTGCTCATTCTTTCAAAATGAAAACATTTTGTGAATACATTTTTTCAATTCACTTTATAATTGCTTTATGTTTCTTAGGATTAAAAGTAAGAATAGTCTTAACAAGTCTATTGTAGTAATCACAATACTTTTTTTCAGCCCTTTGTTTTTTAACTTGTTGATTTGCCATTAAGTAATATTTATTTAATTCAGCTCTAGAGAAAAATCAGAAATCAACAGTATTATCCCGGTCTCATATAAAATAATTCTTAATATCAAATCTTCTTAAAAATCTTCTTCGAGCAACAAAAGATCCCTTACCATTAATATTAATAATTTCATAATCACGAATTTTATCTTTCCATTCAGGAAGTGTTTTTAAATAATTTAGATAAAAACTGAAAAAATAGGCATCTGTATCTCATTCAACAAGGATAAGCTTATCAACAAAAAATATTTTTGAAAGATTTTCAAATCTTAGCATATGCATAAGTGTAGCATCATCATAATCTACAGTAATTCTTGGAGCTGAAATTAATGAATTTTGGTTTTTATCTTTATACACCCTATATACAGAATTAAGATTTTTTTCATTAATAAAAAGACCAGAATTTGTTGAAAAAATGAATTGAGTTCAAAGCTGTTCACTAATGTTTTCACAAACTTCAGCTAATTCTTTTTGATATTGTGGATGGATATGAAGCTCAGGTTCTTTAATAATAATAAATCAATCTGTTAGATCATTACCATAAAGTCAAAAAATTATGGTTAATAAAGATTTTTCTCAGTCACTTAGATCATCAAAATAGGAGATTCTTTCTTGTTTATCAGTCATATAAAGACTTATTGTTCAATTAATATATTCAACTTTTAAATTTCTTCAGAGATATTTCTTAATCATATAGCTTAAGCTTTTGAAAAATGAAGAACTTTTTAGTTTCTCATCTATCATGTCTTTGGAGATTTCTTCATGATTTCAATTACTTACTTCTTCTGAAAAATGTTCAAGGATACTCCAAATTTTATAAATACATTCTGTATATCAGATGAGACTATTCCTACTATATTCTAAATCATAGATAATGTGGTTAGGATCAACGAAATTATCAAATCTTACTTCAGTTCTATGGGTATTAAGAATAGTAAAGGTTTTTTTCAATAAAAACCATTTCTTTTCATTTGATTTCCTCTCATAGTTATTGAAAATAGTGATAAGAATCTGAAATAATTTTTGATATCTTATGCATGAAAGAATAAATTGTTCATGTTCTGACAAAAGAGATTCATCAATGATAAATTCTTGTGTTTTTTCATTAAATGATGCAGATAATTTTAAGCTATGATTACCCTCCAAAAAAGTTTCTATTTTGTGAGGAGGAAATTCTAGGTTAAGCTTTGAATATTTTGATATTAATGCATTAATTTTTGAATAGTATTTACAGACAAATCAAATATTTTCGAAGTCTAAATTTGATAATTCTAAAGAAATTTCAATTTGTGCAGGTTGATCAGGAGTTTGATTATTTGTTTGAAGTTTTTTAGTGTGATTCGCTTTGGGTTGAATTGTTTTTCTAGTTGTTCTATTTTTTACTATATACTCTTCATTGTAGACATAATCATACATCAAAGTTGAGAAAAACTCTTCCAATATTCTTATAAAATTGCTTTTTCATGAAGCATTATTTCCTATAAAAATTTTTACTCCTTGATATCCGTTTTCTCAAAAAAAAGAAATAGGAGAATGTTCTTTAAAATTTTCCTTGTTCATATAAGGGAAACTTAAGAGATTTGAAATTTTAACTTCTTTAATTTGCATGTCTTTTCTTTTTTATTAAAAAACTCCTAGAATAATTATATGCTAAATGATAGATTTTTCAAATTTTAAGCCTGCTTTATTGATAAAAAATGGTGAATAATATTATGTTTAAAAATTAATTAAAGTGACAAAAAAATATTAGTAGTCCTTGTATTAATTCCCTAATTTTTTATAAACATGGTTAGTTTTTTATTTAGTTTTAGATGTAATGGCAGAATTACGTCCAAGTGGATTCCCAGAATATAGCCCTTCACAACAGTTAATTTTTGATTCTTTGAAGGCAACAATAGAAAAGAATTATCAATCTTTTTGATATACACATATTCATACTCCAGCTGTAGAAAAAAATACAGTACTTTTGTCTAAAAATTGAGAAGAAACAGGGAAACAAATCTTTTGATTATACTGAATGGCTCAAGGAAAGGATGATTTAAAAGAATATGGATTACATTTTGATCTAACAGTTCCTTTTGCAAGATATACTTTAGATCGAGAAAATGCATTAACATTTCCTTTTAAAAGATATCAAATTCAACCTGTTCGAAGAGGAGAAAGAGCTCAAAAAGGAAGATATAGAGAATTTTTCCAATGCGATATCGATGTAATTTGGAAATGAGAAAAAAAATATCTTTATTATGATGCAGAAATTATAGTTACTCTTTGAAAAACCTTAGAAGAGATATTTAAAGTTTGTAATATTGAGGATACCCCTGTTTTTCATATTAGTAATAAAAAAATAATTAATGCATTTTTAAAAAGTATAGCAAAAGGAGAAGAAGAATCTAAGAAAATATCTAATCTAATAGATAAAGTTAATAAAATCTGAGAAGAAAATTTTGTAGCAACTTTAAAAGAAGATTTGGCTATCTCAGAGGGTGATATTAAAAAGATATTGGATTTTATTCATGTTCGTATAAAAAGTGTTGAAGATTTATCTAGTATTAGTCAATTCTGTAACGATGAAGATTACCTTGTATGAATAGATGAACTTCGTGAAGTCCTTACTTATCTTGAACAATTAAGAGAAGTTAAAAAATCACATTTTGAATGGGAAGTAGATTTGGAGATAATTAGAGGATTAGATTATTATACAGGAACTATATTTGAAGCAGTATTTAAAAATGATAGTGGATTGGGATCTATCTGTTGAGGAGGAAGATATGAAAATTTAACAGGATATATAGATCCTAAAAAAAATGATTATGCATGAGTTGGTTGAAGTATTTGAATTAGTAGAATATTATGAAAAGTATTTGAGAAAGAGAGTCTTAAGAAACAGACGATAGCAGATTATCTATTCTTGAATTTTTGAGGTGATATGAAACCAGTTTTTGAGTTGGCTGAAACATTTCTAAAGGAGGGAAAATGTATCGAAATGTATCCAGAGTCTGATAAATTGTGAAAACAGTTTGGATATGCAGATAAAAAATGAATTCCTTATGTTGTCGTTTTCTGAGAAGGTGAAAGACAAGATGGAATTTATAAAATAAAAGATATGAAAACAGGTGAGGAGAAAATAGAAAAATTAAGTTAATGTTTTAGTTTTTTTGTCTCTATGGAAGTTCGCCCCATAACAAAAGTGGATTTTTTGAAATCAGTTGCAAAAGTTTCAGAATGTCCGAAAGATAATTTACCAGAAGTGGCTGTTATATGAAGATCAAACGTTTGAAAATCAAGTTTGATAAATTTGCTTATGCAGAAAACTGTTGCGAAAGCCTCAGATAAACCATGAAAGACCCAATTAATTAACTATTTTCTTGTAAATGATTCATGGTACCTTGTGGATTTACCATGATATGGTTATGCTAAATCAAGCTTGGAGAACAGGAGAAAATGGATTGATGAGACATATAAATACTTTATAACAAGAAAACCCCTTGTTTTATTATTAATAGATTGAAGTATATCTCCACAAAATATAGATTTAGAATTTATGCAAGAGCTACAAAACGAAAACTTGGATTTTATTATTGTTGTTACAAAAATAGATAAGGCTTCTCAAAAGGAAGTGAGTAAGAATATGAATCTTTTAAAAAAGAAATTGTCAATTCTTAATTTTCCTGAAATTTTTCTAACCAGTTCTGTAAAAAAAAGATGATCAGAAGCTTTATTACAGTATATCGAAAAATATTTTTAAGTTTTATTTAAGGTAAATAATTATTATCACAACGTTTTAAATTATAAATTAGAATGTTTAAGAACCTTAGAACTTCAAAACAAATTTCGTTAAAATTTACGTTATTTTCAGCTGCTATTCTAGTAGTAGTTGCCTTTATAGTAAATCTATTTTTCTTTTATTCTTGGTATATCGAAGCAAAACAACCTTCATTTTCTCAGGTAAGAGTATTGTGAGGATTTTTCCCTCAACCTTCTAAAGACTATCCATCATTTTTAGATAGGGAATGAGGGAATACGTGAGAAAATAATCCTCCATTAGAGAGAAGAAACATGCAAAGGAAAATTGATGGTACCAAGTTTTCTCCAAAGGAAAAATTTCCTCTTCATGAATTGCGTTTAGACTCAGATTCTGAAGACGCAAAACAGTTTTTAGAAAAGAATAATTTTTTGAGTATCGTAGAAATAGATTGATATTATTTGTATATACAAAAAGTTTGAAATGAGGTATTGGTTCGTAATGTAACATCACAGGTAAATTTACAGACATCATTAATCTGGATAACAATATGTGTATTTGTTTTTTGAACTCTGCTTTCTTATATTGTCTCACTTTGGTTTGTAAAAACATCCCTTAAAAAACTAAATACCTTAAATGAGGCATTAGAACATTTGGATATCGATCATTTGGATAAAAAAATAGATATTGTTTGAGCAGAGGATGATGAAATAAATAAAGTTATAAAAGTGTTTAATAAAGCAATAGAAAAAATTCATTTACAAACGATTTGATTAAAGGATTTTGTAAGAAATGCATCGCATGAATTGAGAACACCTTTAATGTGAATATCAACTTTGATTGATGTTGCTCGTAAATCAAAAGACTATGAAGGTGCTTTAATAGAAGTAAAATCTGAAATTAAAAGAATGGATGCATTATTGGAAACTCTATTATTGATAACAAGATTAGAAGAGACTGTTTGATTGGAAAAAGAAATTATGGATCTTGTTCCTAGTATCAAAAATACAATTAAACAATTAGAGGATGAATATAAAGAAAAAGATATTCATGTGTCCGAGGAATTGCCTAATTCTTTGATGCTTTCTGTTCATAATCAATGATGGCATTCTATTATGACAAACTTATTAAGGAATGCATTTAAATACGTTGATGATCAGGGGAAAATTAATATTAAACTTAACGAAAAATCATTAGAAATATGTAATACATGAAAAATCATTGAAAAAAATGATATTGATCATATTCGGGAAAGGTTCTGGCAAGGAGACAATTCTCATTCAGATTCAAAAAGTTTTTGATTATGATTATATCTTTCAAAGCTATTTGCAGAAAAACAAGAATTCGATTTAACTTGTGAAAGCGAGGAGTGAAAGGGAACAATATTTATTCTTAAATTTAATTGATAAAATGCCTTATTCCTTATTATTAGTTGAAGACACAAAAACTATAGCAGAGAGTATTAAAAAATACTTAGAGCTAGATGGACATAAAGTTATGCGAGTTGATCATGGTACATATGCTAATGAATTAGTTAAGCATCAGAGTTTTGATATAATCCTTTTGGACTTAATGTTACCATGAGTTGATGGTATAAGTATTGCAAAAACAATAAGATCAGTACATCCTGAGACTCCTATTCTTATTATGACAGCAAAATGACAGTTGGAAGATAAGTTGGAGTGATTTGAAGTGTGAGCAGATGATTATTTAGTCAAACCATTTGATTTAGAAGAACTTGAAGCGAGAATTTTGGCTTTATGAAAAAGATTACCTAAGAAGCAAGAATTAGTTTTTGAAGATGTTCGTTTGGATGAATCACAGAAAAAAGTATTTAAGTGAAATGAAGAAATCAAATTATCATTAAAAGAGTTTCAAATATTGGAAATGTTAATGAAAAACCAAGGGATAGCAATATCTAGGTTGGATATTATAGAAGAAATATGGTGAGGGGACGCTTGATTTGAGGAGGATTGAAAATTAGACGTATATTTATCTACTATAAGGAGAAAAATAGGGAAAGATAGTATAGAGACAATTAAAGGATTTTGATATAGAATGAATAAAAATTAATAAAATTTTTCCACATCCAAATCTTTTGTTGTATAAAGTTCTAAAGTTGAAGGGGAGGTGAAAATAAACTTAGCTTTTGGGAAAATACTAAACAGAAGTTGTCATGAAAAGACATTTTCACATTCAAATAAAGTTGATTCTGTTCCATATATAGTGTCATCACGAGGATGTTTTTTTAAGAGGATTGGGGCATCAATAGAGTTGAGAAGATTCTCAATCCTTTTTTTATATTGTTTATCATGATTATCATGACAGTTAGGTTCAGTAAAGACAACACTGGAAATCTCTTTAGGAAGCATTTCTATCTCTTTTAAAAATCGTTCTTTGAGTTGATTATTAACAAAAGATATTTCTATTTTTTTTCAAAAACCAACGCGTTCAGGATGAGAAAGGAAAACATCACTTTTTAAAAAAATAATCTTTTCGTTATCTTCTAAGGAATTTTTATCGAATTCGCTATAAAAGCTCATTCCTTCTTCTATAAATATGAATTTAGAAATACTAAATTTTTTATATAAAAAGCTTAATCCGTCATTTTTAATAGGGGTCGGACGTATTATATATTCATAATTATTTTTAATTTCATCCTGAGATAAGATATTATATTTAGTGTGTGTTTGAAGTCGTTCTTTCGAACTATCCAACTGCTTTTTGTTATTCGGATATTTTTTATTAATCACAATATCAAAATCTTTGACTCATAGCTCTTTAAGAGCAAAAAGACTTTGGGCTAAAATTCGAGGATTATTATAAATAACAAGTGCTTTCATAGTGAATTATTAATAAAAATATATTTAATTAAGTATACAAGAGTCTCTTTATTTTTGCAAAAATTTCAAAAAAAGAAAAAGCTAGTTCTGAATAAACTAGCCTATGAACAAAAGAAATTTCTATTTAATTTAGATTATAATTCTGTGGCCAAAAGAAAGGAGAACGAGAACATCAATCCGTTTTACATTCAAGTGCAGAGAATAGAGTTTTTCAATTACGAGTATAAAGAGTTACCTCCCAATTTTCAGTGAATGATTCTCAGGAATCAATAGTATATTTAAAGGTATATCCATATTTCCTTGTATGTTTTTGTGCATTTTCAGATCATTCAACATAGGTAATATTATCTAATGATACATTCTCATTTAAGTGATTTGTGAAGATTCATATATTCTTTTTACCCCAGTGATTTGCCCAAGTATTAGTCTTTTTTAAAGGTGTATCAACTAAAGTATTCATTTCATCAACCTGATTGTTAATCATATATGAATAGAAATCTTGAATAACCTGCATGTCACCTGCAACATCAAAACTAAGATTTTCGTTTTCTGGTTGAACACTAATATTTTCATCAATAGAATTATTTTCGATATCTTGATATTCTATATTTTCTGGTTCATCTGCAATAATATATTCTTCCTGAACTTCTTGTGGTTGTGGTTCTTCTTCTATTTGAAAGTATTCTACAGGAACATTTTGTTGAATCTCATTATACCCTTTTCAGTAAATAAATGCTTTATAAATTGAAAAGAGAAGGAATGCAAGTGAAAAAGAAAAAAGAATAATAAGCCAAGTAGGAATCTTTTCATCTTTTCCACTAGGGTTTTTTTGCAAAAAATCATCCTTTTTTGCAGATCTTTCTGTAGTCTTAATAGCAATCTTTTTTGCAGAAGAAGCCTTAATAACTTTAGTTTTCTTTTCTTCTGCTTCTTCCTTGCTAACTTTTTTAGTGACTTTTTTTGTTGTCTTTCTTTCTTTTTCTTTTTCGGCTCGTTTTGTTTTTCTTTCTACCATGGTGGTGAGTGAAGGAAAATAAAAGATTAGGATTATCGACTTTTTGCAAATCTAAGATCTCCATTGGTAAGATATCTAATATCTTTGATACCATATCTTACAGCAGCAAGCCTATTTACCCCCATTCAGAATGCGAATCCTGTCCATCATTCATCAGGATTGATTCCTGCATTTCTAAGTACTGCAGGATGAATCATTCATGCTCATAAAATTTCCATCCATTTAGACATTTCTTTTGCTCCTGTCTTAGGGTTAGTGTATTCATATCTAGTATCTATCTCAAATCCTGGTTCAACAAAAGGGAAATATCAAGGTCTCATTCTAATCTCAACTTCTTTTTGTAGTGCTGCAGATAAGAATCTTGTAATAATACTCTTAAAATGACCAATGCTTACATTTTTGTCTACATAAACACCCTCAAATTGATAGAACATTGTATCGTGAGTAGCATCAACATTTTCAAATCTATAAACTCTTCAAGGGAGAACGGCTTTAATAGGAACTCCATATTTTCTAAGTACATAATTTTGTCCAGCAGAAGTATGAGTTCTTAAAACATAGTTTTCACCCCTTTCATCTCTTTCAGATAAATAAATTGTATCATGCATTTCTGTTGCTGGATGTGATACAGGAATATTAACAGCTTCAAAATTCTCAAATTTACTTACAGCATCTGTTCAACTTTCAACTATAAATCACATACTGTGAGCAATTTCCTCTAGTTCTCTTCTTACTTTTGTTAAAAGAGAATAATGTCATTCATCAAGTTCTTTTCATGGAAGAGTAATATCTATGACTTCTTTTTCTAATTGTTTATTAATTTCAGCAGTTTTTAATTCATCAAATTTTTTCTGGTATGCTTCCTGAAGTGCTAGTTTCATGGAAGATAGCATACCTCATTGTACTTTTTTTTCTTCTGGAGAAAGAGATCAAAGAGCTTTTAAACTTTCAGTAATACTTCATTTTTTTCAAAGGAGAGCTTGAAACCAGTTCTCAAGTTCATCAAGAGAGGATATGTTAGTAAGCTTAGATAATTCTTCTTCAAGATTTGGCATGAAAAATAACAATAACGAATAAAACTAGTAAAGAATTTAGTGTTTTATGCTATCTTTTCAAGTGTTTTTATTGAAATGATTTAATGATTTATGTTGTAATAGCTGCAGAACCATTTGCAAAAATTTTCAATTCATTCTTCAATAGCATAGCGAGGTTCCCATCATAATACATTTTTTGTGTATTGTATATCAGCGTTTGTTTCAAGCATATCTCATGGTTGTAAAGGAAGGTATTTTTTCTTTGCCTTTTTACCAAGGTTTTTTTCAAGCAAAGAGATAAGATATTCTAGTTCAACGGGCTGGTGATTTCATAAATTAAATAAATCATATTGTGCTGAATAATTGATAGATTTATAAATACCTTCAACAATATCATCGATATAAGTAAAATCTCTCTTCATACGTCAAAAATTATATACTTCAATTTCTTCTCAATGTATTATCTTATCGGCAAATTTAAATATAGCCATATCAGGTCTTCACCATGGTCAATATACAGTAAATAACCTAAGTCATATTGTTTGTAATCAAAAACTATGAGAGTAAGAATACGCCATTAATTCGTTAGATCTTTTAGTCGCTGCATAGAGGGAAATAGGCTTATCAATACTATCTTCAACAGATAAAATTTGTTTTTTATTGTTTCAATAAACACTAGAACTAGAAGCATAAATATAAGATTTAATTTTATATTTATTTGATAAATAGAGGAGATTAGAAAATCCAATTACATTTGATTCAACATAAACAAGAGGATCGGTAAATGAGTGTCTAATTCATGCTCGAGCTGCAAGATTTATCACTTTGCTAATTTGATTATTTCTGAAAACGAATTCAATACTGTCTAAATTTGATAAATCTCAGTGATAAAATCTATAGTTATCATACGATTCTAGTATTTTTCTTCTATCAACTTTTAAGGCAACATCGTAATAATCGTTTTCGTTATCAAATCATATTACGTTATAGCCCTCATCAAGAAGACGTTTTGCAAGATGAAATCAGATAAATCAAGATGCTCCTGTAATCATAAATACCTCTTTTAATGATGGTTCCATGAAAGCAATATATGAATAAAGGATTAAACAACTATTAAATCTTATAGAAAAACTAAATTTAAACGCAAGTTGAATTGGGTTAAGGATTAAACAAAAAAATTCATCATGAAGATGAATTTCTTTAAGAAATCCGGTGAGGGTGGGATTCGAACCCACGGTACGTTTCCGTACGACTCGTTAGCAGTGAGTTGATTTCAGCCTCTCATCCACCTCACCATTGTGAAATGGTACAGATTTCTGCTCAATTGTATAACGAATTAATATTGAATTTCAAGAAGAAAATACTACATATAAGATTGATAATTTAACTTACCTCTATATTTGAATGAACGAACTAACAACATGAGTTGAAGATTTTGGTCCGGTAAGAGAGGATACGAATCAATTAACCGAAGAAGCAGTTCAACGCGTTCAAGCGCAAGCAAAACAAGCAAAACAGATAGCACAGCAAATTAAAAAGGATAAGGCGATAAACAATCAACTTGCAAAGTTTCTCAGCATTTTAATGAGAAAAATTGATAATGAAGATTTAATTCAAGCTATCGTTTCTACGTTTTTTAAAACAACAGATCAAAGGAATCAAATAACTTATTTAAGAAAAGACATTAATGTATACGTTGTTGTTTGATTTTTTGTTCCTTTTTTCTTACAAGAAGCAGAGGAATTAAAGATTATGTGATTTTATGAAAATCTTTGAGTAAAAACTGCATCAAAAAACTTAGAATCATACGTTTCATACTTATGAAAGGTTTCTGAAGTCTATCATGATAATATTCCAATAGATCAATGACCATTAATAACTCTCATTATTTTAATTGCAAAAACTTGGATTTATTGAGAAAATCAGCCATTAACGGAAGAGGAATTAAAACAAAAAACAATGGACGCTCTCTATTGATGAGCTGCACTTCCAAAGAAATAGCCAAAATTTCATTTGTAATTAAAAAAGCTTTAATTATATACTTAGTTATTATTTTACCTGAATATAGTTTATAACAATGCTCTATGAAAAACTCTTAGAGGACTATAAGATAGCGATGAAGGAAAAACAAGAAGTGAAAAAAACAGCACTTAACTTTGTTCTCGCCCAAATTAAGAATAAAAAAATTGAATTACAAAGAGATCCTAATGATGATGAGATAATTGCAATACTAAAAAAGGAAGTTAAGGCATTAAATGAGGCTATTTGATTTCTAGAAAAAGCGAACAAGCCAGAAGAATTAAGTGAAGAACAAGAAAAAAAATCAATAATTGAATGATATCTTCCTCAAATGTTGGATCGTGAACATACAAAAACTCTTATTGATGAAATAATTCAGAAACAATGAATAACAGACTTAAAAACATGAAGAGGTATATTGATGAAAGAGCTTATGTGAGCACATAGATCAGAACTTGATTGAGCATTGGTAAATGAAATAATTAATAGTATGCTTTAATTCTTTATGTACTTTGAATGAAAGTATTAAAATATATATGATTGTGTTTGAGTATTTCTGTATTTGGCTTCCTAAGCTTGTTTGTATTTGCTGAGGGAGAAACGAAAACCGAATGTAAAGGAATCAAACTTAATACAAATGTTCCATTTGTTTGAAATTGTATTGAAGTGAATGATTCTACAAGTACTACTTCAACAACACCATTGAATGCATTTCCGAAACTTATGTGATCAATGATGAACCTTTTAATGACAGTTATAATGGTGATGTCATTATTACTAATTGTTTATGCATGAGTTTTGATGACAATGGAATGAGCTCCATTAAAGATAACACAAAAGTGAATGGATATTATTACAAAAGTAGCAACTTGATTAGCTTTATTATGAGCTTCTTGAGTGATATTAAAAGTTATTAATCCAAATTTCTTCACATAGAAGATAATAAAAAAAATTATTTTATCCTTATAAATATTTGATAATGGCTGTACAATTAAAATTTGATTGAGGATTTCAAATCGAGAATGAATTGTTTTTTTGATATACATATACTCATAACTCACTAATTAATCTTGCGAGTGATCTTTGAGAAGATATGAGGTATAATGAATGAGAAACAACAATAATAGATTATCCATGAGAATATGATATCAGAGGATGGACAATTAAAGCAATTCGTTGAATGAATGGAAAACTCAACTACTTAATTCAAAAAGAGAATAAAAAAATAGGAATTATTCAATCTCCAGATGTTCTTGAGCTGCAAGAAGTTGATTGAATGGATACATGGCTCTATAGGGGTGAGGCAATTGAAAAGAAATTTGATCAATTAGAAATTGAAGGTGAGAAAATAAATCTTGAAACTTTTGGTCAAGAATCAGATGCAGAGTAAGAAAAAATTATCAATTAATTAGGCTTCTCATTCATCATTTTTGAGAAGGCCTTTTTATAAAAGAGCGAAATTGCTGCTAAATCTTCCTCACTCTCAATATTAAAAAAATCATCGGAAAGGACTGCTTCGAAAGACATTTCAGGAAGCTTGAGTCAGTAGAGATATTCAATAAAAAGGTTGAAGTTTTTTTGTGCTATTTTTGTGATAGTATAGATATCAATATTATCATTAGGATATTTTTCTTCTAACATCTTTTTTGTTTCTCAAAGCCAATAATCGACACCTCATGAATCAAGGAATATCTTATATAGTACTTGTCATATTGTAGATATAATTTTTGGATTCTTTAAATCCCTTAATACTTGTTCAAGATTTTCTCATGAAATACTTTTAATCTCATCTACGCTAAGATTCTTACTAATCGATTGTATCATACCTTCTTGCATTATATCTTGTTGGCATACAAGTGAGTAAGCACAAAAGAAATTAAAGAACTCATTTTTTTTAAGAACATCAAACTTTTGACATCAAATTCTTTGTAATTCTTTTTTTATACGAGTTATATATAGTGGTATTTCCTTCCTGTTACTACGTGTAAAATCTGGATCAAAAAGTTCAAAAAAGAAAGTTACAAATTTCTCTAAAGAATTATCCTCATTAATATTTATAATATTCTGAAAATCTTTTTTTGAGGCATATTTTTTTAATGTTTTAAAAACATTTCCAAACCACTTATCTCACTCTAAAGTAGAAAATAAGTCTTTAATAATGGTATCTTCTTTAATCCATTCAAATTCTCCAATTTCTTGGTCGAAATTTTTATCTTTTTCTTTTCACATAGTTACATGAGGAATAAAATAAAATTAGCTAGGAAGCTGATCAGAAAAAAATAGAGGAATAACAGAACCTTCTTCATATATATTGTTATTTTCAACTTCTTCTTCCTGAAGTTCATAATCTCATAGATCAAGGATCTTAAAATCAGTAATATGAAAACCGAAAAGCTCTTCAAGGTATCCGTTAAATTTGTTTTCTATCGCATTTATGAGTTCTCATTTTGTAGGATGATAATCGAATTCTTTATATGCTTCTTGAAACCAATGAGTAATTCATCAACTTTCAATAAAAATATTCTGGATATTTTGAGCTAAAATTAGTGAAATTTCAGGATTGTTTTTTTCCTCATCTAATAATTTTTTTAATTCTCGTTTTTTATTCTTTAATCTATCAAAAGTTTCATCGCTGATATTACTAAAAATATCGTAAATCATCTTTGATTTCATTATTCCTTGGTAAGTAATACTGAAGTGAAGGGTAAATAGGGTATAAAAATCATTTTCATTAAGAAGATCTATTTTTTTTACTCACAGTGTTTCTAATTTCTTTTGTAATAAAGCAGATGATTTTTCAAAATTTTCTTGGTCGATATCTTTTTCTTTAATATGTGTATTGTAGCTAAGAATAAAACTTTTTAAAAAATGATTAAACTCCTCAGTATTGCTACAATCTATTTCAGTGTTCTCTTTTCATTCTTCAATAAGATGTTGAATATCAATAAAAAGCTGATTATAAAAAGTCCTTCCTTCTAAAGTATTGAAAATTGCATTACATATTTCTTTGGGAGATTTCCATGGCGTCTCATTTAAAAACTTCTCATTTTTACTTATTTTTTCCATGACAAGAAAAATACTAATAAAACGTAATTTATTTTTTGTTTTTGTTCTATAATATTTTTATGTTAGAGGGAATTTAATATGTTTTGTATAGTTTGGTTTTCTGAGAATTTTGTGCGTAAGGTCGCAATCATCTCGTCAGAAAGAACAAAAAGAGTATATTTTTTTAATTTTGTATTTCAAAGCTTTATTGTCAGTTTATGAAGTCAAGCTGTATTTCAAACAACATTAATATCTCTTCAACTTCAAAGATATGCTATTTTTTTTGCTGAAAGATCGAGTCATTGAGTACTTTCTAAATCTAATTTTTCTTTTAAAAATCAATCTCTAATATCATTAGATTTGGGAGTGATAGAAAGGATGGTACTGTTTCATTGCTTAAAAACAGTAGTTCATAATTTGTAATTAATTTCATCTTTTGAGAGATAATTAGAGGACTGGCTAATTAGATTATCCTTATGCTCTGCAAGATAGATAGCTCAATTTGTCTCCAAAAAGAGGAGTGGATCAAGAGTATTGTCTTTGATTTTTGCCCAACATCTTCCTTCATTAACAATTTCAGTTATACTTCATTCGCATCCACTTGGGAAATATGGATGTTTTCCCTCAGAAGTATCAATTTGAAAATGGACATGAATTCAAGTGGTATTTCAAGTTTTACCCATCTTAGCAATGAGTTGTTTTTCATTTACCGTATCTCAAACTTTAACAAGAATTTCGTCTAGATGAGCGTATACACTCCATAATTCAGAACTTCATGCTTTATGTTTAATGACAATAGTATTTCATCGATCACCTTTTTCTCATGCTTCAACAACTTCTCAGTCTCACATCGCATAGATTGGAGTTCCAAGAGTGCTTGCAATATCTACACCTTGATGAGATCAAAATCAAAAATCTCGTCAGTCATAATATGTACCTCACCACATTACGGTGTAAATTTCGCGATAAAGAGGAGAATTTTTATATGATAAATAATCAGCATTAATTATACGTGGAAGTTCTATGCTGCAAATACCTCAAGTAGATCAACAAAAATTTCAAGAAACTTCCTGAACAGGATACGACCGTCAAAAAGTCTGAGAAGTTATTATGCTACATAGAATTATTCATAAACAAAGAAAACTTTTTTTCATTTTTAAACAAAAGATTAAAAAAGCTTAAGCAGTATATTGTTTTTGTATGAAATTAAAAGTTAAAAAAAGTAGGGAATTATAACTTGTATTTTTCTTTAACAAGGGTACAGTAGCTGTATCCAAATACAAAACTAATTTGCCTATGGATGATTTCTACTTAACTTCAAATGCTGCGTTGCTATTATCGAACGCGCGAGCTATGCAACCTAAAGAGGGAGAAAATGAGAATTTAGGAGGAATATCAAAATCTACATTGAAAGCTCTTATTGGACAATTTCTTGGCCTTTTAATTGGTTGTATACTCTGTGGGGTAATATCTTTACTCTGTAAGTAAGAAACAAGTTAAAAAAGGTGGTTGAATGTAACCACCTTTTTACGAATTATATTTATATTTAATGTTGATTTTTCCCTTATTATTAGTAGAGTATCTTTGCTTTAATTCTTATTTTTTGTAATGAAAAAAATTTTAGCATTATTGTGATGAATATTATTCTCATGTGGTTTTGTATTTGCTAATGATATTCCAACCCTTATTCTTTTTTATGGAGAGACTTGTCCTCATTGTAAAAATGAAGAATGATATATAGCTGAACTTCAAGATAAATATGAATTTAATCTTGAATGATATGAGGTATATTATGATACAGATAACCAAAAATTGATGGAAAAATACGCAGAACAGTTTTGAGAAAATTTCAATGGAGTACCTTTAGTTATTATGTGAAATGACTATTTTCTATGAGAAAGTTATGAGAAAACAGAGGAATTATTAAAGAAATATGCACAATTAAAAATAGTACCAGATTCAAAAAAAACTACTAGCATTGAAAAGATAGAGAATCCTAATTCTCAACCTGTAGAATTAACAGGGAATCAAGGAATACCTGAAATAGAGGTTACAAATTTTGATTTTACAGGAGACGAAACGATTTGAATTATTGTGTCAACTTGAGATACAGAAAATGATAATCAAGATGATCAAACTTTAAAATTATTAGGGAAGGAAATATCATTAAAAAGTGTAGGTCCAGTTGTTTTTTGAATGTTATTAGGTTTTGTAGATGGAATTAATCCATGCATGTTTTGAGTACTGATATTCTTATTAACATATTTGGTTTCAGTTGGTTCAAAAAAGAAAGTACTATATTCAGGTCTAATTTTTGTGATAACGACATTTGTTCTCTATTTTGCTATTATGTACTTAATGCATAAAGTTATCTTTTCAACAATGGCTTTATTACCATACATAGCATATATTAAGTTTGCTATAGGAATTATTGCTATTATATTAGGTATAATAGAGGTAAAAGACTTTTTCTTTGCATGAAAATGGATTTCTTTAAAGATACCTGCTGCTGTTAAACCAACTCTTGAATATATTACAAAAAAAGGAACATATATGAGTGCATTTGTACTTGCAGTTTTATCAACTTTTGTTGAACTCCCTTGTACTATATGAATTCCATTAGCTTATGTTTGAGCTGTATGAGAAAACATAAATATTCTTTTAGCATTATGAATTTATAATCTCTTCTTTATTATTCCGTTATTAATAATTGTCTTTGGTATTTATTATTGATTGTCAGCATTTAAGACGGATGAAAATTGAAATATGGCAATTAATGATAGTTCATCAAAGAAAATAATGAGACTTGTTGCTGGTCTTGTCTTAATACTTCTATGAATACTATTTATTACAAAAGTTATCTAATAATGAAAAGGCATCCTATTGAAAACATAAGATGCCTTTTTTTAGTTTAACTTTCCCAGGCTTTCTGAACCATTTCCTGAAACTTTGTAGGCTGTTGTTTCGTGCTAAAGAATTTTAGAGCAATATCAATAAGTCCATTTTCATCTTGTACTTTTGAGATATCAACAATGCCAAGGGCGACTGCCATCCAAAACTTCTTTTCAAAGTACTGATTGTCCCTATAAAAATCTTTCTCAGAGACAAGAACCTTTATAGGTAAAATATCAGCAACTTGAGTAAAAATAGCAGTCCAAGTTTTTTGAATTAAGTTGAATTGTCTGGAAAGGGAAGTTGTGTCTAGAACTAAACACGCAGCTTTATATAGAGGGTTATATTTTCCCTCAGCCTTATCAATAAATCCACGTGCATATTCTGAAATCATTTTAGGATACAGCTTTTCTGAATCTTGTTTTTCAAGGATTCTTTCAGAATAAAGTTTACTGAGTTTTACTTTATCTTCATTAAGCTGTTCTAAAGAAATCCCTAATACTTCGGCTATAACTTTATCAGGGACATGAGCATACAGAAGATCTCGGATACTCTGAGCTCGTCGTTCTAATTGATAATCTGTTTTGTTCATAAGCATGATTTTTTGTTTTTATTTTTCATAAGCTTAATAAACTTGATAGCTATTTTCAAGAAATTATATTTTTATTAATGTTGTGAGTTCAGAATCTCAAAAAATATCTCTTCAATGTAATCCCTCATCTGTGATTTCAATAAGAAAATTAATATAGATTTTTTTAGGATGAAATTTTTTTACAAGATTTTCTACTGCTTTCATGGTCCCTCAAGTTGCTAAGAGGTCATCATGTAACAATACAATATCATCCTCATTTATGGCATCTTCATGGATTTCAATACTATCTGTTCAGTATTCTTTTTCATAAGTTTCACTAATTGTTTTAGCAGGTAATTTTCATGGTTTGCGAGCTAAAACTATTCATGCTCATAATTGGTAAGCCAAAGTAGAGGCAACAACAAATCAGCGACTTTCAATTCCAACTATTTTTGTAATTCACTTATCTTTATATAAATCATACAACTCATTAGTCATAATTTTTAAACATTTAGCGTCTTTAAACAGAGTAGTAACATCACGAAAGTTAATTCCTTTGATAGGAAAATCTGGGATGCTGCGAAGATGCTCAAGTAAATATGGATTGTTCATATGAATAATATTTGATTAAAAACATCATCCTTATAAATTTCTAATTGATATATTCAATAAAATTTCTATATATTCAAATAGAGATTTATACTATTCAAACAGGGCATGTCATTTTTCAAATCATTCTTAGATAAAATATTAGGTTCAAATACTCTCTATTATCCTTGATGCCTAACTAAGGTTATGCTTCCTGAGATAGAAAAGAATTATGAGGAGATTTTACATCAACTTTGAATCGATTTTATTAAACTTTCTGATAAGGAATACTGTTGTTGATCTCCTGTTTTGAGAGCTGGAATGAAAGACGCATATGAAAAAATAAAAGAAAGGAATATTCAAATTTTTAAAGAGCATGCTGTTTGATTAATTATTACAAATTGTCCAGCTTGTTATAACATGTTAAAATATCAATATAAATTAGAAGAAGAACATGGAATTAAAGTAGAACATATTACACAGACGATTAAGAGAAATGAAAAAAAATTAAAAGATAGTGATCTTTTAAAAGAAATAACTTATCATGATCCATGCCATTTATGAAGACTTTCTTGAATTTATGAAGAACCAAGAGAAATCCTTAAAAAAATTGGTTATCAGGTAAATGAATTGAGAGAGAATAGAGAATCTTCATTATGCTGTTGATGAGGTTGAGGTCTCGTTAATAATAATCCTGAACTTTCTAAAAAAATCTGTAACCAAGTATTAGAACAAGTATGAGATTGAAAAGTAATGACCTCTCCATGTCCAATGTGTTATTTCCAATTTAAAAAACATGCAAAAGAGAAAATTACAGTTAAAGAATTCTCAGAAATTATTTTAGAAAACAAAGAAAAGTAATGGCAGAAAGAATCGTGAGAAATGAAAATACAAAATGTAGTCACTGCTGATTGTGTAGAAATGTTTGTCCTGCATATAAAATTTTAAAAGATGAACTAGTTTCTCCAAGAGCAAAGAATATCAGTATTGATGCGTTTATGGATAATCAAATTCAAATTGATTGAAAATATTTTTTCCAGTATTGTAATTGATGTAATGCTTGTGTAGCAGCATGTCCTGTGAAATTTTGATTTGACGTAATTAAGGCAAGAGAATATGTTATACAGCATTGATTTAATTCAAAGGAAAATCAAGAAATGCTTGAAAAAATAGAAAAGCGAAGAAATCCATTTTGAGAAATAAAGAAATGAGCACCAGCTCCAGATAAATTATATTGTTGTTAATTTATTTTTATCAGACACCTATGAAATTCTATTCAGATAATCATCATAGCTTTGTTTACAATATTGATGCTTCTCATCTTATACAAAATGAAAACGTAGAGGTATTTTTACCTGAAAATAAGGATGATATAATTGCAATTGTGAAAAAAGCAATAGATGAAAATAAGAGAATAATTTGTAGAGCTTGATGAACGAATTTAGTAGGAAATTGTTTACCAAGTGATGGAAGTTATGTAATAGATTTTTCAAATTATAATGCTGTAATAGATAAAGATTGAAGCTCAATAACGCTTCAACCTTGAATTACAAATGATAAACTAAATGAGCTCCTAAGATTGGATGGATTATATTTCCCTGTTGTATTATGATCTCATGCATCTGCTGAAATATGAGGTATGATTGCAACAAATTGAGCAGGAATGAGGGCTATTAAGTATGGTAAAATGGAGAATCGAGTAGAGGAGTTAGAAGTGCTTTATGTTGACGAAAAAAATGAGATTAGAATAGAACGTTTTAGTGAAGAAGAGAAGGATGATTTTTTGTGATCAGAATGAAAAATCTGAATTGTTTTAGAAGCTAAATTAAGGGTAATTCCTCTTCCATGAAAAACCAGTATGGAATTTAAAGGCTTTGAAAAAGTAAAAGAGGCACTAGCTTATGTTATAGACGTTAAATCAAAAAATACTTCAGATCTTTCAGCCTTAGAATTATTAAGTCCACAAGTAGCTGAATACCTCAATCTTGAAAAAAAATACTACATTCTTGTAGAATATGAAAATGAAGAATGCTGAGAAATAAAAGATGAGGAAGTTATAAGAGAGTTGCGAGGGAAAAGGGACGCCTGTTATGCGGTTACGATTAATGCATGATATGATCAAATAGAGGATCCAGAAATAAATATAGAAAACGCAGAAGAATTTTTTCTTTTCTTTGAAGAAAACAATATTCCAATTTTCTGACACATTTGAATTTGAGTACTTCATCCTCATTTCAAATCATCTCAAAAGGATTTAGAAAATAAAATGTATGCATTAGTTCAGAAACTGTGATGAAGTGTCTCTTGAGAACATTGAATAGGTAAAAAAAAATGAAATTATTTATCAGAACAAGATAAGAAACACTTCATGGAAATAAAATTAAAACGAGATCCAACGAATAGATTCTGATATGAATAAAACTTCCTCAATGGAAGTTTTTTGCTAAAAAGGAAAAAATCGATACAATAATTGTGTTTATCTAAAAATAGAATGATGACAAAAGATAATAAAATGAAAGAAAGTGGTATGGGACTTTACATAGTATTTTTGATTATTTGAGCTGCCCTATTATTCTCAATGTCCGCATTCGCTTTAGAGGATTCTGAAGGGATTCCATTTTTAATATTTCCCTTAATTATGTGTTGAGTAGGAGGATATTGATTATACAAAAGGATAATGAAAATGCGTAAAAAAAGGACGCTTTTGGCAAGAGGTATAAAAAAAGACTTAAGAATTACTGAAATAAAATCAACAAATTTAGTGGTATTCAGCTGATCTGCAAGAACACCATATAGTGGATACCGTATTATTGCAAAAGATTGAGAAAAACAGTATGAATCAGAAACGTTTTATGTGAAGGCAATATCAGAATTTGCTAGAGTAGGAGATATTATTCCAGTATATTATTCGCAAGAAAATTCTAATTTCTATTGGTGCGATGTTGATAGTATTATAAGAGAAGCACAACCAGAGTTTTCTTTTAAAACTGCTGGAGATAATAAAGAATATAAAGAAAACCTAAATGAGTTTAAGGAGTTAGCATGAAGAGATGTTATTTATGATGAAATAGATTCCTCAGAAAAACCGAAGGTAACTTTTGTAGATTATGTTCCTTCGATAATGATTTTCCTTATGTTAGCTATGATTATTTGTAGTTTATGAACTGTTCTAAATTTCTCTGATATTAGTAAAACTTTTAGTAAAGAGAATATCACGGATATTATCTATGTACATCCAGAAGTAATAATTATGCTTTTCCCAATAGTAATCTTACTAATTCTTGGAATAAAAAGTGTATTACAGATAAGAAATAAACAAAAAATGATAGAAAGTTGAATAAGAATAATAGCTCAAGTTACGGATATCAAGATTAAAAGATGAAAGAATACAAGTTATATTATTTATGCAACAAATTGAGCTAATGATTTTAAAAGTGATCCAATATCTTTTTGTACTTATGAGGTAGGGGATAAAATCCCTGTCTATGTTGATGAATTTGATAATAAAAAATATTGGGTAGATACTTCAAAATCCCGTTTTACAATTAATAATTTAGTAAATAAATTTAACGATTTTTTAGGGAATGGAATGATAAAAAAGGGAAATTAATAAAGAGCTCAGAGACACAAAAAAAGAGCAGATGAATATTTTAGTATCTGCTCTTGAAATATTATAAAGGAAATAGAATTCTATTTAATTTGAGATTAAACTTCTTTCAGCAACAATTTCATAAAGTTCTTTAGAAATATTCGTACTTTTTAAAGATTTCTCTTTTATATCTTCCTCTTTATTATGTTTTTTACAAAGTGATTTATTTTCTTTCATCAAGAACCCTAAAGCGAGAAGTACAGAAACAAAATCCGCAACAGCTCCAGCATATAGAATTCACATAATACCAAAAATGTGTCAAAGAATGAAGAAAGCAGGTATAAGAATAATAATCTGTCTTGAAAGAGATAATAACACACTTATTCTGCTTTTTCAAATAGATTGGAAGAATATTCATGCAGGAATTTGAATTCAATAACAGAAACAGAAGAATAGATAAATCTTAAACGCTAATATAGCAAACTCAATATACAGTGCATCTCATGCTCCAAAAATTCAAATAATAAGTCCAGGAATGGTTTGGAAAAGGATAAATGCAGTAATTCAAACAATTGAGCAAACAATTAATACTAAGTTTAAAGTCTCTCTTACTCTATGATATAGCTTAGCTCAGTAGTTGTATCCAACAATAGGTTGTGATCAAACAGAAATTCATAAAATGATACTATTCAAAATCATAGCCAATTTCATAACGATACCAAGAACAGTGATAGGAATATCTGGTCAATACTTAGAAAGGCTTCAATATTTAGCGAGTAAGTTATTAGAAACAGCAATAACTGCAACAATACTGATTTGGTTGATAAGACTACTAACACCTAATCCAGCAATTTTACCTATATAATGTAAATCAAAGGTAAAGATATTACGAGTTAGACTTATTGAATTAAGCCTTGTTATATACCAGGTATTGAGTGAAAAGGTAATAAACTGAGAAATAATGGTTGCATATGCTGCTCATGCAATACCCAAATCAAGAACGAAAATGAAAAGAGGGTCTAATAGAGTATTAATAACTGCTCAAATAATCATAGATAACATAGCAAATTTAGGATTTCCATCGGCTCTAATAATTGAGTTGAGCGTGATTCAAATCATAAAGAAAGGAATTCCTAACATTATAATTCAACCATAAGTAGTTGCATATTCTCTCAATGCATCCGTACAACCAAAAAGATTAAGAAGTTGTGGTAAGAAGGTTAAAGTAATTCAACAAAAAATTAATGAAGTAATTACAGACATAAAAATACCTGTAGCAACTCATTTAGCAGCTTCATCTTTCCTCTTTTCTCAAAGTTTTAGACTTAGCCAACTAGCGGATCAATCTCAAAAAAGACATCAGAATCAAAGACAAATCATTGTTAATGGGAAAACAATATTTGTTGCTCCGTTTGCTAGATATCAAATTCCTCTTCCTATAAAAATCTGATCAACAATATTATACAATGCATTTACAATGAATGAGATTACACATGGAATAGAAAAGCTAATCAATAATTTAGATATTTTTTCCTTTCACAAGAAAGTTTCTTTAGTCATAATAATTATGTAAGTAAAATTAGTAATAATGAAATTCCTCCGCAAAAAAAATCTCTAAGAATAGAGAAGTTTATTAAACTATAAATTCTATGTTAGAAAAATAGAGTACTAATGAAAAATTTACAGCCAAGAACTTATAGTGATTGAATATTTTAATTCAACAGGATTTTTATTAAAACAATAACAAAAATTCTAGCTTTCTCTTGAATTAGAAGAATGTGTTGTGTATATTAATTTTACTATTCAAAAAATGAATAGTGGTACCGACAGCCAATGTCGAACAAAAAACAAATACATGTGTATGATAAAAACGTCATTTAAACATGATTCGGTAATTATTACCGACTCTCTCGAGGAGGCTACTGAGATTGATCCAGAGCTTCAGAATGTAGATCTCTTGGTAATTGGAGGTAAGCTTGCTCGGCAGAAGAATTGGAAGCCGGCAGAAGACCAACAGCAGATTCCAGAAGAATTTCTTGCAGATTCTCAGCTTAAGGACAAGGTTGTGGTCCGTATAGGATTAGGTTATCTTTTCTTGCTGGATGTTGCGACGAAAACCTGTATTAAGGTCTTTGACACAAAACTGCCTAATACTTTGAATCGTTATCTATGTGCCTACTAAAAGGGGGAGTAAAATTTAAGCTAAGAAGTAATTGCTTCTTGGCTTTTTTCTTAGTTATTTTGAAATGAAATATTGTTGATATTATAGGGATATTTTTTAAAAGTAAGAAGGAATAAAAATAAAAATAATATGAAAAATATTTTGGTACAAGAAAGAGACGAAATTATAGATGATTTAATTTCGTATTATCGTTTCCTAAAAAGGGATACACGTAATCATTTCTTCAATGCACTTATAGCAAAAAAAAATATAAGCAAACAATCTGATGCTAAAAAAATAGAAATCAATCAATTAAATGAATCATTGTTAAGAATTCAATCTCAATATAAGCGTTTGATCATTAATATTTCAATGATTTTACGAATGAAATATGATTGGAATCACGTTCCGCAACAAACAAAAAAATTGTTGCTTGGAAAATTAATTTGGCATTATCAAGAAAACGGTCTTAGGTCAAAAAAATTACATTTAAGGCGGCTTTCTAGATTGATTAGAAATGCAGAAGATAAAAACAAAATCAGCGAGTATAGAAATATAGCTAGAGATGTGAAAAATAGCTATTATATCATTAAGAAAAAACTAGCTATTGCTATAAGTCTTCGAAGAAATGAAATCTTAAAAGGTATAGAGTTAGATGAATAGTCTAACTCTTTTTTTTTATAATAATGTATTAATTTTTAAGGTATTAACAAAAAGTCAAGATGCTAAAAAAGTTATTAATCTTAATTTAATCCCTTTTTTTAACTTTTATTTATACTTAGAATAGACTGTATTTTATATATATTCTCAAGTGATGCCAACTCCTAATATTAATGTATTAGAACAGAAAAGAGATGATATTCGTGCATCTTTGGATTCTCTTAAAGCAGCAACAACTCAAGCTGAAAAAGGGAGATTACAAAAACAAGCGGATCAGCAAATCAAAGATTTCTATAAAGAAATCTCAAGTATTCACGCAGAAAATGCAACAGAGCAAGGGAAATTAGATGCACTTAAAACAGAAGTTGATGGATATAAGCAAGAAGTAACTAAGCTTCTTGAGCAAACAAGGGATAATTTAGCTGCTTTACAAGAGCAAGCACAAACAAATCAACAAACACCAACTCAAACTCCTTCTCAAGCTCCAGCACAGACACCAACGCAAGCACCAACCCAGAGCCAAACACCTGAAAATCAACCAGCAGAACAAAAGGGTTTTTGGAGAAAAACAAAAGATTTTATTTCTGAAAATTGGGAAGCTGCAACAAGTTGACAGAAATGGAAAGAAGAGCCAGGGACTAATTTGGTTCGTTGGGGAGCTTTTTTAGGAACGGGTGTTGCTGTTTGAATATGAGTTAAGAAATTATGGAATTGGGCATTTTGAGATAAAAAGAAGGAAAAAGAATCAAATGAATGAAATTCTGATTCATGAGAAAGTAAATCATTCTGGAAAACAGGATGGTGAAAGTTTCTTAAGTGGTCAGGACTTTGAGCATGAGCATACTATGTTGTTCATGGTTTAAAAACAGGAAAATGGGGATTGTGATATCTTTTTGATTGGAAAGAAAATTCTCCTACCTCAACAAAATGAGAATTGTATGATAATTATACAGAATTAGCCGAAAAAGATCCTGAAAAATACAAGGAATATGAAAAATTCGGTACAAATGTTAATACGATGTATGATAGTATATGGGAAAGAGAAAAGAAATATTTTTGATCAGATTCTCAAATTGTTTTATGAGAAATTTGAGATAGAGCAAAAGAGGAGAAAATCCAAAAGGCTGAGAGTTTTAAGAATATCGATACAAGATGACTTGTACCTTATTCGTTAGATAATTACTACGCAAATGTTTGAGAATTATTATCTTATTGATGAGTAAGTAAATATCTAAGAGCAAAAAATATTGAGGAATATAAGCAGAAGATAACTGGTTTTGGAGCTGAATGGTTTGATAAAACAATGGTTCCATTTCTATCAAGTTTTGCTAGTTTTTCTACTTTTTGAATCCTCAGTACAGATACTGCACAGCAAAAAATGGATAAATTTTTCAATTGAATAAGAGATAATGCAGATGATAATATGCAAATATTGGATTTATTCTTCAGACAATACACTAAAGTACTTACTTATATGGCAGATAAAAAGAATGCATTAGCAGCAAAAAAGGCAAGAGAAATAATTTCAAGGCAGTGATATGACGGAAAAGCTTGGCCATCAGATCCAGATGAACAGGAAGAAATGATTAATGAAGCTATTAATGATTCTGAATGGATAGATAAAAATTTAAAATCAACAAGTTATTGAGCATTTATGAGTTCAAGTATCTTATGAGCAAGCAAAATTCTAGAACAAGAAACACTAAATCAGAGTGAAATGACTGATGAATTGAAAGAAGTAGTTGATGAGGTCGATTCACAAACAGAAAAACTACTTTGATGATTTGATAATAACGCATTTACAAAAGCAGAGGCTAAATTAAATGCTGGATCGTCGCTTGAAATGAGTGAAAAAGAATGATTAAAAAAGGTAGCAGACAATATAATAGATGATTTATGAGACACACAAGAGTGAGGTTGGTTATATGATACATTTGATTACTGATTTGAACTTCTTGGATTAAGCGAAGCTGATAGACAAACAATATTAAAAGAGTCTTGAATTACTGATGCTCTTACAAAAACTGCAACTTCAATCAAAACTCTTCAAAATGAAGTATTTACAAATCCAACAAAAGAAAATGTAGCTCAATTAAAGAAATTAGTTGGAGAATATACTTCAATGAAAAAAGAAATAGCTGTTGCGCTCTATGCAATACAAGAGGCAAAAGAGAACAAGGATGCAGCAGATACAGTTGCACAAGTTCTTTGAGCTATGGGAACTTGATTATTTCACTTCATAGGTTCAATGAATGATTTAATTCATCGAAGAGCAGATACATGAGATATCATAAATATATTCATATGATTAACAATTTCTGGTGGAATAGTTGAATTCTGATGAAGATTATCATGAAAAAAATGGGCTATAGTTGCTGGACATTATTCAAGAAAAGTAGGTTTAGCACCATTGGCACTGGCTGAAATGGGATTATGACATACTAAATGGTGATGGGCAGTAAAAAGACGTATCAAAGATTTATCAAAAGTGAATAGGGCTTGAGCAGAAAACTTACTAAAAAAGAAAGTTATAGAATGAGTACTTTCACCAAGGCAAGTTAAAGACATAGTAACTAATGATCCAGAGATTATGAGAAAAATAGTAGTTACTAGTGCTGATACAAAAGAACAAATATTTAAAAAATTTGTAACTAATTTATTTGAGGGATCTCAAGAGCAAGCTAACCTCTTTATTAAGTACTATGGTAAAACTAAAGGTTTAGTTTCTTGGACAAGAGCATCAGTTAGAGACTGATGATTAACAAGTCACGCACATAATATAGAAATTAATACAGCTGCATTTGATGAACTGAAAAAGTTTGATATAGAAATTGAAAAATTAGGAGGATGATCTGCTCAAAGAAAATTCTTTGATAAAATGATAAAAAAAGCAAACTGAGTCGATGATTTATCATTCCTTAATAAGTTAATCAATAATAATGAATTTAAAACAGCATTAACACAAGATTCTGTAAAGCAACTTAGGAAATTGAGTATTGCTGAATTTAAAACATTAGAATCAAATGGAAATTTAGCAAAATTTCTAAAAAACGAATTACCTCTAGATACTATGATTCGTGAATTAAAATGAACAAAAAAAGTAGCTCAAGAAGTTGTTGAAGAAGCTGTTGAAGTTGCTGATACACCTGCAAGAAGAGCTTTTAATGCTGGAATTGATAGAGCATTGTGAAAATTCGATGAATTTGCTGATAAAAGGCCTTTCGAATATACAATTAACAAATTGAAGGCATTAAAGAAAGATGCAACACTAGCTGATGAGGAAATGGAAATTTTTGCAAAATTTATAGACAATTGATTCCATCCAAAGTTCATACCAGAATTGAAAAAATTATTTGATATTAAGGCTAAAGTTTGAGCAGGGGATGCTGCAGAAGAAATGGGTACAAGATTAAAAAGATTATTGGCAGATGGAAATTTCCCAGAATTTAATGGATATCTAAGAAATCCAGATTTCTGAAAAATGTTTAAAAATGCACAAATAGATAATGTATTAGAACTATCAGAGAACCTCAAAAAAACATTTAGTAAGTTCTGAGAATTGGCATCTCAAGCAACTAAGAATGCAATGAAGAATGTTATGAAAGTAATTCTTAAGGTATTTTAGATTTTATTTTAGATTGGTAAATGGCTT
The DNA here is from genome assembly GCA_947168815.1 of uncultured bacterium. GTDB lineage: Bacteria > Patescibacteriota > Gracilibacteria > Absconditabacterales > Absconditicoccaceae > HOT-345. The sequence continues at coordinate 46,974 of CAMVNG010000002.1, forward strand.
CTGTTGAACAATATAAAGAAGATATTGCAACAAAATACTTGGATCAATTCAAGTCTGAGCTAAACTTTTTCGAAAAAGCCATGATTTTACCAATCACAGGAAAAATGAAAGAGATTTTAAAATCAGATAAAAAAATAGATGCACAAAAATTATCTGATTTAGAAGATCTTTGATTTCGAAGGAAAGTGTTATGAGCGAAGTTTTGAGATAAAGTATTATTTGAATCATTAGTTAATAAGACATTTAATTTCTTAAAACAACAACAAGAAAAAATTATTGAAGCTCAAACTCAATGAAAACTTGATGTTCTCTTAAATGAAGCGATTAACTGAAAGTTAGAAGATTTAAATCAAACTGTTGCTCAAGCAAGTGATGAACAACAGCAGTCACAACAGGCACAATCTCAACAAGTACAAGACCAACAATGAGAACAAGCTCAGCAAGGACAAACAGAACAGCAATCTTGAAACCAAGAAAGTCTTACTTGAAATGAGGATAGAGATTGATGATTCTCAATGAATGATCATGCTGTTGAAGCTGGAATATGAAGTGCTGCTGTTGCAACAGGAGCATATCGTCAGAGCATATCACAAGTAGAAAGAAGACTTTGATTAACACCTAAACAACTTCCAGAAAGTTTTGATAAAGCAAGGACACAGGAAATGTTCTGAAAACTAGCAGACAAAATGGAGGAGAAACTTAATTGATGAGCAAAATTAAATAGACTACAGAGATATACATATCAAAAGTCTATAGCTAATTTTAGAGAAGCATCTAAATCATTAGACAATGCGACAGCTGATGCATATAAAGCTTGGCAAAAGATTTGAGATAGGTTGCCTCCTCAATTCTTAAAGCATCTTAATATAGATCATCACGTATTAGATTTAATTGATGCATTACCTGAAAAAGAATTAAAATCTCTAATCTGAAAAAATGAAAAACAAATAGTTAATATCCTAAAAAGAAAAGGTATTCAAATTTCTGAAGATTTTGCAAAAAGTTTAAAAATTGCAACAAATGTACAGGAAATAAAGCAGATTACTAATGTTGCAAGAAATGGTAGAAAATTAGCAAGTTTCTTGAAAGGAGTAAAAGGAATGTGAGTAATAACATTCTTATTTATGTGATTTGATGTATGGAATTATTTTGATGCTAGTAAAGAAGCAGAACTTGTTTCAAAACTTAACAGTATAAGATGACAAGTACTTCAGGATGAAGCAACAGCACAACTAATTATTTGAGTTTGATGAGTATTAGCAGAAGCTTTATGATTATTCTGTGTTTGTGCCGCAGGTTGAAGTGTAGGTTGACCAATAGGAACAGCAGTATGAGTTTGTATTGGTGTTATAGTATGAGCTATTTCAATGATTACAAGTTCTTATCACGCATCTAAAGAATTCTATTCACAAAATAGACATGATTTTATTAATAAGAAAAGAGCGGAAGTTAAACAATCAATAGTTCAACTCTTTGAATCAGATCGCCTGGGAATGGATGAAGGTATGAAAGAATCTATAAAAGAAGCAAGGGGACCAAATTCTGAAGTTAACACAATGGAAGATGCTTGGGAAGCTCTAATTTATCAAGAAGAAATTTCTGAAGGATGATATGATTATCTTTCTTGGTATTATGGTTCATGAGAAACTGAAGAAAATTTCTTAAATAAATTATCGCAGCAAGAAAAGGATGAATATCAACGTGAGAAGGAAAAGATGGAACAAGTAATTAATATTAGAATGGAATATATTAAACAGCATATTTCGGATAATCATTCTTCAGAAAGCTATAAAGCTTTGAAAGAAGCTATCAATAATAATAAATGAATAGCTTATGTTGAACAAATTCTTGCTGATGCTAAAATTTACAGCTATCTAAAATCAGAGGATGAAAATCCATATATTGAAAATTATAAAACGCTTGATATTAAAGGATATAAAGAGGCTTATAGAAATAAGTTACAATCCGAATACTCAGAACAATTTGCTATTTTTGAAAAATTAAAAACTGAAAATCCTATTTTGTTAGATGAAATATGTAGAGGAGCAAAAGCTTCAAAACCAGCATTAACTTCATATATTGAATCATCTCAACAGGGAACAGAATCAGAGACAACACTTTATTCACCTTCAGAAATTGAGAAATTAAAGAAAAACTTGGATTTTGTTGAAAAGTACGATCATTATAGAAAGCTTTGAGTGTCTCAAGAACAAATTACAGAAGCGTGAATATCAGAAACATGATTAGATTATAATTATATTGAACAAGTATTATTAGATTTAAATTCATTATCTAAGAGACCAAAACGAGAAAAAGAAAAATCAATGAAGTATTTATCATCTGCTGAGTATAATACAAGAATTGATGATCGAGAAGTTGAAACATCAAAAAGTTTGTTTCAGAATATCCTTTACAGTATTGCAAAAGAGGTTCATGGATATACAGGTAAAAACGATAAACAAGAATTAGTCGGTTTTTATGCATTAAGTTGAGATGTAACCTGAATCTATATGAATGGGAAATGGAAAGTTAATGAGGATTGGGAAGTAGATTGAACTATTGATAGTCCAGATATAATGACAAAAGAAGAAATGTTAAAAGTAATTGTATGAGAAGTTGAATTAGATACATCTGTCGAAGCTGCTGATGAGAAAGTTACACAGGAAGTTAGAGAAAGAATAAAAGAAATTATCGAAAGAGAATTTAGTTTTAGAGAAAAGAAAAAAGAATATGAGGAAAAGATTGTAGATTATATTAAATCTCAATGATGATCCGGATATATGGAATTACCAAATGATTTGATAATACAAGCACGTAAATCATGAATAGGGGAGATAGATAAATTCTTATTTACATATGAAAATTGAAAAATCAAAGCATTATGACGTTGAGATACAGCAGGTAAAGTTCTGAATTTTGATAAGACAGGGACAGAAATAACCTATGAAGTTACTAATAAACTTCGTGAATCATATACACAAGAGGAAGAAAGATTGATGAAGAAAGTTGATGAGATGAAAGAAAAACTAACAAAGATGAGAGCACTTGAGGGAGATGCGTTATGATGAGGAACAAAAGAGGATGCTTTAGATATACCAGTAGAAATAGAAAGATTGATGAGTAAGAAATCAGCAGAATGGCAAGATGCTAAAGATGCTATTCTTTACATGCAGCCATATACAGCACAGGATTTTCTATCAAAAAAAGCAAAAGAGTATTATGAATATTTTGAAGGTATGTATGTTGGTCTTTTAAGTGAAATTACGAGAAAGAGTAGCTTCTTAAATTCTGATGATATTGATGAAGTTGATGAGTTCATGCAAGCGTCATCATTTGTCTGAGTGAATATAGTTAATATAGAAAAATGAGAACTTAAATTAGCTACAGCTGTTGATGAAAAAGTATGAGAATATCTACTCAAACTTCTTGAACTTTATAAAGATGAAGCTACAGGGAAGACAGTGAAAGAAATGCTCTTATCAGAAGATAGTGCATTGCAAGAAAAATGACAAGAATTGGCTAAAGGACTCCATATGTTATGTTTAGAAGAATCAGTGATTAAAAGAGATTCAGAATGAAACATTAGTTCTTATACAACATTAGATATGAATGATTCAGATTTTGAAAGAGTGAAAACAAAAATGAAGGATGTTTTATCTCAGAAGCAATTTCAAGAAATACATAATGAGTATCAAAATGCCGCAGTAGCACAAGTATGAGAAGTAAAATCGAGAAGAATGGAGTGATGAGAGCAAAAAGTACATCAAGAAATTAATAAAATAACAGATAATATAATAAATACTATGAACCATATAGATTGGGCTCATATGAGAAATAATCCAAAATTTGTTCCAGATCAGGAACAATTAAAAGAGGGAGAAGTCTCTTGAACATTTGATTCTCGATGATTTAAGGAAAAAGTGACACTCATTATAGAATGAGATAAAATACTTTGACTGAAAATTAATTGATTGGATATAGTTTATTGAAAAGATCCAGAGAGTCATAATTCATTATTTTGAAATATGAGTGAATCATCAATACATGATTCAATTGAGGAATGATTACGTACAGCGAATTTAATCAATTTTATAAAGGATAATGCAAAGAAAAATCCTTATTGAAAATCAGCTGTAGGTAGATCATGGGGTACTTATTGATACTATCACCGAAGTAATGGTTGAGATTTAGAAAGAGATGTTGTAAATAATATGAACGACTTTAATATATTAGAAAGTGACACAATAGAAAAGTATTATTACATGATTAAGGACAATGAAGACTTTATCCATTATATTAATTCATTTGTTTAAAAGAAAACAATAATAAATTTATTTATTTAAATAGAGTAACATGGAAGCAAAAGAAGCATTTGAAAAGATTCTAGATTCAATTGATGGAGAAAATGATGAAGTTAAGGAACAACTTCAGACAGTTAAGGAAGGAATCGCAAAAAAGTATGTAGATAAAAAAGTCAATGAGAATCCAATTCTAGAACCGTTTAATGATCAACTAGAATCTTATTTAGCTAATGATGGAGGAATAGAAGATACATTTCTTGATATTTTTAGGGAACATGGATTATCTTTACTTTTAACAGATACAGAAATGACAGCATTAAAAAATGTAAAAGAAAGGCTAGCTTGAATGAAAGAAGTTCCAACAGAAGGAGCTCTTGCATCCTTAGAAACAGAAATTATATGATGAAGTACTTCAACGCCAGCTACTTCTCAAACACCGGAACAAACAAATACTCCTGAAACATCTACTCCTGAAACACCTAGTCAACCTACTTCAATAGAAGCAAGTGCTGAGCAGAAACCTTTTATAGAAAAAGTATATCAATCTGCTGCGAGTCAAATATGAAAACCATATGTTTGGTGATGAGTTGGTCCAAACTGATATGATTGTTCTTGATTACGGAATTGGGCATTTAAACAGCAAGGTATTGATTTCAGATCTCGTTTAACAGCTTCCGCATTTTCTGGAGCTGATGTAGATATTACAAAAGATAAGGTTCAAGCTGGGGATTTTATGTATTGGGACCAAAAACCATGAACCAAAAAACATAATCCAATTTACCATATTGAAATGGTTATTTCAAAGCCATATGAAAAGAATGGAAAGAAATATGTAAGGACCTTATGATCTTCTACAGATGCGAAAGATGACTGTAGAAATTATGTTTGAAAGTGAGTTCAAATTAGAGAAAGAGAAATGAAAGATTACCGTCATTTTTGAAGGCCACCATATTATTATCAATTAGCTCAATATGAGAAAACATGAAATAAACAAGATTTAGCAGCAACTTCACATGCACCTTCATCTGATATTCAACAGAGAGTAGTTGCATAATTTATATTATTAAAGTATGAAAATGCCAGAAACTTATACTCCTGAGGCGCCAGAATCCAAAGAAATTAAGTTTAATCCAGAAGAGCTTAAGGCACAAGAAAAAATCGTTCAAAAGCAATTCGTTGACGATGTGGTTGATGAATCTTTTGAATTAACAGTTCCCTTGGATTTTAGAACAATGGATGCTCTAAAAAAATATGTTCTTGAAGGGAAATTGAAATCAAATGAAAATCCTGAACTTGAGAGAATCGTTGAAGGAAGAATCTCCCACTTTACGGCATGGAAATTAAAATATTTCTATGATAATCCAGGAAAATCAATAGCCGAGATAACACTGGCTATCACAAATGATAAAAGATTTGTTCCAAAATACGATCCATTGCAGTCGATTGCAGCTGTTGAACCTTTGGCACCTTGGCAAATGAGACAGAATACACCAACAGCACCTGCAGCTCCTAAACCAATTACGGTTAATAGGCCGGCAACTCCTAGAAAGGTACCAAGGACTATAGCAAGACCTGCACCAAAACCAGAACAATCATTAGTTGATAGGGCGAGGTCAACAGCATGACAAGCCTGGAATGTTTTTAGAGGAGCTATCGATGATGCTTGAGAATATGTTTGAGATTTGTTTGATCAAGTTACAAATTGGATATCAAAAAATTTGATAGACTTGACCGAAATATCTCCAGAAGAAATTCCAATAGTTTGAAGTATTGTTAAGGAGGCAATTAATTGGATGAAAGTACCTTATGCATATGGAGGAACATGAAGGAGAGGAATCGATTGTTCTGCTTTTATGTCTAGATTGCTTGCTGCTGTTGCATGAAAAGATTATAATCCAAAGACTGATCGTTATACTACAGCGACACTGAAAAATATTAGTAAAAGGATTGCAAGTTATAATGATGTAAAACCATGAGATCTAGTCTATTCGAATAAATGATGACATGTGGAAATGATAATAAAAATTCGAAAGGAAAAAGATGGTTGGTACGCTTATACTTTATGATCAGCAAGATCAAATCCTATGGATCAAAACGGACAAAAATTGACCACTGTAGTTAATTGAAAGACTGTAAGATGTTCGTGACCATGATATAGGAAAAGAAAGGTTACAGGATCTATCTATAGACCAAAAATTTATGATGCAATAACACACGCAGCATAAAAATGTATTATAAAAAAAGACAGCAACTAAGCTGTCTTTTTTTATAATTAAGAATAATTCTTATTTTTTATTCTTATAAACTGTTTCTAACATCTCTTCAATAAAAGGAACATTAAGAATAAGAGTAAGAAGAGCTGTTAAGATAATCATAGAACCAAATCACTTAAACATATTAATTCCATACGCGAAAAGAAGAAGACCAATAAGAAGTGTTGAAATTTGTCCGTCTCTAATAGCAGCCCAACTTCTTTTTGTAGCAGTATCAATTGCTCAAAGATATGTTTTACCTCATTTTACTTCTTCATTCATTCTCTCAAAGATAAGAATGTTTGCATCTACAGCCATACCAATTGAAAGGATGATAGCAGCAATACCTGAAAGAGATAATGCATAATCGATAAGCTTTAAAATAGCAGCAAGAACAACGATAAACATAATCATAGTTGTTGTTGTTACAATAGCTTTTCTTCCTCCATAAATGCAGAATATATAAATAATAATTGCTAGCAATCCAACAACAGTAGCAATAAGAGCTCATTGGAAAGCAGAATCTCATAGAGAAGGACTAACTTTTTCTTCTTGAAGAAGAATTAATGGTGCAGGCATATTTCAAGAATTTAATTCTTTAGCAGTTTCTTGAGCCTTTTCTTTATCAAAACCTCCTGAAATTTGAGCTCTACCATCACAAATTCTAGTCTGAATAGTTGCAATTGTAGCTGGTACTCATCCAATAAAGATTGCCATACTTCTTCCAACGTTATTTGAAGTTACTTCACAGAAGATTTCTTTACCTGCTCAGTTAAATTCAATACCAACACTTGGTTCTCAGAGTTGAGTAGTTTCAGGTCTAGCAAATGAGAAATATGCTCCATTTAATGGACTTCAATCTTTACCTTCTGCAAGAATCCATGAAGCTCTATCTTGAACAAAAATCTCATCTATAGAGTAAATTGTTTGACTTTTGAGACTATCTTCAAGAGCGTTTGCATCTTTAACTCAATTTACAACGATGAATGAATAAATATCTTCTCATTCTTCTTTTACATCTTTAGTGTAAACAACATAACTTGTTGAACCATCTGTATATATTTTTGCTTCATTTAATGCTGGTTCATATCCTTTAACGTATTCAGATAATGTTTTTTCTTCAATATAATTGTCTGCAATTTCTGTTCATGTTTGTATATCTGCATCTGGATTTGCTTGAAGAGCTGATTGGATAGCTTTCAAATCAGCTTCAAAATCTTTTTCAATGGCTTCAATATTATCATCACTTTCTCCTAAAGTAGATGCTTTTTCTAATTGAATAATTCTTGCTTTATAAGCTTTTTTATCTGTATCTGTTGCCTTTCCAATATTATATGTTAATACATTTCAGCTAATTACATATTCTCCATCAGCTATACCCTTATTATTATCCTTTTCTTCAACAATTTCATATGTTAATCCATTTTCATTAGCAGCACTAACGATATCTGCTGATGTGAATGTAGTTTTATTTTCTGTATCTCTTCATGTAACACGGAATATTAAGAATCAATTAATATCCTCAGAAGAAATAGAACCATCTTCATTTTGATAATTACTTGTAGTGTATGTTCATGATATAATATTTGAAATTTGATTTAGAGGAATCGTATTTAGTGTTGTAAGGTTGTCCTTATAAATATCAGGGAGGACACTAAGTGTTCATGAAATACTTTGTGCATAAATATTATCAGCTCACTTGTTTTCATAAAGTTCAATCATTTTATCAGGATTAAGAAGAACTTCAGCTCTTATTTTATCAGCTTTTTCTTCTCTTTTGGCAATTGTTTCTGGTGTAACTTCATCTTGACTAGCAAGTCTAAATTCAAGCTCTACAGTTTTACCAATAATTTCTTTTGCTTGATCAAGGTCGGCAACTCAACCAATTTCAACAACAACTTGTGTTTCATTAGCAAGTCTTTGAATATATGATTTATAATCACTAACTCAAAGAGTAGAAATTCTAGAATCAATATTTCTTAGAATAACTTCTTCAACATTCTTTTTTGCTTCAGGTAATTCACTGCTACTGTATACTTCTTCGTATTTACTATAATCAATTTTATAAACGAGTTTAGTACCTCAAGAAATATCAAGTCCTTTTCTAAAGTGATTAAGACCATTTGAAGTGAAAATCCAATCTCTTTCAAAAGTTTCAGAATTAAATGATCTTCCTACGAAGAGAACAAAAAATAGACAAATCACAAAGATACAAGCCATTGTAATTCTTCTTGTCGTCCAAAATCCTTTCATTACACTAAATTTCAATATTTAAAAATAAAACAATAGGAATATATAGTTTTTGAGTGTGAATACAAGCTAAATTGATGCCTCGTGAGAAATTATTCTATTTCAAAAACGAATCAATCATGATCGGATCAATCGATGTGAATTTTTTTAAAGTTTTTAACTTTTAATGAGTTGGTAACAAATGCCTGATCAATATGACTCCAGAGGATAGGAAAATATCAAATATATTTTCTGAATCGTGTTGGTAGAAATGTAAAATCTTTATGTATTTTTAACATTTCTGATAAGTTTCGTGTGAAAAGCATAGGAACGCTTCTTGTAATATTCCTAAACTTTCATTGAAAATCATTAACAAAGGTTTTATAGTAATGAGACCATGGACTAAGGTTAAAATCTCAGATCATAATAATTTTTGCATCTTCATCTCTTGAGTTCTCATGTTCTAGAAAGAATTCTTTTTTTATTATATTAAGTTGTTGATTCCTTTTTTTAAAATCAAAATATGAGGTAGGTGAGCTGGTATGAATGAGATAAAAATAGTAAGGAATACTATCTTTTTCTACCATGAAATATCAATATTTCCATGCACTTGTTTGTTTAAATATTGAGTGAAAGTTAGTGATTGGATATTTACTCATAACAACACTTCATCCAAAAATTCTTGATCGATTAGTTTTGTCAAAATATGGATATTTTTCATTGATATAATCTTTTAAATTTTCTTCATGCTCATCTGAAAATTCAACGAACATAACAACATCTGGATCTTCATTAGATATAGTCTGTTTTATGGCGTCATAATTAAAATTCTCTTTATAGATGTTAGAAAACAATATTTTTATAGGAGCATCTAGTTCTCACTTTTCTAAATAGTCTTGATTATAAAAATTATTTAACTCATTCGCATATAATCAAAAAAGAATTCAAAATAAGATTAAAAACAAAGGGGAAAGCTTTATTTTTAACGATTTTTTTTGACTTTTTGAATATATATTTTTTCAGACAATGAAGAGTAAATAGATAACTATAAGTAAGAGAAATCATCAAATATATGGAAGAAAACTAATAATTAATTCTCCATTATATCATTCTCTAAAGAAAAACAGTATAAGAAATCACAAAAATAATATTGATAATATGATAAGCATTAATTTATTCCAAGAATAAAGTCATCCGAACTTATAAAAATATAAATAATATTATCAAGATATTATAAAGTAATGGGGTAAATAAAATATCATTAATTTGACGAAATATGTTGTTATCATTATACTTAAGATGAATTTTATTAGTGTGAAGAGGATGGAGACACTTGCAAGTTTAGAAGATAGAAAATCATTTAGCACAATACATTACCTATTGAAGACGGTTAATGATTTTTTATCTGATTGCTCAGATGAGGAGCTTGAGTACTTTAAACAGCAAGCAGTTCAATTAGAAGAATATGATGTTGCTAAATGGATAAAAGAGGAGCAGACACAAAGATCATTTTCATCTAAAAGAATGCCATCTGAAGTTATTCATTTGGTTCAAAAAAGTTCAGAAGATGTTGAAAATATTTTGAAGGAGAAAGTTCCATCTAATAGTAATGTTTTAAATAGTTCAAATGATTTAAATACAAATAAAAATCAAGATTCTGTTCAAAGCAATGAATCTGGTCGAAGTACACAAAGTACTAACTCTATTCAAAATGTAGATGGAGATTCTAAAAATTCTTCTAGTGAAAATAAATCAGCCAAAATTGTCCCAATTCAACAGCCTGTATATCAAGAAGAGAATCTTAAAAAGAAGAGACTCCTTGATTTTGTACTGCCCAAGAAATGGGACCCCTTAAAAAAAGTTGAAAGTAAGAATAATTGAATTGATGGTATTGCACAAACGACAGAAAATTGAAGTGATAATGGCGTTAAAAAAGAAGATAATATTTCAAAAACTTTAGACATTAATATCCCCCAAAAATCTGAGACTACTCCAATTAAAGATATTAAGGAAAAGTGAACTATGACGATCATATCTGATGATGTTGAGGTCTCAAAAGAATTATTACTTTCGGATTTAAAAAAGAAAGCAACATTGTTAAGGGAGAAATCTATAAACTTAGTACAAAACCATTTTGAAAACGATGTTAGATATTCAATGTATGTGAAAGAATTAATATCTTATTTCGAAGAAGCGTGTTCTAAGAACTCTGATTTAATTCAATCATTGTGATTAAATGAATCGTTTGATGAGATTTATGGTAGATATAAAACGCTACAAACAGGCATGGTCGCTGAACAAATAACAAGGGCTGAGTATTTTAATTGAGTAATCTCAATGTTTGAAAACTTGGAAGATACAATAGAAAAAGCAAAAAAATGAGAACTAAAAGATTGATTATGAGACTGAAGTAAAGAATTAATACTAAAATAAAAACCCCTCCTTGAATTACAAGAAGGGATTTTTTTTATAAAATTACATTGTGGTCATTCTAACAGAGCAAATCCACAAGCATCTTCAGCAGAGGATACCGTAAGACTGATTATTCCAGGTTGCATAACTTTAACATAGATCCGTTCTGCGTGATCTCCAGCCTGTTGTACAAGCGTTGTGCCAGAGGCAAATGCAGGGAATTGCATAATACCCGAACGTATTGAATCAATCTTAATTAAGTTGCCAGTTTTATCGAGAGACTCACGACTAGTTTCCAAGAATTCGATTGAACAAATATCACTTTTGCGCAGACTATCCGAATATTCTTCTACCCAGAAGGGGATTTCCAAAAGGCTATCAGATTTAGATGAATACTTGAGAAGTTTTGCAACATAGATACTATCGTTTGGTCGCAGTATTTGTGTTGAACAGTCCCACTCTATGGAGTCTCCATTTTCATCAAATAACGCCCATAAAGGAATTCTTCTCCCAGTTTCGATCACAATGAGATACTTTTTACCTGCAGGAATGTCAGTATATAGTTCAACACTATCATTACCCATAATTTGTGTAATACCGTCATCCGAAGGGGTCATAGATGGAATAGATGGTTTGTACTCAAGTGGTCTCTTTTGATAACCATCAATGAGCTTGCCTCTAGTCTTTTTCAGGATACAGGAATCAATCTCTTGAAGAGCTTGTTCGTCATCTGCTTTATATCCCTGAGGGATAGAAAGCCACACTAGGAAGAACACGACTATTAGTGTACATGTCCAGCCAATTTTCGTTTTTAAAGAACTTCTTTTACTCATAATACTAGAAAATTTTGAGGATTTGTATTTTGTTTTTTTTTGCGAGGGGTATAATATCAAATATAATATTAATGTCAAGAGAAAAAGAAATTGCATTTTTACGCCTATTATTTAGAAGATAAATGTTTTAATGATTAAGAAATAAGATGAAAAATTTTGAATATTGCAAATATACATATTTACATAGAAGAGCATTACTTCACTATATTCAAAAAAATCAATATTTAACAAATGATGAAAAAATAATTCTAATAGAAAGAGCAAAGGTTCATGATATGGATAAAATGACTCTTTATTTTTTTCGAGAGAAGGAAAAAGCATCAAAATATCATAGAGAACACTCAACACACCATATTAAGCATTGAAAAGTTTTTTCTGAATATGATCTATTAGAATCAATTTTTGATTATGAATGCGCTGCATTAACTAAACCTGATAAACCATTGAATGCATATGATACAGTCCTTGCATATTATGCTGATTTTAAAAATGATTATTTACCTATATTAGAGAGATTGCATATGGATGAGTCCTATCTTGCTGTCGATGAAGATGATAAAAAATATATTGAGAAATTCTTGCCACAAGAAGCTGATATTATTTCAGAAATCCAATCTTATTTAATTCAGAGTAATGATGTCTTGTATAAACAACTTTGAAGCGATTTGTGCTCAGAAAAAGAGTATAGAGATTTAAAATTTTGATAAATATCTTTAATTACTTTATTTAATGGGACTTTTAATAATTAAATTAAAATGTAATTTTCCAAGAATACGGATATAAACTATTGTTAAACCATTTTCTTGAACTAACTGAAATGGTAAAATAGTAAATTTTATGTATGATTTCGTAAAGATTTATCAGTTTTTAATTCGGAATTTAAAATACTATTGACTTAATTTAATAAAAAATATATGATACTGCTCGGAATTTTTATTTATTCCGCTTTGAAATGAAGAAATCAACTATATGAAAACTGATTTTTGCATCTTCTTTAGCTCTATCAGCATGCTCAGATTGAAATAAACAGAGTAATGGTGATCAAGTGGACGAAGAGGGTGGCATAGAATATGTTGTAGATGAAGTTAATGACCAGTTAGGAACTGTAATTAGATATCCTGAAAAATATAAGAATTGGGATAGGTTTGATGAGCAATGACATAATATTTCCGAAAAAATGAGAAATCATGGGTTGGAAATAGATACCTTACAAACAGATTCGTTAGAAGCCGATTCTTTGATAAATAGTACAGATACTGTTCCTGATTCACTTGAGAGGCATGAATGAACAGAAGATTCATTAAAAATTGATTCGTTGTTCGGTCCCACCGATGATGAAAAACAATTACATCCATTTGAAGTTTTCTCCATTGATAAAAAAATTCAAAAAGTACAGCATCTAACAGGAAGAGAAGTTTTCATAACTATCGATGATTGACCATCTGAATATACTTCTGAAATTGCACAAGAACTTCATAGAAGAGGACATGAAGTTACCTTTTTTGTAGTAGGAAATAATGTTAAAGAAAAATATTATCCAGCGATGCAAAAGGCTGTTGAACTTTGACATGAATATGGTAATCATTCCACGACTCATCCTAATTTTAGAAAAATTTCTTTATATTCTGCAAAAAGTGAGTTGGAAACAACTAAAGAAAAAATAGAAGAGGCTGGAATTTCACCTGCTCCATATTTCAGATTCCCTTACTGAAATGAGTTTAAGGATCAAGAGGCTTTTGATAAATACTTAAAGGAAATATGATATGAAAAAGTCTTCCGAACGATAGATACTCGTGATCGAAATAAAAAAACAACAAAGAACGAATTGATTCGTTCTTTAAAGGATGTTAAACCGTGATCTGTAATTTTAATACACGAGAGACCATATACAGTCGAAAAAATTATACCTCCACTAGATTCTGTCTTAAAATCAAAGTGATTACATTCAGTTCCATATCGCCCCATAAAGAAATAAATTTCGATGATATATTTTAGTAATCACCTTAATATTACTTATGCTTGAAAATAGCAAATAAAAAGTTATCAAAAGGATAATTTTAAATTTTAGTATAATAATCATGAAAAAAGGATACGTAATAACAGCTTGTTTATATTTTTTTGTTATCCAATTCTTCATTATTTGAGCCTTATGGTGAGATTCTCATTTTTATACATTATGAGGAATAAATTTTTTGGTATTTGTTATTTTCCTTTTTTGAGTATCTGTATTAAAAGATAATAATAAAGAAAAGAAAGAAATATATCCAATTGTTAAGGAGAGAGTATCTCAAGAAAGAGTTGTTGAAGATAAAGTTGTTGTAGAAGAAAAAAATAATGAAAACGAAGCTCCTAGAAGGATAAGGAATGAAGCGCCTATTTCAGAATCTAATATTGAATATATTAAAACTAAAATTAATCGTACAAAAAGAAAGCCATTAGCTGAATGAAGTCCTCTATATCGTTTCTTAGTTTTTCTACTCGCATTGTTAGGATTTTGAGGAATTCTATACTTGTTTTGGGAATCATTAGATTTTATAGCATCAGTTATTGGAGCTGTTGCAATGCTTATCTTTATAGGGGTTTGTTTTAAGGCCTGAAATATTCGAAGAAAGAGTTTACTTTCATCTGTATATTTTTGGATTTTCCTTCTTCTTTTAATATGAGGTATTTTATGATTAGTTTTTTCAGGTAGCTCAACAGTTGAAAAAGTAAAAGAAGACATCTCTGTATTCTTTGATGGTGTAAAATGAGAGGAAATTAACAATGATGTTAATGAAGAAGAAAATTCTTGATTCTTATATGAGATAACAGGAAGTATTTCAGATATTTCTCTAACATGAGAGAATATTGAACCTTTATCTTGAGATAATGATATCGTTTCATCTTGAGAAAGTGATGAGACTCTTTGAAATCAAGTTATTGAGAATGAGCAGCCAGTAGAAGAGGCAGTTCAACAACCAAAGGAAGAAAAAACAGCTACAGTTGAAAATGTTGAACCTAAACCAACTGTAACTACAACACCTAAAAAAGAACCAACTTCACAGGTAACAATGATTGAGGCAATTAAACATCTTATTTCTGCATATAATATACCTGTTTCAAAATCAACATCTTCTAAGTTTACATATGTCTCAAAGTCTAATGCAAACTATCCTTATATGAAAACAGCTTTAGAAAAGAAAATGATTTGAACAACAACAAATCCAGATATGATTGTAAGCTGTGAAGTATACATGGTAATGAAAGGGTTGGCTGAAGGATGGAATATTACAAAATCAGCAGATCTTAAGGAAAATTATTGGAATATGGCAGAATCTAAAGGTTTATTAAATTGATGTGTTAAAGGAGCAAAGCTAACATATGCTAATCTTTAAAAATTAAATATTCTATTCCTAAATTCCTAGAGTAATCTAGGAATTTTTTTAAATTAAATTGCATTAAAAGTAATAATTCCTTATAGTTAAGAAAAAAAATATAATAATATGGTGTCAATAAGGTATAATAAAACATTATGGATTGCTCTGTTCTTAAGTCTTTTTTTTAGCTTCTCTTTTATTTTCTCTGATGTGTTATTCGAAAGAAATGATTTAGGATATAAGGCTTTAAGTATTCTAAATCAATTCTTTGTGACTATCTTTATGTCTTTAGTAATCTATTGGATCGTCGTTAGAACTAGAGATACGGATAATCAAGTGGTACAGCTTAGAGGCATACTTAATTTCATAAGTATTGTTATTAAATCATTTGATACAGAGGGAAAAAATGAAAAACTTGTCAAATTAGAAGAATTGAAGGCGAATCTTGAATTAGGTAGAAAAAGAATTAAAAGATTTTCGATTTTGGGCATTGCATTGATTAGTTTACTATTAGTAAATGGGTTACTCAATTGCTTTATTGATTATTTTACATCACAGAACGCTTTGATTAGTCCACTTATTAATGATGAAACGGATATAGCAAGATTGACGGCTATAAAACGTTGGATCCCCTTTGTCCTTCTACTTCTTGCATTTATGCTAGTGCCAAGTTTTATGAGAACAAATCCTTATGAGGAGAAGTAATGCTTCTCCTTTTAACTAAATTAAACTTGAAAAGAAATATAGTTTTGATAAGTTTAGCGTAGTTTTATTTTTTTGATGCAGAAAAATCTTATGGCAAAAAAATTCTATATTACAACTGCAATAGCCTATATGAATGCAGGTCCACATGCATGACATGCTTTAGAGATTGTTCAGACTGATGCATTAGCAAGGATGTATAGATTTTTATGATATGAAGTAACATTTCAGACATGAAGTGATGAACACGGTATGAAAATTTGGAATGCATCAAAAGCAGCATGAAAGGAGGTTCATGAATTTGTAAACGGGAATGTAGAACTTTTTAAAACATTGTATAAAAAGTTAGATATTTCTTATGATAGATTTTTACAAACATCAGATCAAGAACGCCATTATCCTTGAGCACAGTTAATGCGAAAACGTTTAATGGAAAGCTGAGATCTTTATAAAAAGTCATATAAATGACTTTATTGTGAGGGATGTGAGGCGTTAAAATTAGAAAAGGATTTAATAAATGGTAGATGTCCAGATCATCCAAACAAAGATATTCAGATTATAGAAGAGGAGAATTACTTTTTTAGACTTTCAAAATACAGAGATCAAGTTGCTCAATTGATTAAAGATTGAGTATATAAAATTGAGCCTGAAATTAGAAAGAACGAAATACTTTCATTCTTAGAAAAAGCTGAAGATGTAAGTTTTTCTCGTCAAAAGTCAAAAATGCCTTGGGGAATTCCTATTCCATGAGATGAAGAACATGTTATGTATGTTTGGTGTGATGCATTAACAAATTATATAACATGAACAGGTTTCTGAATAAATGACGATTGGCAGAAGATTTGGCCTGCAGATGTACATGTTATATGAAAAGATATCTTAAGATTTCATGCTGCTTTTTGGCCTGCAATGCTTTTATCAGCTAACTTGCCACTACCAAAAACACTTCTAGCACACTGATTCTTGACTTTAAATGGTGCTAAAATGTCTAAGTCTACATGAAATGTTTTAGATTCAGAAGAAGTGGTTGATAAGTATTGAAGAGATCCTTTTGTCTTTGATTTGTTATATAATGTTTCTCTTAATGCAGATTGAGATTTTACAATGGAAAGGTTAAATGGAGTTTATAATAGTATGCTTATATGAGCTTGGTGAAACCTTGTAAATAGGGTAGTTTCACTTTGTAATAAATATGGTATTACTGAATGAAAGGCCTCTTGAGAGATAGTTGATGAATTTCAAAAGTTCTTTGATACTATTGAATCGCGTTTTATCCAGAATTTTGATATCCAAGGATATTTGCAAGAGTGGTACCGTTTAGTACAAAAAGCTAATGAGTTTATTACTCTAGCAGAACCATGGAAAAAGTGGAAAGATGATTCAACTAAGCAAGAGGCTATTGATGATTTGCAATTGCTTCTTTATATCATCAAAAATCTAGCTATTTTGTCTTCACCAATATTGACTCAGTGATTTGAAAAATTAAAGAATATTCTTTGAATTGAAGAATTGAGAGAAATTGATACCTCAAAAAATTGAGACGTAGAAAATATAAAAAGAGCTTTTGATAAAAAAGAATTCAAAGTAAATTTATGTCCTGAGATACTTTATCAAAGAGTAGAAGAATAATTGTAAGAAAATATTAATAAAATCTGACTAGAAATAGTCAGATTTTTTTGAAAGCAAGGAGATTCTCCATACTTATAAGAAACCTCTAGAAATTACAGAGTATATAGCATAAGCTAAAGACACTGTAATAAAAAGACCGACAATAATGAAAGCCCAGAGGATTACGGAGTTGAGTAGACTTTTTTCCTTTTGAGGGCTTGCCTGTTTGTTTTGTTTTTGATGTTCCATAGTTTTTGTTTTTTATTGGTTTATTTTATTGAATTATATTAATATCCTATTCATCACCAAACTTTTAATCGTGTACTGACTGCAAATATAAATAATATCCCCAAAATAATGAAGAGAATTATTCGTCAAACAAGGTTCATAGGTTTTGAATGCCAAAAACTTCGTTGTTTATCTTTTGTTTTCAACTCCGTTTCTTTTCTATCTAATTCAGCAACCATTTTTTCATATGTTTCTTGATTTATCTGATGGTTTATTAAAGCATCTTTCAGGAGAATCTTTTTTTCTTCAAGAGCATCCATAAGTTGAACATTCTTTATAAAACACCAAAAGTGTAATAATATTTTATATTCTTGCAATATAAAAAAGAAATTAGTATTTACTTTTACAAGGAAATATATAATATATGTGATATAAATAATAAAAGTATCACAAAAAAAAGAATTATGTATCGTATTACTGAACAAATTGAAGAAGTGGTGACTCCACCATTTAGTGTGTTAAAATTCTCTCATGCAATTTTGCTTCTAGTTGAGAACATTGAATCTATCGATACTCTGAATGCTTTGGATAATTTCATGAATATTCATGTTCTGTCTTCCTGGCTTTCTGATCATATCGAGCAGGTTAATGCAATTCCAGCTACGGTCGAGGCTATTAAACCATTAATTAACAGATTTGGAAGATTGAAAGGTTTAGAATCTGAGTTTAATTCGAATCATTCAAACCACAATTCACGACCTGACACAATCGTTACAACGGATGAAATCTTTGTTGGAGAGACTTCAATGGCTGCCATCTATGCTCTTAATGAGGACGATCAGGATCCTTATATCGAGCAGATTCTTGAGATGATTAAGCAGTATCAGGGGAAGACACTATGGTACTCAGGAGCAATGCACATGTTGCCACCACATCATTGTGAATGAACATTACTTTGTAGAGAGGGTATGAAATGAAGCATTTCATACCTTTTTATTTTTCCTTGCTTTTTAAGCGTCGGATATATAATCTAATAAAAAAACAAAAATATGAAAAAGATATTACAACGTTATTCAACCCTGTATTCTTCATTAGATGTGCTTAAATCAGTGACTACTTTTGAAGAAGTTGTACTCTCATTCCCAGTTATATTTTGGTTCTTGGGGTATCATGAACTGTTTCCCAAATGGTGTATCTATACTGCATTGTTTCTTATCCTTTGGATTCAGTTTAAACTTGATTATACGAAATATCGTTTACCGAGAGATTTGTATACGTTTATCCAGGAGCTTGAGTCTCAAAAAAATGAACTGTCTGAGTTTATTAATTCAAGTGAAAAACTATTAAATCTTTTCGAACAAGAATCTAAAAACAAAGATCATTTACCACTTTCATCCTATATTAGACCAGAGTTTGCTAGACATATACTTTCTTCTGACAATCCTAAAGAATTAACAGATAAAGAAATTGTTGAAGGCATAAAACTGGCCCATAGGGAGGCAATAAATGATCTATCGGAATGCTCGGATATTATCTATGATGCAAAGCATCTTTTAGAAAGGGTACTTAGAAAATTAAATGCAGAATAAATTTTAAAAAATTGGATTGAGAAATCTCAGTCCAATTTTTTTGTTATTTTAGCTAAAAAACCAGTTTAAAATTTGAAAAAAATAAAAAAACAAATATAATTAATTTAAGGAATATTTTGATTTATATTACAAAAACAAAATGGAAGAACAAAACGGATCATTCTTACAACAAAACAATCCATTAAATGAACAACCTCTAACAGCGGAGGCTTCTCGTTTGAATGATGAAGCTAAAATTAAAGAGATTCTTGTTGAGCAAACAAAATTACAACAGCTTTACAATGAAGTTGTTGTATATATTCAACAGCATCCTCAAATGCCGACAGAGGAGATGATAAAATACCAAACTCAGCTTAAACAATTGAGTGAATATTATCAGAAGAACCAAGAAAAGTTAAAGACTCTTGGATATTCTTCAGTTCAAGTAAATAAAAATGTTACAATAAAAAAATGATCAAGCAGAAATCTATCAGTTAAAACAATATTCCTTTGATGTGCTGCAATTATATTCCTTTTTGTTCTCTGATTATGAGCACTATCATATTATTTGGCATCACATCCTGATTCTTTAGGAGGTTTTACTGCATTAGGAATTTCAGCAGCTACTGCAAAATCAATCTTGAGTCTTTTGTCAGTTGCTGTAATGATGGTAATTCTTCTTTTGGGATTAGTTATCCTAATAGTGAATACCTATAGAGCTTTTACAGTTAAGAATAGGTGAAAATGATGGTATTATTCATGAATTATTTTCTGACTTATGATTATATGAATAGCTCTTGCAGCTGGAACAACATTGATTTCAAAAGTATGAAGTATTGATGTGGATTCAATAGTGAATCCAGATGATGTCGTATGAATGAATATGATCAGATATGTTCCTGTTACCGAAAAAGATAAAAATACGGGTGAAGAAAAAGTAATAGGTTGGCAAGAAGAAACCGATAAATCGCATCTTATTGATAATTCTTTTTATGTAATTGCTCCTGTAAATATATGAGCACAACTATTCTCATCTAACTATAAGGAATATTTGAATGCAAAATTTTCAAACGTAATAATTGGAGGTGTTCAACTTGATTGTTGAAATGGACAATCACTTCCATTAAGTAATGATAATATTCATTTTTATGGACAATGTTTTTATACGAAGAAAGGCGATTATAAGATTTCACTACAATTCTTGACTATAGATGGTAATAATGAGAGAACAGTAGAAACTCATTATATGAAAACATTGAGGGTTGATTCTGAGATTATTGTTAAATGAATAAATACACAACTTAATGAAGAATCAAATGAATTATCTGTTTGACCAATACCAGCTGATGTTGAATTTGATGCAAGCAATGTATTTAAAGATTTAAATTTGCAGGAATATAATTTGAATTGGTATTGAGAAAATATTGGTTCAATAGATAAAATAAATGAAATTGCTTATCATCACAGTTATGATACTTCAAAAGTATATTATCCTAAAATACAATTCTCAGATTTGCATTATATTGATGAGGGAGGTGATTGGTATTCTTTCCCATTAAGAGTGACTCCATCTTCAAAGCCTGTTTGTAAATTAGAATTAACACAAGAACAAGGACTTGATTACAAGATTCAATGAACATTCCTTAATAGTTCTGACAGATCTGTATCAGATTATTCGTTTGAAATTAGAGATAAATTTACAAATGCGGTTATTGATACAATTCCATGAAAGGGGAATACATATTCGTTAAGTCACCGTTTTCAATGAAAAGGAAGCTATTTGGTAAAATTAAATTTCAAAACTGATTATTGAGAAGAATGAAGTTGTGAGAAAGAACTTGTTTTAACAGAAAAAGCTACTTTCGATGTGAAATATGAATTCTCAGCTTCAAATTCTAGTAGTAATTGATATGAGAAAATATCAATTGATGAGAATTCAAATGTTATTAAGTTAACAACAATTCCTTCTAATGTAAAAGTAAAAATTATTTCTATAGATCCTAGAACTAAAGATTCTACTGTTACTGTGACTGTTGATGGATCTCCAAAAGTTGCTTCAAGCACGGATGAATATATGTTTGATATAATTGATTCAGAACCTCATAAGGTTGTTATTAGGGTCGAAGATACTAATCGTTGATTAGAATTTGAGAAAGAATTTGAGGCAAAAATAGGTTTAGAAGATTTAGTTGGTAAACTATCAATTATTTGAGATACTATAGGATTTGAACCATTTACAGTTACTTTGGATGCTTCTGCTTCAAGATTAACAGATCCTTCTGATCAAATTACTTATTTTACTTGGGATTTCTGAGATGGAGAATCACAGCAAAAAGTATCAAATTGAGTTGTAAAACATGCTTATCGTTTCGACTATAAAAATAACAATGGAACATTTACTCCAAAAGTTACTGTATATACACAGAAAGGTCGTTCTATAACTGTAACAGCACCATCATCAATTGCTGTTAAAAAACAAGTTGCAAAATTAGAAATTTATTCAACATCTCATCCTTTACAAGAAGCAAGAGTGTGAGATAAAGTTGACTTAGCACTAGAATTCAACTGATTACCAAAGAGAATTACTTGGGATTTCTGAGATGGTGAACAGGCACTAGAATGAGAATGAAGAACATACACGGAAGTGACTAAAACATGGAATTCAAAATGAACATACTTAATTAAAGTACTTGTTGATTTTGAAGATCAACAGTCTGTAGAACAAACTTTCCAATTCAAAATCAGATAATTATTTATGATAATGTGTGAAAACAGGGGAATAGTTAATTCCTCTGTTTTTTTATTGTAAATTTATCTTAGAAATCATAGTCCTCATTGGCTAATAAAAGAATTTATAGAAGCTTTTATTTTAAATAGGAATAATGGGGCAGAATTGATAAATTTTTTTTAAGATTTTAAAATTATTCATGATTATTAGGGAAATCTTTTTTTGAGTAACTTCCCTCTGTATAGTTTTAAAAACAAACTGGAT
The DNA here is from genome assembly GCA_947168815.1 of uncultured bacterium. GTDB lineage: Bacteria > Patescibacteriota > Gracilibacteria > Absconditabacterales > Absconditicoccaceae > HOT-345. Next base: position 69,455 of record CAMVNG010000002.1, read on the forward strand.
TTTAGAGATAAAATAATCATTATATCATTATTTAGAATACATAAAATTAGAGATTAATAATGCAAAACTTTAAAGATGTTCTACGTAAGAATATTTCAGAAAAATATCAGTGAAAGCGTATGTTGTGAACAATAGCATTAAATGTTATAAAGGATTATTTTAATATACCTGAACCTGAAGAATGAGTAATAAGAGATAAAGAAATAATTAGTTGATTTTTAAAATATGAAGTTCTCTTCTTAAGAACGCAAGATCAATCATTAAAAATAGCAATCCACAAGGATAAAGAAAAAGTGATTACTGAAATTAATAACCACTTTTCTAATTTATGATATACATCAAAAGTTTCTGAAATCCGTTTTACAGCATAGTTATAAGCTGAAGAGTGTTCCTAGAGGAACAAATTCAGAATAGCTATAATGTACTTTATAATTCATATCCCAAAGTCTTGCTCTAACAGAGTCATCTTTTTGTAACGTATTTGAATAATCTGCAAATTGACAAGGACAAGAATTACATACAGGTTTTACTAGAGCACATCCATCTCATTCACAAAGAACATCTGGTAGAGGAGGACATCAATTGTCATCAGGATCTGCAGTACAATTGAGTTCTTTACATGCCTCAGGTCATTCTTTTCCAGGTAAGTCCTTACATTCATCTAATGAATCAGGAACACAATCACAATCTTCATCACATATAGGAACATCTCAAGGACAGTTTTCACAGTCTTCACCAGGATCTTGCTGGTGATTTCAACATTTAGTTTGTATTTTACAAAGTACGCAAACAACTCCTTCTGGCATATTAGGATCATTTGGATCACAATCTTCAATAGGAGAACTTACTATTCAATCTCAACATACAGCCTGACATTTGTTTCAAAGATCAACAGAACAATTGTCGCACTGTTCATCAGGTTGTTCTTTTCAGTCTCAACAATCAGGTTGTTCATCGGTAAATCTCTTACAATCAATTCTACATTCATGGTCATTACCATTACCATTTCAGTGGTTAATATCTCAATGATCACATTCTTCATCAGAATCTTGATGTCAGTCTCAACAGAAATGGTCTCAACCTATAAGTACACACTGTTCATTACAGATACCATTAACTCCATTTCATGTTCCATAATCACATTGTTCAGGATCTTCTTTAATACCATTTCAGCATGAAGCACTACATTTTCATACATCTTCTGAACAATTAATACATTGTTCTCAAGTATTTTTGTTACCATCTCAACACTTTTCTCAATGATTTACACATTTATCAGCAACGTCTTCAGCACAAGTATCACAATCCTCTTTTTCATCTCTTTCTCCATTTCAGCAACTTTCAACATCTGTACAAATCTCGGTACAAATTCCATTAACTCCATTTCAAGTTCCATAATCACATTGTTCTCCTTTCTCTGGTTTTCCATTTCAACACTTAGTTAAACATTTCACTCATAAATCTTCAGGACAGGTATTACAGTTCTCATTTACATCATTATCTATCTTTCCATTTCAACATTTTGGTCTAACAACAGTTTTACAGTGAATAGTACATTGTCATAGTACGCCATTTGCTGTTCATTGATCACATGTTTCTCAAGGATCTGGTAATCCATTTCAACATTTATTGTTTGGATTAATATTCCTACAATTTATATCACATAGTCAATCTACTCAGTTTCCTGTTCAATTATCACATTCTTCTCCATCTTCTACTTTCTTATTTCAACAACTTCAAGTACATAATCATACATCTGTATCACAATTAGAACAGTCTTCATCAGGATCTACTTTTTTATTTCAACAATTAGGATGGTTAGGATCGAAAATCGTACAACTTTCAGTACATTCATTATCTTTTCAGTTGTTAGGTCCATGATCACATGCCTCATCTCATTCAGGTATTCCATTTCAACATACTGTTTTTACAACATTTTTACATTCTAGCGTACATTCTCAATCTCTTCCATTTCTTTCTCAACGATCACATTGTTCTCGAGGCTCATCTAGATTCTCGTCTCAACATTTTGTAGCACATTTAGTTCATAAGTCTATAGGACATGTAGCACAAGTTTCTCATGCATCAATTTTACCATTACCGCATAGAGCTCAAGGTAGAATAGTCGTACAAATAAATGAACAAGGACCTTTTCAATTGTCTTCTCATGCATCACATTGTTCTCAACGGTCTATATCAGTATGTCCATCTCAACAATACGGTTTTCATGGCGTTACAACCATTTTACAATTTTTAGTACAAATACCGTTAATTCAATTTCAAGAACCATAATCACATTGTTCTCATCATTCACGTATTCAATCACCACATGAACTTACACAAGCTCCAACATCTTCTTTACAATTGCTACAGTTCTCAGCTGGTTCAATGATTCCATTTCAACATTCAGCAGAACACTTTTTTACATCTGATTCACAGCTTTTACAAGTTTCATCACCATCAATTTTTCAGTTAGGACATTCACTTACAAGTGTACAATCTATTTTACAGTTATTATTTAGTCAATTAAATGTTCAATCATCACATTTTTCCGTTTCTTTATTGTGGATTCCATCTCAGCAGAAATCATCTCAGAAGCATCTTTCTCAAACATCTTCCGCACAAGTCTGACAGGTTTCTCAAGTAGTATCTCAATCATTACAGTTTGTGGTTTTTTTACAATCCTTTCAACAGATTGAACCTTCTTTTCAGTTATCTGTCTTTAAATCACATTCTTCTCATGCTTCCTTATCCCATACCCCATCTCAGCAAGAAGGCTTTCTTTCTAACCTACAATCTTTTGTACATCAACTTCCTTCTTTTCAGTTATCATCCTTTTTATCACATTTTTCATCTCACTCTTGAATTCCATTTCAGCATTTAGCAGTTGTTCTTTTACAACTAAAAGAACATTTCCCATTAAATCAGTTATTTTCAACTCAATCATCACATTCTTCTCATGTTTCAGGAATTCCATTTCAACAAGTATAAGAACATTTAGATCCGAGATCAACTGGGCATGATTCACAATCTTCTCAGACATCATATACTCCATTTCAACATTTAGGATGTGTTGCATCTAATATAGTACACATTAATGTACAATTGCTAGCTGTTGTTCAGTTTTTATCTCAAGCATCACATTGTTCACCTTGATCTGGCTCACCATTTCAACATTTATCATTCCATCAAATTAATCTACAGTCAGTAGCACAAATTCAGTTAAATCCATTTTCTAGTGTTCAATAATCACATTGTTCTCAAGCTTCAAGTATTTTATTTCAGCATGAACCTCTACATGCTTTTACATCTTCACTACAAGTAGAACAATGTTCAGCTTTTTCAATAGTATGATTTCAACAGAATGCATTACATTCTCAAACATCTTCTTTACAATTTTTACAATCTTCTCAAGCTTCTATAATACCATTTCAACAAATTGGAACGACACTTCAACTTGTAATACAAATAGCTCATAAATCAGCAGAACATTTTTGGCAGTTTTCGTTCTCATCTATTTTTCAGTTAGGACATTCATCTTCTTCTCAACATAGGCTTGTACAGTTGACTCCATAGGAACCGTTTTTCTCTTTTCATAAATCACATTTTTCATCTCATTCAATAACTCCATTTCAGCAAACAGCTCAATGCTCAAATGAACATTCTTTACTACAGATTCAATCAGTTCAATTATCATCTCAATTATCACAGGCTTCATTTGTTTCTTGAATACCATTTCAACAAGAAGCAAGACAGCTAACTCAAAGATCAGTTGCACATGTTGTACAATTCTCTCCGTTATCTACTTTTCAGTTTCAGCAACCTGGATATTTTGGATCTTTTCTTGTACAACTCTTAGTACAATCACTTTTACTCGTTCAGTTGTTTTCTCAATCATCACAGGCTTCATTTTTATCTTGTGTTCAGTCTCAACAATAATGAGATTTACTAATATTTCTACAATCTTTACTACATTGTCAGTCGGTTCAATTTGAAGATCAATTATCACATTCTTCTCAAGGTTCTTGTTCTCAGTTTCAACAGCTTCAGCTACAAGCTTTTAAATCTTCAGGACAATTGTAGCATGTTTCATTAGCATCAACTTTATTATTTCAACAAGTTGAAGGTTTTGATATAGTTTTACATTCAGCACTACATATTCAGTCTTTCCCATTAAAATTACCGCTATCACAATCTTCTCAATATTCTTTTTCTCAATTTCAACAAGTATTGCTACATTTTATTCACAAATCAACAGGACATGTTACACAGTTCTCTCATAAGTCTATTTTTCAGTTTCAGCAGAGTGGTTTAAGAAAATTATATTCGGTACATTTTAAAGTACAACTACTTCTTGATGTTCCATTATCAACTCAATCATCACACATTTCTCACTCATCTGGTTTTCAGTTTCAACAAAAATGTTGGGAGTCTACATTAATACATTGTTCATTACATTTACCATCTTTTCAATTTTTATCTCAGTGATCACATTCTTCTCATGGTTCTAAAGTTCCATTTCAACAGCTTCCTCTACAATTCATTACATCTTTTGGACAACTACTACAGGTTTCTGCATCTTCAACTTTTCCATTTCAACAATATGCAGTACATTGACCAACGTCTTGAGGACAAGTTTCACAGGTTTCACCTTCTTCTATAATTCAATTTCAGCATTCACCTTTCCATGGGATAATACAAGCATCTTTTGAATCTTCAGGGCAGGTATTACAATTTTCTCATTGATCAATTTGTCCATTAGGACATTTTCTAATCCAAGTACAATTTGTAGAACAATTTTCTCAGACATTTCAATTCCTTGATTTTCATAAATCGCAATCTTCTCATGTTTCAAGCTCTCCGTTTCAACATTTAGGTTTCTTTACAACATCCTTACAATTCGCATCACAACTACTTCAATCAACTCCATTCTTACCAGATCCTTTATCACATTCTTCACCATTGCTCTTTTCTTTTGTACCATTTCAGCAATAGATTTTTGGATCGGCTGGAGTGTGGCAATCAAATCCACATATTCAATCTTTACCGTTGTTCTCATATCAGTTGTCACAAGTCTCTCATATCTCTTGTTTACCGTTTCAACAAGTTTGTAAACATTTATCTCATAAATCTATCGCACAAGTTTCACAAGTTTCTCATGGATCAATTTCTTTATTTCAGCATTTAGGAAAATCAGGTAGATATCCGGTACAACTTAATGTACATGAATATCAAGGAGTTCAGTTTTTTGAACCACCATCACACACTTCAGTTCATTCTCTATCTCAATTTCAGCATATTTGATCGGGATCAACAACTTTACAGTCTTTACTACACAATCAATCTTTTCAATTGTTATTACTACCGTTATCACATCCTTCTCAAGGTTCTTGAATACCATTTCAACAACTTCAACTACATTGACCAACGTCTTGAGGACAGTTTTGACATGTTTCAGAGCTTTCAATTTTACCGTTTCAACACAATCAATTACAGCTTCAAGCATCTGTAGGACAGTTAAGACATGTTTCTCCCTCTTCTAAGATACCATTTCAGCATTTTCATTCTCAAGGAGTAAGACAAATATCTTTTAAATCTCTAGGACATGTTTCACAAGTCTCTCATGGATCAACAGTTCCATTTCAACAAGTAACAACAGTTCAAGTATCAATACAAATATCTTTTAAATCAGTGGCACAAGTTTGGCAGGTCTCTCATTTATCAATAATACCATTTCAACATGTAGGATTGTTAATATCAAAGCCAGTACAAGTAATAGTACAAGATCAATCTTTACCATTATTAGGACCATGGTCGCAGGTTTCACCACTATCTATTTTTTCATTTCAACAAAGAGTAGGGCATTGGTTCATATCTTTAGGACAATTTTCACAAGTTTCACCTTTTTCTTGGATATTGTTAGGACAAGTAGCACTACAACTTCAAACGTCTTTTTCGCAGGTAAGACAAGTTTCTCATGGATCAATAATCCCATTTCAACAAGTAACAATAGATCAAGTATCGATACAAATATCTTTTAAATCAATAGCACAAGTTTGGCAGGTCTCTCATTTATCAATAATACCATTTCAACATGTAGGATTGTTAATATCAAAGCCAGTACAAGTAATAGTACAAGATCAATCTTTACCATTATTAGGACCATGGTCGCAGGTTTCACCACTATCTATTTTTTCATTTCAACAAAGACTAGGACATTTTTTTACATCTTTAGGACAATTCTCACAAGTTTCACCCTTTTCTTGAATATTGTTAGGACAAGTAGCACTACAACTTCAAACATCTTTTTCACAAGTAAGACAAGTCTCACCATCTTCGATTATACCGTTTCAGCAAACAGGTTTTTTCATAAATTTACAATCAAATCAACATTCGTTATTCTTTCAATTTCTGGTTCATGCATCACAGTCTTCTCATTTATCAATTTGTTCATTTCAACAGAGACTTGGACAATATGGCATATCTTTAGGACAATTTAGACAATTCTCTCATTCCTCTCGAATACCATTTGGACAAGTTGCACTACATTCACCAACATCTTGAGGACAATTATCACAATTTTCACCTGGATCTATTTTTCAATCTCAGCAAGATGTGATACCTGGCTGAATACAAATATCTCAAACATCCATAGGACATGTAACACAAGTTTCTCATGCATCGATTTTTCCATTTCAACAATTAGGAGTTTTATATCTAGTACAAGCAATAGTACATTCTCAATTTCAGTTGCTTGGTCATAAGTCGCATTCTTCTCAAGCATCAGTTTTACTGTTTCAACAAAGTGATGGACAAGTTGGCATATCAGCAGGACAGTTTTTACAATTTTCTGCTTCTTCTTTTATACCGTTTCAACAGAATGCTGTACACTGACCAACATCTTGAGGACATGAAGCACAATCTTCTCCTGGATCTATTTTTCAATCTCAACAATTACCTTCATTTTCACAAATATCTCAAATTCCATTAGCATTTAAATCAGCTTGATTAGCATTAGCACGAAAAGGACAATTATCAAGACTACAAACTCATATATGTCTTTTATACAGTAATTCATCAACATTATCTCAAACAATTAATGAACAGTCAGATTTTTCATATTGAATCATACCTAATAGGTTAGGTACTCCATCTCAATCAATGTCATCATCATATAAATCAGGTATTCAATCTTTATCTAAATCACACTTAAGTCCTGAAAAGAGGGCATTAATATTTCAAAGTTTTAATCAAGTTTGATTCTTAGTTCAGAAACTAATAATACCTTTATTTTCTAATGAAAGGCTTCAACGACTATATTTTGTATTTACTTTAACAACACCTTGTCTATCTCAAAGAGATAAAATAATATTATCGTCTTTAACATTTTTTTCTGAATAACCAGGTTGTCAATTTAGTGTTGTTGATAGACTATCATTTTCGGATAAGCTAAGTCATAGAGTTTTAAATCTAAGGTTAACATAATTAGAAGTCTCAGGAATTATATTATAGGTTTGATTTCATACAACAGATGGATCTTGTATATTTAGTGTTGAAGTTGAAATAAGTTCATTACCATTTTTTAGTTTAATTGTTTGTTTGAGAACTTTTTTACCTTGTTCTGTATATGTGTTATAAGTGACAAGTCTAGAATCAAAGAAACTTGTTGATTTATCATAAGTCCAACTAATGCGATCTATAGAACTTGTAGGAATATTAACAAGTTTTAGTGTTGTAGAAATCCTAGAGTTTATTTTCTTTATAAGAGGAGAATACGTTGGTGTGAAAGTATAAAATTTTCAATCATCATCAAGGACATCAACGGTTGCAACGGCCATAAGAATATTGTTTACATACCCCTTTACTGTGATATTGTTTCTTTCATTTGCTATAAGTGGTGTGAGGAAATTAGCTCATGGTCTTAATTTTTCAGGGATTCAAATTGCTGAATTTTCCCACTGAAGATAATCAAATTTTCATTGATAAGCTATTTGGAAAGCTCCAGTTTTTTTATTGTTGTCTATACTTGCAGAATCAATGTTTAGATTATAAGAAGTATCAGTCGTATTTCAGAAGAAAACTTGTGTAGAAATAATATATTCTCTTCTGCTTTGAGTTGTAACTTTAGCTGAAACAGTATAAGTTCCCTGATTTGAATATGTATGAGAAACAGATTTACCTTTGGCAGATCAAAGATCTCAGAAATCCCATTCAACTGATGCTGGTGCTTCAGGACCAATAATTTGGAATTGTACGAATGAAGGAAACTTTTGGTCGAGAGAACTAACTTCAATAAAATAAGCAGCATCATCAACTTGATCTCAGAGTGGAGTTGTGTCTTGAGAAGGATAATTTTTTAATAGTCCATAGTTAATTCTTCAATTATCATCAACAAGACCAACAGGATTTTTTACTTTATCTCAGTCGATATCATCATCACAAACATCACCTAAGTTATCTCAATCTAAATTACTCTGAGTTGGATTATAATTATAAGGACAATTGTCTTCATGATTAGGAATTCAGTCACAATCATAGTCGTTATCAAATTCACATTTTGTGTGGAGTTCATAAACAAGCTCTATCTTCTCAACAGCATCCATAGGTGAAATAGGACTATTTAGTGCTGTTACATCATCTGCAGTGATAATTCAAGCTCTAATGAGTGCATTCACTTCAGCAAGAGGCCAAACATTCTTACCTAAAGAAGGGAATGTCTGAAATCAACAATTTTCTGGATTAAAGGTACAGTATCCAAGATATGTTGTATATTCAGTTCTATTTGTAATGCTTTGTGTTTCTTTCTCTTTAGATTGAATTACAGCAATTTGATTCGCATTAAAATATTTGTATCTATAATCTGTTGGTTTTAATTTAGAGAACCATTCTTTAATATCTTTCCATGGTGCTGCATAATTAAACATTTGTCTGTCCATAAGTAGATTGCTGAGTGTTTGAAAAAACTCAGCTTTACTAACATTCCATTGTCCACAAAACTGTCCTCAACAGCTTGAAGATCCTAAAGGATATCAGTTCATAACATCATTATTTCAAACTTTAGCAACACAGTAATAATAATTTGTTCCATTATAGGTTCCAGAAAGATATCATACATCTGAAAAATATTTTCATGGTTTAACTCTAAATGTTGCCCAAAATGATTGATTATATAGTCTAGCCATATCTTCTGTCGGAACAACACAGTCCTGACATTCAACAGCATTTAAAAGCCTTGTAAAGTCATAACGAGTAAGTGTTGGTCTAAGTAAGAGATTTCCAATAGGAATATTTAATTGATTTAAATTTTGAAAGAATATTGAATTATATATTGAAGAAGCACTAGTTGTATTTTGAGCAGAGACAGAAAAAATGAATCAAAAGAATAGAAATGCGAAAGCTCAAATAATAAATTTAAGGCTTTTCAACTTGTGTATTTGTTTGTTCATATTTTGTATACAGAGTATAAACAGGAAAAAAAGTAATCATCATAACAATTAATTATAATTTTTTTAAAAAAAAGTACAATAATTTGAAGGGAAAATTAATGATTTTAACTAGTGTTTTTTGAATTTAGTGATTTAATAATAGAAGAAAAAATTAAAAATTTTTTTATTACAAAAAAGCACAGGAAATCATAAAGATTACCTGTACTTTCAAAAATGATGATTTCTATTTGTTTACAATTGCAAAAGTATCTTTTGCAATCATTAATTCTTCATCAGTTGGAATAACCCAAAGTTGCACTTTACTTCAATCTTTACTGATACATCTTTCTTCTCCTCTAAAATCATTTTTACTGTCATCATAATCAACACCTAACCAACCTAGTTTTTCTGCAATTAACTTTCTTTGAAGCTTAGAATTCTCCAATACTCATGCAGTAAATACAATTGCATCAACACCACCAAGAAGAGCAGCATAAGCTCAAATATATTTTAAGATGGCGTTTGTATACATTTTCATTATTGTAATTTCTCTTTCATTACCTGCATTATATCCATCTTCAATATCTCTATGATCACTAGATTTTCAAGAAAGTCATAATACTCATGATTCTTTATTCATGATTTTATCAATTTGATCTGCATTTAAGTTTTCTTTTTTCATCATGAATGGAATAATAGCTGGATCTATATTTCAGCATCTTGATCACATAATAACTCATTCTAATGGTGTTAATCACATAGAAGTTTCAACAACTTCACCGTTTTTAATTGCTGTAATACTAGCACCATTTCCAACATGGCATGTTATTACTTTAAGATCATTTTTTCATAATATTTCATTAATTCTTCATGAAACATATCTATGTGATGTTCCGTGAAATCCATATCTTCTAATCTTATAATCCTCATACCATTTATAAGGAAGAGCATATAGATAATTTTCAGGTTTCATACTTTGATGAAATGCTGTATCAAAAACACCTACATTAGGTACTCCAGGTAATACTTTTTCTACAGCTTCAACTCCCATTAAGTTAGCAGGGTTATGAAGAGGTGCTAATTCTGTTAATTTTTTAAATTCAGATTTAACACTTTCATCTATAAGTGTAGATTGTTTAAAACTTTCACCTCCATGCACCATTCTATGACCAACAGCATCAATTTCTTTTAAATTTTGTAATGCTCAAACTTCAGGATCTACTAGAAGTTCAAGAACTTTATTTAAAGCAACTTCATGATTTTCTAAGAATCCTTCAACATCATGTTTAATTCAGCTAGCTGTTTTGTGCTTAATTTTACTTCCTTCAATTCAAATTCTTTCAACTAATCCTTTTGCTAAAACTTCTTGAGTATCCATGTCAAAAAGTTGGTATTTTAATGAAGAACTACCACTGTTTAATACAAGAATTTTCATAACACACTCGAATAAAAAAAATAAAAATTATCAAAGAAGAGAGTAGTAAAAATGAAATAAAATACAAGAATAATTTTATAAAAAGGTGAATGGATTGGTTTAAAAAATAAGAATACAATCAGATGTTATAACTTATTTCTATAATTTTATTCAATTGTCCTTTACTTCTTTTTATAGAACCAATGTGAGGTGAAATCTTAGTTGATGAGCTTTTCTTGATTTTTGAAAAAAGAACTCTACTACTATATCGCAAATGTGATTTTATCTTTATAAGAATATAATATGGTAATAGTTAGACCATTTAAAGGATTACGTCCTCCTAAAGAAATTGTAAAAAAGTTAGCTTCTCGTCCCTATGATGTAATGAATTCAGAAGAGGCTAGAAAGGAAGCAGAAGGAAATGAATACTCATTATTACATGTGACTAAGGCTGAAATTGATTTGCCTTCATGAACTGATGAACATTCTCAAGCTGTGTATGATAAGGTTGTTGAAAATTTTAAAGCTTTTCAAGATAAAGGTTGGCTTATACAAGATCAAGCACCAAGAATCTATATTTATGGTCAAACAATGTGAGACAGAACTCAATATGGTTTTGTTGCATGTACAAGTATAGATGATTACTTTCAAGAAAACATTAAGAAACACGAACTTACTCGTAAAGAAAAGGAAGATGATAGAATGGTTCATGTAAATATAACAGATGCAAATGTAGAACCGGTATTTTTTGCATATCCTGCTCAATCTGATTTGGATTGAATTATAGATGACATTGTAAAAAATCAAGAACCTGAATACGATTTTATAGCAGATGATGGATTTTGACATCATTTTTGGGTAATCGAAGATGAATCTTTAATTAAGAAAATTCAGGACCTTTTTGATAAAGTACCAGCACTCTACGTTGCAGATGGTCATCATAGAACTGCAGCTGCTGCAAGAGTAGGACTTGAGAGAAGAAAAGAACATCCTGATTATACATGAGAAGAAGAATTTAATTATTTTATGGCTGTAATATTTCCTGATAATCAATTAAAGATTATGGATTATAACAGAGTAGTCAAAGATTTGAATTGATTAACATCTCAAGAATTCTTGGAGAATCTTAGAAGAAACTTTATAGTTGAAGAAAAATGAGAATCAGAATATAGACCAAACACTTTACATAATTTTAGTATGTACTTAGAGTGAAAGTGGTATTCATTAACAGCTAAGGAGTGAACTTTTAATGATGCAGATCCGATTGGTGTGCTTGATGTAACAATTCTTTCTAATTTGGTATTGGATGAAATCTTGGGTATAAAGGACCTTAGAACTGATAAGAGAATTGACTTTGTTGGAGGTCTAAGAGGATTATGAGAATTAAAAAGAAGAGTAGATTCATGAGAAATGAAAGTGGCATTTGCCCTATACCCAGTTAGTATGAAACAACTGATTGATATAGCAGATACGTGAAATATAATGCCACCAAAGACAACATGGTTTGAACCAAAGTTAAGAAGTTGACTTGTTATTCATAAATTAAGTTAGAATAAAGCGTAGAGATAGTAAGTGTTACAAGCTTACTATCTTTTTTAATTGTAGGTTACTCATAACTCATTCTTGTTTTTCTTTATGATTTTATTATATTAGGCAACTGAACATTTTACCTGAGGAATTATTTAATGTATTGAAATTTATCAGTATGTTTGCTTAATCCATTTTCTCAACTAAATAATAGAAAATTCTCACTTCCGTGAGCATATTGTTATAATTTAGAATACAATGATAATCCTAAGCATTTCTTGAGAGAGTGGTGACTTTGAAAGAAAATTGATAATGATTCTCAATTGATTGATAAAATGTTTAAAGACAGTATTGGAGGGAAAAAAACTAAATTAAATCATGTGTTAAAATACTTAAAATCAAACATATCTGCGAATCTTCATATACTTGTTGATTTATCAAAAGTACCTCAGTCATTTTTTGATTTTTTAAAAACATGGAAACTGAAAAATCAAATTGTTCTTCATTTAGTGGTTTGAGATACTTTAACCTTCAATCAAGTGGGAAAAGTAAAAGATTTAGTGGAATGTTTAAAATATGTCACAATATGATCTCTTTCTTGAGAGAGTATTACGTTTGATGAAACAAAAAATTGGATAGAAATCCAGAAAATCTATGATGAGATTGTTTTTATACAGATGCAAACTTCTTTGTCTATTACTGAATACATAAAGAAGATTAATAGTGATTGAATTAAGTATTCAGAAACATCACCTGTAAGTTTTTTGGATGCGATTCCTTTTAAAGATTGAGATGCATTTATTATCTTAGAACCTGATGCAGAGAAGATTTCATCAATAACTAAGGCCTTTGAAGTCTCTATTAATGAAAATAAACGCAAAGATTTTAACAATTTTAATTCTCTTTTTATAACAAAACCATTATCTCATTCTCTATTAAGTGTATTAAAAGCTCCATATTCTATATATGAAAACAATGTACTTCTTGAAAAAATTTCTTGAGAATCAATATTAAAAATATTGTCAGATAATGAAATTCGTGTTTTGCAGCTTTGAAATCAAAAGAATTTAAGGCTAATAAATAAATCATTTAATAATGAAGTGGCTGTAGTATATGATGGGCATAAGAAAATCAGATGTGAATCTTTATATAATGAAAAAAATGAGCTAGTAGCCCAAGAAAATAAAATTCTTTTAGATAGGCGAAGCGAGATGGAAAATTTATTCGAACTTTCTATGTTCGCAATTTCGGTTAATGATCAGAATGTAATTAATAAATATGTTCAATTTTTAAAAGAAAAAGAATTGGATTACTTAATAATAGATTTCAATATTAAAAAAGTTTTTTCAAATATGGATTTAAAGAAAAATCAAGTGTGACCACTTGATTTACATAAATTCCTTCTTAATTATTTTTCAATTAATGACTAAGGACTCTTGTATTTTCTAAACTTCTTAAGAATTCAGTAATCTCTTGAGCAACTAACTCAATAGCTCATCAATCTACTCACATTACTTGGAGTGGAGTGTTTGTTTCCCATGGCTTGCAGCTACCAAATAACTGTGGATTATTTGGAAATAAACAGTATCAACAAGATCAAATAGGAACCCAAATCTTATCATCAAGAATTCGAACCATTAAGTAAAATTCTCATGATCATCCTCAGTCTGCATGAATGGAATAAAGATATTCATTGTTATTATTTTTTTCGTAGAAAAGGATAGGCCCATGTATAGGAGCAGATCATCAATTAATCTCTAATGGTCAATAAGGAATCTTGTATCAGAACTGGTTTTCTAAAGTACTAAGTATTCATTCGTTTACGACAATTCAGTGTTGAGCATTATCAATAATACTGGATTCATCTCATATTATTTTAATATTATCTCATCAATAGGTATAGAAATTTCATGAAGTCATAAAAAGTTCTTCTGCTGTATCTCGATCAAAGTAATATTCCGTATTTATGTCTTCAGAATAAGCTTTTCATCATGGGAAACTAGGTAATTCAATATCTAAAAAATTGTAAGAATTAATTTTGTCATAAAAACTGAGGAAATATCTTATGAAAGGATGATCTCCATTTAAATCATTATAGTAAGAATTTATTACTAAGTCATTTCCTTCATATCAAGACTTTGGATCGTTAACTTCTGTTTGAAGTTTTCAATAAAGATTTGAAAGATAATTATCAGCACATAAAACAGCATTTTCCTTTTCAGAAGAACAAGTTTTTATAATATCAGATTTTATAGTGTCTAAAAAAGTATTTAAAGCTGGTGCTGTTTTGCTTTGATAACTTAAGATATTATTCCTATCCTTGATAATATTTTTATATTCTAATTTGTCAGAGCCTTTTGTAAGATCAAGATTTCTATAAAGATATCAACCGTTAATAATGAGGTCTTCGTGCATTAGATCTGCTTGATAAAGAAAATATATCCCTCAACAAATGAAGAGCATAATGATGATTTCAATATCGGTAACACATCGAAGTTTTATTTTCATGATTAGAAGATAGTGGCATAAAAGATTATTTTTCTCAATGTCTTCGTCTTTCTAATATTAGCATTGCACTAATAGTATCGGTTGTTGCGTTCTTTTTAAAATCAGAGACTATTTCTCAAGATTGAACACTTGTAAAATCTTCTTCAACAGTTTCAATTTCAATTCTTTGATTTTCAATAATATAATTAAGTGATTCCATGAATTTCGTTATTTTTTCTTGCACATCTTTTTGTTTCTTAGGCCATCATAAAATAATCTTTCTAATATGATACCTTTGAATCAAATCAGCAATATAATAATATGTCATAGAATCATTCATAACATATCCAATAGGAAAAACAACATCGGCATTTTCTATCGGTGTGTATGCAAGACCAATATATTTACTTCATCGATCGATTCATAATGCATGAGCAACTTTCATAATGGACAATATATAGTAATAAATTATGATACATTTGGTTCAATCATATAATTAGCTTCAAGTTTATCAACTTTATGAAGGGCTATTTCATCCCATTCTAAAGATCATCATTTATGTGTTATTAATGTGAGTCTTCAATTTCAATAAGTATATTTAAGTTGGTTATCAAGTTCTCAGAAATAAGTTTCATCATAAACTTGATCAAGATAAAGAGGTCAATATTCATCGTTATAATTATCAATATCTGCTTTTTTTATCATGCTAATTAAAGACATTTCTTTGTTATCTCGTAACCAAACATTAGATTTCTGTCAAATATATAATATTCCATAGCGAGGAATCCATCATTTTTTATAAAAGATTTGATAG
Organism: uncultured bacterium; assembly: GCA_947168815.1. GTDB lineage: Bacteria > Patescibacteriota > Gracilibacteria > Absconditabacterales > Absconditicoccaceae > HOT-345. The sequence continues at coordinate 85,122 of CAMVNG010000002.1, forward strand.
AGCTCTGGTTTTGAAATGCTATAGAATGTTATTTTATCGTTTTTTAATGTTTTAAGAAGATTAAGAGCTAATGAACCAACTCTTAAATTAGTAAACCCTCAAGGTCAATTCAAAACAATAATTTCATCAATTCAGTATTCTCTATCTAAATCTACTATTATCTTCCCAATTTCTTTATCGACATCTTTCTTTTCTAAAAATCTTGGACTATCTAGTCCGTAGATTCCTATTTTATCAGATGAAATATCAATAAATGATTTCATATCTATGTAATTGTGTAATCTAAATCTTAATTAAACATTCTTTTTAAATCTTCATCTCTAATCATTTCAGGTGTCCGCATCGGATCAAAAGTAGTTTCAACATCTATCTCGTAATCTCAAGCAACGGTAAGTGCTGCCGTTTTGACACTTTCTAACAAATAATCAGCCATGGGACATACGGGTGTCGTAAAAGACATAGTAATTAGAATTTTTTTATTTTCCTCATTGATATCTATAGTATAGATGAGTCAAAGCGTATAAATATCAACAAGTGGGAAATCTGGGTCATAAACAGTTTGAAGCGCTTGTTGGAGCTTATGCTGGAGTTCTCACATTATCTTTTCTTAATGGATCAGTAAAAATAGCATATTGCATGGCAATAAAGAGAAGTAGGCATACAATACCTATCCATTTACTCCAGAACTCAGCAACAAGCAACAAAACATTGATTAAACAAAAAAGACCAAACAAAAATGAAGTTTTATAAGCATCTCTCTGCATTCTCTCTTTACTTGTTTTTGTTGTGACAAGCCATTGAGATCGATAAAATATGAAATAACTTCCTCATCGTAGTATTAAAAAAATTCATATGAGTCCTAAAACAAGTGCAATTGCCATATCATCTTTAGGACTAATTAATGTAAAATCGATTATGAGAAGTATGATTCAAAAGAATAGTTTTATTAATGACGCGATAACATATATTCCTAATTTCTTCATAATTGAAAAAGTTATTAAAAATTAACATTAACACCTTCGTGCTCATATTCTTGTTTTTGTTCTTCCATAAGTGTCTCGGTATCAAGTTCTGCACGAGATTTAAGATAGAATGGATTTGATCCTAATTCATAGAACTTACCATATACGATATCCCAAAGTCCTTGTCAAAGAATCATTAGAGGGAAAACAAGTATAGGTGTTAAGAATATCATCATTTGAGCTTTACTTTCATTGGCACTCTGTAGGAGTGTTGGCGCAAGCATAACAGAAAGTACTGAAATTGAGAAACAGAAACCGAGACAACATCACATTAGAGATGAAGCAGAGTAGTTTGGATTGACTACAAATTCCATTTGACACATTGAGAGAAAACTAGCAAGACAAACATAAAGTACAAACCCAACAACAGATGCATTTGGTAAATCTTTAAATGTTAAGAAGATGACAGCCATACCAATTGCAAGTATTCCGTTTGTTAATAGTAATAATCCAACTGTTTTTCAAATATCTGAATATCTTCATGAAAAAAAGAATGTATATATAACCATTAAAAATAAGGTTCCAACAAAACTAACAACAAAACCTAACAAAAGACTAATTATCCAAGCAAATTCGCTTTCTGAATTCAAAAGTCAAGCTCATGTAATTGCCTTCTCAGCTCATCATCCTAAAAGTCATCAAACGAATAAGAAGAGAACATAAAAGAGAACAGCCATAAGAATTCATACAATAACTCCAATAATAACTTTTCATAAAAGAGCCCAACCTCAAATTGTTGATGGAGAATTTAATAAACGATCTAGTTTTGCTCTTTGTTCCTTTGCATAAGCATTAGGATTAATTGGCTGCATACCTCAATCAATTCATGGTATGACAAAGGAAACAGCGGTATTATTTTGTGGATTTTCTTGTGACATCGAAATTAAAACAAACAATTAAAAATTCATTTGAAGAGAAGATAATTCACTTACAAATCTCTTAGTATGTGAGCTTTCAGTACTTGCATAAGAAAGCATAAGTACAGAAGGACTTTTTTCTACAAAGAGTTGCGCAACAGATAATTCCTTTCAATCTGAAACAATATTAAATGTTTTAAGAATTGCGGGATGTGAATTAGATCATTCACCAACGCTAGTTTTTTTGCTTTTTTCTTTAGAAAGATCGTATCATCATATAAGTTTTAAATGATTTATAGAAGTTTGTACATATGATGAAAGATTTGTACTTGAAACACCTGCAGTGGATGTATCTGAAGCAATAACAAGTGTATCTAAATCCTTACTGTTTTCACCAGCGACCTCTTGAAACATTATGTCTCAATTATCATCATTGAAGGAAATAACTTGCATATTTGCCTTAAGACTTGGATTTCGTGTTATATCTCAAGACTCAATCTTAAGATCATAAGAACTTCAACATCAAGATAAACAGAGTAGTGTAACTCAAAGAAAAGGTAAGAGAATGTGCTTTTTCATTAGAGAAGTACATATACAAGAGCTAAAACAATTCAAATAACAACACCAATTATAAAGGATTTGTTAAGAATTTTCCCTTGAACAGTTAAATCGTATGATGCAGGATTTTTTCCTTGCCAAACAATTGCTATAAGATATCCGATCATTATTCAGCAGAATACAAGATATCCTGGCATAACAATTTCTTTAACAATATTAAAGGCTCATTCTCAGAGTATTATATCCCCTCTAACAAGAAGAATACCCATAATAATGGTAAAACAATAAAAAAATCACCTTAATACCTGGAAAAGAATTGCCATATTTTGTGAAGCAAAGAACTAAATTCACTTGAAAAATAAGATTTTATTTAGGAAAATCAAGTAAAAGTTATGTTTATAAAATAGGATATATTGGAGTATTAAAGAACTGCTTGAAAAAATAACTTGTGTTCGTATAACTTTAACCAGTAATATTTTATAAGTTGTTTTAATAATGATAACAAAGTATAAATCAAAATTTGCAGAAGTAATTGCTCCATTTTTCTGAAAAACTCCTGACGAATTGATAGCTCTTATTCAATTGGCCCCTGAAAATGTAATATGAGATTTTGCATTTCCTTGTTTTCAATTTGCAAAAAATATGCAAAAGGCACCGAACATAATTGCACAAGATTTGGAAGAGTTTCTAAATGATAAAACTTCAGATTATTTTTCTTGATTTAAGGCTGTTTGACCATATGTTAATGCATGTTTAAATGTAGAATATTTAGCTAAACAAATAATAACTGAAGTTAATGAAAGAAGAAGTGAATATTGAAAAGCTCCTTCAACCTGAAAAACAATGCTATTGGAATGATGGGCTCCAAACACACATAAATCAATACATATTTGACATGTAAGAAATTTCCTTTTAAGTGAAAGTATATCAAGACTTTTAGCTTTTGCTTGAAATAAAGTTATTAAGACTTGTTATCCTTGAGATATCTGAACTCATGTTGCAAAGTGGCTATGGTATTATATGAATCTTTCTAATCAAGAGTTTCCTAAAGAAAATTTTACAAAATGGGTTTGAAATATTTATACCTTAGCAACTCAAGAAATAGAGAAAAATCCTGATTTATATAAGCCTCAAGTTGAAAAACTACAAAAAGATTTAGAAGATTGAGATGAGCAGCTTGTTGCTTTATGGAAAGAAACAAGAGAGTTATGTCTACAAGATATGAAACATATTTTTGCTGAACTCTGAACAGAACACTTAGATAAATGGTATTATGAAAGTGAGGTTGAAAAACCATGAATTAAAATAGTTAATGATTTATTAGAAAGAGGAATTGCAAAGAAATCACAAGGGGCTGTGGTTATGGATTTAGAAGAATTTGATTTATGAGTATTCCTATTATTAAAGTCTACTTGAGCTTCTCTTTATTCAACAAAAGATATAGCTCTTGCATACCAGAAAAAACAAGATTTCCCAGAATATGATAAATCATTGTATGTTGTTGGTTTAGAACAGGAACATCATTTCCAGCAACTATTTAAAACGTTGGAGTTAATCTGATTTGATTATGATAAATTAAAGCATGTTTCTTACGCATTAGTTAGCCTCTCAGAGGGAAAAATGGCTTCACGCTTAGGAAATATTGTATTATATGAAGACTTCCGTGATGATCTTCTTGCAAAAGCAAAAGAAATGGTCGCTTGACGTGATTTACCAGAAGATGAAAAAGAGAAAATAGCTCATGATGTTGCTTTTGCAGCTATGAAGTTTTCAATGCTATTGCAAGATTCAGAAAAGGGTATAATTTTTGATAGAGATCAAGCACTTTCTTTTGAGGGTGAAACTGGTCCATATTTGCAATATATGTATGCAAGAATGTGTTCTATCTTCAAAAAAGCAGGAGATGTAAAATGAAATGTTGATTATTCTCTTTTAACAACAGATGCAGAAAAGTCACTTTTGCTATTGTTGGCAGGTTTCCCATGAATAGTGTTGAAAAGTGCAGAGGAGTTTAAACCAAATGGAATTGCAAGATTTGCACTTAACTTAGCAAAAGAGTTTTCAAGTTATTATCATCAATCTAAAATTCTTGATGACGAGAATGAAGATTTAATGGCTACTCGTTTATCATTACTTCATGCTTTACAGCAGACGCTTAAAAATGCATTAACAATATTAGGAATTGAAACACCTGAAAGTATGTAGTTTATTCGATTGTTTTTTATAATATATGTCATATTTAAAAGGAGGTATTTGAATAGGAATTTTGTTCTGAATTGATCTTTTGACCAAATATCTTTTTTGTGATTGTTGAATAGGTAAAGATTTGTGGCTGTTTGAACCAGTTGTTAATCACTGAATTTCATGGTGAATATCAGCAAGTCTTTACTTTGTTATTCCTGTCTCAATTCTCTGAATAGTTGCTTTTTTTTGGTTATGGAAAAAGAAATATTTGAGTGATATTGTTTTAATTTTCTTGTTGGCTTGAACTCTTTGAAATCTTTTTGATAGAATATTTTTATGAGGTGTAAGAGATTTTATAAGTATATGAAAATTTCCAGTGTTTAATATGGCTGATGTCTATTTAACTATAGGAGTAATTCGGCTCATTATCGAGGACTTGTGAGTTCTACAATATTTAAAGAAGTGGTTAAAAAAATAATAAAATATTTTAGAAAATTTTATAATTTGTATGTTTTTCGATATTTTTTAAAACATACATAAGAAACAATAATACTAAGAAGCTCTGCTGCAGGTATTGAATACCAGATTCATGAGATTCAAAATATTTTTGGGAAAATAATAATAAATATTGCCGTCAGAATGATGCTTCTAATTATTGAAATAATTGCAGATATTTTGTCATTTCATACACTAGTGAAAAATGATGAAGTATAGATGTTTATTCAAGCAAATAGGAAACAAATAAAGAAAGGAATACTTCAAGATAATGCTAAATTATATACAAGTTCATTTTCTCAGGTTAATATCGTTATAAAATATTTTCCAAAAAGATATGAACATATGGTGAGCACACAAGATGAAATAAGTACAATTTTTAAGTTGTGCGTAACTAGTTTTCTTAGTGCATGATAATTTTTTTCTCAGTAATAATAGCTTTCAATAGGGGCTATTCAATTTGATAATCACATATAAATTGAGTAAATGATAAGCTGAAAATATAGAATGATAGTTGCTGCAGCAACTCCATTTTCTCAAAAATATTTAATAATAATGATATTAAATAAGAATGTTGTAATACTTATAGACACATCTGTCACCATTTCAGAAGATCAATTCTTTAATATATTTAATAGCTCTCAAAGTTTAGTTTTGAATTTTGTAAAATAGAGGGGGGTATTTTTTTCACAAAAATATACAATTCAGTAGATACTTATAAGAGACCACGCAATTCAAGATGCTAGACCAGCTCAAGATACTCATAAATGAAAATAATTAATGAGTAAATATCAGAGAACAATATTTATAATTCATCAAAAGATGGTAATTATAAGTCATGTTTTTGGCTTTCACGCAGTAATAAAAAACATTTGGAAGACTTGTTGCAAGAGAGCTGCAACAGAAAAGAGGGATATTACTTTTAAATATTTAAAACTATTTAAATATAAATCTTCGTTGGCTCAAAGAAATTTAACTATAGATCAAGAAAGAAAATATGAAATAATAGAAAGTATTATACCTATTATTATTGTCGTTAAAATAATTTGGGTGAATGAAGATCTAGCCTCGGTTTCTTTCCCTTCTCATAGTTTTTCTCATATACTTGCGCTTCATCAAATTCATATCATAACGCCCAAAGCAACAATTAAACAAATATAAGGGTATACAATATTGATGCTTGATAGGGCATCAGTTCAAATATATAAAGAAGCTAATAGTCCATCTGCAATTCCATACAATGCAGTAAATATCATCATTAATACTGATGGAAATGTATATATCAGAATATCTTTTGTACTTTGAATTGTGATTAATGGTTTCCTATGCCTTCCTCGTTTTTTCATATTAAAATCAATGTATAAAAATTTTTTAACATATGTACTTATTCATGTTAAAAACACAACAATTTTTTACTTGAATTTTTTTTGCTTAATACTATTACTCTAGTATTTATAAACAAAATAATGGTATGGAGAATAAAAGAATAGATATGATTTTGGTCGATGAAAATGATAATGAAATATGATTAGAAGAAAAAATAATAACTCACCAAAAATGATTGTTACATAGAGCAATTTCTGTTATTATTATTAACAAAAAATGAGAAATGCTTTTACAACAAAGAGCATTAAATAAGTACCATTGTTGATGAATGTGGACAAATGCAACGTGTACACACCCTTATAAAAATGAATCAAATATTGAAGCAGCACATAGAAGACTTCAAGAAGAAATGGGTTTTGATACAGATCTTAAAGAGATTTTTGAATTTAAATATTTAGCAGAATTTAATAACTGATTAATAGAAAATGAATATGACCATGTGTTCATAGGTCATTATGATTGAGAAGTTAATCCAAATAAAGAGGAGGTTAATGATTTCAAATGGGTATCAATACCAGATATTCAGGATGATATTTTTGCAGAACCAGGAATTTATACACAATGGTTTAAGATAATTTTAGGACAGTATTCATCTAGTATCGAATAATATAATTGATTTTACATAATCAGATTTCTATAACATAGTTGTAAAAACAAATACAAATAACTATGGCAAATTTAATATTATTTAAAAAAGCGGAAAGTTATGCAAATATTAAGCAAGCTTTCTCGAAAGTAATTGAAGAATTTTTGCCAACGCTAACTTCTAGTTATCTACCAGAAGCTTATGCATGGCAAAGTTACCTGAAGTATTTTACAGAACACAAAGGTCCGTACATTACTAATCGAGTTGCAAATGTCTATATTAAAGATATTTGCACCTATCTTGAATTCATCGCATTGCCGCAGACAGCCCAATTTCATCTTTATGATGCAAATGAACGAGTGCAAAAGTATGTGAGAATACATGATGATTACTTGATAAAAGGGATTCTAATAGTACCGAATGAGGATTCCTCAAATAGTGTGGAAGATAATGTTATAATTGAGGAAAAAATTGCAACATATGTTAAAGAATTCCTCGATAAAAAGTAAAATACTTAGCTGAGTAATAAAATCTCTGGAGCTATACTTCAGAGATTTTTTGAAAAAGGAATCACCTAAAATAGGAGATTCCTTTAATATTGATACACAAAACGTTACTTTTTCTCCTCAAACAGGAAGAGATAAACATCTGGATTCTGGGAAAGCATACACTTTGGTTGTATGTCTGGACATAGTTTTTCAAACTCAACAAGCGCTTCTGCAAGTTCTTCTGGGTTCCTACCAATATTGATTGTAGAGATACCAACAGGTCTCATACTACTTGGCCATGAGAATTTTACTTGAACATACTTTCCAGCTCTTACTTTGAAGTCAGCAGTTTTCCCATCACTGAGGGTTACTTTAAAAAAATCTTTTGCCATATAACTATTGTTTTTGTTTTTTGCAAATCAAATGTAGAGATTCAATAGTTGAATTTCAAGTGATAGTCTAACTATTTCATACTTTTACAAATCTCTTGTATTTTTGTTTCAAAACACTAGCTTCATGTATAGCTATTTTTATTTGTTTATAAAAAATATATGGCATACACAATTGAAAAAGTTCATGCTAGAGAAGTATTAGACTCTAGAGGAAACCCAACTGTTGAGGTAGAAATTACTTTAGATAATGGAGTAATGCATAGAGCTTTGGTTCCTTCAGGAGCATCAACTTGAGTTCATGAAGCTTTGGAATTAAGAGATTGAGATAAATCAAGATTTTTAGGAAAAGGAACTTTGAAAGCTGTAGCTAATGTAAATACAACAATTTCAAGTAAAATTACTGGTCAATCATTTGATGGATTTAGAGAATTAGATAGAACACTTATTGAATTAGATGGAACATCAAATAAATCAAATTTAGGTGCAAATGCTATTTTGTGAGTTAGTATGGCTTTCGTATGAGCTTGTGCTAAATCAGAATGAAAATGGATTTATGAATATCTTGGACAAAATGGGGGAAGAATACTTCCATATCCAATGATGAATATTCTTAACGGATGATCACATGCTGATAACAATGTAGATATACAAGAATTTATGATTATTCCTAATTGATTACCAACTTTCCATGAAGGTTTAAGATGTGGAGCTGAAGTATTCCATAATTTAAAAGCAATTTTGAAATCAAGAGGACTAGCTACATCAGTAGGTGATGAAGGAGGATTTGCTCCAAATCTTGGTTCAAATGAAGAGGCATTACAAGTAATCGTTGAAGCTATAGATAAAGCATGATATACATGAAAAGTTTCATTAGCATTAGATGTTGCTTCATCTGAATTCTATGAAGATTGATTATATAATCTTGCATGAGAATGAAAAAAATTAGATGCACAGCAATTAGTTGAATTATATAAAGATTGGTGTAGTAAATATCCTATCATTTCAATTGAAGATGGTATGGCAGAAGACGATTTTGATTGATGGAAATTGTTAACAGATGCATTAGGTGATAAAATCATGTTAGTTGGAGATGACTTATTTGTAACAAATATTCAAAGATTACAAATGGGTATTGAAAAATGAATTGCAAATTCAATTCTTATTAAATTAAATCAGATTGGTTCAGTTTCAGAGACTCTTGATGCAATTAACATGGCACATGCAAATAACATGACTGCAATTACTTCTCATAGATCTGGTGAAACAGAAGATACCTTTATTGCTGATTTGGCGGTTGCACTTAATACTGGATTTATAAAAACTGGTTCTGCTTCAAGAACTGATAGAATTGCAAAATATAATCAATTGCTAAGAATTGAAGAAAGATTGGGAGATAATGCTCAATATTGAAAATAGAAATTTACAATAAAAAAAGAACCTAAGGACCACTTAGGTTTTTTTTATTAAAAAAATGTTTAATTTTTTTGCTAAAATTTGCAAGATTTGATAATTTTAGATATACTTAATATATATGAGCATTTTATATACTATTATTAATCATGCCAGAAAGAGGAAATTCAGCTCCAGAGCCTCGTGAATATGAACAGGAAAATAAGGCTGAAAACTTTAAGGAAGTTGAGGTAAAGAAAGTCCTCGATGAAACAGGTGATCAATTAGACAGGCTATTATTGTCTGTATTTAATAATTGAAATTCTCCTGAGCTGAAGTGATGGAATGCTAATGCATTAACTAATGCAGCGGAATACTTGTGAAATTTTTATGAAATAAGAAGAGATGCTCTTTGAAAAGAAAATGTAGTCTTTAGAATGGATAATGTTACTAAATTCTTAGAGACAATTTCTAAAAGATTAGCTGAAAAAGGAGCACCATGATATACGGCGATGTCAAATGAAAAGCTTTTTTGAGCTGTTATCTTGGCAATTCAAATAGCTTTAGAATCTATTAGTCGCCCAATTCCTCAAATTGGAAATTATGATGTTTGAGTAATTAGTGGTACGCTGGATGATAATACAAAAAGATGTATAGAAGATTTCCAAAGAGATCATAGATGACTTACTGTGGATGGTAAACCATGAAAGGGAACTATCGAAGCGATATTAAAGGATTTGAAAAATCCATCTATTGTATCTTCAAAACCAATTGAAAATGCAAGAAAGAGGGATGTGGTTGTACCAAGTGTAAGAGAAATGATGGAATCTCCTGTAGAATGGAGTTTTGAGTGATTTACTTCTTGAGAAGCATTAACACCAGAACAAAAGGCTACAATTGATAACCAATTAAGAGCATGGAGATCTCCAGTTACTGCAGATATGGTTCAAGACTCATGTAGGTCAACAGGTGTTCCTGTAGAATATCTTCTTGGTTTTATGCAAAATGATAGTAGAGTAGGAACTATGTGAAAATGAGCAAGGACTCGTAATCCATGAAATGTTTGAAATACAGATAATTGAGGTACAAGACGTTATGCTACATGGGAGGAATGAGTACAGTGATGTGCAGAAAATTTACAAATGCGTATTGATTTGTATAGAAAAAAATGTAATTGAAGCGCTCCAACAGCAAAAGAACTCGCAACTTGAAAATCTTCAAGCGGTAAACGATTCTTTTATAGATACATGAGTGCTCCAGGTGGACCTAGTAGTGTGGCAAGTATGGTTAGTAAATGGGCATCAAGATTGAGAAATAAGAGATAAACAATATAAAAAAATGTGGAAAGTGTTAAAAACTTTCCGCATTTTTTTTATTATTTTTTTGTAGGATATTTTAAATATTTATTGTTAAAAAAATGAGGATTGTGAAATCAACAATCCTCATATTTATTCAGTATTCAAAGCTCGTTTTTTTTGTTCTGAGCTTTTCGGGCAGATACTTGTCTCTTTTAGAACTATAGGTATGTAAAGGTTCAGGTAATGGGTTTGGCGCCCAATTAATTCCATAAACACTTACCGCAGGGGCGAATTCCTCAGTTGGAACCCAACCACTTTCAGCTCCACAATATCCATTAGTTCTTCCATAATGATTACTCACTTCAATAATAGAACTAAGAAAATCAGTAAGGTTTGCAGACAATGTTCCACCGTGGAAATAACTCTTATTCCCGTTTTTATTGACTTTGATAAGGTAATCAACGGTGAGTTCAAAGGTTCCAGTCTCGATGTTTACTTCTCCAGCGTGAGATTCCACAATATAGTAGTACCCAAACTTTTCAAGAAGCTGTTTCTTTAGGTCGTCTAGACTGTGAGTGCTAGTACTATAAACCTTTAGGTTTGAAACACGAGGTTCTGGTTTTTTGGGACGAGGAATGATTTTCTCAAAGACATCACTATTTTCATCTTGTTCTTTAACAAAGCTTCCTGCAAGTGAATGTCCGTTATTCTCTTTGTGAAGACGTGCTGAAGAGTTCTTATCAAGAAGATAATTTTCAACAACTCCATTTTTGAGAAGACAGACGTCTTTTGCCGGGGTGCCTTGCATATCATACTCATAATGAGCAACCATAGTTTTATCTCTTGGACAGTCCCAAATCTCGAGATTCTTTAGAGCTTTCATAAAGCCATTCTTTGCTATATTTTTTCCGAGTTTGCCTTTGAATATGGTCGAAGTTTCATTGGCAATGTAATAACCGGAAAGCATATGGCCAGCAAGGGCTTCATGACATAAGGTTGCCATGGCAGAAGGCATAAATAGATACGGATAGATTCCACTTTCTAGTTGGCTCCGATTCGTACTATATAAAGCCTTCTGTAATTCATTTCGAATATCTTTAAAATAATTTTTTAAGATACCGAAATTTAATGCCATTTGGCTACAGGAGACATCATACTCACGTTTTTTTGAGTTGAATAGATATCCATGAGCTCTTCCTTCAACAAAATCTTGATGCTGAATTATTCTATTTTTTGAAGAATCAACAACAATCCAGACTTTGCGTTTGGAATATAGACATCCTGAAACACTATCAACATGAGGCACTAGAAAGAAATCTTGGAGAAGCTCAGAGAATTCAGTCTGAATTTCTTTTGAAGGATATTCGATTTCAGCTAGCTGAAACGCGGAATCATCCATATAAATAGGCGGAGTCTTCTCTTCTACATAATACTTATTACATTTGGTTTTAGAAGTATAAAACTTATCGAATAGAGCATCAATAATGTTAGTAACTTCGCACCATAATACGGATAATATTCCTTCATAGGATTTCAGGTAGAGGTCTTGAAATACATCAACATGACGAAAAATTTTTGTCTTTTTTTCGATACATACTGTTATGAGTATTTCGGGAGTATCAATCTCTCTATCAATGACACGTGCAATCCCATTTAAGTAAGATACTTCATAAGAAATATTACTTAAGAATGAGATACGAATATCACTGATTGAGTGAGCAACTTTTTCTCCAAAGGGATCTTCCCTTTTGAGTTTTAGGTTCATTGTCCTTTGAACTATGAGTTCAAGGGCTTGAACTAGAGGGAGATAGTTGAATGTTTTTTTCATAAGCAATATTTTTTGTTGTTATTGTTTTTCTATTTATATTCGATTGTATATTACACAAATAAGATGTTTAATTCAACAAAAAAAGTCCTTACCAATAAGTAAAGGACTTAATAATATTGCGTTCGTGATGAGACTTGAACTCATGACCTTCGCATTTAGACAAACCGACGCTTACAATAGCTAGCATTGACTGCATTGAGATTTTTGGCCTATCTCTGTGCAGTTGGTAATACGTCATAGGGCTTGTTTTTGGTCCTAAGGGTGCGAAACTCTACCAACTGAGCTACACGAACAACGCAAGCAATATGATATTAAAAATAGAAGGAAAAGTCAAGCTTATTTAACTTGCTAAAACCTAAGGAGAGAAAAACACGTCTTTTCCGCTTGAAAATATGTAATGAAAAGTTAAAGTAAAAACGAACCAAATTTTATTATTAAATAAAAATTTAGTATGAAATTAGATGGAAAAAGCATCCAGGCTGCAATTGCGCATCTTGTAGAAGAATATAGACTTGATCCATATCAAGTGCTTGATATTATGAGATCATGAATAAAATCAGGATTTAAAAAAGATTATCCGGAATATAGAAAATCAGATATTGCTGTAAATATTGAAGATGATTGATCTATTAAAGTATATAAAGTGCTAACAGTTGTTGAAGAATTAGAAGATGAAGAGACTCAAATCCTTCTTGCTGATGCTAAAAAAGAGAGAAAAGATATAGAAATTGGAGAACCTCTCTTAACAGATGTTACTCCTGAGAATATGGAACTTTCAAGAATCGCAGCACAAGCAGCTGCTCAAACTATTAAGCAAGGTATCAAAAATATAGAAAGAGAAAGATTCTACGATAAATTCCAAGATAAAGAGGGACAACTTTTAAAAGCAAAAGTTATTAAAGTTCATACTGATAGTGTAATTCTTGATATTGATGGAACTACTGTAGTTTTAGCTCCTGAAAGTCAGATTCCTAATAGACCATATGAGGTTGGAGAAGAAGTGTTTGTATTCCTTAAAAAAATTAGTAAAGAAGCTTGAAGTATTGTTCTAGATATTACACAAACATCTCCTGAATATGTTGTTGCTATCCTTGAAAAACTTGTACCTGAATTTGAAGAAGGTGTTGTTCGTATAGATAAAATATGAAGAATAGCTTGAAAGAAAACAAAGATCATTGTTTCAAGTACAGATGAATCTATAGATCCAGTATGAGTTTTTGTTGGACACAAATGAGATAGAATTAATACAGTTCTTTCTCTATTGGATGGTGAAAAAGTTGATTTTGTTGAAAATATAGATGATCCAAAAGAATTGATAACAAGACTTTTAAAGCCAGCACAAATTAACTCTATAGATATTAAGGACGGAAATAAAGCTGTTGTTAAGGTTGATGAAAGTCAAAAGCCTTTGGCTATAGGTAAAGCTGCAAGTAACATAAAATTAGCTACTCAGCTTAGCTGATATTCAATTGAAGTAATCTAATAATAAAATTAATTTATAAAAATTTCCCCGCCACAAAAAGCGGGGCTTTTCTTGCCTGAAATTCTAGTTTTATTTTGTATTGGCGGCATTGATGCTTAATGTTCACTCAATTGAAACATTTGCAACGCAAGATGGTCCATGAATAAGGCTTGTTATTTTTCTTCAAGGTTGTATGTTTAGATGTAAATATTGTCATAATCCAGATACAATACCTGTTGAAAATGAAAGAGTAATGCATCGATCAGAAGATGATGTCCTTTTGAGGATGAGAAAAGAAATTGAATATTTTTGAAAAGATTGATGAGTAACATTTTCTTGATGAGAACCGTTATTGCAAGCGTCAGCACTTCTTCCAATTGTTAAAAAATTAAAGGAAGAAGGTTTTCATGTATGTATAGATACTAATTGATATGTACAAACAAAAGAAGCTAGAGAAGTATTAAAATTAGCCAATCTTATACTTCCGGACATTAAACATATTGATCCAATCAAACATCAAGAATTAGTTGGGCAATCTAATGAGAACACATTAAAGACGTTAGATTATTTAGATGAAATTAAAAAACCATATTGGATAAGATATGTTCTAGTTCCATGATATACAGATGATGAAAAAGATTTAAGAAAACTTTGAGAATATTTACAGACAAGAACATCAGCAGAAAGATTAGAAATTTTACCATATCATAATTTGTGAGTTTCTAAACGAGAAAAATTAAAATTAAATTATCCTTTAAAGTGAGTTCGTGCAGCTAATTCAGAAGATCTAAAAAGGGCGAAAGGTTTATTGAATGAATATTCTGAGATTATTTACACAAGAGGATAAATTGTATATATAAGCCTATGAAAACACATATTGACATTCTATAACTATTAATTATTATTATATTGTAAATAATCTATTTGTATCAGTTAGTAAATTCTATGGAAAAAGAGGATTTGTTGTGAGAAAAACCTGACTCGAAAAGTTGTATAAAAGAGGAGTCTCAGAAAAAATGAAAAGAATTATTTGAAAATTTGAGTCATTGTGAAGAAGTTGTTTCTAGTGAATTATCATATAATAACTTTTGAAAACTTTGATATCGAAGTGATGCAACTTTTGTTGTTCATGAAAATTTAATACATGTTGATGAAGAGTGAAATAGATACATAGTTTTAGACTGAAATAGATATTATCAGGATCTTTCTCACGATAGAGGTTATTTTATTTTAGAAGACGAGTATGGTCTTCCACATTTTTATATTTGAGAATTGGATAGTGATTGAGCGCCTTTTTGAAATGCTTTAGTTTTGAGGTGTGATTGATGAATTTTTAGAGGAGAGCGAGGTAAAAAAGGAAAACTTGTAACTGAAAATTGGACGTATAATTGAAATTTCCATGAGGGAAAGCCGATTGATAAATATACCCATCCATCTTTTTTAAGAAAGTGAGAATACTTAAGGAATGATTGATCTCAGGAAACTTATGTAGCTTATCCTGAGTCTTTATCAATGGTCAGCTTTATAAATGCAAAAGATACGAAAAAGGAAGAGGATTGGTCTAGGAAAAGAGAAAGTGTTGTAAGTATTGAAACTATTTCAGCAAATTGACAAAAAAATTTCGCATTACATTCACGACAAAGAGAAGTTAAGTATACAGAAGATGAAAATTACTTTCTTTTTGAAGCTTCTCCAGAAGTGGTAGTAAAACTTCCTAAATATCAAGAAAAAGATATAGATACTTTTAGATATACACCTAAAGAAATTAGTGAAGGACATTGAAAATCTTCCGCTTTAAGAAAATGTAGAGATAGAGCAAGATACTTTTCGCATTTAGTAAATGCAATAGGTTCTTTTATAAGTGAGCATGAATCGGCAAGTTTTTCAGCATCTTGAGATGATTTGAAAGTTAAGTATCCAGAAAAATATTGGAAAATTACATTAGTAAAAGATATCCCCTGAAAAATAGATATTCCTGCAAAAGATTTTGCTAATCGGTTAAATGTTTATTATTCCTAGTTGAAATTAATTTATATAGAGAAATACTAATCAACGTTTTCTCGCCATTTTTTGAAAACTTGTTTTTTATTATCAATGTTAACAACTTCTCAAATTTGAGGAGTTAATAAATTGAAGTGGTATTCTTCAGCTTCTTTTGATAAAATCTCTAGAGGTTCTTTCCGTAGATGTGTAGAAAGTGCATATTTTCCATTATGAGCAGGTATAACTCTTTTTGCTCAGAGTTCTTTTATTGTTTGTGGTAATTGTTGTGGAAGTGTGTGAATATATTTCCAACTCTTACTGTATTGTCAATTTTCGACAATAGCAATATCTATATCCCATTTTTTTCATATTTCTCTATAGAAGGTGTCATAACCTCAATCACCTGCAAGGTATATAGTACTAGAAGGACTTTCAATCATAAATGAACATCGAAGAGTGTTATTTGGTCGCAATAAACGTCATGAAAAGTGACGAGCAGGTAGAACGGTTAGTTTGAGTTTTCATTCTTTAAACTCTTGTTCCCAATCTAATTCAATGATATCTTCATTTTTGAATCACCATCTTTCAAAATGAGCTCATATTCAAAGTCAGCAAACAACTTTCCCTATTTTTCATCTTAATTCTTTTACTGTGAAATAATCGAGATGATCATAGTGATCGTGAGTTATGAGAAGATAATCAATATGTGGCATATCTTTTGGTTTATAGGTATCTGCTCATGGAAACGCTTTGTTAACAAAAGGTATTGGTGATCATGTGACTAATGTAGGATCAACAAGAAAGGTTTTTCAGTCAAGTTGCATAAAAAATGCTGAATGTCAGAGCCAAATAATAGCATTAATATTTTTTTCTAATTTATGAAGATCTGTTTGAATATGAGGAATAATAGGAGGACGTACACCTTCTTTTGCTTTTTTAATGAGATTTAATCATGAATTCCAACGAGGAGAAATCTTGGAATATGTCATTAAAGGTGTTTTAGAAAGATTCTTGAATTGAAAATACTTATAATGAGGTGATTGTTTTATTCTTTTTAATCTTTCTCAAGAAGGTCTTTTTCAAAAAAGTGGATGTTGTAAATAGAGGAGTATAAATATTAAAACACCTCCAATAATTGCAAATATCGAATACCGTAATCAATTCATAATAACAAAAAAATTTAAACTAGAGGAAATATAGGAAAAAGAAACAATTTTACAAGGCAAAGCGGATTTTGGAACTAATTTTTATTTGCATTTGTTATGCAGAATTTTATACTCTTTTTTATAGTGAAAATTTCGCTCAAATATATGAGCCTTTTATGATATAATATATAGACATATGCCAACGTTATGAATAATTGTAACAGCTGCAGTATCCCTAGCATTAGGTTGAGCAGCTTGATTCTATGGATATAAAAAAACCTTAAATGAGAAGCAAATCCGTTTTAAAAAGAAGATGGAGAAAGCTAAAGAATTAGAAGATGAAATATTAGATGAAGCAAAAGCAAAAGCAGAGAAAATATTGGAACAAGCAGAAATTAAGGCACAAAAAATTGAAGATCAGAGACTAGCAAAGATGGAAGAAATCCAAAATAGACTTCTCATAAGAGAAGAAAAAATGGATCAAAAGTTAGAAAAATTAGAAGAAGAAAAAGGAAAAGTATTAGATAAACAAAGAGAAGTTGACGAGATTATAGAAGAACAAAATAAGAAATTATCAGAAATTGCTCAGATTTCTACAGAAGATGCAAAAGCTCAAATTTTCGAAAGAGTTGAGAAGGATAACCAAGAAGAAATAGTTAGATTTATAGAAAAATTTAAGACAATTAAGACAGAAGAAGCTCAAAAAGAAGCTGCACAAATTCTTGCACAAGCAATGCCTAAATTGGCGGCTGATACTGTTAGTGAGTTTACTTCAAAGATGATTGATCTTCCAAGTGAAGAATTTAAATGAAAATTAATTGGTCGTGAATGAAGAAATATTTCTTTATTTGAAAAATTAACAGGAGTCGAATTATTAATAGATGATACTCCATTATCAGTAAGAATATCATCATTTGATAGTGAAAAAAGATTTGTAGCTGCAAAAGCACTAGAAATTTTAATTAAAGATTGAAGAATAAATCCATTCTATATCGAAAAAGTTTATAATCAAGTAGTTTCTGAATTAGAGACAACATTGATGGAAAAAGGTAAAGAAGCATTAACACTTCTAAATCTTCCTATGATGAATCCTGAAATCGTTAGAACAATTGGTCAATTCTATCTTAGATACAGTTATGGTCAAAATTTGTGGATTCATTCATTAGAGGTTGCTAAAATCAGTGAAAATATTGCTGTAGAACTTTGATTAGATCCTAATATTGCTAAAAAAGCATGACTTTTGCATGATGTTGGTAAGGTAATTGCAGCAGCATGAGAATCTCATACAAAGGTTTGAGCTGATATGCTTCGTAAATGGGGTATTGATCCAATTATAGTTAATGCAGCAGAATCTCACCACTATGATGTAGAAATGACAAGTGCTTATTCATGGATTATAGCAGCAGCAGATGCTATGTCAGCATCAAGACCAGGTGCAAGATTCGATACTAAAGATTTTTTCATTGAAAAGATGTGAGAACTTGAGAAGTTGATTCTAGAAGTTGATTGAGTAGAAAAAGTATATATTATGCAAGCTGGTAGAGAAATTATGGTATTTGTAGATCCAAAAGTTATTCCAGATACACAATTAGAAGACCTACTTGTTGAAATATGAAAGAAGATTGAAGAACAATTAGATTATCCATGAATTATTAGAGTAACAGCATTGAGAGAGACAAAGTTAATACAATATCTTAGATAATTAAAAAGTTGGAAGAAGATAAGGAATCGTTCATATATTATCCTTTACCTTCTTTCTTCTTATTTATATTAAATATGCTAATGTATCCATATTTAGAAATCTTTTGAACAAAACTGTATATGACGTGAATTGGTATAGTTTTGGCTTGTTTCGCTTTGTTAATTACGGTATATGTTCTTTCTAAAAAGTACCATCAAGAATTTGTAAGATTCTTCAATTGGCTTCCATGGTATCTTATCGTTGTATATTTTTGCGGACTTTATTTTTCGTTCTTTTTGAACTGATGAATAATTCCGACTTCATTGCAAGTTTTTAGTCCTTATTGATATCACTTTTCTCTTGTAGGAGTAGTGCTTTCATCTTTCGTTATGATTCTTATTTTCCTTTCTCAGTTTAAAAGGAACGAATCAAAAAGAGTATGGATAGATATTCTTTTCTTTGGATTTATTAATGCAATAATAGTTCTATGAGTGTTCTTAGTTTTATGAGATAATTTTATAGGAAAAACAAATACTTGAGCAATTCATGTGACGGCGTTAACATCAGATAGTGCTCTTATTAAATATGGATGAGTATATCCGATTGGTCTCTTCCTGTCATTAGGTGCATTAGCTATAAATGTTATTATTACAATACGGAAATTAATAGTGAAAAGAAGTGGTTTAGGATTGCGGTGATTTATTCTATTGTTTATCCTTTTCATGGCAATACTTCCATTCTGGAATTATCCTGCTCATGGAGTCCTTTCTGTTTTCTGAAAGTTTAGTTTAGATGTTAATCACTATGTATTCATCTTTTTAATCCTTTTTTGTCTGCTTTCACGAAAGAAATTAAAGAAACCATATTAGTGGTATATTTATATCTTAGAATGTGTTTATCTTCATATAATGAAATTCTTTTTTTCAAAGACAGATAGTTTATATAAGATTTTCAAAACATTAGAGAAAATCCCATCTCAAAAAGCTGTTCAGATGTTTATAGACCCTGAGCATCCTTTTTTTGAAAACCAACGATGGGGAAAACAAATGGTAGAAATAATTGAAAAAAGGAATCTCAATATAACTTTTTCAGCAGAAAAAGAATCTAATAGAAAATATTTTGAAAACTTATGATTAAAAGTTCAATACGAGGAAGAAAAACCAATAATTAAATTCTTAAAAACATTGTCACTGTTCCTTTTTGATATTAAGAAATTTCATCTCCATGCATATAACAGACAAAAATATCTTTTTTATATGGTATTCTTTTTTGAGGTTCTAGCATGATTATGAATTTTGCGATTCATAATATTACTCATTCTACCTAATGCAACAATTACATTAAAGGTTGCTCAACAGACAGAAGATATAATATATAATTTTCGCTATTATTCAGCACAAGACGCCGCAGCTCTCGGTTCTGTAAGGCAAATTAGTATTCCATATTATACATGAAGTATTGATTATAATTATCAATTATCAATTTCAACTGAGAATATTCAGCATATAATAAATCCTTCAGCATGAATGGTTAAGATTTATAATAGAACTTCAGATGATATTGAGTTATTGGCTAATACAAGATTTGTAACAGCTAATGGTTTAACTTTTATCGCAAAGAATCCACTTAAAATTCCTGCATGATTGCCAGATAATCCATCTGAAATTAAAGCAAAGTTTTATGCCGCAGAAACGGATGAAGAGGGAATAATTATGTGAACGAGGGGAAATATTCCAAAGAATACGAGATTAACGATAAGAAATCTTGATAATAGTTATTATTTTGGTCAAATTTGGGCTGAAACAATAGAAGATTTTACATGATGAAGTTCGACAGCGCTCTGAACAATTTCAGATAATGATAGAATATTCCTTGATCAAAAAATTAGAAAATCTGTTTATGCTGATAAGCTTAATATTGTTAGTAAGGAGTTCCAAGTAAAGGATACATTGATCTTAACATTTGATCAATTAGTTAAAACAGTATTCAATAAGTTAACTGTTAATTGAAAAATATGAGAAAGAGCTACTTCCTTAAAAGGAGAGGCCGATGTAACATTTAGCTTTTTCTATCTTAAATGGCCTGATATTGTAGCTGCATTTACTCAATATGTAAAAGAAAGACAGTCTGATAGTATTGAACTAATAAGTATTAATCCAAATAGTTTAGTTTTCATTCATGATGCTAATCAGGATTTTGCATGAATTGAAGACGGCGATGTATTTATGATACCAACAAGAGTAACAATATTCCAGGGGTATGATTTCAAAAGAGATGTAAAAGGAATCCTACCATCAATTAAGACAAATGTTTCATGAAAAACGGTTGAGGAGGCAAGAAAAATAATTCTTCAATATCCAGAAGTTTCAAGTGTAAAAATAAATTTGTGACTATTACAATCAGATGTATTACCTAATGTAAAATCAAGAATTAAGGTAAAAGTTGAATATTAATTAGGTTTCCTTCGATAAAAGTGACATTCTTCAGCTCAATTGTAAAGCTTCTTTGATGAAAAGAAGTCTTTTTTTATTGAGGTTCCTTCTATAGAACTAATCCATCCTCAAAAGATATTTCATGTGAAACTATTTTTTAACTTTGTATATAGTTGTTCAAGATGGGGACTAGTTATTCTTTTTCAATAAGGAGGATTTGAAATAATCCAAGATCTTTCATCTTGAGAAAGAGTTGTATTTAAGAAGTCTTTTTGCTCAAATTGAATAATATGGTCAACTCAAGCTTTTTTCGCATTTTCTTGTGATATTTCGATAGCTTCTTTTGATATATCAGAAGCATAAATTTTATAATCTCAGTTAAATTGTTTAGCTTGAGCATCTTCTTTAATAGCAAGAAATCATCAATGATCAAAGTTTTTAAAATGTTCGAACGCAAAATGTCTCCGAGTTCATGGAGCAATATTTTTGGCGAGTAGAGCAGCTTCTGTGACAATAGTTCATGATCAGCAAAAGAAATCATATAATGGAGCTTTGAATTTCCATCATGCGAGTAGAAGAAGCGCTGCAGCAATATTTTCTTTAAGAGGAGCCTCTCATCATTTTATTTTATATCCTCTTTGATAAAGGGCAGTTCAAGAACTGTTTAAATACAAATTGATATAATCGTGATTATTAACTAATAAGAGGTCTTCGACATATTTTTCTTCTTTTCAGAAACGAGTGATACTTTCCAATATCGCTTTATGAGCAACAGATTGTATGGCTCTTGTTGAGTTAAGGATTGATGATTTATTACATTCAACCTTCAAAGAGAGATTATTGTTGCTTGAAAATTGAGCATAATCTGAACTTTTTACTATTTCAAATAGTTCATCAAATGTTTTTGCTGAACCTTCTGCTATCTGTATATATACTTTATTTGCTATTCTAGATAGATAGTTGATTTTTAACATTCCTTTATAATCTGTTTCAACAAATGTTCATGTTTGAAAAGTATTAATTGGGAAATATCACAATTTTTTTATTTCTTGGGATAGTAAACTTCATAATCCTAATGGACAAGTAACTAAGAGTTTCATAAGAAAAAAATGTATAAAGATATAATATCTTTATACATTTCTCCTTTTTTACTGCAAGCTTTAGCTTACTCCTCAGAATTCTGAAAATATTTGATAGAGTATAAAGAGGAAGAAAAAGAGAGCAATAACAGCTAAAATCATATTAATCATAAGAGTTTTCACCTTTTTGAAGTTATCTCATTTACCTCAGTCAATAATGAGAAGATATCAACCATAAATAAGCATAATTACCATTAATGAACCACTAAGATACGCAAGAAATTTAATCACTTGGATGATAAAATCACCTGCTTGTTTTGCAAAAGAATCTTGAGATGCAATATAGTAAATAAAATCAACTACTTTCATTGCAACGAGTGCAAAAATAACATTTGCAAGACTCTTAGCAATTTTTTTACCGTCTCATCATTCACCAGTCTTTGGATTCATCATTTTAAATCATGCAACAACAATCATGATAATTGCTACAAAAAATGCAGCCCCCTTAAGAAAACTAAGTACAAAGTAAAGAGGTCATTTAGCAGAAGTTAATTGATATTCAACTCAACTGGTCTGAGAAAGCGATATTACACTGAAAGGTCATCATGATCTAAATATCCATACGGCTCAAAAGAAGAGGAGAGATCAGATAAGGATAAATAGAAGACTTGTTACAGCTTCTTTCAATTTCTCTGGTTTTCATAGACTTGTGATAAGATGTGCAGCGGCAATAACTATACTTATAAAAACAAGTACCATACCAGCATATTTTCAAATATTCCATAATGCACCTCATCATCCTTCAGTAGGAAAAAATAATTTTTCAACATTTTGTTTTAAAGTATTCTTTGAACTAACACCATCTGGACTATAAAGACTATCACCATTATCAGAAGTTAATTCTTTAGCAAAATCATCTTTGAAGTTTGGAGCTGATTTAGCAACTGTTAAGTTTCAAAGAAAAATAACTCCGAAGAGAAATGATAATACCATTATTCAAATTTTTCTTAAGTTATTCATGAAGAGATATAGAAAAGAGTAAAATATTATCAAAAAAAGTAATTAAGTAACATGGAAACAATCTTAATAATTGCAACAAAGGAAGACATAATGATGACTCATAAAACAATATTTTTAATTTTTTCTTTAACTTCGTTAATTTTACCTTGTCCGGTTACAAGCATAGCCCCATTCCATACAAGTAGTATTGTTGCACCAACAAGCCCTATGAAGAGAGTCCATTGAAGATACGCAGAAATTCAATTTTCATCTTTAATAAGCCAATTAAGTGTATTAGCGATTTGATATTTTCTAGAGCCATTTGCTGCAAGTTTTGTACTATTATTAATCATGTCTAATTTAGTATCTTGAATATTTGTTGCACCTTCATTAGCTTTCCCAGCTATAGTATCAGCAATCTCTGTTGGTGTCCTTCACCAACCAACCCATCAGGTATTTGATGCAAAACATGGTAGGCTGAGCATTAGCATTCAAATAACCATTAGTAATTTAATTTTTGTTTTCATGGGATAATATATATATAAAAGAATTACTCATCTTCATTTTCAGACTTTTCTCTAAGCTTTGCTTTAATCGCAAATGCTGATATTAAACCAATAAATGCGAAAACAACAATTCACAAAATCCAAAGGATTACTTTAATGAAACCTGGCATACCTGAACTATTACTATTATTATCACCCTTTTCTAATTCAAGTGAAGTTAATGTTTCATTATCAATAATCTTTTTATCTGGATCTTTTTTAATGTATTCAGAACATACAGTACTGATAACATCCAAACTTTCTGCAATTTTACATAGATTTGGTCTTACTGTATTCTGATAATCATCTTCAGCAATTTGTTCATCTCAAATATTATCATTTTGAGCTGTACTATTTGATATAATATAATTAATACTTTCTATGATTTTTAATCTTTCATCTGGAGTATCCTTTCAAGGCTCATTCTCTAATTCTTCCAATTGAGTAAATCACTTATTAATGGTTTCTTGTAATTTAAGTGGAAGTAATGATAAAATTTCTTCTTTAGCAACTTCATATGGTGTACCATTGATTCCAACATATGAAAGATATTCTGATAAATTATTTACGAAAGTATCTAATTTCTCTTTTTGAGTTTCAGAAAGTTTATCAAGTTTATTTTTATTCTCAAGTAAGAATTGATCTAGTTGTATTAAATCACCTCTTTGTGCATTTTTATCTCAGTTAGCTAAATCATTTCTAAGAGTAAGAATTAAACTTCTAAGTGTTTCAAAGGTGATACTTTCGGAAGTATCAATTGTTGTAATTAAATCATTGGCGAGATTATATAAATCTTTCGTTGAAGCGTCTAAGTCTTTCTCAAAATCAGCGAAACTAACCATAAAATCTTTGTGTTTAAGTTTAGAGTCTGTAGCGGTTTTATAATATATTCTACCAATGGCTGATTCATAACTAGGAGTATAGGTTTGAACAGACATTCTATTACATGAAAAGTCTCTATTATTAGTTGGATCTCAATCATCTTTACTATCAAAACTAATGTCACTATCAACATAACATGTTTCAATTGATTCATCACTCTTAATATAGAAAAGTACTTCATTATTAAGTTGTCTACCAACAAAGATTTCTGGTAGATTTGAATCAAATTCAGCTTCTGGAAGACTAATTAAAAATATTCAGTTTGCTATTGGTTTAAGTAATGTCGTATCATTAACGGTTACATCAATAGAACTTTCAGCTTCATTTCCATTTTCATCTTTTGCTTTAATAATTACTGTATAAGTTCACTTTTTAGGATAAGTAACTTTAAAAGTCTTTTCTAATGTAGTATTAAAATATCTTTGATTTCATAGTTCACATTGTTCTTTATCAAGACAAATTTCTCTTTCTATAATCTTTCCTAAACTAACATCTTTAAAGATAACACTTTTTCAAATAGCGGTATAAATTAAACTTGGTCTAACAGATGCTTTAACGACAATAGGTGCCCCTTCTCATATTCATCTATAGTCTCTATAAATAACAGAGGCAGTTGGAACGTAAGGACTATTGGCAGGACTAGGTTTTGTATAAACATATTTAACACGATCATTTTTAGTTGTTAAATCATATTCACCATCTCCATCAAAGTCGATTTGAATAGTTCTTTCTTTTTCGAAGTCTGATCTATCAGATATAATCTTACTTATAATATCAAATGTGATTTCCTCTCATACTTCAGCATTAATCTTATCGGTTTTTAATGTAACGATAGGAATGTCTGGCTGTTTTGTATCAGGAGGAAACATGATAATTGGACCATTTCAGAGAATGTCTTCACTAGATTTAGATCATTCATCGTTGTCAAACATTTTAACTCAGAACATAAATTCTCAAGCTTGTCTTGGAACAGAGAAGAATGTATAAGGAATTGTACCCGGAGTAATTTTTGTTTCTAAAAGCTTGTTAGGGTTTGATTTTGGATAATAATACCATTTGAAATATGAAATAGTTCAATCAGTATCCATAGCTCCATCAGCAGTTACTTTAACAATAATAGGATCAACATCTTCAGCAAAAATATTATTGGTACTACTATTTTGCTGGAATCCAATACCTATTTCATTTCCATATTGAGGATAACTAAGTGTTAGATTAGAAAGTGTTGGAAGTGCATTGATTACTTTGAACCAAATTCTATGAGTGGTTGGTGTTCAAAGTGATGTATCTTCAAGAGTGTAATCAATATACTGACAACCAACGGAGTTAAATTTATGAGTAAAATGAGTTGCTTGAATAAATTCATCATTCTTAACTTGGAAATAGTATTTTAAGAGATTATTATTTCCCTGAGCATTTACTGATAATGAAGTATCAATAGTGAATGTTTCTTGTCTATTAATTCTATACGCAGGTTCTTTTTTTGATCATGTACCATTTTCATCAGCGACAATACACTCATCGTTTTGTGCAATGGTATGATTATTGATATCAATAATTTCATATCCAACAATTGGCTTATCTTTTTCTCAGATAAATACATTAGTAGTAACTTCGTTAAAATCTTCTTTAGAATCAGTTACTCTTACCTTAACAGTATATACTCATATTTTTTCATATACTTTATTCATAGAATTAGTTTCGTTTGATCTGGCTGGTTCTCCATCTCCGAAATTCCATACATAACTAATTACAGGAGTATTTGTCTGAACTTTAAAATTAATTGATTCTCCCCATATTGTAGCTTTAGGATTTGCGGTAATTTCTGGTCTTAAAACAGATTGAACTGTTACATATTTAGAAATTTCTGTACTTTGACCATAGCTATCCATTACTTTTAGAGTAATTAGATGATCTCACTTTTCATTAAAGAGAGCAGTAATATTTCTATTATTATTTTCAGTTGATGTAATTTCTACAGCATTTGGATTTGAAAAACTCCATTCATATGTTAATTTATCATTTCAGTTTCCTACATCGATGTCAGTTGATGGAGAGGCATCTAAAACGAATTCTGAAGGGTATAACCACTTACTTGTTGCTGTTATATTAAATTGTGGAGTAGGTGGCGTAGAATCTACATATACATTAAATGTATCAGTATTTTTTAATCACATTTCATCTTCAACTGTAAGTTTTACACTATAATTTCATGGTTTTTTGAATTGTTTGTTAATGTTTTTACCCTGTAAAGTATCAAGTCTTTCACCATCACTGTCATAAATTTCCCAAGTATAAAGTTTTAATCTTGATGTAAGTGAATAGGAAGCGTTTGCAGAATAGTTAAATGTTGTGGACGTATTTCATTTTTCAGGCGTTTGTTGTACAATAGCAACAGGATCGGAAACAGCTAATGAATAGCTTTCACTAACTTTATTGTTTTCGTTGTCATTTACTGTTAAAGTTACGACATATTCTCATTGTCCAGGAAGTGAAATGTTAATAAAACCAGGTTCTCAGTCACCTTGTTTCGTCCATTTAAATCCATCTCTATTAGTGATTAACCATTCATGTGTTAGAATTTCTCTACCTCAAAGTGGAGTAGTTGAACTTCAGTCTAATACGACTCCCTTTTGTGCTTCTTGTATTCCAATTTTTGATGGTTTAGTTCTTTGCATTTTTTTACCGTTTGCGTAGATACTAATAGTAGCGGATTTAGGACTTACAGTAACGGTAATATCTTTAGTTCCATCAAAAATTCAAAGATTTGAACTTCTAACAGTACAGTGAACTATATAAGTTCCTGCTTCATTAAATTGATGTTTTACAACAGGTCAAATACCAATAGTTTTATCAACTCCATCAATATCTCTATAGTACCAATAATAGTTACTTGAAGGAATGGTTTCATTTGATGGATCATAACTACCTCTAGCATCAAAGGTCACAACTAAAGGAGCGGATCATGCACTAGGATTTGCTATAGCAGAAACCTTTACAGTATATTGACTATCGATAGTAGATTTTATTGTAGATAGCGGTATTTTACATTGTTCATTATATCTTTGAAAATTATCACTTGTTGGGTTATTTGCCATTGCGGCAGTAGTCATTTTACATTGTTCGTAAGTTAAGCGGTATTCATAATTATTTTGTGGAAAATATTCAAAAATTCTGTTCATGATATCTAGCTGTTGAGAATATGTTGCGCTAGAACCATAACCTCAGTTTTTGACGTATGCATCAATATTTACAAAAATTCAAGCAAGTGTATTCCAATCATTTTGAATTTTATAATTCGCATAATATGTTGATGGGATAGCAAATCCCTGATTTCCTAAAAGTAGTAATCATGATAAGAACATCAAGACACTAACTGAGAAAATTGATTTTGTTTTTGTATTCCACTTCATCCGCTACGATATTAGTATAAAAGACTTAAAATAAGTATATTCGTAATTGAAAAAATATGCAAATTTAAATATGGTTTTTTATGGTGCATACTTGACTTATTGAAATTAAATAATTATTGTATTTAATAGCGTTTTCTAAAAATTTCTTTCAAGGTGTTGAATTTTTCAAGGATTTTTGTATATTCACCACAACAAGAGCACTTTAACTTCTAACAAATACGGAGGTGTTAGAACAAATTACTACACAATTAACTGCTCAATCAGTTAATCTTCAATCGAAAACATGAGTTTTCTTCTCAGCATTTGATGAAAAGGGGGGTCTCCTTGCGTCGAATGGTGTTATAAGAACAGACAGAACCCTCGAAAATATTATACAAAGTTTCTATACATGAATTCTAAAAAAAATTGAGCTTGAAGTTAAAAGTATTATTTTCGATATTGTAGGAGAGATAAGGCTAGAAAGAGATATAAATGTTCTAAAACAGACACCTTTAGATCAATATGGAATCTTTATTGTAGAAGGGGAGTGACAAAACAGCTGAGTTTTGCTTCCAAATACTAAGGGAATTACAAATATTGCTCAAGCAGTTCAAGCAATAAAGAAAAAGTATAATTTACAAAAGCCACAAGTATCAATATATATTTTTAAAACAAGAAAGATTGAAATTAAATTTTAAAAAAAAGTTACCGATTAAGGTAACTTTTTAAAAATTATCTTTTGTAAACTTTAATTTTCCAGCTTCATTCCGGTAAGGCATTCTTTTTTATCCATGGATTAAGGTATCTAATTTCTGCATAAGTGTATCCATTTCAAGCAGCCCAAACAGCAAGGTTATCAGTTTGTGGAACAGTAACTTCAACAGTGTCAGGATTTGAATATTGTCCACCCCATTTACTAGTATCAAAATAAGCACTAGGATTCTTATATACTTCTTTGATAGCCAAAATTCTGAAGATATATCTTGCAGTTTCATTATTCAACCAAAGATCATAGTAAGAACTTTGATATTGACTGTTCATATCATTAGCGATACCATTTACTCATCTATTAAATGCTGCCATAGCTAGAGTCCAATTTCAAAATTTATCATAAGCTTTTTTGAGATACTGAATTGCAGCATCTGTTTCTTTTTCAACATCATATCTTTCATCAATATATGAATCTACTCTCAATCCATAAGTTTTAGCAGTTTCAGGCATGAATTGCCAAATACCTGCAGCTCAAGCACTACTTACTGCAGTCTCTCTAAGAGAGGATTCAGCAATTGCTAAATAAAAAATATCTAGAGGTACTCAAGCAGCACTCAATTTTTTTTCAATCATTGGTCTGTATTTTCAAGCTCTCTTCCAATTCATTTGCACTTGAGCTTCATCTAGTCTTGTAACAGCAAGTTCTCTATCAAATCTCTCGATATTGTACTGATGTGTTTTATCGAAAGGTACTGCTTCTCAAGCTAGAGTTTGTGAATATAAATCATTTCAGAATAAACTCCATGAAAATGCATACTGTACAAGTCAAAGTCACAATAGTGTTAAAACAACAAGAGAGGGAATAATAACACTTTTTCTTCTAATTAAATTTTTCATTGGATTCATTGATAAATAAAGATTAATTTTGAGTTAGATTATACCATGCAGTAGTAGTTTTTGATTCTTTAACCATCCAAGTTTTTTCAGGTGAAATGAGTCTAATAGTCCCTTGAATAAGATTACCATTTGAAACGATAAAGTTTACAGTTCATGCTTTAGATTCTTGCATAATATCTACTAAATCTCAATACCATACAAAACTTTCATCTCCAAGATCAAAGATTGTCATATCAGTCTTTTTTAGAGTATATCTTGTTCAGAGAAGTTCTAAGAAACCTTCCTGAAAAAATTGATTTTTTAAAAGATTAGAATCAACGGTAACGGCATATGAAGAACTGTCGTCTCATTGTGCATAGTTTCACTCAGCATCCTTTACAGTTGTAAGTAACTCATTTTTAAGATTTTGAGTATTTAATCATGAAGAGATAGTTTGTTTTAATTGGAACCTATAAAACAATAACGCTGCTTCATATCTTGTTAATAGTCATTCAAATGAAGAAATGTCTCAAGCATTAAGAATTCATAATTCACCAGCCTTTAAAAAATATTGAGCCCATCGAGGATTTCAACTTTCATCAAGACGTTTTCATTCATATAGTCTTATAAGCATAGTGATGAATTGAGATTTTGTAATCGTAGTTTTAGGTGAAAATTTTCAATTACTTCCTTGCATTAATCATAGATCACAAACTTCTTGTATACTGTTCTTTAATGTTGGATCAGCATCTTTTAAATCACTAAACTCACAAGAATTTGCCTCTCATGATAGTGCAGAATATCATAGAGCCTTAGCAAATTGAGCAAACATTTTTGCTGCTTGTTCTCTTGTTAAATAATCGAATGGATTATATGCTGTTGTATCTTTAGCATTAGTGAGTCCATGTTCTTTCATCCATTGAATTGCTTCTACAACTTCTGGAGAGTTAAGAATACTTAAAGAAGTGGTACTTCCAAATTCTACTCAAGAAAGAACTCATAAGAAGTCATTATTGATAGTTTCATCTTCTTTTTTACTTTCATTTGAAGGGTTTTCATCTTTATTCTCTTGTTGAGGAACATACTTACTAGGATCTTGGTTGATTGTTGAAAGTTGTGTTTTAGCAGCTTCATTTAGTTGTGAATCAAGAACAATATTCTTAAATCTATAGATTAAAAGAGCTATTTCTCTTCTTGTTATTGGTCTATCAAGACTATTTACATCACTTTCATTTGAAAGAGAAACATTCTTAGCCTTTACAAAATAAAGAGTCCACCATGGATTAAAATCTTCACTACTTAAGGCTCATTCTAAAATTCTTATAAGAACAGTTAAACTTTCGGCTTTACTAAGTGATTTTTGTGCTAAAAAGCTTCAATTACTTCATCTGAAAATTCAATATGAACAAGTTGACTGAATATATGATGAAAGACTAGGGTCAAAAGTATCGCTATCTGCAAATGAACATTCTGTGTTTTTTATTTCTTTAGGATATCATAGAATATCATATGCTTGACCAATAATCTTTGCTGCTTCTTCTCTTAGCAAAGGATCATCAGGTCTATATCAACTAAGGTCTTCATATTTTGTTAATCAATTATGGAACATCCAATAAAGAGCTTTATCCATCTCATCTCATCCTTCTAATTCATCGTAAAGAGGTGAAGATATAGTTGTTTCAGACGTAGTGGAACTAGTTTCTTGTTGTTCAGTAGCTTCTATAGTATCTCAGGTAGTAGTTGCTTCATTATTTTTTCATTCTTCATTATTTGTAGCAGTATCTCCAGTTTGTTGTTCTTGATTCTTAAGAGTATCTAAATCAAGGTTTTGATCTCATGATTGAATAATAATCTTTTTCGTATCAGGATCTATAATGACTTTTTCTCCTTCAGCAAAACCAAAACTTTGCAAAACACCGAAAGTTAAAAGTCATAAAAGAAATATTTTTAATGAGGTTTTCATATTTGTTTTTAGAAAGATAAAATCCTTTAAAAAAGATTAAACATATAGCGAATCATTTCAAGCTTAAAAATTTGTTAAATTATAAAAATTTGAATATAATTAGTTTAATTTAGATAATAATAATTTGATAATGGGTGTCGAACAAACTAAGTGAAGAGACTACATTCGCGAAGCACTTAACGAGACAAAAATGGATTTAAAGAATCTTTCTAATGAGGTTTGGTGAAAACAATGGAGAGCTCGTTTTGTTGAAAAAGTAAATAATAATGCTTGGAATTATAAATTAGATGCCGTTAAGGATTATTTCAAAGAGATTGGATTAGAAAAAAATTCTCCGTATTTAGATTTAAATAAGAACTGGAGAACTTCTATTATGGGAATCCAAATTTGATTGTATAAAGCATGATATATGTGAGTTTGACATATAGATGCAAGATGGGGAAACTATACTATTTGATGTATGAAAAAATTTCAGGAAGAAAATTGACTTACTACAACATGATATCCAAATAAAGAAACAATTAAAAAATTGTTAGCTGTTGCTGAAAATCCAAGTTTAAGAGGACAAGCGCCTAAAAGAACACCATGAAGAAGAGTAACATGATGAGTTACTAATCAGCAAGAAAGAGTTACTGAAAGACCAAGGGCTAGAACATCAGTTAAGGCTGTTTTACCTAACAATCCAGAAACTCCAACGACGATTGAATCTATAGATAATTCTAAGAATCCAAGAATTACTCCTCAAGAAGCACAAGCGGCTAGAAATGAATTATGAAGTTTAGGAAACTTTTTATGAGAATATCCTTTCTATTTCTATTTTAATCAAGAATGAGGTGATAAAATATTTATGTGAGAAGTATATAACGAATATGATGATAATCCAACATTTTCATCTGATACTCAAAAAGCATATCACGCATGAACATCTCCATCTTGAGAATCTTATGTAATTTTTGGTAACTTTGAAGGAGGTACATGTACCGATTGAATTAGAATTAATAAAAATTGAACAGTAGAAAAATGAGAATTCTGAATCGGAGATCTTTTATTAAAGGGAACACAAGTTCAGGCGAATGGTGCATCACGTACATGAGAATTTATAGATTGACGTTTCCTTTGATAAATTTAGCTAAGCAATAAAAAATAAAAATGAAAGTAAAAAAAGAAACAAAATATTCAATAGTGAAATCAAGAAGAAGAACACTTATGCTCTGCTTTATTTGATGAATAATGTGTTATATTATTACAATTTTAGCAGATTATATTGTAGCTTTGACAGGTGATTACCTAAATTTTACAGAAATTTTTTGTGTAAAAATGGGTATAGGTTTCTTATGTTTCTGGGTCTGAGTCAAAGAAATTGAAAGAATGGACCTCAGAAATGAGAGTCCATTAATTCCAGAATAATATGTATTAACCGAGTTTTTTGAGAAAATCTTGTTGCACCGAACGGTGCTTTTTTTCTTCTCTAATATTTAGATAACTTTTTCTAATAAGTTCTCTAATATCTTCATAGTAGAGGAGTCTTAAAACTTCTTGAATATTTGCTCGTTTATAAATTCAAATATATCCTTCTCAATCAATAAGTTTTATGTCTTTAGGATCTCCTTCATATTTCATTAAAAAATAAGTCACATCTTTATCTAAACGACCTTTCTTTGTTTCAGTACTTCTTAAAGATGTCATTCAAATTTTCTGTCTTAGCCTTAATGATTTTATAGGAATTCAGCATTCCTCAGAAACTTCTCTTAAAGCAGCTTCTTCTACCTTTTCTCAAATCTGAATTTTTCCTTTAGGAGCAACCCATTCTATTTTTCAAGAGAGAGCATGCCTTTTAATAAGAAGATATTTTGGTTCTCAATCTTTGTCTAAATAATAAATAATTCATCATGCACTTTGAACAATGTCAGACATATATAATAAGT
The DNA here is from genome assembly GCA_947168815.1 of uncultured bacterium. GTDB lineage: Bacteria > Patescibacteriota > Gracilibacteria > Absconditabacterales > Absconditicoccaceae > HOT-345. The sequence continues at coordinate 118,680 of CAMVNG010000002.1, forward strand.
ATATATAAATAAAGTTATTATGCTTGTAGGATATCCATTGCAATTTTCGCAGCACCTCTAGCAATGAAATTTTCATTTTTATCATGAGAAGAATGACGTAACGCTTCTTCAACTGCATGTGCACTTACGGCTCTTTGATATAATGAAACAGGGTTATGACCAGGAAGTAATTTTTCTAGTCTTTGGTAATATATTGCTACATTTAAATTTGAAAGATTTTCTCAGGTCTTTTTTTCTATTTCTTGAAGATTTTTTCTGAAAGTTTCAAGATTCTCATCTATTTCCTTATTTAAATCTTCAAAGGTGTGGTCTCATTTTCCTCAAAGAGTGTTGATTCTCTGTTCTAAATCTTCAAATGCAATATGAAGATCTACGGACTTAATTGCTTTTTTTACTTCTTTCTTATCTTTACTTTCAGCATTATTTTCAATGCTTAGAATCTGTTCTCTGAGGGATTTAAGCTCTTCTAATTTTAATTTTAAAATAGCTTTTTCTTTCTCTAATATTTCTTGATCAAGTCTTCAAAGTTCTTCTTGTTTATCTTCCTTATTTTTCTTAGATTCCAAAACTTGAGCTTTCAGATCACGAAGTCATTTTAGTTCTTGTTCTAAAAGTTCTCTTGCTTTATCAAACGGATTCTTACTTTCAAGTGGTTGAGCACCCATTATTTAAGAAATATTATAAGGATTCTAAAACTTTTTTAAGGATTGCAATATTCTTTTTATAATTCACTCTTAGTGGACCAACGATAGAAATAACTGCATCATATCAATCAAGATTGACCTTAACATATACACATGAAATCAAGGTATCAGCATCGTTTACAAAAGTATAATATACTTCTCAATTTTTAAGTATTTTTTTATCAATAAATGCAACGATTTTCTTTTCCTCAATAAAACGAATAATAGTCCTTGTTGCTGAATATTCATCAATCATATCATCACGCAAAAGATTATTGATACCAAGATAATAATATTCATCGTTCCTAATGAATCCAACAACAACCCCATCTGAGACTTCTCATAATGCTTCAACTAATGATTTAAGTCCTTTTCTCGCATTATCTAGTTGGAAATCAATTTCTTCTGGTTTCTCAGCTAATGCAGTATCAAGATATGCTGAAAGTCCTTGAAGAGTAGGCATCCTTCAAGATGAATTGTATGGTTGATAAACCATTCATTGTTTCTCAAGAACATTAAGATATTTTCTTAAAGTTGAAGGAGCGTAGTCAACAGCTTCTAGAGAATTAAGAAATTTAGATCCAACAGGCTCTCACTTATCAAGATAACAGTCTATAACTGTATCAAGCAACGCAAGAAGTTTTTTATTTTCTGGCATGGTTTGTTGTTGAAACTAAATTAAAAGCAATACTTTAACATATTATTCTTTTTTATCCTGCATTTCATAGAATTCCAAAATATCTCATACTTCAATTTTCTTTCCAATCTTAACTTTCATTCCACAATCTTCTCCTTCTCATACTTCTCTAACTTCATCCTTGTTTCTATGAAGTGAAAGAATTTCTCAATTTGTAAGGATGTCTTCACCTCTATAAACTCTAAATCTCAATTTATTTCTAACTTTACCTTCTTTCACAATACCTCAAACAGTCATTTCTCTTGTCTCAGTATGGAAGACTCAAAGGATTTCCAATTTACCAACGATAACTTCTTCTTTCTCAACTTCAACCATTCCTTGAAGAAGATTATTTAAGTAATCAGTTAATTCATAGATGATATCAAAGACTTTCATTTCAATTTTGAGACTTTCAGCCTTCTTCTTTAATAAAGCATTCATAGAAATATTGAATCATAAGAGAATTGCTTTAGAAGCTTGAGCGAGTGATAAATCGCTTTCTCCAAAATAACCAACATCACTATGTACTACTTTAATAGTAACATTTTTAGGTAAACTAATACCATCAACAGCTTGTTTTAATGCTTCTAATGAAGAAGAACCATCTGCTTTAAGAATCAATCTAAGTTCTGAAACTTTTGATTGATCTCAAGCTTTAAGTTGAGATAAGAATTGTTGAAGAGCTCAATCATTAGAAGACTTAGCTTCTTTTTCTTTAATGAACTCAATTCTAGTATGAGCTTCTTTTTCATTATCAACTACTTCTACAATTCTACCAGGTTCAGGTAACTCAGTAAATCAAAGTATTTGTACAGGTTCTCATCATGTGATTTTAGAAACATTTTTACCTAGCCAGTTCTGCATCCTTCTAACCTTTCAATAAGTATTGTATGCCACGATGATATCTCAATTCTTTAATGTTCCTGTAAGTACAATAAGACTTGCAACAACACCTTGCTTAGGATCTTTATAGGCATCTACAACAACTCATACAGCTTGTCTATCAGGATTGTATTTTAACTCAAGCATTTCAGCTTGTAAAAGAATGTATTCTAGCAAAAGATCAATTCCTTGACCAGTCTTTGATGAAACACCAACAAAAGGAGTATCTCCTCACCAATCTTCAGGAGTTAAACCGTGTTTAGCAATATCTGATTTAATTTCATCAATATTATGTCATGGTTTATCAATCTTAGTAACAGCAATAATGATTGGTACTCAAGCAGATTTAGCATGATTAATAGATTCTATTGTCTGAGGCATTACACTATCATCAGCAGCAACAACAATAACTGCGATATTAGTTAATTTGGCACCTCTAGCTCTTAATGAGGTAAAGAGCTCGTGTCCTGGAGTATCAATAAATGTAATTTGTTTACCATTATAATTAACCATAGAAGCTCATATAGACTGGGTAATTCCTCAGGCTTCACCTCAGGCAACACTTGTCTTTCTAAGATAATCAAGAAGTGAAGTTTTACCGTGATCTACATGTCACATAACAGTAACGATAGGCGCTCTTTCAATTTGATTTTCAGCTTCTTTATCGATATCAAGAATCTTTTGAAGATCTCATTCCATAAAACTTTGTACATCCAAAGTAGCTTCTTTTTTCTTTAAACTTACACCTAAATCGTCAGCTATAAGTGATGCAGTATCAAAATCAAGATTAGCATTCAAACTCGTCATGATTCCGTTACCAATAAGTTTTTTCATAACTTCAGGCAATGGTACTCAGATTTTTTCTGAGAATTCTTTTACAGTAATATGTTCATCTATTGTAACCTCAGTTTTCTTAACTAAGTGATCTGAAGTAGTAGCTTCTTTATGTACCTTTGCTGCTGGTACTGGTTTTGGTGCTTCTTTTTCAAGTTTCTTATCCTTATTCTTAAATGGTTTATTCTTTTTCTTATTTTGAAGATTATCTTGATTATTCTGTTGTTTAGCAGCTAAATGGTCAGCAAAGAATTCAAGACCACTTTCTTTTTGCTGAGGCTTTTCTTTTGCTTTATAAACACCTTGTTCAATAGAAATATTACCAGTAGCTTTCTTATTCTTATAATCTTTTTTATCTCATTGATATGGTCTTTTATCAGCTTGTTTCTTTGGTTCTGCTCTAGAAATTACTCTAGCATTTGGAGCAGTATAGATTATTTCTTCTTTCTCTTCTTCCTCCTTTCAGAAGCTAGGGAGTTCAATATTATGAAGTTGAAGTTCGTCCTCATCAGTATCATCAGCTGTATGTGTCTCAGTATGTTTCTCAAATCAAAGTCATGATAAGAATCCTCATCAGAATCATATTTCTCAAGACTTCAAAAACTTTCCATCATCTACTTTTTTAGCAGCAGGAGCTGGTTTTTCTTGAGATTTTTTTGGTAGTTGATCAATAACGTACTTGATTTTCTCTAAGTTAGCATCTGAAACAGTAACTACTTTAGGAGTAAGTTTTTTACCCATTACTTTTTCATATACTTTTGAGAAAGTACTTTCATCAACTTTTAAATCTTTTATAACATCTGTGATACGAGGCATAAAAAACGAATTAATATTAAAAAGTGTTTAAAAACTTGAATTCAATACTATAGAATTTAATGGCATTTACAAGAGAAAAGTATTGAAAACAGAAGTTAAATTTGATGAAAAAAAGTAATTAAATACTTGATAGTAAGCAAAACTTCTTGAAAAAGTATTTAATAAAAGTATATGATAAACATAGGATTTAACTTATATAATATACATGAAATCTTGGTTAAAAAAATATGGTATTTGAGTCTTTCTAGGATTAATCTTAGTTTATTTTGCATTTCTTTTGTTCTATCAGCTTTGATACCAATCTTTCCGAATCGATGAATGATATAGTAGCTATGTGGCAAAATATATGAGCTTAGAATGATTTTATAAAAGTAAATATTTCCTTTCTGAGTGGCTTCAAGCTTTGTGTTTTAAATTTTGATGATTGAATGATTTTTGGGCCCGTTTTCCAAGTGTAGTTATACATTTGGTTAGCATGCTTTTGATGTACTTAATACCAGCTAAATTAACTAAGAATAAATACATTTGAATGGTATCTTTTTTAGTTTTCTGATCGTTATATCGAGAACAATGATGGGCAAGAGATGCAAGATTTTATTCTCTTGTTCAAATGATGTTCCTCTTATGAATATATGCAATATTAATGTGGATGGAAAAGGGGAAAGCAATGTATCTAAACTTAGCAATTCTTATAACAGGATTATGAGTAATATTCCATCCTTTCCTATATTGTCTTTGAGCAATACTTTTTTGAGCATTTCTATATCAATATAAGAAGCATTGGGATTGAAAATCTTTGTTCTCAAAAAAATATTTGGTTACTTGGATTATTGTCATAATATGATTAGTTATTGCTATTTTGTTTTGAACACTATGAGGAGTTGTAAAGGGTTCGTTAACAAATTGACTTTCATGGGATGCTAAAAAGTATTATTTTGTATTTTATACAAAGCATTTGTGGTGAGAATTAGGTATCATCTTAGTTACCTGAGTACTATGAATGCTATACTTTCTTGTTAGAAAAAAACGAAAAGAGGTTATCATGTTTACTATACCATTTTTGTTATTTGTTTATGCTCTCGTTATAAAAGGATATTTAATGCATTCAAGATACGCATTATTGATGATGCCATTATTAGTTTTATCTTCTGTTATTCTTATTTATTACTTGTATAGTTTTTCAAAATTAAAATATGTTAATATTATAATTGCTATTGTTATTCTAGCGGCTACATTATTTACTACTCATTATCAATTTTTACCCCAAAATAGCTACTATTTTGATTATACATCACCTCAACCTGATTTTAAATCTGCATATGCTGCAATTCCAGATTGAAAAAATATTGTTTCAGGATTTCCAACATTATGTGACTGGTACTATTCATCAAGAGGAAATTGTAGTTATGCAATAAGAGTTGATCTCGTTCATGACTGAAAAACAAAAGTAAAAGAAAAACAAGTTGAGGATTATACTAAAATAGCCTATATAGATAATTTATCACAGTTAAATCCATGAACCTATTATTTTGTAATCGATAATTTAACGAATAAATCTTGAAGTATTAATAAAACACTTTATAAACAAATAACTGAAAGGTGAAGAGTTTTGTTTAATTCTTGAGAATCTTACAACAATATTTTTGTTCTCGAAGTTTTAGTGAAATAAAATCTATAGAAGGAAATGAGTGAGAAGATATCAATTATTATTCCAATCTATAATGAAGAGAAAAATATTCAACCGCTCTATGATGAGATTTTTGATGTATTGAAAAAAGATTTTTCATCTTTTCAGTCAGAAATAATAATTGTTAATGATTGAAGCACTGATAGTTCTTGGAGTAAAATTTGTGAAATAAAGGATAAGAAAAAAGAGAATATAAAAGTAATTAATCTTCAAAAAAATTATGGTCAATCAACAGCTTTAGATGTCGGATTTAGATATGCAAATTGAGATTATATAGTTACTTTAGATTGAGATTGACAAGATAATCCGCACGAAATAAAGAAACTCTATGATAAATTAAAAAAAGATAATCTTGACGTTGTAGCTTGACGAAGAAAAGAAAGAAAGGATAAATTACAGGTAAGGATTATAACAAAACTAGCAAGATTCTTTAGAAAAATGCTCATCAACGATAAAATTCATGATAGCTGATGCACATTGAGAATTTATAAAAAAGAATGTATTAAACAGCTCCATCTCCGAGGAGAAATGCATAGATATATCCTTGAAATTTTGCAAATTAAATGATATAGGGTATCAGAAGTTGAAGTAGAGCATAGGGCAAGGAAATACTGAAAGTCGAAATATAATTGGGAGAAAACAATTAAAGGTTTTATTGATCTGCTTTACATCCGATTTATTGCGAAATATCAATCAAGACCACTTCATTTATTCTGAGGTGTTGGTATTCTATCATTTCTTATCTGATTTATTAGTTTTTGTTTCTCTTTTTATGAAAAGATATTTCATAATCTTTCTTTAAACAGAAATGGTTTCTTTTTATTATGAGTTTTCTTGATCCAGACTTGAATTATGATTTTTATCTTTTGAATTGTGATTGATATCTTAATGAGAATATATCATAATTCTTGAGAAGAAAAAGCAGTTTTGATAAAAGAAATAAAGGAATAATGTTTTATCCTTATATTGGATATGAAAAAGAAAATATTGGTCTTAAATTATGAATTTCCACCTCTTTGATGAGGCGCGGCTCCTGTTTCTTATGATATTGCTAAAGCATATGTTGATGCATGATATGATGTTGATGTTGTAACAATGGGATTTTGAGACTTAAGACAGTATGAGGAGATAGATGGAATACATATTTATAGAGTAAAATGTATTAGAAAAAAGAAAGAAGTGTGCCAATGGTGGGAACAGCTTACATATCTATTTTCTTGATATTATAAAATTAAAAAGTTATTTAAGGAAAAAAAATACAAATTTTGCCATTGTCATTTTTTATTACCTACTTGAATTTTAGCTTTATTAGTAAAGAAAAAATTTTGAATTAATTATATGCTTACGGCTCATTGATCAGAAGTTCCATGATATAATCCTGATAGATTTACTTTTATTCACAAATTCACTCCGCCTTTATTAAAAAGGATAATTAATAATTCAGAACTTGTGACATGTCCTTCAAAGTATTTAGCAGATTTAATTAAAAATAATATTCCTTGAATTAATAAATCTATACAAATAATTCCAAATTGAGTTGATACAAATAGATTTATACCTTGAAAAAAAGAAAAAATAATTATATCAACAGGAAGGTTATGGCCATTAAAATGAATCCATTTATTGGCACAAGCTTTTTCAGAAATTAAGGATACTAAAGGCTTTGAACTACATATTTGTTGAGATGGACCTCTTATGAATAAGATAAAGACAATTCAGGCTAAAACAAACAATAGAATTGTTTTGCATTGATGGATGAATAATAATAGTGAAGAGTATGTACAGCTTTTATGAAAGGCTATGATATATTGTTTACCATCTGTTTCTGAGAGTTGATCGTTATCGATATTGGAGGGAATGTCTTCAGAGTGTGCAATTATTACAACAAATATGTGAGTCTGTTCAGAAATGGCTAAAGACGTTTGATATTATGTTGAACCGAATATAGAAAGTATAAAAAGCAAACTAGAATATCTAATTTGAGATGAAAAAATATGTTTAAAAGGGGGAATTGAGGCAAGAAAAAAATCAATAAAATTTTATGATAAACCATCTCTTTTGTGACGTTTTATTGAAATTGTATGAAAATATGTTTAAGTAAAATGAGGTAAAGAATTATTTTAATTGTGAAAGATATTATGAGTAACTTACTAGTTATAAGTAATTGATATCCTCAATTATGATCAAATCGCTATAATAAAAACTTTGTGAAGGAATACACTGATTTGGCTAAAGATAAGTTTGATGAAGTTTATATTATATCGTTTCAGCCATATTTTCCTAAATTTTTGTGTAACTTTAAAATCTTTGAAAAGTATTATATACACTCAAATTTCTCAGACTATTTATATGATAATATAAAAGTATTTTATCCAACAGATTTCACTGTTCCTTACATTTTTGAAAAAAAAAGAAGGTTAGAAGCACAATTAAAAAATGCTCAAGAAATAATAAGAAACAATCATTTAAAATTTGATATTATTCATAGTCATTTTCTTCAAAATTGAATAATATGATCTAATTTGAAAAAGCTGTATTGAGATGCTAAAGTTATCCTACATTGTCATGATTCAAAATTAAAAAGTATGTTGGAATCAGATCCCGAAAAATATGCAGCAATGTTTAAATGAATTGATTGATGCATATCTTTTTGTGATAATTATGAAGTGATAAATAATTTTTTTGATGAACATAAGATAGAAAATAAAAATGTTAATATACCAAATTTTGTTAATGTTGAGAAATTCTATCCAAGAGAGGATATTAAGAATTTGAGAAAAAAGTACTGATTTAATGATTCTGATAAGATATTGATTTGTGTGTGAAATATAATTTACGAACATAAGTGACAAAATGATATCCTTAACATATGGAAGGATTTAGAAACAAGAATTGAAAATCTTCATTTATTGTTAATATGAAACTGAAAAGATAAAGAAAAAATGTTACATACTATTAAAGATATGAATGCAAAAAATATTCATTATTTATGAGCAAAATCTAATGAAGAAATTGTTGATTATTTAAACATTTCTGATTTATTTGTATTCCCTAGTAGATATGAATCATTCTGAATAGTTCAGATAGAGTCTATTGCATGTTGAACACCAGTGATAGCATATAAAAATTGATGAAGCGAATATATAATCAAGAAAGAAGTCTGAAAAGTATTAGATAAACAAAATATAGAGATGTTAAAGAAATGAATACTTGAAATGATAAATATAAAATACGATAGGGAATATCTTCATAAATATGTAGTTGATAATTATTCTTGAGAAATTGTTAAAGAGAAATTACTTGATCTATATTCTAATTAGAGCAATTTATTTCGCTATCTGTAAGATATCCAAATAGTTTGAATTTATTTATAAATTTTTTATTCTTGAAAAAGAGTTTATAATAGAGTGAATTGTTAATTACTATGAATAAATTGATATCAGTTATAGTTCCCATATATAATGTCGAAGAATATCTAAGACAATGTTTGGATAGTATCATTAATCAAACTTATAATAATTTAGAAATAATACTTGTTAATGATTGATCAACTGATAATAGTGGAAAAATATGTGATGAATATGCACAAAAAGATAAAAGAATAAAAGTTATTCATCAAGAGAATGCAGATTTATCAGCAGCAAGAAATTCTGGTTTGAAAATCTCAACTTGAGAGTATATAGCATATATAGATAGCGATGATTATGTTGATTTAAGTATGTATGAGAAGTTATATTGATTAATTGAAAGTACTAAGGCAGATATAGCTATATGTAATTGGCGTTTTCAGAGAAAGGATTGAACTCGAATTGAGAATACGATATTCCCTAACAAAAAAGTAATAACACCAATTGAAGCATTGGAATATTTTCATTACCATATGTATGTTCGAAATAAGTTATATAGAAGAACAGTTGTAAAAGATTTATTATTTGTAGAGACCTTTGCTCAAGATGTTATTTATAATTTTAACATTTTTAAAAAGATAAAAAAAATAGCATGTTTAAACGAGTGTATGAATTATTATAGATATAATCCAAATTCAAGACAGCATGCAAAAAAATTTAGGAAAGATCGATTAATCTTTTTAGAACAATGAATAAATCAAGAAATCTTATATGCAAAAGAAAATAAATTACCCAAATTGGAAAAACTTCTAATTGATGCCAGGTATGGAATTTTGTTAAAATGGTTCCGTGTAATAGCAGGAGAAAATAAAATCGATATGAAAATCGTTAATAAGTTATTGCGTTATGTAAGAAAGGATATTCTACAATTCTTAAAATCAAAAAGAAGTATTGTTAAAAAACTATTTATATTGTTAAGTTGTGTAAATTTTAAATTTGCATGCTTAATATATAGAGTAATTAATCGTTTTATAAAAATTCCATAATAAAAAGTCTATGATAAACGTGCTTTTTTGTTTCGATGATAATGATTGAAATTACGCAAGACATTGTGCTGTTTCAATGATTTCCTTATTGGAAACAAATAAGATGAATAAAATAAAAATATTCATAATGACTTCATTTATGTCACAGGAAAATATTGATGAATTCAAAAGAATTGTAAATCAATTTAATCAAGAAATAGAATTTATTATAAGTGAAAATATTATACCAGAAGAGTTGAAAAGTATAATAATAAACCGCAAGAATTTGACGCGATGAGCATGGTATCGTTTATTTTTCCCATTGTTTATTAAATGAATTGAGAGGATTCTCTATTTGGATTGTGATGTATTGGTTATAAAAGATATTTCTGATATTTATAACATGGATATGAATTGAAAGGCTATTGCTTGATATTATGATACGATTTTCTCTTGTTATAAAAATAAACTATTTAATTTAAAAAACTATATAAATAGCGGGATACTGTTGTTTGATGTATGAAAATATCAAATGGATAAAATTAGTGTTAAGAAAATGAAAGAAATTAATAATTTGTACTCAAATTATTTTAATGGTTGTGATCAAGATAAAATTAATATAATATTTAAAGATGATATTTTTGTTTATAAAAAATGAATGAATTATTTAATTGAAAATAAATATATCAATAAATGAATTCAGAATGCACAAATACTTCACTGTTTAGAAAAACCGTATGTAAAATATAGTAGTATCCCTGATAAAATTAGAGATTTATATTATCATTATTTGAATTTAACCAAATGGAAATGATATCCAGAACAGGAAGCAAAATTTTGATTTATTAAATATCTTTATAATAGTTTTTATTTATTCTTCTCCCGTCTCTTGGCTGCTGTTTTACCAGAATCTATTATGAAAAAGCTTATAACGACTGTCCGAATTTTAAAGCAGAAAATAATTGCTAAATTTTCTTAACAAAGAATTCTTGATTAAATATCTTTAAGAACATTTTTTTCATGAAAAACTTACTAATAATTTTCTGATAGTTTTGTAATTGAAGATTCATATTAATAGAAAGAAGATAATAATAACACTGATTAAAACGAATATATTGATAATATAATTTGTATCAAAACAGTAGTTTTTAGTATAATAAATTATCATTCAAAGCAATATACACAAAAAGATATTTTTTATGATAAAATTCCATTTAATATTGAATGAATAATGATCTTTTTTGATAAGACAAAGACTTAAAAACCAATTGATGATATTGCTTATTCAAAAAGCAATTCATGCTCAAATAATTCATCAAAATTTAATACTAAAGTAAGCAATTATGATAGTGAAAATGCATGAAATTCATGTAATAAACACTCTTTCTTTTACTTTTCATAATCATGCTAATACTTGGTAATTAAATGAAGATAAGAGATTGAATACTAAAAATATTCAAATATAGCTTAGAAGCTCTCAAGAAGGTAGATATTTTTTTCAGAATAGAATCACTGAAATTTCTGGTCATAGTGCAATAAAAATTGTAGAAAGAGTAAGTATTACACATGTAAAATAACTATAAAATGATCATATTAATTTCTCAATATTATATTTTTCTGCTTTTTCATCATATTCAGAGACAAGAGGATATAGAAGAGATTTTATTGGCCATAGAAGAGTTATTCCTATAAAAAATAAACTTAAAAAATTAGAATAATATCAAGCGTCAGTAGGTCATAAGAAATAGAGTACCATTTGTAGTATGATTTGTCCGAAGAGATTCCAAATACTATTTCATATGAGAGCCCATAAAGCGTATTTTGTATATTTTTTTAAAGTAGTATTCTCAATTTTAAAGATTCATTTGATAAAATTTTTACGAAATTTTAGATAGAGAATAATAGCAATTATTATAGCAATTAGGAGTCATCATAGTCTTGAAACACTATAATTTTCAATATTACCAGAACCAATGAAAAAAAAGTAAATTGAGAAAAGGAAAACAGAAAGCGTTTTAATAAATTCAATTCATTGATATTCGAATGTTTTTTGAAATGATAAAAAAATACTTTGTATTACTTGTAATATATTCGTTCCTATAAAATAGAAACAAAAGTATTTTAATATAGACCCCGCAATTTCTGAGTGAAAATAATGGATTGCTAACCAATCGCTTCATAACCATAATCATGTTGAAATAAGTATACCAGTAACGATTTGAGTAAAAAGACTCAAATATATGGTAGTCTTTATGTTGTTAAATTCTTTACGAATAAAGAATTTTGGTAAAAAATATTGTAGACTAGCAGTTAATCAAAGATCATTATAAGTATAGAGGAAAGTGATAAGTGAAATGATACTGTAAAGAACTCAAAAATCACTTACAGAGACTTCTGGGGAATTAGAGATAAGAAACCTAATAATATACCATAATGGAGCAGATAGGTATCAAAAAAAATAGAGCCAAAATCATTTTTTGACGATTTTATTTGTAAGAGTTTCTTCACTACGGTTTAAAGAAGGCATAAAAGTAATAAAAATTCTTTTTAAATGAGTCTTAATATATGCACAAAATAGTATTAAGAAATGGATAAAAAAATAAAGATTAGTTTGTAATATATTTTGATTAATGTCAATTATATTATATTTTTTTTAATAATTTGTTTAATGATTTTTTATGTTTAATCACTTGTTTTATTCTATTGTAATTATTTTTGAAATATAATTGATTTGATTTATATCCCTTTTGCAATTATGAAAAAATTCAAACAAAAATTAATGTTATTGAGCTCAATTCTTTTTATATTTACTTGAGTTCGATTATTATGTTTAAATGCATTTGCACAGGTTGTTGTAGATGATGGTGCAGCTAATATCGGTCAAGGAGGAGATTGAGAATGAACAGCAACATTATTGCCATGACCAGAATTAAATGTAAAATTTAAGGCTTTAATGTGAATAAGCAATCCAACTACTTCTAGTAGTTCTTGGAATAGTCTACAGATTATTCGTTCTGAAACAAAAGCCGAGTGAAAAAGCTATCAAATATTATCAACAAGTGATTCAAATAGTAAAATATATGCCTGGTATGAAGGAAATACATGGAATGGAGGTGTAATTTATTATTATTCTAATGCAAACGTGTTGTATATGAACGAGGATTCTAGTTCAACATTTGCAAATTTTGCATGATTAAAATCTATTGATTTCAGCTGATGGAATGCAAGTAGAGTAATGAATATGAGTGGTATGTTTTATTATGACTATAATTTGGTGGAATTAGATATCAGTGAATGGGATACAAGTAATGTAACAAATATGAGTTATATGTTTTATTATATAAATAAAATAACAAGCTTAAAAATTTGAGAATGGGATACAAGTAAAGTAGAAAATATGAGTCATATGTTTGCGGATTTAGAAGCAGAAGAATTAGATATCAGTGAATGGGATACAAGTAATGTAACAAATATGAGTTATATGTTTGAAGGTTCAAAAGTGGAAGAATTAGACGTAAGTAATTGGGATACAAGTAATGTTAAAGATATGAGTTACATGTTTTCAAGCAATTATGAATCAAATAGTTTTATCGAATTGGATTTAAGTAAATGGGACACGAGTAAAGTAACAAATATGAGTCATATGTTTTATAATGCGCAAAATCTTAGTGATCTAAATATAAGTAATTGGAATACTAGTAATGTTACAGGGATGGATTATATGTTTTATAATACATACAAGCTTACAAGATTAGACATTTCTAATTGGAATGTAAATAAAGTTACAGACATGAGTTATATGTTTGCAAATGATATGTATAGAGTAGAAGGTATTAGGAGTTTAAACTTAAATAATTGGAATCTTAATGCTGATGTAAATATGGAAGCTATGTTTGCTGGTACTAAAATTGAAAACTTGTCAATTAGCAATTGGAATACGAGTAGTGTAAAACGTATGAATCATTTATTCTGAGGGGCATCGATAACACATTTTGATATTAGTAGTTGGGATGTGAGTAGCGTAACTGGTATGTATTCTATGTTCAATGGTGCTAATTTTTCTAATTTGGATTTGAGTAATTGGGATGTGAGTAATGTTGAGAATATGAATTATATGTTTGCAGGTGCTAGAATAAAAAATTTAAATATTAGTTCATGGCAAATAAATAATTGAAATCTTTATGCAATATTTAGTGATTTGTGATATGTAACATTAAATATTGAAGATTGGAAAATTTGAAGCGCAGCAAAAGTAAGTTATATGTTTCAAGGTTTCTCAGCGGAAGAATTGGATCTGACTAGTTGGGATATTAGTCAAGCAACAGATTTGAGCTATATGTTTTATGAGTCAAACAATCTTATTTCATTAGATGTAAGTAATTGGGATACAAGTAATGTGACAAATATGAGTTACTTGTTTTATTGAGCATATAATCTAACTTCATTAAATGTAAGTAATTGGAATACAAGTAAGGTGACAAATATGAGTCATATGTTCCGAAATCTTTATAATTTAACAAGTCTAAATGTAAGTAATTGGAATACAAGTAATGTGAAAGATATGAGTTATATGTTCTGAAATCTTAATAATTTAACAACATTGGATATTAGTGGGTGGAATGTAAGTAAAGTAACAAGTATGTATTATATGTTTTATTATCTTGAAAAGATTACTACCTTAGATTTAGGTAATTGGGACACCAGGAATGTAACAAATATGAGTCATATGTTTTATAGTGCAAAAAATCTTGAAAATTTAAATGTAGGTAATTGGAATACAAGCAATGTAACAAACATGGAATCTATGTTTTATAATGCAAAAAATCTTAAAAATTTAAATGTAGATAATTGGAATACAAGTAGAGTTACAAATATGAAAGCTATGTTTTACGATGCATCTAGTCTTGAAAACTTAAATGTAAGTAATTGGAATACAAATAATGTTACGGATATGACTTCTATGTTTTATAATCTTTGAAAAATTACAAGTTTAGATGTAAGTAAATGGAAAACTCAAAATGTTACATCTATGAGTTCTATGTTCTCCCATATGTCAAGTCTTGTGTCATTGGATGTTAGTAATTGGAATACGATAAATGTAAAAAGTTTTAGTTCTATGTTTTATGATACATCCAAGCTTCAAAATTTAGATGTAAGCAATTGGAATACATATAGTGCAACAAGTACAAGTCACATGTTTTATAATGCAAGTGGCCTTACAAACCTAGATGTAAGTAATTGGAATACAAGTAGGGTGACAGATATGGAATCTATGTTTTATAATGCAAGTAGCCTTACAAACCTAGATGTAAGTAATTGGAATACAAGTAAGGTGACAGATATGGACTATATGTTCTATAATTTAAATAGGATTACTGAATTAGATTTAAGTTCATGGAATACAAGTAGTATAAAATATATGAATCGTATGTTCGAAAAATGTAGTAATTTAGAAAAAATTTATGCAGCGGATAGTTTTGTAACAAATAATGTTTCTTCATCAACAATAGTTTTTGGTTGAAATAATAAGTTAGTATGATGAAATGGAACAATCTATAGGGATTCCAATAGAGGTGTTACATATGCAGTAGTTGATAAACCTTGAAAAAAATGATATTTTACGAATAAGAATTATTATTACGTTTCATTTTATACAAAAAATTGACTTTATAAAACTGAGCTTGTTCAAATATGAAATAAATTAGATTCAATACCCGAATTGCCAGGAAGAGAAGTATGAAGTTTCTGATGACGATATGAATCATGATCAACAGAGCCTTTTAATTTTGATAATGTTTTAACTAAGAGTATAGCATTATATGGGGAATGGAACTGTTGAAATTGATATATGGATACAGGGAAGGATTGTATTGAGTCTGTAATAATTTCGTTCGATACAAAATGAGGATCAGAAAAAAATAGTATAGAAGTTCCAAAATGAACAAAATTAAATGAAATTTCAGTAAAATATTCCCATACAACAAATATTAGAGATGATTGAACTCTAATTAAGCCATATCCTGAGAAGGACTATACGACAAGTGATACAATAACAATACCGTGAGCAAAAGCATTGAATATGAAAATTATTTATCAGACATCTAATACAGATGCTCTATATGTATGACCTTGAAAATTTAATTATACAAATATGCCAAGTAGCACAATAACGTTGGCATGATCTGATTATAATAATTGGAGGGATTGATATAAATATGTAGTATATACAAAAGTATTATGAGATTCTGTATCTTTTGTATTTAATAGTAGACTTTGGGGTAGCTGATATGGATATTTTGCAGAAGTTTCATGAAATGCATTATATGATTTATGAGATAATCCTCTCAAAGAAAATTATAGTTTTGGAGGATGGTATAAGGATAATAATCTTTTAGAGAAATTGGAAGATTCTAACTATGTTGCAAACGAAAACTTAACACTTTTTGCAAAATGGAATGAAACAAAAACTACGACCTTTTTGCCATGATTGGAAGTTAATGAAAAAATAATTTCTTTAGCTTGAGATGCAAGCAATATAAAACAAATAGTACGTTCCGAAAGTAAAACAGAATGAAATAGCTATAAACTATTATCAACAAGCGATTCTGAAGATATATTTGCATGGTATGATAAATGAACAATTTTCTATTATACTGAAGCTAATCACATATATTTAAATGAGGATTCTGAGTGAATGTTTAAGAATTTAAGTTCACTTTATTCAGTAGATATGGAAGGTCGAGATACAAGTAAAGTAACTGATATGAGCTATATGTTTTCTGGTACTAATATTCAAAACATTGATTTGAATTTTTGGGACACAAGTAGTGTGACAGATATGAGCTATATGTTTGCAAGTGTAAAATCTAAAACAATAAAGATAAATGAATGGAATACAAGTAGTGTGACAAATATGAGCCATATGTTTTATAACGCATCCAGTCTTACGAGCTTAAACATAGGAGAATGGGACACAAGTAGTGTAGTAGATATGAGCTATATGTTTTATAATATATATAGAGCAGAATCACTAGATGTAAGTAATTGGGACACAAGTAGTGTGACAGATATGAGCTATATGTTTTATTATTCGTTTAGCTTGAAATCATTAGATGTAAGCAATTGGGACACAAGTAGTGTGACAAATATGAGTTATATGTTTTATTCTCAGCAGCAATTACAATTATTAGATGTAAGTAATTGGGATACAAGCAAAGTAACAGATATGAGCTATATGTTCTATAATACATATAACTTACAAACACTAGATGTAAGTAAATGGGACACAAGTAATGTAATAAATATGAGCAATATGTTTCATTATGCAAGTAATATGCAATCATTAGATGTGAGCAAATGGGACACAAGTAGCGTAACAAACATGAGTGGTATGTTTTATAGTATGTCTAAACTAGCGTCATTAGATGTAAGTAATTGGGATACAAGTAAAGTAACAGATATGAGTTATATGTTCTATTATACGCATGATTTACAGTCATTAGATGTGAGTAATTGGGACACAAATAGTGTAAAAGATATGAATCATATGTTCCATGGTATGAATAATCTTACAAGTTTAGATGTAAGTAAATGGGACACAAGTAAAGTAACAAATATGAGTTATTTGTTTGGTTCTCTAAGCAAATTAACGTCATTAGATGTTAGCAATTGGAATACAAGTAGTGTAACAGATATGAGCTATATGTTTTCAATGGGATGGGAATCTGATAATCATATAAGTCTAGAAGTGAGTAATTGGGATACAAGTAAAGTTACAAATATGAATGGTATGTTTTCTAGTCTAAATACAGATTATTTAGATTTAAACAGATGGGATACAAGTAATGTAACTGGAATGAGTAGTATATTTTCTAATACAAAACTAGAATCCTTAAATATTAATAATTGGAATGTTTCGAAAGTTAAAGATGCAAGTTATATGTTTAATAGTATAGAAATAGAAGAATTAGATTTGAGTGGTTGGAATACCGAAAATATGGGAAAAATGTACGGTATGTTTACCGACACAAATATTGATAAATTAAATTTAAATTGATGGAATCTTAGTAATTATAAGGATCCTTGGTGAGCAATGTTTTCTGAAGCTAAAATTGGAAATCTAAATGTAGACAATTGGATTATTTCAGAAAACACGGCATTAAACCAATTCTTTTCAAATATTGAAGTTGATACATTGGATTTAAGTACTTGGGATGTAAGTGGAGTAAATAATATGGAATGAATGTTTGGCAAGGCAAAAATAAAAGTACTAGATTTGAGCACTTGGGATACAAGTAATGTTACAAACATGAGAGGAATGTTCTCAGAATGTGAGCAGTTAACGACCATTTACGTAACAGATAGTTTTACAACTAGTAATTTAAGCCAAGGAGATTATTATTGAGGTTATGAAATGTTTAATAATAACTGGCATATCGTTGGAGGAAACTGAACAGTATATGATCCAAATCGTGCTCATGATATTTATGCTAGAATAGATAGACCATGAGTGAAATGATATTTTACTGATAAAAATAATGTATATGTAAGCTTTTTAGTAAATTGAAACATTTATACAACATCAAGAACTTCAACTTGATGAAAAATTCAAGAACCAGTTAATCCTAAAAGATCAAATAGCATTTTCTTATGATGGTATACAGATGAAGGTTGAAATTATAAATACAATTTTAATTTACCTATTTATGATAATTTATATTTATATGCAAAATGGGCTTGTAAAGAATGAACAGAACCTTCATGAAATAGATGTGTGCCAAAAGCATGAGTATATAAAGAAATTGAAATTGTAAAACCAGAGTCTCTTGAATCTTATGATTGAGAAGATTCATATATTATTATGGATAGAAATATGTGAGCTTTATGAGATGGAAATTCTTGCTCAAGGCCAGATGTAGAAGAAATATGTTGATATGAACCAACTTGTGAAGATTCATCATCTGGAGGAGATGGATGATATGGATATTGATATGGTTTTTGATGATCATCTTGAGGCTCATCAAGTTCAAATGATGATAGTTGTAAATCAGAATATTTGTCGTGTGTTGAAACTTACAATAATACATATGGTCAATACTGTGAAGAATATGGATTATATTATCAATGGTGAAATGATTATTGATTCTGATGAGATGAAGAGGAAGTTTCAGAAAGAGTAAACACATTATGATGTAGTTCTAGTTCTTCATCAACAAGTAGTGAAGTATCCGGATATTGATATGGATGAGTCCCTGTAGTTACAACAGAGCAGTGTAATGATATAAAATATTCATGGAGTAATCCATATGAAGAATCAAAATTTATTTATGATTCAAGTTATTCTGATTGGTCTACTGAAACAAATGATGATTTGTGGTGAGCTATTGAAGATACAGATGTATCAAGACAATGACCATGTCCTAACTGATGGCATGTGCCAACACAAAAGGAATGGAATGATGCATTAACTTATTGGAATAATAGAGAACTAGCATGAGATGAAACTGATAACATGTCATTTAAAGAATATCTTTGACTTCAATGAGCATGATATCGTTCTCCATTATCTACTTTAAATAATGTATGAGAGGCATGGTATTGGACAACAACACCTAGTTGAAGCCAAATGTATAGATTAAGAATACAGGGAAATTCAGTTTGAATTAGTTCAACTAATCGTATGAATGCTTTACCTGTTCGTTGTTTTAAGAACCAAAGTTTAGAAAGACAAGTAACTTTTGATAGTAATTGATGAAATTCAATTTCTGCTCAAACTGTTATGGTTTGAGAATATGCCACAAAGCCAAACAATCCTATTAAAGCATGATATGTTTTCTTGTGATGGTATAAAGATAATTGAACATTTAACAATGAATTTGATTTTTCAACAAAGATAAAATCAAATATAACACTATATGCAAAGTGGGAGAAATTAAATAAGGTTACATTTGAAACTAATTGATGATCATCAATAAGTGCAATTTATCTACGTTCTTGAAAACAAATCCTTTGAGATGAAATATCATGAAAAAAGGTTTCTCATACAGAGAATATTGATGATAATTGAGTTAGAGATTGATGATACTGAAATGACCAAAATTTGAAAGATGTGGTTACTATACCATGAGCAGAACAATTGAAAATAGTATTAACATACCAAAGTGAAGATGGTTATGATTGAGTATGTATTAAAAAGTGAGACTATTCATACTATGATTTTGATGGATGTGATAATTCTGATACATGAAAATTATGGAATAGTTCAAAACAAACTAAAGAATTCATTATTGAGTGAGATACTGTAACATTTATTTTTGGTTCTGATGGTGGTGTTGATGATTACTATTGATATTATGCAGAAATTACATGATATAAAAAACTAAAAAATCCAACAAAAACATCATATAGTTTTGAGTGATGGTATAAAGACTCAGGTTTATCAGAAATTTGGGATTTCAATACTGATACTGTAAATTCAGATATTACATTATATGCAAAGTGGAATAAAGTTCCTGTATATACATTTAAGGCAGGTGAATGAACATTCTCAGATTGAGAAACGGAGAATATTGTTATATTTGAAAAGAAATCTGCAAAGAAATCAGGATATTATACTTGTGAAAATGTAAATAAATTCAGTGTCCCTTACGCAGAAAAAATTAATCTTGAATTATATGATATTAATAGTAGTTCTTTGAAAATCATTGATAAACAATGAGTCGTTAAAGAAATAGCACCTGAATATGATTATTACTCACATCAAGTTGCTCAATCAGTTGAAGTAGAATGAGATTATGTAAAGATAGTTAATGAAGAAGATTCATGCTATACTATTTCATTAAGTTGAATTGGATACTATAAAGATAAAGAAATAGAGCAGCCAACTAGACAATGATATAGTTTTGAATGATGGTACAGAGAATGAGCAAATTGAGAAGAAATTGATTTTGATGTAGAAAAAGATTTTGTCAAAGAAGATACAACACTACGCGCTAAATGGAAGAAAAACTTAGTCCATACATATAAGGCAAATGGAGGAAAATTCTCTGATGATACAACAGAAAAAGCTGTTGAATATTGAAAGAAATGAATCGAGAAAAAGGTTGAATGATTCTGATTCTGAGCAGGAAGAATGGATGTTGAAATGCGTATCTATGGATCAAATTGAATTGTTGTAGATGTTTCAAATGACAAATGTTATAATTCAATTAGTTTCGGAAATAGTGAACAAACTAAAACTGTAGCCCAAGAAAGTTATGGATATTGATTTAATTTCGAATGAGACAGTATCATAATAGAGAAAAATGGATGTGATACTGCAAAAGTTACTATCTATTGATTATGATACGAAATAGAAAATACAACAATAGAAAATCCAACAAGAGAAGGATATACTTTTGCTTGATGGTATAGAGAGATATCAGATGGAAAATTTGTAGAATTTAAAGTATGAAAAGATTTTGTAGATGAAGATACCACAATATATGCAAAGTGGGATAAAAATGTTAAGTATAAGTATGATGCAAATGAAGGAAAATTCTCAGATAATACAGATGAGAAAGAATTCGAATTTGAGAAAAAAGAAGTTATCAAAAAATTAGAATGATTCTGAGATGATTCTGCAAAAATAGTAATTACAGGTGCAGAAAATCTTGAAGTCGATGGAGTGAATATTACTTGTAGTGAACCATTAACCATTAAAACAAGTAATAGTACAAAAACAATTCCTGAATATTGATTTGGATATTGAAATAAGTTTGAATGAGACAGTATCATTGTAGAAAATAATTGATGTGAGGATACAAAAGTTGAAGTGAGATGAAGAGTATATGAAATAACTACTGTTGAGCAGCCAACAAGACAATGATATACTTTTGATTGATGGTATAGAGAATGAGCAAACGGTGAACAAATTGATTTCGATATCGAAAAAGATTTTGTTGCAGAGGATATTACATTATATGCTAAATGGTTAAAAAATATCGTTTATACCTATAATGCTAATTGATGAAAATATAGTGATGACACAGATGAAAAATATTTTGAATAT
Organism: uncultured bacterium; assembly: GCA_947168815.1. Taxonomy (GTDB): domain Bacteria; phylum Patescibacteriota; class Gracilibacteria; order Absconditabacterales; family Absconditicoccaceae; genus HOT-345. Next base: position 140,679 of record CAMVNG010000002.1, read on the forward strand.
CCACGTGAAAATGTAACAAGAGAAACAGTATGATTCTGATACGGAAATGGAAAAGATGACGTGTTTATGAAAATAATCTGAGCTAATTGAATTGATGTAGACGTTTCAAATGACGAATGTTCAGATAAAATCAAGGTATATAACAGTTTAGATACTCTAACAGTCAAGCCTAATAGTTTTGGTTATTGATATGGTTTTGATGGTGATTCAATTGGTATAAAAAAGAATTGATGTGACGCAGCAAAAGTAACTTTGAAATGAGTATGATATAATATTTGAAATGAAGAGGTGGAGACTCCAACAAAGGACGGATATGAATTTGTTTGATGGAATACAGATCCAGAAGCACAAGATAAACTAGATGTATTGCCAAATGAGGCATTAGATACTACATTCTATGCAATATTCACAAAGAAAATTGAAGTTACGTTTGATATAAATGGAAATAATTGAAGTACTCAAAAGGTTAGTTGTAATTTATATAATGATGATGAATACTGTCCTATTACAGCACCTGAAATTCCAGAACCAGAAGGTTGGGAAGTAATAGGATATGATACTGATAAGGATTGACATGAAAATAATTGGTCTGTATGAGAGCAAAAAGTAGTATCAGAAGATATGACTTATTATGCTCAAGTAAAAAGACTTCCAATCCAAAAATACGTTACTTTTGATGTTAATGGTAATACAAGTTTTAAATATGGAGAAAATCCTGTAGTTACAACTTCATGACAATATGAACTTTGTCAAACACCAGTAACATATAACTGAGTTGTTGATAATACATGTAGTGCAGAAATTGTATTCCCTACAATTCAAGCAAGTTGAACAAAAGAAGTTCTTTGATGGAGTAGATCTCCAGAAAACTTGAGTGATATTATTAATGTTGATACTTTAATGAGGTTAACATTAAAATGAGAAACAACAAATGTAACATACTACGCTCAAACTAAGAAAGATAAAGTAACCTATAGTGTTATTTTCAACTGAAATGGAGCTTTGTTAAGAAACAATACTGAATCTGAATTACAAACACAATGGACAGCATCATGTGAAACAGAAGATTCATATAATTCAGAAGATGAAACAAAGTCTACAGAATGTGAAATTCAATTGCCTGAAATTATAAGAGAAGGATATACAGTTCGTTGATATAGTACAGGAATCGATGATTTAGAAGCTTCAATAAATAGAACACAAGAGAAATTGGTTTTAACACCAGAAAATAATTGGACAATTTATTATGCAATAAGTTTTAAGCCATTATATACTGTATTTAAAACAAATTGAAATCTACAAATTCAATCTAAGACAACAGTAACAACAGAAAATGATGTTACTGAGCCATGTAGCTTAAGAAATGCAGCAACAACTTGTACAATTAAAACTCCAGTTATTGTTGGAACAAAACAATGAGAAGTATGGTATTCTTCAAGTGATGAAAAAGCAAATAGGTTCGATAACAGACAAAATGAAGATACTGAAATTATTGTATCAGAAGATACACCAAAAACATATTATGCATGGTCTGTAAGTAATCCAGCGACATTTACTGTTTCATACTTAACTGGAAAGTGAATTGAATCAATCTGAGAAATTCCAGCAGGTGCAGATCAATGTACTCCAGAATTAACCTATAATGATGAAGAATTAAAAACTTCATGTACTATTACAAATTTACCTAATGTAATTCAAAAAGTAGGTTATAATACACCATTATGGTATGATCAAAATGATGATTCAGAAGGATTTACACCAAATTCATCATACAATACAGAAATTAGTTGAGATATTACATTTGTAGCAAATGCAACAGCAAATACTGATACACAGTATATTGTAAAGCATTATTTCCAAATGCTTGAAGATAATAAGATTACAAATAAATATGAACTTAAATATACAGATACAAAAGTTGGTGAGACAGATACAAATCTTATATTATCTAATTTACAGGTAGATGAAGATAAGAGTGTAGGATTTAAATACAGATTAGGAAAAGTAAATGGTCAATTTACTTCTAATGAAATACCTGAAGATGAATTAGAAGGATTATTAGAACAAAACTTAGATGCATATGATGGAGCGAAAGTACTAGAAATTCATTTGTTCTACCAAAGAAAAAAATATGCATTTGCATTAGAAAATAATGATGCATCAAAGATTGATGTAACATGAAGTTCTTCTAATAACAACTATTACTATGAACAAGAATTAGATTTAAGCTGATCAGTAACAAATGATTGTTATGTTCGAAGTGGATGGAATGGAATCGATACTTGATTAGAAATTATTGAAACTTCAGGAACTAAGAATATTGCAAAATTGAAAATGCCATCAAGAACATTAACAGTTTCTCCTGAAGTTAAAGAAAAAACATATAATGTTAGCTTTAATAAAAATGCTGAAAATGTTGAATGAAAAATGGAAACATTGCTAGCAGTTAAATGTTCAGAATGATTAACATTACCAGTAAATCAATTGAAGAAAAATGGATATAGTTTCTTATGATGGAGTAGAGCAGCAGAATCTGAAAAAGAATTTGATGATAACGAAACATTAGATACTCCTCTTACAAAAGATAACAATAAGCATGAAACATTATATGCTCAATGGCATCTAGATGCATATGAAATTAATTATGCATTAAATGATGGAATTGTTCTAGAACCAAATCCTTCAATTTATACTTATGAGAATGGAGATATTTTAATTAATAATCCAATAAAAACAGGATATACATTCCTTGGATGGAGTGGTACTGATATTAATGGATCTTCATATGAAGTAATTATTCCTTCAGGAAGTACATGAGACAGAAATTATGAAGCAAATTGGGAAATTAATCATTATTCTATTTACTTCAATACAGAATGAGGAAGTGAGGTAGAAACAATTACTCAAGAATATGCGACACCAGTTACTGCACCAGGTAATCCAACAAAAGAAGGATATACTTTCTTAGGATGGAATAAAGAAATTCCTTCAACAATGCCAGCAGAAGACATAACTATTACTGCTAATTGGCATATTAATACATATAATTTCACATTAACAGGAAATGGAGGAATTATCAATGGAGAAGATGAAATTTATTCAAGATGAATTGTTTATAATGACGAGATAGAAGTTCCAGAAGTTGAGAGATTATGATATACTTTCCTTGGATGGAATATTGAATTGCCTGAAAGAATGCCAGCAGAAGATACTTGAGCAACAGCTCAATGGCAAGCAAATAAGTATGCAGTAAAATTTGTTAACTGAGATGAAGAAAAAATTCAAGAATTTGAATATGATGAAGAAAAAGCTCTTGATGAAAATACATTTGAAAAAGAATGATACACTTTTGCAGGATGGATTTCATGAGCAAGAACTTATAACGATAAACAAGTAGTTAAGAATTTAACAGCTAATAGTTGAGAAGTTATTGAATTAAGAGCTGAATGGAATCCTGTTCCATACACTGTGACCTTCTACAAAAATGATGGAACAAATGAAAAAACTGTAGAGCACTTTGTATATGATAAACAAAGAGCTATTCAAACAAGTTATGAAAGAGATGGATACTTCTTTAAGGGATGGAATACTGAAAGTGATGGTAATTGAGAAACAAAAGAATCTCCGGTATTGAATTGGACAAATGAAGGATGAACTAATATAAATCTTTATGCACAATGGGAGCTTGTACCATATACAATTGTATATACATTAGATGGATGAAATCCTGTTGAAGAAAATCCAAATAATTATGGAGTAGAAAGCGAATTTGCTTTGAAAGCCCCATCAAGAGTTGGATATGATTTCTTATGATGGACAGGATGAGTTATTGATGAGACGTATAGAAATGAATTTAATTGGACATCAGAACCTAGTAAAGAAATTGTTATTACACTTGGTAGTACATGAGATAGAGCTTATACTGCTAAATGGCAAGCAAGAGATGATATTTCATATACTGTAAAGCATGTATTGCAAGCACTTGATGGATCATACGATGATGAAAACGGATATCCTGATTACTTAGAGTGAACAGCAGATTCAACTGTAGTGCCAGTGGTAAATAAATATAGTTGATTCTCTGATGCTACAACATGAGAATATACTATTAATCCAGATGGATCAACAGTAATATTCTACCATTATCCAAGAAATTCTTATAAATTAACATTTAAGAGAGATAACGGAAGTGATGATACATCAGCAACATTAAAATATGGAGAAACTATTGAATATCCTGAGAATCCAACAAAAGTATGATATACATTCTTCTCTTGGAGCGAAATTGATGAAACAATGCCAGCAAAGGATTTCGAGATTTGGGCATTATATGACATTAATCAATATACATTGTCATTAAATACAAATGGAGGATCTGAAATAGCTCCAATAACACAAGATTTTGATACTGAAATTACGGTACCAGAAACAACTAAGATTTGATATACTTTCGCTGGATGGGAACCTAAGATTCCAGCAAGAATGCCAGCAGAAAATATTTCATCTAGTGCACAATGGAATGCTAATCCATATAAAGTAATATTCCATGCTAACAACTTAACAAGTACAGATATTGAAAATTGAGTTGAAGAGTTATTAGATGTTCAAGATTTTGTATATGATGAACCTCAAAAATTACAATCAAATAGCTTTGAAAAAATTGGATATCATTTCTTATGATGGTCTAATAGTAGTCTATCTACAGAGGTTATTTATACAAATGAACAACAAGTTAATAATTTAACAGCTCTATTTGGATGAACTATTGATCTTTATGCAGTATGGGAGCCTGATGATGATACTGTATATAAAGTTAAATATCTACTTCAAAATATAGAAAATGATGAATATACAGCTCTAGATAATGAAGAAGAAACACTTGGTTGAGTTACAGATACTCCAACAAAAGCAGAGGCTAAAACATTTGAATGATTTACTTTAGAGCCTTTTGAACAAAAGAATATTGATGGAGATGGTTCAACAGTTGTAGAGATTAAATATACAAGAAATGAATATACAATTACTTTCAATAGTAATAAAGGAAGTGCTATTAATCCTATGACATTGAGATATAATTCTTGAGTTATAGCTCCAGAAAATCCAAATAGATTAGGATATACATTTAATTGATGGACACCAAGTCTTCCATCAAATATGCCAGCTAATAACTTTGAAGTAACAGCAGAGTGGTTAGCTAATACATGAACTCATTTCACAGTTGAATATTATGTAGAATATACAACTTGAGGATATTCTGAAACTCCAACACAAACAGTTGTAAAGACTGGGACAACAGATACCTCAACTAATTTCACTGCACCTGAAATGGAGTGATTTGTTGTACAACCATATGAAAATAAAAATATTGAACCTGATGAAAGTACTGTATTGAAGATTTACTATAAGAGACTTATTCATACAGTAACTTATGACTCAAGATGAGGAAGTGAGGTTGCAACAAAAGAAGTAAGATTCTGAGAAAAGATTGAAAGACCTGCTATTACAAAAGTTGGTTACCGTTTTGATGGATGGTCATGAAAGGAATATATGCCTAATGAGGATGTAACACTTACAGCAGAATGGACTGCAAGATCTGATATTAAATATACAGTAAAACACTTACAAGAAAATGCAAATGATGAATGATACACTGAAAATGAATCCGATAGAGAAGTGATAATCTGAACTACGGACACTCCAACTCAAGCTGTTAGTAAAGAATATCCATGATTTGAGGCACAACCATTCTCACAAGAAAATATTAAATGAGATAATTCAACAATTGTAGAAATAAAGTATAACAGATTAAATTATGATATTACATTTAATTCTAATAAGTGAACAAAAGTAAATAAAATTACTGCAAAGTATGATGAAAATCTAACTGCTCCTGAAGATCCAACAAGAAAATGATATACGTTTGATGGATGGAACCCTCAATTCCCTTCAACAATGCCATTGAACTGAGCTGAATTAACAGCACAATGGTCAGCAAATACATGAACTGCATATGTGGTTCATCATTATCTAGCAAATCTTGATTGAAGCTTCCCTGAAAAACGAGATTATGAAGATGAATCACAAGGAGAAACTGATACTCCAACAAAAGCTGCTCCAAAAGTTGTTGCTGGTTATACTGCACAAGCTTTTGAACAAGAAAATATTGAATGAGATTGAAGCACTGTAGTTAACATCTACTATGACAGAAATATCTATACAGTTAGTTATGATGCTAATTGATGAACAACTCCAACAGAAGAAAGAATGATTTTCGGAGATGTAATTCCAAACAAAGAAACAACAAGACCATGATATGATTTTGTTGAATGGACTTGAGCAACAACTGTACCAGCTGGTGATGTTACTGTAAAGGCAATCTGGAATGAAAGAGATGATACTTTGTATACTGTTAAACATTACTTACAAAAAGTATCACTTGATGGTTATGCAGAAGTAGCTGCAGATAGAGATGAATTACATGGTAGAACAAATAGTGATACACAAGCTGAAGCAAAGACTTATGATTGATTTACAGCAAAAACATTCTCTCAAAAAGCTATTGAATGAGAAGGAACTACTGTAGTACAAATATTCTACGATAGAAACGAATATACATTAACTTTTGATTCTAATGGTGGAACATCAGTTGCAAGTATTACAGCTAAATATGGAACTGCTTTAACATATCCAACTAATCCAATTAGAACATGATATGCATTTACATCATGGAGTCCTAAATTCCCTAGTGAGATGCCATTGGATGGATGATTGTTAACAGCACAATGGTCAGCAAACAATAATACTCAATATTCAATTGAATATTATTATCAAAAACTTGATGGTAATTATCCAGAAGAACCTTCTTTGAGAAAGACAGCTTCAGGAACTACAGATACTCAAACAGATAAAGTTGCTGAAACTATTTCATGATATACGGTACAAGATTTTGACCAAGTTAATATTGATCCTGAAGGTGATGCAGTTCTTAAATTATACTACAACAGAAATGCTTATACATTAAATTATTATTCAGAGGTTCTTTGAGTAAAACAAGAAGGAGAACAAGCAGAAAAAGAATTAAAAAGAAGTGTTACTTTGAAATATCAAGAGCCTATTGATACTACACCATTAGCTAAATCAGGATACCGTTTTGAATGATGGAAGAATCTTCCTGCTAATTGATTAATGCCATATAATGATCTTGATTTAGAAGCACAATGGTCAGTAAATGAAAACACTGAATATAAAGTATATCATTTATTACAAAATGTTTATGATGATAATTACTCTATAGAAAAGGTCACTGAAAAAACATGAACAACTGATACATTAACTAATGCTGAAACTATTCCATTTGTTTGATTTACAGCTAAAGCATTTGATCAACAATATATTAATGGTGATAATTCAACAATAGTAGAGATTAGATACGATAGAAATAGTTATACAATTGATTTCGATGGAAATCAATGAACTACACCAAATGCAATTACTGAAAGATTCGGTACTGATTTAACAGCACCAGCAATTCCAGTAAGAACATGATACACATTCGCTGGTTGGTCTCCATCATTCCCAAGTGTTATGCCAGCTGAAAATAGAACACTTACAGCTTGATGGACAGCTAATACGACAACAAAATATACAGTATCTCATTATTTACAAAATGTTGAAGATGATGCATATACTGAAGATATTCCAAATAGAGAAAACAAAATTGGTACTACAGATACTTTAACTGATGCATCTACTTGAACTTATGATGGATTTACAGCACAGAAAATCAAACAAGAAAATATTAGTTGAGATGATTCTACAAATGTAAAAATATATTATAAGAGAAACTACTATACAATTAGCTTCGATGCAAATAGTTGAAGTGAAACAGATCCAATCACTGATAAATATGGTGCAACTATTATTGCTCCAAATGATCCTACAAGATTAGGATATACATTCAAGTGATGGAATCCATCATTACCTTCAACTATGCCAGTAGGAGATAGTACAGTAGTTGCTCAATGGAAAGCAAATACAGATACAAAGTATACAATCGAATACTACTTACAAGGAATTGATTGAAAGTATCCTCAAGTAGCTAGTTTAACAAGAATTGCAACTTGAGAAACAGATGCTGAAACAAATGTAGTTGCTGAAGATATCTTAGGATTTAAAGTACATACAATCCAACAAACAAATATCAATTCTGATGAATCTGGTATTGCTAGAGTTTATTATACAAGAGAACAATATCAAGTAAGTTATGATACAAATTGATGAACTGCAATCCAAGAAAGAATGGTAAAATTTGAGGATGATATTCCAACTCCAGAAACAACTAGAGAAGGATATACATTTAACTCATGGGCTAATATGCCTTCTAATGGAAAGATGCCTGCTGAAAGTATTAAATTGCTAGCTCAATGGACACCAAATACAGATACAAAATATACTGTTAAACATCTATGGGAGAAAGTAGATGACTCTGGTTATGAGGTTCATGCAACAGAAGAAAAAATGGGTACAACAGAAGAGCTAACTGAAGCATCTGCTATTGATTATGATTGATTTACAGCTCAAGAATTTAAACAACAAGTTATTAATTGAGATGGAAGTACTGTTGTTGAAATTAAATATGATAGAAATACCTATGATATTACATTCGATACTAATTGATGACTTGCAAAATCTCCAGTATCAGCTAAATATGAAGAAACACTAGAAACAACAGAAGATCCAGAAAAAGAATGATATACCTTTGAAGAATGGGAACCAACATATCCAAAGAGTATGCCATTACGTGGAGCTCGTTTGATGGCAAAGTGGACGCCTAATACTGATACTGAATATACAATTGAATACTATCTTCAAGATATTGATAATGCAGATGATGAATATCCAGATGAACCATCATATTCAACAACTGCAACTTGAACAACAGATACAATAGCTGATGTTGTTGTTCCAGTAATTGAATGATTTACTGCACAAGATGTAGATCCAGTAATAATTAGTCCAGATGGATCTTCAGTTGTAAAAATCTATTACAAGAGAAATTCACATCAAGTAACTTACGATGTTGATTGAGGAACAACGATTCCAAGTGAAACAGTAAAATATGAAGATTATATTCCAACACCTGCAACAGCTAAGACTTGATATACATTCCTTGAATGGTTGAATATGCCATCTGATTGAATGATGCCTGATTCTGATGTTGAGTTACTTGCATCATGGAGAGCAAATAACAATACAAAATATACAGTTGTTCATTTGCAAGAGAATGAAAATAATAGTAACTATAGCGAAGTTGCTAGAGAAACATTAACTTGAACTACAGATACATTAACAAAGGCAGTAGCTAAATCATATCCATGATTTAATGTAGAAGATTTTGTTCAAGAATTCATTAATTGAAATGAATTAACTATCGTTGAAATTAAGTATAAGAGAAATCAATATACAATTAGTTTTGATGCAAATAGTTGAAGTGCAACAGAACCTATTACAGCTAAATATGGAGCTTCATTAACAGCACCAAAAGATCCAACAAGACAATGATATACATTTGCTGGATGGAATCCTGAATTCCCTTCAACAATGCCTCTTGATGGAAAAACTTTGAAAGCTCAATGGACAGCAAATGATAATACTCAATATACTATTGAATATTATTTACAAGAATTAAACGGTGAATATCCTACTAATCCATCTTCAACAAGAAGTGCTATTTGAACAACAGATGAAGAAACAAATGTAGTAGCTGAAACTATTGAATGATTTAAAGCTCAACCAATCTCAAATGTTAAAATTGCATGAGATGGATCAAGTGTTGTAAAAGTTTACTATACAAGAAATTCTTATACATTGAGTTATAATACTAATGGATGATCTTCAATTCATGATGTAACATTGTTATATGAAGAAGCAATTCCATTGCCAGAAACAACAAGAGCATGATATACATTCAGTTCATGGAAGTATTTGCCATCTAATGAAAAGATGCCTGCAAGTAATCTTGAAATCATTGCTCAATGGACAGCTAATAATAATACAAAGTATACAGTAAGACACTTATTAGAAAATACTTATGATGATGAATACTCTGAAGATGAAAGTGCAAGAGAAACAAAGACATGAACAACAGATTCACAAACAAAGGCAGTAGCTAAATCATATCCATGATTTACAGCTCTACCTATTAGTCAAACAACAATTTCATGAGATGAATCAACAACTGTAGATGTTAAATATACAAGAAATGTATATGTAGTAGATTTCAATACAAGAGGATGAACTACAATCGATGCAATTACTTGAAAATATCAAGTTGCATTAACAGAACCTAGTGCTCCAACAAAAACATGATATGTATTTAATTGATGGAACTTTGACTTCCCTGAAACAATGCCATTAGATGGAAAGACATTAGTAGCTAAGTGGAAGGCTAGTACAGGAACTCAATATACAGTATATCATTATTTAGCTGATTTGAATTGAACATTCGGTTCAGAACCTGCTGATGTTGATTACTTAAAATGAGAGACTGAACAATTAACACAAGCAAAGACAAAAGTATATGCAGGATTCGAACCAAGAGATATAAAACAAGAAACAATATTAGCTGATGGATCAACTATAGTTAATGTATACTATGATAGAAAAGAATATACAGTTACTTATGATCCAGATTGAGGAACACCAGTTGAAAGTGTATCATTAAAATTTGAATCACCGATTCCAAACAAGACAACATCAAAACCATGATATGATTTTGTTGAATGGGCTTGAGCAACAACTGTGCCAGCAGATGATGTAACTGTAACTGCTATATGGTCTACTAGAAATGATACAGTATATACAGTTAAACACTTCTTAGAAAACGCTAACGATTCAGAATATGCTGAAAAAGTAGCAGATGAAACTATAGAAACTGGTAGAACAGAGTGAATGACAAATGCAAAAGCTAAGAATTATAAATGATTTACTGCTCAAACAATTGAACAAAAAACAATTGAATGAGATGGTTCTACAGTAGTAGAAGTATACTACACTAGAAATTCATATACTATCAACTTTAATAGTGATGGATGAACTGCTGTAAGTCCTATCACATCTAAATATGGAGCAACAGTTACTGCACCAGAAAATCCAACAAAGACTTGATATGAGTTCAATTGATGGAGTCCTAATATGCCAACAACAATGCCAGAGAATGGAGCAACATTAACCGCTCAATGGAATGCTTCAACAACAACATATACTGTTGAACATAAATTACAATCATTAGAAAATGTGAATACATATACATTACGTGAGTCAGAAGTAGTTGAATGAATAACAGAGTCAATGACAAACGCAAAGGCTAAAGATTATTCATGATTCGCAGCTGATGAAATCTCACAAGTTGTAATTAATTGAGATCATTCAACAATAGTACCTGTATATTATACAAGACAAAGTTATAAACTTAATTATAACGTTGCTGGATGAGAAGAAATTGCATCAGTAACACTTAAGTACCAAGAAAATATTCCATTACCAACACCAAGTAAACAAGGATATGAATTTGTAGAATGGACTAATATCCCTGAGAATAATAAGATGCCTGCTAATGATGTAACTCTTGTAGCTAAATGGAGTCCAAGAACTGATACATCATATACAGTTAAACATCTAACAGAAAATCTAAATGATGGTTGATATACTGAGGTATTAAGTGATAGAGTAGTTAAGTTTGGAACTACAGAAGAATTAACTAATGCGACAGCAAATACTTATGCAGGATTCACAGTACAACCAATCAAACAAAAAGAAATTGCATGAGATAGTTCAACTGTTGTAGAAGTTAAATACTCTAGAAATAGTTATACAATTAGTTTTGACTCTAATGGATGAACAGCTGTTCCTTCTATAACAGAGAAATATCAAACTGCATTAACTTCTCCAGAAAATCCAACGAGAAAAGGATATTCATTCTGATGATGGGAGCCAAAATTCCCTCAAGTAATGTGAAGTGAAGATACTACATTAGTAGCTAAATGGAATGCTTGAGAATCAAGTTATATAGTTAATCATTATGTAAAGAATTTGGCTTGAGATTGATATACATTAAAGGAACAAGAGACACTTGCTTGAAAGACAGAAAGTCAAACACAAGCTAAAGAGAAATCATATGAATGATTCAGTCTTGAAAAAGCAATTGTACAAAAAGAAATTAAATCAGATGGTTCTACAATTGTTGATATCTACTATAAGAGAAATGCATATCATATCACATGGATTGCATGAACAGGAGTTGAGGCAATCAATGAATCTTGAGACTACGCATATTGAACAACAGTAAAAGTTCAAGCAAGAACTAAGGTAGGATACACATTCTCATGATGAGTATCTGAAAAAGAATTTGCTGCTGTAGTACCAGCTCGTAATTCTAACATCATTGTATCAGCAACTCCAAATACTTATACAGTTAGATATCATGCAAATGGATGAGAAGGAAAGATGGATGATCAAATCTTTACTTACGATATGACATGAACATTAAATGAGAATACTTATGTTAATTCATGAAAAGTTCTAGTAGGATGGAGCTCAGAAAAATGAGCATTGTATCCTGCATGATCTAAAGTTATTAATTTAACAACTAAATGAGTATTTGATTTATATGCTGAGTGGCAAGCGTCATATAAGGTTATTTATAAGGATGCAAATGCAGTATTATTTGAAGAAGAATATGCATCTGGTGATGTTATTAAGCCATCTAGAACACCAAGTAAAAATGGATACCGTTTTGATTGATGGGATGGAATGCCTAAAGATAATTTAATGTGAGAAGAAGATATAGAAGTAACTGCTAAATGGATTAATGATCAACCTGCTAAATCTTCTAGTGGATGAGGATGAGGTGCAAGAGTAGTAACTAAAGATACATCATCTGTATCAACACCTGTATTAGTTTCTGAAGATTCTGCTACCTCAGTTAAAAAAGAAGAAAAAACATCTACTGTAGAAGAACCTGTAATACAAGAAGAGGATGATCATACTTCAGCAAAAGATACATGAGAAACAGTTAAAAATGTTGAATCTCATCCAACTGTTACTGAAGAAGTATTAACAGCTTACCAATGGTCATATAAGAACAAAGTAACAACATTAGCTCCAGTAGAAAGAGCTATGCCAGAAGGATATGTATATAGATGACATATGGCTAAGATGGTAGTAAATTACGCATTAAATGTTCTTTGATGGGAATTACCAGAAGAGACACCAGAAGAATGTTCACGAAGTGATGATGCATCTGATTGGGAATCTAATGAAATTAAGAATTATGCTAGAATGTCTTGTGAACTTGGAATAATGTGAATAGATATGGATAACTTCGAACCAACAAGATATGTAACAAGAGCTCAATTCGGAACAATACTTTCAAGATTATTATGGTGAGATACATACAATCAACAATGGTCGTCAACTAATTCTTATTATGAACGTCATCTAAATGAGTTGAAAGAAAAAGGAATTATTACACAAATTGATAATCCAGAACAAAGAATTGAATTAAGAGAATGGGTTTGGGTAATGTTAAGAAGATCTGATGAATATATTAAATCAAGTAATACCTATAAGCTTTGAAGAAGTAATGTTAAGACATCAAATGTAGATTGAAAAGTAGAAAATAAAGAAGAAACATGAACAATGAGTACTATATTTGATTCTCTCTTTAAAAAAGTTTCATCAGATAGTGAAAAATAACAACATTATTTAAATAAATAAAAAGTAGAATGTGGAGTCATTCTACTTTTTTATAATGAAAACAAATTTTTATTTTAAGATAAGTCAAATAGGGCAGTGGTCAGATCATTCAACTTGATCATAGTGAATCATATCAATAACATCATTTATTGTATTTTTAGAAACCCAAAAATAATCCAATCTCCGTCAAACATTTCTAGGTCTAGCTCATGCTCTATAACTCCACCAAGTATATTTATCTTTTAATTCAGGATTAAAGAATCTAAATACATCAACAAATCCTTGTTCTTCTAGATGATCCATTTCTTTTCTTTCAATAGGGAGAAATCAAATGCTATTCTCATTTTCTTTTGGCCTAGCAATATCAATTTCTCTATGGCAAATATTAAAATCTCAAGTAGTGATAATTTTTTTTCATTGTGCTGCTAATTCAGAAATATGCTTTATATAGCTTTCATAGAATCCTAATTTATATCCAAGCATTGGTGTCCCATCAGCTCTATCTCATCAATTAGGAAAATAGATATTAAAAAGAGTAGTATTTCACCAAGAAAGAGAAGTTACTCTTCAATCGTCATTAAAACACAATGGCTCTTCAAAACGGTTTTGTGTAGTAATTCAAGGAATATCTTTTTTATAGAATATAGCAGAACCTGCATATCCTGGTCTTTCAGAAAGATGCCAAACATAATTATAATTTTGGAAAGCAAATCTTAATTCAGTAGGAATCTGATGCTCAAAAGCTTTTACTTCTTGTAAACACAAAATATCAGGATTTTCAGTTCAAACTCGTTCGATAAATCCTTTCTTTAAAACAGATCTGATACCATTAACATTCCATGAAATAATTTTCATTATGCAAGTTTAATACTAAAAATCTTCAGTAATTCCTGCTAATACTTTAGGACCATTTTCAGTAATAAGAACCGTATATTCCCATTGAGCTCAGAGGTCTCCTTTTTTACAATAAAGGTTCCAGTCATTTAAATCACCAAATACAACATCATCTGAAACGACAGCTGTAATTGGTTCTATAGCAATTACCATTCATGGTTCTAATACAATTTTTTTCATCTCAGCAACAGGGTAATTATAGAATAGAGGCTTTTCATGGACAGCATTTCAAACACCATGTCCACATAAGGTTTTTATAACCTCAAATCATGAATTTTTAATGTGTGTATATATTGCTTTAGAAATACCATAAGCTTCTTTTCATGTTTGTATAGCTTGAATTCATAAGTCTAGAGATTCTTTTGTTGCTCTAATTAAATCTGCACCTAAAGGATTTAATGCCTCATCTCCTATAATCATACTTATAGCAGCATCAGAGAAACCTTTCTTATAAATAATACCTGCATCTATTTTTAAAAGATCTCCATTAACGAGAACTGTTTCATCTGGGATTCCATGAACAACACAATCATTAACAGATAAACAAAGATTTGCAGGGAAACCATCGTAGTTTTTGAATGCTCATTTTAAATCTCTTTTATCTAACCATTCTTGAGATAAAGCTTCAACTTCTAGTAATGTCATTCAAGCTTTAGTATGCTCTCTAAGATAATATAACATTTCTGTCAAATAAGAACAAGAGTCCGTAATATTTTGAATCTGTTCTTTAGTTTTAATAATTGGTTGTTTCATTCTAATACGATATTAATATGATAATCTAAAATTACATTTTTCAAGTAGATCAAAGTCCTCAAGCTCATCTTTCACTAGGATATTTTTCAGCGAAACCATCATATTCTTCTTTATCAACTTTCATTTCAATACTAGGAATACCTTCACTTCAGAAATTATGGTCTCACCAATGATGAGGTGCAAATTCTAATTGGCAAAGTCTAGTATATTTTTCTATAATAATAGGTTTATTGGTAAAATTATAGATTTGTAAGAAATATTCACCTCTATAATCAGAATCTATAAGTGCAACAGAATTTCATAGCATGAGTCCTGTTTTGCATGGAAGAGAACTTCTTGCATATATTTTACAGCACCATCAAACTGGCATAACAGTCTTAATTCCACTGGGAATAAGTTTTAATTCTCATGGCTCAAGTGTAAAATCTATAGAGGTTTTTATGTCCCAAGCAATAGCTTCAGGAGTCTTTTTTTCTGGTAATAGATTCTCATCATAAGTGCATATAAGAATATTTTGCATTACAAATTGATAAGCAGATAAACTGTATAGAATCTACTGAATTGAGAAGAGAAAACAAGAACAACTTTTAAGAGAAAAAAATAGTAGTAAAAGAAAAGTTAGATTTAAAATTTTAACTTGCATTTATTTTTTCAAATACTAAATTAAAACCATCTCGCTTTATATTATCTATTAATGTGATGACAGTGGATTTGACTAAAATTGCTGCTAAATGGCAGAAAGAGTGGAACGATAAAAAAATTTATGAAACGAAAGAATGATGAAATAAACCTAAATATTATATCCTGGATATGTTTCCTTATCCAAGTGGAGCATGACTTCATGTAGGACATCCTAAGGGATATATTGCTTCCGATACTATAGCAAGAAAAAAGCTTCTTCAAGGATATAATGTATTACATCCAATGGGATTCGATACTTTTTGACTTTGAACAGAACAATATGCAATTGATCATAAAATGAAGCCTCAAGTTGTTGCTAAACAAAATATAGATACTTATATTAAACAGCTTGAAAACATTGGTTTCACTTATGATTGGTCAAGAAGCTTCTCTACAGCAGATCCTGAATATTTTAAATGGACTCAATCAATTTTCTTAAAATTCTATAATCATTATTATGATGAAGCTGCTAAAAAAGCAAAACCAATTTCAGAATTGGAAGCTGCATTAAAAGCTGAATGAAAGTCTGAAGAAGAAATTAAGAAAATCGTTGATAATGAAAGATTAGCATATATAGATTATAAACCAATTAACTGGTGTCCTCATTGTAAAACAGGACTTGCTAATGAAGATCTTGATGATTGAAAGTGTGAAAGATGTGGAAGTCCAGTAGAGCAAAAACCTATGAAACAATGGGTATTGAGAATTACTAAATATGCTGAAAGACTTATCGATGGTTTGGAAGGTCTTGATTGGGATGAGTCAATGAAAGAACTTGAAAGAAACTGGATCTGAAAATCATCAGGAACTCAATTCAGAATGAATATAAAAGATTCAGAAGATTTCTTTGAAGTGTATACAACAAGAGTAGATACTGTTTTCTGAATGACATTCGTTGTTATGGCTCCAGAACATCCATTAGTCGATAAAATAACAACTCCAGAACAACTAGATGCAGTTAATAAATATAAAGAACAAGCTAAGTTCAAGACACAATTAGAAAGAACAGAACTTCAAAAAGAGAAAACAGGACAATTTACATGAGCATTTGCTATTAATCCTTTCAACTGAAAAGAAGTTCCAATTTATATTTGAGATTATGTTTTAGCAAACTATGGAACTTGAGTAGTTATGGCTGTACCAGCTCATGATGAAAGAGATTTTGATTTTGCTAAAAAACACAATATTCCAATCATTCAAAGTATCTTATCAGAAAAGACAAAAGAACATTATGATTTTGATGCAATGGATGCTTTACCAGAAATAGCAACTGAAAAGGGAATACTAATTGATTCTGGTGAGTTTTCTTGATTAACATCTGAAGATGCTATTAAAAAGATGCAAGTTTGGTTGAAAGCAAACAATATGTGATCAGAAAAAATAAATTATAAGATTCAAGATTGGGTATTCTCTCGTCAAAGATATTGGTGAGAACCATTCCCAGTTGTTTTCTGTCCTGAACACTGAACAGTACCTTTGAAAGATTCTGATTTGCCTTTAACTTTGCCAGATGTTGAACATTATGAACCAACAGGTACAGAGGAGTGACCATTGGCAGAAGTAAGTGATTGGATTAATACTACTTGTCCTATCTGCTGAAAACCTGCAAAGAGAGAATCAAACACAATGCCAGGATGGGCTGGTTCAAGTTGGTATTGGATGAGATATATGGATCCACATAATCACGATGAAATGGTTTCAAAAGAAAGAGATGAATACCGAAGAAATGTAGATGTATATATTTGATGAGCTGAACACGTAACAAGACATATGATTTATGCAAGATTTTGGCAAAATTTCTTGTATGATTTATGATTAGTTTGTGAAAAAGAACCATTTAAGAAATACCAAAAAGTATGACTTATTATGGCAGAGGATGGTAGAAAAATGTCTAAGAGATGGTGAAATGTTGTAAATCCTGATGATATTATTGCTGAATATTGAGCTGATGTTTTCAGAACATATGAAATGTTTATGTGACCATTTGATCAATATATAGCTTGGAATACAAATTGAATCAAATGAGCAAAAAAATTCTTAGATAAGGTAATTGCATTATGGGATAAAGTTGATGATTCATTACAACAAGAAGATAAAAAAGTATTAACTATACTTCATCAAACAATTAAAAAGCTTACTGAGGAAATTGATGATTTTAAATTTAATACTTCAATTTCTCAATTGATGATTTTGGTTAATGCTTTAACAGAACAAGAGAAAATTACTAAATCAACATTTGAAACTCTTACTCTATTACTTGCTCCATTTGCTCCACATTTGGCTGAAGAATTCTGGAATATCTTATGAAATGAATTCTCAATTTTCTCTAAATGAAAATGGCCAGAATACGATGAAAAATATTTAGTGGCTGCTGAAGTAACATTAGCAATTCAATTTAATGGAAAAATGAGATGAACATTACAGCTTCCAGCTGATGCTACACAAGATCAAGTACTTCAAGCAATTAAAGAGAATGAGAAATTATGATGATACTTACAATCAGAACCTAAAAAGGTTATTTTCATCCCATGAAAAATTATGAATATCATTCTTTAGTTTGTAATGATAAATATGCCGTGAGATGAAAAGTTTGTATTAACGATTTCTTGATGAGGATCTAAAGGAATGTACGCATGCTGAATTCTTAAAGCAATGGAAGAAAAATGAATAAAGGAAAAGATTGAGGCTGTGTACGGTGTTAGTGCATGAGCACTAACATGAGCATATTGGTTAAGTTGATGGAAAGCTGAAGGAATATTCAATAAATATATGGAAAGTTGATTATTCTCTATTAAAAATATTTCCCTTTTCCCAATGAAAGGATTAATGAAGGAATGAACAATGGAGAAATTAATTAAGTGAGAAATGAGAAGAAATTTTGAACAGCTAGAACTTCCATTATATGTATGATGTACAGATCTTTTGAAATGAAAGTTTATGGTATATAATTCCTGAGAATTAATGAAACCAGTATTATGAAGCTTGGCTTTACCAGGAATATTTGCTCCTATAGAATATGAAGGTGCTCTCTTGGTAGATTGAGGAGTGACAAACAATTTCCCTATAGATGTTGCTAGAAAAAGATTTCCAAAAGCTAAACATATATGAATTCTTCTTTCAAAATTCAAAAAAAATCAAAAAATAACAAATCTACTTGATACACTTCAAGTAACGTATGATCTCTTATTAAAATGACATCTATCTCAAAGTTATGATAAAGCTGATATTCTCTTTTATAGAGATTTAAAAACCTGAACAGTTGAAAATAATGAAAAAAAATTAAGACATCTATTTGAACTATGATATCAGGATGGATTAGATGCTTTTAGTTATTAAATCAAAAACATGTGGCCGTTTGCGAAAAAGAATCCGGAGCGTTATGTTTTGGTTGTCTCATGAGGAGGTATGAGATGATTCTATGGATTATGAATTACAAAGGCTATTGAGGAACTTTGATTGAGGGAAAAAATTGATGCTGTATTTTGAGTAAGTGCCTGAGGTTTACTTGCTAGTTATTGGGCTGCTGGTTTTGATCCTGATGAGTGTCTAGATATCTTTTTTCATTCTGATTTTATGAATCTAAAAAATGATATAAATCTTATTCCGAAAGATTCAATCCTTAAAACTGATGCTCTTGAAAAACAGTTAAGGAGAGATTTACCTGATACTTTTTCTGAATTAAAAACACCGATTTATATTTGATGTACTGATACTCAAACTTGACAATATACTGTTCTTTCTGAAGGAGATTTATGTTCTGCATTACTATGAACAATAGCAATTCCTTGAGTTTTCCCTGCCGTAAAAAGATGAAATGAGGTCTTGATAGATGGGTGAGTGACAAATAATTTTCCTATAGCTATAGCAAAAGAAACTTTCCCTAATCATAAAATTATTTGAATATCTTTAAATAAGTATCGTAAAAAGCCTAAAATTTCAAACATGTTAGATAACCTTATTGTCTCTTTTGAAATTATGCTTAGAAAAGATATTGAACCTCAAGGAGCAATGGCTGATATTTTCTTTTGTAGGGAACTAGATACTCCAGTCCTCGAATTTAATTTGACTAAATTAAAGAAAATCTTTGATTTGTGATATGAAGATTGATTGAGGGAGTTAAAAGAAATCATTTAATAAGTTATTACGATATGCAACTATTTATCTGTGAACAATTGAAGTTAGAAGGAAATAAACTCTTTATACAAAACAATAAGGAGTTATTTGATCAATTGAGAAAAGTATTAAGGGCAAAACCTTGATATGATTTTTATGTACAAGATTATAGTTGAGAGGCAAGATATCATGTTGCTTTAGAATCTCGAGCCGAAAAGGAAATAGTAACTGAAATATTGAAAAAAGAAGAATGAAAAAAAACTATAAAAAAAAGTTGAATGCTAATTAGCTTCCCAAATAAACAAGAAAAATTGGAATTAATACTGCAAAAGTTAACTGAAATCTGAATATCAGATATCTTTCTTTGGAGCTCTGAAAGATCATTGTTGAAAGAATTAAATGATAAAAAACTTCAAAGAATTACGAAGATAATGAAAGAAGCTGTTGAACAATCTTGGTGATGGAATATTCCTAATTTAAAAATTCTATCATCTTTAGATGAACTGAAAAATGATTGGTCTATGATTATATTTGATTTACCTAGGAATAAGGAAAACTCTAATTGAGAAGAATGAAAAAAACCTTATTTATGAGTTATATGACCTGAAGGAGGATTGACAGATAAGGATTATGAAAACTTTCCAAAAAACAGAATGGTACAATCATTATGAGAGAATGTATTAAGGATGGAAACAGCAGCTATTATTGGAGCATGGTGGATAAAAAATATAAAATAAAAAATGATTATTTAATCATCTTTCTTGCAAACAATATAGAAATTGATATTGTATTTTTTGTTTAAGAATAGTTCTATTATTGATGAAATTAAATCTTATAGCAATTAGTTATCAGAACATATGACCGTTTAAAGATCAGACAGTTTCTCTAGTTTTTGAAAAGGGAAATTATTTAATTAAAGCACCAATTTGAACAGGAAAAAGTTTTCTTTTCTTTGACTGACCAACATTTGCTCTTTATAAATCATCAACGAGAAATATTCTAAATATTCAGTCAAAAACCTGATTTGTTAAGTTATTATTTTCTTTAGATTGAGAAAATTATTTTGTTATAAGGAATTTAAAACAGTGAAAAGTAAAAGATTCTATTAGTTCTCATCTTTATAGATGTGAAGTTGATGAAGAGAAATTTTTTGATGAAATATGACGTTGAAGTCCTTTAAGATATGATTTTGATATAGAAGAAGAATTAAAAAATCAGAGAATTAATTTAGAGGAAATTGTGTATAAAAATGAAACTGATTTACAGTCAGAATTAATAAGTTTTTTACCTCCTCAGGAAGTCTTTGAAAGCACTATATTCCTTCTTCAAGATGCTAAAAATATTTTTGAAATGGCTCCTGCTGATAGACTCGAAGTATTGAAGAACGTGTTTTGATTATTAGGTATTGATGAATCTAAAGAAGCTGTTAATGAAAAGAAAAAGGAAGTAAAATTTAAAATTAAAGCACTTCAAGATACATCTGGTTATGAAGAAAAACTAGAGCGTTATCTCTGAAATATGATTGAAGAATATAATATTTTGAAAGGTAATTCAATATCTAAAGAGTTTGTAGAATCCTCACAGTGAACTATTGATGAATTGGATAACTTTAAGGAAAAATTGAGTATTAATAATTTTTCTGTTGATGATTCTTTGTTCTCATTTAAAACTCCATTAGAAAATAAGCTTCAAGAAATTAAAAATATTTATCAAGAAAAAAGAGCTAAACAATCAGCATATCAAGACCAAAAGAGGGGAGTAGAATCTCAGCTTTTTTCTTTACAAAAAGATGAGTCTGAAAATAAATTAAAATTAGATCAAATAAGTAAAAAACTTGGTGAAATAAATCCAGAAATTTTGGCTAATCTAAAGGAGAAAAAGAAGAAGATACAAGACGAACAAGAATTAATTGAATCTAATGCGGAAACTGAAAAATGTAAATCGTTTTATAATGAAAATAAAGATAAGTTATCTCTCCAAGAGAGAACAACTTTTTCTCTTCGTGCAAATGATCAATTTATTAAAGAATTAATAGCTTTAGGTTCTTCTTTGAAGGAAAAAAATAATCAAATAGATCAAAAAATTGAGCTTTTTAAGAAAAATCAAATTCTTGAACAAGAGAATATAAAATCTCAAATTTTAAATTTAGAAGAGAAGAAAAGTTTTTATGAAAAACATTATGAAGAACTTCAATTAAATATAACAAATTTTGATAAACAGGTTGAAACAGAGGCAGAATATTCATGTTGAGAAATAAAGGCTCAATGTCCTTTTATTAAGTTGATAAACAAACAGCATTTTGAACAAAGAGATCAGGAAAAACAAAAGTTATTAAAAGAGAAAGAACAACTAGAAAATGAAATTAAATCTTATGATTTTCAAAAGAAAATAGAGGAGTTGAAGAATAAAACGTTGAATCCTCAGAATCAACAGGAGGAGAAAAATTTCCAAGAAGAGAAGAAAGAAAATGAGCATGCAATGGAAAAAATTAGAACTTTCTTACAATCATTTGAGTATAAAAAAATAGGAGAAAATCTTTTAATATATGAAAAAAATGAACAAGAAATTAAGGGCTTAGAAAAGCAGATTCAAGAGCAAGAAACGTTACAAGCTAATAAGGAATCTTATCAGCAAGAGAAGATTAAAATAGAAACAACATTGCAGCAATTCCAAGACCAAAAGAAAAAACTAAATGAAGATATCGATCAGTTGAATATTCAAATTGCATCTTTGCAAAAAGAATTGGATCAGGAACCAAGAAATGAAATATTAGTAGTTGAAAAAGCCTTATCAGAATATCAGCAGAATTTAGCATTGCTTAAAGCTCTAGTAGAGGATTACGTAAAAATGCAGGTAGCTTTAAAGTGATTACTTGAGGAAGAAAAGCGTTTGAATGTTCTTTATTCAATTTTGAGTAAAGAGTTATTACTCTTTATTCTAGAATCATATCTACCTGTTTTAACAGAAATAATTAACACCTATCTGGCACAAGTTGTTGATTATGAAATAAGTATTAAATTAAAAGAAAACACCGATAAATTAGAGCTTGAGACAAAAGTACTTGATTCAAAAGGTGAGAGGGAAATTAAGAGTTTAAGTTGATGACAAAAAACTATTCTTAAGCTTGTATGGATGCTGGCAATTTCTTCTTATATGGATACTGATATGCTTTTCCTTGATGAAACAGTTAATAATTTAGATGCATGAACCGTTTCTAGAGTTGCTGAAATGCTTGATGATTTTGTGAAAAAGAAGAATATGAAATTCTATACTATAACTCACAATAGTGAAATACAGTCTATGAAAATTTGGAATGCAATATTGGAAGTGAAAAATAACTCCTTAAAGGATTAATTATTGCTCTTAAAATGAGCTTTAACAATTCTAATATTGAAGTGGAATGTTTTTACTTCTTCAAACTCAATTTCTTCTCAGAATTCTTTTCTTAAAATATCAACTTGTCGTGTCATCATTTCAAGGAACATAGTCAAAGAATTAACGTCTTTGGCTAATTCTTTTAATTGATTGAACATTGCTCTATAAAGATCTAGTCAGTCATCTCATCCAACAAAAGCAAGCTTTGGCTCCCATTTTTGAACATTACTTGGAGCATTTTCTTCAAAGGTCTGATTTGGTATATATGGAAGATTAGCAACAAGGATCACCTTCTTATCCTTTATTACATCTTGGTTGTCTTTCAAAAAGGCACAAAGGTCTGATACTAAAAAGCGAGTTTGATATTTGTGCTTTATTAAATTTTCATAATTTCTTTTTGCTACTTCAAGTGCTTTCTCTGAGATATCAGCAAGAAATACATGTTCAAAATGTTCAGGATTTTGTAAAAGAACAGAACATCATAGAACTCATGATCATGTTCAAATGTCGAGAAGAACATGTTTTTCATCATCTCTTGTTTGCATTTCTTCTGTAATAGAAGAAATCATGTATTCTGTTTCAGGTCTTGGAACAAGAGTATTTTCATTAACAAAAAACTTTATTCAGAAAAATTCGACATATCAAAGGAGGTATTCAAGAGGCTTATCTTCTTTATCATAGTCATTATAATCTTGTTGAACTCTCTTCAAGATGTCTTCTGGTATATCTTGTTCAGCATCCATCCAAAGTTCTTCTCTAGTTTTATTAAGATAATGTGAGAGTAACTTTTCCAATACAAATTTCTTTTTATATAGCGGATTCTGAATAAGTTCTTGAAGTTTCATGCAATATTTTTTTTAGATAAATATGAAATTTTTTTCATCGAAAAAATATAAGTAAAAACTTCTTAAAATCAACATTTTAACAGCTCTAAATTTGCATTTTAATCGAAAAAATTTATACTTAATTTAGATTATTATTCAAAAATAAAAACCAAATGAATATTCTAGAATATATTTTAATTGGAATTGTAGCTTCGTTTGCCCTTTGGTATGCGGTATTAAACCTCTATAGGGTTTTTTTCTTATCAAAAAAGAAAAAACATAGAGAAGAACAAGCTAGAAATATTAGATTCTTGCAGGTTCAAATTCCAAAGAATGCCGTTGCTAGAAGTTCAGATATTGATGCAAAGGATCATATCCAGTCAATGAAACAAAATATCGAATTGATGAACCAAGTATATAAGAATTTTTATGCTATTTTTGATGATTCTTGGATAAATAAACACTACTGAAATAATTATATTAGCATGGAAATTATTGTAGAGAAAGAAGTAATTAAATTCTACTTATGAGTACCAAAAGAACATTTGGTAACCGTTGAAAAGATGATTTCTTCTTTTTATATTGGTGCAATTGTTGAACAAGTAAAACAACCTAAACTTCTTGAAGCTTGAAAATTCTATGCAGGTTGAAATTTTACTTTAACAAAAGATAGTGTACATCCAATTAAAACATATGAAGCTTTTGAAGCAGATCCAATGGATAGTATTTTATCTGCATTTTCTAATATTTCTAAAGAAGAGAAGGTTGGAATACAAATCTTGGTTGAGCCTCTTCATGAAGATTGGCTAAAGAAAATGAGAAAGAAGGCTGATGATATAAAAGAATGAAAGAATATTAAAGGTATTAAGGATATTATTTCAAAAATTTGGAATGCTTGAGAAAAGGCAGAAAAAGAAAAGGAAAGAGAACAAGAAAAAAGAAAACATAATTTTTCTCAACAACAACTTGCAGATTTTGATAAGAAAATGGATGATGAACTTTTTCAAGTTAAAATGAGAACTATTGCAGTTTCTCCAACAAGGAATAGACCTAAAAAAATCATTGATGATATAGCAAGATTATTTAATCAATATAACTATATAGGATTAAATACTATTAAATTCAAAAAGGCTGAAAACTTAAAGAAATTCGCGAAAAACTATGTATTAAGATTATTCTATTCAGATAATGAACTTCTTGAAGATTTGAAAAATTTCAAGAAAACAACAGTTCTAAATATTAAAGAACTTTCATCTATTATTCATTTTCCACATGGTAGATTTAATCAAAATCCTAGAATAGCTTGGCAAAAATTTAAAATTGTACCTGCTCCTGATGATTTGCCAACAGAAGGTATTGTAGTAGGTTATAACAATTATTGAGGAGTAAAAAAGGAAATTAGGATTACTGATAAGGATAGGTTTAGACATATCTATATCTTATGACAAACAGGTACAGGTAAATCTACAATTATGCTAACACAAGCAATCGATGATATGGAACATGGAAGAGGATTTACATTTATTGATCCACATGGTGATGCGATTGAACTCCTCTTGAAACATTTTCCTAAAGAAAGAATCGATGATTTAATCCATTTTGATCTTTGAAATACAGCATATCCAATTGGTTTAAATCCATTGGAAGTTGACCCAGAAGATGCTGATGAAAAGGATGTTGTGACAAATGATCTGGTTGAAATGTTTATCCAGATGTATTGACCAGAAATTTTCGGACCAAGAATTCAGGACTACTTTAGAAATGCTTGTTTGCTCTTAATGGATCAACCAGAGTGATGAACCATCGTTGATATTATGAGACTCTTCACTGATGAAGCTTTTGCAGAGGCTAAAATAAGGAACTTAAAAGATCCAGTAGTAGCTTCATGGTGGAATAAAACATATAAGAAAATGGGTGATAGAGAAAAGGCAGAAATTATTCCATTCATCCAGGCTAAGTTCTGACCATTTACGACTTGAGTTTATGTGAGAAATATTATTGGTCAACCAAAGTCTGCATTTAAGATGTATGATGCTATGCAAGAGAAGAAAATAATCCTTTTGAATCTTGCAAAAGGTATCTCATGAGAAGAAACATCAAAACTAATAGGTAAAATTATCGCTATGCAAGTTAAGCTTTCTGCTTTAAAGAGAGCAAAAATTGATGAAAAAGATAGAGTTCCGCATTATCTATATGTGGATGAATTCCAGAACTATGTGTCAGCTTCTTTTGAATCAATCCTTTCAGAAGCCAGAAAGTATAGACTATGATTAGTGGTAGCTCACCAGTATACTGATCAGTTGAAACAAGAAGGTCTTTGATGAAATCTCGATCTTTCTAAAACAATTTTTGGTAACATAGGTAATATGTTTGTATATAAGGTTGGTGCGCCTGATGCTGAGTTCTTAGCAAAAGAATTTGAGCCAGAATTCAACCAAACTGATTTGACATCAACAGAAGCATTTATGGGAGCTTGTAAGATATCTATTAATAATCAGCAAACAAGACCATTCTCATTTAAGGCAAAAGTTCCATACGATTTACCTATCAAAAATAGTCCTGAAAAAGTACAAATAATTAAGCAGATTTCTTCTTTGAAATGGTGAACAAAGAGAGAACTTGTTGATAAAGAAGTATATTATAGAGTTTGAGTATAAAATATCTTAAAATAACTAATATTACCTTCCCTTTCAGGGGAGGTTTTTTTATTGAAAATTATACTATTTTTATGGCCAAAAATTTGCAAAAAATCCTTTTCTCAAGTATAATATTAAAGAGTTTTATAGTGCTATATAAAAAAGGAGAATGCCAATGAAAAGACAGATTAGAAGAAAGATTAAAAATAGTAATAAGGGACCAAAGATTCTCTCTTTTATCGCATATACTTTAATCCTTTTTTTCTGAACAACAATTTTAGTAAACATGAATCCTAATGCTAATGAGAGTTATAGAATTGATTGGGAAGAAAGAAATAATAAATCAATGAAATGGATTTTCTTAGCAGATAATGGTAAAGAATATAATATATTTGCTCCACGTAATTCTTTAGATTGAGAACATGGAGCAGCAGATACATTTGATTATCTTCTTCCTCCTACATTGGAAGAGATCAATGAGATTTCTCAAAAAGAAAAGGAAGAAAAGGCTCAAAAAAGAGAAGAGAAAAGATATTACGATTTAATTAATTGAACACCTGAAGTGGCTGAAATACCAGTTTGAGAAAATGCACTTGCTCCAACCACTCCTTACGTAGAACCTGAGGAACAAGAACATGGTTCTGCTCAATTAGAAGAGGAGTTAGAAGTCCAAGAATCAACAGGGGATACTCAAGAAATTAAACAACCTAAGGAAGCCTACGCTGAACTTTGGGATACATTGGAAGATCGTTCTGCTTTCTTAAATATGGTATTTGAATATCTTTTAGCTTGAAAGATTAAGCAACTTCCAGAAGGGGCAGTAAGATATGTTGTAACTCTTTATTGAATAGATGAAGAGACTCAAGATATGGTATTTGAAGAAAGAGGATGTATGACTCCATGGTGATATGAAATTGAACACGGACAATCAGTTCTTGCATATAAACAAAGAACAGATGCAATTAACGTTTGTAGTATCCAAAGAAGAGTGTGTAAAAATGGAAAGCTTTCATGAAGTTATACTCAATATGCATGTGATGAAACACTTTGAGCTGATTGAAACGTTCCTAGCTCTTCAAGTGACTCATCTTCATCAAATGGTGTAGTTAAGAAAGTAGCATATTCTGTATATAATTCTCAAAAACTTGATGAATATATTCAACCATCAGAACATGCGAAAAATGAAAATGCAGAGTTTGATGTTCATTGAAAAATAAATACAACAACTCAACCAAAGATTACACAAAATCCTGAAGCTGATGCAATCTCTCCTGAAAAGGAACCAGTTGCACAAGTTAGAGACCTTTGAAAGTTGTGTAAAACTCCTTGGTGAGAAACAGTAAAACCATGACAATTCGTTAAAGCATACAGATTCCAAAACGGTTTCTATGATATTCCTTGTCAGGTTCAATTAAGACTTTGTGTCGATGGTGATTTGGAATGATTATATGAATATCCATCATGCCAACCATGGGAAACTTCATATGAAGATTTCTTATATGGATATATGAATAATGAACAACCTTCACCACAAAGATTGTTAAAAATGTTAAGAACAGACTTCCAACCAAGGCCTGAATATGGAAACAATCTTTCATCTGAATTAATTGATCAGATGCTAAAAATTCTTAGGGATTAATAATAAAGATTAAATAATATAAAAAAATAGAGTAGATAGAAAATCTACTCTGTTTTTTAAATTGATGGACTATTATTTTTGTTTTATCTCTTCTGCAATCATATCTAGCGTCTTTTTCCTTCTCCGTTTTATAGGGAGTAGAGAGACGGTAAACAGGTTGTGAAAAGCAATCATAATAGTACTTCCCTTGCCGATACGGAAACGAATCCTCTTTTTAGCTTGTTTGATATTCACGATATCTTCGCGAACAACGGGCTTAATAAAGAATTTTCTTCTTTTACAAGTGATCTCAATGTCATGTAAATAATACATTCCAAGTTCGTAAAGAAGAATATCTTTATCATCCCAAGCACGGGGCTTAACACCAGTAGGGAAATGGCGGAAATGTGGACGTTTCTCATTGTGGTATTGTTCTTTGGGAAAGAGATCTGGGTGCTTATCTTTCGCATCTTGTTCTGCATGGATAAAAGCACCAGCTAAATGAGGATATTGCCCATAGGCAAGAGTCTTACCTCTCTTTATAACTTTGATAATTCTAAGATTAGTTCCAAGTCCAAGAGAGATCCGCATCTTAGCACCATTCCTTAGTAAATCATCTAAGAAAGGATACTCGTTGTGATAGATAGGGAATGGAATGTTGTACATAAGCGTATTGTTTTTTGTTTGTGTGTAACATAATATAATGATTGAAAGAATATAAATCAAATTAAAATATATTTAAAGTGAGTAATAAAAAAGCCTCACTATATTAATGAGGCTATAATATTATTTTAAAGATTGTAACGTTTAAAAATCAATTCTATCTTCTTCACATGTAATTGTCTTTAACTTACAGTAATTACTATCCAATTCAAAACATGCATTTTTTAATCATCTAGGTTTTACGCTAAAGAAAAGCTTGTTAATATCACTAGCTGTGTTTCATGAATAGAATTCACATGTAGGTTTAAATGGTAAATATTTAACAGTTACACTAGAGAGAGCAGAGAGTGTTCAATTTGTATCTCATGTAATCTGCATGATTGTATAATCACCTCAGAATTCTCATGAGAAACTTCAAGCATCTTCACCTTCTTCTAGGTTTTTATTACTTAAATGGTATACATAAGGAACATTATTAGATCCAACTTTTAAAACTAAATCAATTCCTGTATAAGCTTTTCCTTGTTGATAATTGGAAGCTTGTATTTGTAAAAATGTAGTATCAAAGAAACTAGAAACTTCTTCAGAAGCAGATTTTGCTCTTAGCTTTTCTAAACTTCACCAATTTAATCTCATTCATGTTGCAATCAAAATACCAATAATCACAATAACGACCATTAGTTCAATGAGAGTAAATCATTTTTTTATTCTGAGTTTCATTTCTCTTTATTCAAGATTAAATACCAACATCTTCCATAACGGCAAATACGACACCAAAGATACCTGAAGCAACTAATGCTACAACAACTCACATTACAATCAAAATGATTGGTTCTAGTAATTTAGAGAATTGTGAGATTGAAGTATCAAGTTCTTCTTGGTACATGTTAATAATATTTTGCATAGCATCTTCAAGACGAGCAGTTTCTTCTCACACTTTAATCATCACAGCTACATTTGGATAAATAAGATGTGTTTGACTTTCAAGTGAAGAATAAATTGTCTTACCGATTTGAAGACCTGCCATAGTATTTTCAATCATTTCTTGGTATGCAGGCACATCAAGTACACCTCTTAATAAACGGAATGTTTGAAGATAATCAAGTCATGATCAAATCATGAGTCTCATATATTTAGCCCATTTAATAAGATAATATGTTTTTGTCATTTTACCAACTAATGGCATAGTCAACATCATTGTAGAGAATGTTTTCTTTCCATGTTCAGTTGTTCAATAAATACCAAGAACAATTCAAACTGTAGCCATTACAATTAAAATTGTTTGCCAGTAATTCATACAGAAATCAGAAATAGATTTTAGAACACGTGTAATAACTGGAAGTTTATCCATCTGATCTGCGAACATATCCAAGATGTTTGGAAGTACAGAAGAGAAAAGATATAGTACTGCAGCTACGGCAATAACAATCAAAATACAAGGATAAGTTAACGCTGACTTATATTTGTTCTTAATTGTATTAATATATTCATATTCATCAGCTAATTCTTGTAATACAACATCAAGATTACCTGTACTTTCTCAGGTCTTAATGATGGCACTATCTGATTCATCAAAATATTCAGGTAAACGTCCTATAGCATATGAGAAACTCTTACCTTCATTAAGATAATATGCAAGGCTTGTAGCAATTGTTTTTAATGCATAATCAGAAGTAGATCTTCTGATAGTATCAACTGCTTGTAGAATAGAAACTCAACCTTTAAGCATATATACAAGTTGTTTATAGAAAAAGATCTTGTCCTTTGCAGAAAAAGAACTCTTATCCATATTACTAATGAAGTTAACGATAGATTTCTCAAGTTCTGAGTGAACCTGTGTTTTTACTTCTACAGGTCCTTGTTCTTTGTTTTCTTCTGGAGTAGTCATTTAATGTGCTACAACTATCTAAAATAATATGCAGATAAAGATACATTTGTTGATTGTTCTTCATCATAAGCCATTATGTCATAAGATACTTCATCAATGACATATAAAATACGATTTTCCTTATCTGGGATAATATAACTTTCGATATTATCAACAAAGGTAATAAGATCATCTTTGTCATCAAAAGTAATTTCTATTTCAATAGGTAATTTGTAAAACTTTACTTTACCTTCGATTACTTCTGGTTCTCCCATATCAATGAGTTGAATTTTACCATTATTTGAAGAAGAAGCAGTTCCTGGTTCATTTTTAATTAGGTATTGATCTAAGTTCTTAAGAATTTTTTGTTCATCAATTCCCATCTTTTCAGAAGAAAGATCTCCCATTTGTACAAATGAAACAACAGATCTAAGATCACCACTTATTAAAGCAGGAATGTTTTCACAATTTCCAGTATTAATACAATCCATTACAGCATCTTCATAATGCCCAATAGACTCAAGTTCTGCTTTGTATGAAGTATATTCATTAACTTGTTGTTGTAATGTAGTTAATTCAGCTTGTTTTGCTTCATATCTTGCATTTACAGATTCATAATGCCTTTGTGCATCTGGAAGGTAGGTTGTTCCAATAAGAACACCTAAGATGAGGAGAATGATAACATAAACCTTATACTTAGCTGATACAACTCTTGTAATAAGGAGTTGATTTTCTTCTGGATCCATAGCCACTTGTTGGCTGTATGCGCTAGTCTTTTGTTTCTCTAAAAGACTATTGATTAGTTCCTGATTCTCTTGCATCGTTTACAACTTTAGCAGATAAAGTGAAAGCAAATCCGTGTAATTCGGAATTTTCTTCTTTTTTTCAGACAGTTACGTCCTTCCTCTCATATTTTCTAACAGTAATGTCTTTAAGGAAATCAAGTTCCTCAAAACTTTGAAGTAATCAAGTTCTGTTTTCTGATCCATAAAGAGTTTTTAAACTTCTTACAATACCGTTAAGTGATAATTCTTGGAGGTTTACTTGAAAATCAGATAACTCGATAGTGTTTTCAGTATCTTCATCACCATCAACACTCTTAACTTTATCAAGAATTTCCAAAATCTTGTTAATATAAGTGCTCCAAGGAAGATGGGTTCTGTTTTTCTCCAAATCCTTTACGGCTAAAAATTCGTTAAACCCAGTTTGAGCATAATAACTATTAAGTTTCTCTTGTTGGGTTACGATATCAGCTTGGATTTTATTAATCTCTTTGTTTTTCACGAAGGCTGCACCATAGTAATATCAGATAACAGCTCATCAGATTAGAACAAGAGCTAATAACAGATAGGACGTCTGTTTCCAAGACTTAGTACCTTTAGATAAGCTCATAATTTTGATAAATCAAAAGATAAAAATCTAAAATAATTGTAAATCTTTTTCCTATTTTTGCAAATTTGAGGGTTTTTTTTGTAACTTTTTTATGATTAATAAAAAAATGATAAAAAGAGGAGTGTGTACGGTTTTAATAGGTGTAAAAATTTTAAGATTTTTTATTCTAAAATTTTTGCAGGAATATTCATTATCTTTATAATAATAGTGTGTTTTTTAATTTAATTGGTATTAATGTACTATTTCCGAGGCTTTCATCAGACACCTGAATCTGAGAATCCAATTAAGTTTCTTTTTAAAGCAGCAATTATAACATTGGTTACTGTCTCTTTTTTATCATTAGAAGAAAAATTAAGAGAATATGATACTATTTTATGTATTATCGGAGGAATAGTTCTGATAATATATTTATTTTGGATTATTAGAAATTATAGAAAAAATAAGATAAAACTAAGAGATGTCGTGTTTTTTGATCCGCCAAAATATTATACAGCAGCTGAAGTAGCTGTATTAGATAAATGGTGATCAACATGAAAGGTATTTCCAGCTATGTTATATGAACGAATCTCAAATAAAAATGTAAAACTATGAATGGATGATAATTGAGAATTGTTTTTTGAAAAATTAAGAGAAGAACCAATTCTTGCATTTGATGATAATTTTTCAATGATGTGATATGATGCATATAATAAGGATCCTGAACATGATTTTTGGGCATTGTGCTTTCCAAATAGAAATCGTGTATATTTAAGAATGATTAGTACATTGCCAGATTTAGAAAGACTTCCTTCAGACTTCTTTTATAAAGCTCAAAGAGATACGACATCACGATATGATTATAAACATAATAGAAGAAACATAAGTAGTGTAACAAATGAAGTATATCTTTTAACATGAATATCATTTTTTCTTTTCTATTTTTCATTTGCTTTATTATGGCGATTACCATTAATATTATCAGGAGCTTGTATTTTGAGAATTATTGATATTAAATTAAAATTTAGCATTTGAAGTAAAAAATATCTTACTCAACATGGAGTACAAGTCTTAGAACAAATTAAATGATTTAAAAAATATCTATTGGCTGTAGAGGATGCTAAATTAAAAGTTACATTAGATCAAGACCCTTTATATTTCGAAAAAATTTTACCTTATGCTATAGCATTAGGAATTTGAGATACATGGGCTGATAAATGTTTTAAACATTTTGAATATAATAGATTCTGAGAACTAGTAACAGAAAAACTTTATAATGATTCAAAAACTTCACATCATGTCTTTGAATGATTAGATGATTTACCAAGTTTTGTAAAATTTCTTAATCATTATTATAAAAATAAAAAAAAGGAGGGTAATGCTAATTGAAAAAAGAACAAATTTTGAGATGAATCAATTAAATTCATCCATTCATTGCATGAAAATAATAGAAATAAAAAGCATTAAATAGGTATCATATTGATTTGATGTCAATCAGATATAAAGTTTTTTTCAACTTCTACTTGATTTTATTGTAAATAAAACTAATATACTATTATCTTTGCCGTAGACCGTAGGTCGTCTAGTAATAGATATAAACTGTTCCTACCGAGGTTATTCTTAATACTACTATGAATATCATATATTCATCAATTAGTGAATAACTCTGGCAATGAGTTATTTTTTATTTCCAGGTGTTACACTACTCATGACAATCTCAAAAGAGAAAAAAGTTGAGCTAGTTAAACAGTATGTTCAAGACTTAAAAGCTGCTAAAAATGTAGTAGTTCTCGGACAAAGTTGAATTCCTGTAGTGACTTCAACTCAGATGAGAAAAGATGTTCTTGGAGCTGATGGTAAATATGTAGTCATCAGAAAAAACTTGTTTATGATAGCTCTAAAAGAAGCTGGTTACGAAGATGTAGCTGAAAGCGAACTTGAGGGATCTGTAGTTGTTCTCTATGCAAATGGAGAAGAATACGCTCCTATGAAGATTGTTAATAAGTATGCTAAAGAATTCGCTGCTGATAAAGAAAGCAACACAAGCGTTAAATTCTTAGGTGGATGGTATGATAAAAAGTGGCATAACGCTGAATACGTTAATGAACTTGCTAATATACCATCAAGAGAAGAACTTCTCTCAAAATTGGCATACCTATTCAATTATCCTTTACAGTCAGTTGCGTGTGTGATTGACCAAATTGCAAAAAAAGCTGAATAGGAATAAACCTATTCAAAATTCCTTTTATTTATTATGTTGAATTAAATCATGGAATTAACTAAAAATCAACAACAAGTAATCGATCTTGTAAAAGAAATGAATGCTGTTGAACTTAATGGGCTTGTAAAAGCTTTAGAAGAAGAATTTGGAGTTACTGCTGCTGCAATGGTTGTAGCTGGTGGTGCTGGAGCTGCTGCTGGTGCAGACGCTGGAGCTGCTGCTTCTGATGCTATGAATGTAGAACTTACAGAAGCTGGTGCTCAAAAAATCGCTGTAATTAAAGTTGTAAAAGAAGCTCTTGGATTAGATCTTAAATCTGCTAAAGAATTAGTAGAAAAAGCTCCTGTAATTATTAAGGAGAACGCTAAAAGTGATGAAGCTGAAGCTCTTAAGACTAAGCTTACTGAAGCTGGAGCTACTGTAACTTTTAAATAGTATTTAACTATTAAAAGTTATCTTTAATCAAAAGTTAATTTTGATTTCTTTTATTTTAATGTATTACAACGGATGTCTGTATCTGCTCAAGATGTTGTAGCTGCTCAAGCTCATATTGGTACACTTAAGAATGAAGCTCATCCTAAGACTAGTAAATACTGGTCAGAAGTTACTAATGGAGTTGTAGTAATCAATCCAGATGTTATTGCTGAGCAAATTGAAACAGCAAAGAAAAAGGTTGCAGAAGCAAAAGCTGCTGGTAAAGAAATCTTGGTAGTATGTGAAAAGAAAATGTACGCAACAGAACTTGAAGCTTTGGCTGAAAAGGCTGGTGTATCTTTTCTAAACTATAAGGTTTCTGGAGGTTTCTTAACAAACTTCGATACCTATAAAAAGAGAATTGATTCTATCAACGAGATGGTAAAATTCATGGATTCTGAAGCATATGCTTCATTAACTAAAAAAGAGCAACTCGTGTACAAAAGAAATTTTGATAGAGCAAATAAAGTCTATAAAGGAGTTACAAAACTCAAGAAAAGACCTGAACTTGTAATTGTTGTAGATGGAAATATGCTTGCTACTTTGATTGATGAAGTAGAAAACTTAAAAGGTAAGTTAGAAGCTATTGTTATAGCTGGAACTAACTTCTCAAGATATTGGCCAGAAGATGAAATCGTAACAACAAATATTAATAGTTATCAAAGTCTTGATTTTGTTTTGAAATCAATCCTATTATAATACGACTTTCTATTTGTACTCTTCTTAATAAACACTATGCAAGAAAATACTTATATGCCTAGTTCGTCCGAAAGAAAAAGAGCAATCGTTGCCTATCTTTTGATAGGATTGTTCTTTTTTTCGGGCAAAGAAGAGTTATCAGTTTATGAATACTTTCATTATAAACAAGCTATGGGTTGGTATTGCACAACAATGATTCTTTTCTTAGCTTGGATTATATTGATTTGGATACCTGTATTAAAATGGTTACCATTCCTTTTTGTGTTGGCAAATTTGGTTATTATGGTAATTTTTATTTATAAGGCATGGAAAGGGGAGTATTCAGCTAATCTTCTACAAAATGAAAAGTGGAAGACATTATATGCTGATGTTTGAGGATGGTTACTTTGACTCTTTGATATTAAAAAAAGAGTGTATTGAGATATTGCAACTGATACGTGAATTTCTCTTGATAATTTCGAGGAAATGAGTAATCTAGACCAAGAAATCTCACCAAATTTACCAGATAAGTTAGGTTAGAAGTACTATTTATTAAAAAAAACGGAATAATATCTCGTTTTCTTTAATAAATAGTAAATTATTACTTTTTTATTTCTATTCACATTAGATAATGAATATAGATATTAACTTAGTTAAGCAATTAAGAGATGCTACTTATGCACCATTAGGTGATTGTAAAAATGCTCTTGTAGAAGCCGAAGGTGATCTTGAGAAGGCTCAAGAAATATTAAGACAAAAAGGTATCGCTAAAGCTGGTAAAAAGGCTGGTAGAGAAACAAATGAATGATTAATTAAAGTTGCTCACAATAATGGAAGAACATATGTATTAAAACTTCTTTGTGAAACTGACTTCGTAGCTAAAAATGAAACATTCTTAGGATTATTTGATAAAGTATTTGATGTTCTTAAAGATGTTGATGGTGAAGTTTCAAGCTTTGAAGAATTGGATGCTTCATTAGTTGAAAAAATTAATACTTTAGTTGCTGAAGCTGTTGGATCAATTGGAGAAAATATGAAAGTTGGTGGATTACACATCACTTCAGAAAATGCTTATGCATATTCTCATCCAGGTGACAAAGTAGTTTCATTAGTATACTATACTGGTGATGAAGCTGTTGCTAAAGAATTAGCTCTTCAAGTTGCTGCTCTTGATCCTGATTATCTTACATTCGATGAAGTTCCAGCTGAAGAAAAAGAAAAATTAAAGGCTGAATTTACTGAAGAATTAAAGAAACAAGGAAAACCTGAAAATATGATTGAAAATATCGTTAAAGGTAAAATTAATAAAGCTTTCGCTGATGTTGTTCTTCTTGAACAAGAATACATTAGAGATGGAGCTAAGAAAGTTAAAGAAGTAATCCCTGCAGGATTTGAAATTAAAAAATTCTACAGATTTGCTATCTAATTTTTGTCGGCGTATAATCTAAAATAATTGTTTTATCTATTTATTTCGCAAGTTAATGCAAAATTATGAATTAGTGTTATTGCTTAATGCAAACACTTCTGAAGCAGATAGAAAAGCATTCTTAGCTGATCTTGAAGCGAAATTCGAGGTAAAAGACAAAGATGAAATCGGAATTCAAAATCTTTGTTATAAACTCAAGGATAAGAATACAAAAGCTTATTTTGTATCATACTTATTAAACCTTACTCCTGCTCAAGTTAAGGAAGTTAGAAATTCACTTCTTTATAACAATGCAGTTGTAAAATACGAAATCTATAAGATGGGTAATGATCAAGAATTCTTCCACTTTGAGAAATTACAACACGAATTTGATAAAGTGTTAGAAGATATTCAAGATAAGAAATACGGTCAAAAAATTGATTTCTTTGCAAACGCAAGAAATGCAAAATACATTAACTGGAAATCAATCCCAATCTTAAGATACTACCTTACAAGATTTGGAGATATTAAACCAAGACTCTATACTGGTAATTCTGTAAATACTCAGAAGAAAGTAAGGCAGGAAATTATTAGAGCAAGAACATTAGGATTGCTCAGCTTTATAAGCAGATAGTAGTGTTTTATTTAGTATCTCTCATTCCAAATGGCTAGTAAATTAAGAAGAATTAGAAAATACCAGTGGGCTAAAAGAATTAGAACTCATGGATTCAGAGAAAGAATGAACTCATGGACTGGTAGAAGAATACTCGCTCGTAGAAGAGCAAAAGGAAGACATCAATTAACAGTACAAAGACAGAAATAACCTTTCTGTCTTTTGGCGTTTTAATAGAAGACATTTGTCTTACATAGATAACAAAATAGAGAAAGGTTGGAGACGGAGGCTTGAACAATGGATGTGGTCTTTGAAATAAGCTGTTCTTCCTTCAGTTAATCTCTAGAGTGTTAGAAAACAACTTAACTATTTTGTTTATTTTCTACTTCAAACATACCTATGGTAAATAAAAAAGAAGCATGAGAAAAGAAGGCTGCCGCTATGAGTAAGTCTTCTTCTGTCGTAACTAAAAAAGTTGCGAGCAAAACAACAGCTAAAGCAGCTAAGCCAGCTAAGCCAGCAAAGGCAGTTGCTAAAAAGGAAACCAAGGCTGTTGAAAAGGCTCCTGCAAAGGTTGCAAAAAAAGCTGCACCTATAAAAGCATCAGCCTCTGAACTTCCTCCACATTTGCAAGAAATCTTTAAAGATTACTATCAAAAGGATGGAAGAATTTATCTTACAACTCCTAGAAGTTATGGAGAACTTCCTGATCTTTTGGAGTTACAAAAGAAAGGATACGATGATTTTGTAAACATCTATTTATGAAAATTATTTGATGATGTACAAAATATTTGGGATATTGCATGAGAAAAAATGTATGTAACTATCTCAGATTTACAAGTATCTGAACCTATTGAATCAGTTGAAACTTGTAGAAAGAAGGAATTAACTTATGGTGGTATTATTACTGCTAAAGTTAAGTTAGTAGAAAGAGTAGAGGATGAAAAAACAAAGAAAGTTTCTGAAAAGGTTTTGTTCAATAAAAGAGCAAATATCTGAATTCTTCCTTTGATGACTCCATCAGCTTCTTACATTATCAACTGAGTTGAAAGAGTTATTATCTCTCAGATCATTAGGTCATACGGAATCTTCTATGGAAAGAAAGATTTCTGGTATTCATTTAAATTAATCCCAGAAAATGGACCTTGGCTTGAAGTTAATGTTGAAAAGACATGAAACATCGTAGCAAGAATTAATAAGTCTAGAAAATTCCCTATCACTTCTCTTCTTAGAGTATTCTGACTTGAGACAGATGATTCAATTAGAGAAATGTTTAAGGATACAGTTGAAGAAGAAGATGTAGATTTTATTGATATTACTCTTAAGAAAGATCCTACAGTTGATGCATTAACAGCTGCAGAACATATCTATTCTAAACTTAGACCTGGAGAACTTATCGACCAACAATCTGCGTTAGATTATGTTAAAGGTCAATTCCTTCTTCCAGAAAGAATCTATGTTGGTAATATTGCTAGAAGAAAAATTAATGCTAAGTTAAATCTTAATAAACCATTAAAATCAGTAGAAGCTAATATTTTCGATTGAGAAGATATCGTAGAAGCTGTTAAATATTTGGTTAACTTATGTAATCATAAGAAATGATATTATACAGATGACTCAGATCATCTTTCAAATAAGAGAGTGAGAACAATGGGAGAAATCCTTTATGCTCACCTTCAACCAGTAATGAGAAAATTCGTTAAGAGTGTAAGAGGAAAGCTTTCAGTATTGAATATGGAAAATCCTCTAAAGATTACTGATCTAGTAAACTTTAAGATGATTGATAATTCAATCAAATCATTCTTCGCTACTTCTCAACTTTCTCAGTTCTTGGATCAAATTAATCCACTCTCAGAAGTAGAGCATAAACGTAGAATTACAGCTCTTGGACCTGGAGGTTTGAAAAGAGAAACAGCTAAATTCGAGGTGAGAGACGTTCATCCATCACATTATGGAAGAATCTGTCCTATCGAAACACCAGAATGACAAAACATCGGACTTGTAATATATCAATCATTATATTCAAGAATTAATGCTGAAGGATTCCTTGAAACACCTGCATTAAAAATCTTCCGTGAAGCTAATCCAACTGTTGAAGATTTAACAGGAAGAATTGCACACCGTGATATTTATGAACTAGATGCAAAAGGAAATCCAACTAAAAAATTAATCATAAAAGAAGATCAAGTTATTGATGAAAAAACAGCAGCTACAATTGCTAAGTTTTATGGAAAATTAAAGAAACCAGTTGCTGTAAAACCATATTTTACAGGTGAAGTTGAATATATTTCTCCTGAAATGGATGAAAAAGTAGTTATTGCCGATGCTACAACACCAATAGATAAATATAACAATATTATATCTGATAGAGTAGCAGCAAGACACTTCTCTGAAATGGAAACATTCCATGTAAATGATATTACTCATATGGATGTTAACCTTTCTCAAATCTTCTCACCTAACACATCATTAATTCCATTCGTAGATCATAACGACTCTGTACGTGCTTCTGTTGCAACAAACCAGCAGAGACAGGCTCAGCCATTATTAAAGAATGATGCTCCATTAGTTGGAACATGATTAGAATGAGAAATTGTAAAAATGACTCATGCTGTTGTTAAGGCTGAAGGTGATTGAGAAGTTATCTATGTTGATGGTTGAACTGTAAAAGTAAAATATAAGGAATGAGTTAAAGAATATAAACTTCAAACATTCGTTAGATCAAACTCAAAAACTTGTATGACTCAAATCCCAGTTGCTCAACTAGGACAAAAAGTAAAAGCTTGAGATATTCTAGCTGAATGACCTTGTTCAGTTAATTGAGAAATGGCATTAGGAAAATCATTAAGAGTGGCTTACATGCCTTGGAAATGATATAACTATGAGGATGCCATCATTATTTCTCAAAGATTAGTAAAAGATGATGAATTAACATCTATCATGATCTCAGAATATGAAATTGAAGTTGCTGAAACAAAGCTTGGACCTGAAGAAACTACTAACGATATTCCTGGAGTATCTATGGCTAAGTTAGGAAATCTTGATGAAGAAGGTATCATAAGAATTGGTTCAATTGTTAAATGATGAGATCTTCTTATCGGTAAGATTACTCCAAAAGGAGAATGAGAATTAACTCCAGAAGAAAAACTTATTCAAGCTATCTTCTGAGATAAATCTAAAAATGTTAAAGATACATCATTATATATGCCATCAGGAAGCGAAGGAAAAGTTGTAGATGTTGTAATCCTTGACTCTAAGAAAGGTGATAACCTAATGGCATGAGTTAGAAAAAAGATTAAGGTATACGTAGCTTCAACTAGAAAGATTGAAGTTTGAGATAAACTTGCAGGTAAACACGGAAACAAAGGTATTGTTGCTATCGTAGTTCCTGAAGAAAATATGCCTTATTCAGCAGATGGAAGACCAGTTGATGTTGTTCTTAATTCACTATGAGTAATTTCTCGTATGAATCTATGACAGCTATTTGAATCTCAACTAGGACTTATCGCTCATGAACTTGGTGTAAAATTTGCTGTTCCAACATTCTGAGGATTCTGAGTAGAAAACTTAGTAGAACTTGCTAAGAAAACAGGACTTGAAGATAAATTGAGAACAACACTTTACGATTGAGAAACATGAGAACCATATGCAGAAAAAGTTACAGTATGATATATGCATATGCTTAAACTTATCCACATGGTAGAAGATAAAATCCATGCTAGATCTGTTGGACCTTACTCATTGATTACACAACAACCTCTATGAGGAAAATCAAGACAAGGATGACAGAGATTCGGAGAGATGGAAGTGTGGGCTCTTGAAGCATACTCTGCAGTATATACACTTCAAGAAATGTTGACTGTGAAGTCAGATGATGTTATCTGAAGAAACAAATTATACGAAGCTATTATTAAATCTCAAAAACCAAAAATTTGAGGATTGCCAGAATCATTTAATCTCCTTACTTACTTATTCAAAGGACTTTGACAAAACATCGTTGCTCTTACAGCAGATGAACTCGAAGCTATCCATGAAGAGAGAATGGAGAAGATTAAATCACTTGGTCTTTCTGGAATCATGACTGCTTCATTAGATCAAGAATTAGGTATTGCACCTGATGAAAATGATGAAGCTGAAGATAAAGGTGAAATGATTGGTAAAGTTGTAGAAGACCTCGAAGACTTTGGTCAAATAGAATAATTAGAAATTCTAAAGATTTAAAAATATTTTAGCTTTTATTAATCTCCTATAATGAATAAAACAAAATTCGACGGATTGATGGTGACACTCGCTTCTATGGAAGACGTGGCTAAATGGTCACATGGAGTTGTGGATAATCCAGATACCGTAAACTATAGAACAGGAAAGCCAAAACAAAGCTGACTTTTCTGTGAATCAATCTTCTGACCAGTTAAGAACTTCGAGTGTAGCTGTGGAAAATATAAGGGGGTAAGATATAAGGGTATCGTTTGTGAAAGATGTGGAGTAGAAGTAACTTCTTCTAGAGAAAGAAGAGTTAGAATGTGACACGTTGACTTAGCTTCTCCAGTTGTTCACGTTTGGTATAAGAATTCACCATCAGGTGGTATTCACCAATTACTTCAACTTTCTACAAATGAAATTGATAAAATCCTTACTTTCGTAAAATACGTAGTTGTTAAAGAGGTTGACGAAGATGTTAAAGAACAAATTAAAACTAAAGTTCTAGCAGATTTCGATGCTACAATGAAAGAGCTTGATGAGCTTTATGCATCTGAAACAGCTAATGAAAAAGATAAGAAAAAGTTAGCGGAAGCAAAAAAACTCTATGATGAAAATAAAGCTTCACTTGAAGCTGAGATTCAAAGAATCAGAGGATTAGTTGCTGATCTAAAATTCTGAGCTACAATCTTAGAATCAGATTATAGAAATATCTTTATGCAATTCTCTAAATTAGTTTCTTTTGCATCTGGACCTGAAGGAATCTTAAAGATGCTTCAAGCAATCGATGTAGAAAAAGAAATTAAGAAGAGAGTTAAGGAATTCCCAACAATTAAATCAGCTGATCAGAAAAAGAAGGCTATGAGTCTAATCAAATTATTGATTAACTTATACGTTTCTGGAGTTAAACCTGAGAATATGATTATCAGAAAACTTCCAGTTATCCCACCTGACATTAGACCAGTTGTTCAACTTGATTGAGGAAGATTTGCATCTTCAGATGTTAACCTTTTCTACAGAAGAGTTTTGATGAGAAACATTAGACTTAAGAAAATGATTCAAGTTTGAATGCCTGATATCGTTAAAAAGAATGAAATAAGACTTCTTCAAGAATCTGTAAATAACCTTCTAGTTTGAGAAAAGAACTCAGCAGGTAAAGCAGGTGCTGGAATTAAAGTCTTCAAATCTATTTCTGATATGCTTTCTGGAAAAGAATGAGTATTTAGAAAGAACCTTCTTGGAAAGAGAGTTGATTACTCAGGAAGATCTATTATTACTGTAGGACCTGATTTGAGACTTTCTGAATGTGGACTTCCAATCTATATTGCAGTAAAAATGTTTACCCCATTTATTATTGGAAAACTCATTGAAAAGAAAATCGTATATACTCCAAAGCAAGCAGAAAAACTTATTAAAGAAGAAAATCCAATTGCTTTGAAATTCCTAGAAGAAGTAATTAAAGATAAATATGTATTGCTTAACCGTGCACCAACACTTCATAGACTTTCAATTGAAGCGTTTAAGATTAAGTTGATGCCAGGTAAAACAATCAGACTTCATCCATTAGTTTGTCCAGCCTTCAATGCCGACTTCGACTGAGATCAGATGGCTGTACATCTACCTATTTCAGATGAAGCTCAAAAAGAAGCTAGAGAATTGATTGCTGCTGATAAGAATATTATCAAACCAGGATCATGAGAGCCTACAATTACACACTCTCAGGATATGGTACTTGGAATTTACTTCTTAACAGACTTCTTCAATACAAAGTATCCTGATTACAATACTGAAGAAGAATGGAAAGAAAAAGTTCTTCCTGTAGCAAGATTTGCTTCATGTGAAGATGCAATCCATGCATTTAACAATAAACAAGTAACACTTAAAGATAAAATCGTTGTTGTTCATAACGGTGAAGTATTAGAGACAACAATGTGAAGAGTTATCTTCAATACAATCCTTCCTAAAGATTATCCATTCGTAAATAGAAAACTTTGAAATAAAGATTTGAAGAGATTACTAAGTGAAATCTTCGATAAATACGATATGGAAACAACAGTTCAAGTAGCTGATG
This sequence comes from uncultured bacterium, assembly GCA_947168815.1. Classification (GTDB taxonomy): domain Bacteria; phylum Patescibacteriota; class Gracilibacteria; order Absconditabacterales; family Absconditicoccaceae; genus HOT-345. The sequence goes on from CAMVNG010000002.1 coordinate 184,888, forward strand.
CAATTAAGGATTATGGATTCAGATATTCAACAATTGCTGCTACTTCAATTAACGTTCTTGACATGAAGGTTCCTAAAGAAAAGGAAGATTTGCTTAAGACATGAGATGCTAAAGCAAATGAAGTACTTAAGTATTATTATAAAGGATTCCTTTCAGAAGAAGAAAAACACAGACTTGTTGTTAAGATTTGGACTGACGTTAAGAAAGATGTAGAAAAAGATCTTAAATCTATTATTGGTGCAGGTAATGATCTTTATACCATGATTGATTCATGAGCTAGATGATCACAAACCCACCTTACACAGATTTCAGGTATGAAAGGACTCGTAGTTAATCCGCAAGGAGAAATTATCGAACTTCCTATTAAATCATCATTCGTTGAATGACTTAAACCTATTGAATACTTTATTTCAGCCCACTCATGAAGAAAGGGTAAAGCCGATACTGCTCTTAGAACTGCTGAATCTGGATATCTTACAAGAAAGCTTTGTGATGCTTCACAAGAAATGATTGTAAGAGAAGAGGATTGTGGATCAGAAGAATCAGTAATCTACTCTAAGGAAGAAGCTGAATTAAAGGGAGAAAAATTCTCAACATTAATCTATGGTAGAATCTTAGCAGAGGATGCTGAAGATGAGAATCATAATGTTGTTCTTAAGGCTGGTGAATTGATTAATAAGTCAGCTCTAAGTCTTCTAGAATCTTCTAATGTTTCTATGGTAAGAGTTAGAAGTCCATTAACATGTCACTGTGTATCATGAGTATGTCAGAAATGTTACGGAATGGATCTTGCAACAAGATCATTAGTTGAAATTTGAGTACCTATCTGAGTTATAGCTGCTCAATCAATCTGAGAACCTTCAACTCAGCTTACACTTGATACCTTCCACGAAGGATGAGTAGCTGGATCTTCAGAAGCTTCAGGTATTGATAGAGTAAAGCAACTCTTCGAAGTAAGAGCTCCAAAGAACCCTGCTGTTGTATCACCATTCGATGGAGAATTATCATTTGAAGAAACTCCAGAAGGAGGTAAATTCGGAAAATTAAAGGTAACATCAGATATCCAAAAGAAAACATACTTAGTAAAATCAGATTACGAAGTTGTTGTTAAGAAAGGTGCTGAACTTGCTAAATGAGCAATCTATGCATCAAGAGGTGCTTCAAAACTTAAGGTTAAAGAAGCAGGTAAAGTGCTTGAAGTTAACGAAGATTATATCGTTCTTTGAGTACAAGAAGTGTTCTCTAAATCACTAGTTTGACTTTCTCCAAAGAAAACTAGAGCTGGTGAAAGAGTTTATAAAGGAGAAATCCTTACAACATGAGCTCTTGATGTTATGGAATATAAAAAGATCGTTTGAGATATTCAAGCTCAAAGATATATCATCTCTGAATCAAAGAAAGTATATGCTGCTCAAGGACAAGATCTTAATGATAAGCATATCGAAGTAGTTGTTAAACAGCTCTTCTCTAAAGTCTTTATTGAAGATGGTGGAGATTCAAGTTTCATCCCTGGAACTTATGTGAAATATGAAGAATTCATTAAAGTTAATGAAGATCTTCAATCACTTGGTAAGAGACCTGCACAAGGACAAAGAGTTGCTCTTTGACTTACAACTATTGCTAAAGAAACTGATTCATGGATGTCAGCTGCTTCATTCCAGGAAATGATTAGAGTTATGGTTGGTGCTTCATTGAGAGGTGCAGTTGATAACTTATCAGATCTTAAATCTAACGTTATTATTGGTAGATTACTTCCTGTTGGAGAAAATTATAGAAATATGCATGGTTACTAATACCACTATAATAATGGAGAACCTGAAATGAGAAATCTTTCAGGTTTTTCATTTAAATAATAGTTTTGTTCAATATTATTTTACCTTATACTAATATAAATGAAAAAAATATCTTATTTCTTAATTTTTATCTTATTCTTTTCTTTTTGAATATTTTCATATACACTTCCAAATGTACATGCAGGTACAATCAGTAGTATTTCTATCCGTGTAAATGCAACATTGCTTGACTGAAAATCATTTAATGAAAAAGTAAAAACACTTGTTGCTGGTAATAAACAGGAAGTTAGTAATTATGAAAATAAGATTAAAACAATTGCAGAATCAAAAACAATGCCATGATCATCTGTTGTTAAAGTGAATCTTTCAACTTCAGATGAAAGACCTATTCGAGCTTGGTTTGAAGAAGATACTTTATTTTATTATTCTTCAGGTAGTAGAATTTCATTAAATGAAGATTCAACATCCATGTTTAAAAAATTTTCCAAATTATCAAATATTTCAGCATTAGCTAATTGGGATACGAGTAGTGTTAAAATAATGAATGATATGTTTGCTTGATGTACTGATTTGGAAGAACTCTCAGCGTTGAAAAATTGGGATACATCTAATGTTACAAGAATGATTAGTATGTTTGCTTGAGATCAAAGCATTAAAGATATTTCTTGATTAGCAAATTGGAATACTTCAAAACTTTTATCAATGTCCAACTTGTTCAACAATTGTACTAATTTAAATGATATTTCAGCACTAGAGAAACGAGATGTAAGCAATGTTAATATTATGAGTAGTTTGTTTTATAATACGGATATAAATGATATTTCACCATTAAAAAATTGGAATATTAAAAATGTTAAAGACATCGGTTGAATGTTTGCTTGGACAAAAATAAAGGATGCAAATGCATTAAAAAATTGGAATACAAGTAATATTGAAAATATGGGGGCAACATTTCAGTCCTGTAGTAATTTAAGTGATATTTCAGCTTTAGCTAATTGGGATACGAGTAGTTTGACTGATATAGGTGATATTTTTTATTGACCTAATAAATTAGAAGATATTTCAGCATTAAAGGATTGGAATACTTCAAAAGTAACTAATATGGTACAATCGTTTAGATGATGTAAAAGTCTTAAAGATACAACTCCATTAGCTAATTGGGATACTCACAATGTGCGTAGCATGGAATTTCTTTTTGAATGATGTGAAAATTTGGAGGTTGTAGATTTGACAAATTGGAATACTTCAAAGGTAGAATCTATATTTCAAATGTTTCATGGTTGTAAAAATTTAAAAACGATTTACGCTTCAAAAGATTTCACAACAGAAAATGTGGTTTCTGGGGAAAGGTGAATACGAGATCCTTCAACAGAAGTATTTGATTGAGCAATAGCATTACAATGATGAAATGGTACAAAATATGATGCTTCACATACAGATAAAACATATGCAAGATTAGATACAGCATCACAGCCATGATATTTTACTTTAAGATCTGAAAGTATATCATCAAAAAATAATGAGCAGCAATCTTCAAATAAAAAGACTCAAAATGAATCTTCAACAAATATGTCTTCAACATCTCAAATACAAAATAATGCTTATTCAAAGGAGATGAATGAAGCTTATTCTTTTGCATATAAAAATTGAATCACAACAGCAAAGAATATTGAATCTGCAGATATGAATGCTCCACTAAAAAGAATAGCAATGGCTAAAATGCTATCTAATTATGCTATGCAAGTCTTACATAAAGTACCTGATAGTTCAAAAGGGTCAGTAACTTTTGATGATGTTTCTGTGCAACAAAACAATAATTATGGTAATGCGGTAACATTAGCTTATCAATTATGAATTATGTGACAATGAACAAAACATTTTAGGCCTAATGATACAGTTACAAGAGCAGAATTTGCAACTGCATTATCAAGATTGTTGTATTCAACATCTGACGGAAATCCTTATTATGAAACTCATTTAAAAAAGCTTAAGAATGAATGAATAATTACAAAGGATAATCCATCTCAACAAGAAGTAAGATGATATGTAATGTTGATGCTTTATAGATCAGCACAGAAATAATTCATTTAGTAATAGTTAAAAGTAGAATGGAAATCATTCTACTTTTTTATTTATAAAAAGAAGTAGAATTCTCTTATCCTACTTCTTGTTTACGAGTATTATATGTTTATTTTACCAATGCTTAAATTCATCATAAGTTTTTTTATTATAATCTCCATCTTTTAATTGTTGTTCCCAATAGAAGAATTCTCAAACATTTTCAGCTCATTGTGGAGTTACAACATATTTAATTAATCAGTATTGTCTTCACATATCTCATGTTGCATCACAGTGTTTCAAAAGAGTAATATGAGCAAGTCATTCTTCTGGTTTTAAATCTTCGTATACAATCTTAGCTTCTTCGAATGGAAGCTCGCTTTCAAGGGACATTCATTCATTACCAAATGCTCATGGTACTTTTCTTAATGAAAGATTATAAGATGCAGGATATTTTAGCTTAAGTGTATTGTCGCTGATTAATTTTTTTTCAACTTCCTCAATTTCCTTTTTAAATTCTTTTTTATTAATTTTTTCTTTTGATTTTGAGGCTTCTTTATAGGCGATATTAAATTCGTAGGTATCAGTTGATTTATGACTAGCTACTGTTACTTCAACTTTATCTCAATCAACTTTAACATCTTTAATTTCTCTATAATCATATTCATCTCTATCATATCTGCTACTTTGTGAATCTCTATATTTAAATTTCTTACTTGCAGTGTTCTTACCTCTCTTAATATTAATAGTTGTTCCATATTCACTACCTCATGATCCTGGATATTCAGTGTAGTCGTTTAGAATTACACATACATGATTTTCTTTATCATTAACCATATCACGCTGTACTCAATCAAGATCTTCACTCCATCTGTAGAGAGAAAGTGCTTCTTTTTCAGGTAATCCAAATTCTTCAACAGCATTTTTTCTTTCTTCTAAATCTTCTAATTGTTCTTGTAATTTTTTTTCATTCATTTTTAATTTCATCAATTTTTGAATGCTTTTGTTTCTCTCATTCTGAACTGCTTTCTCTTAGAACTTTTGCTTTTGCATTTGATTTTACATTGTCATCAACTCTATAACAACTATCTCAAACGTATTTTACAAACTTATCAATTCCTAGTCTTTCTAAATTCCTTTCAACTTCGTCTGCATAATCCATTTCATCTGGAAAGTCTGTGTAATAAAAACCTAAGCTATCATTACCTGACATTCCTAAATAAATAATATTTTTTCTTTGTAGATATTGTGATATAACTATTTTTTCTTCATCAGAGAATTCTTTAATTCATTCAATTATTTTTTTAACTAATTCTTCTAGAGAATCACTATGTTTAACAGCATCAATTAGTTCTGATCTATTTCTTCATTCCTCAACGATTTTCATTTCATCTTCTGATAAAATACCAGAAAGTATTTTAACACTAAATTCACTTAGTACTTCATTTTCATCAGAAAGACTATTTTTAACTTCCTTTAATAGATTGTCATTCTCAGCAATCTTCTTTTGAGTTTCTTCGATTTCAAGTTTGCGGGTTGCTAAATATTCTTCTTCAGCTGTTTTAGCATTGAGAGTAGTTGTGATTTTTCATGGAACATTTCATGATGATTCATGTTTTTCATTAGCTGTACCATTTTTTTCAATGATTTCTTTACTCATGATTATAGGTATAGAAGTATAAAATCTCTATTATTATAAACAATAATTTTATTTACGCAAATTTTACAGCTATATAATAAAAATAAAAAAAGTAAAGTATCTATTGATACTTGAAGTCGAATGTTTACAATGAACCTGTTGGCATTTTGTGGCCAGAATTATTCTACAAAATGATAAAAGCGATATGCAAAACAGAGAATCTGAAGAATACTACAAGAATGAATGAGTTACAAAATCGATAATATGACCAGATGAAAATGGTTATGTTTTTAAGTTTTTTAAAAAAGATGGTATACATAAGCTTTATTCATTCCAAAAGCAGAGGAGTATTATTGAAAAGAAAAAACAATATATTTGAAAGTATCTTCCTGAAACTCAGTTAATAGAAGAAGTTGATTGAGGTTATTATATTAAGCAGAAGTACATTAAATGAAAACTTTTAAAATTCATTGATATTAAGAATCTAGATGCCAATGTTCTTTCAGATTTGCTAGATTTGATAAAAGGTTATGTTGCTTATTCTAAAGATGAATGAATCGAACTTGATGTCTTAGGTTATCAAAAAGATATTCATGAGGAAGATAATATATGGAAAAGAAGAGTTCTTTTTTATTCGAGATTATTTGGTAGTTTCTTAACTTCAACAAATATTATGATATCTGATGATAATAAGGTCTATATGATTGATGTTTGTGATACTATCCCTCTTGAACATCCCAAAACTACAATTAGGAGTGTTAAGGATTGAATCAGACATGCTTTAATAGATCTTTGAATAAAAAAGACGGAGCATAAAATACACCGTCTTATAGAAGAAAAAAGGAAAGAATTATGTGATGTGTTATCTTAATAATGATGTAGACTTTCTAAAAATTTTGTAATTTCTTCAATAGAATACTCTTCATGATCACGAAAGAATATATCAGCATCTATTTGGTCATTTCACCAAAAAATAATATTTTCGTATCAAATTCTAGCAATAAAAGTTGGTTTTCATGCAACCTCAATAAATGCTAATGCTTTATCACTATCTTTGAAGATATGGATTTTCTCTATGTTATCTGCTATTTTATCAAATTCAGAGTAAACAGTTATTTTCTCTCATCTTTTACATACAAAAATTGGCTTTCAAGCAACGAATATTGGATCTCTATTGAGGATAGTATATCCTAATCTTAAAAGAAATTCTCTAACCATTAATAAATGTTCCTCTGAATAGCTTTCTTTTTCTTTTGGAGAATTTTCTTCAATTTTTTGAGTTTCAGGTTCTTCTTTCTTATTAGTTAAAGAAGTAGTGATTTCTTCAGAAATTGTATTAATATCCTCAGAGCTAATACTTTTAAGATTATCTAAGAGTTCTTCTTTGCTTTGAGAAGTCACCGAAGCTGAGTTTCATTTCTTAGGAATGATAATTGAATAATTGTTAATTGATTTAGTCATGAAGAGTGGATGATATAAAATTATTCTCTGGCTTTTAATTTAACTCTAGTACCAGTTGCTAGTTCGTGTTCCCGAGCATCAAATTTTTCAACAAGTTGGGTATCGAAGTTAATAGAGTATTGATATTCAGTAATTTTAATCCTATATTTTTGCCATGAATATTTCTTTCCTTGAAGAGCATCAGCATCAATTTGAGTCTTAATTACAACGTAGCATTCTCATGTTTTTAAGTCCGTATGTTCATCAACTATTGATGCTTGATCGTATGGAATATTTGTTACTCCTAAATTAGGAATTTGTCTTGCTCAATATCAGAAGACATTAGGATATCTTTCATTTTTTGTAAGCTCTTTTACAAGTTTTTCTTTTTCTGAGTCGATATGTTTTTTGAATGCTTCTTTTGCTTCATATCAGAGATAAATACGTTCTTTTTTTTGAGGATTACTAGGAATCTCAAATTTATAGAGTACTGGTGTATCTTCTCATTTTGATAGCCAAACTTTTAGAGTATTACCTTCTATTGATAAACGATTTATTTTAGTAAATGCTTTTGACCAATCATCGTATTCTGTCCATTTTGCATCAACATAAACAATCTCTTTTGATGTTTCATAATCTCATACTTTTACAAAAAGTTTCACTCAGCGCTCAGGATCACTATATGGATCATCATAATCACGCCTATAATCATAAAGTAGCGCAATTCAAAATCTTTCTCAATTTTCTGTTACTTTACTATCTTCTTTAAAATATCTTCACATATTCTTTGTTTTTTCTCATTCGGCTGTTTTAATAAATTCATTTATATGTGTTCTATATTTTGTATTTAAATCTTTCTCTTCTTCATATTCCCTTCTAGCTCTTGATTTTCTCATTTCTTCTCAAATATTTTCTAATTCCTCAGGACTGATTTCTTTTAAGTTCTCCAAAAGCTCATCCTTATTTTTTCAAATAAGTTCTGTATCGGATTTCTTTTGAATAATGATATTCATTTTATTTACATCATTTGGTTTTTTCATACTTATTCTGTAACAACTTTAAATATTTGAGCTTTGTGTTTCCTAAAGAATTGTCTTAGTTCTTTAAGAAGGGTAGTCATAATCTCTCAAGCATGATCTAATCAGATTACTTTTGAGTTAGGATACCAGTATTTTAACGAATCTTCATTTATTCAGATACCAACAATAGTTGATAATCCTTTAAAATTCTTCATGAGTTCAATAAGTTCTTGTCACACTATTCAGTGATTGGCTTCTCAATCGGTTACAAAGATTGGAAGGAATACAGTATCTGGATGAGTATCTTTTACTTCCTTAATTACCTCAAGATCTTTATTAACAGAAAGTCAGATATTAGTCCATCAATCGTTTGCAACAAGTTCTCTCATAAGAGTTCATTTTCTTTCATTAAAATCATCATCAGTATCTTTAATGATATTTAATGATTCTCAGAAAGTATTAACATGGAATGGAATTCCCCATTTTTGACATAATAAACCCAAGAAGATAACTAGTTTCATAGTATCTCATATATTATCACACATTGAACCAGAAACATCTACAGAAAGACAAATTCATAGATTAATCTCTAATGATTCTTTTTCTTCTAAACGAGAATAGAGCTTTTCTCATCGCTGTTTAAGTCTAATTTTTCTTCATGCTTCATTCATATCAGTTACTCTTCATGAAGTATATCATCATTCAAGATGATATTCTTTTAATTTTGGAATCTCATCTTCCAATTTTTTAATGAATCTTTGAACATCTTTATCGAGTTCCTTTTCTAATTTCATATATCTTTTGTAGAGATATTCTTCTTCTCTAGAGAATCAGCATTTCTTAAGTTCTTTTTCATAATCATTTTCTTTCTTTTTCAAGTAGTCTTTCATTGATTCGATTTTTTCCTTTAGACGTTTCTTGATATCTTCTGATTCAATCTTCTCTGACTCTTCTAATAAATGCTTATATTCTTTTTCAACAGCTTCCATTTTACGCATATCTTTATCATGAGTCATTTCTTCTAATTTATCCAAATACTCCTCCATTTTTTTCTCATTCTCAAGATCTTCATTTCTTTCATCTACAGCTTTTTCAATCTCTTCCCATTGCTTTTGCATCTCTTCCATTTTCTTTTCTCTTTCCTTTTGTTTGAGTTTTTCTTTTTGTTCTTCTTCCGCAGATTTCTTTCATTCTTTAATTTTATCTTTAGAAGACTCTTCTCATTGTTCTTGAGATTCTCAACTATTTTTATCTTCTCATGAATCTTCTGATTGTTCTTTTTTATCTAGAAGTTTTTTTTGCATTTTTAAATCTTCTCAATGTTCTTTGAGATTCTTTTCATCAATAGAATTTTTAATCTCTTCTATTAATTGTTGTTTCTCCTCATCAGACATGCTTTGAAGTCTATCTTCAATTTCTTTTTCTAGTTGTGGATCATTTATACCTGATCAATCAGTATCTGTCATTCATTCTTGAGTTTTTCATCATTGAGCTGATTGCGCAGATCATACTGAAGCATTATTTTGATGTGCAGCATTTTGAGATGAAATATTATTTCATCAATTTGGTGTTGATTGGCTATTTTGTTGTTCCATTGATGAAGGCTGCTGAGAAGGAGTTCCTTGGTTTCCTCACATTTCAGAGCTTTGATTAGCTGGTTGCTCTCATTCTCAACTCTTTCATGAATTTCAAGATGATTGAGAAGGATTTTCTCATTCTCATGGATTTTCTCATTGATTACCACTTTCAGAGTTTTTTTGAGAGCTATTTTGATTTTCATTTTGTTCTCATCAGTTATTTCAATCCATATTTCATCATTGGTTTTGATTATCTCATTTTTCGGAGTCATTATTTCCTTCTCATCAACTATTCTGATTCTCTTGTTGTTCTCAATTATTTCATTCTCATCACTCGTTTTGTTGTTCTTGATTGTTTTTATTTTCTCAATTCCCTTCTCAGTTATTTCATTCACCTCAATTTCATTGATTATTATTCTCTTCTTTTTTCTCCTCATGTTCTCACTCTAAGTCGCTATTTCATTCAGCACTATTATCTCAATTCCATTCAGTTTTTTTGTCTCATTTATTATCTCAATTGTTGTTAAGTGCTTTCTCTAAATTTTCTTGTGTAGAATCTTGAACATCTTTCATCTCTTCATTTTTAGAAGGATTATTTCATTGTTGATTTAAAGCATCACTTAATTCTTCTTGTGTATTTTCTTGAGTTTGTTGAACTTGTTGTTCTTGTTGCTGCTGACGTTCTTGTTGAATCTGTTTTTTGATTCTTTCTCTTTGTAATCTATTCATATCCTTAGCTCATAATCTTTCAATAATAGGCCATAAGATTTCATTTTTCTTTTTTAATCTTTCTTTGTTATCAATACTAACATCTACAATCTCATCAAGATGTTCTATAAATTGATTAAATTCTTCTTCTACATCATCATCAACAATATATTTTACATCAAAGGTAAAAGGGAATTCTTTGCTAAGCCAATAATGAATAGCTTTATTAGCAAATTGATCTAATTTTGATAGTTTTCATTTTGCAATTACTGTTCCTGTGGTAGTAAACATATCTTTATAAAGATTTTGTACTCCTAATTTTTTAGCTCTTCCTCTAGCAATTTGTTTTTTACCCATATAGATATCTTCAAAGGCATTGAAAAACATTCCAACAGCTGTTACAGGGAGATTATGTAATACAGCTTCACGTGAATTCATAAGCATATCTCAGTAATCACTACTTTCAGCATGTTCAAGTTCGTGGTCTACTATAGGTCAAAGAACATCATTATCTTTAGAAATTAACCATGGTAACCAATAGTAAAGATATTTTGGTTCGAAATATTCTTCAGGGATATCAGAAAATTTAATTTTTCATTCCATATAGAGATTAAAGTATTTATCTCATTCTTCTCATAATCAACATGCAAAGGTTCATTCTTCTCAATCTCTAATTTCATAAGGTTTCATAGTTAATCATGAAGTTTTTGAGTATTTAATTAATGATGAAAAATATTCAAATTTTTCAGCAACTATTTTTTGAATTTCCTTTTTTGATAAGTGCTTTATTCAAGATAAGCCTTTCTCATCTAATGTAATATTATTTACTCAATTCTTCATGATGTTATAGTATTTTAAAGAGAATTATTGTATAAGAAGACGCATTTTTGTTAATGTGCTTAAATCTTTATAGAGCTTTTTGTGTTTTTTTACTAAATCTCAAAATCACAAGTCAATTAATTCGTTTGCAATCTCATCATCTAGACCAGTAAATTGACTAGGATTTTTGGCGACATATTCTCATATGTATTTAGCATCTATATTCTTAAATTTTTCTTGGTCTACTCCATCTATATTTTTAGAATCAATTTCCTTGGCCTTTTCGAATAGAGCAACAACTAATCATTTATCTTTTCATGTAAATTTTCTTAAGGCACCATGCGTTAATAAATATCAATTATCTAATAACGTATGAGCTATATTATTATGATCTCTTTCAAAGAAATATTCGATATTATCTACCAAATATGCATATTCCTTTCTTTCTATGAGTTGATTGGCAAAATCGATATTCAATCTTGGAACTCCTGAAAGTGAGGGCTTAGTTGAGTATTTCTCATCTAAAATATGTAGAACGATTTCTTTTCTTTCCTCTGTTACAAAATTCTTAAGGTCACAAGTAAATGGATGATTTTTTGCGATAGCAAAAGCAACTTCTTTATTTAATTCTGAGAACCAAGAAATCCATTTAAGAAGACTAGAAGTTCATCATGCATTTATAATTGCTAGTGCTATATCGTTGTGTATTTCTTTAGGGAAATCGCTGGCATTTTCACAAATAATTTTAAATTTATTTTCATTGTTTGTTTTTAAAATTCTTTCAGCAAATTCTAAATCACATTCGGCATAATTAAAATTGAATTCATATTCTCATTGCTCAATATAGTAAATAACAATATCATTTGCTTCATTTTCATCAAAATACTCTAGTGGTAGCATATTGTGATTATGCTCATAGAGTGCAACTGCAACATCTTTTTTGAGTCCATTAAATTCATCAATATGGTTATCTAAAGTTCTCCAATATCATCATCTAATTAATGCTAGAGCAACGTCATTATCTAATTCCTCAAAATTCTCTAAATAATCCCAAATGCGGTCTCTTCACTCAGCAGTAGCTTTTTTAATAATTTTTATTGCTACTTCTTTATGAATATCTTTTCTAAGACCACTAATTCTTTCTCATATAATTTTTAAATATCAATTATCAATCAAGAGATCTATGTCTTTCATTGTAATATCTCAACTATAATTATAGAATTTCTTGATAACATTCTGACATTCAATATCAGTCCCAATATGCTCAATCTCTTCTGAGCTGATTGAATTTAAATTTTCTAATAAATCATCCTTTGTTTTTTCTTTTCCAGGAATGATTATTTTATTAGAAGTTATAATATTTCATTTCTTTTCCATTTCTTCAGGGTATTTAGATAATAAACTATGATAAATGATCTTGAACAGCACTATTAGTTAATGCACGTTTAATATTGCTTTCACTAAGGGTATCAAAGAATTCAATGACTTTAGGACGATTGTTTACATCAGTAAGCTGTCCTACAAAGGTTTCAATTACAGCTTCTTTTGCAGTTAATCATCCGTTATGTAATTGTTCTAGTGCTTGAATAGCAAGTCTTGGAGAGAATGAAATGTCATCAAATAAGTCATTGGTTTCTTCATCCCATGGCAACTCTTCGTCCCATCATTCTTTCGTAGCTTTATATCTCATTCTAATATAATTAGCATAAAGCATCATTGTATAAATATCCTCCATTCATGAAATAAAGGTATCTCAGAATTTTTCTTTTACCTCTTCTTCATTTCATCAATTAAACAGATTATTCCATGCCCAAATAAAATCTGAATCGCTAATAGGTTTAAAATTCTTTAATATTTTCTTCTTTTCAGGAGTAAGTCTATTTCCATGAATTTGATCAAGTAATGCTTCTTCATAAAGTTCTACATCATTTTGAGTAAATCAATTACCTGCAGCTAGTTTCCAGAAATATTTAACGTTACCATAAACTTTTAAAGCATCTGAATAAGATACTTCAACATCTCAGTTCTCTTTTCCGCGGAGTAACCAATCATAATCATGGTAAATAAAATGTGCTCTAGATCTCACATCGGCAGCTAGAGGTTGTGTACCTGAATATCCTTGAGGATTCATTGTTCCAAAAATAAGAACAGATTCCTCAGCCTTTTCTTTTGTTCATCCTGCTTCATCAACCACTAATGATTTACGAGCATCAAGTAATCCATTTAATCTTTTTTGAATACCAGGATCTAGAGTGTTAATTTCATCTAATACAAGTATAGCTCATGGAGTATGGATAGCTTCAAAGATTTTAGAATTAAGTTTCTTAGATCAATTTTCATCGAGAATCCAAAGATAAGTTAAGTCTTGTACATCAGTTCTCTTTCAGCAAGAGAATACAAAGACAGGACGATTAGTAAAGTGTGCAAAGATATCAATAATAACATTCTTTCCTACTCAAGCTTCACCTTCTAAAATAAGAATATCGTGTTGGCTCTTTAGCATAGTCTTAGAACATTCAGCCATTTCTCTTAAATTATCCATAATATCTGGAGTAATTTTAATTCTATCAGCATCAAAATCAGGAATTTTATCTTCAATATAATCTCACATTGATTCATCAAAAATACTTAGTTTGTCTTGTACTCTCGCAAAGTGAGGAATATTTTGCATAGCATCTTTAAGCTGAATAACGAGTTCCTTTTTCTTCTCTTCATCCTTTTCTTTAGCTATTGCATCTTTAAGTTTTTCGATTTCTTCCATTTTCTTTTGGTAACCTTTTGTTTCTCTTTGAACCTCTTTCCATTCTTGTGCAGTTATTTCGTATGGATAGTCTAATCTAAGTCTTTTAGCCATACTAGGTTCAATCACTTTACCAGATTTGAGATCCTTGAAAGTAATAACAACATTTCAGTCAGGTAATCTCTTAGGATCCATTCTCCATCTATGAGTTTTTTTCTCATGATGAGCTACTGGAACAACTTCATCTTTAAATTTAGCATATTCGTTTCCAACAGAGTCTGTATAAGTTTTAACTCTAGGAGGCCTTGATCTAATAGTAATTTTAGCGGCTTCAATTTTTCCTAAAATGAATTTTTCAGCTTCACCTTCCTTATCTTTATCAAAGAATTGAGAAGTCCAATCACGGAAGATATGGGTATAGGTTTGATTAGTAATAGTATAATCTTTAATTTCTTCTATAGTTTCACATTCCTCTAAATTTTTAACAATGACTGATTCAGTAATCTTTTTAATAAGAGCTGTTAATCAATCATCAAAGAGATTCTCAAATTTTCTCTTACAATCAGCCATATATTCTTCTGATGCAGATCAACGAGTAATAGAATTAGCTTCAATTTTTCTAACCATATCAACAAAATCATCCTTCCATTTCTTTACATTGAAGGTAGTGTCAGATTTATTGATAGCTTTCTTTATTTCATCAGAGAAATTCTTTTGATATTGTTCTAGTTCAGGTGCTATTTTACCAAAAAGTGCTCAAGAGATTAATACTTTTACGTTATCTTTTGTATCATCATCTAGATAATCAAGCTTATCTAGTTGTGATGCAATATATTCTAGTTTTTCGTTATCTAATTTATCAAATTCAGCTTGATCCATTTTATCGAGTTCTGATTCAATCTTTAATGCTATTTTGTTATTGAGTGCTCTAATAGCATCTGTATCAGAAAGTTTTAAATCATCAGGTAATAAGCTGTTCGCATTATTGAAAAGAGTTCAAATAGTATTTCAATTATTTAATACATCATCAATGAAAAGCATCCCTATATCTTTTCAATTCAAAAGGGTCTCATACATGTAATCAGCAACCATTTGAGCAGCTCATTCAATGGATTCAACAAGCTTGTTTTTAATTGCTTCCATTCAAGATGAAAGATTCTCCCAAAGTTTGTTCTGATTGTAATTAACAACTTTGAAGATGGATTCAAAATCAGAAGTATTCACTTCTTGTCCATCAATAACCTTGATAGATGCATCTTTTGCACTCTTTAATAGCCCTGAAATTTCTAGATTTCACATTTTTTTAAAATAATTAGTAAAATTAGTCTTCAATTAAGTATAATCGAAATTTTTTATTTCTCAAAAAAGTGACACTTTTTTTATCAAAAAAATCAGCAATTAAGACCTTATATTTCGAAAGAATTTCTTTATTGAATTATTAAATATTTTTCCTATGATAATTTTGTCTTTATATTCAATTAGATTAAATCGATGATTAAAAAATACTTATTTCTCTGAATGATACTCTTAAGCATTACATGTTCTGGATGTTTTACAACAACTCAAGAAAAAATTGAATATCAATATCCAACATCAATAGATTGAATTGAAAAAGATAAGCTTTCGTATCTTCTTCAATGAGTTATCGATATTGAAAATGATGAACCAGATATTTGGAATAAACCTCTTTCAACAGATGAACAAAAATGAAGGTTTATTTATAATATTTTGAATAGTAATTATATGGATAAATATGAGGAAGAATGAATACCAGAAGATCCTTATTATCCAGTTTTAGAAGATTCATTTATTCCTAATGAAGGAGATGTTCATGATTCAGTATTTCCAACTAATCAGGATGTTAAAGTTGCTTATAAGAAATCAGATATTGATACTATTATGAAAGAATCTTTTTGAGATACTTTAAAAGACTGAGAAAAAATTGCGCAAGAATGACTTATTTTAAGTTGAGATAACTATTTACTATTCACTTACTCTTATTATTGATCTGATTTGATAGCTAATAAAGGAAGATCAACGAATTTTACGATTGATTCAATAAATAAGGCATCAGATAAGGATATCGAAGTAACAGCAACCTATTATGATGATATACTACAAGAATGAGATGATCGAGATGTCTCAGCATGCTCTCTAACTTATCATATAGCTAAGAATCCAAATAGTTTTTTCTGATATACGGTAAATGAATATAAATATTCATGATGTGAAATTAACAAGGACTACATTCCAGTAGATTTACCAAGCCAAATGATATATTGATTCTATTATTGAATCTATTCAGATTATGTAACATTGAATAGAGATTATGTGACAAGAGAACTTAATATTGATGTTAATAATGATTGAACTGATGAATATTTTAAAATAGGACCAGATAGTCCTAATTGATCAATAATGTTGTGAGTATATTGAGATGAATGATATAATTTCTTTAATGATTTCACACATCAAGTACTTGATGAAAATAATGATATTATAGACTGACTCTTTGCAGAACTTTATGTAGAAGATATTAATTGAGATGATGTTAAAGAAGTATTAGCCGTTGTTTGAGATAAAAAAACTCGAGTAGAAGCAAATATTTATTCTTTTGATGCTTGATTTAAAAAAGTCTCTACAATCACAGGTAGATCATATTTAGAATATGATGAAGAATCAGATATTATCCATGCTCCATATTCTAATCATTGAGAATGTGCACAATATGCAATTGAAGAATTGCTCTAATTTTGTTTCTCTGAATTTAGTATCAAAAAAGCAATATCATCAGCCCTTTTGCTTGGTACAAATCAAAGAATATCTCATTTTGAATAAGTTTTCTGCCACATTGGAAATCTAGTTAATATTTTTTCTCAGAAATTAGAGATACAGATAATTTTGCAATTACGTTTAAGTTTTAAATATTGTCGTAAAAAATCATCTCATATTGCTTGTTCTCTTCCTTCATAAAAGAAGAAATTATCTAAAACAATAATATCTCAATCATGAATTGAACTAAGATAGGGGATTGGACTTTCTACATTTTCATAAATAGGAAAATTATAATTAGGTAACAGAAATTTTAGTTCATAAATAATATCTTTTCAGTAGATATCATCTAATACTCGGATGTTCTTTTTTTCTTTCATGTTAATCATAATGTACAAAGTGCTAAAATCAGTGTATAAAATTATTACGTTATATCAAGTAAACCATAAGAGATTTCACAGATTTTCGCTTGCATTCTTTATTCCAATTAACTACATTATTAGTGATAAAACAAAACAAAATGTTATGGCTACAGATTCATCCTCTTCAGACTTAACTCTTGAAGATCTTGCAAAAGATTACATCAAGGAAGATTACAGAGAATGGTTTCTGCGCTATTGTGAAGAAACGTTCTGTGTAATGCGAACAGACTTTGTGTCGCAAGAAACCTGCGATGCCTACTATGAATACTTTAAAAAGAATAGATGGCGTTAGGACTCCCTTCAGAAATGAACTTTAAGCGATCTGGTTTTGATCGCTTTTACTTTCTTTATAAAGATAATGAAACTACCAAAATTCTTGAATGCCTTCAGAAAAAACTATAATCATTCAGAAAAACCACAGCAAGTAAATGATGAAATTTCTAAGACGAGAAATGAAGTTCTTCAAATCATAAAAGAAAAGAATTTCCAATGAGATAATTTCAATAAAGTTATTTCTCATGTTGAATCAATTCTAGTTTGAATTCTTTCAAATGAAGTTAGATTGGAGGGATTAAAAGTTGATATTCAAAAAGCAAATATAGGAGTAGCTTTAGCTCTCCCATGATTTCTTTCAGAAATGTATCTAGAAAAAAAGGCTCATTCTAGAGATCCTGAATTAGATGAAATAGGAAATAAGAATTTAGTTCTTAGAGTTTCAACAGATTCTTATAGAAGGCATTTAGTGCTCCAAGTACTTGATGAAATATTAAATTCTTCAGAACAAGATTTCTGAGATAAAACCTATAAAATTTGAAACATAGAAATTAATTCTTATCAAGATTTACAAAAAAAAAGAGGGGAGTTACAAGCTCTTCGTAATAAGTGGCAAGAATATAAAATTCCATGATTTCAACAAGCTGTTGAATATGCTGCAAAGCATCAAATGAATACTAATTTCTATGAATAGAATATTGCTGAAATATTAATTTATATCTGGTAAAATATAGAAGTCATCTTTTTTTTAAAAAATAAGATTTTTCTCTTGAAATTTTAAAATCTTTAGATATATAAAAATCAAGCGTGCAGGACGTTTATCAATAAAGTCTAACGTATTTTAGAGTCCCAGTTTCTGGGAAGAAAGGAGGTGTTCGAACATCAATCCTAGGAGCGTGACCGTTTACGGTATCCGCTCCTATTTTTTATTTTT
Source organism: uncultured bacterium (assembly GCA_947168815.1). Taxonomy (GTDB): domain Bacteria; phylum Patescibacteriota; class Gracilibacteria; order Absconditabacterales; family Absconditicoccaceae; genus HOT-345. The sequence continues at coordinate 203,082 of CAMVNG010000002.1, forward strand.
CTGAATTTTTTTCTGATTCTTCTTCTCTTTTCTTTTTTTGATCCTCATACCAACATAAGGTTTCAAATACACAACCAGAACATCTTTCTATAACTAATCACTTTTTACATAATTTAGATTCTGTCTTATCTTCCACGTTTAGAATTTCCATAATTCAATGAATGAATTAATTAAAGCAGAAATTGAATATAGTAATTTTTTTATAAATTAGAAGAGAAAACATTTATTCAATTTTCTCTTTTCATATTCATTTCAACCCTACTCACAAACATCATGCTGAGAGGAGGATAAAATAGATAATAAGCATAGTTTCTTGATTTTGAAAATTAACTTGTAATAAGTAGGGGAGCGCTCATAAAAGTAAAGCTAAGCAGAGTAATCAAAATATGATTCATGGCTTTTTAGGACTGAGTTGATACATTCAGACTAATGCAATAGGCATAGTGATATTGAATAAGAAGATTCCAATAAATCAGAAAGCAGGAACCTGTTCTCATAGTAAAAGAAAAGGTAATGATAAGATTAAAGATCAAATTCAGATTTTCATCCATCAAAATTTATCAGCTATAATTCATCAAAAAGCTTTTCATAGTGCGATAGCAAAAGTAAATCATGAGACGATAGGAATTCAAACTTTCCAAGAATAATTAATAAGGAATCAGACTAATGAGCGGATAAATATTGAAGTAAAGAAAACAAAAAATAATAAAAATATAGGTAAGAGAAAATTTTTTCAATTTTTAATTTCTTTAAGCTTTCAAATTTCTTGATAAGCAGAGTAGTGTTTATTACTTAATAGTAACGATACTAAACAGATAATGAGAAGTCCTATTCAAATAATTGAATTAAAGATCCCCATTTTTCAGCAGAGAAGTCAGGCTGTTAATCAAATTGCTCATGGAGCAACAAAGATTCAGTTTTCGCTTGCTCATCATTTTGATAAAGCTAATGTAGTAATTCATCATCCAACATGAAAACAAGCATTTCATATTCATACTAATATGATAGCAATCATAGGTGAAATGGTATAAAGTCCAACTCCTAGTCATACCAATATGCATCAAAGATATCCTACAGATTTAGACCACTTAAATGTATCACACAAAGCTCAAATAAGAATTTGTAATCAAAATGCTAAACAGTTATAGAGGATAATTCCAATGCTTAATGTTTCTACATCTAATCAATGATTAAATCAAATACTATAAATGCTTGCAGCACAGAAAAAATCGATTACCATATGAGTAAAACTCCAAGAACTTAATATAGCTGTTTTAATTTTTGAATTCATGAAGATGAATTATCTAAATAGAAACGTTAATATTTAATTGTTTTATAAAATCAAATCATTATATCACAACTAATCTTTTACATTCAATATTTTATAATGATTAAAAAATACCTCATTGCATTCATTACACTTATAAGTTTTTTCTGATGCTGTTATGCTGATGTAATTCCTGAAGATTCTCATTACATTGATAGGTGTGCAAAAATAGAGAATACTTCAATTGATGGATATAAGCCTATTCAAATTGTTGAACTTCATTATTGAAATGAAGCATATCCTATTGAAGAATGAAAATGTTTAGAACATCATTATAAGTTTTGAAGTTCATATATTTATCTTGTTGATGAAAATGTTGAAGTTGTAGATTATGATTCAGTAGATCTAGAAAAAGCTATTAAATTGGATCAAGTAAGAGTTAATTGATATTATGAAGATAATGGTACAGACGATAGTACTTCAATGGTTGAAGAAACGTATAGAATAAATGGAGATAATTGAAATTATACTCTAGAGCTAGTTTCTTCAGATAAAATGGGTTATAATGCACAATATAGATATCAAATATCTGAAGATCATGGTGCAGTGAAACCTTATTATGTACTAATGTTTATAATCGCATTATTCTTTACAATCCTCATAGAAACAATTGTTCTACTTATTCTTATGAAAGGATTTTGGAAATCAGATAAATCATATTGAAGAATTATTCTCTTCTGAATTATTGCTTCATCTGTAACCTTACCATTACTTTGGTTTGTCCTTCCATTAATTATTACTGATGAGACGCTATATACATTGGTATGAGAATTATGAGTTACGGCAATAGAAATTGTTATTCTTAAATATGGTTTACAGCTATCTTGGGAAAAAGCAATCATTGCAGGCCTTTCATGTAACCTTTTATCATATCTCTTTTGATTGTTCTTACCACAATTATTAGAAATAATCTTTTAAATAAGAGTGTTATATTTAATTTTTAAATCATAAAAAAATAGAACGATTAACGTTCTATTTTTTATTATAAATAAGTAATTATTTAATTAATGAATTTCCTGTCATCTCTTCTGGTTTATTAATACCAAGAAGATGTAAAATACTAGGAGCTAAATCATATAAAGCTCATGAATCAACAACATCATCTATAACTTCTCACTTACTAATATGCCAGCATGGTACTAAATTAGTTGTGTGAGCAGTTTTTGGATTTTCAGGAGTTCCCATTTCTTCACAGTTTCCGTGATCAGCAGTTAATAAGATATCGATATCATGGTCTTTACTTAGCTTAAGCATCTTTTCTACAACATTTCAAAGAGTATTGATAGCAGTAATAACAGCAGGCATAATTCCAGTATGTCCTACCATATCTCCATTAGCATAGTTTATAATAAATACATCAAAATCTTCAGCTCTTTTTTCAAAATTATCATAGATTTCTTCAGCTGACATAGCAGGATCTAAGTCATAGGTTGCAACTTTATGTGAAGGAACGAGCAAGTTTTCTTGTCCTTCATATACTTTAGAATTCTCAGCATTGAAGAATTTTGTAACATGAGCAAATTTTTCAGTTTCAGCAAGATGGAATTGCTTTAATCCATGTTGTGAAAGAACTTCAGATAGAGTATTTTTAACATCCTTTTCTGGTAATATGGTTGTTCCAACATAATCAGGATAATATTTAGTCATAGTAACAAGTTTTAATCCTTTTAGATTAGTTTTATTAAAATCTTTATTCCACAAAGGAATCTTCTCTGCATGTTCAGGCATACTACTTACAAGTAATGCTTGTGTAAATTGCCTAGCTCTATCAGTTCTAAAATTAATATATAATACTCAATCATTAGGAGCTATTCACTTTCAACCTTCAAATGAGATAGGAGTAATGAATTCATCTTTTTCTCATTTATCATAGCAAGATTTAATATAGTCTGCAACGCTACCACTTACAACATCTTTTCTATAAATTATTTGATCATATGCTTTTTGAACTCTATCCCAGTTATTATCTCTATCCATACCAAAATATCTTCAACCAAAACTAGCAATATGGATATTAGGATATTTTTTAAGCTCTTCTTCAAATTCTAACATAAGTTCATAAGCAGATTGAGGAGGAAGATCTCTTCCATCTCAAAAGAAATGGATATACGTTTCTTGATCGCTAGGGATAAGAGGTAAAAGTTTTGTTAAATGTTCATCACAGCTATGTACTCCTCATTTTCCAAAAATTTGTAAAAGATGAAGATTAGAATGATTTTCTTTACAGTGATTAAGTAATGCTATAAAGTTTGGATGCTTTTCAAATTCATGATTATCAAAGAGTTTATTTATTGTTACAAAACTTTGTTCTACAACTCTTCATGTTCATAGAGTGATATGACCTACTTCAGAATTTCACATCTGTCATGCAGGTAATCCAACAGATTCTCAAGAAGCTTGAAGTTGAGCATGCTTTTTAGAAAACAAATCTGTAAATACAGGATGATTAGCACGTTTAATTCCATTTTCTTCTGGAGTCTTATCGTTTATACCAAATCCATCAAGAATAACTAAAGCTACTTTCTTAGCCATGTTTATTGATAATAAATGTAAAGTATTGTTATGTTGTAAACTATAATCTTATAGAAAGCTAGAAGAGACTTCTAGCTTAGAATTCCTTTAGAAACTCAGATATTGAGTTTGTAATCACAGGAGAAATAAAACAATATACAGCAAACCCGATAAGAAGAATAATGAGAATAGAAGCAAAAATGCCTTTTTTATCATCATCACCGAGCGAGTTCCAAAAACTTTTGATTTCTTTTATCTCTCTTTTCTTTGCTTTTTGTCTCTGTCTTTTTTCACGGAGATTTTTCTTTTGTTGTTTATTTTTAACCATAAAGTATGTTTATTTTTTTTGTTTGTTTTGATGGTTATTTTATAGTAATCGTAGTCAAAAAAGCAAACATAATTATTAAAGAAGATACGATACATATAAAGGTAATTGATTATTGCTAGAATATCTATCTTTGTACGATTATCATAACTTTCCAAAAAGTCAACTTACTCTTGAAAATACAAGATAAGATTTTTCATAAAATTATGGAAGAATAGTATAATTATAGAAGATTCTAAACTCTGGATAATATTGCTTAAAAATGGCAAAAAGAGGAGTCGAGAATCTTATGAAATATCACAGTAAATAAAAGGTATTTATTCAATAGCTTTATGAGAATAAAAGCAGAAATAAATAAAGATGAAGAGGAACATTGAAGTCCTATAGAAAAAGGGGATCAGTATAAATCAAGAAGAATAGAAGAGGAGGGTCAACCAGAAAAATTAGAAGATGAAGATGAAAATAATAATGAAAAAAATGAGGAGAAAGAGAAAAACTGACCTTAAAATCAATAAAGGATTCTATTATTAAAAAGTAATATTTTAACATAAACAAAAAAAATGGTTGATAAAAAATTTAAAAGTTTAATGATTGTACTTTTATCATTACTCGTTTGAGTACTTTGAATCTGAATAACTTTTCCAAATATTTTAGACTGACTTTCAGATAGTTTATGATGACATGAGGGAATTCTTCCTCTTATCCAAGAACAATGACTACGAACGCTATTTACTAATTGTTATTCATCATTAGCTTGAGTAAATATTGAATTCACATATTTATGATTAGCTCTATTACTATTATGAGCATCATGAATCCTTTTCGTAATTCTTTGGAATAAAATAGGTGATGCATTGAAGTCTCTAAAAGCATTAGCAATAATATATACATTATTCTTCGCTATTCAGGCAATATGCAGTGCTATCCAAAATTGATTTACAGATGATAGTATTATCCCATTATCTCTATCTATTGCATTTTGAATACTCCTCTGACTTCTTACTCTTCATATTCATAAAGAAGAAAATATAAAAAAGACCTTTCTAAAAGTTTATGCAGAAATAATAAGTATACGTACAGTGATGTATGAGGATGATAACTGAAAAGAATATTCTTATTATATTACCCTAGATGATTGAAAAATTATTTACCAAGATGTCTTTTTCTCAACATTAGATGATATTAATGAATGAGATAAAGTTGCTATCTATTTAAGTCCAAAAATCTTTTGAGAATTTAAAATAGATTTTAATGATCATTATGAATGAGATGAATCACTAATTAATATTCCTGAAAATAAATCAACCCATTCAAAAATTGATTCTGAATGATTCTTTAGCCAATTAAATGAATGAAAAGCGAGAAGAATTATATTATGAACAGAAAGAAGTCATCGTTGATTCTTAAAAGTCCTTTGAGCTTTTTGATGAGTAATAGTATTTGTTGTTTTGCTTATAGTTTCTTTAATGATTCCACGAGGAAAATATGTTTTTATATGTTGATTCCCATTTTTAGCATTTTTAATGTACTATTGCTTCAATTCAAATAAGAGATTGCATAGTGCAGATACCCTCAATGAAATAGAATATGATTGAATTAAGAAAAAATGCGAAATTGTAGCTATTGAAAAATCCTGAGATTGTGAATATGTTGTTATGGTAACTGATTGAAGTAAAATTTATAAAACTGGGAAAGTAAGATTATGAGCAGTAGATCAATGTATGAGAATAGGAGATTCAATAAATGTGTATATTAATAATGATAATGTAGAGGAATATAAAATTGACATATATAACGTTATTCCAAATAAAGATTCAGATTTCACACTACCAAAACGAAAAAAAGATTTTAAATCTAATCCAGAATTAGATATTGAAATAAATCAAGATAGAATTACGTATGAAGAAAAGAAAAAATCTGAGATTCTCTCAAAATATAACGAAAGTATTAAAAATGAAGTAAAACAAGAATCGAGAAAGGTTAAAGAAGATTATACAAAGCAACAAACTCTTCCTTGAGTAGCCGTTGCTATAGTGGTTTGATATTTTATTATTGATATGCTTCTTTCAGACTCTGATATAGGAATAGGATATATTATTGGATGAATAGCTATTATATTAATTTTTTCTTACCTATCATTCACTGTACACCAATGAAATATTAAATCAAAAGTTATATTAGCATATTGAATTTGAGAAAAAGAAGCTGTAACAATCCAAAAAATAATCCCATGTATTAAAATTCCAAATCGTGTGGCTAAAGAGGATTGATCATGAGAGCGAAGGTTTGATAGTATATGTATCCTTGTCCTTCAAACAAAAGATAATGAAACAAAACGTATTGTTAGATTATTACCTACCTCATTAAAATATACTCCATGAGAACAATGTATGATGTATAAAGCAGCTGATGGTAAACGATATGTTGATACTTCAAAATTAGAATAATTTTAATAATGATAATTGAAATTTCCTTTAATAAAGATACTATGTATTAAAGATTTTTTATTTTAAAAAAAACAAGTATGAAAAATAAACGGTTATGGATAATAGTAATAATTCTATTTATTGTAGCTGCATGTTGATGAGTTATTTATTGGCTATTCTTTTGAAATCTTGAAAATAGAGAAAAAAACTCAAACCTTTGCTTTGATGCAATAAGTCAAAAAATAGATGAAGATGCTTGATGATTTACAGAGAGTACGGTTTCTATGGAAGAAGATTTGTTTGCTAATCTTTTTGATAATAAAACTCACTATCTATGAAATGCTAGTTATTTATGAAAGGATTATTCTTATACTTGTGTTGTAGATTGAAATTGAAAGGTTGATATTAATCGAACTATTCTTTGAGATGATGAGGATTCATGTGAAACAAAGTATCAAACTTGGTTGGATGAAAATTGAGCAAACAGTAACGAAGATATTGAATGAGTGAGTTATGAATACGAGGCTAATGTATTCTATAGTCCTATAGTTAATTGATGTGTATGAAATTCAACAGTTACAATTACCAATCCAGAATATAACCGTATTGAAATTGTTTATGATATTTATGACCTTGACCATCAGGAAAGTCTATTCCATGATAGAGAAGATACAGAAAATTTTTCTTATGGATATGGAATGACTCTTGAAGATTTAAAGAATGAATCAACTTCAGAAATGGATTATCATAAGAAACTTGAATATTTCTGAGCTCCAAGTGAAATGATGTAATAATAAAATATTTCTAATGTAAAAAACTGAGAAACACTATTCTCAGTTTTTGTTTATTGATTTTTCCCACTGACATACTTGAGCTAACTTTTTCACGTCTACTTTATCTTTTATAAGATTCCAATATTTAAGAAGTTCATTCTTATCATAATCAGTAATTTCTCTTCCCTTATACTCTTCACCTTCAATATTAATGGTATTTTTAAAGAAGACATTTCTTTTAAGAATTTCAGATGATTGAGCATCACTGACGCTTGTTACTACAATATCTAATTTATCTAGGATTTCTTGAAAAATATCTTCTGAATTTGGATCAAGAGTAACATCATCCTTTAGAATAAACATTTGTTCTTTCCCATCAACCAAGAGCTTTAATCCTCAAGGTAAGAATTCAAATTCGACTCTAGGATTTTCTCAGTAAAAAGATATAGGGCTAACGAATATTACTCTATATGGTCATGGATATTTTTTTACATCTTGTAAGAAGAATTCCAAATTTTGGAAGTGGAGTGTCTTACTTGTGTTGTCAGTACGAGAATATCCAAGATTCCAATCATTAATTTCTAATTCATCAAAGATATCGAATTTTCTTTTGTGGAGAGCTTCTGTCTCAAGCTTTAGATTTTCAAGAGCTTGAACCATACATCATCCGTAAATCATATTTAATCATTCATAATCTAGTATATAATCAACACCTTCAAATTTTATGATTAATCAAGAGTGTCTTAGACTTAAAACTCATGCATAATCTTCATACATATCCTTGAGTCTATAAATTCTAATTTTTATATCTAATCACGCTTTCCTGAGTCTGTCAAAGAATTGATAAAGGCTAATAGTCCAATAGGTACAGTTTCATCCCTCGCATTCTTGATCAAAGTTCCAGGTTTCTTTATATGCATTATGAACAAATTGTTCTCCTAAACTTTTATTCCTATATTCTTGGTGTGAAAGAGTAGGAAAACTATTGTGTAGTTTTCTAACACCAAAGTGGGGACTTAAACTATTGATTAGAAAACAGATGTCTTGAAAAATGTTCCTTTGAAAATTCTCTGAAGTATAACCAGATTCTTTTCTTCTTTTAATGAAATTTACAAGTTTATCTGTTATATTATTTATTCAATTAACAACATCCTCTAAACTTTTTGGGTTTTCTAATGCTGTTCTTAAATCATTAACAAAACATTTAAGATTATGCTTCCTTATTTCATATTCTTTAGATTCATAGAGTTTTGGAGTGTGATTCATAGAAGGTGAAAAGAATAAATCGAAAGATATAATATAAAACCATACAATAAATGTCAATAGTAAAATAATAAATAATTTTTCACTTGAAATTGGATTACTTCTTTCATATAGTATTGCTTGCTAGAAAGTATGGGTTATTCTTACTGTGAAGCAAGGATTACTCCAGCAATCTGATTTTTCCGCCCTACTGTGAAGTACGGCTTGCCATTTGCCCTCGGTTTCGAGGGCTTTTTTTCTCCTTGAATTATAGCTATTTAATAATTAAAAATAATTATGTTTTAGTATTTAATGTAAAACATGGAAACAATACTATATGAAAATGAAAATTGATTGGATAAATTCAATATGCAGAATTCTCGTGATACTACATTTGATATTTATGATGTTCTTAATTTTGATGCTTATGGTGATTCTAATATAGATGAAAAACATAAAAAATATGAAAATGCCCTTAAAAAATATTGTTCATATTTTTCAGATATTTTTTATATTAAATGCTATCCATTTTTAATTGATCAATGGAAAGATCATCCAGAAATTTATGATATTTTAAAGAGATATGAACACACTGCAAATGGTTACCCTCTTGAAATACTTATATGAAAATATAGTGACGAAGCGATGCAACGTGCTAGAAAGATAACAGAAGAAAATAGAAAAAGATATGAAGATATGTGATTTACAGTATGAGATCCAAAAGAATATCAGCACATGATATGATATTTTTGAGGTACATCTTGAAGAATTTGTGAAGAGGTTATTAAAGATATTAAAGAAGTAGCACCAGAAAAAATTAAGGTGTTAGAAGTAGATAAAAAGAAAGAATAACACTCTATACTGAGCTCAATTTACTGATTATAAAAAACTAGTAAAATAGCTTGACATTAAAAATGAAATTTGTATTATAGTATCACCACTCGGTGATAATGAATCATCGATTATGATAGCCCGCAAAGGCTAGGTGGAGGACTCCGATAAAATATCTCCACAACATTGAGAGCCGTTTGATTGCAAATTGGCTCTCTTTTTTAATAAAAAAAGTCAAAAATCATCATTTATTAATTGAAAATTTATTTTGCATTAATATGATATTAAAAAAAATTTATACCTTATATACTTATAATATGAAAAAAAGAATTCTTGCTTGGATATTAGCATGATTTTTGGCGTTATTAAGTTTTTCAAATACTTATGCTCTTGATAAAAATGCTTTAACATACTGAGATCTGCTTTCACTCTATTTTTGAGCATTAGCTCCAGATTGGAAATCAAATGCGAATCAAGCTTTGAAATATACTAATGTAAAAACCTCAGATTCTTTGTATCCATTATTACAAAAAGCAGTTTCTAATAACAAGTTTCCTAATTTAGCTATTGCATTACCTTTGGATAATACAGCATATGAATCCGATTTAGCTCTTCTAATCAAGAATAATTTTAACAAAGATATAGTATATACTGATAAGAAAGTTCTTACTTTTGATTTTCTATTAAAAAATTTAAAGAATGTTTATAATATAAATACTCCTTCACAGACTACTAATACTCAAAAAACAGATTCTACTAAAGACAAATCAACATGAACTGTAACCTCTGATGAAAAAGAAATTGCTGATCAAGTACTTTCATTACTAAAATATAACTACATCAATAAGAATGAATTAAAGTGAACATCATCAGTTGATTATAATTCATTATGAGAGTTTGTTGAATGATTGGGTGAAACTTATACCGTTTATTATACTCCTGAAGAATGAAAGAAATTCATGGATAATCTTAACTGAGAATTCGCTTGAATAGGAGTATATCTAATACAAAGAGGTGATGAAAATCCAACTATACATGAAGTAATTAAAGATTCACCTGCAGAAAAAGCAGATCTTCGTGCTGACGATGTTATTATCTCAATTGATTGAAAAAAACTTAATGAATTTGATAGTGCTGATGCATTTATCGATGCATTAAAATGACCTGAAGATACAATAGTTACAATTCAAATCAAAAGAGGTTACCAGTATTTAACGAAACATATTACAAGAGATATTATACAAGTCCCTGTTATTGAATCCTCAAAGATATGATGAACTTGTTATTTTAATATATATTCTTTTGATTTATGATTTAAGAGTAAATTCTTTAATGAATTTAATAAACTATCATGATGTGAGAAGTATGTTTTCGATATAAGAAGTAATCCTGGTGGTGTGATTGATGAAGTTACAGATATATTGGATAAATTTCTTCCTAAATGAAAGATAATTATGACAGAAAAATGAGTTAATGATGATGAAAAAATATATTCAGAAGAAGAACAAACTTACAATTTAAATAAACCAACATATGTTCTTATCGATAGTTATACTGCCAGTGCTGCTGAAATCTTTGCATGAGTATTAAAGCATTATAACCCAGATACAGTAAAATTAGTTGGTTCTCAAAGCTTTGGTAAATGATCTGTTCAGCAAGTGGTTCAATTTCCAAACGATGCAATAATAAAATATACTATAGCTGTTTGGTATATTGCAGATAATGAAACATCTATTGATAAAATATGATTAACACCTGATATTAAAGTTGTTGATAATCCTTACACAGTAGAAGATGAGGTTCTGAAAAAAATATGATTATAAAAGGAAACCTAGCTAAGAAAACTTAGCTAGGCTTTTTTTAATAGATTAGAATTCAAATTTACTTAGAGAAGTCTTCCAGCCTTATCGGCTAAAGCACTTCTTTCACCCTTTGAGAGATGTACATGCACAAACTCAGGCTGTCCCTTCATGCGGTCAATCAGATAAGAAAGTCCATTGGTCTTTTCGTTCTGATAAGGCGAATCGATTTGAGTCACGTCGCCAATGATCACAATCTTGGTTCCCTCACCGGCTCTGGTAACAAGTGTTTTCATACCTAGAGGGCTGAGATTCTGAGCCTCATCGATGATAATGAACTTCTTTGCTAATGAACGGCCTCGAATGTAGTTGAGTACCAACACCTCAATACCTTGGCTTTTAGCCCAATCTCTGATAGGTTCTTTCGGAATAGAGTCGTTCGACTTCTGATCAGAAGACTTTTGTTCTTTTCTTCTCTGATCATTTTGTTTCTGAGCTTCACGAAGAACATCAAGGTTGTCGTAGATTGGTGCCATATACGGATCAATCTTTTCATTCATATCACCAGGCAAGAATCCGAGGGTTTTGTCTTCAACTTCAATAGCAGGGCGAGAGACAAGGATCTCCTCATAGTCTTTTTTCTGCTTGAGTGCAGCGGCAAGAGCTACGAGAGTTTTACCTGTACCAGCTTTACCAGTAAGTGCGACAAGTGAAATTGAAGGATCAAGCAACGCGTTAAGAGCAAAATACTGCTCATCGTTTCTTGGAGTCAACAAACAAGTCTTAAGTTTGCTTCGATCCAGAATAATGAGTCTTTTGCCTTTAGCTCGAGCAAGAATTCTCTCATCACAGCCTTCTGAATAGAGAACGAAAAGCTGGTTCTGCATAGAGCCTTTCAGGGAGGTTGGAGTGGAATAGAGATTATCGTTTCTGTGTGAAGAGAATAGTGTATCCCAATCATCATCGTTCAACTCTACTTCCCTAATTGCTTTGTAAATCTTATCCATATCCTGGACACTCTCATTGCGATAGCCTTCAGCTGCAACTCCAAATCTCATTGCTTTTACGCGTAAGTTGATGTCATTTGTAACAAGGACAACTTCAGCTTTACGACTTTGCTTGAGCTTATAGGCTATAGCCAGAATTCTATGATCAGGAATATCCATCATCAGTGATGTAGCAATCTTTGCAGGATACTCTCGACCAGGAAGACCAATACTCAAATTTCCAAGTCCCTTACCAAGTTTTGCACTTTTTGCAGTCTCGGTAGAAGTGATAACCTTCTCTAAAGAACGTGAAAATGCACGAGCATTCAAATTTGTTGTTTCAAATCCCTTCTTGAAGCGATCAAGCTCTTCGAGGACGGTGATTGGAATACATACATCGTGTTCCTTGAACCCGAATATGCAATTCGGATCCTGCAACGGGATGTTCGTATCCAACACGAACAACTTCTTCTGTGGCTTAACATCAGTCTTTCTTTTTGCAGAAGACTTGTTGGCGGCCTTTTTTACTTGATTTTGTTTTTTTACCATAAATTTGAACTAGATTTTTTTGTTAACGATTTTGTAATTGTTTTTTTGATTTAACAACAAAGTATTAAAGAAAAACCATTAATTGTCAAGATAAATTAGAAAATAAAAAAATGGTCTAAAAAGACCATTTTGTTTAAAGATTTAATATTAAAAATTAGTTGTATCCAAAAGTAAGTACTCTCCAATCTCCTTTATTTGTTCTTCCTAAGTACCAAGACCAATCTGATATGTCTGTGTTAGGTTCAAATGCACCAGCCATTTCAACATCAGTTTCTGGAATGTGGAAATTAGATGTATATACAGCACATTGATCAACAGGTTCTACTCATTCTTTATCAGTAGTTAATTCTATACAATAATCTAATTCAGATGAAGATTTTTCATCTCATAGATAGGTAATATCTTTTATTTCTACAGGTACTTCCCATTCAGTATTTATATAATTTAAGATAGTTTCTGTTCCAGCAGCTATTTCTTCTTCAGTGTATAATGAAGAAGTTTCTTCATCTAATGTGTTATACATAATCATTCCTTTTTCACATCATTCTTGTCTGTAATAACTCCATTCATCACAATAAGATCCGTCGTCGAACATGCAAAGTCATGATTGATTTCATTCCTCATCTGATACGATTTGTACAGTTCATCCGTTTTCTTCACAGTAAACTGAAGCTGGATTTGCCATTCCAAGATTTTCTTCATTCTCAGCTGGCTCAGTTTTATTACATCATGAAAGAATCAATCCTGCGACTCAAAGAAGGGCGATTAAAGAAAATGTAGATTTTTTCATACTATTTAATTAAGTGATATAAAACAACAGTGGTAATATATGCATTTAATATTAATAATCAAATGTTATTGCAATTTTTAATTGCTTTCTTTATGATATGAAAAATACAAACAAATACAAAGTACAAACATGACGAAATTTATTGTTGTTTTTTTACCTAACATTATTCGAGATGGTAATGTTGGGGATGTAATTTCTCTATTAGAATCATTAAAATTAAGGGTGATTGAATCTTATAAGTTCCAGATGGATGTCTCAAGCTTTGAAAAGACTGATGAATATCTTAGAGTTTCACATCATATCGAGCGTATATATTCGCCATCCATACAAGCTATGAAAATTGAAGAATTAAAAAAACAAGTTGAGAATGGTAAATTATTCTCATTAAAATTTGAATCTTCAATAGTTATATCCATTGAAGATCTTGTCTTTATGATGAGATCACAGACTAGGATAAATCCTTATTATTTAATGATTTTTGAGCAAACGAATTGAACTATTAGGTTTTTAAAAACCTCAGGATTACCTGAGGCTTTTTTATTATATAGATGCCTTAGTATTCGTTGATTGTTCGATTAAAGAATTTAATTTTTTAACGAGGCGTTTTGGTGCAGGAATATAAGATAATTTAAGATTTTTATCCTGTTCTGTATTGAGATCTCAATCTGTATAGATTTTAATTGTTCAATATTCTAATAAAGCTCAAGTAAGTCCTTCTTTAATTGATTGAATAACTTTAATATCAGATGTTGAGATATTCATGGCATCTGTCTTGAAAAATCACTTTTGATTGTATGAAGTGAAAGTTTTTGCAGTACAAATACCAAAATTCATTTCATATTCAATTAATTGGTACATAACTCTATTTACTATAAACAAGAAAATAATATCAATTATTAACGCACCAACAGCAGCTGCAATACTTCAAAGTCATGTATTATTAATTACAATGAAAGGAACTGTCGAATTAAATATAAGAACAAGGAGATGTACTGTAAAAGTTAGGAGTGTACGCTTTAAGAATTTTTCAAATGCTCTTTGTTTTACAGCAGCCATTTTTGAACTATCAATATATTTGGTTTTCGCTTGAATCTGTCAGATAATATTAGCCATAATTCAAAATACAGTATATGCACTTCGTGAAATAGTAGTATAAGCATAAAAGATAGCTAAAATCCAGAACATCACTTTGTTTTCTTCAAAAATATGAATGTAGATTACATAAAGCATAAGATTAAGAAGAAAAATGGATAATACCACCAAAAAAAGAGGAATTATTAATTTAATCCAATGTTTTTTAACAAGAATAACATTTCATTCTCAATATTTGTGAACAGCATCTAATAACTCTTCAGCATCTGTTTTTGTATCAAATGATGATAGGATTCTCATAAAATAATTAATAATAAACAAAAGCTATCAAATATGATAGCTTTCTTCTTTGTAAAATCAATTGAACATGTAATCGTTGATAAAAGTCAATATGATATATTTTACTGTGCACTTGCATAGTTTTCTTCATTTGTAGGGTTTTTCTCTTCAATGAGTGTATTTAATCTCTTTGCTAGAGTTGATGGATCTGGCATATATGTTAATTCAAGATTTTTACCTCATTGAACACTTAAATCTCAATCTGTGTAAATACATAAATTTCAATATTTAAACAGAGCACTTATAATTCACTCTTTAGTTGATTTTATGACTTTTATTGAGGCAGAATTTATTTTTAGGGAATCGCTCTTAAAAAATCATTTTTGTCTGTAGGTCGTTAGTCAATCAATTGTACAGATATTGAACGTCATTTCATATTCTATTAATAGGTACATAACCCTATTTAAGAGGAATAGAAAAACTAAGTCGATAAAGAGAATTCAAATTGCCACCGCAGCGCTTCAAAGTCAGGTTGTTTTAATATATATAAAAGGGAAACTAGCATTGAATATGAGTACTATAGTATGTATTCAGAAAGTAAGAAAAGTACGTTTCATAAATTTATCAAATCATTTTTTCTTAATATCTAAGATTTTCTCAGGATTTTCAATATACTGAGTTTTAGATTTTGTCCAATAATTAATCCTTATTATAATTGATATTACAACAAAGAGGCACCAAGAGATAGTAGTGTAAGAATAAAAAATAGCTAAAACCCAAAAAGTAATTTTATGTTCTTCAAAAGTATGGATATAAATAGAATATAACATCAACATTAGCATGAAAATTGATAGGAGGGTGAGTGCTAGTGGAAGCAATAATTTTATCCAGTGTCTTTTTATAAGTAGAACTTTTCATTCTCAATATTTGTTAAACGCTTCATTAAGTTCCTCAATATCTAATTTTGTGTCAAATGATTCTAGAATCTTCATTCCTAATTAGATTAGTAGCATAAAGTAATATATTTATATAAATACTCTATATTTTTATTGAATAAAAATTCAAATGATACTAATATAATTTATTATGTTATTATTCAGATAAAATTTATGAAAAAAATATTAAAAAATTTGCATTTATTTTATTTTTGTTATATAATAGTAATGTCATCAAGAAGTGATAAGTTCTTCTTGTTGAAACAAAAGAGATCTTTAACAAAGTTTATGTAATGAGAATTGTTCTCCCTTTGCTTTAATTATCTTTGCTGAATGTGAAAATCATTCTATACTATTATTTAAGAATAATACTTAGTAATTAATTTCTTTACTTTATTATTTGAATAGAGTAGAGGAGCGATGATTAAGGTTGATAGTATTCTTGAGTGGCTTTCTAAGATTTAAGCCTCAGATAACTAGTTTAAATGATTAGTTATTATATGAATACTCGATTCCAATTATCTTCTATAATTCTTATTACTTTATATTTCGCTTTAAAGTTGTAATAAGCATGATAATAACCTATTATTGTTACCTTATTAACAATTATGGAATATCAAGTATTTATAGAGGCAATGTTTAGAAAATATGGTTTTTCAGGCAATTCGATTCTAGTGTTGTTGGTTATATTTCTTATATCATGTGGGAGAGGTTCCTAGTAATGATAGTATATCCAACTCTTTAGATTTCTTTATCTAAAGATAAAATATATTAGAGTTTGTTATCTCATGGAAATCTTCTTCTTTAGGTCTGCCTAAAGCATGAGATACTTATCAAGTTAATAGCTTGATGAGCTTAGTAGGCATCTACATAAACTTGATTTCTTGAGGAAATTTGAGGTAGATCAATCTTCTATCTCTTTTTTTATTTTTAAAAATAAAACCCTCCAGAAAACCAGAGGGTTAAGCTTCTTGAATTGTTTAATAGGCATTAGCTAGCGAGGCAAGCTTAATCTCCATTGACTCATTTCCAAGACAGCAATTGCGCTGATCGAGAGTGATGAGCTCATAGTCGGGATACTCATCCTCAATGCGAATAATGGCGTTCTGAATGCCATTCTGCATTGACTCAATGAAACCACAGGCCTGGAGAATGATCGAATCACCTTCAACTTTGCCCTTCTTTGTAACGCCTAGAACCTTTACCAGGCACTCTTCCTGTAGCTCTTTTGCTAATTCAGGAGAGAAAATAAAATCACCTTGATCCATGTTTTTGAAATTTAAGTTTGTATTTGTTTTTTTCTGTGATAGATAAATGACTATCACGACTTCTATACTAATCAATTATTAGAGTTATTGCAAGCTCTTTTTCTATAAAATTTATATTTTTAAAAAAACGTAGCAATAAATACTATCACTACGTTTAATTTTCTTACTTCCAAAGTTCTTCTTCAACTTCTGCCCGGGTGACTGTAACAGTATAACTTTTAAGAATGGAATATTCTTTATCCCTACTTTTTTTCTTATTCCTGTCGCCACACTTAATGATATTAACCTTGTAGGTTTCAGGTTTGATTTCAACAATCTCTAAGATATCTACAGGGATTATTGATCTATTGAGATGCTGTTTTTGCTCCCTTTCACAAGCATCGTTTACGAAGAAATCAAAAGTTGTAAGCCAGAGATCTTTAATATTTGTATAACGCTCGGGAATTTCACCACAGAGATTGCTACACAAACTATTAAATGTTTTGTCTGAGAAGTTGAACCATGTTCGGTTTGCCTCTTTCAATACTTTTTTGAGGAATATCTTCTTTCGAAGATAGAATCCACAAATCGATACTAATAAATACCGAAAGATCCATGTAAAATCTGAAAATTTTTTCATAGGCTACTGTATTTGTTTACATCATTATCTTATTTAATACGTAAAATGAATTCAAGGTAATTTTAAAAATGATTGATTAATTTATAAATATAGCTAAAATTGAAATAGATTTATTTATAAACCAATAAAAATGTTAAAAACATACGATTCACTTTCTGATATTTTTGATTTAACAATAGCGAATAAGAAATACGTCCATATTGCAGAGAGAAATGCAGAAACTTTTTGAAACTATAAGCATAATTATATTGCGAATATCTTAAATTCTGATGAAAAAGATTTTGACGTCCCTTGAGATTTAAAGAAAATGGAGGAATCATTAATCAAAAAAGAAGAGTTGATGAAAAAGATTCCATTCAATCTTGTTTCTAAGCTTATTCAATTAAATTATTGAGATGTTTCTAAAAATGAGAAAAAGTTGATTTCTTATCTACAAGAAAATGATAATCAGGATATTGTTACTGAGATTTATGATTTTATAAACCATATCCAACAGGATTTTGAACATGCATTATCACAATATGAAAGTTTATTAAAATGAAAGGATATAGAAGATTTGGATAAGCCACTTAAATATGAGAATTCACCTAAAATTAAAGAAAACGAGTATGAAGCTAGAGAATATTGAATTAAAAAGTGACTATGGACTTTCGGTAATGTTATAATTAATGAGGCTACTAATTATGATATGGAAACTCTTGCTGAATCGATTTGAATTCATCAAGATGAATTAGAGAATCTCTTAAAAATTGAGAATAAAGAGATAATCGAAAAGCTTCATATTCGGATTTATAGAATGAGTATTAAATATAAGGATTATGCAGAACTCTATAAATGGATTGCTGAATGAAAGGAATATGAAGATAAGGCTCTATGAATTAAGGATTATTCAGAGCTATATCCAACAAAAATAGATGCCACTCTTGAGAGAGAAAGCATTAAAGTACCATTAGAAACATACGAAAAAAATAATGAAAGTAGTACTAAAAAAGATGATGATGCTAAAGAATCTAATAAATCATTTTGGAGAAGAATATTAGATCGATTTAAATAGAGTAGTTAATTGGTAAGTATACACTTAGCTTACACGCTAAGTGTTTTTTAATTAAAATTAAAAAAAATATTGCTATTTGTATATAAAATGATATAGTATTCTTTGTCTAACAAATACAAAGAGATATGAAAAAAAAGTTTAATTTAATTCTTACAGATTCGATGCTCAAACGAGCAAAGAAAATGGGAGTGTCATTGGAGCTCCTTAGAGTAAATCGAGTTCGAGTCACATCAAATGGCTCAAGTTACACCCCTAAGACGTTTGTAGATCTTCTCAGTCTCATCGTAAAGGGAAACCCAGACTTTACAATCTCTGATGTGAAATTTGGAAAGGATGACTGCTTAGTTTACACTCTGAAATTCAGACCTCTCTATGAGGTTGCTTATGAGGAGTCAAAAGCTCTTATGAAAAGTTATCTTTCAAACTTTTCTTCTGAGGTTGAACAAGTTCTACGGGGTGCGAGTCTTACAACGAGGAAGAATGTGTTCGCGCTCATTGATAATTTCAAAATCTAATGAACTTTTTCTGAGGTAAAAACAGGAGAGTTGGTGTTACTGACCCTCCTTTTTAAAATTAAAAAAATTTTGCTTTTTTAATATTTTGTGAATATACTTAATTAACATTAGTTATCTAATGTAGTCTTTGTCTTTATTACCAAGGGCAAAAACAAAAACAAAAAATACACTTTACTAACAAACAACACCTCAGTCTTGGTAATACTTCAGAGCAGATTTACCCTAGTGATTGCACTTAGGGTTTTTCTTTTTTATCAAAGATAAGGATTAATTTTTAGAATATCTCAATAAGTCATCACTTCTCAATGTCATGGATAGACTTTGGTATCTAATGGAAATCAAAGTTTCTTAATTTTTGCAATTGATTCCTGCATCTTTTTAGTATCTCAAGTAGGTGTTGATAGTGTTCAAATACTATCCATTAAAATCATATCTCAAGAAAAAAGAATTCATTCTTCTTTTAAATTGTACATACTACATCAATCGGTATGTCATGGAGTATGTATAAGATTAAAAGTTAATCAATTAAGGGTATACTCTCCTTCTCAAATAAGTTGCACTTCGCTCTGTATGGTTATTTCTTTGTCTCAAACTAATAATGAGCAATTTAAATATGTATCATGAAGTAATTCTTCATCATCTTTATGAATAAAAATTTTAGCAGTTGGAAATATCTTAGTATAAGTATCTACCTCTCTTATGTGATCTCCATGTCAGTGGGTTAATAATATTCATTCAATTCCTCAAATTTTTCTTATATAATTCACAACCTTAAGACTATAAAATCATGGATCAATTAATATGTTTCAGTTCTTTGAACTTAAAACATATAGATTTGAACTAAAGATTTCTGAATTTATAAAACATTTTACCTCGGTATTATTCATAGCTTATGATAGTCTAAAAACTGAAATTAGTATTAGTAAAATATTGTTTATATACAATTGAAATATTCCTCAATTTTGATATGTTATGAAACAGTTTATATATTATTTTCCAATATGCTTCGTTATCAACCAATTATGACTTATATACTTATAGCCATTAATGTAATTATTTTTGTTATAGAGTTCTTCTTCTGAGGATCGACCAATACGGATGTAGCTTATAGCTTTTGAGCTATGTATACACCAGCAATAATCGAACAACCACGAAGAATGTTTACGGCAATGTTTCTTCACTTTTGATGAACACATATCTTCATGAATATGTATGCGTTATATTCCATTGGACCTCTAATGGAAAAAGTATTATGAAAATGGAAGTATTTGATAGTATATCTTTTGAGTTGAATTTCATGAAATCTATTAGTTTATTTCTGGGAAAGCTTTACTTGAGTATATTCTCTTGGAGCTTGAGCAAGTGGCGCAATCTTTGGTTTGTTATGATGAATTTTGGCATTTGTTCTTATTCTTAGAAGTGAATCAAAGCAGGTGAATGTTAAAGAAGTAGTAATCTCTATATTATTCTCATTAGCTCCTTGATTCTTAGTTCAATGAATATCATTAACAGCTCATATTTGAGGACTTATCTGATGATTTATTACAACATATATTATTCTACTAATAAGAAAGCTTAAAAGAAAAAGTTTAGAATCTTAAAATATTATAGATGTCTTTTATAAAGAATTATTGGAAACAGCTTTTGTTAGCAGTCTTTTTAATGTGATTCACATTACTTGCTTTTCTTGTTATAACAACCCCGGTCTTAGAAGTTGATACAATATTCTATAATACTTTGATGAAACTTTCTTCATATAGTTGGACTTCGTTTTTCCTTTTTTTTACGTTTCTTTGAAGTACTTATATGATTATCGCAGTTGCATTATTAACAACGATTCTGTTTTTTATTAAGAAAAAATACAAGCGATATACAGTTTTGAGCTTTTTAACTCCAGCAATAGTATATTTAGTAAATTGTACAATTAAGAATATTGTTCAAAGGCCAAGACCGAATATCCTGAGATTAGTACAAGAAACTGATTACAGTTTTCCATCATGACATACAATGGAGTCTTTAGCAGTTTATGGATTATTAATTGTTTTTTGTTTATTAAATATAAAAAATAGAAGCCTAAAGTATTGAATAGCTTCTATTATTGTTATTATAATAACCTGTATCGCATTAAGTAGGATTTATTTATGAGTACATTATTTTACCGATATTCTTTGATGACTCCTTCTTTCTTGATCATATCTCTTATTAATTAATATCTTTTCTAAGCAGGATTAATCAAATAATTCAGGTGTGATATCATCCCAGGAATTAACTCTTTTAAGTAGCTCATTATCTTTTATATCTTTATTCCAAGGCTTATCTAAGAGAATCCCCTTTATTCAAGCAGAATTTACATCAAGGAGATTATTTATGCTATCATCAATTAAATAGCTAATTCATAGTTCTTTACAAAGTTGAGACTTAGATTTTTCGTTTTCTTTAAATTGATTCATGAATAAGAAATCAGAAAAGATTCAAGGGAAATGGTCTTCCACCCATTTCTTAGTTTGTTTCTCAAATTGAGTTGCTCTTGCTGTTACAACAATTAATTTGAAACCTTTTTCTTTCATGGTTCTTAATTTATTAAGTGCTCACTTAACAGGTTTACAATCATAAAACTTTTCAGAATCGAAAAATGAGAAAAAGATTCTTATTCATTCTTCCTTAGTTATATTTATCTTTTTTACATCCCATAAGAAATAAGATGAAATATCTTCTTTTTTGATATTCTTTTCAATAAATGGGGAATATTTTAATAGTTCATCAATAGTTTCACACAAGACTTCATCACAATCTACTCAAATACAAATACTCATAATGTGTTGCAATATTTAAATCATATGAAACTCTTATACTAAAATTTGATAAGAAATCCAAATAAAAAAAGAGAATCAATCTTGATTCTCTTCTTTTAAGTTTATATTATAAATTATTCAAGAATTTCATCACCTGATTCTTCTATGTCGCTAGGCATCTTCATCTTCAACAGCTTCTTCAATTTCTTCTACAGGTTCAACATCTGAAACTACTTCAGAGTCGCTTTCTGATGTAATATCTAATGTTATTGGAAATTCAGCAGCTTCTTCATCATTTAATGCTGCATTACTATCATCAATTAATTTTTGTAAATCTTCTTCACTTAATCATTGAACTTGTTGTTCATAAGTATCTAATGAGTTACTTATTCCTTGTTGTATGATTGAGAAGAAAATGTATCCAAATTTTTCAATACTATTTTTTCAAGTTGTAGCATCAAAGATTTCGTCAAAATTTGCTCATGAAAGACTTTCAGCTATATTATTGAATTCTTCATTTGCAATAGCTTTAAAGAGATCTTCATTCATGTTGTCGAATCTTTTAGCTTCGTTTTGAGCTTCAATCCAAGTAGTGAATTCTTGTGCTGGAGCTTTAATGCTACTCCAAAGATATGCTATACATCAAAAGATTGCTCAAAAAATACATCCAGGAATTAATACTGCAACCCAAGCTTTCCCTCTAGGTTTGAAGAATAATCAAATGATTCCAAGGATGAATCAAATAATAAGAAGAGGAATTGCGAATCAAATTCAAATAATAGTAATTAGAAGTACTAATCACACAATACTAAAAATCATACCGATAAGAGCAACTGTATTCTTTTCTTTTGTTGCTACATTGTTTGTTTCAACATTGTTTGTTTCTTCCATGAAAAACATATAAAAAATAAAAATTTATCAGTTAATAAATATGTTTTCTAATGATAAAATCAATAGAAAGTTGGTTTTAAGACGAAACTATTATAATAGATTAAAATTTTTTAATAAAAAAAAGCTAGTATATCCATGAAGAATATACTAGCTTAGATTTTTTTGTGCTATAATTATTTAACAGCAGCTTTGAAATCTGAACCAGCTTTGAAAGTAACAACATTCATTGCAGGGATCTTAATTTTTTGAGAAGGATTTTGAGGATTAACTCCAGTTCTAGCCTTTCTCTTAGAAGCCTTGAATGTTCCGAATCCTTGGATTCTTACTTCACCATTTTTCTTAACACCTTTCATTACGTTTTCGATGAAGCAGTTAACTAATTCTCCAGCTAATTTCTTAGAAACTCCTAATTCACTAGCTAAGCTTTCTGTTAATTGAGTTTTTGTCATTTGAATAATTGTTATAAGAAATAAAATATTATAACGTAAGTCCTTATAAGTTATTTAGTATAAAATTCAAGAGAAAATGTATCTTTTTTGCACTTTTTTTGAGATTTTGTGGCCTAGTACCTGTTTAGTGACCGAAAATATTAGGTCTCATAATAGAAAAAGTTCCGCGTCATCTCGACGCAGAACTTACAGATCCAATAGCAATTAGTAAATTACCTAACTGCCAAAACTATTATATATGAAACGTTGTTAAAAAGCAATAAATATTTCTTTGACTCTAATATTTTCAAGTAGCTTTTACTACTACATAATAGTGATATAATGTTGAAAGCATTAGGAAACATCATCAAATAATCATAAACCATATTGAAGTTTTTCCTTCGGCGAACTTGAAATTTGTTTGATGTTCTAGAATAAATCATAAAACAATGCTAACAAGGAAAAGAATAATTGCAGCAATTGTTATAACTCTAATGGTCTTAAACTTCTTTAAATAGAGTTCCTTTTCTTTTTTAGTGAAACTAGCTTTTTTGCTATTAATTCTAATTGAA
Source organism: uncultured bacterium (assembly GCA_947168815.1). GTDB lineage: Bacteria > Patescibacteriota > Gracilibacteria > Absconditabacterales > Absconditicoccaceae > HOT-345. Next base: position 227,086 of record CAMVNG010000002.1, read on the forward strand.
AAAAGTCAGAGGAGTAAAAAGAAAATCATGAAAATGGCTATTTGTGGCGTCATTGTTTGTAGTTAATATAAAGATATCTTCTATATAGTATTACTATCTTATTTTTCAAGTATTTAAAGTTTTCTAAAATAAAAAACCGATATTATTCGGTTCTTCATATATAATAGATACTTTTATAATTCCATCTTCATTACATATCATTTATTATCTCCTATTGCATATTTATCAATAGTTTCAAATCAAAGTCTCTCAAACCAATCTTTTAATTCTTCTGTTCACATTCATTCTTCTTCATCAAAAGATAATGCTGAGAATTCAATAAGATCTACATCAAGATTATTTGCTTCATCGATAAGCATTCACATTAATTTTGTTGCAGTTCATTGTCTTCTTTCTTCGTGTACATAGAGAGATAATACAAGCAGAATATTACCTTCAACTAAGTACTCAAGAGATCAATCTTTATAAGTAAGTTTCATGGTAATAAATTTATAGTATAAAACTTTTTTCTATTTACTATTAGAGCATAAAATTTCAAGTAAAAATTTCTCAAAATTTTTTATTAAAATGGAAGGTCTGATTGATATCAGTTATCATCTTCTAAAGGCTCAATTCTCCATGCTGAAATAGATCAAAAAGCTGTATCTCTTCATTCTTTATCAGTCCATTCATTTGCTCTATATCATAAGTGAAATCTATATCTTTTACCTTTTTGAAGATGAGAAACTAACTCTAATTTTTTATCTCAACCTTGTTCAAGAACGATTCTATCTGGATAATCTTTTTCGGAATTGAATTCTATTAAAACTTTTCTGGTCCTAAAATCTTCTCATGTTTTAGTTGTTCTAGTTGTTGTATCAAAAATTCTAAGAACAATTGCATCTACAAATTCCATATTAACTAATTTAATCTAAATATTATTAATAAGAAGGTATTAGTAATTTTTAATTATTATTCAAGACTTAAAATCTTTTAAAATCAGTATTGAATTTGATGAGTGATTTGCATATAACCGAATCCGATAAAAAAACAAAATGCTATATGAAAAAAAGATTTATTTTACCAAAGAGCTTTTACAACGATATTGTGTATGGAGAAGAAGGCCAGGCTGGAGCTAGTATGAGTGTACCCGCAGTAATCTTTACTTCTATAGGTGGAGGTTACTTAATCTATTTTAGCTACAACCATGGCTTTCTAATTCTTGGCATTCTTGCTGTTATCCTTGTTACTGTTCTGATTACTATCTTCTTAAGATGGTATTTTACACAGGTGGATCTTCTAGCTAATCTCAGAGATGATGCAGTTGATGCATATAAAAAGGCAAAGCAGATGGATGACTACAAGAATATTGAACTTTACAAAAAGGAGTTAGAGCGCTTATGCGTTAAACTCGAGGATATCGATAAGAAAAGCAGAAGAAACTAAGATGAGTCCTAGGTTGAGAAATTCTTGACCTAGGCTTTTTTAAAAAAAAGCTTAGAATGTATACTATCCTAAGCTCTTGAGAGTTTTTAAAATTTTTCGTAATAACTTTTAATCGCTTTTTTCTTCTCTGATATGTATTCAATCTCTTTCTTGATTTCTTCTTTTGTGTTATCAAGGCAATTGCGTGTCTCAGCAAGACTCGAAAGATTCTTTGTGTTAACGAGAGAAGGAGTAAATTCGAGACCGGTCTTCTCAGTAAAGATGTTAATATCTTCAAGAAACGTGATTGAAATGTCGTGTAGTTTCTCTTTGATTTTATCGAGTTCGCCTCTCTTAATATAAACATCATAATCTGCATCAAGAACATGTAAGGAAGTTAATGTTTTGTTTATGATACCCCCTAATTCATGAAGATCCAGCAAGTATCTCTCAACTCTGTATTTGATTTCTTTCCTTTTTATAGGAAGAGAATAAACAAGAGAGATGCAGAAGACTACTGTTAGAACGAGATTAATCCAGAAGAAGAACTCAAACCCATTTTGAATGAGAGAAGAGATTAAGAAACCCAAGCTGCAAATCAGAAGAATTGCGTAGACGAGATACATGTGTCTGTAGAACACAAGATCGCTTTTTAAACTTTTAAATGTTCTTTCCATAAACTAATTTGTATTTGTTGTTTTTTTATTTCAAAAATACTATACATAACTATGGTTTTAAATTCAATGTTTTTTAAAAAATCTTGCAATAAAATATACCAATAAATATAACATAGCCAGTGAAACAAAAACAAAAAGCTATGAGAAAAGATGTTATGAATGAAGGAATCCTGATTTTAGGATTGGGGTTCTTATTGTGCGCCCATTTTATGGGGTTATGCATTAACGGCCTTTGTTCTCCTGACTGGGTGACAAAAAATTTACTGCTTTCTATTGCAGTAGAATTGGTCTTGTGTTATTCACTGTACCATTATATTTATGATAGTGCAGTGGCGGTGTTTAGAGAGACTAAGAGTATTGATGAGGTAATATCAGTTTTTATCCGTGTTAGAATGTACGCAATATTCGGGGTCTTCTATTCCTTCGCGATATGGGCTTTCCCTGGAAATATAGTGGAAGAGACTATTAAAGGTACGATGCTGACATCTTCAAATTTACTCATTATCTCTATTTCTGTAATTATTCTTACATCTATTACAATTAGTAATCTTAGAAAGAGAAAAATGCGGAAATGAACGTGAAATTTCGAAAAATTTAACCAGACTTGGTGTATTCAATGTCTGGTTTTTTTTAACTTGATTATAATATTCCATTTTCTTAAAATACTTTTACTTAAATAAAAAATATTGTTCAACAAAAAAAACTAAGTGTATGATAACTCTAATTGGATCTCCAGTTCAAGCAGTTTACGTTGCAGAACAAGAAACTGCTACTGAGCGTGCAGATGAAAGTTTTAAGTTCATCTGTAGACACATTCTTGAGCATGGATCTTACGATCTTGATCCTCGCCCAAAGTACTCTGATGGTACACCAGCACATACTTATTCGGTGAACCATGTCGTGCAAACTTATGATCTTGGCAAAGGTGACTTTCCGATGCTCTCTCTTAGAAACATTGCGGTTATGAGCGGTATTGGTGAGATTCTCTGGATCTACAAGGATCAAACAAGTTGCCTTAAGAGACTTGCTGAGTACGGTGTAACCTGGTGGGACAAGTGGGATATCGGCGATGGTACCATTGGCCAGTGCTATGGCAAGACCGTGAATGACCACGAGATTATAGGCGATCTTATTAAGAATATGAAGAACGACCCAGATAGTCGTCGTCATATTATTAATCTGTATCAGTATGATGATTTCAAGAAGACACACGGTTTGAAGCCTTGTGCTTTGTACAGCCAGTACAGTGTGCGCTATGAAGGCAACGAGAGCTATCTTGATGGTTTTCTCCTGCTGAGAAGCTCTGACTTCGTGATGGCCGGCGCTATTAACCAGGTGCAGTATATCGCACTTCTGATGATGCTCGCGCAAATTTGTGGCTTCAAGCTTGGAAACTTCACCTGCCTGCTCGTGAATTGTCAAATCTACGATCGCCATGTTGATCCTGTAAAGGTGATGCTCGAAAGAGAGTCTGTGCCCGCGAATCCGTATCTCTACATCAATCCGGAGAAGAAGGAACTCTCTGAGTTCGAATTGAAGGATTTCAAGATTATGGATTATCCACGTAAAGAAATCAACACCAAGAATCCTCAGCTGAAGCTCGATATTGGTATTTGATTCAATTTCAAGATTAAGGCAGTCTTTAGTATTAAAAGACTGCTTTTTTAAAAAAATACTTTAGGAGTTTCCTAAAGTATTTTCTTTCCTTTCTAGAGAACTTGCTCGATAACAGATAAGAGCTGATCAAGGATTGGTTTAACATCTATGCTAATCTTAAATTTTTTGCTTTTAATCTCATCACTTAAATACTTTTTATAAACTGTGTTTAAAATATTGAGTAATGCAATAATTAAGTCATACTTGTAGAGTAAATCAGAATCTTTCTCTTTAAAATTTTTATCTTTATAGTACTGAATAATACTTTGATGAATCTGTATGAGTTCATTAAATACTTCAGAAAAGAATCGATAATTTTCAAGAGTTAGTGGATTCTTTAGTTTATAGATGTAACTTTGAATACTCTTAATTTTCTGTTCATGGAGTTCTTCAAGCGTTCGTAATTCAATTCTACCGGACATTAATCCGTCATAGTAATTTCCGAAATATACATTTTCTTTTTTATCCATAGCATTTTCATTTTTTGTTTTCCAGCGCTACTTATAAAAATTGAAATTTTAATTTCAATAAAAAGCAGGATTAAGAAAATCCTGCTTATAGATAATATTTTTTACCATTATAAATCTATATAATAGTTGTTATCGTTTTCGTTATCAACAAACATTCTTACTTCTTCTCAGATATGATGTGTCTTTCTACCAATATATAAAGAAGTCGTTTCCTTCTTTTTAATCCATATAGAACTATCTGGATTATAGATTCATAAATCATTGTCAGAATACTTTTCACTTTTATATTTTCTATTTCAATCACTAACTATTACTCTATATCAGCAATCTTTATCATTATATTTTTTTGTATATGATCTGTAACGATCAAATTTTATAATTTCAACGTAATCTACATAAAGAGAATTATCTAAAGCTTGCTTGTACAACCTTTTACGACGGTTCTGATAGTAAAAAACTACACAAAGTAGAATTACTGAAAAAAGAATTCCTCAAACAAGTCCAGGCCAATAATCATTAAAATCATATAGATCATGATCGGTAACAAAATACATACCAACAGTAATCATTATAGCTAATAATCATGGTATTAATGCTAATGATTGATTAGAATCGTATGCTTTATATCTTGCTTCAAGAAGCTTTATATCTGCTTTGCTTACATCATAGTTCCTAGTTTCATTTCAATCTCCTTGTTCTTTCATTGCTTCTTTAATCTCAGTTGTGCCCGTTTCATCTTTAACCTCAGATTCTTTTGATACTTTATCTCAATCCTTTTTTTCGGCGATTGTAGCTTTCTTTTTACTCTCTTTTCAAAATTCAACTCCTTTTGTTGTAACTTTTAATTTTCAAGTCCTTAGTTCTTCGAACTCATAAAGTATTCAAGTTAATCACATTCAAATTCAAAATACACCAAAAGGTATACATAAATAGGTATTAACGTAGGTATCATCAACGACTCAGATGAAGTGAAATCGTAGTCATGTTAGCATAAATATAAATCATATTCACATTAGTGTCAAAACAGCTCTAGTTGATAATTTATTCATATCAAAGAAAGCTTTGCTTTTCTTCCTAGTAACAGGATTTTTTAATGTTTCTTTAATTTCATTAATCTCTTCTTTTTCTAATACTCATTCTTTTGCTCTCGGTGTTATTGCTATTGCATACCACATAATCCATAGTGGTAGAAATATAGCGAAATATTCAGCATCATTAACTCAATTGATGTATCAGAATCTTGATCAAAAATCAGGTGTGAATGGATAAATGAATATTCAAAGCACTAATGTTAGTATAAAGATTGCATTAAATCTATGAGAAAAAAGTGATCATTTTGGACGCATAATTCAGAATACATAGAATATTGTTGCTGCAAAGACAAAAAGAACCCATCGTTTGTTTGCAATTATTGCATCTTTAAAATGATCCAACCAAATTCAATCACAGTATGATACTATGGCATTTATTGAATATCAAAGAAATATTATAGAAAATAATATGATTCAAATACATTTTGTTTGGGGATTTATATCAAATAATTTTGATGCTATTGTAATTCAAGCGCTTTTAGCAACTTCGCTTGATAAAACTGAAGAAATTAATTTTCACATTATTTGTTTTGATTTATGTTTTAAACAATATAATTATAAGAGAAATAAATAATAAATCAAAAATAGCCCTTAATTTAAAGGACTATTTTAAGTTGGGTATGATATTAATATTCAGTTTTGTGAGGTATTCTAAAACAGATTATGTGAAGTATTCACATAAGGATAACTATACCAATTCCAATAGTTAAAGAAAGTTTCATAAGTGAAACGTTAGTCTTATACCATGCGTAACACCCTAATCATACAGTCAATATAAATGAAATCCAAATAAGAATCCATAATACTTTTCAAGCAGCTAATCTTTTCTCAAAAGTAACAAAATTAAAGAGTTGTTTATGATATCTTCTTAAGAATTCTAGATAAAACTCAGTTCATCAGAACCATTTGTTTCATTGTTCAACAAAATAAGGGCACTTTTCATAGAGGAATCTTTTTCTTTTTTTAAGGTTGGGCATTGTATGACATCCACTAACATTATCACAAATATCTGCAAACTTAATAGCTCGAGCATTCCTATCACAAGCTTCTTCTAACCTTTTCATCATATCTTTCCATCTTTGGAACTTATCCTTAGTTTTTAGATTATGTGTTGCTAAATCCACCAATTTTATAACTTCTTCAGGATATCATAATTCTCTTAATTCATCAAATGTGGTATTTCAATCTTCAACAATATCGTGTAATAAACCAGCCATTTGGACTGTTTCATTAAATCTATTTTCTTTTAGGATTTCTCTAACATGGAATGAATGAATATAATTTGGAATATCCTTTGTTCATTTTCTAAATCAAGTAATCCTTTGCTTAACTAAATCTTCTGTTTCCTCAAAACTTGGACTATGTAATATTTCTTCAGGAATATTTTCTTCTTCATTATCGATGCTTTCAATATTCTCTTCTTTCTCTTCAATAATCTCTTCAGTTGCTTCTTCTTCGATATTGTTTTTTATATCTTGTTCATTCATTGTGATTTAGATTTGATATAAAAAGATAAACACTGTTTAATATCTACTTTTTATATAGAAATATTATCTATAAATACAAGAAGATATCCTTTAAAGATATAAAAATGCTATATTAAATTTTAATTTGATTTTTCTCTACATACTTATAATATAAATGTAACAGATTTAGTTCTACCTAAATGAATGTTATTCTTACTACTCACAGCAATAATTGTATGATCAATAATTTCATTAGATGTACTTTCTGCATTTTTGAAAATATTGTTTTTTATATTAATGTTTATGCTATTGCGAGTTATAGTTAAGAATCTATTCTATGTCTTTATGTTTTTCGCAGTATTCTATTGGTGAATTAAATGATTCAAATATTTTATGAATTTGATTAAATCTTCTAACGGATATTTTAAAAATAGGAAATATAAGAAAATCCCATTTTGAGATGCTGAAATTTTCGAAGTTGTTGAATAATTAGATAGTAAGTAACTTATTAGTAATTTGCTTTTATCTTCTAATCCATAACAATGAGAGAAATGGTTGATCTTAAAACTTATGTAATTTGATTGCTATCAAATTATGATAAAGAGGAAGTCACACATAAACTTTTCGATGAAGGATATGATGTCGATGAGATTGCAGATGAACTTGGAATGGATGAAGATGATGTAAAAGAAATACTTGCTTTACAGTAATATTATTTAGATAATATTAAGAGATTCTTAATTAATAGTATTTTTGTTATTTTAAAAAAATCTATAAATATTTAATCTATATTCTATTATAATTATCTTGATAATATAATACTGTTTTCTTATATTAAATATGCATTTTTGCACCCATTATATGGGAACGACTCATAATAACACTCCTTCGTTGTGATAACGGGGGAGCTTTTTTATTTATTTAAGATTATTTTAAGGTTGATGATTATAGTACTGCCAGTTTTAAAAATAAATAGCAGAAAATATAATGAACACGCAATGAAATAAGACCTTAAATGCAATTAGAAAATTTAATCGTTTTGAATTAAAATATTTGATTTCTTTTGATACAGCAAAAAAATTACAGGAAGATCTTAAAAAATATGTAATTCCTGATGGTTATTCTAAGGCTCCTAATGGTCTCTATACACTTTCTTCATTATATTATGATACATCTGATTATCGTTTCTATCGAGAAAAGGTTGATGGTATAAAGTATAGAAGAAAATTAAGAATCAGACAATATGAGACTCAAGAACCATTAAATGATGATTCAATTGTATATGTAGAGATTAAACAAAGAGTAGATAGGGTAACTCAAAAGAGGAGAGTACCTATGAAGTATAAAGAAGCTTTAAATTTCTGTAACAACTTTATTATACCAGAATATGAAAAAGTCGATGAGGCTACAATCTTTGAAATTTATGAATTCTTGAAGACAAATAATCTAAAGCCTTCTTGTATAACAAGTTATATGCGTAATGCTTATTTTGGGACAGATTATGATAGCTGACTTCGTATAACTTTTGATTCAAATATTCGTTATAGAACTCAGAATCTAGATCTCTCTGATAAAAAAATAGGGGAGTTTATGATTTCACCGGATATGGTAATTATGGAGGTTAAAGCAAATGAACGTGTTCCATATCGATTAACAGAAATCGTTTCAGACTATAACTTCCGTTTGATTCGTGTTAGTAAATACTGCCAGTGATTAGAGACTTCTGAAAGTGTCCCTCGTACAGTATTCTATATAGATGATAACGCCTTAAATAAGTAATTCTTTTATTTTATTATACGATATAAAAATGGAAAATTTTATTCAACAATTCACACAAAGTTTGTGATCTATTCAAGATTTAACAGGAACATTCTCAGTTATGGATATAACAATCTGAATGATCTTGAGTTTTATCTTAACTGCAATTCTTTGATGGGTTTATAAGAAAACTCATAAATGAACATCTTATACACAAAGTTATGTTCACACATTAGTTATGATGTGAATGACTGTTTGTATTATTATGTTAATTGTGTGATCTAATATTGCTCGTGCATTCTCTCTTGTTTGAGCACTTTCTATTATCAGATTCAGGAATGCAATGAAAGAAACAAGAGATATTTGATTTATGTTCGCAGCAATGGCTATCGGTATGGCAACATGAACAAAGTTTTATATTTTGGCTGTAGTCTTTACACTAATTATCTCTGTGATAATCTTTGTAATGTCTCGCTTTAATTGGTTTGCTCGCCAAGCAACAAGTCAAATCCTCAAGATTCAGGTATCAAATACATTAGATTTTGATCATATCTTTGATGATGTTTTGGTAAAATACACTAATATTTCTGATCTTATAAGTATTGATTCTGTTAGAGGATGAGCATTAACAGAACTTGTATATAATGTAGATCTTAAAAACCCTAATAAGAAACAAGAATTCTTAGCTGAAATTAAGAGATTAAATGATAATCTTAATGTAACATTAATTACAGGATATAATACAACAGACCTTTAGAATAGAGGAGTGAGGTACTAATAAATATTTATATATAATGAATAAAGATGGCTATGTCATTAACCTTTAGAAGAAATCGATGGCTAATTCCGTTTTGTGCTGTGGTGCTATTAACACTCATATATTTCTGAGATAAAAGAGTAATATCAGTTAATGTTTGAGATAAATGAGAAGTGACTACTGATTATTATGATATTGAAAATACAATAAATCTATTCGATACCACACAAGTTCACAAAATCGAAATTAATATGACAGAAGAGGAGTATAAAGACATGATTGATACGTATTCATCAACCTCAGAAAAAGATTGGTATAAAACTGATATTACAATCGATTGAGTAACAATTTATAATGTTTGAGTTAGATTAAAATGAAACTCATCATTAAGGTGACTTTGATGAGGCAATGAATGAATGCCATGAAGAAGCATGTCATGAATTGATCGTTGAAAATGAAAGCACAGGAATGGATCTTGAGATAATAGAATGATGTGATTCCATGCTAACAGATTCTGATCATGAGATTTTATGAATCAGTCTTGAGATTTCATTAGACCAGAAATATTTGAGTGAGGAAGCTTCTGACCATGAGCTATGAGCTGAGCTGAAATTAGCTACGATACTCAACTTCCTCTATTCATAAAATTCAATAAATATGAAGATCAAACCTATCAATGACATGAAATGATTTCATTGCGTGTATGAGGTATGTGACAAGATACTACATTATTAGCTGAACCATATTCATATGAACTTTACCAAGAATTATGACAACCATCACCAGACACTTCATATTGAGCAGTTAAAGTTGATGGTTTAGATGAAAAACTATTTATTATAAGTGAACTTCCTGAAGATAGCTACTATATTTCTAAGTGGTTTTGAGAAGATAATTGAATTCTTTATAAAGCCTGAAATTTCGTAGACTTTTCATATCAAGGTGAAGATCCAACAGAATATTCAGATTATTTCACTCAAAAGACAAGAGTTAATGATTATGATCTCTCACCATTAATTAAATTCCTAAAATTTGTATCAAATTCAACTGATGAAGAATTTGAGGAATGAATAGAGGAGTATATCGATGTAGATTCTGTTCTTACCTTATTAGCAATAGATGATTTTGTATGAAATCAGGATTCGTTCTGAGGTATGTGAAGTAATTACTATCTTTATTATCACTTATGAGAACAGAAATTCTATCTTCTTACACGGGATCAAAATCTTGCATTTTGATGAATGTGATGATGAATGGGTGGATGAATGCCTTGAATGCCATGATGAATGCAACAATTTGATTTCTCATGAGATAATCAAGGAATGATGCCTCCAATGATGCAGGATGATAAATCATTCACTGGTGACTTTTGAAAACCTAATGATACATGATTTCCATCATTTACATGATGAGATTTAAATCCTGGAAATTTCTGATGAGATATGCCATGATTCCCTTGATGAAATTGAGGAGAAGATAGGGGGGGATGAAAAGGATGAAGGATGTGAAGTAATGAGTTAAAAACAAGACTTCTTGCTAATGAGACATTTAAAGCAAGGTATGATGCTATCTATGCTGAAATAGAAAGAATTGCTTTAAATACAGATTTCTCAGAAAATTTCTTTCAGACACGAGTATCAGCGTTTAATAATTATAACGAAGATCATAATCTCATTGATAAAGATACTTACTCTAAAGCTGTTGAAAGTTTAAAAGACTATCTAAATGACAAGGTAGACGAAGAATAAAAAAAGAGGGGACTCCCCTCTTTTTATCTATTTTTATGCCTAGCCTTCTCGGATAGTTTTTTTATTATAATATAAACGGATAATAGAATTAATATGATTCAAAAAAACATAAATGCTCATTGAATACCTAAGAGTGAAATGAACAGTCAGAATCATAGAGATCAAATAATCTCTCAACACGTTGCGATATATTCTTTAACTCATGCTATGCTACCCTCCTCTTTTTCCCTAATTCATTCAGATATTAAAGCTGAGACCATTGGAAAGATGAATGCAATAACAAAAGCGATTCAAAAAGTGATTGCTAAAATAGCTATAAATGAATCGTGGCATCACAATAAAACATAGAATATTCCACCTACTAGTAAGAAACATCCTATAAGTAATTTTTTGTTATATTGATCTGATAGATTACCAGCATAAATATTTAATATATTAGGTAACCACATAACGAAGGTAATGATTGCAATCTGTACTAAATTGAGGTCGTTTTCTACTGCGATAATTGGAATAAATAAAAATCAAACATATTCCATAAGATTAATAAGGGCCTGTGCTCATAGTGCACTATACATAGATCCTTTGTAATTCTTAAGTGTTTTATAAACTGTTCTTAACGGTGTACTTGTAAAGAAGTGCTTAAAATAAAGAGTTACAGCTCATTCTTCTCAAAAGAACGAAAACTTTTTAGGATCTTTTCATTGCCTCCTTGCTTTATGTCTTAATTTATCGTCTCGGAATAAAGAGATAACTATGAAAAATGACATAAAGAGAAAAATGTATGGCAAGTCGAGGAAAACAATTAAACCTGCACAAATAAGAGCTCCGAAACAATATCATAAATTAATGGCTGTTTGATGGTATCAGAATACTTTTCATTGATTCAATAAAGTTCATGATTTTTTATAAAGAGTCCAATAACTTGGATAAATCAAAGCACCAGCAATTCAGCTTAAAATAATTCATATTAATAGTAATATCCATGAGGTATAAACTCATGCTAAATAATAGAACAATCATGAGAGAATCCATGCGGCTTTTCAAATATAAATAAGCTCTTCGCTCTTTCATTGGTCATTTAATTTTCAAGCAGTGGTTACAATAAGTAATTTTGTTAATGGATAAACACTTCAAAATAAGCTAACTCAGAATCCAAAAAGAACGATATTTTCGATATATACAGAAAAATAAGTATCTCAAATTCAAAGTCCGAGTATACATAAGAATAAAGATATCGTCATATATTTAACCTTTATTGAAACATCGAATAGTCTTTTAAATAACTTCATTATAGTATAAAGAATAAATTATTTGATAATGTAGTATTATTATAGCGAAATACAATAAAAAAACCGGAAAATAGGAATCTAAAATCCGGTTATTTCTTAAGGATACGATAGAGCTTTTCAAGCTTTCTTAAATGTTCTAAAGCCATACCGTATTGTACTCTTGATCCAAGAACCTTCCTTGATAAATATTCTTCATCTGTTTCCTTTTTTCCTAGTTCCTTAATCTCATTCTCAGGAGATTTTTCATCTATATGATTATCCAAGAGCTTTTGATAACTATCTCGATTGTCTCTGAAGTAATCAATCTCAATCATTATGAAATACTTTAAGGTATCCAATGTTGATTTATAATAGTGTCTCAAAAGACGGATAATACATTCTAGAATAAAAAGAATAGGTAATAGGAATGAAGGTATCCTTAGATCAATTTCAGACATAACGCTGTTACTTATTAATTGTTTAACAATGATAAAGGCACAATAAATAAGTCCAGCGAGCTGTAAGATTCGAATGGTATTCTTAAGAATAACAAAGAATCGAATCTGAACTAAATGATCGTGTAATAACTTATCCATAGCGTTTTTGTTTTTTTATATGATATGAAAATACTCTAATATTATCAAGTTAAGTTCACTTGATTTTGTTGTTCTAATAAATGTAATTTTTGTACTTTTATAAGTAATATAATCTTCATGAAACTACTACATTTTTTTAGTAATTGGATAACTTCAATTAAGACATTCCCTTTAAGTTACATAGCATTAATACTCATAACAGTTGTTTGATTTTATGAAGTAGCAATGGGCTCTACACCTTTAACTACAAAGTTGTATACGTCATGAGCTTTGGTGTTTTTTCTATCAATTCTTTGACCATTGTTCTCAATCCACTATATGAATTCATCTCGTAAAAAGATTAACTTAATTAATTATAGCTTACAATTCCTATCTATTCTTATTGGTATTTGATACTTTTTCATTCTTCCTGATAAAAGTTCTTTTTACTCATTAAGCTACTCTTCAGAACTATTCTATTTTTGAATATTTCCTATTGCTGTTTTATTGATTTTTTTACTACCAACACGACTTACAAAGAAAAATCAGGATGGAATTTGGATTATTTGGATTAATATTATTAAATCAGTATTGTTTTGAGTTCTTGCATGATTATTAGTCTTTGGTTGACTTGCATCTGCATTAGCATCAATTGAAGCTCTATTTGACGTTAATCTTTCATCTGATTGGTATAGTTATTTCTGAATTTTTAGTATGGTATTATTAACAGGATCTTTTCTTCTTAACTACTATCTTGTTGCGACTGAATCCACTCTACTTATACCAGTTTCTCGTGTTAGAAAGATTTTCTGATGCTATATTATTCTACCTTTAGCTATTATTTATCTTTCTATCTTCTTAGCATACGGTGTAAAAATTCTAATTACATGAAATTGGCCAAAAGGTGTTATTGTACGGCTTTGAACTTGATATTTTTGCTTATGATTAGTGACATATTTCCTCACTTATCCAGAAAAAATGAAATTCTATACAATCCTACATAAAATACTTTTTTGAAGTATGGTTTTTGTTTGATTAATGATGTCTTTTGCGATTTATCAAAGAATTAATCAGTACTGATTCACTATTAATAGATATTTTGTAATTGTTTGGGTTGCTTGAATATTATTATTCTCATTATATTCTATTTTCTCGCAGAGAACTATTTTCCTATCACTCATTACTATAGCAACAGCTTTGTTAACTGTAAGTATGTACGGACCATTAAATGCAGAAAATGTTACATTATGATTACAGTATAAAAGACTTTCTGCTCTATTAAAGGAAGAGAATATTCAGCTTCCTCTTTGAGCTAACTCATTAGAGAATTTGACCTGAGCTAAAGCTCCAATTATAGCTGATTTGATTGATGATATTGTAAGAAATAATGAGGAAAATGAGTGGTGAGATAAAATTATCGTTCTTGAAGATTTAAAATTAGAAGATGATGATAATTGATATCGATCAAAACGCCAGAGAATTCACTGAGTGCTATGATTACAGGAATATTATTCAATTGAAAACGATAGAAAATATTTTAGCTACTGGTGCTCTATGAGAAATAAATGAATTGATATATGATGATATGCTAGAATTTATGATCTTTCTAATAGTAACCATTCAATAAATGATAATATAGTTTCTGTATCAAAGGAAATGTGAAATACAATTGACCTAACTAACTATATTGAGGATTTGTATAAAAAATCTCTTGAAGATGATGATAAAAATAGCGATACTATAGATCCTTATATTTTCGAGGATTGAAATAGAAAAATAATAATCACGACTGCTTGAGGATATAAGTATTACGACAGCTGAGAAATTAAAATTGAGTCAATTTGATGATATCTTTTAATAAAATAATAGTAAAAAGTTTTGGAAGAATTAGTGATACAATTATTAAATAATAAAAATCTAGATGCAGAAAAGCTAAAGGATGCTCAAAGATTTTTTGCTAAAAAAAATAATTTAGATACTTTACCTAGTAAATCTCAAATTCTCCAAACCTATTTTGAACTCGTTAAGAAATGAGAAATCAAGAAAAATGAAGATTTTGAAATATTATTGCGTAAAAGAGCGATACGTTCACTCTCATGAATCGTTCCTGTTCAAGTATTAACAAAACCTTTCCCATGTCCTTCTCACTGTATCTTCTGTCCAAACGATCCTGAGATGCCAAAAAGCTATATAAAATCAGAACCTTGAGCAATGAGGGCATGGCTAAACCAATTTGATCCTTTAAAGCAAGTATATAACAGGCTCTATTCTCTTTCTCAAACCTGACATAAAACAGATAAAATTGAAATGATTGTTTTATGAGGGACTTGGGATTTCTATCCTGAAGATTATAAAATTGATTTTATTAAGAATCTCTATAACGCTTGTAATACATTTGATGAATTAAAAATTGAGAATAATAAGGAACGTAAAGATTGGAAATATGCTTTCAATATTGTAAATGAGGATGAAATAAAATATGCAGATTCATTAGAAGAAGCAATCAAGATTAATGAAACAGCTAATCATAGAATAATAGGATTAACTATCGAAACAAGACCTGAATTTGTGACTGATGAAAATTGTCAGTCTCGAAGAAGAATGGGAGTAACAAGAATTGAAATGTGAGTTCAATCAACAGATAATCATATCTTAGACTTAAATCAAAGAGGACATCATATAGAAGAGGTTAAAGAGGCTCTTCATAAATTAAGACAATACGCTCTAAAGTTTTCAATCCATATTATGCCTGGATTGTATGGTTCTAGTATTGAAAAAGATATTCAAACATTTAGAGAGGTGTATTCTGATCCTTATCTTAAACCTGATGAAATTAAATTCTATCCGACTTCTGTAATACCTTGAACTGTTCTTTACAAGCTCTATGAAGAAAAGAAATATAACCCTATAACAACTGAATGAATATCTGAAGTAATAACAAAAACTTTCTCATCTATAATTCCTCCATATACGAGAATTAAAAGATTGATTCGTGATATTCCAGCAACAGAAATTGCTGCATGATCTAATGTTACCAACCTATCTCAATTAATGCATGAGAAACTTCTTAAGGAATATAGATGAGATAAACAGAAAGCTCAAGAGTTCTATAAAAGAATATATCCAAATCTTAGGATGTTCAGTAATGAGAAAGAACTTTTGGATTGCTTGAATGAATCAAACAAGGCAAGTGATATTGATACTTTTATTCTTTGAGATAATCCTGACTTAGCATCATATCGTCATTATGTTTCTTTGGATACAAGAAGTAGAGAGGTGAGAAATAAAACTGAGGAGACAAAATCTCTAAATCTAGTAGTTAGAAAATATCAATCATCTGTATGAGATGAATATTTTATCTCATTCGAAGATGAATTATGATATCTTTATTGATTTACTCGTCTTCTCCATCCACTTAAAGAGAATACAATTGATTATGAATGATTATGAGACTCAACTGCTTTAATAAGAGAACTTCATGTATATTGAGCATTACAAAGTCTTCATGATGAGCAAGAAAATAATAAAGTACAACATACAGGGCTTTGAAGAAAACTATTAGAATTTGCAGAAAAATTTTCTAAAGAGAAAAAATATGATAAGCTCTCTATTATCTCATGAGTTGGCGTAAGAGAATACTATCGTAAAAATTGATATCATTTAGAGTGAACTTATATGTCGAAAGATCTCTAAATAAAATCAAAATATATTTTTGTATTTGGAAAGGCTGTTTTAAAAAGAGAAACAAAGCTTTCGAATATATCATCAGGTAACTTAACCAATCAATTATCATGTAATGTTACGAAATTCCAGAGTTCTGAATCTGGATTTTTCTTTTGCATTGTTTTAAAATCTCATTGATTATAAATGAGTGATGCTATAAATAGTGAATTAATCTTTTCGATTAGAATCTCTTTTTTAATTCTTTCTAAAAATTTTGTGTATATCTCAATATAGTCCTTAACTGGTAATAGAGGTAAGAATCTTAATCAAACTTTATATCATTTATCAATGAGACGATTTATTGATTCAATTCTTTTACCTAAACTAGAAGTTCATTTTTCAAACTTAGCTATAATTTCATCAGGATTTAATGAAAAAGAAATCTCAGTATTCTTGAATGGTACTCAATTATTAATTTGAAATAATGAATCAATATTTGCAGATTTTGTTCTAGTCTCCATTAAAACGTTATCGAATTCTTCCATAAAGGGAATAAACTCTTGGTTAAATCAGCTTAAACTATCGAGTCCTTGTATATCTGAATAGTTGCTCGCATAAAAAGTAATCTGTCATTGATATCATCATTCTCTTAATTCGTTTATTTTATCTCTAATTATATTTTTAATATCATCATAATTCACAAATATCACAGGATATTGTGTTTTAAAATTTCACTTTAAATAACAATATTCACAATCAAAAACACAATTTAATGAGCTCTTAAAGAAAAATGATTTTCATGGATATCAATAATTTTCAGGAACATCTAAAATATTAGGATGCTCATCCTTAGCAATAATAATAGCTGGAATAAGTTTTTGATTTTCAATTCTCTTATCAAAAATATTTTTATAATGATCAATTCTTAGAACTTGAGCATCAGGAAACTTCTTCAAAATGTTTTGAGCTACCTCAAAATTCTCTGCTCTTTTCTCTAAATAAATTAACATGTTAATTATTAATTAGTGATAATTATGCTTTCTTTTCTCAAAGAGCGTGTTCAATTTTATCTTCGTAAAAATCCTTTGGATAAGCACCAAGAAATCCCTCTTGAATCTCGTGATTATATCAGATAAAGACTGTGGGTATAGAACTAATTCAATATTCTTCAGCTAATTCTCATACTTCATCAACATCAACTTTTACGAAAGTAACTTCTGGGTGTTCTTCAGACAATTCCTCCATAATAGGAGCTAACACCTTACAAGGTCAACACCAAGTTGCATAGAAATCAGCAATAATAACTCAGCTTTTTTCTTTTAATAAATTATCGAATTCTTCTTTTGATGATATAGCTTGTACCATTATGAAAAGGAAATATATAAAAACTTGATTAAATTCAATATAAAAAAAACTGAAGCAAGTTCAAGATGTTTGATTACTTACACAATTTAGCTGCTAAATAGGCTAATCAAAGCGCATCTGCAGCATCGTTATATTCTGGTAAATCTTGGAGTCTGAAAAGCTTCATAGTCATTTTCTGAACGAGCATTTTTTCCGCCTTTCAATTTCAGGTAATGAATTTTTTTAATTCAATAGGTGTAAATTCAAGTATTTTGCATCAGTACCTTTTAGCCATTGTTAGGAGAATTGCTCTTATTCAGAAGACAAACTCAGCATTATTCTTATTATATTTTGTGAAAAAAAGTTTCTCCATACAAACAGCATCAATTTTATTATTTTCAAAGATATCCTTAAAATAATCCTCGATTTCTATCATTCTCTGAAACTGATCTTCTCTTGATGGATTAATTTTCTTTTGTAGTAAAATTCACGAATCAAGAATCTTTAGCTCTTTATCTATAAGAGCATATCAAAGCTTTCTAACTCAAGGATCTATTCAAAGAAGAATCATTATTAAATAATAGAATTAAACTCCTGCTAATCTCATAAAGAAAGTAGGATTGATTTCAAAAGCCATTCTACAAATAGCTAATATAAGAAGGAAAGCTCATTCCCATTTTGAAAGCTTCCATCAAGTTCTCATAAAGAAGAACGTGATGATAAGCGTTATTATAAGCACTCAAACTGAGAAGATGTTATCTCTAAATAACATTTCAAACCATCATGATTCACATCAGCTAGCTAGCAAACAAGTTGGTGAGAGATTTAATGGAGTGATTACAGAACTTATTCATATAATTCATAATACATTAAAGATATCTGAACCCACAACATTTCAAACTCACATATCATATTTTTTCTTAGCAATAGCAGCTACAGTTGCAGCTAATTCTGGAAGAGAAGTTCATGCTGCTACAATGGTTGCTCATATAGCCCATTCAGATACTCAGAAATACTGTGCAATAAAAACAGCAGCATTTACGACTAAATCTGATGAGAGAACAAGCACTCAAAGACTTGCTATTAATTTTGTAAAATTGAGTAACATTCCTAATTTATTTTCAGAAGAATTCTTATTCTTTCTTAAAAAGAGAGAAATAAGGAACATAATTGTAAGAAAACATAGGAATATGATTCAGTATAGTGTTATTCAAAAATGGATTCAATAACTTCACTCTAAACTTTCTCAAGTAATAAGACAAAGAAGAATACTAATTCAAAATAAGATGAAAAAATTCTTCAATTGAGGTTTCTCTATTTCTTCAACTTCTTCTCAATTAGATTCTTTCTTAATCCAAAGATAGCTGTTGTATCAAACAAGTAATGCTAGTAATATTGCTCCCTCTCGTCGTGCAACATGTTGATCTCGGAGCATAGCGAAAATGAGACAGGTAATGAAAGTAAGAAATACTCAATCTCTATAAACAAGTTTCTTTTTGATAGCAATAGGAGCTACTAAAGCAGAAAGTCCTAATATAAATCAAAGATTAAAGATATTTGATCCAATAACATTTCCAACAGATAAGGATCAACTTCCATTTAATGCTGCCATTCCTGATAAAAATAATTCTGGGGCAGAGGTTCACATAGCAAGGACAGTTAATCCGATAAGAAGTGCAGAAACCTTAAAATATTGAGCAATTCTAACACTAGTATTAATGAGATGATTAGCTGAATATCAGAGTAAAAACAGTCAAAAAATAAGAAATGTTACCGCTAATATCATACAATAAATTTAAAGAATAAATCAGCTACCACTTTATTATTTTCAAAAGCTAAATCAAGAAAAAGCTCTTATAGAGAAGTTCTCCATAAGAGCTTTTAGAATCTTAGATTACATGGTTATAAACCTATTAGATTCCGTAGTGTCAAACATTAATCCAATTTCTCCTTCTAGGATTACCTTGATGTAAACTTTCGAAGTCTTTGCAAAGGGTTCTTTCGTGAACACAGACCCTAGACCGTTGAAACATGGGAAGACCACGTTCGTAGAATAGAGAATCTTATCGTTTTCATCAAGCTCAATGACGCAGAGATAACACATAAGATCATCTTCTAAGTCGCTGAAGTCATCCATATCAACCAGAACCATTTCCTCAGACACTTCATTTAATCCACGAATATGATAGATTGACGCCTCAATAAAATCAAATTCAGTAGGATTCAAGTGCTGGAAGGTTGATTCCGGTTTAAGAGGAAGTCCATCTTCGCCAAAGAGCGCAAAGTCCTCAATGAGTCCACCAGAGATGAATACTGTGTAGTTCTCATCAGCTGAAATCTCAATGAGTGATTCGATACTATCCTTACGAACTTTCATTGTTTTGCCTTCCTTACTAAGTTTCTCAGCTTCTGGAAGTTCTGGGAGTTTATCAACTGAATTAGATGGATAACCCCAGATTTCAATGAGATTACGAGAGTAAGCCTCACCATTCTCAGCAACATAACTAAATGCTTTAGGCATGCCACTAAAAACGGACAAGGTTGGAATAGTTTGAACTACCGATGGGGTTGTTGCTTTGCAAGGGAGAAGAACCCCAATAAAAAGAACCAAGTAAATTAACTTAAATTTGACCATAAGAGTAATGTATTTGTTTTGACGAAAAAAGTATACTCAAAGAAAGAATTGAATTCAAGATAAAAAACTTGTTATTTAAAGATGTTTAAGTATAGTAAGTAACCGCTTTATTTTAAAAAAATCATATGTGGTGGAATCAAGTATTAAATTCTTTTAATTATGTTTGGGATACTTTAACAAAGTTTGTATATGAACAACCATTTATATTTATTATTTTCTTAATACTTATTATTTGGTCAGCTATTTCTCAGATCGTTAAAATAAAATTAAAGAAAAAATATATCGATCCATATGAATGGTCATGAAATACAGAAAATAGAGAATTCTATATTAGATATTATAAAAAGGTACAATATATTGATTTGTTTTGAGCAATTATAGGAATCCTATTAATTTTTGTATATCTTTTAACAAAAGATAAAATCGTTTGAGCTGTTTGGGCTGTGTGAGTTTGATGAGTTTTGATAACTTTCCAAACATTTACAGTTTCACTTTTCACATATTTTCTATTAATCAGGAATTATAAAATATGAGACACGATAAGAGTAAGAGTTAATTGAGATACCATGCAATGACAAATCTTATATATCAAACTTCTTCATGTTTGAATCTCATGAAAGAATGATTATTGAGAAAATACCTGACAGTTTTTTGTTGTTCCCAATTATCAAATGCGGAATAATCCAATTGTTAAAATAGATTTAGCATTAGATAATATTGCTAAAGATTCCTTAATAATTGTTTATGATCCTAAAAATTATAAATTAGGGTTTAAAGAGTTCTCTTCAGAACTAAGGAAATATTTAGATGCTTTATTCCCATTAAAGTCAGCTACAGATGTTTCTTATTTCAGAAGCTATATAGGAGTGAAATACAAATGGGATGTTACTTATAATGATGATTGAAAAGTATCAATTTGGATTTGATTTGTTGAAAAAAGATCTACATCAAAGCAGATCAAAGAAAAAATTATTAGTTTTGTGGAAGATAAGAAAAAAACAGAGTAATACTACGATACATCAATAGCATCAGTATCAATAGAATTATTATCAATATTCCATTCTAGGTCTTTGATTTCTTCTGTTGTTGCTGCTAAATAACTGTCAATTTCACTTTGCTTTTGTTCTTCGAGTTGTGCTAAATTTCTAAAACCTAGCATATTATAAGCCCCTTTCATAATATCATCTTTAATAGGGGTCCTTAAAGAACCAACGAAATTATCTAAAGCTTTTCATAATGATTTTCAAAAAGCATCCAAACCTGATGTATCTAGAGTATATGTAGCTTTACCACTTCTCATTTGTTCCCATCTTTGTAAATCTGATTGCTCACCTTCAGGAATAATTTTAGATATTGTAACTGCTCAATCTTTTCCTTTTTGAATTTTAAAATCATATCTATAGCTAGTTGCGAAGGTTTTGTTTATGTATATTAATCTCAAACTTCAATCGTTTAACTTTTCTATTCTTTGCCCTCAAACACTAATTCTTTCAGTTGAATCTCTAAATCCTAACATGCTATAAGTTCCTTTACAAATACCATCCTCAACAGGAGCTTTTATTGGACCTACAAAATTTTCTAATGCTTTTCATAGTGAATCTCAAAAATCAGTTAAGTTTGTAGTATTAAGAGTAAATACAGCTTTTTTATTCCTTATTTGCTCCATTCCCTGAAACCCTGGTAGATTGTTTTCTGGGATAATGTTTGAGATAGTGACTTCTCAATTCTTTCCTTTTTGAATTTTAAAATCAAACTTAAATTTTTTTGCTATAGTCTCAAAAGTATAGGTAAATTTTAAACTTCAATCTCTCATTTTTTCGACTTTTTGTCATCAGAACTGAATAACTTCATTTGAATGTTGTGATTCAGAAGCTCTCATATTCATGATATTATTTATTAGATAGTAAACAAAATAAGTATAGTTACAGATTATTAGTTTGTCAATCTTTTACTAACAAAAAAAGCCCTTCCTAAGAAGAGCTTTTTTTGCTTTTACCTTCTATACTTCACCATGAAAACGAACACTACAACGATTCGCACATCAATCTTATAACTAAATATTAGATAAAAGTCAATAGAATTTATTTTAAAAATAGAAAAGTCTATAGATTAAAGAAAAACATTGTATTACCGCCTTTCTCGCCATGCTCTTAGTGATTCATAAGCTCACATTCTTCTATTCATTGCTTTAACAAATCATTGCATAATTAATGGATTTTTAAGCATTTCTTTTTCTTCATCTTTTGTAAGTTTATGATATGCATATCAAAGTGATGATCAACTTCATCTTAAAACATTAGAGTTAATAACACCAGCATCTGTTCATTTTAATCACCACCATTTTCTATGAATTATGTTGGTTCAATTAAGTGCATCTCTATTTATACGTCAGAATTTTCCTGTATCATCTAAGATATACATATGACCTGTAACATCATCAATAACTCCAAAATTAGTACGTTGAATCTTAGAATTTTCTCTCATTTTATTTACGAGATTACTATATACAGCTTCAACAATATCTCTTTCTTGTCAATCAAACACTCTGACTTTATTAACTCTTTTATAAAGAGCTTTTCATAAATCTCTTGTTACAAGAGGTTTCTCAAGTCTCGGATTATTTATAGTGAAAGTATTTCATTTTAAAGCAATTTGAGTGTCTCAAACACTCGTAGTAAAATCAAAATTTGTATTATTTTTAATGTTTAATAATTTCTTAATTGGAGATAACCAGATTGATGTTGGTAGGGCAGTAGTACTTTCTAATCACATCATTTTCCAGATATTTCTCTTTACTCATGCACGGTAATTATCATGCAAACGATTCATTGCATGAGCAAAATGAACTGACAACTCTTCAACTCATTTTTGAAGACTTTTATGTCTTAATGGATCAATTGCTGTTCAAACCGTATTATCGTTAAATTTATTTGTATCTTTAAATCATTGTTGATCAAATAATGTTGTTGAAGTTCTCGTATATGGAGGTGTCGTTCAATAGTTAACTTCATTTAATACAATATTACCATTACTAGCAAGTGTTAATTCTCTCATACAAGAACTAGCTTCATCAAAATATTCTAGTTTCATATTTTTTTCTTTTGCAAGTTCTAGAAGACCTTTATACATAGTATAAACCATATGAACTCTAGCTTTGTAATTCTTAATAGATGGTTCTCTTAAAATTCTCTTAGCAAGTGTCGAAGGATCCCAGTCTCATGATTGTAATGAAATACTATCTTCTCAATTTATTTTAATTTCAACTTCTAATTTATTGTTTCCTTGAACATCTAAAGCCATATCATATTTAATTGGTCATTTATCAATAGGATTTGTTGGAGTTGTAGTTGAAATATTAACTTCTTGATCCTTAATTTCTTTATGTGCTCCAGAGAAGAATCTCATAAAATTTGAATCTTTATTTGCAAAAAGTCTCTTCCATCATTTTTTTGCCATTTTTGCATTATCAGAGTTTAATGTGTTTTCTACAGTATTTCTTAAAGCTGGATCATCTCTTTTATTTCTATCAATTTCTCAAAGATAATTGCTTACTTGTGTTTTCAAGAATCTTTCAGCTCTAGCATCTTTAAGGCATGTATTTAATCTATCTTCAAAATAATGACTCACTTCATCTCTAAAGTGGTCATGTATATATTGTGCATAGGTTGTTCTAGATTTAGTATTTGTAGAATCTTTATTCCAATCTCTATCATCAGAAATAAACCATTCACGGAAATCATTAAATTGAACATAGCTTTCAAGAACTGCTCTAAGTCATTCTCTTCAATCTGTTCATGTTAAAACAGGAACTCAATCAATAGCTATTCAAGGGGCTAACATTCTTTGGTAGAAGTCTTCCTTTTGCTCGTCACTTAAGCTATTGAAAATTGGACTATTAGTACGAGTTACTGCAACAGCAATTGCGTCTCTAACTAATTTAGCTTCTTTTTCACTAAATACTTGATTGAGATGATTTGTAATAACATTTAATCATCCCGCACTTTCATATAAATTAGCTTCATCTCTACGATCAGTAACATCTATACTTGCTTCTTTCAAATTAAGATTGAAAGTTTTATTGCATGATACTTTTACAGTATTAATTGTTGGTACTGTTGAAGTATACCAAGCATTTACTGATAATTTAATTGGGCTTGAAAGATTAACTCCTGTAGGATTTGTTCTTAAATTTGTAAATTGTAATCTATTTCACACAAAAGATATTCAGAATACTCTAACGGTTCTTCATCAAATATTCAATTCATAGTAATGTTCTCAAGCCTCCATTCAGTCTTTTAGTGCTCTTCAGTTCTCATCACAAAGATTGTAATTTGGAATTGGAGCTCAAGTAACTCTTATAGGATTTAAATCGATATTTTGTGCTGTTGCATCACTTAATTTACATGTAAGATCACCTAAAGTGTAATCTAAGTCGAAATTATTAGCAAGATCTGTTAAATTTTGGAATTCATTTTTTCTGTCTTCAATATTATCATGCATTGCTCATGCAGTAGCAGTTAGATCATTATAGGTTCCCATTGTTGGATCACCTGTTGGTACACTAGCTTTTTCTGTGTTTAAATCTGCAACTAAATTATTTGTTGTATCTCTTAGTTGAGTTAGTTTAGTTCTAAGTTCATTATCTACAAAAAGATTGTTATTCGTAAGGCAATTTACTAATTCATATGCCTTATGCTGAACAAGTCTTTCGATATTCTTAACATAAGCCTTAGACTTCTCTTCTAAAGTAGTCATTGCAGAATCTAATTTTGTCTTAGCACGTGTATTATCGACCATGGTAATCTTATATGTTTATAAACTATATATAAAGTATACTGAAAACCAGTTCTAAAATCAAAAAAACAAGCTAATTTTTCATTAAAATTCAGTTGAAAAAGTACCAAGAAAAAATATTAGTATGTTAGGGGTTTTTACTTACTACAATTTTTTATGATAAAAAGAAAAATAATAGTATTAATAAGTCTTATATTCGCTCTATCTATATCATTTACTTTTGCTGCTGAGCAAAAAGATTGGAGAAATGTTGAATCTTGTCGTGTGTTAAGCTCTCATCTTAAGTGAATGGTTTGAAATGAAGACGTACAAGAAAAGAACGTTATTGTTGTTAAAGATAATCCATTTATTGATGATTGAGAAATTAAATCAACTTCAAGAACATATTTTTATGATTACCAACTCTCAACAAATAGTTTAACTCTTATTAAAGGACCAAAAGATCCATTATGAAATACTGTGAATTTTGATGCTTCAAAAATTATATGAACAATTAAATTACCAAAAGACTTTAGAAATGTTAATGTTCTCTTCTATAAAGAAGAAACAATGATTGTCGTTGCTGAACATTATGACAGTGATTCTAGATGGGAAACTGTTGCTATGTTCTATGATTTAGCTGAAGATAAATTAACTGCAACTAATTATTTTGCTAATACATGAAAAATTATAAAAATCCATATTGAAAACTGAAAATTATATATCGTTACAAATTCAGAATTAACCAAGTCAAAAGCTCAAAATTTTATTAAAAAAGATTGAGATTTACCAACAATTTTCCCTAAATTCTCTGAAGGTTTGAAATACTGATTAATAACAAATGAAAAATATTCAGTATGTAAGAACTATAAATATCTCTATAAACCAAGTAGTCAAATGCCAACTTTCTGGAATATACTTGTGTTTAATTTAAATAATATCAACAATACAAAAGACTTCTTATACTATATTTGAACGTTATGACAGTTCGCTTTCTCTGAAAAATCAATGTATTTAACAATCCCATCAGATAATGATACTACGATTATTCAGAAATTCTGATTAGATCCAAAGCTTAATGTTCAGTCTTCATATATTCTATCATGAACTGTTCTTAACGGTTGAGTTATAACAAATGAACTTAAGAGTGCTTTTGTTTCTGTACAGACAAGCTGAAAATTAAAAGTGTATACATTAAATAGGTTCGATGAAAATTTCGATCTTATTGATAGCACTGATATTTATTCATGAATGGATGAAACTTTCGATTGAGTAGAATATAGAGGAACAACAATATTCCTTAAAAATGATGAAAAGGCTATCGCTGTAGCAGAATGGAATAGAGATGATTTCTTTGCTCATACACCATTATCTTTAGAGATTGGTTCTAAAAAATATTTTATGGTGAGCTGAGATCCTTTGGTATTATTATCAGTTGAAGAAAGAAATAATAAGTTGTATTTTTCTCTAATGGAAAAAGATATTCCTCAAGAAGAATTTAGAAATTTATATACAGCTTCTTATAAAGCAGAATGAAAATTCCTATGAAATTTTGCTTGGAATAGAGATTCACAGACATTGGCATTTTCTGCAAATTTACAAGATTCTGAACAAGAATTTAATTGAATTAGAGTATTAAGAATTCCCAGTAGCTGAAAGTTGAAAGAGGTTATGTCTAGAAGGTATAATGAACCTTCATTCTTGTTATTAGAAAATTATCAAGAATTTGTAGCCTCTGTTACAAATACACTAGTAGATGTATTCATTCCTGAAAATGCAATGTTAATGAAGGTATTATCAAAGTAAAATCTAATATCTTGCTAGGATAATAAAAAAGTACAACTTTAATTTGAAAAATAGAAAGAAAAAACTATACTGCAAAGCGTGCTAAAGAGATTTAGCAACGCGATAGGGATTTAGCTCAGTGGTAGAGCGGGAGTCTCCAAAGCTCCGCGTCGGGGGTTCAATTCCCTCAATCCCTGGATTTGTTTAAGACGTGGTGACCCTAGAGCGTATGTTAATGACTGTAAACTAGGTCTAACCTGCACGGTTGGGCTTTTTTTATTATCAATAAAAATGTTCGATATAAATAATTCTACTATTTTTGCTCTTTGAACATAATTTGCTTTTTCGTAGACATGCTCTGCATTATGTAAGAAATATGCTAAGGCTTCAAATTCTGCAACTTCTTCTCTATCATCAATAATAATTGAAGAAGAATGGTCTAAAACATTTTTAATTTGAATATCATATTCTCTTAGTTTTCATTCATATACTCTTCTTTCTTCACGAGATAATTGTTTTGTTAATACTTTTGCCATAAATTCATCCTTTTCTCTTTTTAATTTTTTAATTTGCTCATCATATACTGCCTTTTCTTTTAATTTTTCATCTCTTACTTTTTTTAACTCATTAGAAAAATAATCATGAAATGCTTCATATCATTCTTCATTTAGGTGTAATTGAGCGAGTTTATTTTTTATTGCTTCATCAATATCAGTATAATGTATATCCATTTGTTTTGCTTTCTTATTTGTTACAGTGTAGTATATTTGATGTGGTTTTATAATATCTGCTAAAGTCGCATTTGGATTTGTTTTTTGTAATTCTATCAATTTTTTCTTATGTCTGTTTGATGAAGGAATATAACGTGAAAATTTGTGTCATCAGTCTTGTGTTACTAATACTCAGTCAGGAATAGGGGATACACACTCATAAATATCTTTTTTCTTTTTAAAAGTTTCCAAAACTTGTTTGTTCTGATATCTTTTATAGAGCAAATCGTATTCATCTTTTGATATCATTGGTTTGTATAGAGGATTATTTTTAATTAAATCTCAATGATGTTGTCCTCTAATTAGAACTCAGTAATAAAAAGGATCTCTCCATATTCTATTTAATGAGGTTATATCTAAAGGCTTTTTTGTTTTTTCTCTTTTTAATCATGCAGCATTTAATCGATTACAAATCTCATTATCACTTTTGTTTTGGTATAGCTTTAATTCAAAAGCTTTTCTCATTAAATCAAAATTCCTTCCATCTGGTTTATGCCATTTAGTTGCTTCATCAATAACATATCATAATTTTATAGTTCCTCATGCTTTACATTTTTCAGTAGAGCTTTTAAGTCATCTAAGTACGGTATCACTAAGATTATCAGAATATTGTTTACTTAATACAAAAGAAATTCATAATTGCATCAATCAATTAGAATTCGGAACAAAATTGAAATTTGTATATTTCAAATCAACTAATCATGAATCAGCATAATGTATAATATATCATCAATCAACCATATTCCTTGCTTGTCTATCAGGAGAATAACTTAATAGACCTTTTATTTTTCATTGTTCAATTAATTTCATGAGTTTGTTAAATTTTGGTCTATATTGAGGAATCTTTCATGTTAGTTGCTCTTTTATAATGAAAAAATTTCTGTACTTCATATAGGTCTCTCTGTTCAATGGTTCATCATCATGGTCTTGTTCATATATCTCTTGTTCACTTTCAAACATAGAAAAATCTGAAGGTCTTTCCTTTATTTTTAGTCAAACCCTTTCAGCAAACTCCATACAGGCATTAATTTGATCTGGAATAGATTGAGTCTGTTTCCCCGTTGTTTTCTCAGTTGATTTTCTACAATAAATAACATACTCAATTTCCTCTAATTCATTAATTTTTGAAGCCATATTATATGAGAGAATATAAAACTGTAGCTATTATATCAAATGACTAGTCCTGTTCAATAGAAATTAAACACAATAAGAAAATACAATAATAATCTTTGAACATTGTATTTATATAAAAAGTGAGAACTCAAGTTCCCACTTCTTAATGATACTAATTTATCACATAGATTTCTTCCCTTTTTTAACTACTTTTAGAGCCTTCTGTCTTTCTTGGATTCTTATATCTTCTTCAGTCAATCCTATTTCATCACAGATTTTCATGAATTCATATAAG
Source organism: uncultured bacterium (assembly GCA_947168815.1). Classification (GTDB taxonomy): domain Bacteria; phylum Patescibacteriota; class Gracilibacteria; order Absconditabacterales; family Absconditicoccaceae; genus HOT-345. Next base: position 256,334 of record CAMVNG010000002.1, read on the forward strand.
ATTCTTCACAATTCATTCTTGTTTGCAGAAGATAATTCCTTTGAAAATTGATTCATCAGATATCTCTGTAGTTCTTCCTATCCCTTATGGGGATTATTAGGAAGAAAAGCCTAGTATAAGACTTCTTTTTCAGAAGCAACCACATTATAATTTTATAGTTATCAATTCCAACTTTTTTTTGATTTTTTGTCTCAAAAAAATTTAAATCTGTCTCATTCGATGTGGCTTTTACTTCATTTATAGTTCTGTATATGAACTCATCAGTTATCTCATACAAAGTCTTTCATCTCCTGAATCCTTGATATATCATTAACATGGAATCTGGCTCTAGATGATTGAATGTTCTTTTTCTTAATCTCTATTTCTATAACTGATGAATCAGTATTATCACATATTAGTTTTATTTCTTCGATAAGATCTTTCTCCCATCCATTATCTTTAGAGATATCATCTCATTTATTAAACCTGTCTCTTAATTGTTTTACGGCATTTAATGATTCTATATTATCTAATTTAATGTTATAATTATTAGAAAAAGACATACAAAAAGTCTGAGAATGATAACTAAGAGTCTTGATGATGTTTGACTCGTCTGCGATGATAAAATCGTCATAATAATTATTTTTATAACAAAGGTAACTGTGTTTTCAGAGAATAAATTCGTTAAAAATAATATATCATAGAATTAACAGAGGATCATCATCTACCTCTAATTTAAAATAATCTCATATAGTATTCGGTATTTTTAAATTAAAGTCTTTTACAGTTTGTCTGTTAAATTCATTATACATTTCAATTGTATATTTATTTTCTGACAATAAATCATATCTATCGAGAGAAGAAAAATCTATAAGACTGATAAGAGATATTTCATCTTCTCAGGTTTCTCTTAGAGCATTATATAAGAATAAGTTTTTATAAATCTGTTTAGAAGCTTCAATCTTTAGAGGATTGTCGTTTGAATCGAAATCATCAAGATTCATATTGTTAACGAATAGAGTGTTTAATAATTTCTTTCAAATCTGTTTTTGTGGTTTTACTTTAATATAGAATCATCATAAGAAGGAACGAAATATTTTTCTTGCAAATTCAGAATCTGATCATTCAAACATATTAAAGAAAATATAGAATCAAAGAGTTGATTGATAAGTAACATAAGATTCAGATTCTCATAGTTTTTTTATAGAAAACGGAATATCATAATCATGAACCAATTTTATAACATCATCAAAATCTTGTAGTTTAATTTCTGCTCATAATTCATATTTCATCACATTAATATGAACAGGAAGATTAAGAAGTTGGTATCAAATATCTCTATAATTTTTGCAATAAGTAAAAAAATCTATTAATCATTTAGAATAAATTTTAGGTAATATATGAAGGAAGTTATCCTTATGGTAATAGTATCTATTTAAATCTAAGAACTTCATAAAAAGAAAAATGATTAAATGTTCAATTTATTGTCATAAAAATAAAAATATCAACAGAAAATAAAAATCTGAATTATTAATTAGTAAAATGCTGTTTTTAGAGAAATTTTGATTTAACATTGAATTTTTATCACAAATTCAGATTTATATCGTATGTATTATTAGATTTTATTACTTTAAGATAAGAATGAAAAAAGTTTGGGTATTATTCTCTTTTATTCTTTTTGTTTGAATTACTTCAGCTTATTTCCCATGAAAATCTGAACGAACGTGTGATGATAATACAGATGTGGAATTGAAGGATGCTTGTGAGATAGAAAAATCTTTTCTAAAATTTACAGAAACTACTGGTACAAGAGAAATGAGTACAACATGTTGTTCTTATTTAGAACATGATCCCCAATTCTATTATTATATGAATAATAAAAGAAATGCTTGGAATACAGAAAGTTGAGATGTACAAAAACTGGATGATTTAGTTCTTAATTTAACTTCAAAGATTTATAAAACTTCAAAGAATAAATTATCTACATTAAATATACTTTCATCTTTATTTAAAAGTTGTTCAGAAAATTGAAAAACAGATAAAATAAAAGCGGTATGCCAACATTTCTCATATGATTTTATTTGAAGGAATCCTGTATTATCACAAATAACATTTGAAGATATAAAATCTTCATTAAAAACAGAAAAAACATTACTAAAAAGAACAGTACAGTTTAGTGAGTTAAATGAGAACTATTTTCCAGTTAATGATCATTATGCTGGTGTTTTGAGCGAATATATGCTATGAGATTATGCTTTCTGAATAATCCAAACTTATGATTATTTTAAAAAATTAGTTACTGATGATAGAATTAATAGGATAACTAAGCTTTATGTACTTAAAGCATGAGATACGCATTGGCAAGATTTTGCTGATGTATGAATCATATATTCTATTGAATGATTAAGACTCTGATTTGAAAACCATAAGATTAGTTTATATGTCCCAAATACAGTTGAAGATTTTTCAACCAAAAGATTAACTTCACAATATGAATTACAAGATAATGGTAATTGGAATTTAGTGTGATGTTATGAGGAAGATTATAATGATTATTCTGCTTATGATTTAAAATCTTCTAAAAAATTAAAAATAAGTGATTGTGAAAAAAATAGAATTACAATAAACACAACAATAGGTAAATAATATTTAATTTGAATATTAGAAAAATGAAAACACGGAAAAAACTTATATTAACTGTTCTAATAATAGTAGCTTTTCTTACTATTTCCTGAATATCTTGTTATATTTTTCATGAGAATAAAATTAAAAAATATTCAACTTACTGTATGGATGAGGTTAGAAACCAATTATGAGAATATGTTTGAAATATATCCAATTATTATGTTGATAAAACATATGGTTGATTCCTTGTATATAGCTGAAATGTAAGTTATGAATGAGTAGATTACGCATATAATTGTAAGGTTTTAAATAAGGATAAAGTTAAATTAGAATTACAAGAAGTTAGTTGAAATATTTCTAGAAAAATAGAAGTATCCAAAGAAGTAAAATCTTTAGATTCAAATGTTATTTATTGATGAAAATGAGAACATAAAATAACTGGAGATAAAACAATTTATTATAGTAGTTGATATTGAATTAGTTTAAGAATTCGGGCAGATTTTAGCTGAGGAATAATATTAGAATCTGATTCAGAGCAACATGATATACCAACAGAGAATAGATATAATACGCATGATATCCATTTCTTAAAAATAGAAGATCCAGAGCTATGAATGTATCAGGGTTGATTTTTGATAACAGTTTTAACTAACGACCAGGCTGAAAAGCGGGAAAATACATCTGCATGGAATGATGGACGAGAAAATTCAATAATATGAAAGAATAACAAATATACTTTTATTGGACTTCCAAGTAATAGTGATTCTTATACTGATTTATATATTTTTGATGTAAAAGAGTTATGAGAAGGAATATTAGCTGAAAAAAGTATAGAAAAAAATGTGAATATAAATATTGAAGGAGAAATAACAGAATCTGAAGAATGATTCCTTCCAATAATAGATTCAGAAGCTAATATTTATCATCTTCCTACATGTAATCCAGTAAAAGTTGACGAAACAAAACCGATTATCCCTATTGATGATGTTGTAGAAAATTGTTCTTATGAAGAATGATTTGCTTGGTCTTGGGATTCTTGAGGTGTATGAGGCGTAATGCCAATGGTGTATATTATGAAAAATGTCATATGAATTCCTATTCGATGAATTGATGCTTCAGATTGAGAATGAAGACATCCAGAATGAATTTGTTATACTGATGATATTTGACTTGTCGCAAAACCAACAAGAGAAAATCAAAATATCTTTATAGAATTTTTAGAAAAACATAAATTTAGAAAAAGTCGTTTATTATTATTTGCATCTGAAACAACAACAGCTGAAATGTTTAAAAATACTATATTCTTTTGCGAAAATGAAGAATTATGTAATCAGTTATGGCAACCAGCTTGGTGAGAAAATGATAAGCATTATTATGTTCGCTGAATAAGAAAAGATTGAGAACAGGAAGTTCTAGTTGTAGATGGTATTTTATATGGTTTATGAAAATATAAATCAATTTTTGAAAATTATTATCCTAGCCCACTAAAAGAGTCTGAGCGGAATGTATATTGATTAAGCTGAGATAAATTAATAGTTAAGAAATATATTGATTGAGAATTAATTCCTCCATATACAATGAACAATTTTAAATCGTATAAGTTTGACAAGCCAACTACTACTACAAAATTTAAAATTAAAACATGTGATATATCTTTATAAATATAGTGAAAAAATGAAAAAAATCTGACTTTTAACTACTTTATTAATTGGTAGTTTATTACTTGCAGGATGTAATAATAACCAAGAAACAGTGCATGAAGAGAACTTTGTTTTAACATGAGGTTTTTCTCCAGCTCCAAAAGTAGAAAATGAAAAAATAGT
>CAMVNG010000003.1 GCA_947168815.1 uncultured bacterium
GGTAGAACGCATCCATGGTAAGGATGAAAGCCGAGTTCAATCCTCGGTCGTGGCTCCATAAAAAAGGTGTATTTTGGAATAAAAAACACCTTGAAGATTTATAAAAAATCACTATATCAAAATAAAGTACTTTATTTCTTATATCTTCTATTTCCATGCCAAGTCATAATAATAGAAAAATGCAGGCTTTTCAAAAGCTGTTTCAAAAAAATTTTCACAAATTTACTAACTATACAAAAAACCAAAAGGCTTTCACAATTTTTCTTTTCGTTTTTGCTGCTGTCCTTTTGATATGTCCTTTAGCTAAATTGGAATCAAGCAATCTTAATGGTTCTGCAGAACATTTTTGGTTTATTGGAACTACATTCTTTAGATCTATGATTATCGTATTTGCTAGTATGATTTTCCTTCTTTGATGGAATATGAATACTCGTTTCAAAGGTTTCGTTGTTAATTATCTTGGATTCAGAGAAAGTGAACCTATGTTAAATTTTATTTTCCTTTGGGTTATAGCAAGTACTTTTATGGGAATTCTAGATACTCTTGGTATGGTTGCTCCAGCAACTCAGAGTGCATCTTTAGCGTGGTGAGGTTGGCTAATGTTAATACTTCTTGTTATTGGTATTATAATTAGTTTTATTGAGGTATGGAAAGGTGCTGATAAAAATTCACAAAGGACAAAAGTGCTAAATATTGTTGATGAAGAAGCACCAAAGAAACCAGAAAGTAAAAGAGTATTAAAACATCTTTTCGATGTGGAGGAGGAAGAAGATGTAGAAGAATAATTAATAAATTAATATATGAAAAAGGAAAGTATTATTATACTTTCCTTTTTTTAATACTAAGCAGCTTTTTTATCTTCGTTAAGGACTTGTAATAGTGCTTCTGAAGTATCTTTTTTTATTTTATTTTCTTTTTGTTTACGGAGCTTATCTATAATTACTTCAGTTCAGTGTTCCTTGTACCATTTAGTATATGTTCTTGCCATAGAAATAAAAGGAACTGCAGCTTGAGCGTCAGGAATTACCGCACAAGCTGCTTCTGCTATTCAAAGATATAAATGATAATTTTTTGCATCTTTTCTAACATCTTCAATAAGCTGTTGATCAGAAAGTCATTCTGGCTTATCAAAAATTCACAATTCTACTAGAAATCTACAAGGAATCTGCTCTAAAAAAGCATATTTTGTCGCATTTTTTATACCATTATTTTTAGTATTAATAAATGCATTAATAGCTGATTTTGAAAGTGTAAAGACGGGTGATCAATTAATAATAACATGCGTAAAAGTAATTGCTCATTTTTGATACAATTTTTCTTTTTGCTTTTCAGTCATTCAGTTCCAAATACATTTTAATTTTGTTATTTGTTCATTGCTCTCAAACTCATCAATTAGTGATGAGAATCATTCTTTTTTTTCTTTATTATCAATTTTTTCAAAAGCTTTTCATGTAGCTTCTCCAACAGATTGAATGGTATCAAGGTTTGACATGACAATACATATAGAATAAATTATTACTTATCGAAAAATGGGATTTTTGCTAATTTTTCTTTTATTGCTTCATAATCTTTATTTTTTCGATTAATCATTTTTTTAGTAAAAAGATATCATGAGAGAACAATGAAAGCAATTCAAAGTAAAATAAATGCATTATTCATACCTACTAAAACAGCGAAAGTTCAGAATCATAGTGATCATATGATTTCACCAATTCTACTAACAAATTCTTGAAGTCATCACATCATTCCTGTATCTTTTTTCCTTGCATATCAAGTGACTAAAGCTGAAGTTATAGGAGAAAGTAATGCGACCATTAATGAATTTAGGAAACTTAGAAGAATAATTGCTAAGAAACTATTATAACAACCGAGTAAAATATAAATAATTGCACTGATAAATACCAAAATTGTAATTAACACTTTTTTGCTGAATTTATCTCCAACACCTCATATAAAAACATTTATAATGTATGGGAGTCTCATTACCGCAAATAAAATAGCAATTTGAGAAAGTGTTAAATTGTTGTCTATGGCTACAATAGGAATAAAAAGAAAACCGACATAATTCATAAAGCTCATTAGTGCGACAGATCAAAGTGCAACATACATGGGCCATCCATAGGATTTTAGTATAACAAACATTTTTTTCCATGGCTTAGGAGAAACAATTTCTCTTAGAAATGTAGGGAGTACTCATTTTTTACCCATAACTTTTTTCACATTATGTAGATCCTCATCAATTTCGAACTCAATATTATCTTCAAATTTTTCTAATTTTTTCCAAGTTTGTGTGGTTTTCCTCTTTATGAGCTTGTTAAGCTTTGCATCCTGCATTACTGAAAGCATAGAAAAAATAACAATGAAAAGATACATATAAGGAAGATCAATATAATATACAAGCAAGGCACTTAACAAGGCTCAAATAACATATGCCATATTAATGCTTGAAAAATATACTCAAAATACTTTACTACGATTTTTTTCTTGTCATGTTTTTCAATATAAAGTACGATAAGAGGCGAACATCATTGAACTTGCAATTCCATTTGCAATAACAGCAAGAACTAACCATCAAAGAGATTGGTTTATTCAAGCTAAAAAATAAAGACATCATGAAACCGCATAGGTAAGTTTCCCAAGTAATAATAGATATCATGTATTTCATTGGTTGTTCATTACCCCAACAGGGACTACGGCAAAAAGTTTAACAACAGCAAGGAGTGTACCAATCAATGTTACACCTAATCATGCTCAAAGAATTGATTTTACATATACAGAAAAAAAAGTATCTCCTCCTAATCACCATCAAATCATAAAAAGAAAAAGTGAAAAGGAGATACCTAAAATATTAACGGGGATTAAAAAACTTAATTTATTCTTTTTTTGTTTTCTCATTACAAATAATGCACATTCTATAAATCATAATTAGTATATTCCAAATAAAGAGAAAAAGCAAAAAAATATCATTAAATAAAATAAAAAAGCAGTCATCTTTGACTGCTTAATTTTTTACAATGATTGTTATATTTATTCCCAATCGATTCAATGGACGTAAAATCAACCGTTATAGGTGTCTTTCTTAATATTTCCTATTACATTCATTTTATCTCAAACTTTTTCTAGGTCTTCTCATTTTCATCGAAAAACAATTGAAATCTCGTTGTCTCAAAGAATACCATGAATTTTTAAGTGAGCTCCTCAATTTTTTCAAACTTTTTCAGCTTTTTTTACTTTGATATCTTCTAATAAAAAACTTGGTTCCTGGTTACCTTCTCAGAAAGGAGCTAACTGATTTATTTCAGATAGTTCCTCATAATTCCATTCATGAGGCAATAATATGGTATCTACCATTGTCACTTTTTCTAAATTCTCTTTTGATATACAGCTATTACAGTGTTCTTGAAAAATATTTATAACTTTATCTAAATCTTCTAAAGAAATTGTTAATCCTCAAGCTCATTTATGTCATCAGAATCTTTTTAAATAGGGAGAAGCCTTCGTTATCATTTCTATAACATTAAAATAGTCGGGACCTCTGAGAGAGGCAACAGCTTGGTCTTTTTCTTTATCTATTTTAAAAACAGCGGATGGCTTATAGTATTTTTCTGTTATTCTACCAGCAACAATTCAAATAATTCATTCATGGAAACTTTCATCGCACACGGAAAGAAATTTCTGTTCTTGATCAAGTTGCTTCTCTGCTATTCTAAAAGCTTGGTCTTGCATCCTTCTTCTTTCTGTATTAATATCTTCAATTTTTTGAATATATTCTTTTTGATTTTCGTTCTCACACAATAAAACTTTAAGACTATCATAAGGACTTTCTAATCTTCATCATGCATTAATCCTTGGTCAGATAACGAATCAAATATGGAAGGTATCAATGTTTCACTTAAGATTTAAAAATTCAAGAAACCCTTGCAAGCCTTTAGGAACAAGATCAGGATAATAATTCATGATATCTAATCATCTTTTTACGATAACTCTGTTTTCATGTATTAAAGGAACAATATCAGCGACAGTTCAAATAGCAACAATGGGAAGAAAATAATTAAAAATTTCATTTTTTTTCTCTTTTGAAAGTCTTGATCTAGCCAATATCGCATTTACAAGTTTAAACGCAACACCTACTCAAGCTAGACCCTTAAAAGGGTAATTTGGAGAAACTTGGGGATTTATAACCGCATGAGCATATGGAAGCTCATCTAAAGCGTGGTGATGATCTGTTATTATTAGGTCTATTCAAAGTTCTTTAGCGTGTTCTGCTTCAACTATAGAGGTGATTCCATTATCAACAGTTATAACTAAAGAAATACCCTCTTCTTTCATTGCATCAAGATGTTTATTTTTTAATCAATATCCATCTTCAATTCTGTTTGGATACCTGATGCTAACATTACTGTATCCTAAATATTTTGTGAAAAATTTATAAAGAGTATAACTTGCTGTTATTCAATCAACATCGTAATCTCAAAAAATGATTATTTTTTCTTTATTTTTAAAAGCTTGTATGATTCTTTCGACTCCTTTCTCCATATCATTTAGCAAAAAAGGATCCAACCAATAATTTCAAAACGTTGGATTCAAGAATATCGAACTACTATCTGATATGTTCCTTACTTTAAGAAGTCTTTGAATAAGAGATAAATCAGCATCTTGATTTAAGATTTGATAATGCATATATGAGGATATGATATAGAACTTAAGTTCTTTTTTACGAATTAGTATATAAAAAATTTTAAGAAGAAATCAAGCAATTAATCCATTCTGCAGTTAATCTTTTTTATCAAAAAAGAAAATAGAATATAATTATAAAAGACTATTTAGTCTTTTTATTTTTTATATTTTTCTCATGAAAAAAACAGATATTATCAACCGTTACATTAAAAATCTTGATAAAAAAGGTTCTTCTAAAAAATTGCAAGATGAAAGAAGAAAAAGATTAATACATTTTTTTGAAACAATATGAAAAGATGAAGAAAACTGGAATACGATTACTTATAAGGATGTAGAAAAATATATAAAAAAACTAAAAATCCAGTTTAATTCAAAAGTAACTACCTTAGCAGGAATAAAATCATTTATTAGATTTTGTAACTTGCAAAAACAACTACTTCATCTTAATTCAGACTGAGTATTTTTACCAAAGATGGAAATTAAAGAAGCTCGTTATCTAACAGAAGAGGAAATTGGAGTTGTACTTAAAAAAGCGGAAGAACAAGATCTAAGGCTAAAAACGGCAATCAATCTCCTTGCAAATACTTGAGCAAGAATTCATGAAGTTTGTAAAATTACAAGAGAACAAATTAAGTGAGCAATCTTAGTTCAGGAAAATTATCAAATTAGTATTATTTGAAAAAGGAAAATTCAAAGACCTATTTTTATTTCCAAGAAAACTTATGACTTATGCACTTCATTATTAAAAACACATAGAGAAAATACGGTTATTGGATTGAAAAAGGGAACATTAGCAGCACATATTAGAAAATTTTCCAAAGAACTTAATATTAAGTTTACGGCTCATGCCTTTAGACATACTTTTATTACAGATTTGGCAAAACAATGAGCAAGTATTTATAAAATTTCAAAATTAGCAGGACACACTAATATTAATACAACAAATAGATATCTTCATTCTGCGGATAGTGAACTATCATGCACTGTAAATTTATTATCATATAGAGAATAAAAAAAGATAATTTCTCTTGCATATTTATATTTTTTGAATAATATAGCACTTGTAATAATTTGGTGCTATTTATTTTATAATAAAAATAATCATGGCAAAACTAACAAAAGCTGAACGTATTGCTCAAATAGAAAAACAACTCGCTGGTTTAAGAGAAGAATATCAATCTAAAAAATCGGCGCGAGAAGCTCAAAAAGCTCAATGAGAACAGATTAAGACATTAAAAGAAGAGATAAAGAATTTAGAGCATCAAGCACAAATAGCAGAAAAACAAACAGATTATAATAAGGTTGCTGAAATTCGTTATGATCTTCTTCCAAAAAAGCAAAAAGAACTTGAGGCCCTCGAAGAAAAAGAAGATTTAAATGCTGCGCATAAGGATACGGTTGATGCAGAAGATATTGCAACTATTATTGCAAAATGGACTTGAATTCCTGTTTCAAAACTTGTTGCAAGTGAGGTTGAAAAACTAGCGGATTTGGAAAGTTTTTTACAAAAAAGAGTGGTTGGACAAGATAAAGCACTTCATCTTGTTTCCAATGCTATTCGTAGAGCAAGAGCTTGATTAAAGGATCCTAATAGACCAATTGGATCATTCCTTTTCTTATGACCAACATGAGTTTGAAAAACTGAGCTTACAAAGGCGTTGGCTTCAGCTCTTTTTGACGATGAAAAAGCTCTTATAAGGATTGATATGTCTGAATATATGGAAAAACATAGTGTTGCTAAACTTATTGGTGCTCCAGCATGATATGTTTGATATGAAGAATGAGGGCATTTAACAGAAGCTGTGAGAAGAAAACCATATGCTGTTATTCTTTTTGATGAAGTAGAAAAGGCACATCCTGATGTTTTTAATATCCTTCTTCAAGTTTTAGATGATGGTAGGCTTACTGATTCAAAGGGAAAGACGGTAGATTTTAAAAACACACTAATAATTCTAACTTCAAATATTGGTTCTGATCTTCTTCTTGAAAAGTCAAAAGAGAAGAAAACAAAAGAAGTTACAGTTGATGATATGATGCCATTACTTTTAAATCATTTCCGTCCTGAATTCTTAAATAGAATAGATGATATTGTGTTATTTAATGCTTTAACTGAAAATGAGATTAAATGAATCGTTGATATTCAACTTAATAATTATTTAAAGGAACTTTTAAGTGCAAGAGATATGCAAATAGAAATAACAGAGAATGCAAAAACATTTTTGGCTGAAAAATGATGGAACCCTCAATTTTGAGCAAGACCTCTTAAAAGAGCATTACAAACATATCTTCTCGATGAATTAGCTTTAGAAATAATTGAGTGAAAAATAAAGAATTGAAGTACTATTTTTGTAGATAGAAATTGAGATAAGTTAACTTTTAAAGAGAAAAATTAAATAGCTCACTAATTAATCTTAATGCTAATTGTTGATTGAGAAAATAAGGAGAAGTAGCTATGGTAATTATTTTTGCTGATTGCATTAGTAATTTCACCTTTTGGTAAGTGTTCTCCTTTTTTTCAATTCACATTAAAGGATCCCAGAAATCGAGATCAATATCCAATATGTATTCTCTTTGGGGTATTTCATAATCGAAAAGAGAACGCTCAGTTCTTATCTGTTGAATATCAGCAATGAGTCACGAATTAATGGCAGGTTTTATGAAATTTCAAACATTGCATTGAGTATTTGAAAAATTACATATTGTTTCTCGTTTCTCGTCTTTTAATTGAAAGTTATTTTCATTCATATCGCTATGTTGATCGATATGAACTAAATAATTGTTTTTCTTAATATTCCCTTTTAAAACCTCTCTTCGCCAAAAAGCAAATGCGTGGTTATGATTATCAAAAATATAGGTTGGTATACCGTTAAATAGGAAAAAAAGAGCATTTTTGAGTCAGGTATATTCTTCTTTAGATTCATTATGTTTTTCAGAGAAAACAATTTCTCTTCATAAAGGTATGCCATTTTTTTTGATACTTTCATAGCTTGTTTCTTTTAATTCAGGAATTCGTAATTTCTGATTAATATCATAATCATATGTGAAAATATTGTTTCACATATTTCAAGTTAAATAGTATCATCAATAGGGATAATTCATAATTTTAATGATTAAGATTTCGATCTATAGGTGTTTTTCAAATACTTTCCAACATTTCATTACATTTTGAAAATGGTCTAGAACCAAAAAATCCTCTATTAGCTGAGAATGGTGAAGGATGGGCTGATTTAATAATAAAATGTTTATCTGTATCTATAAGTGCTTCTTTTTCTTGAGCAAAAGCTCACCAAAGAATAAAAACAAGCCCTTCTTTTTCATCAGAAAGCTTCTTGATAACAGCATCTGTAAAAATATGCCGTCATGCGTCTTTATGAGAATTTGGAGTGTCTTTTCTTACTGTTAAACCAGCATTTAAAAGGAGAACTCCTTGTTTTGCTCGCTTTTCAAGATTTCAATTATCAGGAGGATCAATGTTTAAATCAGATTTTAGTTCTTTAAAGATATTTTTCAAAGAAGGTGGAATTCTAATTCCAACAGGGACAGAAAAACTTAATCAATGAGCTTCTCATATTCAGTGATAAGGGTCTTGTCAAAGGATGACAACTTTAACTTGATCAAAAGGAGTAAGATTAAAAGCATTAAAAATATCTTTTCCTTTCGGATATATTGTATATCCTTGTTTTATTTCATTGAGTAAAAACTCTTTTATTTTAGGAAAATATGGTTTTTTAAATTCTTCTTGTAGAATACTTTTTCGTGAAGAATCAATATCTACATTTGTAATCTCTACCATAGTAGTATAATTATGAAATAAAACTATATAATTTCTATTTTTCATTCATTTTTTAAATGTTTTTCTGGTATTTCTCAATTTTGTTTTCAAAGAGAAATAAGAGCAAAAGGAACAATATTAGGGGAAAAACTAAAATGATGAGCGATTGTTTTCATAACATTTTCATGTGGATACACTCAAAGTCGAACAGTTCAGATTTCTTTTTCATGTGCAGCGAGAAGAATGTTTTGGATGCTAGCTCACATATCTTGTGGAATAAATTCTTCACTTTTTGTCATATCTTTATCATAACAAGCTAATATAACTCCTCATGCATTTGGAAGCATTTTTCAAAAATCCATTATTTCTCATAAGAAATTACGGTCTTCTTGCTTAGAAATGATATAATATTTCCATGCTTGTTGATTATGAGCAGATGGTGCATAAAAACCATAAGAAATAATTTCTATTAGTAGTTTGGAATCAAATTTCTCATCGGTATAATTCCTAACAGATCTACGTGTTGTAATTGCTTTTAGAGTATCCATAAGAAAAGGAAAAAAAGTAAAAAAAGTAAAATTATTTTTTTATTCTACACACACTATAACAGATTTTTTCTTTCCCTCAAACTAAAACATAGTAAACTACATCTTTATATTTAAAAAAAAGTTCACTAGAAAAAGAAAATTTATCTAAAACTATATTTTTTGGAGTATAACCAATAAGTTTGAAATTTTTAGTCTCTTCTAAGCATCTAAGATCTAATGCTTTTAAAAGAGCTTCTTCTGCTGTTCGAATGGTATAGAAAGCCTTCCAATCTTTTTTCATTCATAAAATAGTGTAGTCTTTATCTGTATAATAGTCTAACATAATATTAGATCTTTCTCAAATTACTTCTAAATCAATTCATATTTTTCCACTGTCTACCATAAGGAAAATTAAATCTCAACTATAGGATGTCGAGAAATATTCGTTGTTGTATTGATGTTTTTGTCATATTGTTAGAAGTTGTTTTTCGTCATCAATAGAAAAATAATCTTTAAGATATCAATATTTAATTAGTTTTTGTTCTTTATAGGGGCCAACTAATTTTTTTAAAAAATCAGGAGAAAAACGTTCTTTTATTCATTCAAATAGTGTATTATCTACTTTTTCAAGAACGATTCGCATATTTTTTAATGAAGAATAAAACTATTGATTTAATGTCTCAACGAGTTCTTTAGAAATAACTTTCGTGTGCTTTTCAGAGACTTTCCACATTCATGCAAAAAGTTCCTCAAGTGTTTTTAATTCTTGATGTAGCGGTGTATTTTCTTTGAATTTTTTAGCAAAAGTTCTAAAAAAACTACTTACAGAAGAATAATCCATATTAATGAGTTCTTCTACTAATATTTCATGTTTGCTATCCCAATCGGATTCTTCTGAAAGTTCTGCTATTCTTTTACAGCAAGATGCTGCTTTTTCTCATTGCTGTTTTAAAAAATTTCTTCCTTTTTCTCCATCTTTTTGAGCATCATTATGTATTTTTTCAGAAAAGGCAAAAAACACATCTTTCATACTTGGTTGAAGAAAATTTTCTATAATTTCTTCAAAAGAAAAAGGATATGAAGGAAGGTAATTCTTATGCTCTGATTGTTTTATTTCTTCCATATTGTTACATTACAAATCTAAGAGTCTTTCTTTTATTCTTTTGTCTCATAATACTTTCATAACAGAGAAAAGATCTGGGGTTTGTTTTGCTCAACAAAGTTGAATTCTTAAGAACATTGCTAAATCTCAAACCTTTCCAATAAATCCTCATTGTTTAAATTCAGCATTATTTGCAGCAAATCAATATTTGTTTCAAATTGTCTTTAATTGATCAAACCAGCTTAAAACATCTCAAGAAATATCGTAGTTTTGAGCATAATCAGCAGCAAAAGCTTTCCATGTTTCCATTGGGATGCTTTCTGGGAATTCAGGCTTGTTCTGTTTAATACTATCCCATTTTTCATCGAAGAAGAAAAGAATATTCTTCTCAATATCAGTATAAAGAGTAAACCTTTTAGGATCTTTTTCTGTATGTCTCTCAATATTTAGTGCAGATATGGTATATTCAGGATCTTTCTTCATGAGTGTTGCTAACTCATTGTGATATTTTTCAGCCCAAGCCAATCCTTGATTATAAAGATCTTCTGTAGAAAGCTTTGAAAGATATCCATTAGAAATATTTTGTAATTTTACAAAATCAAATAAAGGTCAAGCAACATTCATTTTTTCCAAAGAAAATTCGAAATCTAGATAGTTTTTATCTTCATTTTCTCTTTGCCAGTCTTCATATGAGGAGTCCGCCAATGTCATGATGTATTCAAGTAATGCCTTTGGAGGATATCAGTTTTCAAAAAAGTATTCAACATTAGCTTCTGGATCTTTTCTTTTACTTAGTTTTCTTTTCTTTCCATCTTCTAATTTACAGATTGGTGCAAGATGACAATATTCAGGAGCAGGAAGGTTAAAAGCTTGAAAAAGTTGAAGATGTAAAGGAACGGAAGTTAGCCATTCTTCTCCTCTGGTAATGGTTGTCACTCTCATAAGTGTGTCATCAACAATATGAGCTAGATGATAAGTTGGTAAACCATCTGCTTTAATCAAAACAATATCATTATAATTATCTGCCATAGAGATTTCTCACCTTATCATATCCTTGAAAACGATTTTCTTAGAAGTGTCTCAATGCGAACGAAATCTTAGGACAGGAAATTTATTTCCTTCTTCGTGATATTTCGCTAATAACTCATCTGGATTTTTATTTCTCCACTCAGAATAGTTTCCATAAATTCATGGAATAATTCTTGATACAGTTTGCATTTCTCTAATCTCATTCAATCTTTCTTCACTCATCCAACAAGGATATGCTAATCATTGAGCAACAAGATATTTTGCAAATACTCTATAAAGATTAGCTCTCTTAGATTGTGTATATGGTCCATATGCTCAAAATTCTTCATTGATATTTAATGGACCTTCATCAAATTGAATTCAAAAATTTTTAAGTGCTTGAATAAGAAGTTCTGCAGCTCATTCAATTTCTCTTTTTTGGTCAGTATCCTCAATTCTTAGCAGCATTTTTCCATTGTTTTGTTTTGCATATTTCCAACCAATGAAAGAAGTATAGAGTCCTCAAAAATGAAGATATCATGTTGGACTAGGAGCAAAACGAAGAACTTTTTTTTCTTCTCTTTCAGGATATTTTTTGAGTAAGTCTTCAATTGATTCATTAACATCTGGAAATAATATATTTGCAAGTTCTCATCGAGTTGTCATAATTACATTTCAAGAAAAATTAAAAGAACGTCTGTAAATGTAGTTAAATAAAGCTTGAAAACAAGAAGAAATTATTGGTTTATGACAAAAATTTTCTTTATTGTAGACAAAGCAAGACAACTTATTTGTACTTTTTTATTGATGAGCTTTATACATAAAGTAATTTTATTTAGACTGAGAAATTTTGTATTTTTCAAGTTCTTCCACTAATTTTCTATCTACTCTTTTACTTTCTTTCGCTTTTTGAATAGCTTTATTCTGAATAAAGGGTGCTAATTTTTTCTGTTTAAGAAGTTCAATTGTTTCTTTAGGATGTTTTGCTAGAGCGGTTGAATAAAATCGAGCTTGCATCATTTGAACGTAATAATCTTCATTTTTTATTTTTGATACAATACTTACCATTTCCGGAGAATAGTATTCATCAAGGTAATTTGATAAAAAAATTCAAACTCAGTATCTAATAGTATAGGTCTTGGAAGATTGAATCCATTGCTTTGCTTTTTCATATATTTCTTTAGGGTACTTTTTGAATACTTTCGGTTTGAACGAATCGCAAACAGCTCGATTATCGATGTAAGGAAGGACTTTTTCCGTTTTTTTAAGGGTAAGATTAAAGTCTTTGATATTTTCAATGAGTGCTGTATGGACACTATATTCTTCGAGATAATAATGAGGAAGAATGTCTAAATATAAGAAGGTGTTTTTTTCTTGTTTTATAAGTTCTTTTACGAGATTTTTTATAATTGGTGTTTTTATTCAGAGAATAGTATCAGGATTTATTGTCGGAAGTAATTTAGCAACAAAGATTTTATTTTTCTCGTCTTTTAAATCTAGAAGCTTATTTCTTACTAAGTTTTCTATATCTTTCATTTAATTATTTGAAATTCGTAAATGTTTGGTATTAAAATACTTTTAAAAATGAAGGAAAGATTTTCAATTAATTTTAGGGTGCTTGAAATGATAAAAAAAATACATATAAATTTCTTCAGCTATTTGATTTATTATTTTTTAGGTTATGCTTTACCTTATTCCAACACCTATCTGAAATAAAGAAGATATCACCCTAAGGGCTTTAAATCTTTTGAAGTCTTTACCAGTTCTTATTTGTGAAGATACAAGGACGACAAAGAAATTGTTAAGCATGTATGATATCCCATATCAGGAAAAACAATTTTTTTCATTAACAAGTTTTACGGATAAAGGAAAATTATCTCATTATCTTAATCTCCTTAAAGAGTACGATGTAGGAATGTTATCAGATGCAGGGACTCCAGGACTTTCAGATCCTTGAAAACAACTTATACAGATTTGTAACCAAGAAAATCTTTCATATACGATTTTGCCATGAGCTAATGCTTTAATTCCAGCTGTAGTTTGAGCAGGATTCGATACTTCATCATTTTGTTATCTTGGGTTTCTTCCTCAAAAAAAATGAAGACAGACTGCCTTAAAAGACTGTATGAAGAGAGAGATGCCAACGTTTTTTTATGAATCAGTCCATAGAATAGAAAAGCTGATTAAAGAATTAGATGAACTTGGTTTTCAATGAAAAATATGTCTGACAAGAGAAATTAGTAAGCTCTTTGAAGAGCGTATTACATGTGATTTTTTGCAATTAAAAGAAATGGTTGAAAAAAAAGAAATTCAAATAAAATGAGAATTTGTAATAGGATTGTATCCAAATATTTAAAAAGATGTCAAGATTTTTGTTTGAATTGTAATTATAAATCACTATATACTAAACAATATATTTATAAAAAAGCTAGCTATGTATTCTCTTTATCAAAGTCCTATTTGGAAAACTCTTCAAATTGATATTTACAGAAAACAATATGGCTTTGTTAATCTTTTTTGAAAAGATTATTTTTATTTAGTTAAAGAAAAGAAAGTTCTCTGGTTTACACTAAGAGAATTCCAAATTATGTGATTAGAAATACCTGAAGATAATTGGAATTTGGTTAGAAGAGAACTAAAAAAACTAAAAAAACAATATTGAAAAAGCCGATGAAATATTTTTTTTCAGTTAGGAATAGTAAATGAAATCACAAGTTTTGATAATGCATGGGCGAGGGAACAAAATATTGTTGGAAAGGTGAAGTCTATGAGGATGAATGTTAGGAAAATGATAAAAAAAGAAACATGATTAAGGGTGTCTTTCAAAGAGAATATGCCACAGACAACAATTATGATTAATCTAAAAAAATCAGATCAAGAACTTCTTAAAGAAATGAATAATGGGTGTGCAGATAGGGTTAAAAAGGCTATAAAAAAGGGGGTCCTTGTTAGAGAATGAACACTTGATGATTATGAAACGTTCTTCGAAAAGTGGCAAATAACAGCATGATGAAAGGGGTTTTCAACAATTACAAAATCACAATATGATAAACTCATTAGAATCCTTACAAAAACAAAGAGAGGTAATATGTTCGTTTCAGAATTAGATTGAGATATTATAGCGTGAAGTATTTGTCTTTTCCATCAAAAAACAATAGTTTATCTCTATTGATTTACGGATAGAAAGTATACTAATCTATGATGACATCATTATCTAAAATATGGTATGTTTGAACGAGCGAGAGATCACGGATTTGAGTTTTGTGACTTAATGTGAGGTGCACCAACAGGATTTCCAGATCATCCACTTGTTTGAGTAAGCAAGTTCAAAGAATCACTTTGAGGAATGAAATGGGAATTCTACTGAAACTATGATCTTGTTTTGAATCCATTTCTTTATTATTCATTTAAATTCTTTACTTGGTTAAAGAAAAAGCTTAATAAAGAGCATTAATACGGGAACAAAATGAAATTCTTTGTAAAAGGATTGAAAATAAAAAGGATTTTATTATATTCTCACTTGCAAATTATACGCTATGGCGGGCTTAGCTCAGTTGGTTAGAGCATCTGATTGTGGTCCAGAGGGTCATGGGTTCGAATCCCATAGCCCGCCCCATGTAAAAATTTGCCACATTTAAGGCATTAAATGCCTTATATAGACTAATAAAATGATGGTTTGAAAATCGTCATTTTTTTAATAAAAATTTTTTTATAAAAAGAGAAAATACAGTTGAGGAATTGTTGATTTTATTAAAAAAATAAATATGTCTATTATATTTATTTCAGTATTTATACGTAATGTTTGATAATTATAAGTTCTATGTACGGTCAGTTATAATTGTAATTCTTGTTATATTGGGATTTAATTCATGGTTTGTTATTGAACCATGATACAACTGATTCACAGTAACATTATGAAAAATAAATCAAACGGTATATTCTGATGGATTGCATTTTAAAACACCTTTGATAACAAAGGCTGTAAAATACAATATCCAAACTCAAAAATTGGAAGCGGTTTCCGCAGCAAGTTCTAAGGATTTACAAACAGTTTCTGCTTCTATAGTTGTTAATTATAAATACAAAGAAAGTGAAGTAGTTACTCTTTATAAAAATGTTGGTAGCGAAGAAAAAGTTGCGGATAAGATTATCCAACCAGCAGTACAAGAAGTATTTAAGTCTGTTGTTGCAAAATATTCCGCAGAGGAAATAATTACTAAAAGACCAGAAGTATCTAAAGATATAGAAACTGCCCTCAATACAAGATTAGAAAAATATTGAATACAAATTCAATCGTTTAATATTATAAATTTTGATTTTTCTAAATCATTTAATGATGCAATTGAAGCTAAAGTTACTGCAGAGCAAGATGCACTTACTCAAAAGAATAAACTAGAACAAGTAAAATATGAGGCAGAGCAAAGGATAGTTTCAGCAGAAGCTCAAGCTAAAGCTATAGAAATTCAGGCAAAAGCAATTCAAAATCAATGAGGAGAAGAATATGTGAAATTAAAATGGATTGAAAAGTGGAACTGACAATTACCAACAACAGTTGCATGAGATGATATGTCATTACTTATGATGAAATAATTCTGAAAAATATCTAAAATATTAATTATAGACTATCATATAAGATAATTTATTAAGAATAATTATGGTATGTATTCTATTTTTTACTGGAATTTTTCTTATAAATGATTAACTAAGAATCAGAGAAATTTAAACTTTTATTTTGACTGTTTATGAAAAAATCTAGGCGAGCAGTTGTTTGATATGTATTACTAGGAATTTGAATTTTTTCTCGAATTGTTTTCTTATTTTTAGATGCAAAAGGATATAAGATTCCTTGGAATGATATAAGTTCCTATTTTTCTTTTCATAAGAAAATACACACCAATAGTGATATTATATGAGAACCACAATTATCTGAAGATGATTTAGAATTTTTATCTTGATTTTTACAGGATAACACAAGACTTACAACAAAAGATGCTGAAGGGTTGTGAAATATAAAAGAAAAAATTGTTATTCTTGAACAACTTTTTGCTCAACAAAAAAACTTAGATGTTATTAAAATGCTGATAGATGCGTATATGCTTAATAATCAATATGATAAAGCAAAAAAACTTTATAATTCGTTGCCTGAAAGAATCCAGTGATATCTAGATCCATGAATTCTATTTAAAATAGGGGTAAACTCGTTTTCACAAACAAATGAAACGGAATATTCGAGTTTAAAACGTTTACTTGGTCAATTTCATCAAGATTGAATTTTTTCTAATGAAGAATATCTTTACTATCAAGTTGCTTTTGAGCTTATTGATGGAGAATATGAGACTGCTCAAATAGATATGCAAGGATTGAGTTGAACCAAATATCAAGATTTTGCTGAGGCTATTCAATCTGCATTTGCTCAATATGAATCGTTAAAAGATGTTCCAGATTATTATAAGGATGGACTTGTTGCCTATCAATTAATGAATCAATGATTTTTAGCATGATCAAAAAAAATAGCAATTCGTATTGTTAACGAGCATAGTGACTATATTCTTCCATATCAAATATTAGCAAATGTAGATTTTCTTACAGAAAAGTGGAATTCAGCATCTCGTTATTTTCATCAATTGTTAGAATTAGATCCTCAAGAAAAAAGTTTATACCTTTATTATTTAGGAATTTGTTATTATCATTTGGAAGATTATTCAAATGCTGTTTTGTATCTTGCACAGATTACGGATCAAGATATTATGATTGATTCAGATAGATATTTAGTACTTAGTTATATTAAACTATGAGAAAATACTAGAGTATTTGCTGGTTGGCAAAGATTACTTTGATACAAAACTATTAAACCCGCAGATTATTATTCATTTTTTGAAGAAGCATTTTGGAAGCCGTATCGTAAATGAAAAACATCAAGTTATTTAGAAAAAAATAGTAAAATAGTACAGGATTATCTTACATCATGTCCTCTTAATCTAAAGGGGGATGATGCACAAATATGTACATATTGACAACTAGGATTGTTCGCACTAGAGAATAGCTTAATTAATGCCGATTTACAATTACAGCTTTCTCGTTTTGCTAGAAAATATGCGAAACCTGAATTCTTCCAATATTTATGAGAAATTCAACTATTGAAATGAGAAAACTCAGAGGCATCAGCATCATTTATGAGGGCTCTTTGATTGACAAAAGAAACAGAAGAAAAGAATCACTTAAAACAGAGAATATTAGCAGCTAACGAAATTGAGCAATAAAAAACCAAAAGATTATTACAATAAAAATCATTTCTATAAAGAGAATAGCAGATAAAACGTGTCTAAAAATTAATAAAAAATTTTAGATGATTTTTTTATAAAATTGAGCCAAAAAAAGAAAAAAATCATCTTTATTTAACTTGAATTCATCAACCAAATAACTATTATATTTCTGATTTTATTTTTTGCTGTTCGCGAAAATGTTGGATTTTATTTACGACAGTTTAGATACTGTTAAAAAATTAAAGTTTCCTACAGTTAAGCAAATCGCTCAACTTACAGGTGCTATATTTGGTTTAGTTATTGCTGCATGACTTTATTTTATTTTAGCAGATACTATCTTTTCTGAAGGATATAAGATTTTTTATTCAGCTATGACAGATGGTGCAACTACTGCAGTTGTAGAAGACGAGAATACTGAAACTACTGATGATACTATTTTACCAGTGTCAGAGACTCCAGTTAGCTTCGAAAATGTAGAAGTTGAGGAAACTCCAGTTGCTGAAGAAACATCTGATGCTGTTGAAGTAGAAAATGTAGAAGAAGTATCAGAATAATTTTATCTCTTTCTTTAAAATAAAATATGCAAAGAGACAATACAAGTGAAATAAAAAAACAAATAGAGGACAGAAATTATAAATGGTATGTCCTAAGTGTAACATCATGACAAGAAGCTCTTGTTATTGAAAATCTTCAAGAGAGAGTAAATAAACAAGGTTTAGCAGATGATGTTGTAGATTATCTCTGTCCTATGGTAAGTGAAGCTTCAATTAAAAAAGGAGAAAAAATTGTAAAGCAAAAGAAGCTTTATCCAGGATATGTGTTCTTTAAATCAAGAATGAATGATAAAATCTGGTACGTGGTAAGAAATACTCCAGGGGTAAGGCTTATTGTTGGAGCTGAGACAAAGCCAATTCCACTTTCAGACCAGGAATATCAACAAATTATGGATCAAATCGCTCAATCACAAGAAAGATCTGAGTTGAAGGTTCCTTATAAAGTTGGTGATATAGTTCTTTTGAAACAATGAGATTTCAAAGGAATGAAATGAAATATCAAAGAGGTAGATTCAGAGAAGGGTGTAGTTGTTGTAAGTGTAGAAATGCTCTGAAGACTAACTCCAGTAGCTGTTGCTATTGACCAAATCGAGCTAGCAAGTTAGTCTTTATATTTAACCATTTCGCATGGATAGAGAAAAAAAACTTGTTACCTTATCAATGGTTGTTCTCTTCTTTAGTTTGATAGTAGTATATTCATTATTTTATCAAGTTAAGGGAGAAGAAATCCTTGGAAGTCTTCGTTCTCTAAAAGCTTCTAGTAGTGTACAAGAGCAAGAAATTAGTTCTACTCAAACACTAACGCAAGAAAACTTTTCAGAAGGAAATCAGCCAGAAAGAAGACAATTCCATGAAAACCGTCCTCAATTAGAATGAGATCAATTCTCAGATATTTCAGCTTGAATTGATGCACAACAAGCTGAAGGAGAAGTAAAGCAGACCGCTTCAGCTGCACGTACTTCTATAGGTGATGGTCCTACAATTTTATCAGGTGCTGATTTATATTTTGGTGCTGTTGATAGTATTGAGCTTCTTGGACTTGAACCAGAATATGTTTTGAAAGATTATAAAGGATTTTATTACGCAAAATTTGAAGAAGAGCCTTATTTGAAACCAACGGTTCAGAAGTTATGATGAAATATCTATACAATAACTTCAGATGCGGAGTTAGTTAAGAATCAACTCTTTGGTGATAAAGTTAGCTTTATAAATCTTCCAGAATATAAAAATAAATTAGTAGTGATGCTTTTAACAGTGAATGGTCAATATTGGCTTATTCAAATGAGTTATGAAAAGTATCATCATGCTAAGAGTTATTTAAAAGATTTATTTATTTAAAATTTGTTGTTAAAATGGCAAAAGTACAAAAAGTATTAAACATTGAAGTACCTGCTGGAAAAGCAACTCCAACACCTCCTCTTGGACCTATGCTTGGAGCTAACGGTGTAAATATCGGTCAATTTACTAAAGAATTTAATGAAAAGACTTCTGATTTAATGAGACAATTTGGTGGAATCGAAGTAAAGGTGAAGGTAAAATTAACAGTATATGTCGACAGAACTTTCGCAATGGAAATCGGAACACCTGTAACATCAGGTCTTATTAAATGGAGAATTAATCAAAATTTAGGATCTGGAGAACCAAATAAAAAGAAGGTTTGAAAATTGACTAAGGCTGACTTAGAAGCCATCTATGATTTGAAAAAATCAGATCTTAATGCTAACACTCCTGAACAAGGATACAGAATCATTGCAGGAACTGCTAGAAATATGGGAGTTGATGTAGAATTATAATATCACTCGTGGGAGGCTATGACATATAGTCGCTCGAACCACTTTTATTCTTATTAATTAATTATTATGAGCCACGGAAAAAAGTACGTAGAAGCTAAAAAGCTTGTTGATAAATCAAAGGCTTATCCTCTAGCTGAGGCAGTTGAGCTTCTTAAAAAAGTTAATTATGCTAAATTTGATGCTGGTGTTGAGGTAGCAATTAAAACTAATGCTAATCCAAAATACAATGATCAAATGCTTAGAGCAACAACTATTCTTCCTCACGGAACAGGAAAGACAAAGAAAGTTGCTGTATTTACTACTGATGATAAAGTAGAAGAAGCTAAAAAAGCTGGTGCAGATATTGCTGGACATGATAGTCTTCTTGCTAGTATTAAAGATGGAAAAACAGATTTTGATGTTTTGATTACATCACCTGATCTTATTAGAGAATTAGCTCCAGTTGCTAAACAACTTGGACCTAAAGGATTGATGCCATCTCCAAAAGCTGGAACTGTTGCTGTAAATATTGCACAAGCAGTAGAGGAAACAAAGAAGGGTAAGATTGAGTTTAGATTAGATAAAACTGGAAATATTCACTGTTTGGTTGGTAAATTATCATTTGATAATGCTAAATTAGTTGAAAATGTTGAAGGATTGATGAAAGCTATTGAAGAAAATAAACCAACTGGAGTTAAAGGAAAGTTGGTGAAGAAAATTGTTATAGCTTCAACAATGTCTCCAGGAATCCAAATTGAATACTAATACTTATGCTAAAATTTTATAGAGGAACTAGGCAAGAATGCCTAGTTTTTCTTTTTCAAAGAGAGTAAGGATTAAAATTCATCGATTTTTTGACTTTTTTTCGATTTACAAGTATAATTGTAATAAGGAATTTTATATCTACTTGATTTGATAAAATGCCAGGGAACAGTCCAGAAGGTAAAACAAGTGTAGAATTATGAGGAGTTAAATTGGAACAAGAAGAGCTAAAAAATCAACTCAGAGCCCAACTTAATGCAGAACAAGCTGAGATAGCTTTTGATGCAGTTCGAAAAAAACTTTTGGAAATGGAAGCCCAACAATCAAAAGAAGATATTGCTAATCTTCAAAGACAGGTATTGGAAGAACATAAAGTTGATATAAAATTAGAAAATAATAATTGAGTAATCGTAATTAATCTGATAAATAACAATAATCATATAAATATTTCGGTGACTCCAGATGCAGTTCCAGAACAACAAAGATATAATGTAGTAGAAAGCAGAATTGTAATAAATGAAGATCAAGGTCCAGCGACTGTTCAAAGAGTGGCTGCTCCACAATCTGTACGCCAAACAACAGTTCAATGAACAGAAGATGCTACAAGAGTTTCAGAATGAACAAGACAGGAAACACCAGTTGCTTCTGTAGATCAAACAACTAGTCAGCAACAGCAGAGAACATCTGCAGAGCAAACATCACCAGCTGATCAAAGACAAGAAACAGTTCAAACAGCAACTCAAGAACAAACTTGAAATTCTCCAGAAACAACAGTTCAAACACAATCAGTTCCTGAAAGTCCTGAACAAAGATATGATGAATTAAAAGATATTTTAACATCATTAAATAGAGAACTTGTTCCTGATGCTTCATGAAATATTGTACTTACAGGAGCTCAAATGCAAAAATTAAACCGTATTTCTTTATTACGTGCTCCTTTTTTCTGAGCATGAATGCCTAAAGCACTTGCAGATGCTCTCGGAAGAAGCGATATTATAACAGCAGAAGATTTAAAAAATGCAAAAACACTAAGAGCTAAAAGAAGAGAAATAGAACAGAAACTGAAAGATGAAAAAAAATATAATAAGGAGCTAGGAAAGTTACTAGATACTTACATTGATTATCTTAATAAAAAAAATAGCACAAATTATACCTTAAACAAAGCAGCTGCATTAGGAAAGATTAATGAAGAATTGGAGAGAGGTACTTATATTAATCAGCCATTGGCTTTTATGCCAGAGGTTTCTCCTCTTATCTTAAATATTTGTCAAAAATGAAATAGAGAAAGACTTGCTTCAAATAAAGCAATTCAAGTAATGAATAATTGAAAAACAATAAATGTTTTCCCTGAAGCTGCAGGATCTGCTTGAGCAGCAGCAGGGTATTTAGCAACATGTTGAGCAGGATGATATGCAAATATTTTTGAAAAATTTCTTACTGAAAATACAAAAATGTCCCAATGACAGGCTAGAAATATGATAAATACAGTAGGAACTTTCGGATTAGTAGCTTGAGTTGTGTGAATTGGTTATTGGTTGTTTACAAAAAAAGAGTGAGGTGAGAGAAAATTTAGTTTCCCATCACTATGAAAAATAGCAGCTGTTATTTGAATTCCTATGGCATTGAATTACGGATCTCAAATGACAACAGGAAGCTCATTCTTAGAAAATTTAAATAAATGGTGGACGACGGGTGAATTTCCATGGAGTTCTCCAGAAAATTTAACATCAAATGAACAGTTAGTATCCCAACAAGTGATGTGACAATTTGTTTTATTATGAGTTCCTAAAAAAATTATAAAACAATATGGTTCATTTAACTCTTCTGGTAAAATGACAAAGATTGATTTGGGATGATTGAGAACATGATATCTAGAAGTATTGCAAAATGATGCCAATACAACAAGTGAACAAAAAGCAAGGATTTGAGCACAGATTGCAGCAATAGAAAATATTTCTAGGTCAGATTCTTCAAAGACATTATTATATAATTATATTGAACGTTTAGGAATTACAAAGTCTGATTTAAATTCTGATCCAGATTGATATCTTGATTCACGTTTATGAGAAGCTGCGGAAAAATATAATAAAATAGACGCATATTTAAAAGATAGATGATTATTAATTGATAACAATAAAAAAGATAAAGTAATTGATACTCTATTTAAAGAAAAAGAGCTCAACGATGAAGTATTTGATAAATTAAAAGAGGAGTGATACTTTATGCCAAACCCTGATGATAATAGATATAAGGAAATAGCTAAATTAAATGTTGCGTCAGAAAAGAAGATAAAAATAGCAGAAGCATTTGCAAGTCTTGCATCAGAATGAACAAAATATTGACAAATGAGCTTGAAAGTAGATGGTTGAAAAGTTAAACTTACTTCAAAAGTAGATATTGAGTGAGCTGTTAAAGAAAATACAATAGATATCAATCCGGATTTAACAATTGATGGATTTACAGATGCTGGATGACAAACATTAAAATTTAAGGATGAAAAAGAATGGTTAAGAACAGGTTTACTTGTTAATTATATTAAGGCAAAAACCTGGGAAAGGACGACAAAATTTGAAAATAGGAATGCTCCATTTGAGTTGAGTTGATGACTAAAATTTCGAGAATCGGTTCAATTTGTGGAACATGATAAAAAAGAAACAGTGCTTTCCAATGCTCCATTTATAGGTGATATGGCAAGTAATCATCCTACAATAGAAAAAGATAAGAATAGAGAGTTCTTTAGAGACTATCTTAATAAACTTTGGGTGGCAGACCATCCTTCATCATAGAAATTTTAAATATTAACAGGTATTAAAATGGTAGAAAAATGACCAGATAAACGAAGAAAAGTTGGTAAAGAACGGCTAAATGCAAGAAAAGCAGCAACTGCGGCTGCAGCTATTGTTGTTCTTATGTGAGCTTCAAGTTGTTCAAATGCTCAAAAAGATTATGAAGAATGAGTAACAACCGAACAAATTGCAAAAAATGAAGCAAATATTAAAAGTTTAATAGATTCATATGAATTCTATTATAAAGATATTCAAGCTCGCCAAAAGAAATTGGTTGCATTAGAAGCTGCAGGAGATCTTAGAGGAGCAAAAGCAGAAAGAGAAAGAATTAAGTCTCTAATTGAAACTCTAAAAGATACTGAAAAGGCTATTGATAAAGCTCAAAATAAAAGAGTTGATCTTGATAAATATAATCAAGATTGAAAGATTGCCTCTGAAACAGATGCAGCTTGAGGAGTTGGTGGTATTATGATTCCTCCTCATAGAACATTTATTGAAGCAAATTAATATTTAATGTATATAAAAATCCTAAGGACTTAATAAATCCTTAGGATTTTTTTTAAATAAATGAATTATCAAAATGCTTTTTCATATGCTCTTTCTAATGTCGCTCTATCAAAATGAGTTCAAGTTTCGTTTACAGCAGTTTGTTGGGTAAAAGCCATCATAGTTTCTTTATCATCTGTATTTAATCTTTCAAAAGGACTTACGTGTAATTTTTCACATGAATGGGTAATCCATTTGATACGTAAGGCTTTTAAAGAATCAGGTTCATCTGGTTTATAGATTCATTGCATTCATGAACAATTAATACCTTGAATAGATTTATTACGATATCTATCTTGTCTCATAAGCCTCATGAATGATGCTAATCCGTCTTCCATGGTATTGTATCTTCAATGATTTTGACCATCAGCAACTCTTGAAGATCAAGTTCTTCATACATCTCCTTTGAAAGGGGATACATTACATGGATTA
The DNA here is from genome assembly GCA_947168815.1 of uncultured bacterium. Taxonomy (GTDB): domain Bacteria; phylum Patescibacteriota; class Gracilibacteria; order Absconditabacterales; family Absconditicoccaceae; genus HOT-345. The sequence goes on from CAMVNG010000003.1 coordinate 24,202, forward strand.
TTCTTTTTAACTCAAACAGCATCTTTATTTGTAAATTTTAATGGCTGATCTTTTACATGAAGAGTAACTAAATTCCCTTCTGTTCAACTTAATCATAATTGAGAGAATCAAATGAGAGGATTTAATTTAATATTATCAACTCTATAAGTAGAAATACCCTTATATGGAGTATGGATATGCGCAAAAGGATATGGTCATGGAGTAAATCAACTTCTATCTACTTTTGAATAATCAATTCCAGAAGATGGTTGTTCTGTATGTCCACTTCATTGTCATACAACTTGTTGTAATGCTGTTTGTTGAGCATCTTTGTCTTCTAATCAAAAAGTAGACTTAAGCCAGTCGACAGCCTTTTTGAAATATTGTCATCGAACACTTTTTTCAAGATTATTAAGTGCATCCTTAACTCGATTGACACCTTCTTTTTGTTCTACTCAACTGCTTAATGTTTCAGCAGACATTTTTTTAAAAAGATAAATAAAACTAATATTCTTCTGTTCAACTCTCTAAATAAACAAGCTCAACTCCTGCTTTATCGAAGACTTCTTCACTGAGTTTTGCATCGTGAAACCTTTTTTCACAAACAACTCTCTTGATACCACAAGCAACAATTAAATGAGCACAATGTCTCACATAGCAAGGAGTCATTTTTGTGTAGATAGTTGCTCATTCCAAGGAAATACCTTGTCTAGCAGCATGAGCAATAGCATTTAATTCTGCACATGAATTTCTCATACAATGTTGAGTGGCTTCTCATGTGTTTTTTATGACAGTCCACATCAAATGTTCATCTTCATCACATTTAATAGATCATTCTGGAGCATCAACGAATCCTGTAGCAACAACCTGTCAATCTTTAACAATAACACATCAACTTCTTCAACGATTACAGGTTCCTTTTTCTCAAACTACACGACAAATATCCATGTAGTATTCATCTTCAGGTATTTCGTCAGGCTTTAAATATCAATGATCTTTAATGCTTCAATTCTCGATTTTTTCTTCTTCGCTCATGTGAAAAATAAAGGTATAAATACTATATTAATTATATAGACAAAGACTAAAAAATACAAATTTTTAAATTCTTGTCACAAGTTTAAATTTAAATCGTATAATAGATAGAAAACTTTTATTTTTTTATTGTTTTAAAATTATGAAAAAGACAAGTATTGCGCTATGTGCTGTTGTTCTTGGAGCACTAGTGATGACAAATGCATTTGCTACTGAAGAAGAAACTTTAACAACTACTGCTGCTACATCAGGAGCCGTTGCAGAATCAGGAGCTGCTTTAACAGGAGACACTGCTACTGAAACAGGAGCTGTTGTAGAATCAGGAGCTAAAGCTGAAGAAGCAACAGGAGCTGTTGCAGAAACTTGAGATGTTGCAACAGGAGCTGCTTTAACAGGAGAAACTGCTGCTGAAACAGGAGCTGTTGTAGAATCATGAGCTAAAGCTGAAGAAACAACAGGAGATGTTGTAGAAGAAAAAGATGTAAACGCAGAACTTCACGCTATTATTAATAAGTTTTTCGAAGATAATAAGAAAACTTACTCTACATTAAAATCAAGATCTGATTTTGTTGCTTCATTAAAGGATAAAGTTGCTAAAGCATCAGAAAAAGCTAGCAAGAAATTTGAAGAAGCATTTAAGACTCTTAAAGCTGCTTTAGACTCATATAAAGTTGCTGAATAATTGCAAAGTGTTGTCTTAATAATAGGGAAGGATTGAATCCTTCCTTTTTTTATTCTAAAAATTTGATTATTTATGACATTTAAAATATAATAAGTATAACTTTAATTATTTGTGGGTATATGAGCACAAAACAGACAGAAGTTCAAAAAAAAGCAAAAAAAATGCTTCATAAGTATAAAGTTTCAAGATTTAATTGGACATTTAAACAATTTTTCTTCACTTTTTTATGAGCATATATTTGCTATTTAGGATTTATGCCTCTATATAAATCAGGTTTTCATACTGATTATTATTCTTATTTTGTGCTTATTGTAGGATTGATATCTTTAAGATATGGTCTTAAATGAATTATATCAATGATTATATGACTTTGATTAAAATCTCATCTCGTTGATAATTGAGTAGCTGTAGAAGCTCGTATTGTTAATGTAGAATATATCGATTCTTGGAGTACATATCAGAAAGGTAGTTTTATCTTTGCTGTACCACAAAAAGGACTTTTAGAGGGATTAAATATTATATTTAAAAGTGAAAGAATTTTGTTTAAAATTCCTAAATGAATGTTGAAGCCATGAGATACAGTTTTGGTATTTGTCGATCCTAAAGATCTCCATAGTTATTGGATGAACATAGAATCAATATTTAAAAAGCATATTAAAAATTAAAATAGGCCTCATTGAATAATTTTTGATTTTTTTTCTTCTGTAGGAAATTCCAATCAGAAGATTTTTTTTATCTCATCGAAATTATTATAAATTTTTATTCAAAGATTTGAAGCTTTCTCAGCCTTACTTCATGGTTTTTCTCAAATAAACATAATATTTGTTTTAGAATTGGGATTCTCATCATAAACAAATCACTTATTTTCCAAGGCTTTTACGAATAATCATCTTGAAACAGGGAAACTTCAGGTTAGAGAAAAATGTTCTTTATCTTCTTCTGAAATACTTAAAGAGTTATCTTCATCAACAGCTGTAGCATCAAAAATTACCCCATGTTGTTCGAGTCAGCGTAATAATCATAAAGTATCTGGATTACTAATATAAAGCAAGATTCAATTCATAATCTTATTACCTATTCAAAATAAGTCCTTAATTTGCTCATTCTCAAATACTTCAAGAATTTTATCTAAAGAATTAGCTTCTTTACTTTTTAGATAAGTAGCTAAGTCTTGAGCTATTTTTTTTCAAACATTAGGAATTCAGAGTGCATTTAATATTCTCCAAAGGGGTTTGCTTTTTGATTTGTCTATCTCTCAAACAATTTCAGCAATCTTTTTTTCTCAAAAATTTGGAAATTTACGTAAAAGAATCTGATTTTTTATATCAGTAAGCGTGTAAATATCACATATTGAATGAAGTAATCCTTGATCAACTAATACATCAACAACGGATTCACCTAGTCAAGTAATATCCATGGCATCTCTAGATGCAAAATGAATGATTTTTTCTTTTATTTGTGCAGGACATCACGGATTTGTACAGTAATAGTGGATATCGATATTAGTGATTGCTCATTTACAAACAGGACAAAAATGTGGTGGTATAATTTCTTCTTCTGTTCAATTCCTTCTTTCTTTTATGGTTCAAACAATATACGGGATAACTTCTCAACTTCTTTGCACTCGAACAAAATCTTTGTTTCTGATTTGTTTCGTTTGTATAAAGTCAAAATTATGAAGGCTAACTCTAGAAATTGTTGCTCAGCTAAGTTGAACAGGATCTATGTTGGCAACAGGAGTAATGATTCACGTCCTTCATACTTGAAAATCCACAGACCTAATTTGACTAGCAGCTTGTTGTGCAGGGAATTTATATGCAATAGCCCATCTTGGATGATGTTCTGTCCCTCACAATATTTCACGAATTCAAGGACCAATATTAGTAGTATTTCAAAAAAGATTTCCTCAGACTGATTCCTGATTACCAAGAGAATCATCACGAACTTTGATTACTAATCAGTCAAAATCAATATCTTGTTCTTCAAGAAATTGTTTTAATTGTGGATCTAAACATCGTTTAATTATTTGTTCAATATCCTTTGTCCTTCTGTAGTTTTCAGGGAGATTAAAGACAGGTAGTCATAAAGACTGCCAATCGCAAGGTGTTCATGAAAGTTGTTCATAGATTGCTACAATAAGACCTCTTTTTCAGACTTCATTAGAATCTAAAAGCTTTAGACTTCATGATGCCGCATTTCTTGTGTTTGAAAAAGGAGTTTGTCATTTTTTTTCTCTTTCTATATTAAGTTTTTCTAGTTGAGATTTTGGCATTAGAACTTCACCTCTAAAATGGAGTTCCTCTGTGTTTGTAATAATTTTTGGGAGTTGAGATATCATTAAAATGTTTGAAGTAATGTCTTCTCATATTTTCCCATCTCATCTAGTAATTCATTGAACTAGTTTTCAGTTTCTGTAGATAAATTCAACACTTAGTCCATCAAATTTCGGTTCAAGAAGATATTCCCAATTATCTCTTCCTGCTTTTTCTGCAATTTTACTTAATCTATTTCACCATTCTCTAATATCATTTTCATTATAACTGTTTTCTAAAGAAAGAAGCGGAACAATGTGTTCTGCTTTTTCAAAACCATCAGCAAGCTGTCACACAAGACCTTGAGTAGGAGATGTTCAAGAAATTATGTGAGGATAGTATTCTTCTATTAATTTTAAATATGCGAATAATTCATCATATTCTGCATCAGAAATAATTGGTTTTGCATTAATATAATAAAGATGATTATGATCGATAATGGTATCAATAAATAGTTGGTATCGTTCATGTAATGATCATTCTGGAATGTCTTCAGGATTTGGAACTTCCTTTATAAAGTTTTGAAGTTTTATAGTATTTTCGGATAGATTCATAATGGGATTAGTAGTAAATTACTTTATAGTCTAGGGATATAACGGGGAAACTCAAACTGACGTTAAAAAATATATCTTTACTTTTAAATAAAAATAAATATAGTATGTAAAAACAAAATACAAAAATATGAATGTAAAAAGTATATTAACTTTATTTTTGCTGATTGTGCTCTGCTCTTGTTGTAAAGAAGATGAGCTGCCAGAAATAACAGCAAATTGGAATGTCGGTATTTATAACGACATCGATACGAAAGCTAAACATCTAACATTTGAAATTACACCTTCAAAAGGATATGTTGAGGCTGTAAGTATTACTGTTAATTATATTTTTACAAACGGCCAACAAACAACAACTTTAACTTTTAAGGATTCAGATTTTAATTTAAGTCATATTAACACCATAGGAATTTATGGAGTTACATGGACGCCTGTTAATTATCTTTTAGATGATTATACGTGGAGATTACAAACTGTTTATATAAAAGGAAGGATAAAGATAAAAGAATGTTGGTATAGTTTCAGCGCAAGAAGAACTTATTAAAAGACTGGTGGATGTAATAATCATCTACCAGTATTTTTTTGTTAAGGAAATAAAAAAATACTACTCGTTTTTTGATTTTAAGGAGTTTTTTAAATATACTTAAGTAAGTTTTATCCTCTTTTAATTGTAATGAGTTTAGAGAGAAAAAATTCTACAAATAAAGTAGTTTGAAAACTAAGGACCGCTGCTGTTACATTGGCTGCAGCAACACAACTTTTTTCAGCATGTTCAAGTGATGAATGAAAAGAACAGATTGAGAAATATTTTGTTGTACAGCCAGGGCAAAGTATTACGAGTATCGTAAAAGACTCATTAAATCTTTCAGAAGAAGAAAGATCAGATCCAAGATTATGTCATTTTATTGTGCAATCAGTTATTTCAGATAATCAACTTGAGAATCCTGATCGTATTCATCCTTGAGATTCAATTAGAGTGGTCCCAGATCATATTCAATCAACAATAGAAGAGTATAAAGAAAATGAAAGACAAAAAGCTTTAATAGCCCAACATGATGAAGAAGAATTAAATCTTATTTGAGAAACTTCAGATGGAGGAGATGATGAATTAGATAATATACCTACTGGAGAATTAACATTAAAATGATGAAAAGTCCCAGAAAAATTACAGGGATCTGCAGTTTGAGATTTGTATTCTGCATATATATGAGGACCTTATCATAAAGATACAAAAAAGTGGGATTGAATTCGTTTATGAGAAAAAAGAACCTGGGATAAAAATAAAGCAATAGCAAATCTTTATCATAAAAAAATGCAAAGAGAAAATAAAAAGAAATTCGTAGTAGCAACACAACACTATAATAACACTGTTTCAAAAATCGATTTTAATAAAGTACATCCAATATCATTGGATCAATATAAAAAGAATATTGCAACTATTATCAGTGATTTAAGAAAAGGAATGGATTGGAATTTGCTATGAGAAAAAATGTTTAAGTGAGATAGTAAAAAACTAAATCTTCTTAAAAAAATAGCTGATAATATTGATGAAAATGTACTTACATCGTATAGTATGACAGAATTCTTCCCATACAAAGAGGGTGATTTTAATAAAGAATTCTTAGATTTTTTATTACAGAATGCATGAGAAGAATATTTATCTTATTTGCCTGCTGTTCATGATGATTATACATCATTTTGACAATATCAGTTTACATCTTTAGCTCTTTTTGATACTCCAAAAGAGAAAAGGGGGGCTTCTGTTATTAACCAATTTGTACCAGAGAATCTTCGCATTCCATGAAGTGTTTGTAAACTAAAAGGAAAATCTCATCATAGAGCTGCTTTTTTGTTTTCATTATATAATATTACACAACTTATTAACAAAAATGATCCATTGACAACGAAAGCATTAAACGAACTTACAAAGAAGGAAAATAAATCAGATCTTACTCAATTGATTGCTATTATGCATAATCTTCCAAAAAATTGAAAAACATTTCTTGATGAGTGGTATAAACTAAGAACAGATAAAGCATATTATGCAAAGAAGACAAAAACAAAAAAATGAAAAGCTTATAATTATGATTTAAATGGAAATCATAAAGTAGATTTATATGAATCCTTCTTGTGGAGTAATTCTCATACATATGGTAAAAAAACTTATATACATTACAATTCACTAAAAAAGTAAAGGATAATAAAAAAGAAAAAATTGATTGCATTATTGACAAAAATAAATATAATGATATTACAGTTATTTATATAGTATAAATATTAACCACATGACAAAAACAAAAACAAATGAAGAGCTAATGAAGAACTATCAACAACTTCTTCAATTTGCTCAAAACTCTTTAGCTAATGCAGAAATGCAATTAAAAAGAGTTAAATTAACTCTTGAACAATTGGCTTCTTTTGATCCAGAAAATCCTGAATCTTTATCTGCTTATTTGGAAGAAACAAGAGCTTCAATGCCAGAAGAATTAAAGGCATATAAAGACGAAGATGCAGAAGTAGTTGAAGGAGTATTTGATTGATATTACATGGTAGGAGCTGATCAAAAGAAATATCCAGTACCTATGAATTATTCAAGTAAGTCAAAATTAATTCCTGGTGATGTAATGAAGTTAAAAATTCTTCCAGAAGGAAGATTGGTGTTTAAACTTATTAAGCCTGCAGAAAGAAAACATCTAAAAGCTATTCTTTCAAAGACAGATGATAATAAATTCACAGCAAATACTGAAGATTGAAAAGTTTATTTCCTTAATCAAGCAGCAGTTAGTTTCCATGCTGGTAAACCAGGTGATGAATTATATATTATAGTAAATGATAAGGAAGAAGGTACATTTGCTGCAATTGAAGCAATTATTAAAAAATAATCATTATTATTAAATATTGAAAAGGGGAGATTTAATTCTTCCTTTTTTGTTTTTAACGAAAAATACCTAGAAAAAATAATGTAAATAGTTATACCTTCTTCAGTCATTTATATAATTATGAAACGATGAAATTATCAGTTGACCCATCTCAAAGATATGCCAAAATGAGAGCACATACAGCGACACATCTTCTACATGCTGAATTAGCTCAATTTTTCCCAGATACTAAGCAGGCATGATCATTGGTGGACTCAGATCTATTAAGATTTGATTTTTATGCAGATAGATTATTAAACGAAGAGGAACTTGCACTAATCGAAAAAAGAGTAAATGAAATTATCTATATGGCATGTGAGGTAAAAATAGAAGAGATGTGAATCGAAGATGCAGGTAAGTTGGGTGCAAAAATGTTTTTTGAAGAAAAATATTGAGATGTTGTTCGTGTAGTTCAAGTATTTAATAATGAAGATGCCTGTGAACAAGATAAGGCATATTTTGCTTCTCGTTGAGAAAAACTTTCAATTGAACTTTGTTGAGGTACTCATGTAAAAAATACAAAAGATATTTGAGCATTTACAATTATTTCACAAGAAGCTGTTGCTTCAGGAATTAAAAGGCTTACAGCTTTAACTGGGCCAAGAGTAATTGAAAAAATAGAAAATCAATCTAGTCTTTTATCTCAGCTTGTTGATTTATACGAGGTAAAGTCATCAGCACAGCTTATTGAAAAAACTCAAAAACTTCTTAAGGACTTTTGAGAATTAAAGGCTCAAGTAGAATCATTAGAAGCTAAATCCATAACTTCTTTCCTAGAAAATGGTGAAAAAAAATCAAATGAGGATTTTGATATAATTATGAAAGTTCCTACAGATATTAATTTTAAGACACTTTGATTCCAAGCAAAACAATATTTTGGAGGAAAGAATGTTCTTTTAGCTACAATAGCTGGTAATTATATTCTTTTCACGGTTGCTGGAAATTCAGCAAAAACATTAGCACAAAAACTTGGTTTAAAGGGGGGATGAAATGATCAACAAGTACAATGAAGAGATGAAAAAGTAGTTGCCTTTTTATGATAATTTAAACGTTATTCGATTTTCACTCATAATTTTAAATGTGGTATTTTAAGGCAGATAACTTAACAAAAACTTATGTATCTAAACCAATTATAGATCATATTTCTTTTGTTATAGAAAAAGGGAAAAAAATAGCCTTAGTTGCTAAAAATGGGGGATGAAAGTCTACATTAATAAATCTCATGATGGGAAATCTAGATAGGACTGATTGAGATGTTGAGTGGAAAAAGGGATTAAAAATTTGATATTTACCTCAAGAATTTAATCTACATGAAGAGAATAGTGCTCTAGATGAAGTTTTTCAAACAGACCATACTTCTGCTGAACTGATAAAAAAATATGAAGAATTAATGTATACAGGTGATGCAGAAGAATTGACAGAATTGATTCCACTTTTAGATGAATATTGAGTTTGGAGTTATCAAGCAAAGGTTGATACGATAATAGCAAGACTTTGATTACAAAAATTACTCCATCAAAAAATTAGTACCTTATCATGAGGAGAAAAAAAAAGAGTAGCGTTAGCAAAAACATTAATTGATGAACCTGATATGTTGGTGTTAGATGAGCCGACAAACCATCTTGATTTAGAAATGATTGAGTGGCTAGAAAATTATTTAAAAACAGAAAATAATACTTTGTTTTTAGTAACGCACGATAGATATTTCTTAGAAAGTGTATGTGATGAAATATATGAATTAGAAAGAGGAAAAATTTACAGATACCCAGCAGATTACTCTTATTATCTTGAAAAAAAAGCTGAGCGTCACCAAAATGAGCAAATAGAACAGGAAAAATTGCGTCAATTATTAAAAAGAGAATTAGCTTGGATTCGTAAGTCACCAAGAGCTAGAGCAACCAAACAACATTTTAGAGAAAAAGAATTTTATGAAATAGAAAAACGCTATGATGAAAATAAAGCATTATATCAGGAAGAAGCTCCAGAATTAGATATACCATTAAGTGAAAGAAGATTAGGGACAAAAATTTTACAGGTGAGAGGATTAAAAAAATCTTTTTGAGAAAAATGTATTGTAAAAAACTTTTCACATGATTTTAAATTCTGTGAACATGTTGGATTAATAGGAAGAAACTGAATAGGAAAAACTTCTTTTATTTCTATGTTGTTATGAAGATTACAGGCTGATTCATGAACAATTGAAGTGTGAAAAACTGTTGTTTTTGGAGAATATCAGCAATGAGAATTAAATTATGATGAAAAGAAAACAGTTATAGATGTTTTAAAAGATAATGCAGGATCTTTAACGTTAGTAAATTGAGAAATATTATCCGCAGAGAAATTATTATGAAGATTCTTATTCACTACAGACCAACGGTATAGACCAGCGTCACGTTTAAGTTGATGAGAAAAGAGAAGATTAGCGCTTCTTTGTACATTAATAAAGAATCCAAATTTTCTAATTTTAGATGAACCAACAAATGATTTAGATTTAATAACAATAAGTATATTAGAGGATTTCTTGATCCAATATAAATGATGTCTAATTATTGTTTCTCATGATAGATCTTTTATGGATAGATTGGTAGATCATTTATTTATATTTGAAGGAGAAGGAAAAATTACTGATTTCCGATGAAGTTATTCTCAATGGCGTAATGAAGAAGATAAAAAGGAAAAGAAGAAGGAACAAAAACAGCTTTCTAATGTTGTAGAAAATAGAAAAGAAGAGACATTAGATGATGTACCATTGCAAAGACTTCCTTTTGAGTTACAAGAAGAGTTAAATCAGCTTATTAAAGATTTAGAAAAATTAGAAGAAGAAAAAGCTGAGATAACTCAGCTTTTGAATAATAAAGATTTAGCCTATGATGATATAACCTTGCTTTCTGAACATCTTTGAGAAATAATTAAGAATATTGAACGTAAAGAAGCAAGATGGTTTGAAATACTCTGAAATTAAGCAGCATTTCCTAAATTATCTAGATTTGTTGTATTTTCAGTTTCTTGTACAGGTGCTTGAGTATCTGGTTGTCCTTTTCAAGCAAGAGTATCAATATATTCAACAGGGTTGTGGATAACTTCCTTCGTTGTATCAACAACATTCTGTCCAATTTCTTTTGTTTTATCAATAATATTTGATCATACTTGTTTAATACCTCCAACAAGGTCATTAGCTGGTGCTTGTGGAGCGCTTTCTGTTGCGGATTGAGCAACTGGTGCAACAATGCTTTCTCCAGTAGATTTAGCACTTTCAACAAGTCATTCACCGGCTTCAACAGCACCACTAACCATGTTACTTCCCATTTCTTTAGCATTATTAACAAGATTTTCTGATCATGATTTTACATCATTAACAATTGTTGTTCCTGCTGAAGTTACTGATCAAACAACATTACTTCCCATATCTTTTACATCATTTACCATATCTTGTGAAGTATCTTTTACATCGTTTACAATACCACTACCTGCAGCTACAGCATCTCCAATAATACCACTTCAAATTTCTTGTGTATTTGATGCAATATTAGTACCTGTTTCTTTAACATCATTAACAACATCTTCTGCTGAAGATTTTACTTCATTAACAGCAGTTGTTCAAAGCTCTGTAGCTTGTTGTCAAACATTTTGTCCAAGTTGAACAGTATTACTAACCAATCCAGATCACATGTTTTTTGCTGCTTCTAATGGATTAGTTGTGATTTGTTGAGCTCATTGAACAACAGTATCTTTTATATTACTACCAAAATTCACACCTGTTTGGATTGTTGCTTGAGCTTGATCCTTAATTTGATTACCAAGATTAATTCCTTTATCTACAACACTGGTTGTTTTTTCAACAACTTTCCCAGGAACATCTTTAATGGTTTGAGTAATTTGTAATGTTTTTTCTGTTGCAGATGTAGCAAAGTTTTCTGTTTTATTTAGTAAATTCTGTGTTGAACTTACAAGTTTTTGAAAGAAACTCCCTCCAGTTTCTACAGCACTGTTCACTGTGTTTGATGCTTGAGCTGTAACATTTTGTACTGTATCTCCAACATTTGGTTGTGGAGCGGCAGCATTTTCTGGTGCTTTGTTTCAAAAACTGAACATATTTTTAATTCCTCCGAAGAAACCTCATTTCTTTTCTTCTGCTTGAGCAGGTGCTTGTGAAACAGGTGCTTGTGGAACTGCAGCTTGAACAGGTTGTTGAGCAACTTGTTCTTGATTAATACTTTCTAGTCAAACCGTAGCTGCTTGTGGATTGGTTTGAACTGGAGTTTGATTTTGTTCATCATTAGGCATTTTTGTTTTTACAAATAGATAAAAGTTTTATCATCCGTTATAGTATAGACAAAAAAATTCAAAAGTCAAAAAATAGGGGAAAAAATAATAGAATGATTTTTTAATGAAATAATTGTTTAGGATTAATGATGTTTTATATATAATGAGATAACCGATATTTTAAATATGTCAAGACAAAGAGAACAAGAATATTAAGATATTCTTTTAAAAAAATAAAAATTCAACTATACTTAGAAGAGGATTTTATTCCTATAAACTTTTAATCTACAATAGTAATAATGCCAGAAGAAAATCAAACTCAAGAGCAGCAATCCTTGAAAGACCAGGCAAAAGCTCTTTGGGCAAAAGTAGCATGAAAAATAAATAGATGATGAGACACAGAAAAGAAAGAGTTTACATTTTGAGTTAGTAAACAGTCTTATATAGCAGCATTGATTTTAATGCTTGTTGCTATTTGAGTTGCATGAGTGTGAGCCTATTTTGTTTGGACAAAAAATGAAGAACTTATTTCTAGAACAATGAAACTAAAAGAACTGAGTCATTATAATTTGGCTAGTTTTTTAGAAAACGAAGCAATGACTGAAGATAGAGATCATTTGCCATGAAGTATTGATGAAATGATTACAGTTTATACTACTTCAAAAGCTGAAAAAGAGAGATTAGAAGGGGAATTATCTTTTAAGACAAGTGTATATAATGAATTTTTAAGAAACTTTTTATTGCCATCTCTTAACATCTGGAAAGATCCATATACAAAACAAATTGATATTGATATTTTGGGTAGAAAATATTTGGATAAAAACCCATATCAAGATATTACTTTACTTTCACAATGGAGTTCTATTATCAGAGATAGTTGAAAAGATGTTTGAGTAAATGAAGTAACAGATATGAGAATTGGAGATATAGAAGAAGAAACAGAAAATGGTTTCTTTAAAATACCTATTAAGGTATCTTTTAAGTCAAATTCAAAGAGAGCTTTTTTGCTATTGGTGGATAAGCTCTCATTAACATCAAATGTAAATAATCTATGATTGTTAAACGACTTTACTTATTACTTATTTAATGCAATAAGAGAACAGAAAGCGGATGAGATTAAAAAGTTAATAGAGGAGTATCATTTGGAAAAACCTGCAGATCAAGATGAAAAATATTTTAATAACGTAGTAATTTCACGTTATCTTTATAATTGGATTTTTGATTCAGATACTGCACCATCTCGTCTTATAGATGAACAAGTAATTGATACTGCCGTAAAACAAAGTGTTATTTGTTGAAGTTCTGATTCAAGAGTTGTTTGTTACTTTAGATTTAGAGATAAGTATAGAAATATACCAGAACTTGCATATTCAATCGGATTAACATCAATTTCTAATAAACCATTAGCATTAAAGAGATTCTATGCAGACATTCCTCCATTGATTGCAATTGAATCCTTCACATTTGATAAGGAGATGAATGATACATTATCATTATCTAATAATGTAGAATATGTAGGAGATGTAGATTTTAGTATCTATGGAAGATGAATCAGCACAGAAGAAATGAATGAAATAACAAAAACTTTGGCTGAAAAATGTTTTGGTTTATGAACAGAAAACGATTTATCTGTTGATAAGGTTTTGGAGCCTGTACAAATGTCAATTGAACAAATCGGAGAAATGGGACAAGATAAGGTAGAAAAGATGTCAAAACTTATTGAATTAAGAGAAATATTAAATGAGGATAAGCTAGAATTCACAGAACTTTCTCCATATAACCAAATGATTAGAAAGTTTGAATATTATAGAATGCTTAAAAATGTTAATCTTTGTAAAGATGATAAGAAGGGAAGTCAGAATGAGCAAACAGAATAATAGTATTATTTAACTATATCAAAGGCTAGAATTTTCTAGCCTTTTTGTTTTTTATAAAAAAAGAGCTTGAATGTTTCTAAATTTTTAATACATAAACAGTGAGGTTTATCTTCTAATTTTAAGATGAAATCACAATCAAAAAAAATTTCAGTTGTTATTCCTAGTAGAGCAAAAAATTTAAAATTGCTACATAATTTGTTTTCCTGTTTGGATAAACAAAGTTTTAAAGATTTTGAAATTGTTGTAGTTTGTGATAGAGAATTTACGGATAATGAACGAAATAATTTTAAAAATGAATTTAAGAATTATTGATTATTAATAAATTTTTTTTCTCATAAAAATTCATCATTTGTTCCGCATTCAGAATGAGGTGCAAGTTATGTAAGAAATTTTTGAATAGATCAGGCTTCTTGAGATTTTATTCAACTTTTCGATGATGATAATGAAATAGATTCAGATTATCTTAAGAAAGCATTGGCTTACCACGATAAGTTTAAAAAATGGTATAGTAAGGAAGTATTTATAACACCAACTTTGTTGTGGAGAAATACAACAAAAATTCAAAATCAATGATTCTCATGATATAAATATTGGGAGGCACGCCCTCAAATTCATTTTTTGGAAAAACATCAAGAATATGCAGAAATAAAGATGTTTAGCTGAAATGGTATATTTTGAAAAAGGGAAATTATGAAGACAGTGCGTTATGATGAAAAAATAGCATGGATTGCTGAAGATTTGGATTTTGTGTATTCAATACGAGAAAAAGGCTATCCAATACTAGTATTTAGAGATTTAAAAGTTTATCATCAAGAAAGAGATAAGACATATCTAGAAGAGGCTTGGATATGAAATGCATGATCTTCATATCAAAAGATAAGGAATATTTTTTTACGATGAAAAAAACATGCAAATTTCCAAGAAAAACTAATTCTTTTATTATGGAGTACTTGGTGAATTTCTATTTGGTTATCAATAAAAGCATATCTTTATTGAGATAAAGATAAGCGAGAGATTATAAAAGGAATTTGGAAGTGATATCTAGAAGGACGAAAATTAATATTAGAGTAATTATTTACCCATTTCTGATATTACCCATTTAGCAACTTCAGGAAGGTTCTCTTCCGTTAGTTTACCAGGATAAGTCCTAAGTAATTCTTTTACGCGATTTCAATCAAATCAAAAATTTTGTAATGATTTGGAAATTGATTTGAAAAGTTTCTGATCTTGATCAACGTCAAGAGCTTCAGCTATTTGAAAATTTCCTTTAAGTTCGAGAACTATTTTTTTTGCTAATTTTTGACCTATTCAAGGAATTGCTTGAAAAAATTTTGCATCAAGATTATCCACGGCGTCTTTAATTTCTTTTCATGGAAATTGAACAATTTGAAAAGCTGTCTTAGGTCAAACTCAAGATATTTTTAATAAAGATTCAAAACTTGTTTTTTGTTCAAGGGTATCAAATGCAAAATATCCAAATGTTTTTCTTTGGTCATCAAAGTAAGGATAAATGAAAAAATCTCATTGTGTTTGAGATCCTGAATATAATACTTGAATTCCAAAAGAGCTGTTTTTTAAAAAAACTTCATTTCAAATCTTTTTTACCTCTCATGAAAAATAGTGAATCATTATTGTTTATGTAGTGACTAAATTATTTGTTCATTAGTTCTTTAACCAGTCTTAGACCTTCACTAGATACTTTATATTTTTTATCTCATAAAATAAGTAATTTATCTCAAGGATATCATTTTATTATTTTGGCAAGATTGGTAAGTAATAATATATTATCAGGAAGTTTATATTCAGCAGATTGCGGTTTTTGATTGGATATGTTTGAAACTGATTTTTTACTTTCTGCATCTTTTTCAGCAAGTCTTTCAGCTAATTTTTCTTCAAAACTTTGTTGACTTCATTCTTCCTTGTATTCAAGTTCCTCTAACCTTCTTCTAGCATATTTGATATCTTCGACAGCGGGGATATCTTCAGGCATAGTTCATCATAATTCTTGAATTGTTTGCCTAATTTTTTGACCAACTTCAAAGTGTGCCATACTCGCATTTTCTTGTCATTTTATAGATTCTCTTTTAATTTTTGCTTCAGCCTGAGTAGCACGAAAAAGATTCGCAGCTAATTCTTCACTATTCATATGATCAAGGAGATTATCTTCAGGATCAAGATGCTTCTTTTCAATAATATCTTTTTTCTTGAGACCATAAAGTCATTGGTATCAAGAATCATAAAATGTAGCATAATCTTTTACACCAGCTCATCTTGCAGTGCTAAAAAGTTTTTTATTATGTTTTGTAACTTCATCCCTTAATTCGAGTCTTTTTTGATCCTCTAAATATTGAGCAGATAATTCTTGTTGTCTTGTTTGAAGAGCAAAATAACTTTGTCATAAAGCAACAATTTCTTTACTTGGATCAGCATTTTGAATAATAAGATAGCAAGCATAACGACTTAATTTCCAACTCTTTAATGCTCTTTTCGCTCAAGAACCAATTTGAGCAGTTTCTGTAAATTCACTAAAATGATTAGTCGTTGATTGCCCACTATTTTTACAGGCAAGTTCTGCTTTTTTTACAACTTTTGAAAAATTAGTAAAATCAGCATACTCTAATACTTTAGCTAGTTCTCTAGCATGCCAATATTCTTTTCAGTATTCATTTACTTTTTTGATTTGTTCAAATATTTGTTCATTCATATGGCAAGACTGAGTAATAAAGTCAATTTTTATATAGAGAAATTTTTTAAGTTTTCAAGGATTATGAAAGGATAATATTTATGTTATTTCGATTTAATTCTTCAAGTCTTTTTCATTTTAAATCATCAGGAATGTTATATTCATTATTTCCTTTTTTTTCTAACATCTTTTCTATTCTTCATAAAGTCTTTCTGCTATATGGAGAGTAAAGATTTAAAAAGTTTTCAAGTTTTTTTTGTTCTACATTTTCCGGAGAATCTTTTTTTATAAATCTAACAAGACAACTTTTTACTTTAGGTGCAGGAGAAAAACATTTAGCAGGGACCATTTTTACATATTCTATAGTATAACATCGATTTACAAGCCATCGAAGGTATGATTTTTTATTAGCATCTGATTTAATTTTTTCTCAAACTTCATTCTGAATCATAAAAAATCATCCAAGAAATTTTGGAGTTTCCTTCCAAAAAAGATGTTTAAAAATCGGAGAGGTGATGTAATATGGAAGATTTCAAACAACAATTGCTTCTTCCTCAAGGATATGACTCTGACTAAGAATAGTTGAAATATCCTGCTCAAGAACATCTCAGAATATGATATGATTTTCTTCCAATCATATGGTATTAAGATGCTCTTTTAATGTAGTATCTTTTTCAATTACATAAAATGAGGGAGATATTTTATAAATTTTTTTTGTAATAGCTCCTTTTCAAGGACCAATTTCAATGAGAGCCTTTGCTCAGGTCTTAACATAAAGATGCTCTATAGAATTCGCTATAGTCCTAATGATTTGAATATCTTTTAAAAAATTTTGTCAGAGATAGGTAGACATTAGTTTTCAGTTGATAAAATTCAATATCGTAGTGCGTTCTCTTGGTTAACATTTGAGGATATTTGTTTTTTAACATTAATCCAAGCTTGTGCTCAAGCACTATTATGTTGTTCTGCATATTCTTTAATAAGCACAGTTTGAAATATATCAAGAAATCAAGCTTCATCTAATTTTTTCAAACTATCAATTTTTTTAAACCAATCTCCATTCTCCATCATAAGTGGTAGTAACCCTTTCATTAATTCAAAGATCTCAGGATTCTCTTTTACTTTTTTATATATTTCATGGAATGTTCATGGTTTTCACATAGAAAGTTTTATTAGTAATTCCTTTTCATCATTTTTAATATCTGAAAAATTATCGTTAATATATTTAGCCATTTCCGAATCAGAGAGAGGAGAAAATCTTATAACCATTGCTCTTGAAAGAATTGTAGGAAGAATTCAGCTTTCATGTTCAGCTGTCGCAAAAAGGAATCTATTTGGAAGCGGCTCTTCACATGTTTTTAAGAAGGCATTCATAGAAGCTTGTGTCATTCTTTGAATGTTCTCTATAAGAAGAATTTTCTTTCAACTAAAAGAGGATTGTTGTAACCAACTATTTATTTCTCTAACTCACTTATTTTCATAGATTGTATTATCGAATAGAGGTATTGTTTTTTGTTTATCTGGTGTTTCTATCTGAATAGAATGATATTTTCCAAGTTCTTTTGTGCAGTCTTTCATCCAAAAAAGATCAGTTATAGAATATTCTCATAAGATTATATCTGAATAAGAACGTAGAAAAGATGTCTTTCCAATACCTTCTGGACCTATAATAATTAAAAAAACTGGTCTATTACTCGACTCGTTTTTTTCAATATATGTTTTAAATTGAGATTTAGCTACCTCATTTCAAATGAGCGTTTCCATATTTCTACACTTAAAAAAAGATACAAAGATACCTAAAATATAGTTTTTGATTAAAGAAAATCAAATAAAAAACCTGATGTTAATCAGGTCTTTATTATTTAAAATCTTAAATTACTTGGAAGTTGACTTTCAAAAATTTCTCGGCTCTCAGTTATAGGAGTATTTTCAACATAATTAATCCAATTCTTTAATGTATTTAATTGGGTTTCTTTTGTTGGAGGGAAGTGATAGTGTTTCATTCAATTTATTACTAAGTCAATCTGTGCGAGAACTGATTTAGCAGAAGGATCTAAAGAAATATTAACATTACATACATCAGCAACCGCCTTCACTCTCCAAAGAATATTTCTATAAGCAGAAGCTATTTTGTTAGAATCTCAACTCTCTTTAGCAAGATATAAATCTTTCACATCTCACATTAAGAAACTAGAATTGAGTGCAGCAGTAATCTGGCTTAATTGATTTTCCGTTGGAACAATTTTTTCATCAGCATTATAAGCTAAATCATTACTAATATTTTCTTCAATTTCACCTGGAATTGCAGAGTTCGAAGTCAAGAAATCATCGTTTTCTTTAATAAGTGTTTCAATATCTGTAACCTCAGGAGTCTTTTCATTTAAATCTCATTCGATAGTATCTTCTTTAGGAAGAGTTGTGGTATAAGTAAGATTTCATTTACTTGTCAAAGCGGTTGCAAATTCTTTTATATCTGTAATATGAGTAATGTCGTTTGCCTCCATTGTTAAAAGTTTTTCAGGTTCGAGTGTTATCTCTTCTTCTTGTTTGGTCTTATCTTTGATAAGTAATGATGATCATTTATTTTCTAGTTCTGTTCTGTGATCTACTTTCGTTAATGTTAATGCAACTTTTTCATCTTTATTTGTTTCAATAGTCATTTCATCAGTCTCGACTTGTAGAATATCGACACTTTCATCACTATCAACCTTTAAGAAATCTCATTCCATCAAAAACAGATGATATTTTCATTCACTAACTTTGCTGATTGTAAATTTCGCAGGTCACTGTATTTCAGTCTTTATATTATCATTGATATTAAAAATGATTTTTGCATTTTCCTTTAATGTGATTAAATCTCAATCAAAAAGAACTGAATTTTGGAAGGTCTTACCTTCTTTTTCTATGATGTAATCACCATTAATTTCTAGTACTTCAGCAATATAATCAGCGCTTACAACATGTGATCATGTGGGATTCTTCTCAGCCCAAAAGGCTCTATACTCTATAAGTTTAGGAAAATCTCAAAAATAAATTCATAAAAAAGAAAAAATAAGAACAAAGGAAAGAAAAGCATAAATCTTTCTTGTTCTTAATATTTTAGTCCTCTCAAGATTATGAGAAACCCTAGACCTTTCTTCACAGATCCTTTGATACAGAGCGATTTTCCTCTCGTCTGAAAGTTTATTGTTACCTTCTTGATAAAAATATGTTTCTAATTTCATTATTGATAAGGTTGGAGAATTATAACTGAATCTATGAAGTTTTTCTCATAATAAGTTCCCTCTAGGTTCACTTTTTAATACGAATAAACTTTAGTTTTGTGACAAAAAAGTCCTCATTTTTTTAACAAAAAAAAGATGCCTATAATGGCATCTTTTAGATTGAAAATGAATAACTTAGAAAGTTACATCATCTTCATCTTCTTCTTTAACAGCTTCTTCTCTATTTTCAGCTGCTCTTGAAATTCTATTTGGATCTTCTTTAGCGAAATCAACTTTAATTGGTCTTCCCCAAAGTTCTTGTCAATCCATTTCAGCTTTTGCTTTTGCTGCATCATCAGCATTTGCAAATTCTACGAATCCAAATCCTTTACTCCTTGGAGGTTTTGTACTTTGATCAAGATTTACTCTAGCGAATACAACTTCTCCATACTTTGAGAATTCAGTTTTGAGATCATTTCATCTCATTTTCCAGTTTAATCAACCCACGAATAATTTTGTTTGGCTGATGATCATTTCTTCACTCATCTAGTCGCAAAAATAATAAATTAAATGGTAGTCTTTTGATAGACTTGCCTCGGAGTATATGATTAATTTTTTATATTACAAATCTTTTTAGAATAATTCTGTAAAAATTTGCTTTACATTTTTTTCTGAATATAATAAATGTAGTGTTTATATCCTACGAAATATCACAATGGCTGATATGAATCCAACAGCAGCAGCGAATACAGCGAACACCGTAACTCCTCAAAATGAAGCGGAGAAGAAGCCAATGTTTTGAGGTTCTCAAGAAGTGTTTGATAATTTGGAAAAATTTGAAAAAATATCAAACCCAACAAGTAATGATTTTAACTTTGATTTCTGAGATTTACAATCTCCAGTAATTGCTGAAGGTCAAAGTACACAAGAAGAACAATGATTACAACAAAATGAAATTGCTGCTGAAATTCCAGTTCAATCATCGGCATTATCAGATTTTAATTTTGATGATGTTGTTAATTCCGTTGCTGAATGAGAAACTTCTACAGTTGAAAACTCTCAAGAAGCGTGAACTATTGAAAATCAAGAATGAGATAGTATTCCTAGTACTGAAGTTCCTTTCGAACAGCCAAATGTAGAAGAGAATCCAACAAGTGATATTCAAAATATGAATTTAGAAATTCCATGAGAAGATAAAGGGGCTAGAACAGAGGATACTAATCTAGAGACAGCACCCATTGATTTAAATATTGGTGATTTACCAGCAAGTGAAGAAAAGAATGAGAATAATGAAGAAGAGCAACAATCTGAAACATCAGCAATAGAAGAATCAAATGATTTTGAGCTAGATATTCCAGCTCAAGGACCTTCTTTTGAAGAAGATAAAGAAGATAAACCAAATCAAACAGAGGAAAACATACCTTCATTTGATTTCGATTTTCCATGAACATGAACTGATGTAGTGAATAATGAAGAAAAAAATTGAGAAAATATAGATTTTGCTCCAGTGGATGATGAAAAAAATGATGGTAACAATGAAATGTTAGATAATCAAGAAGAGGAGGAAAAACAAGCAGATCCTGTTTTAGAGGTATCATTAGATGATGAAGACACAAAAGAATCAGCTGAAACAGAAGAAAATAAGGAAGAAGAGTCAATAGAAAAAGAGATTGATACCCAAGAAACCACTGATGAAGAAAATAAAGAAAATGACGAAGATGATGAGGAAGAAGATGAAAGTAATGAGGATGAAGAGGATACTGATGAAGAGGAAGACGAAGAAGATGAGGATGAAAACGATGATGAGGAAGAAGCTGAAAATAAAGATGATGAACAAGAAGATGACAATGATGAGGAAGAAGATGAGGAAAGTGATGAAGATGAAGAAGACGCAGATGAAGATGAACAAGAAGATGATAATAATGAATTGGAAAATGATAATAAACTTGCAGATGAACAAAATGATGATTTATGAGAAGAAGTAGTAGAAACAGAAGCAAAAGAGGAGAATTCAGAAGATGAACAAGAAATCGATGAAGAAGAAAAGATACAAAAGATAGAAGAAACTGATGATGAATCAGAAGAAAATGATGAAGAAGGTGAAGAAAATCAAACTAAAGAAGAGACTATAGAAGAACAGTCTGCAGAAGAAAAAGCTGCATTAAATATGGAGGAATATGATGCAGAAAATTTGAGCTCATTGATGAAACAATATAGAGAACTATTAAATCTTGCAAAGACAATGATTTGATTAGAACAAAAAATCAATAAAGACGAAACAATAGCTCAAACTGAAATTATCGGAAATAATACAGAAAAAAATATGATTCGTTATTTGATTTCAATTGAATGAGAAGAGAATCAATCATTAATTATTATGAGAGTTGAAAAAGATTATGCCCGTGATGAAGAGTCTGAACATAAACTAGAATTTACAAGTGAAGAGGGTGACAAGAATTTGATTATAAAAGTGGATGATTTCAAACTATATGAAGAAATTTTGGACTTACAAGATCCAGTTAAACAGTTACAAGTTTGAGATAAAATGAAAAAATTTAATTTCTTATTTCAATGAAGATTATCGGAATTAGAAGAAAAAATGGAAGAAATTAAGGAAATGAAAGAAAAAATGAGAGCGTTCCGTGATATATTTAGAAATTTCTAAAACAAATTGGAAGGAGCTAGTAAATAGCTCCTTTTTTGTTTATTAAAAAGACTGGAAAGTCTTTTTTATTTTGATATATTCGACATAGTCTTAATAATATTCAAATCTTTATATCTCATTTTTTACTGGAATGCTTTCTCTTTTTCTGATTTGAATGTGAGGTGTTGGGTATATGCCATCAATAGCAAGTGATCCTATCGTATATCGTGAACTTAATATAAATGACAGTTGGGACACGGAATCAGACGATTCTTTTCAAAAAGTGTTAAATAAATCGCATCCTTTCAAGGATTTATATTATGTTCCAAATGATCTTGAATCAGTGATATCTGATTTTACATACAATAATTCAAGAAAATTTCAGTTGAGAAAAGAAGCTGCAATTGCTTTTGCTGATATGGCATGGCATTTTTGGAATGATTCTAATTGAAAGAAAAGACTATCAATAACGACAGCATATAGATCTTACAAAGAACAAAAATATTTGAATAACGGTTATTGTCTTAATAAACCAGGACAATGTGCAGATGCATGAACAAGCGAACATCAAGCATGATTAGCATTGGATTTATGAGTTAATTGAAAAAGTATTGATAAAATAAGTTTACAATGGCTTCAAGATAATGCTTATAAATGGGGATTCCATAATACATATCAAAAAGGAATTGAAATAGATGGCCAAATGGTAGAACCATGGCATCGAAGATATGTTGGAGATGAATTAGCTGAAGAATTATACGAGAAGAATCTTAGTTTGGCTGAGCGATATAATCTTGAAAAATAAGTCATAAATTGATATAGTACATTTGCGCTAAATTTTAGTTATTTTTTTGTGATAATATGACTAATACAAAAAAAGATGATGATAAACAAACAGTTGTCAATAACGAAGAGAATGATGAAACTAATGTTATAAGAGATGAAGAAATTGATGATAATTTCTTACAAGATGAATTAAACGAGTTACAAAAGGCAGAAGATGAAGCAAAAAATGAGTGAAAAGCAGATTTTGCGCCATTATTAAATAAAATTAAAGAATTAGAAGGACAACTTCAAGAAAAAGATGAAATTGCAAAAAATTCCCAAATAAATTACCTACATTTAAAGGCTGATTTTGATATTCTTCAAAGACAGACACAGCAGAAAATAGAAAATGTTGAACGTGATTCAACGATAAAAGTAGTAAAAGATTTTTTGCCATTTATTGAAAACTTAAGAAAGTCGTTATTAAATTTAACAGATGAACAAAAAGAAAGCTGATTAGGAGCTTGATTACAAATGATGTATGATGGATTTATAAAGAGTTTAGAAAAGCTTCATATTAAACCAATTGAAGCTATAGGGTTAGAACCAAATCCTCAATTTCATGAACCAGTTAGCATGCAAACCGTAGAAGATGAGTGATTAAAATGAAAAATAATTCAAGAATTTCAGCAAGGATTTGTGTATGAAGTTAATGATGATTTAATTGTTGTTTCACCATCAAGAGTGATAGTTTGAAATTAGTATAAAAAATAAGTTTTTAAGGGGCGTGGCCTCTTTTTTTTATTGAAAAAAAACGAGAAAACACTATAAACCTATCAATGTTTTATTTTTTGTGTTTTTTTCATGAGAGCAAAAAAAATATTTATTTGAATTTTGTTCGCTGTACTTTTGATTGTTTGATTTGAAGGAATGGCATCATTCTGGTCAGAACATTCTTATTACAAAGACATGATTCTAAACTGGAAGAATTGGTGATTAGTCCTTTCTGCAGGAGTGTCTGCGATTATTCCATTAATTATGCTTTGACGCCAAAAGGTTGATTTTAAAGGAATTTTCTTGTCAATAGGATGATGACTATCTTTATTCATGATTTTACATGAATTAATTTTAGGAAATTTGGTGACATTATTTGCTGTAGTGCCTTTGATTTTTAATACTTTGGTTCTTTACTGTTTATCTATACTTTTTATCATATCTGTTTTTTCTCTTTGAAACCGAATTTCAAGGAAACTAAATCTTTTTAAAACAATAAGATGGCAGGAAACATTTCTTACTTTTGGTATAGGTTTGATAACATTTTTGTTAGTAATCCAAATTTTGGCAGGTGCTCAAATTTTCTATAGCGCAATCAGTCGAATTTTTTTTATCGCATTATTATGCTTGGCTTGGTTTGAAAGGAAACATTTTGCTCCACACAAAGAAGCATTACTCTGAATTTTAGGAAATTTAAATTCGTTAAAGACATCAACTAAATTATGATGGATCTTTTCTTTATTAATAATATTTTCTTTTTGATATTACTTCTTTAATTTCTCTCATTCATATATTCCTTATTCAACAGCCTGGGATGCAAACCATGAATATATGTATATTCCAAAAGTTGTTTCAGAACATCATTGAATTTTATGGTGAAATAGAGGTCCTGCAAGTGGTATGATGGGTCTACGGCATGCTTATATTGCTTTTTTCTTCTCTGTTTGATCTCCAATTTCATCAGTATTAAATATTGCAAAAGATACAATTGCTGTTAATTTAAATGCATTAAGTTGAGTTTTTGTTCTTTTGTTCGGACTTTGAGCATTAAAAGAATCTTTGCCATTGTTTAGAAAAAAAGAAGATGATGAAGAAAATGCACATGGTGCATTTCTTGTATGATGGAGTCTTATTCTTATGTGGTTGACAAGTTGAATGGGTGCATTCTTAGTATTTGTTGATAATAAAACAGATATGTGAGTGCTAGCACTTAGTTTACTTGCAATTTTAAGTTGATTCATCTTTTTAAACTATTCAAATAAGAGATGAGCTCATATTGAAAATAAGCAAAGTCTAAAATATTTATTAGTTTCAGCAGTATTGTTCTCATTTGCGGTAATTGCAAAAGTAACAGCATTTATAGATGTTCTTGTTTTTGCTTTAATTATGGTTTGATTCTGTTTAAATACAACAACACTTATTTGACTTTGAATAATGTTCCTTTGAGTTATGGGATTTGTTCAACCTCTGTTTACTTTTGCGTTTATAAACAAAGATTTTGGTATTCTTATCTTTGTCGTATGATTTATTATTGCTTTAATCTGATTAGTTCGTTGACTAATTTGGAAAACAGACGCTTTCACGAAAAGATTGAAACAGATGGTTATTTGGTGATGTGCAATTGTGTTAACAGTTCTTGTTTTTAAAGGTCCTTGGACAGCAATTGCACAAATTAGTTCAGAGTGATTTGATGTAAAAAGTTTCTTTAGAACAACTCTTTTGGCAAAAAATATCGATAAATCAGCAGAACAAAAAATATTTTTGGCACAGGTAAATGATGAAGTTGATTTGGATAAACAGGCAGAGATTGACACAAAAGTGCTAGTAGATGAGACAAAAGATATTACATATAACCAATGTATAAAACAAAGTTTCGATGAAGAAGAATTAAATTCAACAAAGGAAACAGCTCCATGAAATTCATTGAAAGAAGACGTTTGAAGATATGTTTGATTTTGACGAAGAGAATTCAAAAAGACAGGATTTGGAGGTGCTTTGTTAAAACTTTTCTTCTGGAAAAATAATGCATGTTTTTGATGGGACAGTGATTGAAGAAAATTATGTAAAAATGCTAACTTAATTGAAAAACAAGATATATCAAAATTAAAGGAATTAGATGAAAATGAGCTTAGTAAAAATGGAGAAGCTCATGAACTCATTCAAAACTTGATTGAGGCAAAAACTTCATGAGATGATTTGAGAGATTATTTTACAGCTATAGAAGCTTATTATCAAGAACATAGTATCAAAACTACGGATGAAGGAGTCTATATTCCATATAGATATATTGTACCTTTGAATGTTGTTTTTAATCGGTCTCTACAAAATCATAGTAGTTACTATACAGATATCGGTCTTATCTGGTTATGTGTATTTGTAATCATGCTTGGATGATTGGTATATGCAATATGTACATATGATAAAAAAAGAAAACATCTTCTTATTATTGGTTTCTCAACAATTATTTGATGGATTATTCGGCGAGCAATTGCTTGATGAATTGTATGGTACGGTCTATGATTGATTATTTGGTCTATTTTTGTTGTTTCAAGTTTTATTCAGGAATGGACATCAGAAGAAGATGAAACCTATAAAATGTGGGTTTATCTATTAATTTGATTGTTAGCACTTTATATAATTGTTCAGGCTGTGTTTAATGTTTCAAGAATAGCAACACAAGGAAGTTCATGACCATTTTGATGGTATAAATCAAATGTTTGAGAAAGACAAACAGTTTCAGACAAGTTAGAATTTAATACTGAAAAAGTATATACATTTAATGCTCAAGATATTTTTGCTTTACAATTTGGACAATATCAACCATTCATTGATGCTGTAAAAGATAGAAAAGATGAAGATTGAGTAATGATTGCCGGAACATATATTCAGTATTTCTTAGATAATCAAAAGAATATTGTTTCAGATGGTATGTTAAATTGGCTCTGGGAAGAAACGTCTGATGTTAATAGTTGTAGATCATATCAAAGATTAAAAAATGAAAATATTAAATATTTGATAATAGATCCTAATATAGGAACTGTAGGTAGAGCAGGAGACTGAAATGAATCATTATTCTATAGGTTCTTTGCAAGGTTAAGCGCTGATGAAAAGAGTATTCAAACTCATTGAGCAATAACAATGCTTATAAAAATGGCACAAGAATGATATTTAGATTTAATATATACAAATAATATAGGAGCAAAATATGCTTTCCAACTATCAGATAGCGATCTTATTGCTAAATACGGAATGATGGGTAAAGAAGATCTTATTCTTTTAAGAGCAAAAATGGCTGTTGCTAAATTCTTCTATACAGAACAAGATCTATTAGATAAAATGTTTGTAATCTTCCAAGAAAGAATATTAAACGGTAAAGGTATTTGAGATGTTGCAAGTATCTTATGAAAACAAGTTGATGAGAAAAAATTATTACCAATTGTTCAAGACGTTTTAAATTGAGATGGAAGTTCATTAAAGAATCTTTCTCAGGATGAAAAATATGTTGTTGCTCAATTTGCTTGAGTTTATAGATTACTAACAAATCCAGGACAGGCAAATCAGGCATCCGAAGTTCTAACTCAATTATTCCAAAATTCATTATTTGGATCTAGTCAAGTTATAGGACTTGAATTAAGATAATTATTATTTCTTTTAAAAAAATATGAAAATTCTTGTTGGACTTTCATGAGGTGTTGATTCTGCAATAGCTGCATATCTTCTTAAACAGCAAGGTCATGAAGTTGTTGCAGGATTTATGAAAAATTACACATCAGAAGGAGGTAATTGTACAACATATAATGACTCAATTGAGGCAATCAAAGTTGCAGAGTTTTTGAAAATAAAAATTCTTGCTTTTGATTTTCAGAAAGAATACCAAGAAAGAATTATTGATTATATTTATGATTGATATAAAAGAGGTATTACTCCAAATCCTGATGTTCTATGTAATTCATTGATAAAATTTGATGTATTTTTGGGAAAAGCACTAGAACAAGGTTTTGATAAAATAGCAACCGGTCATTACACAATGATAGAAGAAAAAAATAATATATATAATTTAATGCGTTGAGTGGATCATAATAAGGATCAATCTTATTTCTTGGCATGATTAAATCAATTTCAGTTATCTCACTCATTGTTCCCAATTTGAGGGTTAACCAAGCCTGAAGTTAGAGACTTAGCAAAAGAAGTAGGGCTGCCAAACGCGGAGAGAAGGGATTCTCAAGGACTATGTTTTATCTGAAATGTACCAATTAAGAATTTTTTAATGGATAAATTCCCAGTTAAAAAATGAAAGATAAAAACATTGGATTGAACAATTGTATGAGAACATGATTGAGCATATTTTTTCACAATATGACAAAAACACTGATTGGGATTGAATTTTAAAGCATATGTTTATCGTATAGATATTGAAAATAATATTGTATATGTATGTGATAAGGAAGCCGATGAATTATATTCAGAAAACTTAATTGTAAAAGATTGGCATTGGATTAATGAAGAATATGAAACCTGAAGTTTGTTAACTTGAAAAATTCGTTATCGTCAAAACCCACCAGTTGAGTGTGAAATATTAGAAAAAAGCGGAGCTGAACTTAAAATTTGATTTAAAGAAAAACAGCGAGCAGTTGCTCCATGACAAGTATTTGTATTATATGATTGAGAAATTTGTTTGTGATGCTGAATTATATCTTAATTAAAAACCAGATATAAAATCAGAATTAATTTATCAAAGTACTCTTCTTATTCATTTATCAAGTCTAATGAGTATTTCATAAGGGATAGTGTTTGCCTTTTCTGCTATAGAAACAATACTATTCTCTTTTTTTATATCATTAGAAATGAGCTCTATTTTCTCTCAACATTTCATTTGAGGAAGAGCAAGGGTTGAACTAATATTCATACATATAGTTCAAATTTGAGGAGTTGGAATATTGTTATAATAATAAGTTAATTTTCAACTTAGAGTCCTCATCCATCCCTCATAGTATCAAAATGGGATAGTAGCAGAACGACATTTTTTATCAGAAATTCGTCTATGATTATAACTTACACCATCATTCTTATCTAGGTCTTGTAAAGAAATAATGCTTGAAGTAAGTGAAAGTGCAGGAGAGAGATTTTCAAGTTTTTTAACTGGAGCTGGGAAAGGGGAATATCAATAAAGAAGTATTCATGGCCTTCGAGCATTAAAGAATGGATCATTAATCATAGTCATTCATGCTGATGCTCAGATGTGCTTCCATTTTGGAGAAAATCAATTTTCTTCTATAATTTGTGTCATCTCTTTAAAGGCTTTTATTTGATTATCTGTATGGTTATTGCCTATTTCATCAGCGTCATATAAATGTGACATTACTCATTCAAGGATTATTTTTTTTGATTTTTTGAGTGTAGTTAAAAAAGAATTTAAATCTTTCTTTTGAATTCCTTCTCTATTCATTCAAGTATTGATAAAGAGATGTATCTTAATTTTTTTATTTAAAGATATGAGGTATTTAAGAGTGTCTATATTATAAATAGCAACAGTAGTCCTTCTGTAATCAAAAAAATTATAGTTTTCAGGGAGAGTCTCTCCCATAATAAGAATATTAAATTTTGAATTGTTGTGGATGATTTGATATTCAGGAAAAGAGTCTACAACAAGATAGGGAAAATTATTGTCTTTAAGAATCTCTAAAACTTGTAGAATTCCATGTCAGTACGCATTTGATTTTAAAACAGGGAAAAATGCGTTATTGGGTTGTAGTTTTCTAATAACATCCAAATTATTCTTTATACAATTTTTATGAATAGTAATTGTATTTAAGGTATCTACTTTAGGCTTAATTAGGTCTTTAATCTTTTTTAACATAGATAATTAGATGTAATAAAATTAAATTACCTTATATTCTCCTTCTTTTAAATTTCAAAGCTTATATTTTCAAATACTAATTCTTTGAAGATCTATTACTTCATATTGTAGAGATTTAAAAATTCTTCTTATGTGTCTTTTTTTACCCTCATTTAATGTAATTTCAATTTTTCAGTCCTCTTGTTTTTTTATTTCTTTAGTTCTGAGTAATTCTCATCACTCATAAATACCTTTGAGAATTTTTTCTTTTAGATTCCGATTGAATGGTTTATTAAGTACAATGATATAAGTTTTTAGTATTTCTTTACTAGGATGCTCAAACTCATGAACTAATTTTGGATTGCTAGTGAGAAGCATTAATCAACGACTATCTTTATCTAATCTTCATATGTAATAATATTTGTTTTTAAATTCACTTGGAAGAATTTCATAAAATGTTTTATTGTGGGGGTCTGACTTTGAACAAGTGTATCATCTAGGCTTGTTGAAAGCAAGAAGCTCAGGGGTATTCTCTTTCTGTTTAAGATCAATTATTTCATCTATTTTTAAGGGAGGTATTCTTAATGAATCATTCTTATTAATATCTTGTTTATAGCTTTCAATTTTCTTTCCGTTCAGAAAAACATCTCATTGCTTGATAAGATTAACGATTTTCCTTCTAGAAATTCAATAGGTCGTTTGTAAATAATCTCTTAATAACATTAATTTTTCGCAAAACAAAAAAGAACATTTTTCAATGTCCTTTTATAGTATCTTATGTATAAGTTGCAAGAGAAATTATTCAGCAATTACTTCTTGAGCTGGTTCTTCTTCAACAACAGCATCAGCCTCAACAGGTTCAACAGCAGTAAACTCATCTTCTTCAGGAAGAACTTCTTCTACGATAACTTCCTCATCAGCTGGAACGATTTCAACTTCTGGTTGTTCGTCAACAACATATTCAATTTCTTCTCCTGTAGTCTCATCAAGAACTACTTCTTCTTCAGCAGGTGTATTATTACATCCAGCTAGAAGAACAACTGAACTAAGAGCTAGAACAGATAACATTGATTTTTTCATCTTCTAATTTATTATAATAATATAAAATATGAACGATGTAGTGTATAATAAATTAATATATAAATGCAAGAGTAATTAAGGAAAAAATATTGAGAGAAGAAAAATTAATGCATAGATACTAAGAAAACCTGCAATGGTTTTTTATAAATCATAGAAACATGAGGTACTTTATATGTTTTTTTGTGCAATAAAATAATATATTTTTGGATAATAATGTGAAGATAACAAAAAAATAATACTACTTTCTCTTGAATATTATTCCTTAATCTCTATACTCTTTCAAGTTAATTTTTATCTTGTTTAAAAAGCTATGGCACATAAGAAAGCCGCTGGTTCGGTTAAAAATCTAAAAGACTCTCAACCAAAATATCGCGGAGTCAAGGTCTTTGGTGGACAACCTGTAGTTGCAGGAAATATTATCATTAGACAAAAATGAAGTAAGTATGAATGTGGAAAAAATACTTATGAAGCTGCAGATTTTACTATTCTTGCAAAAACTGATGGTATTGTAGCTTTTAAAAAGAAGAATTTTAAGAAATTCAATGGAAGAACATATTTGAAAACAGTTGTTGAAGTTGTTCCAGCTGAAGAATCTGCAAAGAAAGCTCCAGCTAAAAAGGCAGAAAAAGCTGAAAAAGTAGTAAAGGCCCCAGCTAAAAAGGCTGCAGCTCCAAAGAAAGCTCCAGCTAAAAAGGCAGAAAAAGCTGAAAAAGTAGTAAAGGCCCCAGCTAAAAAGGCTGCAGCTCCAAAGAAAGCTCCAGCTAAAAAGGCAGAAAAAGCTGAATAGTTTTATTATATAAGGTATCAGAGTAATGACAATCGGTCCAAAGAAAAAGATTAGTAAGACTCAAACTAATAAAAGACATTCAACATGGAAGACTATTAATCAAAGAAGATTAGCAGAAACATATAAAACTGCAAAATGTCCAAATTGTTGAGCTAATAGACTTAATCATAGAGTTTGTCCTTCATGTGGATATTATAATGGAAAACAAGTATTGACAATCAAAGCTAAAGGTTCAGCAGTAATTGAAGCTTAGTTATTTTTTATTTCAATGCTTTCCATTCCATGGATATAAAAAAAAGAATCAATGCTAGAAAAATCGTTCTTTCGTATTTTTACCAGCATTGTTTTTTTTCTCTTTTAAGTAAAAGGTGAGTCTCTTGAAATGAAATTGCTGTTAATGAGAATTTTGAATTAGAGAATTGAGAGAACAAGTGAAATTTCTTCGATGATGAATTCTTAAAGGCAGTAGAAAAAAAGAAACAAGAAATTCTTCATCGAGATGAAATTCTACAAGAGAAAATAGACACTTATGCAAAGGATTATAATATAGAGTGAGATTTTTGATACATATTAAAGAATTTTTTTGATCAATGGTCTGCTTCTGAGGTTGATGTAGATTATGTACTTCAGGTTGGGACATGATTATCTAAATATGAAGATGAATTAATAGATAAAGTTAATCATCATACAAAAAGTTTCTGATATGAACAAATGGACCCAATAGATGAAACATTATTGTTACTTTGATATGTTGAATATAAAACAATTAATACTCCAAAGGAAGTAGTAATTAACGAGATGGTTGAATTAGCAAAAAGGTATGCAGACGAATGATCTCCTAAATTAATAAATGGAATTTTGCATGAAATATTCTTGGCAGAAGAAAAATAAATTGATTATTTTTAATAAAAAAATCGGGTTGTTTAAAGAACCTGATTTTTTTTAATTTTGAAATGAAGAAAAGTGGCAAAAAATTGACAAAATTATGAGAAAGCGGTATAATAAGAAAGAGAAGAATTTTTATATTTCGAATGAGGGCATGGTAGTATCAGATGATAATTCAGGATTGTTGTGAGAAAATTCACTAGCAGACCAACTTCAAGATTGAGCACAAGAACAATCAGACTATCCTTCTTATGACCAAAACAGGACTGATAGCTGAAGAACAATGCTTTTTTCTGATGTTGAAAAGCCTGAAGATCAAAATGCAACTCAGAATGTGATGCAAGAAGTTCCTCTTCAAGATTCCAATGCTGCGCAAGCTCCAGTGAATTCAATAAGTGATGATGCTGTTGATTCTGAATGGGAGGCTATTCAACCACAAGTTCAAGCTCAATGACCAATGAGGATAACAGAAGAAGCATTAGAAGAGGCAAATAAACAACAAGAACAAGAAGCTCAAGCTGCAGCAGCTGCTGCAATGGCAGAACTTCAAGAAGATCCTGAAGCATCAACAGAACAAACACCGGAAGCAGTCTTAGATGAAGCACTTTCAGAACCATCTTTTGAAGAGGGAAATAATGTTTTAGATGATTCTAAAGAAACGCTTGGAGGATTCCGTTTTAATGATGAACCTTATAAAGTTAAAAGATATAATACATGATTCTTAATTTTCAGTTTAGGAATAATCCTTTTTTGATGAATATCATATGTTCTATATGTATTTTATCAATATCTAACCTTAAAATCAGAACCAACAGCTTATGATAATACACAAGTAGATACATTGGCTGAATATTATGATGACTATGGACAAAAAATCTGATTATTTAACAATGAACCTTTTGAAAATATTGATCTTACACAAGGAAATGGTCAAGTAGATACATTACTTAGAGATCCAGGATTAAACTTTGTTCAAAAAAGAGAAGATTTGCAATTTGCTTTAACAAAACTTTGAGATCAAATTATTTGAATTAGGAATGAAACAAAGCTTTTAAGAGAAAAAATGAATAGAGATGGATTCTTTCCGCAAGAATTGGTTGATATTCTAAATACAGATAATGCAGTTAGTTCAATACAAAGAAGTCTTAATTCTCTAGAAGTCGTAAAGTTCTCAAGTGCGATAAGAGTATTCTCATTAATGGATGATATTGTCAAAGATCTAGCAGATTCATTTAATTATACAAAGTCAGATATTAAGAAGAGATTAAATGACTTAATGGAAAGATGAGAAACAGATGTAGAACTATATTTGAATGATTGTTATAATAATCCATATGAGCCAGAAGATTGTAGTAAAATCAACGATTTTGATATGTATTATAAGAAAATTAAAGAGGATAAGAATTTTGATACAGTTTTCTTTAAAAATCTTATGAAGTTTATAAACAACCAGCTTGAATATAATAATATGCCAAGTTTCTCTATTACTTTCAACAGCTTTGACTGACAAAGTAATAGTATCAGTTTCTCAGTTGAGGTAAATACAACAATTGAAGATGAAACAGCTCTTATTCAACAAGGTGTTAAGAGTCCACATATCTTTATTATTTCAGAGTTGATTAAATTGTTAAAACAATCAACATTTATTGTAGGTAAAGCTATTGATGCAAAAGATATTAAAGTGGTATCAAAGCCAATTACAGTAGCTGGTAGACAATTTAATGTAAATAATTCAGTAAATACGTTTACATTACCAATACAAAAAACAACAGAAAGAGAAATCTTCGACTTTATCGATACCTATACAACAACAGTTCAAACAGGTTCATCAGTTTCAGATATGATTTCTTCTCTTTTGAATGACTCAGGAAATTTAGTACAAGAAGAGGAGGAAGATGAAAGTGTTGTTGAAGAGGACAATTCTAATGAGGGAGGTGGTGAAGTTATAGAGGAATAAAATAAATGAAAATAAAAATATAGAGCTGAGTAGTATTACTCAGCTTTTTCTTTTAGATAATGACTTGATTGAGAAAAAAAGAATCGTATATCTAATTTAATTTTACTTTAAAAAGGACAAGGAATAGTATGAAATTAATTGCGTGATTATGAAATCCTTGAGAAAAGTATAAGACTACAAGGCATAATGTTTGATTTCGTTTCATAGATGCTTGGGTAGATAATAAATGACTATGAATATGGAAGTATGAGGGAAAATATAAATCAGAGATTATTCAAACTGAGCTAAATTGAGAAAAACTTATTATATGTAAACCTCAAACATTTATGAATCTTTCTTGAGAAGCTGTTGCTCCAATAGCAAGATTTTATAAAATTGAACCAAGTAATATTTTAATTATTCATGATGAGATAGATTTTGTTACAGCAAGAATTGCATTAAAATTTTGATGAAGCCCAGCATGACATAATGGATTGAAAAGTATTATAGAAAAATTATGAACAAAAGATTTTTGGAGATTAAGAATATGAGTAGATAGACCTGCAACTTCAAAACAAGTGGTAGATCGAGTGCTTTCTTCATTCAAACCAGAAGAGAAAAAAAATCTTATAGAAAAAGAGGATGAAATCTTTAATCTTATAGAAGAATTTATAAAGAATAAATAATTTACTTGTTATCTTAGTTTTATGTATATCCCTTTACATGGTCATTCAACATTTTCCTTTCTGGAATCTATTGGAAAACCTAAAGATATAATAAAAAAAGCGAAAGAATTAGGATTCCCTGCTGTTGCATTGACAGATCTCAATGTTATTTATGGGCTAATTCAACATTATCAAGCTGCAAATGCAGAGGAGATAAAACCTATTTTATGAGTAGAAATATGATTTGTTTTAGATATTAACAATATTTCAAATACAAAGACAATTTGATCTCTTTGTTTACTAGCAAAAGATGATCAATGATATCTTAATCTCTTGAAAATAGTTACTTATGCTTCACAAGAATGAATTGAGCGTAGACCAAAAATAGATTTTAATTGTTTGGAAAAGTATAAAGAAGGACTAATTTGTTTTATGTGATGAAAAGAATCTCGAATTTGAGCAATGTTGGCAAACTCTGAGTCAGAAGATAAAATCAGAGAAATGTATGATATGCTTCGTAAATGTATGGGAGAAGAAAATTGCTTTTTTGAAATAATTGCACAAGATGAATCTAAGAATCCCCAAATTAAAACAGTGAATTCACTAGTACTAAAAATGGCAAAAGATACAAATACTCCATGTTTCGTGAGTAATATATATATGTATCCAACACCAAAAGATAAAATTACTCATGAATTAGCAATGGCCATCAAAGACAATATGACAATTTATGATCCTAATCATAGGGTGTTAACAACAGAAAATCATATGATGGTGGAAGATGAAATAAGAACTATTTGTAAAAATAATGGATATAGTGAAGAACAAATAAATAATTGGATTGATGAAACAGAAACAATAGCAGATCGCTGTAATGCAAGTATAGAAATGTGACAGAAACTATTCCCTAAATATGAAGTTGAACCAGAGGTAATAGAGATATATGAAAAATATAAAAATGATTTAATTATAGAAGATTAAAAAAACCTTGAATTAGACCTTCAAGGTTCTTTTTTTTTATTGTTCTTCATCTCTAATAAGAGCTTGTTTCTCTATTTCTAATTTGTTGATTTCTTTTTCAAGTTGAAGCACATCTTCTGGCATTGTTGCTAGATTCATTTTTACACTTGCAGCAGCTTCATCAAGAAGATCAATAGCTTTATCCGGGAGTTTACGATCTGCTATGTATCTATTAGAAAGGTCAACAGCAGCAACAACAGCATCATCAGTTATTTTTACTCAGTGATGGGTTTCATAAGCTTTTTTGATACCACGAAGAATGGCTAAAGCATCTTCTCTACTTGGTTCGTTAACCATAACAGGTTGGAATCTTCTTTCGAGTGCAGCATCTTTTTCAATATATAAGCGGTATTCATTAATAGTTGTAGCTCAAATAACTCTAATAGTACCTCTAGCAAGTGCTGGTTTTAACATATTACCCATATCCATAGATCATTCAGTCTTTCAAGCTCAAACAACCATATGAATTTCATCGATGAAAAGAATTATTTTTCAGTCTGATTTTTCAACTTCTTTAAGAATAGCCTTTAATCTTTCTTCAAAATCTCATCTATATTTACTTCATGCCATTAATGATCACATATCAAGTTCAATAATCCTTTTATCTTTTAGAAGATCAGGAACTTCTCCTTTGATGATTTCTTGAGCAAGAAGTTCGATGATAGCAGTCTTACCAACTCATGGTTCTCATACAAGAACTGGGTTGTTTTTCGTCCTACGAGAAAGAATTTGGAGTACTCTTCTGAGTTCATCGTCCCTTCAAATGACAGGGTCTAGCTTTCCTTGTTCTGCAAGAAGGGTAATGTCTTTTCCATATTTTGAAAGTACTTCCAAGCTTACTTCAGGATCATTACTTTCAACTTTTTCTCATTTTCTCATTGAAATAATGGTATTATAACACGTTTTATAATCAATATTCAATTTTTCTAACATGTTTTTTACCTTGTTATTTCATTTAAGTATTGAAAGGAAAAAATGCTCTGTGGTTATATAACTATCTCCCATTTCTTTCATAATTTTTTCACTATCTTCTAATATCTTGTTAAGTTCAGAACTGAGAGCTATTTGAGAACTTCATTGAATTCTAGGTAATGCATCAATGAGTAATAATGTTTCAGCTTTGATTTGTTCTTTATTAGCGTTAAGCTTTCTTAAAATGGCAGGAAGATATCAATCATTTTGTTCAATCATAGCATAAAAAAGATGCTCAGTACTAATCTGAGAATTTTCTCTTGAAGAACAAATACTGTTAGCTTCTTGAATGGCTTCACTAGCCTTTATAGTTAGTTTATTAAAGTTCATGATGATTTTATTAAAAATATAAAATAGCACATATTTATATTTGGTGCTATTATAGATAAAAATATATAAAATGCAATAAATTTTATTAATTGATATTATTTTTTCATAAATTCTCAAAACAAAGAATCTCTACTTTTTTGCTTAAGAACTTCAATTTGTTGAGATTTATTTTTTAGAAATTTTTCAACATCTAATCCAAATTCTTCAAGAATAATAGAAGTATGATCCGCTCAAATGTAATGTGGCATAATAACATAATCCATTCATTTTTCATAGAGCTTTATTGCTTCTTCAACGTGTGTTGCAACACAAATAACAATAAGATTAGGATTCTTTTCTTTTATTAGTCCAATAAGTGCAAAATTCACATCAGTATTTGCAATAGTGGAAATAATCATTTTAGTTCATGAAAGATTAATGTCTTGTAAGAATTCAAGATCTAAAGCATCTCAATAAAGACAATTAATTCATTGAGTATTTAAATGATTAATTACAGCAGGATGTTCGTCAACAATTAAAACGCTATATTTTTTATTTTGAAAATGTTTATAGAGTTCTCATCAAAGTCTACCGTATCAAAAAAGGATAATATCATTGGGAGTTCAAAGCTTTTCTTTACTCTTTTTATGAATAGCTCAAGGAATATATTTTTGAAATTTCCCTAATTTTTTGAAGAGCCAAAGATTATAAGTTGTGGTATATCAAGATATAAGAATACTTAAAATACCGATAATAGTAATCAAAGTTATAAGGGAAGAATCAGTGATGATTCAACTTGTCATACCCATGGTGATCAAAATAAAGGAGAATTCACTCATAGGTATCTCTGTGACTCAGGTTAAAAAGTTATTCTTTTTTACATGTCACATCAATTTTAAAAGAAACATTATAATAAGAGGCTTTAGAATCACAACTAAGAACATTCCAGCAGCAATAAATCCCCAATTAATAGATCCATTAAATGATAAATTAGCTCCTAAAAGAATGAAATAAATAACAATAAAGAAGTCTTTTAGTACTTTCATTCTGCTTGTTATTTCATATCTATATGGAGAAGCTGCAAGAGTCATTCATGCAAATAATGCTCATGTTTCCATTCAGAATCATAGCATGTCAAAACATGTTGATACAATAAAACATCGACCTATTGAAAATAATAGCAAAAATTCTTGAGACTTTGCTATTTCTTTTGTGATAGGCGGAAGTAAATATTTAGAAGAAATAAATAATCCTCAAATAATTCCTATAATTTTAATGAGAAGTATTCATACAGCATGTAGAACACTTTCACCTCAAAGAGCAGAAAATGTAGCAACAATAGCCATAAATAGCATTACGAGAATATCTTGAGTAACTAAGATTCAAATACAAAGTCTTCAATAAGTGGAATCTAAATCATCTTTATCTCATAGTAACTTTAATACTACGATAGTTGAACTTAATGATGTCGCTATACCAATATATAGGGAAGTCATGACATCAAATCAGAAGAGAAGAGAAACCAGAAATCAAGCTATGGTACTTCCAACAACTTGAAGAATTCAGACTAAAACGGTTTTGGCTCATAATCCTTTAATTGTTGCAGGTGAAAGTTCTATTCAGATGATAAAAAGTAGGAAAACAATTCCTACTTCAGAAAAAGTATTTAAAAATTCATATCTTGCAAAAAAATTAGGGAATACGAAAGCAATAATAGTACCAGCCAAAATATAGGCAATTGTTGTCGGCTGTTTTAAAACTTTCATTATTCAAAGAGAAAGAAGAACTACTCAAAAAATGAGAGAGAAAGATAAAAAAAACTGATCCATAACACATAAAAAACATGATAAATTTCTTCTAAAGATAAGTATAGAGAAAGTCATTTTTTAATCTAATTTTAGAAGAAATTTACTATTGATTGTAATTGACTTTAATGCGTTTATGCTAAAATATCACCTATTTTCTCATCAAGGAATTTTTGAAGAGCAGGAAGTCCTTCAAGATTAGGATATTTAGTCAGTAACCATAAAGCAGCTTCTTGAACGGTTTCCAAGAATCTCATATCACTAAGAATTTCGATTGGAATATCACTTATACCAGATTGCATTGTTCAAAGAATCTCTCAAGAACCGCGATTTTTTAAATCAAGTTCTGCAAGTTTAAAACCATCTGTTGTTTCTTCCATTGCTTTTAGTCTTTCATAACTGTCTCCAGATTTTTTAGGGGTTTCAAGAAAACAATAAGATTGAATATCAGACCTTCAAATTCTACCTCTAAGCTGATGAAGTTGTGCGAGTCAAAATCTTTCTGAATTTCTAATAATCATAATTGTTGCTTCAGGAACATCTACTCAAACTTCAATAACTGTAGTTGAAACTAGCATAACTAACTTTCATTTTTTGAAGTTTTGCATAACTTCGTCTTTATCTTTTGGCCTCATTTTTCAGTGAAGAAGTCCTATTTTTCATTTTAATTCAGGATAGAGTTCAACCATATTTTCATATTCATTTAAGACAGATTGAACATCATCCAAAGTTTCACTTTCTTCAATAAGAGGAGTAACAATAAATGCTTTTTGTCCTTTATTGATTTTATCTAAAATCCAAGGCTTAAGTTTAGTTGTTTCAGAGGTCGAAATAATTTTCGTTTGTATAGGTAATCTTCATTTAGGAAGTTCGTCAATAACACTAACATCGAATTCTCAGAAAAATGCAATTGCCATGGATCTTGGAATTGGTGTAGCGCTCATCTGAAGAATGTGAGGTGCTCAAAATTTCTTAAAAAAAGCCCTTTGTTTTACTCAAAATTTATGTTGTTCATCAATAATAACATATTGAAGATTGTGAAAATCTACGTTTTCTTGTAAAAGAGCATGAGTTCATATGATAACATCAATTCTTCCTTCTTTAAGGTCTAATTTTATTTTGTCTTTTTGTCATTTTGTGAGAGAACCTGTTAGGAGCTCAACTCTCATTCACAATGGGAGTAGAAGCTTTGCCACAGATTGATAGTGCTGTTGAGCAAGAACTTCTAGCGGTGCGAGAAAAACAGTCTGTCCTCAAATAATTTGTTTAAGATAATAAGCAGCAAGCGTTGCAACAATAGTCTTTCAACTTCCAACATCTCATTGTAGAAGTCTTATCATTGGTTTTCATGAATGAAAATCATCGATAATCTGTTTTACTACTTTTTTTTGAGCGTGAGTTAATTCAAAAGGAAGACGAGATAGCATATTTTTTAAAACTTCCCGCTGTTGATCAAATCATATTGTTTTATTTGCTGACTGATATTTTAATTTATTTGAAAGAGAGAATAATTGGATTCTTAGTAGTCTATCGAAGAAAACCCTATGAATAGCTTTGTTCTTTAATTCTTCTGAATCGGGATAATGTACATTTTTAATTGTTGTTCAAACATCTAGGAGATTAAATTTTTTAAGAAATTCATCTGGAAGATACTCAGAAAAATATTGAGGAATTTCATCAAGATGTTCCCAAACTTTTTTTGCAAATCGTCAGGGTTTTATTCCATTCATCTCTGAATAAATTGGGAAAATCCTTCAAGTATTATAAAATTCTTGAAGTTCTCAATTGTCAGAAGATGGAACAATATCGGGATGTGAAAAGATGGTTTTTCAATATTTGAAAGTAGGTTTTCATACAATAATATACCAAGCTCCTTCTTGTAGCTTACTTGCAAGGTATCAAGAATTAAAAATAGAGATAGATCAAAGAATTCCTAATTCATCTTCAAAAGTAATATCATAAATAGTCCTTCATCATCTTTTAAAAACCTTTTTAGAAATTATTTTTCACTTTGTTGAAGTAACTCCTTTTTCATCAAAAATAAGTTGATTTAGAGGTTTAATTCAAGCTCTATTTTCATAAGTTCTAGGAAAGTAATTGAAAAAATCCTTTACTGTTGTAATTCAGTTGTTGGCAAGAAGTTTTAAATAGAGTGGAGTTGTTTTAAGGAAGGATTTTAATTCAGACATTGTTGAGTAAGGATAGCTTAAGTTATTCTAAGAATATTTTTTTATTCTTCTGTTGCAATAAGTTTACTTTCTTTTTGAAAATGATATTCTATCTCATTAAGAAAATCTTGAATATCTTTTTCTAAATATCAACAACTTTGTATTTTTAATCAAGATGCATTATGATGACCACCTCATCAAAAAAGGTTTGCCAAAAGAGAGCAATCAATATCTCATCTTCATCTTAATGAAACTTTTATATAATTTTCTATCTTTTTTATAAAGATAACTAAATCATTATTCCTAATATCTTGCATAACATGTAGTGCATAATCAGCTTCATCATGATCAATGTGATATTCTTCAAGTTCCTTTTCATCATAATAAGAATAAATGACGCTTAGAACTTTTTCTCATTCAGGTACTTTAATATAAAGCTTTTGCATTCTTCATAATACTAATTGCATGAATTGAACAGAACGATAAGATTTACTACGAAAAACTTCATCAATTATTTCTTTTTTATGGGCTCAAAGTTCAAGCAAATCTGCGGCAATTCTGAATGCTCTTACAGATTGTTCTCCTTCATCAAAACGGAAATTTCAACTATCAGTTGAAAGTCAGGTATAAAAATAAGTAGCAATTTCTTCATCAAAAAGCTCTTTCCACCAATTCTTTGTAATTTCATAAACAAGAGAACAAGTGCTAATCGAACTAGGATCACGATATATTAATGTATTTGTTGGCTCTGCTTCTGGTTTGTGATGATCAATAATAATTTTTTTCTTTGGGTCAAAATAATCTTCATGTCCTCAAGTAAATGCTGGAATTCTAGAGTATTGATTAAAGTCTAAGAAAACGAGAAGATCATAATCTCAGTAATCAAATTCATATTTAAGTTTTTGATCATAGTGTAAAAAATCAAAAACATGACTTGGCTTATTAGGGGTGAAATAAGAAACAGTTTTTCATTGTTTTTCTAAAAGTCTTCCGAAACCTAGGATTGCACCAAGAGCATCTCAATCAATGACTTCATGACCAAAGACAGCTATTGTATTCGCATTTTCAATTTCTTGTTTTATTTTTTCTAACATTAGGGATAACATAAAGATAAATTAAGCATGAAGTGTCTCTTTATATCTAGGGAATATTTTTCAAATAATCCATTCTTCAAAACGAATAATTGGAATAAAAATTCGTTTATCTATGAAGTTAAAACAAACAGGAATCATGAGGATTACAGGGACTAGTATTCACATAATGCATCATGCAAGAATATCGGTTGTTCGGTGAACTGTTGTTCATATTCTGCAAAGAACGGTAATAATTGCTATAATAAAAAGGAAAATAGCCCATCGAGTAAGTTTTTTATTCTTATGCTTACGAGCAATTAAGAGGGTTCACATTGCAATTGAAAAAGTAACTACAGCATGATCTGAAGGGAATGATGTAGATGGAAGAAATTGATGAAGAATTGTCTCATCATAATCTTGAATCCCTAGTTCATATATAGGTCTTTTTTTATCAAAAAATTGTTGTGAAATAATATTTGCTGCTGCTGAAAAGAAACACGCAAAAAAGATAAATAAAGCCTCTTTCTTCTGTTCAAGTTTTGTCTTTATCATTCAGTAAAAGTAGAGAGCTAGAAGAAAGATAGGATAAATGAAAACAAAAACATCAGCTCATATTGGATAGAAACTTCAAAGTCGAGGATAGCGCTCTCATAAATCTACGATATATAATAGAAAATCGTATCATCGACGTGGCTCTATCATAGTTATTTTAGGCATTTTTTCTGATGATTTTTAGTAAAATAAAGACATAAAGATTGAAGACGACAATTCTCACACTTAGGAGACCTTGCCATACATTGGTATCTTCCGAAAAGAATAATACAATGATGTGCAATGAGTTTATATTGAGAAGGAATTCTTTCCTCTAAAAGTTTTGATGTTTGTAGTGCTGTTTTTGTTTGGACAATTCAAAGTCTATTACAGACTCTATGTACATGGGTGTCTACAGCAATGACAGGTTTTTTATAGAGGACATAAACAACAACTTTAGCCGTTTTTTCTCAAACTCAAGGGAGTTTTATGAGCTCTTCTTCGGTCTTAGGAATTTCTCAATTATTTAAAGCGAGTATTTCTGAAGTTTTATAAATATACTTAGCTTTATTTCTGTACAGATTAATTGAATTAATGGATTTCTCGAATTTTTTTAATCCCATATTAAGAACATCCTGAGGCTCCTTTATTGTTTGAAAAAGCTTATCAGTGACTTTGTTGACCTGTTTATCTGTTGTTTGAGCAGAAAGAATAACAGCAACAAGAAGTTGAAATGGGGTATTAAAATGAAGTTCGGTATCGGCATTCGGAAATAATTCTTCTAGATAAGAGAATATAATATCATAATCCGAATCCTTTAATTTCTTCATATCCTAAGATAAAGATAAACGTTTATTATACTAAGGTTTTGTTTGAAAAAATCAAGGTAGTAAACTTGAAAATGCAAGAGAAATTATTAGTATCTAAGCAATAAATTACTACTTTTATTTTTCTACTATCGCATGTTTTATCTTTGGCATGAGGCTTATGATAAAAATCATCCTAAGTTTTCTGTAGTAAAGTTCCAAGATAAACTAGGATTGCAACAATATGATAGATATGAAAAATTGGATAAGATTATTGCTGATTCATTAGAATATCAGAATTATGATCATTATTTTCTTTTAGATGATTCTAGATTCCATTATTTTAGGTTTGATATTTTTGAAGAGGTTAACGAGCCATTAAAAATAGTCGATTTGGATAGAATTGTAAATGAAAGATTAGATCATTTAAAATCAGTTACAAAGGAAGAATTATTATTCCCATCAATAGATAATATTTATGTAGACTGAGAGCCAAAAAAGTTCTTAATTTGAGAAAAGGGACAGATTTTTTTCCGTCTCTATTTTATTTATATTAATAGAAATACGCTCTTAGAGTTTAATAAATATTATGGAAATATATTTAATCAAGAGAATGTTCATATTCGACCAGAAAGTTTCAAGACGGTTTCTTTTTTAAAGAAAAAACTTGAAAGAGATTCATTCCTTTTACTTTATATAAAAGATAATTCTTGTAAAGTTATTTCAGTTGAGGATTGATTTTATAAACAGATTGAACATATTAATTTCTGAGTGAATTATCTAATGCAGATGTATAAAGATAATCAAATCGTAAAATATTGGTATAAGGGAACAGAAGAAATAGATCAAAATCCTTTGGCTAAGAATCTTGTATTAGAGAGTATTCACTTTTACATTGATTACTTATGTAAGTGGTTAGATGATTTAAATTTAACAGATAAAGATATATTCTTAATATCATCAATTGTTAAAAATGGTAATTTTATGGAAGAATTCAATAAAGTGTATGCATGATTTCATAATAAATATATTGTTCCATTTCATCATTCTGATCAATTAGAACTTTTCTGAAAACATCGATCACCAGAAGAAATGGACACTCTAGTATTCCTAAATAGCTGAAGAATAAGGAAAATACTTATGTGATAGTTATTAAAAATAGTTAAAGATGTCATTTATTGAAACATAAATGATATTTTTTATAATTTTTTGCTAAATTCATGTAAGTTCAGTAAAATTATAGTAACTATTTATTTTAGATACTCTAATATTTCAATGCATTCGAAGGTGTGGGTAGAAGAAAAGATAAGAGAGCTGCAAAGATCATACAGAGA
The DNA here is from genome assembly GCA_947168815.1 of uncultured bacterium. Classification (GTDB taxonomy): domain Bacteria; phylum Patescibacteriota; class Gracilibacteria; order Absconditabacterales; family Absconditicoccaceae; genus HOT-345. The sequence continues at coordinate 69,092 of CAMVNG010000003.1, forward strand.
CTGAACGATAACTGAGGAAGATTATCGTAAGTCTTATGAGTATCTTGAAAAAAAATATTCAACTCCTATTTGGGATAAAATAGTAACATATTTTAAAAATTTGAAAAATATTGATAAAAATTCTAAACCAGAAGAAAGTAAATTAACAGAACAAGAAAAACAATTATTAATGAACGATGATTATTATCGCATTCATGTAAAGCCTTCTCATAAGCCTAAAAAAATATTGAATTGATGGCTTGTAATATTTATTGTTTTGCTCCTCGTTCTCATCTGTCGTTATCTTTTTTATATGCCATCAAAAACATATTTAAAAGTTGATAATTTCTCAGAAATGTGAGACCCAATTCAAATTCCCGCTACATGATCTATGACAAAAATAGTTGAAGGGGAGACAATAACAGTTTCATATTTAGCAGAATATACTTTAAGTTGAAGAGTTTTAGCAATTTCTCAATATTGAGAAAATATTTTTGAAAGACTTTTATGATCAGTTTACTTAAAAGATAATCTTTTGAGATATAAAGACGTTGGAATATGATGGTGATTCTTAACAGAGGATGATTATGCAAAAAGACTAAAACGAAAATCTTATTATAGAACAATGTTTCCTGAGATAAAAAGTATGGAAGACTGGAAGTATATTTCTCAGAAATATTCCATTAGAGACATAGAACTTCATTTTTCTCATAATCACCTAATTCCAGAAAATGATAAGATTAAGAAAGACCTCCGTTGAATTAGAATCGGGGATTATGTACAGATTAAAGGATATCTAGTATCACTTAATTGAGATCAAGGATATCATTTATCTTCGAGTATGACAAGAGAAGATACTTGAGATTGAGCTTGTGAAACCATCTTAGTTACAGATATAAAGTGGCTAAAAGAAAAAAAATAGTATTTTTGAAATATGATTAATGATTGAAAAAATAGAGACAATCTCTATAGTATTTTCTAGTTTAATTTAGAATAAATGTATATGAGAACACTTGCTATTGAAACGAGTTGTGATGATACCTCAATAGCTATCGTTACAAATGATAGATGAGTTTTTGAAGTCGAAAAAATCTTAGCATATTCTCAAATTGCAGAGCATCAGAAATTTTGATGAGTAGTTCCAGAATTAGCTTCAAGGCTTCATAGTGAAAAAATAATAGCATTATTACAAACAATAGGACTTGAAGAAATTCCCAATGTTGACTTTATTTCTGTAACTACAGAACCTGGACTTCCAGGATCATTAGTAGTTGGAAAGACGGTTTGATTTGAATTAGGAGCATTTTATGATAAAGAAGTTGTTCCAATTCATCATATATTAGGACACATGTTCTCTATTCTTTTAGAGAGAAAATTAGAAGATCTTCAATTCCCTCTAGTTATTTTAACAGCATCCTGATGACATAATGATATTTATGTAGTTGAGGATGGAGAAAAAACAATAGAAGGTGATTATACAACATTTATGTTTGCATGATTTTCTGTAACGAAGGTATGATGGACTTTAGATGATGCAGCGTGAGAATGTTTTGATAAAGTTTCAAGAATGCTATGAGGACCATATCCTGGAGGAGTACGGATTTCAGAAAAGGCCAGTAAAGGAAAGAAAAATCAATTAGTTCAATTCAAAAGAATATTCTTATCTCATGATAAATTTGAATTCAGTTTTTCTTGAATGAAAAGTCAGGTAACTTTTTTGCTTGAGAAATTAAATAAAGAGGGAATTGAATTAGATGAAAAATTGATATGTGATATAGCATATGATTTTCAAGAAGCAGTTGTAGAAGTAATGGCAAAAAAACTTATTCATGCAGGTGAACAATTTTGAGCAAAAACTCTAGCTTTAGCATGAGGAGTTTCAGCGAATAACAGATTGTGTGAAATTACAAAAGAATTATTAGAAAAAAAACATAAGGAAATACCTTTATTTATCCCTGCTAAGAAACTCTATTCAACAGATAATTGAGCAATGATTTGAGTTGTGGGGCTTTTAAGTAAGAGAAAATAAAACAATTAACTGTTTTAGTATTTTAAATAATAATGAAAAAATATCTTTATCCAGGATTATGAATTCTATTACTAGCAATAATCGTTTTTTGCATATGGAAATCAGTTTGAAGAGAAGGAATAGGTAGTAATGAATTAGAAGGTAATGAAATAAATAATGAAGTTGCAGATGTGGCTGAGGATGAAGTAATACCTCTTGAAACAGAGATTGAAGAGGATGAAGTTATTTATGATGAACCTGTTTATACAGGGCGTGTTGCAGTTCGTTTTAGTGATGAAGAAGAACAAAAGTCTTTATTAGTCCCTTTAAGAGAATGAGAGAAGGGAAAATATAAAGAAAAGTTTGATTATACAGTAGATGATAGCGAAATTATTGATTATGTCCTAACAGATGAGGATATTAAAGACGTTAATATTGATAAAAAAGTTCGAAAAGAAGATAAAAGTAGTGATGAAGAATATATTGAGAACGTCCTTAAATCAATGAATTCAAAAAAGCAGTAAGATTGTAAATTCAATTCCTTAAGATTAATAATTTCTTTAAGAGTGATAAATAATAAAATGAAAATTTATATGGACGAGGCATGAAGAGGTCCATTATATGGTCCATTACATATTGGTATAGTAAGCAATATTTGAATATCAGAAAAATTATTAAGAAAACACCTTCTTTTCCAAGATAGTAAAGCATTAACTCCTAAAAAAAGAGAGGAGGCTTTTTCTGAAATAATGGATTTAAAAAAACAAGAAAAAATATTGTGTGAAATAGGAACAATAAGTTCTGAAATGATTGATACATTCTGAGTAACAAGAGCAATAAATCTCGCAGTAATAAAGGCTCTTTATTCTATGCTTGTAAGCATCCTTTCAGAAAAGAAAAAGAAAAAAATAATAATAGATGATGTTAAAAAATTAATATCTAAATATGAAAAAAAGTTTAATGATAACATTGAATTGGTTTTTGATGGAAAAACTGATTTCTGAATTTGAAAAGATTTAGGAGTTAAGACTTCTCGGATTGTTCATTGAGATGCAAGTTGTGTACAAATAGCAATGGCATCTATTTTAGCAAAAGTGAGTAGAGATCATATTCTTGATAGGGTTTGAGAACAATACCCTAATTATTGATTTGAAAAACATAAAGGATATTGAACAAAATTACATTATGCTAAAATAGAGGAATATTGAGTTCTACCAGAACATAGAAAATTGTTTTTAAAAAAGATCTTCCCAGAACGGAAGATCCAAAAATATAATAAAGATTATATAATATCTCTTAGTTAAAGATACTTCTAACTTCATTAATTTCTGAAGAAGTTAATCCTCATTTTGTTGTAATTACAGAACCAGTTGCTTTTTCTCCATCTTTTTTAAGGTTTTCTGGATTCTTTGGATTAGAAGGGATAATTACAATTTCATTTTCTTCTTTTGTTCCTGTTTTTACAACACCTGTTTTAACAGCTCATGTTTTAGTTGGGGTAGTTCTAGTCACTTTTTTACCTTCAGGTTTCTTTTCTTCTTGATTCTTATCATTAAAATTTACGACTTCTTCAATTGTTTTTTCTCAACTAGCATTTGTTGTTTCAATAACAACAGCACCAGATGTAAGTTTGATTTCAACAGAGTCTCATGTTTTTTCTTCAGAAATTTTTCAAGTAAGAGTTATTTCATTATTTTCTTCTGTTGGTTCAATAACTTCAATTATAGGTTCGTCAATTTCTATTCCTGGTTCAACTAGAGTAACTTCTTCTTTATCTTTATTCTTTTTGAAAAGTCTTGCAAACCAAGAATAACGTGATTCATCATCTTCTTTAGCTATTTCTTCAGATCTATCTTCAATTGAAATAACATCTTTCTCTGTTGCATCTTCAGTATCAATTGAAACATCTGGAATAACATCTTTTACATTTTCAATACCATCAGAAATACTATCTGTAATATCTGAAGGAAGTGGAAGAACGATATCCTTATTTAAAATTTCTGTATTAACATAATTTGTAGCTTTAACAGGAAGATCTTTAACCCAATTCCAAACATTTTGAGCAGAAGCAGGAACCACAAGTTTGAAAATAAAGAAAATAATAGCTAAACAAATAGCGATAATAATTACTTTTCAAATAATCTTTTTAATAATCCAAAGGACTATAAGAAGTGCGATGAAGCACATAATCCAAAACCATAGTGTTGAAGTCATAATTTGAAAGTATAGAGAATAAAAATTCATCATATTTTTATATATTATACAGAAAAAACAGAAAATGTCAACTTAAAATAAATATGGATTTTTTATCTTTTTTGATTTTTTTATTTTTTGAATTATACTTGAGGTAACATAATCACTTAGGACAAGGATCTACTACACACCCCTTGCAAAATAGGTGACTATGTTGGTGGAATCCCACCTAAAACAGCTCTCCAGACCCACTACCCAATACGGTCGGACAGCACTATACCAGAGGCCTTGATTTTGTTTATACATTCGATAAGAAAAAATTGATAGGTTAATTGTTTCTTACCGATTGTATGAAATCGGGGTCGGGGCTTCTGGTTGAAGCTCTAGACGGTATTTCCTCTAGAGTTTTTTTTTGCTCATAATCTCTATAAGAGAATTAATATATTAAAAACAAAATTTTATGAATAGAAAATAAATTATGAAGTATAATCGTAGAAAAACTAGTTATCCATTTGTACTTGATGATTATAATCTTATTGATGATGTTTATCATGCAGTTAGAGATAATGAAAGAGTTGTTTTTTTGGTTCGTCATGGTGAACGTTGATTTGATTATTCACCAGAATGAGGTTTAATAGAAAGTTGAATCCAGCAAGCAAAAACCCTCTGAAAAAGATTACAGTGATGAAGATTTAAAGATACTTCAAACGATTATTACTGATCAACATGATTTAAAAGAACCGTACAAACATCATATTATGTTTGATTATCTCGTTGATATGATGTGTTTCTTGAAGATAAATTGGATTGAGAAAGTTGGAATAGCTATGAAGAAATCGAGCATCCAATTCAAATTGTTAATTATGATTATTATGAATGAGATGCTGCTGTATGGTATATAGAAAATAAAAAGGAAGAAAGAGCTATAAAATCAGAAAAAATGATACCAGAAATTTGTGAAATGACAAAAGGTCATGATTTTTCTTGGATCACAACGCATGATGTAGTGGTGATTCCCTTAGTTTCTTGGTTAGTAAATGATACCATTAAATTTAGTAAAAAAGAATGGATAAATTACCTTTCTTGAGTAGCTATCATAATAAACGATGAAGATTGAGAATTCGAAATATTCCCAATTAGAAGCTTAAAAGAAAAAAGTATGGTAGCATTCGATTAATAATGCTATAACACACAGTATTATTTGCTTTTCTTAATATTTTTCCTATATAAAATGAAATATATGTTTTATATGAACAACTAAGAAATGAACGAATATATTAATTTAACACCAGAAAACATAGCTAATGAACATATTTGTTGCGCAATTTGAGATCCTAAACATCAATGTGGAGTAGATAGAAAAAAAGAATGGATTAAAAATAAATTTAAAGATGGCCATGTATTCAGAAAGCTTAATGATAGATGAAAAATATTTATTGAATATGAACCTATTGAAACAGCTTGGGTTCCAATTAATGGAAAAAATTATGAATATATCTATTGTTTATGGGTTGCCTGAAGTTTTAAATGAAAATGAATTGCAAGAGAACTTTTAGAATATGCAATAAATGATGCTAAAGAAAAGAAAATGAGTGGAATTTGTACTTTAGTAGCTAAAAAGAAAAAGCCTTTTCTTTGAGAAAAGAAATTCTTTGAACATTTCTGATTTAAAGTAGTAGATTGTGTAGAGGATTATGAGCTTCTTGCATTACAATTTGATAGCAATGATACTCCAAAATTTAATGATAGTGCTAGAAAAATGGAGATAGAGGATAAGGATTTTACAATCTATTATTCAAACGAATGTCCTTATGTTGAATATGAAATAAAAGAATTGTCAGACTATGCAAAATCTAAAAATATAAAACTGAATTTTGTGAAAATAGATTCATTAGAAAAAGCTAAAAATGCACCATGTATTTTTAATAATCGAGTTAATTTCTATAAATGAAAATTCATTTCTAGTACAATATTAAATGCAAATGCACTTGAAAAGTTGCTAAAATAAGAACATGTATTTTTTGTGTAGGAGAAAAAAGACTACAAATTAAGAAGAATAAGAATATAAGAAAATGACGGTTTATTAATTAACCAATAATTAATGGAACAAACTATTTGTCAAAGTTGCGCAATGCCAATAACTGAAGAATCACAATTTTGAACTAATTCAGATGAAAGTATCAATCATGATTACTGTATTTATTGTTTCAAAGACGGTAAATTTATTGATAATGTAACAATGGAAGAATATATTGATATGTGTTCTCAGTATTGAGAACAAGCAGGAATGACAAATGAAGAAATGAGACACTATTGTGAAAAGGTTTTTCCAACGCTAAAAAGATGGAAAAAATAAGAAAGTATTTTTATTGGAATAAAACTACGTATGGAAATCGAACAACAACCGGAACTTCGTGTTTTCTTAGCAGATATTGTTGATAAACAAACTCCAAAATATCTTTTAGAGGACAGAATGAGAGAGCTGGAAAATTTGGTAAATACATATTGAGGAATTGTTGTCCTTCAGAAGTATCAAAAGAAAGATTTTCCAGATCATAATACTTATGTCTGAAAAGGGAAACTAGAAGAAATCATAAATGACATGTTGCGTATGAATGCGAATCTATTAATTATAGGGAATGCTTTAAAACCTTCTCAGATTTATCAAATAAATGAAAAACTTCGTATAGTAAGTGAAGAAAATAATCTAAAAGATAAAATGCAAGCATGGGATAGAATAGATCTAATTTTAAAAATATTTGAAAAACATGCGACTTGATGAGAGGCGAGACTTCAAATAGAACTCGCAGCAATTAAACATATGTGACCAAGAATTTATGGTATGGGTATGGAGCTTTCAAGACAAGGATGAAGTTCATGAAGTTGATGAGGAGCAACAAGAGGAATAGGGGAAACAAACACAGAAAGAATGAAAAGACACTTAAAAGAAAAAGTGATGAAAATCGAGAAAAAACTTGTTGAATATACTCAGATGAGAAAGCTTCATCGTGATGCAAGAAAGAAAAAAGGAATGCCGACAGTTGGAATTGTCTGATATACAAATGCTGGGAAGTCTTCACTTCTTAATGCGATGACAAAAAAGGGGGTATTGGCAGAAAACAAACTTTTTGCAACCTTATGAACAAATGTTGGAAAATGTTATCTTATTACAGATCCAACAACCTGATTAGGAAAGGAAATTCTTTTAAATGATACTATTTGATTTATTAGAGATTTGCCTCCAAAATTGATTAAATCTTTTTCTTCAACTCTAGAAGATAGTATTGAGTCTGATTTGTTACTTCATGTTATTGATGCAAGTGACCCTTTTGTTGATGAAAGAATTGAAGTTGTTCACGATGTTTTAAAAGACATTTGAGCAAATCAAGATAAGATTCTAGTATTCAACAAAATTGATCTTCTTCCTCAAGAAAAAATAGATGAGTTAAAAGAACATTTTAAAGATTCACAAGCTGTCTTTATCTCAGTAAAAGAAGGAAAGGGATTTGAAGAGCTAAAGGCATTGCTTTGTGAAAAGTTAAAATAGTAATTCTTAATTATAAAAACCTGAATTTTGTGAAAAATGAATTAATTTTAATCAATTGATTTATTTTTTTTGTTTTTTTTGCAAAAAAATAACTTTTCGAATATACTTAATTAAGAGATTTTTATCTATTACACGAAATATTATGACAGAACAAACAAAAGAAACAAAATTTATTTTATGGTTTAATGAAATTTGAATTGAAGATGTACCTTTGGTAGGAGGTAAAAACGCATCACTTGGTGAAATGTATACTAACCTTACACCAAAAGGAGTAAATATTCCTAATGGATTTGCTATTACAGCTTATGCATATCGTTATCTTCTTGAACAAACAGGAGCTCAAGAAAAGATTAAAGAAATCCTTTCAGATCTAGATACAGAAGATATGGATAACTTAGCTGAAAGAGGAGCTAAGGTAAGAAGATTAATTAAGAACCTAGAATTCCCAGATGATTTAAGAAAGGCAATCATCGATTGATACAAAAAGATGGAAGAAATGTATGGAAAGAATGTAGATGTTGCAGTAAGAAGTTCTGCAACAGCTGAAGATCTTCCTGATGCATCTTTTGCAGGACAACAAGAAACATATCTTAATATCTATGGATATGAAGAAATTATCGATGCATGTAAAAGATGTTTCGCATCACTTTTCACAAACAGAGCAATTTCATATAGACAAGATAAAGGGTTTGATCACTTTGAAGTAGCTCTTTCAATTACTATTCAAAGAATGGTAAGAAGTGATCTAGCGTGTTCTGGTGTAATGTTCTCTATTGATACAGAAAGTGGATTTAAAGATGCTGTATTTTTGACTGGATCATATGGTCTTGGAGAAAATGTAGTACAAGGAGCTGTTAATCCAGATGAATGGTATATCTTTAAACCAACATTAAGAGAAGGAAAGAAACCAATTCTTTCTAAAAAAGTAGGAGAAAAAGCAATTAAAATGATTTATACTAACGATGCTAAAACTCCCACTAAGAATGTTCAAGTACCACTTGCAGATAGAAAAAAACTTGTTTTAACAGATGATGAAGTTCTTAATCTTGCTAAACAAGTTATGATTATTGAAGATCACTATTCAGAGAAAAAAGGAAAGTTCTGTCCTATGGATACTGAATGGGCTAAAGATGGTAAAACAGGAGAACTTTTTATTGTACAAGCTAGACCAGAAACAGTACATTCTAATCAAGATGCTAATGTTCTTAAAACATATGAACTTCAAGGAACCGGTAAAGTATTGATTGAAGGTAGAGCAGTAGGAGAAAAGATTGGAAGTGGTAAAGCACATATTATTAAAAATGTAGCAGATATTTGAGAATTTAGAGCAGGTGAAGTTCTTGTAACTGATATGACAGATCCTGATTGGGAACCAATTATGAAGATTGCTTCAGCTATTATTACTAATAGAGGTGGAAGAACTTGCCATGCTGCAATTATTTCAAGAGAACTCGGTATTCCTTGTGTTGTAGGAACAAATGAAGGTACAGAAGTTCTTAAAGATGGACAAGAAATTACTGTTGATTGTTCATCAGGTAGTGAAGGTAAAGTATTCGAAGGAGAAATTCCTTTCAAGATTAATGAAGTAAATCTTGCTGATCTTCCTAAAACAAAGACTCATATTACTATGAATATTGCAACTCCAGACTCAGCATTTGAAAAATCATTTATTCCAAATGATGGAGTTGGATTAGCCAGAGAAGAATTTGTTATTTCTTCATATATTAAAGTTCATCCTTTAGCTCTTCTTCATTTTGATGAACTAAAAGATGAAAAAGTAAAAAAAGAAATTGAAGCAATGACAGCAGGTTATAAAAATAAAGCAGATTTCTTTATTGATAAACTTGCAGAAGGGGTATCAATGATTGCAGCTGCTGTATATCCAAAGAGAGTTATTCTTAGACTTTCAGATTTCAAATCTAATGAATATGCAAACCTTCTTGGAGGTAAAGATTTTGAACCTAAAGAAGATAATCCAATGATTGGATGGAGAGGAGCATCAAGATATTATTCAGAACAATATAAAGAAGCTTTTGGACTCGAATGTAAAGGAGTTCTAAAGGTAAGAGAAGAAATGGGATTAACAAATCTTGATGTTATGATTCCATTCCCAAGAACAGTAGATGAAGCTAAAAAAGTTATTGCAACTATGGCTGAATATGGATTAAAACAAGGAGAAAATGGTCTTAAAGTTATGGGTATGTGTGAAATTCCTTCAAATGTAATTCTTGCAGAAGAATTCTTAGAAGTGTTTGATGGATTTAGTATCGGTTCTAATGATCTTACTCAACTTCTATTAGGAGTAGATAGAGACTCAGAACTAGTAGCATCAGTATATGATGAAAGAAATCCAGCAGTAAAGAAAATGATTAAACAAGTTATTGATGTATGTAATGCTAAAGGAAAATATGTAGGTATTTGTGGTCAAGCACCATCAGATTATATTGATTTTGCTGAATTCCTAGTTGAATGTGGAATTCAATCAATGTCTCTTAATCCAGATACGGTTATTAAAACAACATTAGCGGTTGCAGAACTTGAAAAGAAGTTAGGGAAATAAGTGCTATATTTAAAATAGTATTAAGAAGCTGATATTAAAAAGTATCAGCTTTTTAATTAAATTTCTTTTCTATAGTTGAGTAACTTTAATTGATTTTTTTATAGACAATCCTATAACTACCTTATCTTTAAAAACAAAAACTTGATGAAGAAGTTTTGATGGGAATCAATAAAAAAATGACCAACAGGGACAAGATATGTTCTTCTTTTTGTCTTCTCTTGTCTAGCTGTTGTTAGTTTTTCGTTTTTCTCACTCTATGCTAGAATTACTTCATGTTTTTTCTGACATGAAAAAATAGATATCTTTAATGATTTAGAAAAAATAGCACAATATTTTTGGGTAATAGATCCAGAAATATCAGATCAACTTCTTGTTTTAGATGATGTAATTAAGGACTATCTCTCATGAGATAATGTATTACAAACAAGAGAAAAAGAGTTGAATGAACTTCGAACATATGAAAAAGATCATGATGAATATCTTGCTAAATTAGGATTCTGATGATATCAAAGAATTCTAAAAATGCTTTCTGATGCATGGCCAATGAGAGAAGAAATTTTCCAATTACTCTGAAAATATGAACGTTTTAATTATCTAGTTCCTCTACAAAACAGTAATGAAAAACGTCCAAACGGAGGGTTCTTCGGTTCTTTTGCTTTTATATCACTTTCATGAGGACATATTGTAGATATGCAAATCGTCGATTCATATCTCCCAGATCTTCTTTCTCCTAAAACTCGTGTAAGTTTACCTTCATGGACACAAGGATTTTTAAGTGAAAAGACAGCATGATTTATCGCAGGAAATAAATTTTGATTTACTGATTTAGATGGAAAAAATCTAAAAACACTTTATGAAAAAATATTTTGGAATGAATATGATCGCAAGAAAAAAGATGAATTATTCAATCCAGAAAAATGGAATCAGTTATTTGAAAAAAATATCAAAGGAGTCGTTTTCTTAGATTCAGAACTCATAACCTATCTTATGCCATCTTTTCGTGAAAAATCACGAGAATGGCAATTTGTGAATGCAAATATCGATTTAATTAGAGGAGAAGATACTGCAAATAAAAAAGAACTTTACATTAAAGATCTAGAAGAGTATTTGAAAAATAATGCATTAGCATTAGCTCAATCAACAATCGATTCAACTCAAGAAATGCTTACAAAAGGATTTGTAAATATCTATCTTTCTAATGTTTCAGATAAGTTACGATGATTCCTACAAGCTTATAATTTAACAACAGTATATACTCCAAATAACTGGTATTTCTTTAATATTAATAATTCATTTAATAAATCAGATGGTTTTGTAAAAAAAGAGATTGAGGTTATGAATGAACAAGGAACAGTAGTACTTTCAACAGATAATAAGAAATTAGATATAACAAGTTTAGGTAGTGGAGAATATACCATAAAAATAACCTATACCCTTGATGTTCCAAAAACCTATCAAACAGCAATGCATGCTCTAGAAGAAAAATACTGAGTAGAGATGACAGATAGAGAGCGTTTTATTCTAGCTCTACAACCAGAAAATCCTGATGATTCTCTTCCTTTTAGATGGCGAGAAACACAAGAAATTATCTATTTACCAATGAATACAGACGTTCTTGGAATCGGATGAGACACATTTGATGCGTGAGCCTTTGAATCCGACTTCTCAAAATGAGTATATTATAAATCTCGTATTATAGAGAATAAAACAACAAACACAGCAACTATTACTTTAAGAGTTAAATAAATACATGCTTAAATTATTACAAGGATATTATCATTTTCTTTCTTTAGGAAAATTTATGGAGCAAGTCATAATTACTAATGATCTTTCAGAACTTGCGATGAATTTGCCTATTTCAACAGGACAAAAAACATCTTTTATGTTGAAAGAATGACTAATAAAAAATCTTCTAAGCTCAATCCATAAGAACCCAACTAAGAGAAATGTATATGGATATTTAACAGAAATAAGTAGCTTCAAAGGAATCTTTTCAATAATGAGAGAGCTTATAGAAAATGATGCAGACTTCCGCATCTTCTTAAAAGAAACACTAAAAGACCAATATTTCCCATTTGAGCAAAGCATTAGATTTATTAGAAATGTGCTCAATCATGGAACAAGTTCTAATCTTTCTATTAAGCTAGAGGACTATGAAATTCAAAAAGATTTTATCCTTTCTCCTAAAGTTCAAAGAGTCAACCAATTAAAAGGATCTGCAGTAATACATCTAAAATTTAAATATAGTGAATATATTAAACAACGAAAAGGTTCTCCTGACTATTGAATCGAGTTTATCCTAGATTTTAAAACCCTAAAACCAGGACTTGAACTAGAAAAATTAATAACGTGGCATAATCTTTATCTTCTAGCAGAATTATGCTATAATCTTTCACTTCTAAGAGGAGTGCAAAAACAACCAATAAAGAAAACTGCCATGCCATCAATAAAAAGAGTCTCTACAACTAAAAAAGATAATCATTCAACTACAAAACAAGTCTCAAAACCATATCATAAAAAAAGATAAAAAACCTTTAACTTCTAAATAATTTGATTTATGGTAGCCTTCACGATTTATGGATTTCCAATTTACCGATATTGAATATTTTATGCATTAGCATTTGTTTTTGGATATCTTTGGTTAATGTGGATTGGAAAAAAAGGGTGGTTTAAAGAGTATCCCAAAGTACAATATTTTTTGACTGATGGTTTGGAAGATCTTCTTTTTTCTATAGCTGTTGGAGTAATTCTATGAGGAAGATTATGACACGCATTTATTTATAATCATAACTATTATTTACAGCATTTGATAGAAGTTTTTCAAATTTGGAAATGAGGAATGTCTTTTATAGGTGGTATCCTAGGAGTAGTTGTTTGTATGGGAAGTTATCTGCGATCTCAAAAAGCCTCACGAAAAGATATGCTTATTCTTTTTGATCTTATTTTAGCATTTGTTCCATTAGGAATTTTTCTTTGAAGATTTTGAAATTATTTAAACCAAGAATTATATGGAATTCCAGTATCTTTACTTCCAGAGCGATTTGCAACTACCTTGAAATCATTACATCTTGTCCATGTTTATCCGAATGTTGACCACTTCTTAAGAGTAAATACAAACTTTTTATCAATGATATTTGAGTGAGCAGTATTATACGTAATACAATGCTGTTTCTTTGTAAAAATGATTCATAAAAAATCATTTAAAATCTGAGTGATGTCCACAAATTTCCTCCTTTTTTATTCTCTTATTAGATTCTTTTTAGAGTATTTAAGAGCTGATTCTCAATCTGAATTTGTTGGAATATTTACAAAGAGCCAACGATTCTTTATTACCTTTTTCCTTATAGCAATCATTATTAAAATATACCTTTCAAAACAAAAAAAGAATAAAAATTTATATATTCCATTATCTTAATATATGTTTGAAATTACCTTAAAATTCTTAGAGGCTGTAGCAAGAAATAATTCTACAGAACGATTACATACGTATCGAGATTTATATCAGCAAGAGAAAAAAAGATTTGCTGATTTTGTCTGAAAACTATTAGAAGAAGCAAAGAAAGTAAACCCATTATTAGAAGATCTTCAAGTAAAGGATTGTATTTACAGATTTAATAAAGATATTCGTTTTTCTAAGGATAAAAAGCCTTATAAAGAAAACTTTTGAGCAATTTTAACAGAAGGATGAAAAAAATCTTGGAATCCTTGTTTTTATTTTCATCTTCAACCTGGAAATAAAAGCTTTATAACTTGATGAGTATATTTCCCTACACAAATAAATGAGAACAAAGTAAGAGCTCATTTATTACTTCATTTTGATGAACGATTAGGATTTCTAGAGGATAAAAAATTAAATAGTTTCTTTCATCTAGATGAACCTATGCATTCATATAAGACAACGGCAAGATTAAAGGCTCTAGTAAAAAAGAATCCTGAATTAAAGGAAAATAATCCATTTCTTGATGAATACTGATTAACAGAAAAATTTGAAAAATATGTAAAAGATTGAAAGAGTAAAAATAGAGCAGAAGAATTACTAGCACAATTAGCATTTTATAAAGATTGGGGATTTACTCATGAATTAAGTGATAAAGATGTGTGTTCTCCAAAATTATTTGATGAAATACGAAAAGGATATCAGTTAGTATTACCAGTAATAAATTTTTTCCAAGATGCTTATGATGGACCTGAATATCAGTGCTAGTTGATTTAAAGAATACTTCTTGAAATAAAACAAAGAAAGAATACCTTAATTATAAATTTATAAAGAGAAGATGAGTATGCAAATAGAAAAATTAACTCCTGCTATGAGACAATATATTGAGGTAAAAAAGCAGTACCCAGATTGTGTACTTCTTTTTCGTATAGGAGATTTTTATGAAACTTTTTTTGAAGATGCTCATATATGTGCAAGAGTGCTAGATTTAGTGATTACATCTAAAAATAAAAATGCTGAAGATCCAATACCTATGGCAGGGATCCCTCATCATAGTGTAGATAAATATACGCCAAGATTAATTGCAGCAGGATATAAAGTAGCAATTGCTGAACAAACAACAGATCCAGTACCTTGAAAAATTGTTGAAAGAGTAGTTACTAGGGTAATAACTCCATGAACATCTATTCAAGACAATCAAAGGCAAGATGCTGCATATATTGTGAGTATTACTTCAACAAATGAAAAAAATTGATTTTTTTATCATATTGCATGGTGAGATTTTATTCTTTGAGAATATACAACAAAAACATTTAGTGAGGTTTGAAAACTTCAAAAGTTTATTCTCCAACTCCAACCAGCAGAAGTTATTCTAGATACTGATCTTCCTCAAAAAGATGATTTATTAAAGCCATTTCAGCAGTATCTTCATACAACAATTTCAGTACATTGAGTTCCTAATGATCCTGAAAATTATGTTGCCAATGCATGTAATGTTCAAAATATAACGAGCTATTGAAAGGCTCTACAATGAGGAAGACTTTTAGCTATTGCTCTGCTATTTGATTATTTAAAATATACTCAGAAAAAGAAATTAACTACAATTGCAAAAATAGGATATCATAGCTCAGAAGGTTTGGTTTTAATGGATGAGGTAACAATTAAAAATCTTGAAATTTTTGCCTCAAGTTATGAATTAAGTACAAAATATAGCTTGTACTGAATCTTAGATAAAACGAGAACCGCTTGATGATCAAGACTACTTCGTCAAGTGTTGGCAACTCCGACTTGTAATAAAGCAGAGCTTGACTGGAGACTTTCAAAAATTGAACAATTCTTTGAGAATAATCAAACTGATGGAATTTCTAAATTTTTAGCAAATTTTTCAGATATTCCAAAATTATTAACGCTTATTTCTTATAGAAGATTAACATGGGTTCCTTTTGCTAGATTAAGATCTACACTAAATAATGCTTTATATTGATTAGATAGAATCGTTTTGGGGGAGCTAGAAAAGTTACAGCTCTCACAAGAAGAAATTGAGGAAATAAAAATAATAGAATCATTATTACAAAAAGCTTTGAAGGATGATGAACACCTTTTATGAGATCAAAATTATGTTGCTGATGGATATAATGAAGAAATTGATGAATTAAGAAAATTTGCATATCATAGCGATGAATTGTTATTATCTTATCAACAGGAACTCGTAAAAACAACAGGAATCACCAACATAAAATTAAAGTTTATTACTAATCAGGGATATTATCTAGAACTTACAAGTAAGGATAGTGAAGATTTTGAAAAATTCTTAAGAGAGAACCCAATTGCAAACGACCAGGAATGAAAGTTTAATATTATGCGTAGACAGACGCTAAAAGGAAATCAAAGGTATTCAAGTATCTATCTTGATGGTTTGCAGTGACATATTATTGAAGCTAAAGAAAAATTGGCTGCAAAAGAATTTTCAATTTTGTTAGACTTACAAGAAGAAATACTTTGACACATGAAACCATTATATTCTTTGGCAGAAAAATTGGCATGGTTAGATCTCTTCACTTCTCATGCATTATTTGCAAAGGAATATCAGTATGTTAAGCCTGAAATAACAGAGAACTCTATCATTGAAATCGTAGGGTGACGTCATCCAGTAATTGAAGCATTTTTACCTAAAGACGAACCATTTATTCCGAATGGTTTAAATATTTGAGAAGCAAAAAATAAAGACTATTGATTAATCCATGTGATTACTTGACCGAATATGGGTGGAAAATCAACCTATTTAAGACAATCTGCAATAATTGTACTTCTTGCTCATTGTGGATTATTTGTTCCTGCTCAAGAAGCAAGAATCGGTCTAATAGATGGACTTTTTGCGCGTGTTTGAAGTTGAGATATTATAGCAAAAAATCAGTCAACCTTTATGACTGAGATGATTGAGGTTGCTAATATATTAAATAATGCAACGGAAAAAAGTTTTATTATTTTCGATGAACTTGGTCGTTGAACGTCAACATATGATGGTCTTGCTTTAACAAAAGCTATTTTACATTATCTCTTAAATAATACAAAAGCAAAAACATTGATAGCGACTCATTATCATGAATTAATAGCATTAGAAAAAGAATCAAACTTAATAAAGAATTTTTCTGTTGGGGTATATGAAACAAATGAAGAAGTGGTATTTATGAAAAAAGTAACAGCATGAGGAGCTAGTAAAAGTTATTGAATTGATGTTGCAAAATTAGCATGAATCCCCAAAATAATTTTAGATGAAGCAAGAACAGTATTAAAAAACTTAGAGGAGAATAAAACAATTTCAAATTGAGGAAATCAAAATATTCAACCACAATGATTATTTTCAATTCCAAAAGAAGTACATCATGATGCGGAATATGAAAAGATGAAGACTATGTTAAATGGAATGGATTTAAATAATATAACCCCATTACAAGCTCTACAAATCTTGGTGAAAATTAAAGAAAGTCTTTAAGGAGAAAAATAAAATTATGGAAAATTTAAAAGTTTATTTTTCTCTTGACATTTACTAAATATTTTTATATAGTATGTGAAAATAACTTTTATAATTTACATGAAAAAGCCATGAAAAAGACACTATTAGCTTTAGTACTTCTTTGCTGATGAGCTTTGTTCTTCTCAGCATCTGCTTCTGCAAACTGTCAGGATATTCGTTTTTCAGACGGAAACCGTTTTTGTTTTGATATCAAAAAGGTTAATTCTTCAACGTATGAAGCTCAGACAAGTTCCTTGTCTGTAACAAGTATTCCTTCTTGTACTTTGAAACTTCCAAATAATAGAGAAGTAAATCTTAGTAAATGTGAAGGAAGATTTGAGTATAATGGAAATGATGTTTGAAGAATTCATTTGAGAGCTACAATTAAGACAACATATGATATGGTAGCTAATTATGATTTCAGAAATGGAACATTTGAAGGAAGTTATTCATCAAGCTCAAGTTCTTACTCATATTCATATTCATATAATCGTGATTATTATCCTGAATTTAGTTACGTTTCAACAAATAATCCAAATAGAGATCAATGGGTTGATGTAACATTAAGAGTAAGAAGAGATGGATACAGCAATAATTATGATTATTATGGAAGAGTAAATTTCACTGTTGAAAAATACTCATGAGGTTCTTGGTATAGAGCATCTAGTTATGAATACGATTTAGATAGAACATCATATTCTTTTTCATCATCAGATCGTGGTGAAATAAGACTAAATTCATTAGTTAGATTTAGAGAATCAGGTGAATATAGATTAGTTGCAACATTAAATGATAATTCAGCAGATGGATATACAACATTTAATGTATATTCAAGCAGTAGTAGTTCAAGTTCTTCATCATCTTCATATGATGCAAAAGAATTATCTATTGATTCAATATCAACAACATCACCAAGAACTTATGAATGGCTTAATGTAACAATTAGAGCTATTGCTAGTAATGGAAGTGTAGCAAGTAATTATAACAAGAGAATTAAATTTGAAGTTGAAGAATATAGAAATTGATCATGGAAAACAGCAAGTTATTCAGATTATGAATTGAGTACAGATTCTTATTATTTTTCTTCATCAGATTATTGAAGAAAGACATTTAATTCATTAATAAGATTTAGAACTTCAGGTGAGTATAGATTGAAAGTGTCTGAACAATACAATAGTTCAATATATGGAACAAAAACCATTTATGTAGATACTTCATCATCAAGTTCTAGCTATTATAATTCTTATTCTAATTCTGTGTCTTCTTCATATGATGCAAGAGAGTTGTCTTTTTATTCAGTATCAACAACATCACCAAGAACTTATGAATGGATTAACTTAACAGTTAGGGCTATTGCAAGTGATTGGAGTATTGCAGGAAATTATAACAAGAGAGTTAGATTTGAGGTTGAAGAATATAGAAATGGATCATGGAGAACAGCTAATTCTTCTGATTATGATTTAGAGAGAACTACATATTCTTTTTCTACATCAGATAATTGAAGAAAGACATTCAACTCATTAATAAGATTTAGAACTTCAGGAGAATTTAGATTGAAAGTATACCAAGATAATAATAGTTCTATATATGGATCAGAAACATTTTATGTAGATACATCATCATCAAGTTCTAGATATTATGATTCTCGTTATTATTCTAATTCTTCTTATTATTTTACAGACGCTGAATTAAAAAAGGTAAGAGGAGTATATGATATCTGGAATAATGTTATTTCTGCTCTAGAAAAGGATTATCCTAATTTGAGAAATAATTCATCATGGAGATCAAGATCAGATACCTTCTATCGTAATATGAGAGATGTATTAAATGATTCTCGTTCTGCAACATTCAAAAATTGGTCAGATTTCTATAATGCATTTACTGACTGGTTTAGTTATACAACAAAATCAAGATAGTGTCTTCATTTCTTATAATAATAAAAATCCTAACCAATAAAGGTTGGGATTTTTTTATTTAAAAAATCCTAACGAAGTGTGAGAAACGTTAGGATTTTTAAGAAAAATTGTTTTCATGATTAAGCGTACAGAACTGAATTTCTATCGCTCGGATCATGACAGAGCATTTTAAAGACACCTGTGGGATTCGAACCCACGAACCGAGGTTTTGCAGACCTGTACAATAGACCGCTCTGTCAAGGTGTCATACCACAAGAATTGTTCGCTCTAAAATGCAGTATAAAAAATCTGATGATGAAATCAAGTGATATTCAGTAAAAATTCCCCACAAATTTGCCTAATTTTTATTTTTAATTATACTTATTCTAAGAACTTTTATATTCCCTCAGAATAAGGATGAAAAAATCATTTTCAATTCTAATGGTATTTATACTATCTGCGATTGGTTTAGTATTCGCAAACGATAATGTAGGTACCTCTTCTTGTTTTACAACGGAAGATTCGGAGCTACAAGATGGTGGAGTAAAAATTATTGGATATTCTTGTAAAGAAACTTCACTAAAAATACCAGAAACAATAGATTGAAAAACAGTTGTGGAAATTGGAGAAAATGCATTTAGAAATAAATTATTAACTTCAGTTTCAATACCATCAACAGTACTAGCTATTGATAATTTAGCATTTGCTAATAATGCTCTAACAAGAGTAGAAATTCCAGAAGGAGTGACAACAATTTGAAATAGTGCTTTTAAGAAAAATCAATTAACAGCATTACAGATCCCAACAACATTAAAAAGTATTTGATTCGATGCATTTAGGGCTAATAAATTGAAAAAAATAACAGTTCCAGGCAGAATTAATACAATTGAAGATTGAGCTTTTTGTGATAATGCAGAACTCGTTGTAGAAGGGGTAAGTGATTCCTTAGAATGGGATTTTTCAAAGGCTTGCTTTAGTTTAAAAAGAGCTTCTTTATTGGAAGACTCATATGCTTTTGAAAATGAAGAGGACGAGAATGAGGATGAAATTATTGTTGTTAAAGCAGAACCTGTTGAAGATGAAGATATTGAAGAAGAAATAGTTTTTGAGGAATGAATAATTGAAGAAAATGAAGAAGGTAATAATTTTGAAGAAGATGATTCTGGT
The DNA here is from genome assembly GCA_947168815.1 of uncultured bacterium. Taxonomy (GTDB): domain Bacteria; phylum Patescibacteriota; class Gracilibacteria; order Absconditabacterales; family Absconditicoccaceae; genus HOT-345. Next base: position 89,391 of record CAMVNG010000003.1, read on the forward strand.
TTCTGAGTAGAAATAAAATGAATAGAACCAGTTCCTTTAGATAAATGAGTTATGTACTGAGATTTATCAGATATGTGAGTCTCTTTCTGATGAATGTGATTAGATACAATTTCATGAGTACTTTGAGGAGTATCATTATTAATGAGTATTATTTTCTATTTTATTGCGGTATATTTCTCATTACTTCCTATATCAATGTGGGAAATTTATAGAAAGGCTGGAAAAAGAGGATGGGCATTTTTGGTACCTGTATATTGAACAATGGTATATTCAGAAATATGAGGATTAAATAAATGGATATGAATCATCCCTTGATTGATGTTCATAATTCCTCTTCTTAGTTTTATAGATGCAGGAATAACTAGTATTTCTACGGCAATAATCTGAGTAATATCGTTAATATGGTGGATTATTGCAAGCTACCGTATAGCAAAAAGATTCCAACGAAATACACTTTGTTCTATATTATTTGTAATTTTTTATTGGATAGGAATTATAATCCTTTGAATAGGAAAATACGAATATATTACCTATAAAGCAGAAGAAAAGAAGGAACCTCAAAAACAAGAACCAATTCAACCAGTTGTTGCAACTGAACAATTGAATAATGTTGTTGAACATTTTGTTTGAGCTGATGAAGAAACTCCTTCAGTTCCTGAAAATACAGCTGAAGTTTGAAATGATACTCAAACAACAACAGACATTTCAAGTTTAGAAGGAACACCTGAAGTAAATGAATCTTGAGAATGAGATAATATTTCAGAAACACCTGAGGTATCTGAAGTACCAGTAGATATGTCGAATGTTGAGGATACGAATACATGATCTTATGAGTTCGAATCTCCAGTAAATGACACTCCTGTAGTGGATGATATTCCAGTACAAGACAATGCAGATAGTAATCCACAAGAGGTAATTGAACCTCAAGTTGTTGAAAATAATACAGAGGAAGAAAAACCAATGCTAGATGAGCCTATTTCAGATTTAGACCAATTAATGGCACATAATCAATAATCCTTTTAGTAATGTAAAGCTATTATTATGGCAACAAGTATGGAAATGAATGCAGAGAGAAAACTCTCATTTGAAGAATCATTAAAATCAATGAATGATAATGATTTACAAGAAATGAAGAGAGATTTGAAATCTCAAGATTCTGATGAAGCAGATATGAAACTCGGTCTTGTTCTAAAAGAAATGGAAGAAAGAAAGAGAGAAAAAGAAACATGATCAAGAGATATCTCAATGGAAGCAAAAACTATAGCGCTTAATTGAAAAATTCAGTCTATAAGAGCAAGCTTTGAAGAGAAAAAAAATAAGATTGATAGAAGTACAGCTCAATGAAAAGCTGAGTATAAGCTACTTGTAGAACAAGAAGCTGCTGCAATAAAAAAACAAATTCAAGAATTTGCTCATACTGATGTGAGGGATTTCGAAGGCTCAAAAAGATCAATAGAAGAAACAAAAAATGCTGAGATAGCAAGATTGACTGGTCTTTTAGAAGAAAAACCATCAATTACAAATGCTATAAAAGATAGGTTATCTCCTTCAAGTTTAAAGCTTCAAAATGTAGAAAAGCATATTCAAAAATTAAAGAATGATAGAGCAAATTATCCATGAAATATGTTAAGATATTTATCAAGTGTGACTACATCATACTTTTTGACGCCATTACAAAGAGCAAAAGGAGGTTGGCAAACACTTTCCAAAAATTGGAAATCAGATGAAGAACTTTGAAAAAGATATGATGCAATTAAGGAAATTTTACAGGTTAACCATTGAGATTCTGCGTGGAGAATGAGTTTAAAACAAAGATTAAGATGAGAACTCGAAGCAGCACAAACACAATTTGTTGAAAATGCTAGAAATCGTGCAAGAAAACAAGTTGGATTAGCTGCATAATCGTTTTATATAAATAAAAATAAAAATGTTACATTCAGTAAAAGAAGCAAATACATACTTAGTAGATCGTATCGAAAAAATCACTAAAATAGACTTATCAGAAGAAGAAAAAATGGTAATCGAAACATGTTTTAAAAATCTTTTTTATGATAAACTTTCTGAAACGATATCAGATGAAAAAATTGAAGAAATATGAGCAGAAACTGAAGAAGAATTAGAGGGAAAATTATATCTAGAAGTTCCAAATTATTTAACAATTTTAGAAGATTGTGCAGCTCAATATTTGGCAGAATATTTTTTAGGAGATTATTTTTCTCAAGAAGAGCTAGAAGACATAGATGTAGGGTAATAAAATAAACAATAAAATGATTCAAAAAGTCCTGGGTTAACTCAGGTTTTTTTGAAAAAGAAAAAGTTCAAAAAATAACGGGAAAATTGCTCTATAATTATTAAATTTTCTGGCTCAAAATTTGATAAAATTGGCATTTTGTTGTATAATTAATTAAGGACTTTTTAATTATTTTTTAAAGGTTATGGCTACACACAATTACGGAATTCTTTCATCTTGAGCTATAGAAAATGCTGATGCATTAGAAAAGAAGAAGGAAAAACTTTTAAATCAAGTAAAACTTGATCTTTTTGAGACATTAGATGTCGATAGTAAGATCGTTAATAGAAGTGACTTAGCAGATAAGCTAAGTAAAAATAGATTTATCAGTTGAATAGGGATCCCCCATGGAGAGGTAGAAATCTGAAATAAAAAGTATTCAATTGATGAAAAGAAATATGGAGATCTTCTAGAAGAATACAAAAAGGCTCTCGAAATTGAAAATGAAGCTGATAGAGCTAAAGCATTAGCAGAAATTGACACAAAATTTGCTGAAAGATTAATCTTGGATTCATGAGATTATATTGAATTTAAATGAGATGAAGGTTTCGCTGAATGAAAAGGGGCGGAAGAAGAATCTAAAATAGCCTTTGAAATGTTAAATAATCTAGATGCATACAAAGGTAAAATAGAGCGTGTTGCCAAAAAAAAGAATTTCGTAAAAAAAGAAAAATGGGACCGTTATGTAATTAAGTGGACAGATAGAGAATTATCAATTATAGAAAGAAAATTTAAGGAAGAAGTTAAAAAACAAGAAAAAATTGAAGAAGATAAAAAGAAACAAAGAGAAGCTATAGCTGAAATTAAAAAGGAGAATAAAGAGTTAAAAAAGAAATGAGAATTGAACGACGAAAAGGATAGAGAAATTGAGGAATTGAAAAGGAAACAAGAAGAACAAGAAAGAAAAATTAAAGAATTAACAGAACAATTAAATAAAAAAGATGAAGAATCAGTAGAATCAACATCAGAAGATGAATGAGAATCAACTTCAGAAGATGAATGAGAATCAACTTCAGAGGATGGATGAGAAACAACCTCAGAAG
>CAMVNG010000004.1 GCA_947168815.1 uncultured bacterium
AACATTCTTACATCATAACTCTTTAATTTTATTCTCAACTTTGGAGTCTGATCTTTTTTTACAGCTGACATATATCTCTATATAGCAAAATATAAATATAAGAAAACAGACCTCAGAACAATAAACTTCACCTTTTCCAAGGTCTGCCTTTCTATGTTTTATTACTCGATTACTTTTGTAACAACTCCAGCACCAACAGTTCTACCTCATTCTCTAATAGCGAATCTCAAACCTTCTTCCATAGCAACTGGATAAATTAATTCAACAATAATCTTAGCGTTGTCACCAGGCATAATCATTTCAACTCCTGGAGCTAATTCAATATTTCCTGTAACATCAGTAGTTCTCAAGAAGAATTGAGGTCTATAACCACTCATGAATGGAGTGTGTCTTCCTCCTTCTTCCTTTTTAAGTACGTATACTTCAGCTTCAAATTTCTTGAAAGTCTTAACTGTTCCAGGAACACAAAGTACTTGTCCTCTTTCAATAGAATCTTTATCTACACCTCTAAGAAGAAGTCCAACATTCATTCCAGATTCAGCTTCTGGGAATTGTTTATGGAACATTTCGATACCTGTAACTACAGTCTTCAAAGGATCAGCACCTAGACCAAGAAGTTCAAGCTCGTCATTCATTTTAACAATACCTCTTTCAATTCTACCTGTTGCAACAGTTCCTCTACCTTTAATAGAGAATACATCTTCAACTGGCATCAAGAAAGGTTTTGCGTTATCTCTTTCTGGAAGAGGAATATAAGTATCCAAAGCATTAAACAAATCCCAAATAGGTTTTGCAGCAGCTTCATCAGTTGGGTTTTCAACAGCCTTAAGAGCAGAACCTCTGATGATTGGACAATCTCTATCATATCCTTCTTTTCAAAGAAGATCTCTAATTTCTTCTTCAACTAGGTCGATCATTTCAGGATCATCAACCATATCACACTTGTTTAAGAAAACAAGAATCTTTGGTACATTTACTTGTCTTGCAAGAAGAACATGTTCTCTAGTTTGAGGCATAGGTCCATCTGTAGCAGCAACAAGAAGAATAGCACCATCCATTTGAGCAGCACCAACAATCATGTTCTTTACATAATCGGCGTGTCCTGGACAATCGATATGTGCGTAGTGTCTGTTTTCAGTTTCATATTCTACATGTCTTGTAGCAATAGTAATACCTCTTGCTTTTTCTTCTGGAGCGTTATCAATTTGATCGTACGCTGTGAATTCTGCAAACCCTTTAGTAGCTGCAACAGCTGTAAGAGCAGCAGTCAATGTTGTCTTACCGTGATCAACGTGACCAATAGTTCCAACGTTTACGTGTGGTTTAGTAGCCATAGTAATTGTGTTTTAATAAACTAAAAGTTAAACATAGCTAATGTATATAAGAATTTGCTATACAAATACAAGAGGTTTTTTCGAAAAAAAAGCTGATTTTGATCATTTGGCAGATCTCACCGCGTAGATAAGCCACCAACTCTTTTTCAAAACCCCCCTCCAGATATTAACCAAATCTACGTAAGGCAATATATCCAGAGAACATTAATATATTTTATTTTTCTTATTATATCTATTCAAATCGGGAACGCGGGACTCGAACTCGCGACCTCTTGGTCCCAAACCAAGCGCTCTAGCCATCTGAGCTAGTTCCCGTTAGAATGGTGGGCGTGGGTGGACTCGAACCACCGACCTCACCCTTATCAGAGGTGCGCTCTAACCGCCTGAGCTACACGCCCATTCTAACAAACTTTCAAGTGGTGCCAAGAGGCAGAATCGAACTGCCGACACAAGGCTTTTCAGGCCTCTGCTCTACCACTGAGCTACCTTGGCATCAAACGATAGCAAGAAAGTTTATACAAAAATGAAAACCAAATTCAAGAGCAATTAATAAAAAAAACACCCCCTATTTTATTAAGGGTGTTTAATATAATGAATCTTTAAATCTTACAAGCAAATTAATCCTTAAAACAACGTACCGCGAACAAACTTCAACAATCTCAAGAATTACTACAACCTTCGGTATCAAGTCTTATAAAATTATCATTATACGTATGTTCTCTATCCATGAAAGCCAATATAGGCATATAAGTATTATATATTGGGTGCTTGTAAAAACTAGACGTCATATAGTATGCTTTTGTTTCTCAAAAAGTAATATTTGAAATATCTCATTGTCAATCAACCGTTTTTTCATATACGGATGGCAATAAGAAATCATCCATAAACGTATGTTTAGCAAGATATTCAGAACTACTACTATTATGCATTTTAAATTCCGCCATATTATACCAAAGACGTTGTAAATTATCCCACTCTTCTTTGCTTGGAACATGGTATCAAGAAGGGCATGGTTCTACCCTTTTCACCCCATTTATTTCCCAATACAAAAGATTATAATTATTCCGATAATCTAGATAATCTTGCACTTCTGTCGAATACCTAGAAGCCTTACAACTAAATCATATATTATTTCACCATCTATAATATTTTCCGAATGTAGCTGGACATGATCATCATAAATAAACTCATGTTCAAGCAGCTGTTGCTCAAAGATTCCTATCTTGAATAGTAATTGATGTACTTCCATCAGTAATAGTAATTGTTTTAGCGGTTGAATTATGAGTTACACCTGCACAATGATTATTATAAGAGAATCCATTTGTACACGCTCCACAATAATTATCCTCACACTTCCATGTATATAATGCTCAATTTTCTGATTGATTGGTTGGAGTTATTCAAGCAGAACACAACAAATTATTAGCCGGTTTTCAATTATACGATTTTTCATTTGCTGTTCAGCATCATTTTTTAGTCCATTCAGCATAAAGATCTATTGTAATTCCACACCTATTATCAATAAAATCTTCAAAATCCTCTAACATATCACCTGAAACATAATGTTCATCGTTTAGATCCATCAAAAAATTATCTTCATCTCTATCAACGGCATTCCAATCCAATAATAGATATCAATCCTTTGTAAATTGATTCTTATTAATCTTAAACGATTTACCACATTCAATAACCTGGTCTGACATAGTTCCATTTCATTGAAGTGTATTATCAAAATATCAATATGGAATAAAATGTAATGTGTTTGTTGTAGGAGCTGTAGCATCTACTGCACATGCACAAATTAGTTCTTGTTCTGTTGGTCATCCTTCATTATAACAACATAGTTCATGAAAATTTGTACATTTATTTGCTGAATGACTATATCATAAATGACTAATATCAACACCTGAACAAGGATTTCATTTTGAATTAGATGTACACTTTTGTCAACCATAACTACTCCATGCATATTCTGTACATGATGGAGTTGTTTTTGCTTTAAAAATAGCATACAATGTCATATTTGAGACAACTGTTGGGTTGCTTATTGCTGTTGTAGCTCAACTATTAGTATTCCATCATACAAAATCATGTCAAGATTTCGATCCTGTATAATTCTTAAGATTAAGTACCGTATCTTTTTGTACAGATACAGAACCTGTCGTTATCCATGATCATCAATTAGCTTTAAATGTTACTGTATACATAACTATATCACTTTCACATTTTTTACTTTCTACATTATATGTCTTACCAGTTGGACACCACGTACATAAATCCGATTTAAAAGCAGCCTCATCTCACGCATTTTCTCATTTACAATACCATGCATATGACTGAGTACTGCTATTCTCTGTAACAACTTCGACACTTCAAACTTTACACCATGTATTCTTATTATTAGAAGCAAATTGTGCTTTTTCCCCACACTGTCATTTCTTTTTCAAAACACATTTATTTGTTGTTCATCAAGACCAAACATAATTTGCAGAAGCATTACATGTATGACAGAATTTCTCTCATAAAGATCCTGTTGGACTTTCACAATTCCATGTTTTATTTCAATTAGCATCAGTCGATGTAGATTTAGCAACTCCTCAAGATGTACATCAATCATTCCAATCCGTAGTAATAGTTACATCGTTTCTACAAGAAGTACCTTCAATCTTAAAACATTTAATACTTCAATCACTGTCTTTTATCCGATTACCAGATGCATCCTTTAAATTTTTATATCCATCCTCACAAAGAGAACAAATTTGCTTTGTATTTGTTTCTCATCAACCTTCTACCCAATAAACAGGATATCACACAGGTAAACATTCCCATATATTTTTATGATTAACAAATCTAATTGAAGTTGTATCTAATACTCATTCTCACGCACATGAATTCAATGTAGATCAACATCTACCCTTTACAAGTTTTCTTTTTGTACTACAAGAAACAGTATCACCTCATAATGAATCTTCACATGTCCATTGCCAACCAGAAACATAGTCTTCTCAAAAATAAGAAGATGTCACTTCTTGAATATCTGAAGAATTTCAAGCCTCACACGCTTCTGCTTTTGTTAAAGAATCTCTTTCATCATACTCAGAATATTTACATAATGCACCATCCCATGAGAATCCATCAATCGTTGGACAAAGATTTCTACATTTTTGTGTAGGAGTCATTGAAACCCAACCAGTTCCATTACAGCCACAGAAACATCCAAATGCTCATCATGTATATTGAATAGCTCCTTGAATTGCTGGTCAACAATGAACAGCTTCTCACGATATTTGCATAATTCAATCAGCAACATTCAACGCTCACGTAGAATTATTTTTAGTAACAGTTATATTTGAAGCATCCTTTATAATTAGTCAGTTTTTTGCATACATAACAAAAGTATTCTCTCTTGATGCAGATTCTTTATTTGTTGTTCCATTCCACATAAACACATTATCTTTTTCAATTTCAATATTTTTTCAAAAAGCAACAGAATTGTTCGCATTAATCTTTACTCCTGTAAATCCAAAAATATAAGAATTATTTCATTCAATTTTATTATTAACACCACCTATAATAAAGCTATTATCTCCACTAATTGTGTTCTTATTTCCTCAAAGAATATATGAAGCAATTCCCTTTATTATTTTATTACTCGTTCCTCAAAGAATAGCACTTCATGAAGCATCTTGTTCTATTGTGTTTCATGATCATCAAACAAGAAATGAATTTGCTCAAGAAATAGTATTATTTCTACCTTGAAACAAAGAAGATCATGTAGAAAGCTTGCCCATACGATCATTGGCTCATGAAATAGCCATCATCATTCTACCTCACATATGAACAGATCCATTCTGCAAATTCATAAGTATTTCTGTTTCAGGATGTGCTGGATCCCTTACTGCTCATGAAGAAAAATAAATTTTTTGTATATCTTGAATTGCAGTACCCAATATAGATTGAACTTTCAAAACATCATTAGAAGCCCATGTTGCTGTAGCTCACAATACCAAGAAAACAAAAGATAACATTAACATTCTTTTTTTTGTTTTTTTATTCATTTCTTTATTTGAATAATAAAAGGAAAAGTTTTTCTCCCTTTAAGGATAATCAAATATCCAAAATATACAAATTTTTTAACATTTTTACACAATTCTCTAAAAAAATCCTTTGACTTTATAAGAAAAAGAGTTTTTATAAGAAAAACACCAATAAAAAGCAGAATACATAATCCTTTGACTTTAACGAAGGAATCTCTAAAACAAAGCCGAAATAAAAAGACGATAAAAATGAAAAGAAAAATCAAAAATCAGATTCTTTCATTCCTAAATATACTACTGTTTCTTTATTGCTGCATCTCATCATTCCAAATATTAAATTTCTGGAGACTAGCAATCAAAAATAATTTTTTCTCAAGGGATCCATTCCCTTTAATAGAATGTGTAGTATTAATAGGAACGACTATTGTTATGGTTTGTCTTTGGGTTATTCAAGGTCTATTAACTCAACACCTTGAAAATAAAAAAAAGAAAAACACCTTCTAAGGATCTTATGAGGTGTTTTTTATATAATTAATACATATTACATATTCTGTAATTCTTTCCATAATTTTTCTTGATCTTTACTTAATTTTTTAGGAACTGCTACTTGCAATTCAACAATTAGATCCCCCCTCTTTCCAAAAAGAGATTTCTCTCCAAATCATTTTCCTCCTACACGAATTTTTTGACCAATCTGAGTTCCTTTTGGAATTTTTACTTTCAATTTTCATTCTGGATGAGCAACCTCAACTTCGCCTCAAAGTACAAGATCAAACAAGGTTGCCTCTGCCTTTACATATAAGTCATCCTGTCTTCTTTCATATTTAGAAGATTCCTCAACATCAATTCTTATATAAAGATCTCATGCTGGAACTCATCAAATTCCTTCATCACCTCTACCTGCATATTTAAGAAAACTTCATGACTTAATTCCTGCAGGAATATCTAAATCTAAAGTCTCTTTTTTTCATTGTAAGCCTCAATTTTTTAATATTTTTCCATCTTTTTTATAAAGAGTTCAAACTCATCAACATTCAGGACAAGCTGATTGTGTTTGAAATACTCAAAAAGGCGTCTGTGTCTGCTGAGAAACTCTACCAGTTCAATTACAATGAGTACATTTTTCCTCTACGGCTCATTCAACTTTCACATTTCTTGTATAGGCAATTTTCTTTTTAACTCACAAATAAGCCTCTTCAAAAGTAATAGAAATGTGTTTTTCCAAGGTCTCTCACTGAGAAGGCTTTCTAGATCTTCCTCATCAAAAACCAGCTCAACCAAACATTCATCAAAGCAAATCTCAAATATCTCAAAAATCAAAACTTGCTCATCCTCAATTAAAACCTCAAAAATCAAATCCACCACCTCAAAATCATCAAGCACCAAATCATCATTTTCTATAAAGATCATATTGCTGTTTCTTTTTTTCATCAGAAAGAACTTGATATGCTTCATTAATTTCTTGAAATTTCTCCTTAGATCATCAACGATCAGGATGATATTTTACAGCTCACTTTCTAAAGGCTTTTTTTATTTCATCTTGAGATGCATCTTCTCACACTCAAAGTATTTCATAATAATTCTTCTTAGGATCAAAATCCATAACAACTAAACATAATAAGATAAATATAGCACCAAAATAGCAAAGGTGATTTTATTCTTTTTTTTATAAAATACAAGTATTAATGTTCTAAACGTTTTTACAAAAAAATATGAAACAAAAAAATCCAACAATCTAAATTGTTAGATTTTTTAATACAAAGAAAAAATTATCTACTTCTAACCATTTTTCTCATTTTTGTTCTTGTCCATCCTGAAGCTGGAGCTAATACCATTTCTGATCCACCAGCTGGAGTTCTAATATATCTATATCCATCAGGATCTGTTCTCAATCTTGTTTCCCAACAAACCTTTCTTCCTCTCAAAAACCAATTATAGGTTGATCATCTTGGATTTGTATACACTCATACTACTCCCAACTCCTTTGCTTCTTCAAGCTCCAATTTTCTTTTTGGATAATCAAACCTCCTACTTCCTCTAATTCTACTAGCTTGCTTAGCTTGTTGAGCTTTTTTCTTTGCAATACCTTGTTTATTTGTTCTACTTGCCATGGTATAAAAAACATAACATATAAATTATTTACTTTCAACAACAACTGGTTTATTTTTATTAAATAACAAATTCCATTTTGCTTTTAATAACACACGATACTGTATTAAATATTGTATAACACTAAAGAGTGATGTTGTAGCTAAATAAAGTCCTACTCAAGACTGAATTGACCAAACAACAGAAGCCATCATTATTGTCATCATAATATTCATACCTCACATCATCTTAGACATATCTGGCATAGCAACACCTCCTGGCATAGCAGCAGGTTTTGGCGCCTTCTGAGTTAAACTAGTCAACCAAAATTGAATAAAATTTAAACAAGCAACAACAATAGTTAATACTAAACTATTTTTCTCAAACAAATCTATTCCCAAGAACATAGAATTAACATTCTGTGCATCAAGATATTTGTTACCAAAATTAAAGAAAAAACTATATAACCACTCATTTGGTACTTCTCAAATAGCAAACTTTCTTACAACAAAATAAAGACCAATAAATACAGGCAACTGAATAAGCATAGAAAGACATCCCTTTAATGGTGCAGAACCTTCTTTTTTTAACAATTTCATTGTTTCCTCAGAAAGTTTCTGTGGGTTGTCCTTATATTTATCTTGAATCTCCTGCATTTTTGGCTGAATATTAGACATTCCTTTACTCATTTTAGCTCAAGCAAGTGTATTTCTTAACAAAAGAAGTCTAACTCAAACCGTTAAAAGAACAATAGCAATTCACAAATTACCTCAAAATATTGCCAAAAAGATAATTAGGAGATTAAAGACTGGACGATACAAAAACTCCGCCCATAATATATTCAACCAATTCATGAATCTAAAAAGAAGTTAAAAGATAAAACTATAATTTCATAAGTTCTTCTGTTTTTAATTTAACCAAAGTATCTACTTTTGCAGATTGTGCCTTCGTTAATTCTTCAACATTTTTTTCGTTAGCTTTGTGCTCATCTTCAGAAATTTCTTTAGCTGCAAGTTGTTTTTTTGTGTCATTCATCGCATCTTGCCTTACCTGTCTAATTTGAGTTTTTGTGTCTTCACCCATTGATTTAACCTGCTTTGCAATTTGATCTCTTCTCTCTTGTGTTAATGCTGGAATTTTTACCAAAATATGAGATCATTGATTATCAACACCAACCCCCATATCAGCTTCATAAATAGCATTAGCAATACCCTTAGAGCTAGATTTATCCCATGGTTCAATTTTCAAAGTAGTATTATCCATAACAGTAACATGAGCTAATGCATTTAATTTCATCACTCAATAATCTGTTGTCACATTTAAATTATCAACCAATCATGTGGTTGCTCTTCATACTTGTAACCCTGCAAATTCTTGTTCTAAATAAGCAATAGCCTTTTTCATTTGTTGTTCATAGATTGCAAGCTCCATAAGAATAATTTTACTTGATAAAAAATCTAAATTTAGTATATAAAGAAAAATCCCTTTTTTGCAAGGAGAAAAAATAGTACAATACACAAATTAAAAAAGAGAACCGTTTACCTAATTCTTCATCTATGAAAAAAACGCTTTCAAAAATACTCATATTCTTACTCTGTTTTCAACTGATAACTCCAAATTTTCTTATCAATAAAACTTATGCTGAGAATAGTCCAAAGAAATGTGAAAACAACGAACCTGTCTGTTCTGCAACCCCTGATTCTCTTTCAATATATCTTGAATTTCAAAAAGAGATGGCAAATCTCTTAAGTAAAAATGGGTTTAAAACAGCAACAGAAACAATGGAAGACGGTTGAGCAGGACTCTTTACCTCTAAAATGCTGCAACTAACAGGACTCCAAACATTTAATAATTCACTTGCAGGACAATCTTTAAGAATCTTTGATATAACTGTAACAAGATCAGCAACAGCTATAATAACAGCCACCTTCCTTTTTGAATTAGCTGCTGTTGGTGCATTAGCAGACAATACAATAGGACTCTCTGTTCTTTTTCAAGAAAGACCAATAGTAAGAGACCGAATGAAGCTTCTCGATGTAGAACGAAGATTAAACACTGCTGCATATGAATTATGACGTGCTTGAGAAATAGCAAAAACCGTAGTAGAAATGGAAAAGATTAATGCAATTATTAAAAAATACGTAGATAAAGGACTATTTACTGAAGGAAGTCAATTCAAAAGTTGAAGATATATGGATATAATCATGGAACTAGTTGAACTCAATGCAACAATGAAACGATTCTTAATATACGATGACAGCAACCCAATAAAAGAGTATAAAGACAATTGACATACCATTTGAATAGAAGAAGAATGGTATACCAAAATTGAAGATGATTATAAATGTACAAGACCAAAATACTGATTAAAATGTAACACATCACGAGCTGCATTAAAAAATAATCTAAAAATACTTACCAACAACACTAAGAAACAAGGACAATGAAGTATCAAACAAATAAAAAAAGCTTATCAAGACCTCATGGAATCTGTTGGTCATTGGTGAGCACTAAAAAGTAATATTCAATGAAAAGCTAATAAATCACAACTCAGTGAAAGAGAAATTCTGCTTCTTAAAGGAAGATATGGTCTTAATACTAATAGAATTACTGAACAGGATTGAACATCAATTCTTTCAATAAATTCAAATATTAAAGAACAATGGAAAAAATTAACTAAAACAGTAAATGCAACAGTGAAATCAGTAAAAGGAACTATTTCAAATTTAAAACGCAACAATAAAAAATGTTATGATTTGTGTTGAGACGATTTAAAAAATGAAAAATGTCAGAAATATATCAAAAACAACTCTCGATGTAAAGAAGGACTAGAAAAAAAAGATCCTGACATCTTAAAATACTCAATAACAGCAAAAACTAATCAATATAGTTGAACAAACTTAGCTCGAAGACTTTCTGATGCATATGACAATCTGGAAAAATCTAAAGAAAATGCAAATAAAATAGCCGCTATAACAATGAGCGCCCCTCTTACTAAAGACTTCCGAATATATTCCAAAAAAATTGATAAAATCTGAGAACAAACAATAGGAGATGCAAAAAAAGGACTTAGACAAGCTATGAAAGAAGTTTGCGAAAAACAATGTACTAATAAAGATAGCGAATGTTGTTATATGCCATAAGCTTTAATACAATAATTAAATTATGAAGAATTCAAAAAAAATTTTCATTATGCCATTATATCTATTACTTTGTGGATTCTTTTTCTTGAACACGCAAACATATGCTGAAGAAAACTTTTTCGCATATTTAAATTGATTTCAAAACGAAAACTTTGATGGTTCTCAAAGCAAAGAAAAAATCGTAAAAACATTTTGTGATGCAGTTACAGCATGACTCAACGAATGACTAAAATTTTCATGAATTGATCCAGGCAAAGCAAAACAATCTCTATTTATGACCACTCTTTGTACCAGTAATGGTTTTGAAAAACAACAAAATTTCATAAAATTTTTTAATGATACAAAAGAGCAGTATCAAAAAGCTGGATATAGCTATAAAAAATCCTGATTTTCTTCAAAATGTACCAGTGAATATAAGGATAAATGTAACATTGCAGAGCTTACAGACAATATCTTAACACAAATCCTTTCAGATTACTTTACAGTTAAAGAAGCATCAATATTCTGAGTAAGATGAACGTGATTTGCTTCAAATACAAATATAACAGACCGGCAAAATATTTTTGCAAGAAAAATCTTATGACTCCAAGAAGATGAAAAACTATGCTGACAAGACTCCCATTACCCACAAACATGTAAAATGCTTTCATCACAAATCAAAAGTTTCAAAAAAGCATTAAATAATCTAGAAATACTAAGAGTGTGAACAATATATTGAATAGCTGAAGAAGATACTAATTCCTCCAAAAAAAAATGTGCTGACGAAAATCGAAAAAAAGAAAAACTTATCTACTGTGGACTTCTCTGAGACACAGATACAGAAATGACCGATTTTGTAGATCTTGTTTACAATGAACTAGAACGATATACTATATTCTCAGTCTATTATTGAGACACCATTTCACAACGGAATGATCTTACTAAAAAAATTAAAAGTGAATATGAAGATAGTCTTTATGGACCAGAAAAATTTGAAACAATCACATACCAAACGCTAGAAGATTTATCAAACATAAAATCTACGTATCCTCTTCATGTTCTTTTAATTGCATATCAAGAAAAATTACTCTATTTAAGAGATAATTATATTAGTAAAATTCCAACACCTCTTTATTGTCTTTATTATAAATTTAGGAATGTTCAAAGAAAACAATAAAAGAAAAAATACCAGCTTCTATAAAGGGATCATCATTATGTGAGGATTGCTTATTTTCTCTTGTACTGCATGTTTTGCTATACAAAAAGATCCAAGCAAACAACGGAAACCTATTAATACAAATAATGTTGCCAATCTTCTTACTCAATTAACAAAATCAGTTACTACATATAATGATTCAAAATATGATCTATCAGCACACAAGCTTTCAACAAACCTATTTTGAGATAATGCATCGAATTATAGAATAAGAAAACGAGGAAAATTGCTAAAAGGACTTGATTCTGTTAAAGGAGCATTACAAACAACATATCCAAATTGCCAACTCAAAGACAAAGAAATTCTTGGAATTTTATTCTATTCAAATTGAAAATTGGATATTACAGATGAAATAATGAATTCACTTCCTGAAAGTCAATGGCCAAAACAAAAAGACCAAACAGAAGGATGTTTAAAATTAACGAAATGTATTGCTGGAAAATCAGAAAGCAACATGAACTGGTCCTGTGATGAAATAATTAGAAATGCATATATTCAATGATATAACAAACAAGCTAGAGAATTTATCCTAGAAGAAAGTAATCTTTGAAGTGAAAAATATTATAATGGAACTCTCGATGATTCAACATACGACATCTTATATGATATGCAACAAATAACAAAAACCATATATGATGATCCAAAGACCGTCACAAGTGTTGTGTTCTATAAAAATCCAAATTTTATGTGAAACATAAAACGGTCTGAAGAGACAACAACAATTCCATGAACCACAACACCAGATACCCCAGGAAAACCAGGAACACCATGAGGAGAGAACACACCCGAACAGCCATGAACAACGCCAGAATGAGATACTCCTTGAAATCAAAACAACCCAGGAAACCCAAATAATGAACCATGATGAACTATTTGATGACAGCAAAACGTCACAGAAGATGATGAAATTAACAGTTTCATAAACGATGACGAACCTACAAAAACAGTTACAAGCGAATGAAATACTGCATATATTAACAACTGTGTTACTATTTGAAGCAAAAAACTTGACGAATTCTATCTAGAAGCTGAAGAAGAAGCCAAAGAAGAAAATAATGGTGATCCAACACAAATTACAGAGGAAGAAATCGATGAAATTTACGACGAAATTATGAAAGGAGAAACAGAATTAAGAAATACACCTAATCAACCACTCCCCCAATGAAATCAAAAAAAATCAGATGATGTTCCTGCAACAAAAGGAGCATCTTCAGATCCAAAAACCATCACAAAACTTAGACAAGAACTCCAATCTTGTGTTGATAAATGTGATGGACTTAGGGTTGATGAAAAAGCTGTTTGTAAAGCTCAATGTCTTTGTACAGAATACAGCTCAAAAGCACTATTTGACGAAGAAGATGCTACCTTCAGATTTTTAGAAGAAGGTGCTTTAAGAATTAGAATATGTACAATTCCAAGTAAAACAAAAATAATATCAACAACAACCAGAAATATATACTCAATTGAATGAATTATTGCTACAATACACGATACAATAAAAGCTCTCTTTGAAAGTTGAGAATTAACACCAAAAGTTCAAAAAGAAGAAATGTTGGATACTAGCCTCAGCGATATAAAACTAAAGGATATGATCAGTTTAACACTCGGAATGAAATTTCAAAAACCTGTCGTTGAAAGAGAAAGAAAAGAATCAGACGCTGCTGCTATAAAAAGCTGACTAGACTTAAATCTTTGAATAAAAGAAAATCCAAATTTCTTTAATGTTCTTGCAGATAATTCTGCATCAGTTTCTCATGAAACAACAACTGCTTCAAAAGCATGAACCGCTCCTGAAAATCCGAACCCAACTATAGATAGAACAGATATCAAACTTAATCAATACGCAGGAATATATGATAGTGTTAGTAAATTCTTAGAAACAAACAATACTTTCCTTGAAGCATTAGATACAAACTTCCAATCAATGACAGAAATATTTAATTCATTGCCTGAAGCAGAATAACAAGTAAATTAAAAAAACTTTCAGATGCTATGTAACACTGAAAGTTTTTTATTTAGTGTTTTATTTTTTACTTCTTAGCAAAATACTTATTCACAAGAGCTGGGTTAATCTTCTTTAAGTACTCTTTTGCATCAGATTTTACTTCATTTAATTGCTCTAGATGCGCTTCATCTAATGTTAAAGTAAATCATTGAACTGTAACAGGACGACGCACTCCCTTAAAATCAAGAGCGATTGGATTTAATTCATGAGTTAACATATCATATGTTCCTATAAAGTTAACACCTCATATAGAGAAATCAACCTTAATCTCTCCGTTTTCTGTTGTAATAGGAACATCTCATAAATACTTATTAATAACTTCAGAAACAGCTAAATAATCCTTCAATCAGAAGTTGGTTTCTTTTGTTGCAACTTTATATTTAAGAATCTTTTCTATCATAAAATACGTAGAAGCTGCATCAATATTAGAAAGATCAAGTTCATTTAATAACTGAGCTTCCAATAATTCATTATTAACCTTTATATCTGTCAAAACACCATCTTTTATTAAGAAAGTATATACAATAGAACCTTCTTCATCTTGTGCCATTGGAATCATTTCAATAATTGAATCCTCACAACTTACTAATTGATCAGGATATCTTTCTTCTAATTGATCACAAAGATTAACAACTTCTGTTGGTGTTTCTGTAAACTCTTTATATTGATCCATCAATAATAATATTTGACTTAATGAATAATTTGTATCCGTGTTTTCAATAAGACTATTGATATAACTCGTCAATCATTCGTTTGGTTCATTTGCAGTCTTATCAATTTTAACATTAACTACAGACAATTGTAAATTCTCATATCTTAATAAAGCCTCTAAAATAAATTGAGTAGCACCATCTTGCCCTCTAACCTTTAAAAGGTTTTGATCATCTCACGTCTCAATAGCAAACAGACTAAAATTAGGAGGCATATAATTTTGAATAAAGACTTCTCTTAAAGATTGACCATTAAATATTTCATCAGGTTCATCAATTTCTTCAACAGAAATAACATAACGAGATTGTTCTTGAAGTCCCTTAAAGTTCGCAACTTGATCTCAATAATTTAACGATAAAATAGTACTATTAAATGTAGTTCTATCTTCCTTATCCATCTTTGAATTCTCGTCTTTAAAATAAGGAGCAAGAATTGTCATATTATACCAATAAGTAAACGACTTAGCAAAAGGAGACAGAAGTTCTTCTTTTCTACTACCTTCTTTAATCAACACCTCACGAACAAATTCCAAATACGATTGCACCGTACTCTTTACATCAGCAGCGTTAGATAATTCCCAATAAAGCATCTGTTGTAAAGAATATAGTTTATATTCATTAATATTAGGATCTGTATATGCCTGAGATTCTACATAACCAACAGAAAATGGTTTAGCTAAAGCTAAGAAATCTCTTAACAAAATAAATTCACTATAATTATCTCATCAACAACTACGGAAAAGCTCTGAAAGACGATTATCCATAGTTTCACTATATTTTCCATACATTATTAACCCTTCACACATTTTATCCTTATCAGAATAATCAGACCTTAACGCCCCATAATATTGATTAACCTCATCAATAGCATTACTCAAATCATAAAAATAGAAACGATTTAAGAAACTCTTTACATATGATTTACAAACAAAAGAATCCTTACTTGCTGTAACTGTACAACCAAGTCAAAACAAATCCTTTAAAGAAGTATTCATAGGAAAAAGAGCTGGATTTCATTCTCAAAAATAACTTGTAAACATAGGTTTCATAAGTACGGTATGGAAAAAACTTGCCATATAATCACTAGAAAAATGCTCCTGGTCTACTCATTTAGCAAAAAACTCCAAATCAGTTAATGAAACATCTGTCATCCTTGGCAAAGTTAAACCACTACTTTTTTCATTAAACTTACTTACTAACAGCATATCCTGAGCTAATAAATTTCACGAATTAACCGTAATTCTTCAATTTAAAACCTTTCATTCTAATCATGTTATTGATGTAACTAATGCTGCCTTTTCATCATAATGAACTTTAGCAGCAGAAACAGTTCATTCATCTTGTTTCTCAAGAAGATAGATTCAAGAAAAATACCCTGATGTAAAAATTCACCAAGAGGCTAACAAGGAAAGAATTCAAGCAGCAATTTCAACTCAATATTTAAATACTCATTGATAAATTATATTATACCAACGAATGATTTTTAACTGTTCACTATTAAAAAATATTGATTCCTTCATTTCACAATAACAGAGTAAAGTCACTTTATTATACCTAGAAATGAAGAAAAATGCAAAAAATAGAACAAAAATATTCATTTTTCAGATAATTCATTTCAACTTGCTTTTAATCTAAACAATCCTAAAAGTACAAGTAATATTTATTTCCTATTCAATGCAGATGTATAGAAATTTTCAACACAGACATCATAAAACAAATAAACTAAGCTGGTCTAACACAAGAATATCACTTCTTGAATTCTGTGAAAAAAAATATTTTCTTAATTACTATACCTTCGCATTAAAAAAGATTGATCAAAAACTTCGAGAAACCGGAATAATAAATAAAAAATTAAAAACATTAGAAATGTGGATAGGAGAAAAAACACACTATCTTATTTCAGATTACCTCAACCTTCTAAAAGATAAAGAAGATACAGACGAAAACATCAATAAAATCAAAGAAGGAATTGCTGAAGAAATGCGCTATGAGTTTGAAAACTCTAAAAATAAAAACTATGAAGAAGCTAATTTCTGAGAATGGTGAGGACTTTGCGAACATTATTATTGAGAAAATGTTGATGACCAGTTAGAAGAAACAATAAATAAAGTACTTACAAATCTTGATAATTTCATTAATTCACCGTGGATAGAAAAAATCAAAAACTTTGTTGATTTAAAATATCCTATCTATGTAGAAAACCCTAAAAATCCAGACTTTGAAAGTATGAAAGTATATACTCGCAATATTCCAGAACTTAGAGATGTTTCTATTATGGCATGACCTGATTTCTGAATAAGATTTAGTGATTCAAAATTCCTTATTCTAGACTGGAAATCTTGAAAAGAACCAGAACATACTCTCTGAATTCCAGAACAATTGAAAGTGTATGCTTTAAAACTACTTCTAAAAAGAAACAAAACTCCTGAGTTAGGAAATATTGAAATAGAAGCTCATGAATTATATGTTCCTTCTAGAAACACATACGGATGAAAAATACAACAAGAAGATATTGATGATATTCTAAATCTCATCATTCAAGACGTTAATTTTCAAAAAACATTTCTTGTTGACCAAGATACTTTTAAAAATCAACCACTTTCTTCTACTGCATTCTCACGTACTTCTGATGAAGAAAAATGTCAAAACTGTCCTTTCAGAAAAGTATGTGAAGATTTAAAAGCATTTGAATAAAATCCTTTATATATTTTAAAATCATTATCTAAAAATCACGGTATTTGAACCGTGATTTTTATCAAAAAAACATCAATACAAATTCTATTTCTTTGATTCTCTTATTAATTTATCTGTGAATAATATTCCATTTAAATGATCAACTTCATGCTGAATAATACATGCATTAAATCAAGAGTATTTCTGCTGTTTTTTCTTTCCCTTTAAGTCTTGATATTCAACAACAACCCATTGATGTCTTTCAACATAACCTTGTCTATCTGGTAAAGACAAACAAGCTTCTTCAGATTCTTGCATCTCTTCAGATTTTTCCAAAATTTTAGGATTTACCAATACTGTTTCTCATAAAAAATCTTTATCGATATTCTTACCTTTTGGCATCTTTTTCCATTGTGTAGTTCAAATAACAGCAATATTTCTTCAAATTTGTGGTGCTGCTAATCAAACCCCATCATATTCCCATAATAAATCCATTAATATTTCAGCAAATTCCTCTAATTCATCATCAAATTCAGTTACTTCTTCTCATCAAGCTCTTAAAACTTTATTATCACTCCCTATCTCTAAAGGATAAAAAGCTTTTATTTTATCAATATAACGCATATAACAAACACTATATAATATAAAGACGTATCTCTCTTTATTAACTTTTATAACTAAATCATAAAAATCATAATAGTAAAGTACTAAAAATCTATATATTGCTTTTCTCTTGAAAATCAAGATAAATTCTTTACAATAAAAGTTGTAAGTTCATTCAACCCGACAGTTTTGAAACGGTGAAATGTTGTATAGTGGAGGGATGGCAGAGCGGTTGAATGCGGCAGTCTTGAAAACTGTTAACCGATCACTCGGTTCGTGGGTTCAAATCCCACTCCCTCCGCCATTTATGATATACTAGTTAATGACAAGAAATTCGTACGTAAGTAAAAAGAAAGTTTTATTTACAACAATCCTATTTATTCTCTTTTCAGTTCTAGTAGTAAAAGCGGATGCTTTCTCAAACTCAGAAGAGAATCAAAAAATCGCAGTTAATCCTAATTTCATTTGAAGTGAGGATTCAATAGTTGGAATTAATCCAGATAACATAAATATTACAACAGATGACGAAGGAGACACTCCAGTCATTCATTATATAGTTCAAGAAGGAGATACTCTTGAAAAAATTTCTAAAGAATTCTGAGTTCCTGAAAAGAAATTAAAAGAACTCAATAAACTCTGAGATTCTGTACAAGTTGGACAAAAACTTATCGTAAGTGATAACGAAGAAGGTATTCTTTATGTAGTTAAAAAAGAATGGAGTCTTAAGTTATTCTCTGAATTCTACAGATTAAATATCGAAGACTTAATGACGTTAAACTACATCTCTGATGATAGTGAAATGTTATATCCAGGACAAGAACTTTTCATTAACGTAACTGAAGCAAGAGCTTATGATATTGGACTTCTTGAAAAAGCACAACCTGTTCTTCCTAAAGATGAAGTTATAAAACCTAAAACAACTAAAAAAACAACTACTACTAAGAAAACAACTACAACAAACACAAATACTTCTAATAACAACAATAATAATTGAGGAGCTGTAACTTCAGAAGTTACTACATACTCAAGCTGAAGAATACTAAAACAATGGTATTATAATCCAAAAATCTCTAATGGATTTGCTGTTGGTTATTGTACTTGGTATGCAGCTATTAAATCTCCTAATATCTTCAAATACACTAGTGCAACAAAACAAGATAGACCATTTGGAGGTAATGCTGTAAATTGGTATGCAAACGCTAAGGCTGCTGGATTCAGTGTTGGACAATCTCCAAGAGCATGAGCCATTGTTGTATATAAACAACTTAGAAGCTCTGCATGACACGTTGGTATTGTTCTCTCAGTAAATTCAGCTAATGGTGAAATGACTATCGAAGATATGAACTATAAAGGAAGATTTATTGTAACACAAAGAATAGATAGTATTAATAATCCTAAGATTATTGGATATATCTACCAATAAAAATACTTCCTCTAAAATAAAAAAGCCTTCATAAAAGAAGGCTTTTTCTTTAAATCCAAATAATAGTTTTACTTGTTTTCATATATCAAATAGCTATAAAATACTTAATCGAATTTAACTTCTTAAATATTTTTCATGCAAAGAAATCCATTGTATGCTTATACACCAAAAAATTTTAAAACAAGAACATTTCATGCACCAGAGAAAAAGAAAACAAATCGAAAAAAATGGATTCGATGATCTTTATTCACTTTAGTGTTTCTTGGTATTGTATGAGCTTTCACTTATCTACAAGTAAGAATTCTAAAAGACCTACCTGATGTAAGTGAAGTAAAAAATATGACTATGTCTCAATCTACAATCATTACAGATAGAAATTGAGAAATTCTTTATAAAATATTTGATGAAAACAGAGAATTTGTTAATCTTTCTGATATTAATCAACATATGATAGATGCTATTGTTGCAATCGAAGATCAAAATTTTTGGAATAATGAAGGTTTAGATCCTATGGGAATTTTCAGAGCCGGATTTAAAACAATGATTGGACAAAATGGTTGAGGTGGATCTACCATTACACAGCAGCTTATTACAAACGTTATGAATCTAAAAAGACCTTTCTGAGGAAGTTTTTTGCAAAAAGTAGATTATAAATTAAAACAGATGATTCTTGCTAAAAGACTTAATAATGTACTTCAAAAACAAATAAAAGCAGAAAATAAACACCTCAGCAATGCTGAAGTTAAGGAAAAAATGAAAGAAAAAATTCTTGAATTATATCTAAATTATGTTTTCTTAGGAAATAATGCGTATGGAGTTGAAGCTGCAAGTAAAACTTATTTTGCAAAATCAGCAAAAGACTTAAGTATACTTGAATCAGCTATACTTGCATCAATTCCTAAAGCTCCAACAACTTATGATCCTTATAAATCAAAATCACTTATGGGATATTTTAAAATTACTGACAATAATGGTAAAGAATATCCTTTTGAAGGAAATTTAAAATCATCTATTCTTCTTCAATTTAGAGACAATATCAACAACGCAGATTTCTCTAATAAAAAAACAAGTGAAGCCTTTATAAAATTTATTATTTCTCTTTGTCCTAGTAGCGTTGCTATTGAAGGAAAAGATTATAAAGTTGAATACTACAACGGTAGAGCTGAATTTGCTATAGGAAGACTTTATGAAGATAAAAAAATTACTGAAGATGAAGCAAAAAAAGCTTTTATAGAATCATTAACAATTAAATTTGAAAAAAGTGCTTTTGATATAAAAGCTCCACACTTTGTATTTTGGATAAAAGATCTTCTAGATAAAGAATATTGAAGTTGAGTAATTAAAGAATGAGGATTAGTTGTAAAAACAACACTAGATTACAATATCCAAAAAATGGCAGAAAGCGCTTTAGTTAACAACGGTAGTTCTTTCTTCGAAAATGGAGCAACTGATTGATCTATGCTCTACACAGATACAACAAACTGAGATGTTTTAGCTTATGTTGGTTCTCTCGATTATTTCAACGAGGAAATTAAAGGACAAAACGATATGGTAAGAAATCCAAGACAATCTGGATCTTCTATAAAACCATTAATCTATGCTCTATGATTTGAAAAACTTCCTTTAACTCTTGATACACCAATATACGATATTCCATTTAAAGCAGGTAATGATACTCCAAGTAATGCAGATGGTGGTTTTGAAGGAATGATACCATTAAAAAGAGCATTATGATATAGTAGAAATATTCCAGCTGTTAAACTCTTTCTAGCTTTAGGTTGAGAAGATGTTGCTAAACCTTTCTTACAAAGTCTATGACTTTCAGGAATAAAAAATAACATAGAATATGGTTATCCATTAGCCCTTTGAGCAGGAGAAGTTAGTATGTTAGAAATGGCTGAAGCTTATTCAAATCTTTCTACAGAAAACCCAGCAAGATTAAATCCTATACTTGAAATAAAAAACAGTAATGGAGAAATTCTCTATAAAAAAGAAGTAGAAAAGAAAGAAAATATTATAAAACCAGGTATTATTACCTTAATGTGGAAGATTCTTTCAGATCCTTCAAATAGAATTGGAGCTTGGTCAACTAAATTTAACGTTAAATGATTAACATATGCTCTAAAAACATGAACTTCAAATGTTAAAACCGATAAAGGATCTCGCCCTAGAGATGGTTGGTTAGCTGCATATACACCTTCAAAAGTTATTCTAATGTGGGCATGAAATGCAGATGCTGCTCCAATGAATAGAAATGCTTATTGAGGAACAATCCATGCAAATTCTATTAAAGCTTTCTTAACAAATCTCTTAGATAACAACTATTTAACTAATGAAGAAATGCCTGTTAGAGACGTTGTTTCATTAAGAATATCTACAGTTTCAGGAAAGCTTCCATGAGAAACAACACCTGCAGAATTAATAAAAGAAACAATGTGACTTAATGGTCATGCACCAGCTACCACAGAATGAACTATCACAGAAATGGAAATAGATTCTTCTTGTTATGGAAAAGTCTCACCTCTTACACCTTACGAACAAATTAAAAGAGGTTACTTAATAGAAGCTTATACTTTCATGCCTGGTAAAAATGATCTCGAAGATATTAAAAAATATTTAAAAGAACAAGCTATAAGTTGATCTACAAATATATTCATTGAAGAACCTAAAAATTATTGTGAGGAAAGAGAACCTGCCGTAAATGATTCAATAGAAATTACATTCTTAAAACCTCAAAATAAACAGAATTTTGCTAAAAAGAATACTGTAGTATATTCTATAAAATCACCTGTTGCTATCAAAAAAATTAATATTACTGTCGATGAAAATACAGTAAAA
This sequence comes from uncultured bacterium, assembly GCA_947168815.1. Classification (GTDB taxonomy): domain Bacteria; phylum Patescibacteriota; class Gracilibacteria; order Absconditabacterales; family Absconditicoccaceae; genus HOT-345. The sequence continues at coordinate 22,050 of CAMVNG010000004.1, forward strand.
TCATTCATAGATAATTCAACAGAGATTTATTGAACAAAAGAAATAGATCTTTCTAGTTATGAGGATTGAACTCATACTTTATGAATAACTGCAATTGATGGAAATAATGCTGCAAAAACAGCAACACTAAGTATTAATATTGTTTCTGAAGACACAACAGTTCCTTATTTCAATAAAGACTGAAGTAAAATAACAAGAAATGAAGATGGTTCTTTTAATGTAACACTCCTTTTTGATGATGCAACTTCATGAGTAAAATCAGGTAAAATATTTAATACAGAATGAGCATCTATAAATACTTTCAACTGACAAGCAACAACTTTCACAACACAAAGTACTACAATAAAAGCAGAAGTTGAAGATTTATACTGAAACAAATTAGAACAACAAATAAACTTAGAAGAATTATTATAAAAGTGTTCTTTCTATTAATAAAAATCAGTTCATAAAGAACTGATTTTTTAATATAATCAATTATTATTTTACTTCTTAATTTTCATCCAAGGATAATTTTTTTCAATTGTTTTTCTAATATCTCTTGGTTTAATAATACCAAATTCAGTAATAATACCTCTAATAAATTTAGGAGGTATTTTATCAAAAGCAAAATTTAAAAATTTTAATCCATCTGGAGAATCTTCCCAAACTTCATGAGATTCTCTTCTTTCAATTTGAATCTTATCATGAACATCTACTTTTAATAAATTACCTGCAATATATACTGGAATGTTTGCATAAAGAGCAGATAATCAAACACTATAACTTCAAACTTTATTAATCACTCCTCCATCTAACTTAATAGCATCACATCAAATAATAACACAATCCATCATCAAATCAGTTCCTGACGATTCATCCATTAAAAATGGAGCTACTCCATCAACCACCATAGTAGTATCAATTCAAGCTGCGATTAAATCAGCTGAAGTTTTTCTTCCTTGATATAATGGTCTAGTCTCTGTGTTATAAACTTTAAAATTAATACCTTTAATTTTATGTAATTTTAATGTTTTAATAGCTGATGAACTATGACAATGAGTTAAAACATTATCTCAATCATTTACAATACCTAAACCATTTAATACAGCTCTTTCAGCTGTTTCATTAATCAAATTTAAATAAAATTGAGCAGCATTACTTACTTTTTCTATAGCTAATTTAAGATCATCTCACTCAATTTTTCTAATTTCTGAAGATATATAATCCATACCATTAAATAACATTGGTTCTGTAGGTCTTGCTGCAATCAAAATATCCATAGACTTTTCAATAAATTCAATATATTCCTTTTTATTCTCAAAATGTTGTTCTCTAGATTGAGAAATCAGAATTTCAAAAGCAGCTTTAGCAATATTAGTTGCTCATTGAATTTTTATATCTTTAATATCTTGAACAACTTGTTCTACTTTTTTTAATTTTTCTTTCATAAAAAATGAATTAATAAAATAAATTCTATATCTAGTATATCTAAAATTTTTAATCTCGCAAATTTCTTTGATTAAAGAAATAAAATAAATATAGATAAAATGTTTAAATAATCTTTATGTTTATATATGAAACTACTCGATTTATCATCTTTATATAAATATACTCCTGAACTTCTTGAATATTATCATATTCTTTCTCCTGAAATTCCAGAATTTATCCTTGAATATTCAAATACTCAAGAAATGTTAAAACAACAATACATAAGTGTTTCTTGTGGTACAATTTATTCTAAGCTTTATGATTTAGGTCGATTTTCTTCACTTGAACATAGTATTTGAGTTGCTCTCATAATTCGAAATTTTACAAAAGACAAAAAACAATCTCTTGCATGACTTTTTCATGATATTGCAACTCCTGTCTTTAAACACAGTATTGACTACATGCATTGAGATTATCATAATCAAGAATCAACAGAAGACCTTACGACAGAAATATTAAAAAATTCGAAAGAAATTAATAATCTTTTAGAAAGAGATAATATTAAAATAAATGAAATAAATGATTATAAAATATATACAATTGCAGATAATAAAACTCCTCAACTTTCAGCCGACAGATTAGAATATACGTTATCAAATAATCTCTTTGTATATAAAAATCCATCTCCTATAGAAGAAATAAAAAAAATATATAATAATATAATAATTTTAGAAAATGAAAAATGAGAAAAAGAATTATGATTTAATAATACAAAACAAGCAGAAAAATTTACTAAAATTATGAGTGAACTTTCAATACTCTATATGATAGATAAAACAAGATTTTCTATGCAATTTCTTGCAGATCTTCTTAAAACAATGTATGAAAATAATGAAATAAAAATAGAAGATTTATATTCTCTCAAAGAATCAGAAATAATAGAAAAAATAAAAACTTCTAAAACATGAAATGTTAGTAAATGTTATAATATTCGAGAAAATGCTAAAAATATAACAATACTTAATGAAGAACCTAAAAATACCTATTTTGTTCATCACTGAACAAAAATTAGATATATAGATCCATTAGTAAAAGAAGAAAATAAAAGAATTTCTAACATTTCATCAACATCAAAAGAAAATATTAACAAATGTCTAAATTTTAATATGGATAATTATATGACATTAAATTTTAAAATTTTTAAAGAATAATAAGATAATTTTTGTTTTTTTAAGTATTTTAAATACAATTAATAAAGAATACTATTTATTTTTCTTTATTAATGAAATCTCAATATAAACCATTTTTTATAACAATTATATGTGAATTATTACTCGCACTCTTTTTTTATTCAACAAATGGTTTAGGATATGAAACAGATGTATTATTTTGAAATCATATCTATGAACGAGTTTTTATTGCTATTATTTGACCATTTATTGCTCTCATTCGAAATACTAAAGAAAAAAATACAAAATATTTAAAAATAGCTCTTATAATTATAGAAATATATTTGTTTCTTCTTATCTTTGTACAAGATTGATCTAATTTAAATAAACGAGAATTTTTCGTATTATACCTCTGTATTTTATGATTAATAAAAGAAACAATATATAAAAGATATAAAAAACGACAAAAAAATTTTTTTATATCAATCTATTGAATAGTTGCTATTTTTATAGTAAGTATTGGATGTTTAATGCGATATAGACAACCTATAGACATACAAAAAATTATAAATAATAAAGACTATATATTTATAACACACTTTAATTGATCAATTAATAAAGATTACACAAATATAACCCTTACAGATTGAAATATAACTGAATATATTAATCCAGATGATTGAAGCACTTCTTATCCTATAAGCAAAAATAAGGAATATAATTTTTCTTTTTCAACACAATCAAAAGATAAAAATAATTATATTATAATACAAGATCCTTTAGGAAATATTCTTCAAATTTTTCCACAAACATTAATAGATTTTTCAACATATGAAAACCAAATACAATTTAAAGATTTTGGAAAAGAAACAAAATACTACTCTAGTATATCAACATTTCCAGATGAATTAATAATTTATAAAACAAATTATGAAAATACAATAAAAAATAATGTGCTTTCAAATCTTCCACCAATGTTAAGATCTAATCAAAAATTACAAAAATTATCATATAAATTTACAAAATTTTTATCAAAATTATTACCATTTTGGTATAATGAAAATTGAAAAATAGCAGATAATTATCTTCCATATTTTAGCTTTCCAGAAGAAAAAGGATATAAATGAGTTTCCAACAAATATGAATTAATAAAAAGTAATTGAAATATATGAATTAATAACACAAATTGATGGAATAAATACTCTGAATATCTTAAAAAAGTTTTTCACGATACAAAAGAATAATTATTATATAAAAATGTTAAAAACTAGTATAAAATGTTAAAAACATTAAAGATAGTAAAAATAAAAAGTTACTATTTTTTAATAAATTAACATTTTTTTAACATGACTACATATGTCTATATTTTCAATAAATAAAACAGTAAATTTATTTTTAATAAATTATTAACTTTTTAACAATATTACTACTATTAATTTTTTTAATTTATTTAGAATATATTTAAATAAACAAAAATTTTTTCACATTAAATGTTGAAAAATATATTAAACTCTTAATTTAAGTTGAAAAATATAAGCATTTTTATATTCTACATATAATATTTATCTTTTGAAAAATAATATAAAATGAAAGATTATATTAAAAGAATATTAGTACTCATTATTTTTTGAATTTTTGCATGATATCTACTATATTGTTTAGTTATTTGAAAACCTATTGTTGAATCACAATATTCAAACATGAATCTTTTATTTTATATAATATTAATAGCTATATCTATGTATATAGCAATTTTTTACTGAATATATCCAATTCACATTAGTTTTAGTAGATCAACTTTATTTGTTCTAGGTCTTTCAGCTATAATTATGTGAAAAACAGTATTTATAGATGATCCAATGAATAATATATATTTTTGAGATTTAAGTTGTGTATTATGAGTATTAATACTTATTATATGACCTACAAATATTATAACAACTTCTTCAGTAAAGAAGAAAAAAGAGGATAAAAATTTGGAAATAATTGAAGTGTAGTTAACAAACTAATAGTATATAAGAAGATTAAGAAGACATAAAGTCTTCTTTTTCTTTAAATAACAAAATGTTAAAAAAGTGTTAAATAAAGATAAATACTTGATTTTATTGGTAAAATATTTATAAGCTAAACATATGGAATGCCCGGGTGATGGAACTGGTAGACATGCTAGACTCAAAATCTGGTGGCTGCAAGGCCGTATGGGTTCAAGTCCCATTCCGGGTAACAAAGGGTACTTTTTTCTAACAAATCCCTTAAAACATTGTAGAGAATTGTTGTATCGCTGGTTTGAAGTCAATTTGTTTTTGAATAAATTAAAGAGTCTCAAAATCGAACTTCTAGGATTTGTTTTCTTAATCATATATCTCATTGTTCCCAAAAAGATAAAGGGTTTCAAATAAATTCCTTTATTTTTTTTAATGATTTATTTCTGTCTATAGTCATAACTTCATTATTTTCTAATTGATTCTGAATGTCTTTATATTCGGCATCTAATTCAAATCGTTCATCATCTAATTTTTTTAAAAGACTATCATTAATAGAATCTTTTAACATAAGATTTTCTATTTTTTTCTTTCTCTCTTCTATTTGAGAAATTCTATGTTTTTTGCTAATTATTATTTTATCCCAATCTTTTTCTTTTATATTCCAAAGTCTTTCTATTATAGATTCAAATAAATCTAAAAGAGGTTTTGGAAATTTAACAGATTTAATCATTTCTAAAGCAGTATTTTCTAATTTATCTTGAGGAATATGATCTCTTTCAGGACATCATTCAAATTGACATCAATAATAAGGATAAGATTTACCCGTTTTTTGTTTAACGGTAACCCATCATGTGAGTTTTCTTCAACATCATGTACAGGTAACCATATGTTTTAAAATAAAAGCATCTCATTCCTTTTCTCTAACTCTTTTTTTGTTTTTAGATTGTAATTTATCTCTAATTTTATTAGCTGTATCTAATGATATAATTCATTCATGTTGTCATTCAATAAGTTCATTAATATCCCAATCAGGATAAATACAGTATCATGCATAAAAATATAATCTGTGAACCTGTAACATTTTTTCAATATAGGTTTTCCACATTTTACCTCATTTAAATCATTTTAATCATTTTTCTTGAAAAAATTTATATAACTCCATCTGCCCCATATTAGGATCATTAGCAAATAATTCTAATCATTCTTTTAATATAGGAGCAACATCCCAATCAATTTCATCAACATAAGAAGATTTTCATCATGATCTAATTCTTTTGTATCAATATGGAACAAATGTAAAAGGTCGATATCATTGAAGTAATCTTCATCTTCTACCTGTAAGGCATAGTTTTTTAATTTTATTTCTTTGATATCATGCATATGCATAAGTAATAGCTTTAACTAATTTATCTTCATCTGTTATATCCTTAGTGTTTCATTCAATATCAATAATAGTTACTCAATACGCCTTTATTTTAGCTTCCATCTCAAAAGCTACTCAAATATTATCTAAGTCAGGTCTAGATATTCTGGTTAAATCCCTACAAACAAAATGAGTAATATTAATAAATTTATTATTTCTTTCTTTTATATAATTAATACATTCATCAAAAGCCTTACGATGTTCCTCTTTTCATGAAATTCATTCTTCTCTAAAAACCTTTTCAACTTCAATATTATTTTTTTTACACCATTCTCTTGCTATTTCTTCTTGTGTTTCTAATCAAAATCATTCTCTAACTTGTTTATCACTAGACACCCTACAATAAATGACAGCTAAAGGTTTAATATTGTTTTTTAATTCCCTTTTAACAATTTTATTACCATCAAACTTATAATTCTTAATAGAATGTTTAGTTTGTAAATGTTCTGTTTTTTTACTTCAAACCATTTTGATAAGAAATTAATAATAAATAACAATATATTTAATAAATAATAAGTTTGAGTTTTTTATTTATAATAAATAAAAAGATAAAATAATCAATATAAAAAAAGACAGTCTTAGTGACTGTCTTCTTCCTTATACTTTTCTATAAGAATATAACCAATAGAAACGAAAAGATCTATAATTTTTTGAATTTGTTCATCACTCAAACAATCATAATCCCTTCACAAGATTTTTCTTGCTTCTTCTATAGATATCATTCTATATTATAGACACTATTGCCCATTTTGGCGGGTATTATTATAGTGCCGTGCTAGTAGAAAGCCTCTTTTGTGAGGTATCTGTATAATATAAATATATCTAAAAAAATCAATAAATTAAAATTGGCTTATGATTGGATTTATTTTTGAAATAATTTTATTTCTTTTTTCTTCACATAAAAATCATAGGGCGTATTCAGAAACGTTGCTCATTTTTTCAAAGTCTATTAAACTAAGCACTTTTTGAATTAATTTATAATGTCTAAAATGAACAAGAAGTCATAAATAAGAATCTAAAGATGGTAAATTAGGACAAAAATGAGTAGCTTTTAATTTTTTATTAAAATTAGAAATACTCCTTTTAGAACGTTTAATATGAAAAGGTTTTATTACTGCTCATAAGAATTGTACACCATGGGAAATAGGTTGAAGATAAAGTTTATTGGGATGTAATGTTAATTTTTCTTTTTCAAGGAGATAATCACGTATAATAGGTATTAAACTTTTAAGATATTCTTTATCTTGATGAATTAGAATAAAATCATCTACATATCTTCAATAATACTGTATATGTAAATTATCTTTAATAAAATGATCAAAATCATTCAGATAAATATTAGAAAAAAGCTGAGAAGTTAAATTTCAGATAGGTAATCAACACCTTTCTCAAGCAAAAAATAAAGATTTTGTTTTAGGTAATCAATTATAATCCGATGGATTACCTTTAAATATTCAATTTTCTGTTGGATTATTATAGATAATATCATGAATTATTTTAATAAGATAGTCTGGAAAATCTCATGTAATAGGTGAAAGTTTATATAATGAATTTTTAGGATGTATTCATGGTAAAATATTCCAATTTCTAAGAATACAATAATTTTTTTCTCGTAATAAATCTCTATTGATAGACATAAAATATCATTGAATATCTAACTTTAATATCCATCATTCTTTTGTATAACAATTAGAACAACTTCTCATAAATTTAGATATCCTTTCTATTCATTTACTTGTTCATTTTCATTTACGGCAAGAATATGAATCATAGATAAATTGTTTTTCCCAATAAGGAGATATACAATCATAAATAAGATGATGAACAATTCTATCACGAAAATTTCATGCAAATACTTCACGTTGGATAGGTTCTTTTTGTATAAAATAAATGCTAGGAGATATTTCATAACATCAATTATAAATATCATCACAAAGTTTATCTAAATTATATTCTAAATTTTCGTAAAATCTTAAATGGCTTTTTGATTTAGTTTTATGTTTTCTAGCTTCAAGATAAGAATAATATAAATATCTACGTAAAGTTTCTTTATCCATGATATTATTATTTTAGTAAATTATTTTGTTCTTTTAATTTATTATTACAAAAAGTTTCTCGTTTAATTAATTGATTTGAAATTTCTCTTATTTTAACACTATTTTCCTTATATTCATTATGAGAAATATCTCAAATATCATTACACAAACGCAAAGCAATTAGAGTTAGTTCAATATCTTTTTTAGCTTGTTTAAGATGATTAATTTTTTCTTCAAATCAGAAAGCTTTTGTAGTTAATGATATTTCAGCAACAGCATCAAATGAATACTCTTTTATCTTTTCTCAAAGAGAATATTTGGAAGATTTAGGAAGTTTAGAGACTAATTTGCAGAGTTGAATTAAAGTAGTATAACCTTCTTTTAAAACAATTGGAGTCTCAGTCATATAGTAGGATAATTATAAACATAAAAAACTCCTTTTTAGTATGGATTGTGAATTGTTTTGAATACTATAAATCCAATAGCGTTATAGATTCATATCTATCAATTATCAAATCTATCATAATCTAAAAAGGAGATAAAAAACCGCAATGAATGCTTGAAACAGCGGACAGAGAGCCCGTTAGCACGGTTGTTGTTGTTATTCGCGTTCACGTTAGACGAATTCAGGTTGAGGTTACGGGCGTTATTAGAACCAGCAGAGTTAGGAGAAGACGACCAATAGTTACCGTTGGAACCCTGATTCTTGAGGTCAGCAGTAGAGTAATTACGGTTACCTGCGAACGATAGGTGATGACTCATTTGTGAATTAACTATCCCTAGTTAAACATCTGTTAAAACTATCATATCTTTAATATGACAGTGCATCACGGGATTCATATGTGGCTTTTAACAAAAACCTGTCTTCCACTCCCTAAAATTCCATTGAAAATTTAGGCTCTCAAAAGACAAGCAACGTACTTATAATAAAATGGAAACTATTCGCGAGAGAAAGTTTTTAGTTATTATTAGAAATATTTTGAAAGTCTAATGGATCATCATCTACCAAGTTTTCAATGTCGGTGTTTACATCAGAAAAATCTAAACTAGGAATCTTTTCTCCAATAATTTGTGGTGTTATAATATTTGGTATAAGTTTATATTTTTTAATTATTTCTTCTATCTCATTAAGCTTTTCATAGAATTCTTTGAATGGTATTTCTTGTGCTGAGATTTCATTATATTGTTTATTTGTGATACTGTTTAATTCACGAATAAATTCATTCACAGTAGCTGTTGATATTTTAATATCTAAAGATTTTTGTCAGTCGTTTTTAACAATAGGTTTCCAACTTCAATTTCATTCTTTATCTTGAACCACAATAAACGAATATCATGCATCTTTTAAAAGTGAAAAATATTTCTTTCAAGATTCTCTAGGGAATCAAGCATATCTTGTTGTTCATTGAGCAACAATTTTAAATCAAAGAATATAAGATAAAGCTTCAGCATCAGTTTCATATGCTCTGTAAAAAGGTTGACGAGGTGGTAAAAAGAAAATGATGTAATTTTTAAGATTTGAATCAACTTTCCAAGCTCTCCAAATTTCTTCTATTTTCATGTTAAAACCTTTTATTTAAAACGGTAAAAAAGATATATCGATTTTAGGTAACAATTCAATATTACGAAGAATAGAATCGTTATTTATATCATGATATCAAAATAAGTCAATTGAAAAAAAAGATTATTAAAAAATTGTTTAAAAATAATCTAAAAATATCGCTAATTTATACATATATTTCAATATTCGAATATAATAATGTGATACAATATTGGTTTATTCTTGTATATTAAAGATGAAAAAAGCTATGAGATTTATGAGTCTATTGGTATTAATAGTATTCCTTGGTTCTAATTTCTTAACACCAATTAGTTATGCTATGGATGAAAGTTGAAATACCATAGATGCTTCTTCAGAGGATAGTAGTACAGAAGAATCTGGAAGTAATTCTGAAGATTCAGTGGTATCTGAAGAAGAGAATACTAATCCAGAAAGTATTACAGATACAGAAGAAGATAGTGATGAAAATAGTAATGAAGATAATAATGATGAAAATATAGTTATGGTTGAAGATTATACACCAAATCAATCAGTAATTTCTGGTGATGTAACAGAAGAAATAACAGAAGATATTGATTCAAATATACAAGAAGAAACACAAGAAACACAAGAAATACAAGAAGAAATCAATTATAATAAATATTGATTAGCATCTTTAGCAAATAAACTTTGAATAGATTGGGATAATGAAAAAGAAATTTATGCCAAATTAGCTGGTATAGAAGATAATTATCAATGAACAAGAGAACAAAATGAAAAAATTAGAGAATGGTTAATAGATAATTCTGAAAAAATAAAAGAATATAATGCTATTAAAGCTAAAACAGATTCTAATAATACTGTTTTAGATGCCGCAAAATTTTTTCATAAAAGGGATAATGAAGAAGGAGTTTTAACCGACGCTCCTTCTTCTTTTTTTAGAGAAAATAATGAGGTTCTAGAACAAAGTCTTACATGAGAAGTTGAAGAAACAGAGATAGATATTGCATGGAAGACGTTAAATAAAGATTCTATTATAGAATCAAAGAATTTTAGAAGTTTATGAATTAAAGTAAAAGTAGAAGCATTATCATGAACTTTTCCTGAGTGAACCTATGCTGAAATATCTTCTGTTTATTGAGAAGAATATGAGAACGCTAAACAAAAGATTATAGATGATCCAGAAAATAATGTTACAGAAGAAGATGAAATGTTTACTTTTGATATTAAATTTTTGTATAAATTAAGTAGTTGAGATGTTATAGAAGTACAACCAAAAGAAAATAAAGTACAAGTAACATTTGATTATGATAAAAATGATGAGTTAAAACAAGCAGATACAACAGAAGAACAAGAAATTCAAATCTATCATATCAATGATAAAGATGAAAAATGAGAAAAAGTAGAAGAATGAGAAGAAGTAGTAGAGAAAATAGAAATTAATGAAGGAAAGAGTGAAGATATTAATAATGGAGTAGTAATTGATGCAGAAAGTTTTTCATATTATACTATAGTAGTACAGAGAAGAGAAGAAACTCTAGAATCTACCCCTACACAGACATGGCAATATGGAGAAGATTATTTTACAATTAGTATAGCTAGACCAAGTAGTTTGGATAATGATGAAAATTATGCAAATCATCCATGAATTACTATCATGGATCGTAATCTATGAGCAACAGCTACATGATATGGTGATAGTAATACAGCATCTACAGATTCATATGGATATCTATATCAATGGTGAAATAACTACTGATTCCCATATTCAGCAGCATCAGGTGACATACTTACAGGTGTGGGACTACAATGGAATGATAGTTATAATGATATGTGATATGTTAGTAAAAAATTTGTAAATTGAAAAAGTTTTAATAATGATGTTTGGAACAATAGTGGCCATTATGATGATGTATGGTGATGAACAGGCGATAATTCAACTAACTGGTGGTGAGCAAAATTAACAAATTATGAAGAAAGACAATGACCATGTCCTGAATGATGGCATGTACCAAGTGTGTGAGAATGGTGACTTTTGATTAAATATTGGGATGTTTTATCGGGTAATAATAGCACTTGATGAAGCAATTGATTGTTCTATTTAAATAGCAATTATTCTGCCTTCCAAGAGTATTTCAAGCTTCCGTTTGCTGGTAGCCGTAATTACTCTACTGCTGGCCTCAAGGATCAGGGTTCCTACGGTTACTATTGGTCGTCTTCTCCTTACTCTGCTGGTTCTACTCACGCCCGTCTCCTCGACCTGAGTTCGTCTCACGTGCGCGCGAGTAGCTACGGCAAACGTGCTACTGGGCTCTCTGTCCGCTGTTTCAGGGACTCATATGTGGCTTCTCCTGAAACCTCTAATCTAGTAGATACACAAGCCTGGGTGAAAGGTAAAGATTTCGAGACTATCACAATTTCAAATCCAGAAAATAGTAATGAGTGATTTACAATCATGGATCGTAACTTGTGAGCATCAATCTCGTGAACTGTATGTGATAAAACTAATGATACATGAGCATGTGGATTCTTATATCAATGGTGAAATAACTACTGATTTCCAATCACAGAAACTGTAACTCCAGTAACTACATGACTGACATGGAATAATGTATATAACAACCATGGATATTTTAGTACGAATTTTATAAATTGAAGTAGTCATGATTATGATGTTTGGGATGGTACTAATCCAACAGCAAACGATAAAGAACATCATGATTGAGTATGGTGATGAGCTAATGATGATCAATCAGCAAATAATTGGTGATTAGATTCAAATAATCCAACAGATAGACAATGACCGTGTCCTGTATGATACCATATACCTAGTGCATGAGAATGGAGTAAAATATTCGAATATTGGTGTAAAAAAAATCCTAGTAAATGTGATATGGATAATATGCATGAAGAAGTATGATTATATTATAACTACAATGACCAAGATATAGGAACAAATTTTGCTGGAGACCTTAAGCTTCCGTTCGCAGGTCGCCGTAATTACTCTACTGCTGACCTCAAGTTTCAGGGTTCCAGCGGTCTCTATTGGTCGTCTTCTCCTTACTCTGCTGGTTCTAATATCGCCCGTAATCTCTACCTGGATTCGTCTTACGTGAACGCGGATGACAGCCGCTACCGTGCTTACGGGCTCTCTGTCCGCTGTTTCAAGGATTCATATGTGGCTCCTAAAACCTATACCTTAACCTTTGATTCTCAAGGCGGTAGCGAAGTAACAAGCCAGACAGTTGTAGAAGGACAAACTCGAAGCAGACCAGCTCAAAATCCAACAAAAACTAACTGGACGTTTGATAATTGGTATACTTCGACATGATATACAGCACCTTTTGATTTTTCAGCTCCAGCATATGCAAATACAACAGCATATGCAAAATGGAATGATGGTAAAGCTCCATCAAATGTAAGTGTTACAACTACAAGCAATGAAAAAGCTACAAGTCAAACAGCTACCTTGAGCTGTACAGATGAAATCTGAGTAACAAAATATTATTGGTGAACGAGTAGTTCTCCAAATGATAGTGCATATACACCAGTGACAAGCACAACAAATTTTTCTACAACACAACCAGTGAGTTCAGCGTGAACATACTACTTACTATGTAAAGATGCTGCATGAAATACTGGTGCTAGTGTAAGTAAAGCATATTATACATATAGCGTGCAAAATATGCTAGATAAAGTAGCATGAACACAGTGAACCCATAATACAACAAACTATGAAACAAATGGAAACTCAATGTGAACATATATAATTCCAAGTGGGACTACAATCACATTGAATAGCGCATCATTATATTGAGATCCAATAAGTAGTCATGATACCTATGCATGATACACTACATCAAATAGTGGTACACCAACAACTTCTAATCCAACAATAACTTTGAATACAACATATTATAGATGGTATAATAGAGATTCTCATACCCTTACATTGAATAAATGAACATGAATTTCTTCTGTAAGTGGTGCATGAACAATTAAACACTGAGCTACTGCAAATATTGATGCAACAGTTACAAATGGATATACATGGGTAAATTGGACAAAAACATCATGAGATACACCAGCAAGTGCTACTAATAAAGCAACGACAGTAGTAATTACTCAAGATACGGTATTAACTGCAAATGCTAGTGATCAAACAGCTCCTGTATGTACTATTACTGCTCAGCCAACAAGAACATCAATGTCATTAGTAGCTGGATATAATCAATGAACAGTTACTTTTACATGTACAGACTCAGTAGGAGTAGCAACTAGTAATTTATCAGCAAGTAATATTACCTATAATAGTGATATTGTAACATTAAGTAACTTTACAGCATGATGAACAGCTACATCCAAAACATTCACATTTACTTATTCAGCTTCAGCAGCAGGTTCTACTACATTTACTCTAAAGGCCTGAGCCGTATCAGATGCAGAATGAAATCCAAATGCAGTTACAAGTGCGACTAATACTGTAACGGTAGATACTACAGCTCCTACAATTACTATTACAGAGCCAAATGCATGAACATGGACTCAATCAAAGTCAGTGACTGCATCAGTAAATGATGGAACGTTAACTATGAAAGAATCAACGAGTTCAACATGTAATTCTTCAGTTGAAGGTTTTGTAAGTTATGCAGATAAGAATTATATTTCAGAATCAGATAACTGAAAATACATCTGTTATAAAGCAGTAGATAATGTATGAAATACAAGTTATCTTTCTTCTGCTAAAGTAGAAAAAATCGATAGAACAGCACCTATATTAAGTGAAAAAACAACATATAATACTTCATGGTATACATCTAATCAAACCTCTACATTTACCTATACTGATGCATGAGCAGGAATTAATGAATGATATAATACAGATGAATGTACAATTTCTACCGAATGAACAGCTAGTACATGTCAAATCACTCCTAATATTTGTGATAAGGTAGGAAACTGTAATACAACAAAACAAACATCTAATTCAATCAAATTAGATAAAACAGCTCCTACATTTAAAGAAAAAACAACATATAATACTTCATGGTATAATACACCACAACAATCTATATTTACGTATGAAGATACTGTTTCATGAATAGATGGAACTACTACTACATCGTGTACAATTAATGAAGAATGAACGACAGCTACATGTACAGTAGCTAATACAAATATCTGTAATAATGCATGATTATGTAATACTACAAATTTGACTTCAAATAGTATTAAATTAGATACAACAAAACCAACATGTAAAATCGAATGAAATCCATCTACTCCAACTAATCAAAATGTTAATTTAAGAGTAGTTTACTTATCAGAAGTTAATCAGATAACAGATGGATATTCATGGGATAATGAAACATATTCTAATACTCAAATACGTAATGTAAGTGCTAATGGTACTTATACAGCATATGTAAAAGATGCTGCATGAAATACATGAAGTTGTAGTGTTACTGTTGATAAGATAGATAAAGTATTACCAATAATTACTATCAATAATCCAACTACTACTCCAGCACAATCTAAAACAATTACAGCGAGTACAAATGAATGAACATTATATATGGCACAAACAAACAACAACACCGATTGTAAAGTAGGTTCATCATTAGAATTCGGAGATTATGCATCTCTCACATTTGGTTTAGAAGCTAATAATGGAACATATGTATGTTATAAGGCAATAGATGCTGCATGAAACGTAAAATATGAACTTTCAGATCTAATAGCATGAATTGATACTACATGACCAATATTAGGATTTAGTGCTAATGTTTTAGCATGACCAGTTAAGAGTAATACAGTAACTGCTACATGGTGAGATGCTACAGTGAAGAAATGGATGTATTCAAATACTTCAACATGTTCTAATACAGAATCTGATTATAACAAAACAGATTCTGATAGTATGAATCAGACTACACAAGCTAATAATGGAAAATATATCTGTTTATATGCTAAAGATTCAGCATGAAATGTAAGTAAATTAGCATCAGCAAATCCAATCAATATCGATATAACTGATCCTACATGTTCAATTTCATGAAATCCAGAAAATTATACAAATCAGAATGTTACTTTAACAGTAACAATGACAGATACAAATATTGATAATAATGGATATACATGGAATGATGGATTATATTCAGATAACAAAAATCTTACTGTAAGTTCTAACGGAACCTATACAGCACATGTAAGAGATTTAGCAGGAAATACATGAAGTTGTAGTGTTACTGTAACTAAAATCGATAAAACAAATCCCGTAGCAAGTATTGATACAACAGCTACTCTTAAATCAGCTTCTCAGACTGCTACATTGTCTTGTACAGATTCAGTAGGAATAGCAAAATATTATCGATGAATAACATCCAATCCAGAAGATTCTGAATTTATAATATTAACAGAATCAACTACAGAATTTTCTACAACTAAGACAGTAAATGAAGCTGGAACATATTATCTCTTATGTAAAGATACAGCATGAAATATAAGTAATTCAGCATCAAAGACATATCATAGTTATGAAGTTCATAATATGTTAAATGCAGTAGATAAAGCTGAATGAACATATAATACAACCAATTATCCACAAAACAGTGTTGCAACTTATCTAGCACCAGCATGAACTACGATTACGTTCGCAAAGGTTTATTCTCTACCAACTTATTCAACAGGTGATCAATATGTATGATATACAACATCAGCGAGTTGAACTCCATCAAATGATGCTAATGTCTTATTAAATGATAATTCAACATATTATTTCTGGTTTAATAGAGTTAAACATGCTTTAACCTTACAGATGAGTACGGGTATAGAACATATTTATTATAAGATAAATAGTGGAAGTGAATATGTGGTATCAGAAACAACATCAGTACAAATGAAAGAATGATCTGATGCTTATGCTTATGCAACTGCATCTGCTGGATATCAATTAACATCAGCATTTGAAAATTATAATACAGATACTCCTAAAACATGGAATACTATTACAGCTCAGCAGGTATTTGCACCATTAGCAACAAAGAGAACAGATTTAAGTTATAGAATTAAATATCAAAATTCTGCATGAACATCAATTTCATGAGATGTATTAGTTGAAAATCAAACTTTTGGAGATGAAGTAACAGTGTTACCATGAGAAATAGCATGATATATTACACCATTATCAAAAGATATTACAATAGCAGTAACAAATCCTGATGTAATATTTGTTTATACTCCAAAAGAAGATATCGTATATACTGTTACTTATAAAGATACTAATGGAAATTCATTATTAACAACAAAAACGGTTAATACATGAGTAATGGATACAGAAGTAACAGAAAATGCACCAGAAATTGATTGATATACGGCACAAACAGGTACACTCAGTATTACATTAAAAGCAACGAACAACCATATCGATTTTGTATACAATCCAAATAATAATATCACTTATACAGTAAAATATATGTCATGAGCGGTATCAATAACAGGGGATAAAGTTGTTGAAAATCAAACAATGGCGACAACAGTAAGTGAAGATGCTGAAGTAATTCCATGATATACAGTAATAACATGATCAAAAGAATTGAAATTAGCAGCAAATAATAATGTTATTACATTTGATTATACACCAAATGAATATGTAATAAGATTTGTTGATTGAAGTGGAAGTTATACACCAGTGATTCGTTCATGAGATTATTTGTCTGTTGTTAATCAGAATCCTCCAACATGGACAAAAGCATGATATACAATTCATTGGGATAAATCTATTCCAGAAACAATGCCACTAAATGGAGAAACAATAACAGCTACATGGACGGCTAATACCTATACAACATATAAAGTAAAACATTGGAAACAGAATATAGAAGATGATGAATATACAGAAATAATAGCAGATGAAGAACATCCAACATGAACAACAGCACAACAAACAGCTGCAGTTGCAAAGCCATATGTATGATTTACAGCCAAAGCATTTAATCAGGAAACAATAGCATGAGATGAAAGTACAGTAGTAAATATCTACTATGATAGAATTAAATCAAATGTAAGTTATAACTATACAAATGATCCAGCAATAGAATGAGCTCCAGCATTACCAGCAACAGCTGAATATAAATATGGAGCAGAGGTAGACGTTGCAGTATTACCATCACTAGCCGGATACACCTTCTCTAATTCATGGAATGCAGAATGAATAGTAGTAAATGAATGAAAATTCGTAATGCCAGCAAATGAGGTAGAATTTACAGGAACATGGACAGCAAACAATTATACAATAACCTTTAATGCAAATGGACATTGAACAGCTCCAGAAGCAATAACACAAGCTTATAAAACAACTGTTACAGTTCCAGCAGAACCAGAAGTTGCAGGATATACATTTGGAGGATGGTATACAGAAGCAGAATGTGAGAATGAATATGAATTTACAACAATGCCATTAAACGGAAAGGTATTGTATGCAAAATGGACAGCAAATACGAATACAGTATATAAAGTAGAATATTATCAACAAAATATAGAAAATGATGAATATAGTTTTGTAGAAACATGAATCCAATATGGTACGAGTGATACAAAATGAATAGCTATTGAAAAATCTTATGTTGGTTTCACATTTAGTTGAGAAAATGAAAATACAGTAACAAGTTGAAATATTGCATGAAATTGAAGCTTAGTACTAAAGATGTATTATGATAGAAATAGTTATGATGTAAGTTACAGTTATACAAATAATCAAACAATAGCTGATGCTCCATCACTACCATCTACAGTAAGTTATAAGTATGGAGCAGAGGTAGATGTAGCAGTATTACCATCATTAGTAGGATACACCTTCTCTAATTCATGGAATGCAGAATGAATAGTAGTAAATGAATGAAAATTCATAATGCCAGCAAATGAGGTAGAATTTACAGGAACATGGACAGCAAATACGAATACAGCATATAAAATAGAACATTATAAAGAGAAATTAGATTGAACATATGAAAAGGTAGAAACAGAAGAAAAAACAGGAAAAACAGATACTACAGCAACAGCAACTCCAAAAACAGATTATGAAGGATTTACATATAATTGAGATGTAGAATGAACAAAAGTAAGTGGAAATATCGCATGAAATGGAAGTCTTGTCTTGAAGTTATTCTATACAAGAAATAGCTATGATGTAGAATATCAATTTGCAAATACACCTAACGGTCATTCAACATTACCAGCTACAGTAAGTCATAAATATTGAGCAACAGTTGATATAGCAGCAAATGCAACAGCACCATGATATTCTTTTGCATGGAATAGAACAGAAAGCTTCGAAATGCCAGCTGAAGATGTAGTAATTACAGGAATATTTACAGCTAATACAACAACTCCATATAAAGTAGAATATTATTATCAACAAGCTAATGGAGAATATCCAACAACAGCAACTAGTACAGATACTACAAGAAAATGAACAACGGATCAAACAGCTAGTGTTACAAATGAAGATAAAACTCCAACAGAAAGCTGATATGCTTTTGATGATGCAAATACTAACAATGTATTAGAATGAACAATAGCATGAAATGAAAGCTTAGTACTTAAAGTATATTTCAAAAAACAATTTACAGTAAGATATTTAACAGGAGAAAGATGAACATTCGAAATTCAAACAACAAATAATATAGATTATGGTACATTTACACCAAATTTTGAATGAAGTACAGATAATCATGAAGATTGATATATGTTTGCAGGATGGGCCCCAAACAAAGCAGCTACTGTAACAGAAAGTGTTGATTATGTTGCACAATGGTATGAAGACTTTAATCATAATAATCAAAACGATGCTTATGAAGATAAATATACAGTAATTATTACTTATGTTTACTCTAGATGAGGAATAGCAGCTCAAACATATAGTGTATCTAATCAATTAAGTTGATTCACATATAATGTAGATTCTCCAGATATACCAAATTATCATGCAGATAAAACAAATGTAAGTGGAACAATTACAGGGGATGTAAATGTAACTATAACCTATACACCAAACAACGATACCAATGGAAATGAAATAGCAGATGAAGATGAGACAAAACATAAAATAACAGTATATTATAATTACAGTAGATGAGGTATTGCTTCAGAAACTCAAAGCTGAGAATATTTAAGTTGAATTAATTATTCATTTACATCACCAGATATTGACTACTATACACCAAACACAATAGAAATTAGTGGAACAACAACATGAACAGTAAGTTTTACAGTAATCTATTCTCCATTACATGATGTGAATAATAATAAAATAGCAGATGAACAAGAAACACCATTTACGGTTACATTCTTACCATGAGAACATGGAACGCTATGAGGAACAACAGAATATTCAGTGTTTTCATGATTAAAACTTTCAGATATTGAATGATATCAAACACCAACAACAACAGCAAATACACATTATGTATTTAGCTGATGGAGTCCTAGTTTAAATACTAATTCAAAAGTTTTATCTGATGTTACTTATACAGCGATTTGGTGAGAAGATAATAACAATGATGGACAAAACGATGAATTTGAAACAAAGTATACAGTAACTTATAGGGATTGAGTAGATGGATCAGTATTTGAAGAAGATATTCATACTAATATTCTATCATGAACAACTACTCCAACACATACTAATCCAACAAGATTGAATTATGTCTTCTCAGGATGGACACCAAGTATAGCAGAAAAAGTAACCGCTAATGCTATTTATACAGCCACATGGAAAGTTGATTCTAATAATAACTGAGTGGCAGATGAAGATGAGACTTATATATTAACAATTAATTATGTATACAGTAAATGATGAGAAGCAGCTGCTACACATTCAGAAAGTATATTACAAGGAGCTCAATATTCTGTAGTATCTCCAAATATAGCAAATTATCAAACTACAGATACAACAGTTAGTTGAACAATGCCATGAGAACATACAACAATTACTGTTATCTATACTCCTATAACAGATGTTAATCATAATGATATTGCCGATGAAGAAGAAGCTAAATATACACTTACTATCCAATATCAGGATACAAAATGAAATACAGTTTATGATGATTATACAGCACAATATGTATCATGAGCTAGTTATGAAAAAGCATCACAAACAAAAGAACATTATACAATTATTTCATGAGAAAATGTTTCATGAGTAATGCCTGCAGATAATCTTACATTAACAGTTATTTACAGTGCAAACTTAGATGCAAATGATAATGGAATCGCAGATCAGAATGAAACACATTATACATTAACAATCCATTATGTTAATGCACAGAATGGAACATTATATCCAGATTATTCATGAAGTTATGTAGCTTGAGCAGAGTATATTATAGCTTCTAATACTTCAGATACAAATTATACAATAGAGAGTTGAAAAGAAATAGTTAACTGAATAATGCCTGTACAAAATACAGCTATTACAGTAACATATACAGCAAAAAATGATGCTAATGGAAATGGTGTAGCAGATGAAGATGAACCTCATCATACTTTAACAATCCATTATAAAAATAGTAAATGATCAACAGTATTCCCAGACCATACAGAAAGTGTTGTAGAATGAGCAAGTTATATAGTAAATTCACCAGAAAAAACACATTATACTATCGATAAGCCAATAGTATCATGAACAATGGGTGAAGAAAATATTACAGTAACAGTGACTTATAACACAACAACAGCAGATACGAATAATAACTGAGTAGCAGATGAAGACGAAACAGCTCATCAATTAACAATTAATTATAACTATTCTAGAGGAGGACAAGCTAGTGAAACAGTTACTGCAAATTATCTAAGTTGAATAAATTATAGTGTTATCTCTCCAATAATTGCTAATTATACAGCAAATATAGCAACAGTAGAATGAATAATGTGAGATGCAGATAAAACAATTAATGTTATTTATACACCAGATGTTGATAATAACAACAATGGAATAGCAGATGCTTTAGATTCAAAATATACAGCAACTGTTCACTATGTATATTCTAGAGGTTGAGTTGCTCATGCAGATAAAACACAACAAGATATCCTAAGTGGATTGAATTATAGTATTACTTCACCAACAATTGCTCATTATACACCAAATAGACAAACAGTATCGTGAACAATAACAGGTGATAATGTAGAAGTAACGGTTACCTATACACCAGTAACTGATGTAAATGGAGATGGTTATGCAGATGAAGATGAAACAAAATACACAGTTATCTATACTGATTGAGTAGTGGATGTTGTTGTATTTGCAGATAAGGTATTCTCAAATATCCTATCATGAACAATAACTCCTACGTATAATGGATCGTTGATAAGAACAGATTATTTATTCTCATGATGGACACCAAGTGTTGCAACAAAGGTAATATGAAATGCTACTTATACTGCACAATGGAAAGAAGATATGAATAATAATGGAATTGATGATGATACAGAAGACAAATATACTATTACAATCAAAGATTGAGAAACAATTATTTCTACACAAGAAATAGTATCTTGAGCAAAGATTAATTTACCAGCTATACCAACAAAGGATGGATATGTCTTTGATGGTTGGGATTGATTACCAGATGATGGAAAAGCTACAAACGAGAATCTAACAATTACTGTAAAGTGGAAGAAGGTAGAAATACTACCAGTAGATAACACACCAAGAGCATGAGGAGGTGGTGGAAGAATAATTTCAAATAATACAAGTTCTTCTAACACTACAACAAATGAACATGGATCAGCAGAAGAAAAGACATGAGCTGTAAATACCTGAGATGTAAAGAATACAGACGATAAAAACATATCAGATATTCTAAATACTCATACAGATTCAGAGAATACTGGACAAACAAATACTACATCACCAGTTGATTCAAACATTGAATCAAATGAAGTTACAGATGCATATACATGGGCACATAATAATAGAATTACCACAATGCCTTCAATTGAAGAAGCAACGCCAGATGGATATGTTAAGAGGTGACATTTAGCAAAAATGCTAGTAAACTATTCAGTAAATGTTCTTTGAAAGAAGATTCCTGCAATACCAAAAGAATGTAAGAATTGGAGTGATGATAAAGATTTTGAATCTGATGAAATAAGAGATTATGCAGAAAAAGCATGTGCATTATGATTAATGTGAGTAGATACAGAGAATCATAAATTTAATCCTAATCAGGAAGTAACAAGAGCACAATTGGGTACAACAATCTCAAGAATGCTTTATGGAGATAAATTTCAATGAGGATTCCCATATTATGAAAAACATCTTAAAATATTAAATCAAAAGAATATTATGAAGAATGTTGAAAATCCACAAGATAGAATTGAGCTAAGAAAATGGGTATGGATAATGTTAATGAGAGTAAAAGACTTAGAAAAAAACTAAGATAAACAAAAAAGTAAACAAAAAGATTTAGAGCCTGTCGTAGTTAAAACAGGCTCTTTCGCTTTAGAATTTTATTAGGCATAAAAATGACGCAAATTGGTTTTAATGACAGGAAAAAGGAAATAAGAGTAAAAACAGAAGCAAAACTCTATTTTGCTGATGATTGAAAAAAACATATAGATTTAAAATTTTTAAAGAAAAATAAAGAATTTTTCTCTTTTTTTGATAATATGCGAATTTCGAGGAAAATAGATGATGAAATATCGTTAAAACAAGAATTGGATTACTATAAATACCTAATTGATAGTTATATAACAGAAAGTAAAAGAGTTGATTATAAAAAGAAAATTCTTTGTAAGAATGGGGTTATGATGATACCAATAGCTCTTTATTTGATTATAATGATACGTAGTAATCTAATAACTAATTTAGATAGTTTATGATACTATGTAAATCTAGATGCTAAAAATATGAAAAGTGATTTTATGAAAGGGCAGAACAGGCTTTTGAATTTATCTACACTTATATTTTCACAAATAGTATGTAGATGATCATACGTGAAAGATTATGTATTTGATAAAATAATATATAAGAAATTAAAGGAGTTATTAAAAGATTTTACGAGCATAGATAATAAAAATTCTGATGTTTTGTTATTGAGAGATGTATTAACATGTGTAGATTTTGATGAAGAAGATAGAATTTTCCCACTAAGATTGTCAAAAGAAGAGATAGAAGAAATCAAAGGTGGTTTAAAAAGTAAAGAATATTATATACGAGAAGAGTCTCCCAACACGTTAGATTATATGTTGTTTAAACTATTGTTTTTAGAAGAATGTCCTATTATTGTAATAACAAAATGAGTATGAAATGTTGAGATAGATGTATGATATAATATTTTTATTACAGATGAAGATTGAGTGAAAGATTTGGTTAGAAAATGAGAATCTTTTATAACAATAAATCCATTTTCTCAATTTAAAGAAATGATGAGTAAATGATTTTTAGGAGATGTTTGAGATCATATTATTACTCTAAAAGAAAAAATTAAAAAGAATTTATGAGATTTAAGTGCACCGATAGAGAAGGTAGCAGAAGATATGGAAAACTTCAGAAAGACTGCTAAAAATGGAAGTCTCATTGTAGATATACATAACGAAGAATATCTTACAATGGTATGAAACTTTGCCTCTACAGATTTTGAAAGATATGAAGAATTAGATAATTATGTTTGAGATTATTGATTTATAACAACGAAGAGAAACGGAAGCCGTCCAAAAACAATAGTATGAGAGAAACAGTATAAATATAAATAATAAATATTCAGAAAAAATAAAAAAAGCCCTTCAATCCTTGCGGATAAGGGACGACGCCTACCTCCAAGTAAATGGAGAGCTACCTTAAAGGCAACTATAGAATACAGCTCTTTTTAATGATTCAAGATAATTATTTAATGGGGTTATGTTGGGGTTTCTTAGGGGTGGCCTTGGGGTTTTTATGAGATAATTTAGTTAAGAATTATTTCTTTTTTGATTCATCTCATGATGCTCCCAAATTTTTCTTTACTTTCTTTTCAATATCTTTGATAGAATCTAGGTATTCAATCTCAACAGGAGAAAGTGTTTTAGCTTGATAAATACGATATTCTTTTTCTGCTTTTTCCATAGCTTCTTCATGTGATATTTTTCATGCATCTGGTAATACTCATTTTCAGTAAGCCTGAGTAAATTTATCTAATTCATTTACCCAATCCTGCATCGTCATTTTTTCATGTTCTTGAGCTTTAATTTCTGCTAAATCAAAGAATGCCGATACCATACGATTTAAACGGAATAACTCATCTTTTGTAAGATAATTTTTTGCTATCTTTACATCAGCAAGAGTTGGCATTGCTCAAGCAAATGTAGTTAATCCCATAAAATCTTTATTAGAATCTGCACGTTCATAAATTGTTTCAGCTGCAGTATGTTGATTTGTTGCATAATGAAGCTTGTTTTGAACAATCTTGAAAAATTGGATAGAAATCGGACTTTTAGGATCATAATCAATACTCGTAGCATAAAGGTCTAATACCTGACGATAAAGAGCTTTTTCGCTACTGCGGATATCACGAATACGATCTAATAACTCTTTCCAATAATTTCATCATCAATTTCACTTTAACCTCTCATCATCTAAGGTAAATCATTTAATGATATACTCTTTCAATCTTGCTGTAGCCCATTGTCTAAATTGGATTCATTGTTTTGAATTCACTCTATATCATACAGATATAATCATATCTAAGTTATAGAAATTAATGGGTTTTGTAGAAAAATCGGAATTTCCGATTTTCTTCAATGTGTCGCTTTCCAAAAGCTCTTTTTCTTCGTATATATTGAGAATATGTTCATTTATAGTTGAACGAGATTTTCAAAAAAGTTGAGCCATTTGATCTATCGACAGCCAAACAGTTTCATTTTGAAGGCGAACCTCTATATTTAATTCTCAATTGGCTCATTCATATAGAATAATTTCTCCGTTTTTTTCCATTGGTTCCTTGTAAAAAACAACTAAAATTTATTCTGAATTGTTTACTATGTTTACAAATAATGATAGTAATAAATACCTTAAATACAATCATATTTGTAATTTGCTAGATGGTTGGATTTTAGATTTTGTACCATCTCATAATCTTTCTTAGATTCATCATACAAGAATAATCATTCACTCCAATCTCAATCATATTTACATCATTCTGCTAATTTCCATCATCTAAAGATTCAATACGTTTCAAAGAATCTGTATTGATGTTTATGCTGAGCCACCATAACTTCTGCTAATTGCTCAACGGTTAAATCTGAGAACTTAATGGCGTATTTAAATACTTCTCATATTCAGCTCCTTGAAAAGTGGTCTCTTTTTACTTCTATTTTACGGATGTTATGAATATAGCTTGTACCGTCTGTCATTTTTTTCCATTCTTCTAACAAATCTGGATTGGTCGTTCAATGATGATATTTAGATTCTATAGGGATATTAGTATCACTACATGCTAAGATATTGATATGAGGATGCCATCAGAAGTTTCACTTATGAGCTATTTCAATTGATATAACCATACCATCAAATTGAGCGAAGAAGCTCTTTGTTTTTTGAGAAGCTCTTTTACTATTTCTGTATGCTTTAGCTAATCTCTCTTTATATTTTTGTAATCTTGCGAGTAAGTCTTCTAATTCATCTCACTGCTTATGAGAAATGGTTAATACGATATAATACCATTGTTTATTGTAGAGGTTATGAGACTCAATTCATTCTTTAAACTTTTTAATCATTCTCATAGCTCTTTTAGTTGCACATGCTATACAGATACGATCGTATTTACAGAAGTTGGCTGATACTAATTGAACGTCTCATGTTTCCAAATATCTACGGAATGCTACAAGATTGCAACATTTTGTAATTCTTTGTTTTCTGTGAGGATTGGATAAAAGAGAAGGATATTTCTCTTGCAGATAGGGTAATAGTCTTTCTTTTAAAGTCTGACTTTTTTTTAATTTATCCATGGTAGAGAAGAAAACTTTCTTTTGTCCATTTGATGGTTGTTTCATGATGTAATATTATAGATTAAAACTATTTGAGCTAATTATTCATTATATATTGAATTGTTTGATTATTCATTTGTAATAAGATTGGCTTTTAAAAATCTTTCCCTTAATTCTTCGGAATTTTTTATATAGTCAAAAATTGAGTCTATTTTTGTCGACTCTCTCTTATAACAATCTAATAAATCTGAGAATAAGGAATATCCGTTAGTTTGAGTTAAGACCCCGTTGTGGTACTTTCAAAATATATAATAAAATAAGGTATAAAAATCTTATTTTTTTGTATTATTAAATTAAAAAATCATTTGCTTTTTTAAATTATATGTATACATATTAAATGATTATAAATCAGTTTTTTACTTATTTTTCTAGAAAATGGATTTAAATAAAGTAATGCTTATTTGAAGATCTACAAATACTCTTCAAGTAAAAACAATTGAAAGTACTCAAAGTGCTGTTGTAAACTTCACAATTGCTACAAACAGAAGATATAAGAATAAAGATGGAAATATATTAGAAGATGCTGAATATCATAGATGCGTTGCTTATGGAAATTCTGCAGAAATTTTAGGTAAATATTTAACAAAAGGAAAGAGAATTTATATTGAAGGAAGATTGAGAACAAGAAAATGGCAAGATGCAGAAGGTCATGATAGATTTTCTACAGAAATTATTGTTGATACATTTATATTCTTAGATTCTAAAGCTCCAGAATCTGAAGAACTAGAAGAATCTCCAATTGCTAGTTTTGATGAAGAAATTCCATTCTAGATAAATATAAAATTTTAAATAAACTAAATATATACGAAGAATGTTAAAAGAGAAACTTCTAAAATTTTCCTTAGACACATTTGATTTAATAGTATTTTTGGTGTTAGTATTTTGAATAATTCTATTTATAAGACTTTTTATATGAACACCATATACTGTAGTTGGTGTAAGTATGATGCCAACTTTTGAATCTAATGATTGGATTATTGTAGAAAAAATAACACAAAGATTTTGAAATCTAGATAGATGAGATGTCATTGTTTTTGTACCTCAAGGAAAAGATATTCCATACATAAAAAGAATTATAGGACTACCATGAGAAACAGTAAAATTTGTGGATAATAAAACATATATTTGTAATGATGAAACACCAGAAAATGAAATTAGGGCTGAAAATGGTCAATATTGTTTCAAATTACAAGAAGATTATACTTATCCTGATGTAGATACCATTCCACAGTGAGATAAAACTGAATTTGAAGTAACTAACGGATATTTTGTGATGTGAGATAATAGATGACATACTTCTGATTCGTTATCATGTTTTTCAAGACAATGTTATCAATGAGCTAATTATTTAGTATCAGATCAATATATGATAGGAAAAGTAATGGTAAGATTATTCCCTAAATTTACAGTATTTTAGTTGAATAAACTACAGTACGAATGAAAATATTCTCAAATTTCGACACACAATGGAAAAAAGACGCCTATCAAGAAATGGTGGAAAAGTATTGAAAGGAGAATGTTCTCGTATTAAATAAAAGTTTCCTTTTCCTTTTTGTGAAAGTATTATTTCCTGTTATTTGATGATTTATTATATTGTCTGCTTTATGGGCTACAATATTTTTTAGTATGGGAGATGATATGTTTGAAGCTAAAATTCTTTTTACAATTTTTATGATATTATTATATGTATTTATAATAGCTGTATGTAATGTAGTAAAATATTATATAGATTATAGAATGGATTTTTCTTTAGTAACACCAGAATATTTAACAAGATATAATCAAAGTTGATTATTTAAAAGAGATATAAGATCTTCTTATGTGAGAAATATAAAAACAATTTCTATCGTAAAAAATGATCCACTTTATAATATATTTAATAATGGAAATTTAATCTTTCTTTCAGAAGGAGATAGAGGTTTAACAAGTGAAAAAGGTGACTGAGAAATTGTTCTTCATTATATCCAAAATCCAGAATGAAAGAAAAAAGATATTACAAGAATAATGAAAATTTTAACTCAATATTAAACCATGCAATTAGATTCAATGCCTTATATTCCTTATGACATGTATGAATCAGCACAAGAAATTGTTATCATTATGCCATTATGAGGAGTTAAAAAGGAAACATTAAATTTAAAAATAGAAGATTATAAACTTTATATAAAAGGAGAAAGAGTTTTTATTGAACTTAAAGATAATCTATCGTCTATTAAGGAAGAATGTTATTGGTGAAAACTTGAACAAAGAATAGATTTACCGGCACAAATATATTTTGACAAAATTCATAGTAGATTGACACCAGAAAATATATTAGAAATAATAATTCCTAAAGCATTAATTCCAGAAAAAATTAACGTAGAAATTGAAAATTAAGAGTCTAAAATAAGACTCTTTTTTGTCTAGTTTAAAATGTCAAAAACTTGTCAATATTGTCATGTCTAGACGCTGAATATATAGACATAAAAAGGTATGTCTACAAATACAATCATTTTAAAATTTTGTCAAATTTATAAGAATAATGACAATTTTATAAAGAAAAAAAATAATATAAAGAATAAGATATAAAATAATCACACAATTATAAAATATATATCAAATAAATTGTTAAAAAAAAGTAAAGGATATTACTCTATTTTTTTTAATTAATAATTAATTTATATTAATATTTTATGTATAATTAAATAAGCTTTTATATGCTATATCTGCGAAAATATGACAAAAAGTAATCAAGATCAACAGCAACAACAGATAGAACAACAATGAGCGTTAGGAACAGCAGAACAATCTGAAATACAAAGGGCTAAAGAAACTCAAGATAATATTCGTCAACAAACTGCAGAACAACAATTAACACAAGTAGATTCTAAAGTTGATGCCAGTACTTTAGCTGTTGAAGTTCAAGAAACACAAAGATATAATAATAAGCTTCATACACTAGAAATGTTAGAATGAACAAATTTAAAAACAACGATGTTAAAAGTATTATCACATCCTGATTTTAATAATTACACAGATTTAAAAGATAAGTCCCCAGAACAAAGATTAGAAGTTATTTTTAGAAAAATTAATATAGTTTTAACAAAATTTTTAGAAAGAAAATTTAATATAGATTCTAAAGAACCAATACCAGATCATCTTAAAAATGTTGTAATACCTGCAATGGAACGATATTTAATGGATATATTAAAAGAGTCTGGACATGATACAAATGTTAATTTTTTGTGAGAAATTTCTTCATTAAATATGGATAGTATTTCTTCATTATTCCAATGAGTAAATAATTTTTCTAAAAAATTTACAGTTCCATTTAGACGTTGAAAATCTTTATTAAATGCTGTAGATTTCTTATCTTTACCTAAAAACCAAGAACAAACAAAAAAATTAAAGAATCCATATGAATTATATGAAAAAGTTTTAAATAATCCTATATTTCAGAATACTTTTATTACAGAGGGAGATAATGCTCAATGAATTGTTAATATAAATACTATTACATGGGAACAATTCTGATTATCTGATATTCAATGAAATCTTTCAGAAGATGAATTAAATAAAAAACTTCAAGAATGAAAGCAGAAAATTCAATCAGAAATAGGCTCAATACAGATGGTAGAAAGTCCAGATACAGTAAAAAAATTACTTTGAGTCTTAAATAACGCAGATACCTTTCTCACTTCAACAAAAAAAATGTGAGATTCTATGATAGATAGTATTGATTCTTTGTGAAACACAGCACAAGCAATAGATCATGCATTTTGATTTAATGCACGAGAAATGCTTAAAAATTTAGAAAAATATCCTGTTATAGGTGGAGTAATAACACTAGTATTAAGTCTTCTTTGATTTTCATGAGGAGTAGGAGGTATTGAAAAAACACGAAAAAAGAGACAATTAGATAAAGAAATGACAGATGAAAAGAAAAATTATATAACAGAGGTTTATGATTATTATATGAAAAATAAACAAACAGATTCTATAAATGTAAACCAGTTTTTGTTAGAGAAAAAACTAAACATTCCGGAACAACAAAAGGATAAATTTAAGATAGATATTAATTTAATAGAAAGTCAAATATCAAAAAAAATAGAAGAAAATGGTGAAATTATTAATCCGTCTACACTTTTAGCTATTCAAACAAATACATTTAATTGAAAAGATTTTGTTCAAGAAGTTACAGAAAATAATAAAAAAATATTAAAATTAAAGAAAACAACATTTACAGAGGAAGAAAGAAGAGGTTTTATTAGTTGATATGTAGATTCTATACTTCAATATTATAGTAATGTAGACCACTTAAATAAATTAAAAGATGCTGATTCTTTAGCTTTCTCTATGATAGCATGAATAACACTTAATAAAGATAATGTAATTGATGGTTTAGAAGCAGAGGTGTTTTTACCTTCTCAGTTTTATGAAACATCAAATAATCCAGCTTCAGTAGAAGAATCAGAAAACCCTGAAAATCAAACAGTAAAATATTGAGAAGAATTAAATTATGTAAAAGATAATTTTCCTGAAAGTAAAAAACAAAAAATAGAGACAGAATTAGTTAATTCACCAATATCAGCAACAGAAATCTTATCAATTTGTAAGACAGAAAATATTCCAGTTGAATATATTCTGGCAATATTCAAACAAAGATGTGATTATTGAAAAGTATCATGAGCAAACGAAAAAAAGAATCCAGGGAATCTTTTAGATTCAGATCAAACAGTAAAAAAGTTTGATAGCTGGAATGATTGAATCACAGCACTTGCAAAAGATATAAAGAAAAGGATAGATAATTATGAAACGGTTTATTGAAAAAAAACAGATAAAACACCTTGGATATGATATTTGTTAGAAAATAAATGACCTGATAATAAATGATTTATAAATGGAGTTGATAATTATAAACAATCAAATGAATATCAGGGAACAACACCTCCTAAATGAGCATTTATAGAAAAAAAAGAAGAACTAACAGAAATAGAAAATAAAGTAAATAATTTAAAACAAACTCTAAACCAATAAAAAAAATCAGCTAGATGGCTGATTTTTTTATAAATAGAGAATTATTTTTAAGGATTAAGATTTGCTAATAAAGTAACAATAGTGTATGATAACATCGCTATAACAATACCAACGGCACTTCAGATTAAAGCCCAAATTCACTGTTTTAAAGCTTTTTTATCTCCTTGAGATGTAATTAAACGGAATCAACCAAAAATAACAGCTCAAGTACAAATAACAGCAAAAGACCACCAAAGGTAAGAATTAAAAAAACTTACAGTATTATAAAGTCATTGTTCTGCTTGATCACTATCATTATAATCAATTTGAGTTTTTCATTGTTGTATATTAAGATCAGACTTATCACTATTATAAGTAGCAGTTCCAGGTAATTGAATACTAACTCCAAAAATTGGCATAAATAAAGATGCTCAAAGAATTATAAGAGTAAATATTTTTTTAACCATTTTTTTGAAGGAGTTATTATAAAATAAATGTAATCAAAGAGAGATAATTATTTAGTCTCTTTTACTAATTCAACATTACCAAGAGCTGTATTTGTTCATTCATCCATTTCAAATAATGTTGTTCAAACAGAATTTGCAAGATTAATAATGGTTATACTAGCTAAGGCAATAAGAATTCATAAAGCAATATATGCAATACTTTTTAAAGTATCCTTTGACATTTCACCCTTGGTTGATCTAATAACAAAGAGAATACCATTATAAATTATCATAGTAATTGCTAGAATAAGGGTAAATCTTACTAAAAATTGAGTAGCAACAACAACTAAAGAACTTTTAGTAGATCAACTACATTTAAAACCCTTACATTTTACCTCAAAACCTCAATTTAAAACGTAATTTCAAACAGACAGTTTTGTCGTTCCTATTCTTTCTCATCATACAACAGTTTTTCATTGAATTGCAGGATCATAAACTTGTTGTAAAAAATCTAATTGATTAGATCACTCTTTTGCAAAAACAAAACCTCCTCCAAAAAATGGAAGAGTTAATAGAAATAAAAATAAAAACTTTTTAAATAATTTCATAATAATTACATTTGAGCAAGTAAATTATCTGCTTCAACGAGATCTTGTTCTCTTGTTTTATTTTCTTCTGCTTTAATTTTAGCTTGGCTTTGAT
Source organism: uncultured bacterium (assembly GCA_947168815.1). Classification (GTDB taxonomy): domain Bacteria; phylum Patescibacteriota; class Gracilibacteria; order Absconditabacterales; family Absconditicoccaceae; genus HOT-345. Next base: position 54,778 of record CAMVNG010000004.1, read on the forward strand.
AATATGTTTCAGGATTATAACTTTGTTGATATTTTTGATTAATTTCTTCCTGTTTTTTAGCATACTTTTGATTAATTTCTTCAAGTTTTTGTTTTTCTCTGGTAAGAATATCATCCAATTTATTTACTTGTTCTTCTGACATAATAGGAAGAAGATTAAACCAATTTTGTTTTTCAGTATGTTCAGAAAGAGATTTAGATTCCAAAATAAGTTGAATTAATCAAGCACGAGCAACTAGATAATTTTCAGGGATTGTAAACTCCTCTGCTAATTTCCATAAATGTTCTGGAAGATACTGTTGAATTGCACTTGTCATGAGATAATATTATCTAAATAAATAGTTTTTTATTCTTTCAAAGAATCATATTTTCTTTTTTAATTCTTTTTGTTCTTCTATTTCCTTACTTGAATGAGCTTCTTGAATAATATCACTTAATAATTCTTCAGCTTTTTCTTCTTCAATACGATGATAGTTGTTAGATTTTTCTTGAATTAAAGGTGTTTTTTGCATATTTTCTTTCATTTTTCTAATTTCTGCTCTTGAAAGCCTTTTTACTCATCAACTTCATCAATAATAATGTTCATTCATTAATAGTCATATTAATGTAAAGGTATTTGTGGCTTTTGTTGTTGCTGATTATCACGAGATTTAAATAAATGTTCAACATCTCTTGGATTAATTAAGTTTTTAGCTAATAGTTTTTTAGCATATTGTTGCATAGATATCATTCCAATACTAGTTGAAGCTTCTATTGTTGAATCAACTTGGCTGAAGTCCATTTTCTTAAGATTATTTTTAACGGCAGTAGTATTTAATAAGAATTCATAAATACCAATTCTAGCATTAACATCAGCTCTTTTTACTAATAATTGAGATTGAATACCCAAGAGACTATCAGCAAGTCTATCTGAAACATTTTCTTGCATATTAGTAGGAAAGAATGATAAGAATCTACTTAATGTATGAGCAGCTGAACCTGTATGGAGAGTACTGAAAACAAGGTGTCAACTTTCTGCTAATGAAAGTACGGTTTCTGCTGTTTCAGTATCACGAATTTCTCACACGAATACGATATCTGGATCTTCTCTCATAACAGCTCTTAATGCGTTTTTAAAAGACCAAGTATCATGACCAACCTCTCTTTGAGAAATAATACATTTATCTGATCTAAAGAGGTATTCGATAGGATCTTCAATAGTAAAAATATTTTCTGTTCTATTTTTATTTATGTGTTCAAGCATAGTTACAATAGAGGTTGATTTTCCACTTCCTGTAGGTCAAGTAACAAGGAATAATCATTTTTTTGCAGATAAGACATGTTTTTTTATACTGTCAGCGAGGTTTGAAAACATCATTTCTTCCAATGTTTTAATATTTGGAGAAATTTTTCTAATAACAATTCCAATTTTTCATCTTTCGAAAAAAGCATTAACTCTATATGAAATTCAATTCTTTCATTCATAAGAGAAGTCGCTTTCTTTATCACAGATAAATTTATCCATACTCTGGACATTATTTTGAAAAAGTTGTTTTAAGACGGTTTCCATATTTTCATTTGAAAGCAATGGAATTTTTTCGTCTTTTACAATATCCCCATTAAGTCTATATGAGCTTTTCCCTGAAGACGTAAGATGAATATCAGAAATATTCGGATCTTGGAGTCCTGCTAGAATAGCATCAATATCAACTCTTACTGGGCTGTTGACAGCTTCCATGGTCTTATACATCTAAAAGTAAAATCACCTCATTCTCAATTATACGAACAAAAAAATAAAAAGTCAAAAAAACAAGAAGTTTTTTTAAGAAAAAATTAACAAAAAGAATAAATTGATAGAAAAATAAGAAAAAAGAACTTTACAAAGTGTTTAGAATTAGTATAAACTAAGGGAAAACTTAATAAAATTTTATATTTTTTAATCAACAGATGAATTTAAAAAAAATCTGATTACTAAGTTTTGCAATGATGTGAGCAATACTTATTGCATGATGTAATCAAAGTACTCCAGAACTTTCTTTTGAAGACACACTAAAAGTATATGGAGAACAAAAATCAATGCTTTCAGAAGTCTCTTCTTTTATGAACGATAAAGAAAGTCAAATTAAAGATACTTTTGAATTAACAACAAAATATGCAACAGAAAATTCAAACTGAAAGGTTGTTGCAAAAACACTTATTATTAATGATAATACAACAAAAGACTCAAAAGCAGAAATATCACTTTTGTTAGATACAGATGCTGACATTACAAAGACAGAAGGTTTTCTTGTAAAAAGTGCAAAAATAGATTTAGATACTCTTGTAAAAGATTTCAAAATTTATTTTAAACTTGTAGATATTTCTGCAGAAGCTAATCAAAAAGAATATGTATGAACAATGTTAGCACTTATCGATTGATTTAAGGATAGGTGGTTTACTCTTAATAACCCAGAAATCACTGAATTATTAAAAGCTTCTAATTCAAAAGAGTTTGATCTTACGGAATATATTGAAAATCAAGAAAATTTAGAAAAATTCTTTAGCAAGAAAGAGTCAACAAAATATGATGGAGATCCTGCATGGAAAGTTGACTTTAATATGGATGAAGTAAAATCCTTTATAAAAGAAGTGTATAGACTTTCTCAAGGAGACTTAACAACTCTTAGTGAAGAAAATCCATTGTTAATAGAACAACAACAAGAAAATATAGAAGAATTTAATGAATTAATCGATAATGTACAAGTAAGTAATGTGGAAGCTTATTTTGTAATTCGTTCAGAAAATAAAGTAGATTTTGTTATTGAAAATATCGATATACAATGGGATACAGCACTTCTAAACATAAAAGAGACAATTAATAAAAAAATGATTTGAGATGATTCATTAACATATACTATTCTTCTTTCACAAGCAACTTCTGAAGAAGATGAAGATATTGATAATATCCAAATGAGAGCAGTAATAGATCTTGTGCCAAGTTTACTAACATACGGAATTAACTTAAAAGTTGAATCCATCATCAACGATGAAATTGAAGAAATATTTAATGCAAAATGAAATATAACAGCATCTATTTCTGATAAAAATGTAGAATTATCACCAACATTTAATGTTAATTTTAGTAATATAACAGCAAATGTTGAAGCTAAATTAAAGTCAGAGAAAATAAATGATTATGTATTTGAATCACCAGAAAATGCTGAAGATATAGAAGAAATTATAGGAAGCCTTATTTGAGGGCAAGAATATGAAAACCAAACTTCTGATGAAGATTTTATTGATGATGAATGAGAAATAAATCTTGATGAAGAATCAGATGATGCGGAAATTGAATAATTAATTTAGTATTTAGTATATACAAAAAAAGATGTCTTTAATGGACATCTTTTTTTATTTTATAAGAACTGAAGTTTTGAAGAAAAAAAAAGACTTGTAAAAAAAAATCAGTTCAATAATATAAAAAGCACCCGTTTATAAAAAAGTAAAAAATAAAACTCATATATTTTCAAAAAGACAATATAAAAATAAAAATTTCTTATAAAAAAGTATTCTTTCTGATACGGTAGGTATTTCCTAATTTGAAAAAAAGAACTATTCACAATAAAATAACTATATTTAGTTTTAATAATTTTTTTATGGAAATGAAAAATGTTATTTTTAGGAAAATAGGTAATTTTGTATTTTTATCGTTTTTCTTAAGTTGAACTATTATTATATCACAACCAGTTTATTCAACAAATTTGAATACAGATGATAATTTTGAGGTAAAAACAACAGTTAATCAAGATGTTAAAAAAGTTGCTAAGAAAGATCCCGTAGTTGTAGATAAAAAGTCATTAAAAGGAAAGGTTCCAGCTCAAGTAGTAAAGAGATTTTGATGAGACTGGGACTCAGAAAAAAACTTATATGCAGAATATTTAGGAATTGAAAACTATAAAGGAACAGTGGAACAAAATATGAAGATTATGCAATATATAATGGATAATATGAGATTACCACTACCTTCAGAAGATGATGATTTTGTAGAAGAAGAAACAAAGATAGAAGAAGAGGAGACGGTAGTAGAAGAAAAATGTGCTGAGATAGAACAAAAAAATGAAGAAAAAGAAGAGATTAAGACAGAAGATGTTAAAGAAGAAAAAAATGAATCAGAAGATAAAATAAAAGAAGTTGTTGAAGAAGAAAGTGTAAATGTTGAGCAAGAAAAAGAAACAACTCAAGAAGAACAATTTAAAAGTGTTGATACTAATAACGAGGAAGAGAATAAAGAAGTAGAAGAAAAGAAAGAAATTGAATATGCCCCTGTAAAGAATTATTATACACAAGAAGAATTAGATGCATATAGATGGGCTTACGACTGGTGATTATTATCATTAAAAGATATTGAAAATAGTGGTTTATATAAAGAAGTAACAACAGAAGATCGGAATAGGATGATATCAAGTTTTACAGGAAATTTATTTGGAAATACAGAAAAACTTTTGAATGATGTATCATTACATCAAGAAACAAGAAAAGATACATTATTATTATTTCATAAATGGTATTCAATTATTGAAGAAGGAGAAAAACAATTAAGAGAAGCTGTTGTGGAAGAACCAGTTAAAGAAGAAAAAGTTGAAGAAGTAGAACTTTGAAAAGAATGAGAATTCAAATGGAATTATAAAGGAGTTTTGTTTCATGCAGGATTTAACGAAGCAGATTATAAACAAAAACTTATTCAATATGCATATAAATTAGGGGGTATGGATTTTGTATACATGCTAGAATGTGAAAACGGAAATCGAGACATTCATGCGATTGGTGATGGATGACATGCATATGGTCTTTGTCAAATGAATGATAGATTTCATAAAGATATTCCTTCTAATTATTTTGATGATTGAATTGTTCAAATCGAATATTGTTATCAAAAATGGAAATCAGGAACTGTGTTCTATTGACCATCAAGAATGATTAAGTGAAAGAAATGTTATAAGTATGTTGAAGATAGATTTACAATATTAGGATAGTATCACAACCGTGGTACTTTTTTCTTTTTTATAAAAAAAGCAAGAGAAAAATTCACCTTATGGGTGGATTTTTTTAATTATATTACTATACTCTGAAGGCAAATATTTAGAATATAATGTTTAGTGGGAAATGCAGAAAAGAAGAGTTGGAGAATTAAAAGCAAAGAAAGCTCCACAAAATGAAGAACAAAAAAAATCAAATAAAATATTTAAAATAGTTCTTGTTCTTTTTTCTTTAGTTCTTATTTTATTTCTAATTCAACCCTTTGCTGAAGGGATGAAAACTTTTTTTAAAAATACAGCAAAATCAACAGTTAAAGTATTGAGTAGAACTGTAGGAACACCAATGGTAAAAGATACTTTTTGAAATATAAATATGCTCCTCGTTTGATATGGATGAGATGGTCATGGAGGAGGATATCTTGCAGATACAACAATTGTAGCATCTTGGGACCCAGAATTGTGAACAATAAGTATGCTTTCTATACCAAGAGATCTTTATATAAACAATCCTCTTTGAGGAACATCAAGAATTAATTCGGTATTTACACAGTATTATTGACGTACAAAAGATCTTCATGAAGCAGCTTCTTGATATGTACAACTAGTTGAAAAAGTAACAGGATTAACAATACCTTATTATGCAACAATAGATTTTTCTTGATTTAAAAAATTAGTAGATGATATATGAGGAATTGATATAGATGTGCCTTATGCACTTCATGATTATCAGTATCCTGATGATCGTCTTAAGTGATATGATCCTCTCCATATAGAAGAAGGATGGCAACATATGGATGGTAAATTAGCTCTTAAATATGCAAGATCAAGACATGCAGCATGACACGCTTCTGATTTTGATCGTTCTTTTAGGCAACAATTAGTTATAAATGCTATAAAAGATAAGCTTCTTTCTGGGGATAATTTATCACTTTCAAATGCAAAGAATCTCTATGAAAACTATATTGAAATGGTAAATACAAATGTTTCTTTGAATGAAATGCTTTGGGGTGTTCAATTCTTAGAAAATACAAAGATGTTTACGTTCTGACTAAATGTATCGTTTGTTACAGATAGTTTGGCAACACAAAAAGGTTCATTTTTGTATACACCACAAAGAGAACTTTTTAATTGAGCATCAGTTCTTCTTCCAATAGGTTCTTATGCTTGAAAATTAGATAATTTTGATGCAATTCACCAATATACTGATTTTGTTACTCATAATCAGAAATTCTCATTAGAAGGCGCAACAATAGAAATAGATAATGGTATTACAAAAGAAACTTTACGTGAATATGGTCTTTCAAATGTAAGGGTTGCTGGAAGGTTGGCAGCAAAAATGAAAAGATTCTGACTTAATGTTGTAGATACAGAAAACGTTGATCCTCAGGATTGGACAACTGTAATAATAAACACAGAGAGTGATGATGAAGAATGATATGAAGGAACAGTTAATGCTTTAAGAAACTTCTTACCTATAGATCAGGTGATTTACAATACTGGAACAGTAAAGGTAATTATTGATGATTATGGAAATTCAGTAGAGGTGTTTACGTGAAAAGATGTTCAAGTAGTTTTATGAACAACATATCTTCAAGAACTTCAAAATACAAAGTTTAGGTCTGATGAGTTAATAATCCAATATCGTGATGAATAGTTTATTTTGAAAATAGAGAATATGGCATTAAGAATCCCTGACGAAGTACGTAAAAAGTTTCCCGCACTCAAAGAATATGCGAAAAAAATAGGAATTAGTGTGGAAAAAATTAAGGATGAAGATTTATTTCTTTGTGCTTTTGTTCATAAATCATATGCATCAGATTTCAAAGAAGAATATAGTCATAATGAGAGATTGGAGTTTGTATGAGATTCAATCTTAGGTTCTATCATAGCAAAAAAACTTTTCATTACATTTCCTGAAATGACAGAAGCTCATATGACTCTTTATAAAATAGCTTTGGTAAGGGAAGAGACATTAAGTATTGTTGCAAAAAAAATTGGATTAAATAAAGAAATATTTATCAGTAAATGAGAAGAAAAAAACGATGGACGTAATAAGGCTTCTATAACATCAGATGCCCTAGAATCATTGATAGGTTATATTGCGTTAGATATTTGATATCCGGAGGCAGAAGAATTTGTCCTAAATTATATTTATTCTGAGATAGATGAACTATCAATATCTGTAAAATCTTATAAAACAAGAGCACAAGAGTATATCCAAAAAATGTATAAAAAAATCCCTATATATGTTGATAGTGAGGAAAAGACAGATAATAAACATAATGTATTGGTGTTTCGTTCAGAAATTAGGGTTAATAACGAATGTATTGCTGTATGATATGGAACAAATAAAAAGAAAGCTCAAGAAGATGCTGCAAAAAATTATTGCGAAAGCTTGACTTCTGCTTGAAAATCAGATTGAAAAGAATAGTATCTCAAATGGACTATTTTAAATTTTTTATACTCTAGATGAAAAAGTATTTTAGTATTGTAAAAAGAGGGTATCTTTGGCTTAGTATTGCATTAGCTGTAGCGGTTGCCTCTTGGGTGTTATTTATATTCAATGCAGAATTTTCTGAAGAATTTACATGAGGAGTAAGTATTGAATTTAATGGTGAAATAAGTGATGCTGATTTTTCTGAAAATCTTGTTCAAAATCTTCAATGACAAGGATTTCCAAAATTACAAGTTAATGTAGATACTGAAGGAGAAAATGTAAAATTAAAAATTAATTGAAAGTTAGATTCTGATGAGAAAGTTAATGAACTTTCAGCAGCAATTCCTACATATCTAATAGAAAATAAGGTAATATCATCTGCTGATCAAATTATTTCACAGGCGGTTGTTGGACCAAGTGTTTGAGATTATATGCGTTCAACAGCAGTTAAAGCGTTAATTTTTGGTCTAATTGCAATGATGATTTATATGATTTTCTCATTTGGAACTGTTAGAAAATATATTGCACCTTGAATATTAGCAAGTGTTGTATTATTAAGTTCAGTATTGAGTATTTCTTGACCAGCTGGTGCGTATGGATTGTGGATGGGTATAGATTCAACAATTCAAATCGATACAGTGTTTATTATTGCAATCTTAACTATTATCGGTTATTGAATTAACGATGTTATTATTATTTTTGATAGAGTAAGAGAAAATATTGTAAAATACTCAAAAAAGGATTTCTCTTATGAAGAGGTTTTTGAAGAAAGTATTTGGCAAACACTTAAAAGATCAATAGGAACATCTATATCAACATTGTTAGTATTGTGTGGTATGTTTATTTTTGGAACAGGTGTTGTACAAAGATTTGCTTTTACTGTTTGAGTAGGTGTTATTTCTTCATTTTTAAGTAGTGTGTTTGTTGCTATTCCAACAGCTTATATCTTGCTTAAATTACTTTGATGAAAAAAAATTAAATAGAATATTTATATATCTAAATAAAAAAGGCTTAAGGTTTGTATCTTAAGCTTTTTTTCTTGCTTTCTAAAAAATAAAAAATATAAGAAAAACATATAAATTGTAATGAAATAATATGAATATAGTGTATTATGAAGATGAATATTGTTTTTATGTTCGAAAGCCTGCGGGAATTCCAACAACTTATGGGAAAGAAAAATCTTTTCTAGAATATTTAATAGATGAAGATCATTATATTATAAAAGTACTTAAGTCTGAATTTGATCAAGAGGAAGAATATGGGCTGTTAAATAGATTGGATAATGCAACATCTTGATTGCTATATTTTGCAAAATCAAAAAAAATAAAGGATGAGTATAAGAAGCTACAACAAGAGGGCTTTGTGAAAAAATTTTACCTTTTAGAGGTATATTGAGATATTCAATATTGGATAAGAGAGAATGGAAGATGTATTGATTATCCAATTGCTCATCATAAGTACGAAAAAGATCGTATGGTGGTGATAAAAACAGAACAGGATAAGGAAAAATGAGAGCTCAGGTTACACCATCTAAAAACAGAAATTCTGGAGAGTTTTTGGTGTGGGGATAGACAAACTACCATCTTGTTGGTTTTTATTCAGAAATGAATTCGTCATCAAATAAGAAGCCACTTTTCTTCTATAGGATATCCTATTGTGTGAGATGATATATATTGAAAGAAAAAAGATCCTCAAAAGTGAAATCTTCAACTGTTTAGCGTTGGTTTGTTGGTTAAAAAATAAAATTCACTAATTTAGTGAATTTTATTTTTTTATTTAATATAAAGTTCACTGTTTCTATGAAACAGTGAAAAATTTTGGTTGTGGAAAATTCACTGTTTCTATGAAAGTGTGAATAAAATGTTAATAAAAAGTTGAAAAATTCACTAATTCTATGAAACAGTGAATTTTTTGCAAAATAAGATAAAAATGTTATAATTGTTTTATGTAAAAGTTAAAAAATTCACTAATTCTATGAAACAGTGAAAAAATAAAAAAATTCACAGAAATAGTGAAATATAGAATTTATTTACAATTCAGATTATGTTAGAACATCCAGGAAAACTATTAGCTGAATATTTGTCTAAAAACTGATATACTCAGAAAAGTTTTTCTGTAAAAGTTGGGAAAAAAGTAAGTGAAATAAATGAATTAATAAAAGGGAAAAGGAATATAACGGTTGCATGGGACATAATTTTATGTAAGCATCTTGCAACAGCTCCAAAATTTTGGATTCAAAAACAGATCGATTATGAATATGAGCAGGCTTTATCTTCAACAAATGATGAAGATATAAATAGACAAATAGAGACAGAGGTTGATAAAAAAGACTCTTACGTAAAACAACAAGAAAATCCTTTTGAAGAACGTTCTTTAGAGGATATAATAGAAGAAGAAAATCGTCAAAATCAATATTTAAAGGAAAATATTTTCAAAGAAACTCCTCTTGAGAAAAAAATAGAAAAGAGCGAAAGAGAAGATAAAAAAATAGGAAAACCGAGAAAACAAACAAAAAATACTAATATAAAAGATTTATTAAGAGAAGATCCAATACCTCAAGAAGGTAATAATTCATTAAAACAAGTATTTGAATCTTTTTAAAAGATATATCAAAATTTCCAAAGACATAAAAAGAAAAGAATACTAATATGAATCCAATAAAAAGCTAAGGCGTGTTTTGAAAATTGGAGAATAAAAGAATCTCGCCGTTTATTTATTTTTAATGTAATATTGTTTTGAGATAAAGCAAAGAAAAGAAAATAGATAATAGTAAATAAAGAACAAAGGATATAAAGTTTTGTCAAATCTCATTGAAAGAATCCAAATTTGAAAACATATATGCTATAGACAAGAAGACCAAAAAGAGGAATTATTCAAATATGAAAATATTGTTTATAATTTTTAGCTATCCATCATCGTAAAGCGAATAAGAAACTAAAAGATCAATATCCAAGTATTTGTTTTAGGTATGGGTGTATTAGACAGAGAAGACAACAAGAAAAGACAATAATCCGAATATTTCTATGTTTGTCGATAAATGAAAGAAAAACCCTAGCTAAACAAATAGCAATTAAAATATTAAGTCAATTACCCATTCAAATATCTAAAAATTTATTACATAGAAGTAATCCTATTCGTAAACAAATACCAATTATTGGAATATCTCGTCTTCGTTTATATGATCAAGAAAATCAAACTAAAAAAAGAAAAACAGGAAAAGCGACTCTTCAAATTAATCTCAACCAATCATATTGAGGAAATAGGTAGTATCCAATATGATCAATTAACATTGTAATGAGTGCTAAAACCTTAAGATAATCATAAAGATTAGGTCTTACTAGTTTTTCTTTTGTTTTCATTGCAATGAGAAAGTAAATAACTACAGTTGAGAAATATAAGAATCTTTATCTAAACTGCAAATCAATGTCAAAAAAAAATAATATTGAACGATGAAAATGAATTTTGATTTTTGTTATAGGTATGATATTTTGATGATCGTTAATATCTCGGAAACTTTCATCAACAAGTGAATATATTAATGATTTTTTTTCAAGATTAGAAAAGAAATATTTCCGTATGGAAGAAATATCAAATTTATTATGAAAAGAGTATTATGACAAAAGTATACTAACAGGAAATGAAGAGATAATGATAGAAAATGCAACTAAAGCGTTTGTAGATTGATTGGGAGATCCTTTTACGGTATATTTAGATGAAGAGCAATATTCTTGATTACAAACAGAATTAGAAGGAGAAGATGCAATAGAGGGAATTTGAGCAGTTATAAGGAAAAAAGATTATTATATTCAAGTAGATGAAGTCTTAAAAGATTCCCCTGCATATAAAGCAGGAATTATTCCTTTAGATAGAATCGTATTAATTTGAACGGGGGAGACTAAAGAATTGACAACAACAGAAGCTGTAGAAAGGATTAGATGACCTAAAGGAACGGATATAAATCTCTTTATTGAAAGGGTAGACAAATCATGACAAAAAGAATATTTGGAGGTTGTAGTGACGAGAGATATTATAGATGTGCCATCAGTAAGATCAAAGATACTAGACTATAGTTGAACTAAAATATGATATTTAGAAATAACGACATTTTGAAAACAAACAAATAGTCTTTTTTCAAAAGCTATTTCTGATATAGTAGAAGCTAAGACAAAAGGAGTTATTGTTGATTTAAGAGGAAATGGTGGATGAATATTAACAACAGCAGTTCAGTTGGCAGGACATTTTATTCCTAAATGAGAGATGGTTGTGAAGACAAAATATTCTGTCTTTAATGATATTAATTATACATCAAATGGATTTTGAGAGCTTGAGAAGGTGCCAACAATAGTTTTGATTGATGCATTAACGGCTAGTGCTAGTGAAATCTTGGCGTTAGCATTAAAAGAGGGGGTTAACGCAACAATTGTTGGTACTCAATCTTTTTGAAAGGGAACAATACAAACAGTATATGATTTTAAAGATGGAACATCGTTAAAATATACAATAGGTGAACGATTCTCTCCTAGTTGATTATCTATTAATGGAACTGGAATTGTTCCAGATATAGAGGAAAAAGTTGATTATACATGATATATAGAAGATTGATTTGACTCTCAGCTTCAAAAAGCGCAAGAAGTTTTATTTGAGAAAATAAAAAAGTAATGTTTCTTTATTGAAAACCGGTCGCAGAAGAAATAAAACTAAAACTCAAAGAAAAAGTAAAAAAATATTTCCCAGAATGAGATAAATTTTTGGCAATTTTGTTTTTTTGAGAGAATTATTCTTCTAAGGTTTATGTAAATTCAAAACAGAAATACTGAGAAAGTATTTGATTAAGAACTGAACTGTATTGACAAGATTGACAGCAACGATGAAGGCAAGAGGTGTTAGAATTAATAAATAAATTGAATGAAGATAACAATTGTGTTGGTATGATTATCCAACTTCCATTACCAGAAGAATTAAAACCCTACCAACAAGAACTTCTTTCTGCAATTTCTTGGAAAAAAGATGTTGATGGTCTTTGAGGAACATTGGTTTGAAAATCATTTTTCGAATATCTTTCATTTGTCCCAGCAACACCTAAGGCGGTAATGACCCTCTTGGATTATTATCAACTATGAGAGGTAAAAAATAAAAAAGTTGCAGTTATAGGACAGAGTACAATAGTGTGAAAGCCATTGGCACTAGAACTAATAAAAAGAGGAGCTCAGATTGCTTGTTTTGATATTAGAAATACGCCAGAGGAAATTAAATTATATACTCAAACAGCGGATTACATATTTTCTGCAACCTGACAAATTCAAATGATAGATGAAACGTATTTATGAGATAAAAAAAATCAGATATTGGTTGATATCTGATATGGACATAAAGATGGTAAGGCGGTTTGAGATGTAAATATGGATCGTGTGATTGATAAAGTATTACACATAACACCAGTACCATGAGGTGTTGGACCTTTAACAATAGCATCATTATTTTCTAATGTTTTCGATTTACGAGAACAAACTAATACCACTTTTTCTTCTTAAATATGAGGAGAGTTGCTAAAGCAAATAAACTCATACCTCAAATGAGGTAATAGAAAGCATATGGGTTATCACTAATCGGAAGATTAACAATATTCATTCAATAGATACCACTTATCATTGTCATGATTCAAATAACAACGGTAAGTACAGTTAAGACACCAATATTAGTGTTGGTCATCATATTTGTAATGGTGTTGAAAATTTCAGATATAGAATCAATATTTTCGTGGATAATTGATATTTGTCCTAAAATTTTGCTAGTTTTATACTCCAAGTCCTCAAAATACACATCCAAATCTCACTCATAAAAATTTGCTGTAGCCTTTTGAAGCTCAACTAAGATTTCTTCCTGTGGACTAATGATAGTTTTTAAAAGAACAGCATTTCTCTTTTTTATAAGGATGGTTTTAAGAAATTCTTTATCAACAAAATTCTTATCAAAGACTTGCTTTTCAATTTCTGTTAAATCTTGGTTAAACTTATTAAGCCCTAATAATATCTTATCATACATGACGTCGATAATTTTATAGAGGATATAATAAGGAGATATCTTATATTCTTCAGCATCATCTCACTCTTCTTTAATCTCAGCTTCATATTCTTGTCTAATCTTTTCAATATTATTAGTTGGATATTTTGTAATAGTAATAATAAAATCCTTTCCTAGAATAACATTCATTTCATTTGAAACATATTTTCAAAGTTTCTCATTATATTTAGGAAAGTGGATAATCAAAAAAACACAGTCATCATAGGTGTCGATTTTATCTTGTGCACTAGATTCTAAGATATCCTGCTCAATCATCTCATGAAGATCAAGATTCTTGATGATATTTTGAAGATCAGCATCTCTTGGCTTAGATAAGTGAGTCCACTTAATTCAACCAATCTTAAGAATGTTTTTTATCATTGGAAAAATCAACAAATGATAAAAGATGTTGGTTGAAGTGTAAATTTTTTATGAAAAATAAAAAGAGAAAATTGTAATTTACTTCTTGACACTCTTTCTTATTTGCCTGGCTAGATTGTCAATTTGAGTTTTACGAAGTCAAAGAGTTTCTGCGATTTCTTGATTGGTACGACCAGTGATAGATTTTTCTGATAACATTTTGATAGCATCACTTTTTTTGCTTTCAAATACGTCATTATACCTCTGAAGAAGTCCTCTATCTGTTAGCTGTTTTCTTGCACGAACAAATTTACTCGCTAATCTTTTTTTCTCTTCCTGACTGGCTTGAGTATAAGCTTCTTTATATATGATAGTAGCAAGTTCTCAGTTTGAAAGTTTTCATCAACATTGAAGAAGTGCTTCATAGATGGGTAAACTTTCTTGCGATATGGTAAATCATAGTTCTTCTCTAAGAGACAATGTTTTTCTATATTTAGGTAACTTTCCTTCTCCAACAAGCTTCATTTTTTGTTTTTGAATCTCAGAACGTTTTATGTGTGTTCTTTCTGCGATTTCTTTATCTGATTCATGAGTGGTTTCTAGAATAAATCTCAAAGCTCCCCTTTTTGTTCCTTTTTCTCTATAAAGTGCTTTTGAGGTGTATTCTAAATTTTCCCATGAACAATTATTATAGTCTCAATCTTTAGGGACTAAAATAAAACCATTGGGGTTCTGTTTCTTTTTTTCAAATCATTTAAGATAAGGTCAGAAAAGAGAGTCCATAAGAGAAAGTATTGTAATTTCTTTTTCTTTGGTGATTATAGTATCTCATTCAAGATGTGCTACTTTAATTCTAATTCTTCATCAGCGTTTTTTCTTATGAAAATATGGCTTCATGATTTCTCAGTCTAACGATTTGACGATACCATTACGATTGATGCTATATGATTTTCCCTGATAACTAGAAAAAGAAAAGTATCCAGCAGGAGGGGTATGTCATTCAAGAGGCTGTGAAAGTATTTTATTTAAAAACCTTTCAGTTTTTTGAGGGTTCTCACGGTTTCTTCATAAAGTACTTTTAGGATGAAGAAGGCTACTTCATAAAATACTGTGTTTTGCCATGTTTTCATAAAAATAAAAAAGACAAATAAAGTATATTCGCCTTTTTTATTTTGTCAAATGTGAGAAAAATTAAACATTAAATTTAAAGATCATTACATCTCAATCTTGTACGATATAATCTTTACCTTCTAGACGTAATAATCATTTTTCTCTAGCTTTAGCCCAACTTCAAACCTCGAGAAGTTTTTCTGTGTTAATAACTTCAGCCTTAATAAATCCTCTTTCAAAATCAGAATGAATAGCTCATGCAGCTTGTGGTGCTGTTGAATCGATAGGAATAGTCCAAGCCTTTGTTTCTTTTTCTCAGGTTGTAAAATAATACATTAAACCAAGTTGATTGAATGCTAAACTAATTAAATCGTCCAATGTAGGAATTTTAACTCAAGCTTGTATTTCTAATAATTCTTGTAAAAATTCTTCTCTTTCCTCGTTAGAAAAATTCATCATTTCTGATTCAAGTTTAACACATACAATAGCAACAGGTGCGTTAAATTTAGCTTCAAATTCTTTTTTAAGATTTTCAGAATTTACGATGTCTTCTTGAGAGATGTTTAATGCATAAACGAATGGTTTTAGAGTGAGGAAGTTATAAGATTTAATAAGTTTTAAATCTTCTTCACTAAGTTCATCCTTTATGGTGTTTGCCAGTTTCCCTTCTAATAATACTTTTTGAATCTTTTCAAGAGCCTCTGCAACTTTTTTATCGTCTTTATTTTGAGGAACTTTTGCTCTTTTTTGTAGTGTTGGTAATACCCTCTCAACTTGCTCTAAATCAGCAAAGATAAGTTCTGTATTTATAATTTCTCTATCTCTTTCTGGGTCTACTCAACCTTCAACATGGACAACATCACTATCTTTAAAATATCTTAATACTTGAACTATTGCGTCAACTTCCCTGATATGTGAAAGAAATTTATTTCATAATCATTCTCATTTACTTGCTCATTTTACAAGCCCCGCGATATCAACAAATTCAGTGTGGGCATAAACAACTTTTTGAGAGTTTGACATCTCAGCCAATTTTGACACTCTTTCATCTTTTACGTCTACTATTCAAACATTAGGTTCGATTGTACAGAAAGGAAAGTTTTCTGCAGGAGCGGCATAAGATTTTGTCAAAGCATTAAAAAGTGTTGATTTTCAGACATTAGGAAGCCCTACAATTCCGATTTTCATGCTATTTAAGAAATAATATAAAGTCTAAACAACAATAAAAAGAGTGTAGAGAATTACTTTTAATTTACAAGATGAATGATTTAGAAGTTCTAATTGCATTTATAAAAAAGAACCCTATAACATTGGTATAATTTTAAACAAAAGAAATAAATGATTCTTGAAAGTATTTTTGTTGTCTTATTGTGACTACTCTTTTGATCTTTAGGTGTAAATATAATCACTTTTTATAAAGAAAATGACGAATTTTCTTTTTCTCAAATAGTAAAAAAAATCTTTCATAGAAACAATGGACACAAAAAATACATTAAATATATTCCAATTTTAAACCTTTTCCAAAAGGATAAAAAGATTTGGTTATATTGGTTTTTAGAGATATGAATGGCTCTCCTTTTCCTTGGACTTTATTATGCTCTTAAGGATCAGTGTGTCGCTGTATTGGGGTTTTGGATGTTGACGTCGTGGTCTCTTGTATTAATGTCCTTATATGACATTCTTTACTATGAGATACACCTTCCATTAATTATTTTTTCTTCAGTGTTGTTATTAATTGCATTGTGAGTTTGAATGTTTGATTGGTATGCTTTATGGTGATGACTTTGGTTGTTCTTATTGTTTCTCTTTATCTATATAATTTCATATTTTTACGTGAAATATAGATATAAGGTAGATCAAGAATGATTATGAATGGGGGATGTAATTATTTCACCATATATATGAACACTTCTTTTTGTTTGAGTCTCAAGTCATAATAGCGAGTATCTCTATTTTTATGTTTTATTCTTTTTGATTTTAACTGGAGCAATAGGAATTATATTTTTCATCATTCAGAATAGAGTATTAAAGAAAAAAGCTTCATTTTTAAATAATAATCAAATGGAAGAAAATACACTTCCATTGATTCCTGCAATGATTTTAGCAACAGCAATTATGTTAATTTTTCAGGATTGATTATTTGAATCTGTTATGAATATTTTTGATCGTTTTGTTGAACGAATATTCCCAGCAATTTAATTTTCAAATTGAATTATTTTATAAAATCAGTACATATAGGTTGTTATTTACCTAACTATATTTTTCTTACATGGTTTTTGGTCTAATTGTATCAATATTTTTTGGACTAATATTTGGATCTTTTTGATCTGTGATTTTAACAAGATGGGCAACAAGTGAAAGTCTAAAACAGGCAAGTTCAATTATTTCTTGAAGATCACAATGTCCTTATTGTAAAACAACACTTCAAGCTCGGGATTTAGTACCTCTTTTGAGTTTTGTTTTTCAAGGAGGAAAATGCCGTTATTGTAAGAAAAAAATATCATGGTTTTATCCAATCCTTGAGTTGGGTTCGGCCCTTATTTTTTGATTTGTATGGCGATATTTTCAAGATCAAGCAATATCTTTGATGTTATTTTGGATGGCAACAGGATGGGCGTTATGGTTAATTGTTGTTTATAGTGTTCTTTGGTATGAAATTCATATTCCATTGCTCCTTTTTTGATCAGCTATATTAATAATAGCTATGTGTTTTTGATTGTTTAGTTTTTCAAGTTTGTGGTGAGGGGCTATTCTATTTTGAATCTTTTTAATCCTCTATTTTTTAGCAAGGCAGTTGGTAAGATTAAGATATCATATTGATGAAGACGGTATGGGATTCTGAGATATTTTAACATCTCCATATTTATGAACCCTTCTTTTTGCTGGTCTTTCTTCATGAGTTTGAGGATTAGATAAGACATTGGCAATCCTTTATTTTCTTATTTTTAGTGGAATAATAGGATTAATCTGGTATATGATTCAGTCTATGCAACATAATAAAAGGGCTCGTCGTTTCTTAAACGCTAAAATAGCAAATCAGTCTTTGCCACTACTTCCATCAATGGTAATAGCTGTAATTATAATACTTATCTATCAAGACACTTTATTCTGATTATTTATGTTTTAATGGATAATGAACAAACAAGAGAACAGCTAGCAGAATTATTTGTTGGTGGTGTTGATTGAGTAAATGTTAACGAAATATTGGAAAAAGCGAAAAATCCAGAGAAAAAGCCAATGACAAGAAAGCAAAAAATTAGGTTTTGTTTTTTCTTTTTTCTTTCTTTTTTAACATATGGTATTTTTCTTCGAAAATTATTTTGGCAAGAAGAATTAATTGCTTCATGAATACTTTTTTGTGTACTTTTTATTGAGTTAATATTTCTTTCAATCGATATCAGGACAACAAAAAAAAGAAGAATGCGATGATTCCTTTTTGTTTTATGAGTTATATTAACGATTTTCGTTCCACATCCAGTTTGGCAGGTAATGGTGGCATTATGGATGTCTTTGATAACAATAGGATATCTTTTGTTTCATCTTAGGGAATATTTCAAAAACGTTAGAAAAATTAGTTGGCTCACATATTTCAAAAGATGAGGATATACTTTTACGTTGATGTCGACAATTATTTTCTGATTTTCAATTCTATGATTTTATTCAAAATTTCCATTTCAGTGTGAACAAATCTCTTCATTTAATGAAAATATTTTAAAGCAGTCAACATCGGGACTTCTTTTTTGAAATGGTGAGGAAAAATCACTTTTTGACTTTAAAAAGGATATAGAAGAACTTCAAGGTGTTCAAACATTACAAGAGGAGGATTCTCTTTTAGTAAATGAATTACTTACAAATTTTAAAACAAATATGATGGATGGTTTTATTGAAACAAAAAACTCTATTAATAATAAAGTTTGTGAAGCGGTGATATCTCAAATAGATCAAATATATCAGAATCCAGTGTTTCAAATTTGAGCAATTTTTTGAATGTATCTTATTTTTTATTGAGTAATTAGAGTATTTGTTTGGGTAATTACAATAATAGGATTTATATTCTTTACACTAACTAGATGGTGTTGACTTTATTGAATAAAGAGAACCCACGAAGTTGTTGAAGAGGTAGAATAGTTTTATTTAAAATAGTTAATAAATGAGAGCAAAGAAAAGAACAGGGAAAGGTCGAATACTTTTAGGAATAATAGTAATAATCGCTATATGTCTTTTTTATTTGAGATCTGCTTATAATTCTTCAGTATATTTGAAAGAACAAACAATAACTATTGAAAAGGGGGATACTATTGCAAAGTTCTATAAAGATTTGCGCGGTGTTAAAAAGACAATGATGAAATTATGGTTAAAAAATCATAGCAAAGAAATTCCTTTGCTTCAAGAAGGAACTTATCCAATTAAAGAATGAAAATACACAAAACAAGAATTCTTAGATATTATCGCTGCTGGACCAAAAAAAGAATATCTCCATGTTACAGTATTAGAAGGTTGGAGTAAGTATGATATTGATGCTATGCTTGTAGAAAAGGGGTATATCAATCCATGAGCATTTATTGCAAAAGTAGATAACCAGCAATATGTTACATCTCTAATAAATGTTTTCCCATTTTTGCAAATGGTTCCACAAGGAAAGTCATTAGAAGGTTTCTTGTATCCGGATACTTATTATTTGGATGAAAACATGGATATTATGGATCAACTTATTCAAGCTCAACTTAAGAATTTTGATAAAAAAGTTCGATCTCAATATGCTTCAAGTTTTGAAGTTAAAGATGTTCCTTTAACACCATATCAAATAATTACTCTTGCTTCTGTAATTGAAAATGAAGAGAAAGTGTTAGAAAATAAACCAATCATTGCGGGGATTTTTGTAAATAGACTTCTTAAAGGAATGAGATTGGATGCTGATGTAACGCTTTGTTATGGATTAGCAATAACATATAATAAATGTAGAGATAATATTCTTGCCAATTTAGATGATGCAAGTAATTTGTATAATACAAGACAAAATGTGGGACTAACACCTACACCAATTTCTTCACCAACATTAGATACAATAACTTCACTTTTGAATTATAGAAAAACAAATGCGTTATATTATCTACATGATGAAAAATGAGGTATTCATTATGCAGAAACATTAGAACAACATAATGTAAATAAAGAAAAATATTTGTAATAGGGAAAATATTATCTTATGAAAGTAATGAAGGTCTTGGAATGATAAGACCGTTTTCTAGGCATCCTTTAGGATCAATATCTCAAAGGATGTGAGAAAGAAAACTACTAGCATAGGATCATGTTGGTAATGAAAACGAAAGAACAAGGTCTCAATTATGTCGTTCCCAAGAGAGTTTTTCTGGTGTAATCCAAAGAGGTCTTCTAAATCAGTAAAGATTAAATTTTTTTGAAATTTTTGCTCAGTGTTTTAAAAAGTTTGATGATAAAAGAAGTTCTTTATCGTATTCTCTAGCTTTACTTCATTTAGGACAAAGGAGTTGTTCGGTTCACAAAACAGGACCAGTTGGAAACCATTTTTCTGAATAATCACTTGTCCAATCATAATGTGATGGCTCCCAATATTCTTTACCTATATTATTTTCTTTTTCTTTTCGATAATCAAAATGTGAAAGCTTATTGCTTTGAAAAACAGCAACTTCAGTTCAAAAAGCATTTCGTCAATTAACCATAATGTCTCCTTCGACAAGAAGATCTTTATTTTCCCATCTTTTCATAACATATTCATTGAACCACATACTTCAAAAAGCTTGAAGTTTGAATTTAACTTCATAACTATCCTCCGAAAATGAAACTTCTCAGTTAAAATATTTTAATGCTTTTTTGTAATTTTTATTTCATTTTCAAAATCTCTGAATTCAAAAGGTATTAGGAAATCATAGAGACATTTCTTTGATGTTTTTTTCAATAGCTTCTTTATTTGCTCATGAGATTTCTTCC
>CAMVNG010000005.1 GCA_947168815.1 uncultured bacterium
GAAATATTCATTTCTATGTTAATAAATTACATTTTCATATAACAGAATACTTTAACGAAAAACATATGGACCCCAACTGTCCTGAAGATGAATATATGGGAAGAGATGGATGAATGTTTTGATTTCAAAAAGTTATGGATTAATTTCCTTTAGATTTCTAGATAACTTTTATTTTAATATTTTTAATCAATACTATTTTCTACTGCTGAATGGACTTCTCTCTTCGTCCTCATCTTGTTCATTTAGTGTTCAATCACTTCATTCAGCATCAGGGATGATAAAACTTCAGATATCATTTCTATCGTATGGATAATCTGGATGTTGATCTATATATTTTACCATTTCCTCATAGTCAGCATTCCATGCTTCTCTCATTCTGATGTATTCTTCTATGTTTCTAGATGTTGAATCCTTGGCTTCTGTATATCTGTATTCTTCTTCATTATTATCAGAAAGGAGATCCATTTTTCTGTATCTTGTTTTTCATACATGATATGTTGGAGTCTTTTTCTTATAATCTAATACTTCTATTATTTCCCTATCTACTGAGTCTTCAATTAAAGTAATACTATCTTTTACGGCTTCAGTATTTTCATTTGAAGTATTAGGAGTATTTGAGCATCAAGTTAATATTGATGCTGTTATTAAACTTCATGCTAAGAAATCTCTTGTTCTCATTTTCTAAAAGTATTCCATTTAAACTTTTAGAATAATACTGAAAAAGATATTTAGATTCAACTAAATATCTTCTTCTTTTATTCACACATTTTGTGCCACGTCATATTGTCCGTCAACTTCGAACCTTTTCTTTATTCAGTTAAATCAACAGTCTAATTTTGATCGATTGTAACATGACCATAGACTAATAACACAGTAATCTCATGGTCAAGCGGTTCATTCAGCATAATATATCATTCTTCAAGGGCATTTTTTATGTTCATCATAATATCATTTTACTGTATTTTCATCATAATCTTCATTCCAGCATACAATAGGATTTGTTGTAGAACAATGTGTTATGTATTCTCATACAGGAAGATATGCTTCATATTTTCATCAAGGAATTGTTATTTTAAATCAGCGTTGATCTTCTTTTTTTCCTCATCAATGTAGTATTGGTTCACATGCAATATCTCTATCGTAATATTTTTTGTATTGGGGATTCTTAGCTAATCGTCCTCAATCACATCATGTTAAAGTAGTTTCATTTATTGTTATTTCATATTTTTTATATTTCATTTTCTCAAAGAGTTCAGGGTCCTCTGGAGTAAAGAGAATTTCTCAACTATTTTCTACAAATGCTATAATGTTTTCTATTGAATCTCATTCACTAAAGACAGCTCAATTTTTATAGATTTTTTCTAGGATTTTTACTCGCTCTTTTTCTTCGGCTTCCTCTTTTTCTTTTTTAATTCTTTCCTGTTCTTCTTTCTCTTTTTCTCTCATTTCTTTTGCTGTTTTTTCATCTATTGGTTCTAGAACATCTCAATCACCTAAATCTGATAATTCTACTGGTGGTAGATCTTCAAATTCTTCATCACTTACAATTTTCTTTTTCTCTTCTTCTCTTTCTTCTTTCTTCTGTTTTTCTTTTTCTTCAGCATCTTTTTCATATTTATATTCAACTATTTTTGGGCTTACTTCTTTTTCTATTTCTGGAGTTACTTCTTCCTTAGGAGCATTTGAGCATCAGCTTAGAAGTATTAGTGAAAGTAACAATAGTAGTGTCTTTTTCATCTAGAATAATAGAAGTTAAATGGAATTATTTTTTTAATTTATGATCACAGCTTCAGTCGGCTGGAGCCATTCACATTCAAAGGAAGAAATCACATGGATCTCCTAAAGCGAACATTGGTCCACCTCAGTTGAATCAACAGTCTAATCTTGGTTCTAGATCACATGCTCGAACATTAAATTTTCAATTTTTCTCAATATAATCACATGTACTCATGTGACAGCTCCATCAATTAATAGCACAATATGCTGTAGGTCATGAAACTCATGCTGCATAATATCACATATGTTTAGGACATTTACCATTTTCTTCATAGTATTTGCTTACTTCTGCTCAGCTATAATCTTCATTTCGGCAAACAATAGGATTTGTTGTACTACAATGTGTTACTTTTTCACCTTCTGGAAGATAAGCTTCATATTTACCTCAAGGAATTACCATCGTGTATCAACGATTTTCGTCTACTTCTCCTCATCGTCTTAAAGTTCATTCGCATTCAAAACTATCATCTACATATTTCTTATATTTTTCATCGTTAAAGAATCGGTCTCATACACATCATGTGAAAACTGTTTCTTCAATTTCTATTTCGTACTTTTTATATCATGCTTTCTCAAAAGAATATTCTGGTTTTGGTGTATAAAGCATTTCTCAACTATTTGTTAGGAATGCATAAACCATTTCTAATCAACCTCCTCTACTAAAGACTACTCATTCTTGCTGTATTGTTTCTATATTTTCTTTTGTGTTATTATAATCTTTTAATGCAGGATTCGTTTCATCTATTATAGGTGTTCAGCATCAACTTAGAATTAATATTGAAAGTAATCAAACGATAGTTTTCTTCATTTTCTATTGTAGTAATAAATATGATTACATAATAGAAATCGTTCTTTCTTTTGCAAATAGTAATTTAGGTAAAATTTATCTTTATTTTTCTTATGCGATTCTATATATTCTTTATTGACCAAAAAAAACAAATACAATATGAAAAAAGTGAGAAAGGCGAGAAAGTACTTTAGGAAAAGATACCCTCGCAAATCAGTAGAAGAGCTGTACGCTATCGTCCTTCGTATGCTTAGGAAGAAACGTAAGATCGTTTACGCATCTCTTTAGACTAACCAGTTTGGTTAGTCTTTATTTTTTATTGTAATTTATTCTCTAAATAATTATATTTTTGTTGACTAAACAAAAAACTATAACCATGAGCAAGACTAGATCTAGGAACATCAAGCGCATGAAAATGCAAAGGATGGGAAAAAACCTCAAGGAAAGACAGCTGCGAAAAAAGACTATCGACCATGACTTCAATGAATTTCTCAAACGGAATGGTATGGATAAATCACAGATGTCTGCGAAAGAACTTTCGATTGCTCGTAGCGCCATGAAGGCCGAGCAAGAATCTCGTTACACCTAAGAACCTTTATTAGATTCTTAGGTTTTTTTATATTCTATTGAAATCGATATCACCCTTGATTAGAATTCTATTGTTAAACAAATACATTTACTATGTCTAAGAATAAAAAAAAGAAAAAGAAAGTCGTCTCTCAGACTTGTAAGTCAATTCCGACTTCTGAGACTTCTGAGAAGAAGCAGTTTATCTGCTTGCGGTGTGGTTTCTGTTGCATTCATTCTACTCCTTCTTTTACTCGCGAAGAGTATAAGATTGTACGAGATCTCAAAGTTACAAGAGAGAGAAATGTAAAATTCACAAAGTACAAATTTGAAACTCTTGTGAATCGATTCAACAGCAGACAAGTCATGCAGGCTTATTCCTATTTCACTGAAAACGGCCTTAAAACACTGCATATGGGCCGTGGTGAGACACCTCCTCCTTGTGAATTTCTTGATAAGGATGAAGATGGTGAGCATTCCTGTGCTATCTATGCTCATCGTCCTTCAGTTTGTCGGGATTTCGGTGTAAAAGAATGGAATTGCCCAAACAACCCTGATTATCTTAAAAAGGCAACCAAATGAGGTTGTCTTTTTTTTAAATTCTCTTGTTTTAAAAATACTAAATTGATATAACAATATCGATAAAACAAAAAAACAAATACTATGTCAGTTAAAATTAACAACCTCTTTTTCTTATTCATCATGACGTGTATCATGTATGGATTTGGATCTGTTTACTACGACGAAGGACTAGCTTCTACGGTTTACTTTATTGTGTCCTTAGTGCTGGGAATAATGATTATCTTTTCTAAAGGATTCTATGCCATTGAAACCTATGAGTTTTTTAGAAAGAATGCTGCCATTTTCCTTGTTCTTCATCTTGCTACTTATTTCATCTCTCGGGATGCCCCTATGGTTAGAGCTATTACCCTTACTTTAGGGAAAGCTGTCTTTGGGGCCTGCTTCTTCTGGCTAATCTTATGGTTCCATCACATTCGGAACAATAGAAATAACGGTATTAATTCAAACAATCGTAGACTAAGGAGAACCTAGAGTATGAGTAAAAGTAGATCAAGAAACGTTAAGCGCATGAAGCGTTTAACTTCGAGTGGTAAAAGCTACAGAAGGTCTTACAAGAAACAGGTGAAGAATCTGAAGAAGTCTTATTCTCTGGATGCATTGATGACTCTCTTGTTTGTCCTGCTTGTAGTTGGTTCTATTGCTATTGCAAGCTATGCTGTCTTTAAATGAGCTGCATCTTTGTTTTTAGGAGCTAGGTATATTATCCTAGCTTTTAATGCTTTTATTCTTTCTTATATATTATGGCTACAAAACATTCTGAAACAAGAGAATTATTCCTTCACCTGGAAAATTATAAAAGTGAGTGGGAAAATGAAGAAAAATTACAAATTTATGAAGAACAAGAGAAGGCTGAGCTCGTTAAAATAATAGCCTTAGATCCTAGCAAAACTTCATTTCCTAAAGAGATTGATCCCGTTGATAGTGATGTTTTGTAAGAAAAGTTAAGATTCTCTTGCATTTTAAGTTAATAATTCTATATTACGGGTGTTATTTATTTCATTTATACACTCGAAAGATGACAAAAACTGCATTAATCGAAAGCGTAGCAGCTGAATTAGGAGTATCTAAGAAGCTTGCTGGTGAATTAGTAAACTGCATGATTGAAAACATTATTAAAGGTGTTAAGAAATCATCAGAAGTAAGAATCCAAGGATTCGGAACTTTTAAGGCTTCTAAAAGAAAGGCTAGAACAGGAGTTAATCCTCAAAACCCTTCTGAGAAGATTAAGATCCCTGCAATGAACGTTGTAACTTTCAAAGCTGGATCAGAATTCAAAGCTGCTGTTAAATAATTGAAATTATTAACACACAGAGAAAACTAGTAATCTTCGCGATTACTAGTTTTTAATTATTCTGGATTTCGTTTATTAAAGATATTCAATTCGAATTCCAATCTCTTTTTTAGCCTTTGAATTTTAAACGATTCACGGCAATTTTCTGTTTGAAATAATTTCTCCTCACAGATTTCTATTTTCTCTTTATACATTTTTCTAAAGATAGCAGCTACTTCTTTTGGATACGTTATTTCAATTAAATAATCAGATTTTTTTCTTTTTTTGTATATGTTTTGTACTTTCTTTTGTCTTTGTTTTTTAAGTGGTTTATATTGTGGATGCTTTTTAATAGCTTCTTCTGGAGTGTATCAGAATTTTAGTCTTACTTTGAAGTATCTTCGTGTAGTCTTTTCTCCTTCATAGGGGTGATAGAAATCATAATACGGATCTCTTTCTCTATAGTTTTTTCGTTTTCTTTTGAGATTATCTAAGCTTTGTCTTAGTACTCATGGCTTAATTGCCATTTCAAAGGGGATTTTCCTTTTTGTTCTTTGAATGAAGTTATAATAACTTACTTTCATTCATTTATAATTATCGTAGAATTCTTTTTGTTCTTTGTATATGAGTTTTGGCATCTTTATTTTGTATTGTGGATAAAGAAGATTTCTCTTCTCTATCCTCAGTAGTTATCTAGCATATCAGAATATATTCTTCTTGCTAGATTTGAGCAGTTTTGATAGCTCTCTTCTCAACTATATTGATTGAAGGCTATCTGAAAGGCGATTGAGGTAAAATACCCTCTTTGGTCTCCATGCTGCTTTTGTACTCCTCTATTCTCCTCTTTTACTTCTTTTCGTTTCTTTCATTCCTCGATTACTTCATATTTTATGTTATCTCATACTTTAAAGGCATCTTTATTCTTTTTATTGATCTGTATTGTTTCTCAGTTTTCTAAAGTCATTGCGATAGTAAACATTTTACCATATTTTCCTTCTCGTTCTAAAGCTTCGAGAATTTGCGTGATTTTTGATTGTTTCATTCTTAGATTAATTAGATTTTAAAATACTATTTTCTGTTTGAACTTATATAGGCATTCCCTTCATATTTCTTCATTTCTCTTGAAAGTCTTTCAAATAAGTTCGGTGTCTTTGATTTATAAACGATAATTCAGTATCAGAATTTATCTCTTTGTGATTGTGGTGAGTAATATGGAATAGCTATTCTTAGAATTTCATCTGAAGTATCTCATACTCAAATAAAGAATCTATCAATGATCTGATATTTCACATCTGGATACTGTATTCCTTCAATTCAATGTTCTCTAATAAATGCTGCTTTATTATTCTTCATCATTCCTAAGAGCTTTCATTCTGCTTTCTTTTGTTTCTGTTTTTTCTCATATTCGATAATCATATTTTCGAATGCTTTATGGAGATCTGTTTTATCTAGCATGTAGAATTCTGTTATCATTTTACAGTGTTTAGAACTTGTTTTAGTAAGTTTATTAACCTCATCTGGGTCTTTAAAGAGTATTGATTTAACATACTCAGTTATTTCGTTTATCTTTTCTTTGCTGAAGGTTGGTTTATCTAGTGTGGTTATCATGGCTATTTTATTTTTGTATTTAAAAGTTTCGAAGTTTAATAGAGAACAGATAAATCTGGTTGCTGTTTTTGTTCTCAGAGATAATAATCATCATCAAATCTTCATTCATTTAACCATCATTGAGCATACTTAATGTATTTCTCTTCAATTCTTTTTAATCTGATCTCTGTTGCATATTCTCATGCTTTTTTAATCAATTTTTCTGGATCATTTCATCACTTAATTGCATTTTCTCGTGCTTCTCGAGCGTTTTGTTTTCATTTTTTCTTTGGATATTCTTTCCAAAATTTTTCGAATTCTTCTGAATAATTTATTATTTCATTAAACTTCTTTAACTTTTTATCTTTTACTTTTACTTTTACTTTAACATTTTCTTTTTCTTTATCTTTTTCTTTACGTTTTGGTTTGGTTTCTGTTTGGTTTTTTTCTTTTTTTGGTCTTCATCATTTTAAGCTATTCAAATATCTTGCATAATTTGCATCAATTTGAGATTTAGCCATAGTAAAAATTGCAAAAGCTATTGGATCTTTTGATAGATCTGGATTCTTTCAATTGAGTCCATATTCTGTTATAAACAGAAAAGCATTAAGCTGATTTTCTTTTGGAAGATTAGCTATTGCATCTCGGAAGGATTTATAGAAGACGAACCCTTCTCTCTGGAGTTTTGATTCTTCTGTCATAGTTACCATCCTTAAAAACTAAATTATACAGCAGCCTTCTTTTTCTATAACTTGAGAATAGGATGAGAGCAACAAGAATACTTATTGTATGAAATCATAATTGCGTGAAGCAAATTAAAATAATCATGATAACACTGACGAGTTTTCCTGTTGCAGTCATTTTTCTGGCAATAAAAAAAGTAAAGCTCATCCCATCATCGATTGAGCTTTACCGCATTATCTCATTACCATTGAGGCGACAAAAGTCTTTTGCAGGCTTAGAATCAATCTAGATGGAGATGCTATATGTGAATAATATAGGATGGTAGAGTTTTATTCAGCTTACAGCACCTCGATTTAGACCAATTCTCATATGCCATCCTATTCTCGTATTCATTGATCATTTCATTTTGGTTAGTGTGTGATTAAAACCTCATTTCTGGTAGTTTAATTTGCATAATACTCGTTGTACTTTGCATAAAACTTGCAGATTTTTGTTTTGAAATGGTCAATTTGAATACATCAGCACAAGTGAATCTGAATTTTGTAAATCGTAGTTCTTACCTATAGTTGGATACATTACGCAAAGTAAAAAACATATACTTTTAACCTAATTTTTCTCGCGAAATTTTAATACTTTTTTTTAATTTTTCTCTTGTTTTGAATTAACCGAATGCGTATATTTTTAATATAAAAATAACAAAAAATAAAAAATAAAAGGCGTATGAATGTATTAATTTATGTGATTATCGTATCAATCGTAATCATTGCTCTTATACAGTTCGGTTTACCTGTATTATTTAGAGCAAAAAAGAAGCTAGAAGAGACTAAAACCATTTCTAAAGTATCTTCTATTTGGACCATTACTCTCTCATTAACCCTTCCAATCCTTATTGGACTAGCATTCGGATTTATGAGCGCATCTGTTGCTGCTTGCCTTGGCTGGTTGAACTATGGATTTGGGTTCGGATTGTTCTCAGGAATTGCATTATGCATTGCACTACTTTATCAGCTCCCAACTCTTTATAAAATTAGGAGTAGTAAGGCTCTTCTTGGTGCTATGGGTGTTTCCTTGCTTATTGCTATCTCATCGTTCTTCTTTTATCCAGCGTTGAGTAATTTCAATGAAGTAGATTCATTCCATCATCCAATTTATTTGGCTGTAGATAATGGATTTGTTAACTCAGTGATAAGCTATCTCGGAGATGCATTTCCTATGCAGGATTATCCGATTTCTTCAACGGATACTGAGATTTATTCACCTGAACACAGCTTCCTTGAGTCATTCACAACTGCTAGCAATTTCAGCTATGCTATTGTTGGAATAGTTTCTGTTGTTGCTATTTTCGGTGGTAAAGCTGAAGAAAAAAGAAGAAAATTCCTATTTAATGAGGTTCCTGATTGAGAAATAAACATTAAAAAAGAGGCTGCTGTATTAGCGGTCTCTTTCATTTTTATTTAAAAAATGAGTATAAGGATAAACTTATACTCATCTTTTGATGTTGTCTAGTGAATACATTTCTTCAAAAAGGTCTGAAATCTTCTTAACTATTTGTATGTTAGTTAGATCTGAGATTTGATAATACCTCAAGTCTGATTCTGGATCTTGAGATGTTATTCTCACAACATAGCGCAAGCTTAAAAGTTTCAGCAACCCACAGATTTCCTGCGAGATACGAATTGATTCATCAACACGTTTCCTTCTGTTGTTGTACCCATAGCAGATCACATAAGTGACAATCTCTGTTAAAAAAGTGTTACAGTCCTTGTACAGGTTAGAATAGAATTCCAAACTTTCTTCACTTTCCGGATCTGGATCGATTGAAAGGAACTCCTGTAATAACTTGTATGCAAGGATGAACTTCCTGATTCTCTTTTTCACTAAACTTTCATGTCTTTCGTGATATTCAGGAAGGAATAGTTTTACACATTGTTCCATATTTCTTTTTGTATTTGTTACAAGGGATAAGTATAAGGAAATCAATATATAAAAAAAAGAGGATTTTTTTAATTTCCTCTTTTTTCTATATTCTAGCATTTATTTAAGCATATTGAAAGCTAGTATATGCAACACTTCTGATTTTTCTATTTTCTTCTCTTATCTTTTTACGTTCTTGTTGTTGCTGAATTATTTTCTGATTTAATTCTTTTTCTTCTGTAAAGGCTCTATTTATTATCTTTCGTTGAAATTTAAGGAACATTTTCTTTTGAACTCTTGTTGGATAGAGATCTCTTAAATTTATCTTTTTCCATTCTAAACCATTAAGTAGCATTTCAATTTGCTCATCTGTAGCTTTTAAAAGTTCTCTTAGGTTTATGCATTTGGCTTGGTATGATGAGATAATATCTACTTGTTGATCTGTTAGTTTCTTATATGGTAGAATTATTTCATCTCACTTGTAATATGATAATATAGAAAGTTGATTATCAGTTAAATCAAATAGCGATAAATCTAATTCTTTTTCATTGCTGAATGCTAATGTAGTTACTTGATTATCAGTTAGTTTTCATCTCTGTCAGTTAAAGATTAATCCTTCATTTTTCTTTAGAATCTTTTGTGCTTCTGAAAGAGAAGATCTTCTTTCATCTTCAATTTCTTGTTTATTTATATATCTAGCTGAATTTACGATTCTATTTGTCTCTTCAAAAAGTGGCGTAATATCTCTTTTTGAATCATATTCTTCGTTTCAATAGTCCATCATTTTTGAGTATAAGTCTTCTTTTCCTTCGTGTTTTCGAGCGTCCTTATCTTTATCTCCCCAGTTTCTAAAGAATGTAAGTAATGAGTATCGTCATCTTGAATTTATAAAGTCTGTTCGTGTTTTATAAGCCATAGTATATTAGATTTTGTAAATATTCATGATGTCATGCTATTAAAAGTAAGCCGTTTTTCAAAATTATTTTTCAATTTTCCGCTAACCATTGGTTAATTTTAGCTTATAATCTACTGTAATTTAATTCATTTACCTCTTTATTTTTGATTCTTATTTCATTAGTATGGTATATGTAAATAAAAAATCTTAAAAATTGAATACATTATGGATGACGCTAAATTATGGTTCTTTTATGGCGCCATGGGCTCTTCTAAAACAGCTAATGCATTAATGGTTCGTTTTAATTACCATGAAAGAGGCATGAAAGCTGCTTTATTGAAACCTAAATCCGAAAGTCGAGATGGCAAACATATTGTTAAATCGAGAATCGGAATTGAAGGCGATTGTGTGTATGTGGAAGATTTTCTTGATCAAGTTGATCGAGGAGAAATTCCCGAGGTTGATGCTATTATTATCGATGAGGCTCAATTCTTAACTCGTGAGCAAGTTGATAAGTTCTCTGATTTAGTAGATTTTCACAATATTCCTGTTCTTTGCTATGGTCTTCGTACTGATTTTCAGGGTAATGCATTCCCTGGATCTGCCAGACTTCTAGAATTAGCGGATCAGATTGTCGAAACATCTACTGTATGTTGGTGTGGAAGAAAAGCTCGTTTTAATGCTCGTGTTATGGACGGAAAAATTGTTCGTGAAGGTGAACAAGTTCAGCTCGGTGGAAATGAGTCTTATACTTCCTTATGTCGTAAACACTTCAAAGAAGGAAAAGTCTTCAAAGACACTTAAAAATTTATTACAATTAAACGAAGGTCCAGCTAGATTTCTAGCTGGATTTTATTGCATTATTGGATTAAATTACTATAGTGATTTTATTGTTAAACAAAAACTTATTCTATATGAGTGAAATTTCAGTTATCCTAAAATGTTTCCTTTCTGGAGCAGCTGTAGGATGTGCCGCAGCTCTTTGCTTCTCCCTTTGGAGAAACATCTACGTTGTTAGAAGGGATGACAAACTTACATCAGGTGATGTCCTGAAGTGGGTTCTAATCGGTTTCCTCTTCGGAGGTTCCCTCTGGGTTGCACTGTCTATTGGAATGTAATATTCCACTGATCTAGATTTAAACGCTCTTGTTTTAAGGGCGTTTTTATTAAATAAAAGTAGCACTCTTATTCGAATGCTACTATTGTTGGGAACAACTATGGACTCCCAGCTTGTCCGTTTTCTTTTACTTTGTGCGTGTATTGTGGCTCTACTTTGGCAACGATAGCGGAAATCCCATGCTATATTCTTGAGGCACCCACATTTTGATACCGGTGCTGGTCTTTGAATACTTGAAGCATTTCTGCCAAAACGGCGTTGACTCATCGGGTAAGACCCTGAATTCGTCACAGTCGAACGTTAGTACGTTGTTCTGCATGCTCATGTGAGCCACGTTACTAGCTTCGAAGATAATCTTTACGAAGCTGTCACACTTGTTGATAAAGCAGTTTTTCTGCTTCTTTTCTGCGGTCAATGCCGCACCAAATGCAAACTTATCCATTTTTTTGATTGTGTATTTGTTTTTGCCTTATAGCACTGTTACTATATCTAATTTGTGTAGTATTGTCAATAGCTAATATATTGTTAAGTCCTTGTATTATTATTTATTATATTTTTGTTTTAATCTTGTGTTTAAAATTTATTCCATTTCTTTATTATAGTTTTATTTAAATTTAAAAAAAACTATGAAAACTTGGGTAAAATTTTCTCTAGCCTTATGAGTTGCTGTTCTATTTTTTCTTTTAATATGGTTTACTATTTCTTTTTCTATAGATTCAAAGGAGAAGGAATACTTCGGATATTGTAATGATAAGGCTATTGCTGAACTTTGAGAAGATATTAGTGGTTTTAGCTACACATCTTTTGATAAATATTGATGAGAATATAATTATAGCTGAAATTTTTCTATATTTTGAGATGATTATTCTTTTCATTGTAATGTATTAAATAAGGAGAACGTTGAATTAGAATTAACTAAAGAAACTTTGGCTGATAGTGGTAGTTATACTGAAGGTATGAAAGATATTATTGTTGAATTACCTGATGGGATGTAATCTTTTTTACTTACTTTAGGCTCATTATGAAATTAAAAAAGATCTTATTCCGAATTTTCGTGGTTTTTTGTTTCTTATTTTTCTTTTTTAAATGTTTTAATGAGTTCTATTTTCTACGTCAACCAGTACGTAATGTACCAAATGATAATTCTGTTTTTGTTAGTCCTGCTAATTGAACGATTATTAAAGTGATTAAACAGGATGATTTAACTGACTGAAATACAGAGCTTTATAAACAGAATAATGTAGTTATTGATAATTGGACTAGAGGTTTTACGTGAGCAACTTTAGTTTCAATTATGATGACTCCTTTTGATGCGCATTTTCAAAAGGCTCCTTTATTAGCTAAATTAGTAAAGCAACACTATCATAAGTGACATTTCTTCAATGCCACTAAGACGAGTTGAGTCATGAAATCAACTTTCCAGAATGAATACAATAGTATGCTTTATGTAACTCCTGAGTGATATAAATTCCGTATTATTCAGATTGCGTGAACAATGGCTTGGAGAATCGTATCATTATTGGAGCCAAATGATATTGTAGAACAATGACAATTTATTTGAGCAATTATGTTATGATCTCAGGTGAGTGTTGTTTTTGATGATAATTTTGATATTCAAGTTAATGAATGAGATTATGTAATCGATTGAGAAACTATTTTAGCTAAGAAAATTGATACAACCAACATTAAAGAGAGCTTTGATGATTGAAATGTGATTATTGATGAAGCAGTTGATTTGGATATTTGAAATGTTGTTAGATATTCTGTCTTTGAATTAGTTCATCCTTCTAAAATTGTCTTTTGGTTCTGAATTATTATTCTTATTGTTCAATTTTTAACATGAATGAAGTTCTTTGAATTAGCTCACATTAATAAATGGAAAATCTTTATACCATTTTATAATGTATATCTTATCTTTAAAATTTGATGAAAAACTGGTTGGTTTCCACTTATATTCATTATTCCAATTCTTTTTTTCTTTCTTTTGGTTATCCTTGATTATTTTGATGTTGAATGGTTAATAAATCTTTGGACTATACTTTTTGCTGTTTGTTCTTATTTACCAATGTTCTTAGTTCAATATCCTATAGCTAAAAAATTCTGAAAGAGTAATCGATTCGCAACTTGAATGTGAATATTTCCTATGATTTTTTACACCTATTTAGTCTGGATTGATAGCGCTAAATATAGAGATTAGGATTGATTATTACCTTAAATAAATTATAATCTATTATTATTTTATTTCTTATATTTTTTGTTATGAAAAAATTGTGAGTTTTGGCACTTATGTTATGTGCATGTACTTTCCTTTTAGCTGGATGTAACAAATCTTCTGAAGAAGTTATTGAAGAAGATACTCCTGCTGTTCAACCATCTGAAGAAGAACTTGCTATGTGAGATCTTATTAAGATTATTGAAACTCATTTCCCTAAGGCTTACAACTATTCTAAATTTGATATAGCTAAAAATGAAAGTCTTTGAGATGATTTACATATCTATAGCAGAATGGAAGTTGGATACTTAACTCCAGAAAATGAACATATGATTGATAGAGTTGTTACAAGCTCTGGAATGCAAGATGATATGATCTACAATACAATGAAAGCTACAATGGATGATGGTAGAACTATTGATGTTGTATATGTAATTAATCCTGAAACTTTAGATTTCGTTGCTGCTAACGTTGAAGATGGAGATATCGTTACTAATTATCAATTCATTTATGATGATGTAACTGCTTTAAGATTAGTAGATCTTGAATCAGATGCTGAATCTAATTTCCCTCTTTCTTACACTTACACTAATGTTGATTTAGCAACTGAAGAATCAACTACTTGAGACTTCTTATATCATGAAGATACTCCTAATAACTTAGCTAACATTACTCCTGATTTCGCTCCAATTTCTGAAAGTAAATTCTTAAGTTCAGGAATTGAAGATGGTATGATTTATACAAACTTTGATGTTGTATTCGAAGACTGAACTACTGGTAATGTATTATATATTAACGATCCTGAAACTTTAAATTTCGTAGCTGCTACAGTTGATAGCCAAGGACATTCAATTAATTACCAATACGCATACTAATATTGTTCAATTATATTAACAAAAAAAGAAGTAGATTATTCTACTTCTTTTTCTTTATTTACTTCATCTTCACTGACTAAGAATCATCAAGATTGGATAGACCAGAGTTTCTTATAGATTCAATTTTCTTTTGAGATTAGTTCATTATGACTACCCTTCTCAACTATCTTTCATTGATCCATTACAATTATTTTATCCATTTTAACTATTGTTGAAAGTCTATGAGCAATAACAATACATGTTTTATTTTTCATAACTTCATCCATAGCATTTTGAATGTATTTCTCTGATTCTGAGTCTAGTGATGATGTTGCTTCATCCATTACAAGAACCTTCTTATTCTCTAATATTGCTCTTGCAATAGCGATTCTTTGTCTCTCTCAACCTGAGAGCTTAACTCCTCTTTCTCAAACAAAGCTATCGTATCAGTTCTTTAGATTTGAGATGAAGTTATGACATTTTGCCATTTTAGCAGCTGCTATAATTTCATCATCTGTTGCATTTAATCTTCAGTAAGCGATATTTTCTTTTATTGTTCTGTGAAAGAGAACTGGATCTTGTGGAACCATTGAGAGTTGTTCCCTAAGAGATTCTTGAGTTACCATTTTAATATCTTCTCAATCTATGTAGATTGCTCATCATTGGATATCAAAGAATCTGAATAAGAGTTTTATGAGCGTTGTTTTTCAGCTTCATGAAGCTCAAACAATTGCTATTTTTTCTCAAGGTTTAATTCTAAGCGTTAATCCATCAAATACTTCATTTCAGTCTTCATAAGTAAATTTTACATTATCGAAGTGTATTTGTCAGCTCGTAACCCTTAATTTCTTATTTGAGTAGTCTACTATTTCATGTGGTGTATTTAATATTTCTAGCATCTCAGTTGATTCTCATAAGGTTCTACTCATTGATTTTAAGATATGTCTTATATTTGAGAGATCATTTGTTATCTTAACTAGATACATTTGAACTAGGATTACTACTGATGCTTGTATAAGTCAATTTCATCGAGCTTTGATTGAGAAGTATAATGCTCATATGCTAAATATCCAACAAAGAACTCAACTCGCTACATATGACCGTTCCGACATACTCCATCTTTTACCTCTATATATCATCGACATACCGAGCGTTTTGCTGAATCTTTTAAACTCATATGCTAGAGACGAGAAGATTGAGATATTGTAGCTATTTATAATCGTATCTGATAATTCTCATGTTGCTTTTGAATCTCGTTCATTTGAAATTATTTCGTATTTTTTAGAGATGTTAAAGAAGTAAATTTGAAGTCATACATATGAGATAATAAATCAAACAAATATGGATCAGATTAATGGATTTTCTTTAAATAGAATGATTATTGCTAGTGGAATAAAGATAGAGATACGTAATATTTGGAAGATGAACGTATCCATAACAATTTCATATGAACCAGCTAGTTTAGTTATCTTTTTAATTAATGATCAAGAGAGGTTATTTGTAAAGAATCTGTATGAATGTCTATGGATATAAAGGAAACATTCTTCATAAATATCTTTCATAGCTCACAATTCCTGTTTAATGATAGGAAATCAAACCATTCTTCGTCCTATGAAATTTACGATATCCAATGACATAACAATAATTAATAGATGTAACGCCATTTTAACCAATTCTGATTTATCTACATCTGAGATTCAGAATACATCAACAAATTTTGTAAGATAAATCGGAGAAATAATTCCAACGATTGAGACCAAAGACATTCCAATCACATTTAGCATAACCAGTCGTTTGTATTTCATGCTTTTCCTGATGAAATACTTGATTACCATCCGCAGGGAGGTAGTTCCTTTTTCTTCAGTTTTTTGTGTCATGATTTATAACTACAAGGCTAAAAAAAAGCTGCATTTGTTATCTGCAGCTTGTTATATCTTTAGTGTAAATAAAAACTTCACTTATATAACAAGCTCATTTCAAAAACCTAATTGATAAATGCATACGGATCTCATTTTTACATAGAAGTATTCAAATATAAAATACCACATTCATATACGATTGTATTTTAAGAATGTGACAAGATTTTTTTAACTAAAAAAAAGAAGTAGATGTTTAGTCCACTTCCTCCCATTAAATGAGAAGTAAAGTCTATATATGTGCCTTAAAGTTTGAAGTAGAACAAATAGCTATTAACTAAATGTTTATCTCATGCTTTAGGCAGCCCTAAAGTTTAAGATTCCATGAGATAGCAATTACTAATATATTTTATCAGATAGATAAGTGAATATCTATTGAGTGGGATAGAGTTTCATAACAGTTCCTTCACTTTATGAATAAGAACTATATCCAACTATACTAGAACAAAAACATCGTATCACTTCGTTTACTAGACATTGCCCAGATGAATAATAATTATTTCATAATAGATAATAAAGGTAGTAGTTATAGGGTTATTAACTATGCTTTATACTATTTTAAAGCGGAATAATTACTAATAAGGTAATCAAAAGAGTTAACTAGAATCGATCTTTCACAAGCTACTAATTATTTAAATTAGGAGTTAGAAGTAACTTAATCTTGGGAAGAATACTTCTTGAAAGATGTTCAACCTTAATCATAGCTCCAATACAATATTGCTAAAGTATTGAAATTAGTTAGCTAAGTGAAATTCTTAGTAACAGTATAGAATGATTTGCACATTCAGCAAGATGGTTAAAGCAGAAGTTGTTTGTTTTACATTATATAGACTTTGTTAAAGATCTCACATGTTTCATCATGAAGTGACTTATTTCTTCTTGATGACGTTATTATTATACCCCTAAAAAAATTATTTTGCAAATTTTTTTGTACTTTTTTATACTTTTTTATTTTACCAGTTCTCACCTATTGATTTTTCATCACATTTTTTAATTTTTGCAACTAATTTTTAGTTTTTTTTCTTTAAAAATGATTCTATATTCTTAAAAAGGAATCGGATTTATTTTTTTGGTTACAATTTTCTATGCAATTAAAAGATTATATCGCATCTAATTTGAACGAAGAACAAACTGCAGCTGCATTACATACTGATACTTCATCTTTAATTATTGCTTGAGCATGAAGTTGAAAAACTAGAGTATTGACCTACAAAATTGCTTACCTCATTTGGTGAAAAAATATTCCTGTTGAAAGAATTTTATGAGTTACATTCACGAATAAGGCTGCTAATGAAATGAAAGAGAGACTTGTTAAGCTAGGTGATGATATAGCACAACAAACTTTTAATGAAGAAGAAAAAGATACTGAAAAATCTTCTGATTCAGATTTTAATGAATTTATTGACTCTATTCAGAAGGCACCAAAGAAGTGAGCTAAACCATTAGATATTAGAAAATTAAAGTGGATTTGAACTTTCCATTCTATTTTTCTAAAGATATTAAAAGAAGATATTGAAGCTCTTTGAATGAAATATAATAAGAATTTCTGAATCCTTGATGCTGATGATAGTTCTAAAATAATTAAAGATCTTCTTAAGAGATTAAATCTTAAGGAAATGATAAAACCAGTAGATGCTAAAGCTTTTATTTCTACTCAGAAGAATAATTGAAGAACTGCTGATTATTTTCTTCTCTCTGCTTGAAATACTAATGAGCAGATGATGTGAAAGCTCTATAAAGAATATGAGAAAGAACTTGAGAAATCTAACTCACTTGATTTTGATGATTTACTACTCCTCCCCTACTTGCTTTTCAGAAAAGATACTAAAATTTTAGAAAAATGGCAGCATGCTTTTGATTATATTCTAGTTGATGAAGCTCAGGATACTAACTGGATTCAGTTCGAGCTAATGAAGATGCTTTCTTGAGCTTGAGCTAACATTACTCTTATTTGAGATGATTTTCAGAGTATCTACTGATGGAGAGGCGCTTTGATGGAGAACTTTTTGAATGTAAAACGTTATTGGAATGATATTAAGATGTTTAAATTACAGATTAATTATCGTTCAAAAGCACATATTGTTGAAGCTTGAAATCAGGTTATTAAGAATAATAAGAATCAATATGAGAAGAATATCATCGCTAATAGAGAGTGATCTGATAAAATTGCTGTATTAACAAGTAATACCGATACTGATGAAGCTGCTAATATTATTGAGCTCATCAAGCAGATGAAAGAGAAATGAAAATTAAAGTCTTGGTGACAGGTTGCTATCTTATATAGAACAAATTCTCAGTCTTCTAATTTTGAATCACTCTTTATTCAAGAATGAATTCCTTATAAGATTTATTGAGCATTTAAGTTCTTTGATAGAATTGAAATTAAAGATATCTTGGCATATTTAAGAATCGTTAATAATCCTTTTGATAGTGTTTCTCTTAAGAGAGTTTTGAATATTCCAAATAGAAAAATCTGAGCGACTTCATTAGAGAGAATTGAAGAATATGCCTCAAATATGTGAGTCAGTCTTTTTGAAGTATTAACCTTTATTAATGAAGTTTGAGATGTTAAGACTCTAGAAAATGAAGGTAATTTGAAAGTTACTTCAGCTGTAATCGCTTGAGTGAAAGATTTTATGACTCTCTATAATGAATTATTAGAATCAGTAAAGAAACTCAATCCGGCAGATTTAATTAATACCTTAATTAAGAAGATTAATTATAAAGATTACTTAGTTAAACAAGAATGATGAGAAGAAAAAGCTGATGAAAGATATCAAAACGTTGGTCAGCTAATTAATATGGCGAGTAAATATGATTTTTGAATGAGTAATCAGAATGAAGAGATTGTTAGTTCATGAGAAGATTTATTAAGATGGTTCTTAGAAGAAGTTACTCTTATGGTCGATGCTATAGAAAATAGTGATGAGACTTCTGATGCTGTTAAATTAATGACAATTCATTCTTCTAAATGACTAGAATTCCCAGCAGTATTTATTGTTTGAGCTGAGGAAAATGTATTCCCATTATCTAGAGCTTCATTAGATCCAAAAGAATTAGAAGAAGAAAGAAGGTTGATGTATGTTGCGATAACAAGAGCTAAAGATGCTTTGTTTATTTCTCATGCAAATGAGAGAATGACTTGGGGACAAGTAAGTATGAATCCTATAAGTCGTTTTGTTCAAGAGATCTCTGATGATTTATTAAAATTTTTTGATTTAACTAAGAATTGATGAACTAGAACTGAGACTTATTCTATCAGTGAATGAGATATGGTAAGACATAAGCTTTTCTGAAATTGATATGTATTAGAGATTTGGAATAATATGGCTATTGTTAAGTTTGAGAATCCTAAATTCTGATTAAGGAAAATTGAACTTAGATTTTTACAACAAATTTAATTTTGATTTATTTCTTTTTTATCATCATGAAGAAAGTATTCTTAACTTGTTTACTATTATTATCACTTTTTTCTTTTGCCTTGGCTGATGATTTAAAAGAAGCCTATGATCGAGCATATAGTTATAAGATAACAACTCAATCCTATCAAAACGCCAATTTCAATTGACCACTTACAAGGCAGGCAATGGCAAAAATGGTGGTTAATCTCTCAAAGAATGTATTCAACAAGAAACCTGATACTTCACTTCCTTGTAATTTTTCTGATATTAATACGGCGACTTCAGACTTAATTCCTTATATTAAAGAAGCATGCCAATTGTGACTTATGTGACAAGATGTTAAGAATTTTAATCCACATTGAAAATTAACTAAAGCTCAATTCTGAACGTTACTTTCAAGAATGATTTTTGATCCTGAAGAAATAGCGATTACAGAACCTTACTATGCGTGACATTTATTAGCCTTAGATGGTTATTGAATCATGAATAAAAAGGATCCAGAAGTAATTATTAAAAGAAGTGATGTTTTTATAACTATTAAAAAAGCTGTAGATACCTTCAGATTAGATCCTAATGTAGATTATGTTCAGAAAAAGAAAGATGAACAAGAGAAGGCTCAAAAAGAACTAACCGATAGACGAGATTCGATGAAAGCTTGAGCTATTGAATTTACAACAACTGGACTTAATATTACAAATTCTAATGGTGAAAAAATTGTGTGAACGCTATATTATCCAAGTAAAACTTGAAAACTTCCACTTATAATCTTTTCTCATGGACTTGGTCAAACAAGAAGTAGCTGAAAAACTTATGCTGAATACTTTGCTTGAAAATGAATAGCTGTATATGCCTTTGATTATAGATGATGAGGACCTAAATCAGAAAGTGATGGTACAACTACATTAATGACTGTTTTAACCGAAGTTGAAGACTTAAAAACAGTTATATCTGAGGCTACAAACCGAAGTTTTGTAGATTCATCGAATATTGTTTTAATGGGTATTAGCCAATGATGATTAGTTTCTGCTTTGGTTTCAGCTGAATTATGAAATAAGATTAAATGAGATATCTTATTTTATCCTGCTTTTTCTATTCAAGATACTGTTAAAGGTATTTATAAGTCATTGAATCAAGTACCAGCAACTTATAATTTCTTATGACAAATCAACTTAGGTAAAAAATATGCTGAGGATATCTGGAATTATGATGTTTATGATAAAATTAAGAATGATGAGAAGAAAATTCTTATAGTTCATTGAGATCGTGATTTAATTGTTCCATTCACTGCAGTTCAAAAGGCCGATGAGATTTATAAGAATAGTGAACTTCATATTATGACTTGAGCTGAGCATTGATTCTCTGGAAAATATTTCATGGATGCTGTTGAATACGCAACTAAATATCTGAAAGATATCTCTATATTAAAATAAATTTAATCCTTAACTATTAATCT
This sequence comes from uncultured bacterium, assembly GCA_947168815.1. Lineage (GTDB taxonomy): Bacteria > Patescibacteriota > Gracilibacteria > Absconditabacterales > Absconditicoccaceae > HOT-345. The sequence goes on from CAMVNG010000005.1 coordinate 21,016, forward strand.
TCTTATTTCTATTGACTTTTTCTAATATATACTATATAATATAGTATACATTTTTATTCTCTTCTCGATTACAGATGAAACTAGATTACAATCAATGGGTCTCTATGTTATCAACTGATCAAGAGTTAAAAAAGAATAAAGTTGATAAACTTTGGAATACAGTTGTTTGAAAAAACAAAGAAATTTCTGAAGCGCTTTTTAATTTACTCTATGAGAATAAAAATCTCAGTTTTGAATATAGAGATATTGTTGTTCCTATAACTATATCTGAAGAAAAGACTAAGAATTGGAATAAAAGATATTATCTTAATTATAAGACTCATTTGCTCGTAAGAGAAAAAATTCCTGTATTAAAAAAACAATGACATATTACTTCTGAGACTGCTGATAAAATTAAAGAAATTTTAGATTGGATGAAGTATTGTGAAAAGGCTTTAGATACTAAAAAAGTTGCTTCTAATCCATTAGAAGTTAAACCAACTCAAGAAGTTATTAAAGAAAAACATAACTATACATGAAAACAATTAGTTATTCCTTTTGATGAAGAGAAAAAAGAAGAATCTCAATCAGCTGAGAAATCTGAAAAAGAATCGGATCAAACACCTGAAAAAATTGTTTTTAGTAAAGAAGATCTCCCTGGTTATGAGAAAAATGAAGGGAAGAAATTTAGTGATGATGAATTAAATGATATCTATTCTAAAGATAAAGATGAACCTTGGTGGAATAGATAATTTATTTTAAGAAATCGACTATTTTTCGTGCAAATTTCGTTGCAGATTCTGGTCAATTAGCTGTAATAATCTTTCAATCCTGAACTACATCCTCATCTTTGAAGATAGCTCAGGATTTTTCAATATGAGTGATTTGAGTTCTTACTCAGTCGTCCCATCAGGTTACTTCTTTTCACTCAAAAATTCCAGTTTCTGAAAGAATATATGGAGCTATGCATATAGCAGCCACAGCTTTCGCTTGTTTAGCTAAGTTAAGATATGCTTCATTTTTATAATATTGTCTCTCTGCTCCTCCACCTCAAACAAAAATTATTAAATCATAATTCTGGGGATTTATTTCTTCTAATTTAAGTGAATTCTGTTGCTCTAATCAAAATACTCAAATACAATATCATCATTTTCATGAAGCAATATCACATTGATGTCCTTGAGCTGTAAGGATTTTATATGGAATTCAGAATTCTTTATCTTGAAATCAATTATTAGCGATTATGAATGCAACTTTTGCCATTTTATTAGTATATAATTAAAGTACTTTCAATTCTTTAAGTATTTCTTCATATTGAGAATATTCATCGGTGTAGTGAATTTTTAGGAATTCTTTTAAGAGTTCCTGCCATCATCAGAATGTTTGCAATTTTTCTTCATCAGGTTTTCTTAGTTTTTCTAAGAGGTTATTTAATTGAGCAGAATCTTTTTTAAGCCTAAAATCTGATAGCTTTTCTTTCAATTTTGGATCTAATACTTCATCAATATTATCATAGTTTAATTCTTTTACCTTTAAGGTTAGAATTACTTTAGTTATATCTAATTCTGGAGCTTCAAATTTATCGAGCTTTAAGATTGTTGAAGATTCCAATATTTGCTTTAACTTTTGCGTACATTGGTTATAGAGACTTGTTATATTCTCTGAATTTGTTTGGTTAATATTTTCCATCTCTAAATAATGTACTGGTTGCTTTGCATAGAATGAGAAAGTTCAATTACTATAGATAAAATATCCTTTTAAATGATTAGATTCTAATGAACTTGTAGGCCAGAGACTTCATGTACAAAGATAATTTTTATATACAAATGGTGCATGAAGATGTCATGAAATTAGCTTTATATTTGGATTATCTAGGAGTTCTTCTTGAAGTGCGATATCCTTATAAGCAAAAGTTGAATGATATCATGGAAAGTTCGTTTTATTAATATAATGATGATGAATTATTGTAAGCTTCTCATTTTCTTTAATATATTTATTAACAGTGGCGTTTAGTTTCCCTGATATTACTTCATTCTTATTCTTTGACTCTAATAAGCTTTCAATTAAAGGTGTTTTGTAATCAGGATTTTCATCATATTCTTGATGAATAGAGAATGGTAAGAATAAAATTTTTTCATTCTCTATTTCTGTTAATAGTGGTGAAGTTATAAAATGAATTGTTCCATTTTTTTCTAATAAATCAAAGACCTTTTTACCTTCTTCAAATACAAAATTTTCTCCAATTCGATCGTGATTTCCTGATAAGATATAGAGTGTTTTTCACTGTTTATAAAGCTCTAGAAAATACTGGAAAAGCTCCAATAATGAAGTTCTATCATAACTAAAATGATAAATATAGTCTCATAGAAAAACGATATTATTCTCTTCACTATGTGATTCAATAAATCCCTTAAGCATTGGCAATAGCTGAGGTTTTATCTTTGCTGATAGGTGAACATCTCAAATAAGGAGCATTTTTGTAGTACTAATAAATTTTTCTTAGTATATAAAAAATGATTAGTCCTTCAAGTTTATGAAATAAAAAAATGCAGAATATTTCATCTGCATTTTCTTAAAATTTCTCTATTTAAGCTTCAATTATTTCAACATCTTTATCTGATTTTACAGCTCATCATTTTCTTTTTTTGAGTGTAACCATCCATACAATTACTATTATAACAACAGCCAATACTGATAATCAAATTACTGGTCTAACTACTAGCCAAGCGATTGCGATTGTTGTTAATCAAACGATAAGTGCTAATCCTAAACATACAAGACCAACAGCTCATCATACGAGATTTCATAAGAATGGAATAATTTTTGCTAATGCTTCAAAAATACTGAAAATCATTGAGAATCATAACCATAATCCAAAAATTCCTACAAATCTAAGAAGCCATGTTAACATTGTATTACTACTGTATGCTGCATCAAATAGTCAATCTATTGACGTATCACTTTCTGAAATTAATGAGATATTTCTACCATTTTTTGTTGTATGAGCTCTTAATGAATCAGCATGTTGTTCAGCGACAACACTTACTGTTCCTGGTTTTAATGTTTCGAATTTTATTCTCATATCTCAAACTTCAGGTTTATTAGCATCATTTCAAATGTAGATATTGTAATCACTAATAATCATTCCTGATTGTTCTCTTATTTCTTGTCCTGAAAGATTTAATGATTTAGTATCATCTAATCTATCACCAAAGGTTTGTGTTATGTCGTAAACTCCTAACATAATAGGATCCTTAGTATAAGTTTCACTATGAAAATTCCATACTGGATTCTCATGATCTTGAGGGTGTTCAAAATTTGAAGAATCTATTTCATCAGAGCTCCATTCTTTGTGGTATGTATACTTTGTAGTTGTAGTCTGACTTCATCATAAATTATCTTCTGTATCTGAGGTTTGTTCTTCTACCCATTGATACATTTCTACATTTCTTATCAATTTTAGGTCATCAGTTTTAACTCAGAAGAGTTCATCTACTAAAGCTTCTTCTGAAGGACTTGATGTTTTTCATGATACATAAACTACTTGTCAATCAAGATCTGGATTAATTGCATCTGCAGTTGTTTCAACTGTTAATCATTTAGTTTCATCAAGAGCAGCTTTTTGTTCTACATAGTTGTTTTCATTCCATCAGAGAAGAAAAATTGATGCTCAAAGCAAAACAAATCAACCAATAATTCACTTTAAAGCATTTCAAAGACGGCTTCAATAGCTAGTTTTGGTTGTTGAGGTAAAAACATCAGCCATATCGAAATATTTTATAATATAAAAAGTATTACCATTCCTATATGCTTTTATATGGTTTTTGCAAGTGAAGATTAAAGAAAAGCTCTGATTATAAGATTATTTCAGAGCTTTGTAATTATTGAAGGATTATAACTTTTCTAGCTACCTTATGCTGATCTCTTTTATACATTTCCTGTAATGAAGAGAATTTAAATCCTACCTTTTCTGCTGTTTCGATTATTTGATGTTCTAGAAGATTCTCATATCATAGATACCAAGGAATTGTAAATACCATTACAGGTTTTTTAGGGAAAGCTGATGCCATTTGTTCTATCCATGGTAGATATACATTTCTTACCCATCTTTGATATTCTTTCACTTGTTCTGGCGTTGTTGATGCTTTAATAATAGGTCAAAGCCATCATTCTGTTATTATTAATGGAGTTCTTTCTTCAAACAAAGCTATTTCTTGAATTGGCTTTGTTGCGTCTTGAATAAAGAATTTTAATTCTTTACCTGGTGTTGCATATTTTGATCCAATCCACCATGGATGGTTTTTATTAGCAAAGGTTAATTTTAAATCTGAACCAAGAAAATCATATCAAAAATAATTAGCTATAAATCCTGTTGTTCAGCTTCATAAGAATGGATCATAAATAAGTGTTTGTTCTTTATCAATACTGAGACCGATATTTATTAGGGTATGAGTTAATTTAGCAGGCATCATTCCCATTTGCATACTACGTCCTGGTTTCTCAAAGTCTATAACTTCATATAATTTAATATTTTGGTAACCGAGGACTTCTCATCGTGATTTTCAGATTTTAATTAATTCAATTCATTTTTTCTTTATCTCTATATCTGTATGAAAGAGATCTACTTGTTTAAATCTCTTTAGTTTATGTTCTTTCTTTAGCGAAATTCAGAGCTGTTTATCTGCAACTCAAATCATTTTCTTTTCATTATTCGCAAAAAAGTCTGAAAGTGGTTCTTCTATTACCTTTCACCATTTTACTAGTCCAGCTAAATCTGAGAGTTTCTCTTCTTCAGCATCATCAAAAAGAACAATCTGTTGATTTGGCGATTGATGAAGATTAACAGGTGAGACATATTCTAATTCTTTTAGACTTAGTTCTTTATTTTTCCCAAGAATTGCGAAATACATTATGTTTTTTTAATATAAACATTAATTGATTATATAGTTTTATCTTATTCACTTTCAAGCTCGTTTTTTCTCTCCTTTAATCAGTCTCTATATTCCATCATTACTTTTCAAAGAATATTCATTCATTTTAACGTTTCTTGATCTATTCAAAAACGAGTGTCTTTTCGATAGGTATATTCAATGATCGTTTTATCTCATGTTCTCATTAATTCTTCTCTTAATTCTGGATTATTATCGAATTTGGCTTTAACTGCATTTCTCATGAATTCAGCTCTTTTTATATCATCTTGTTCTAAATCAAATAATTCTCTTGCCTTCATAGCTAGTGAGAATCATGTAGATAAAAAAGCAATTATTTGTTTTTCAGCTAAACTATTTGTCCTTTGAGCCATATAATATCATTCACTACACCAATATTCGTTTCAGAATTCATCTTTTATAGAATTTTTCAATAACTTTAAATTTGAACCATTCTCAAAAATTAGCACCTTCTTTAGATCATCTTCTGTTAAATTACAACTTTTTGCCTTTGGATGAGTTATAAGTGCTGCATCTAATATTTCTTCTTTTGAATACGTTTCTTCATGAACTAATTCTTCACTTGTATATTTTCTCATGATGTTTTCAGAATTAAAAAAGAAAAAGTCCGATGATTGAACTTTTTCTTTTTATTTATAGGCTATTAATGTTAATTTTGCGCTAATTGAATATCAGCTTTAATCTTCTCAACCTCTCAAATGAGATTAGAGATTTCTTCAACACTTCCAAAGCTTCTTACTTTTTGAAGTTTAAGCTCTAATAGGTTAAGTGTTCAGCGAAGTTCAACAAGTTTTGCTAATGGTCTTTCTGTAGCCATAGAAACTGTTACCTTGATTGATGAAGTATCTACTAATGCAATTCCTTTTGAGATACTATATTTTTGTTTCTCTCATCATTTGGTAGTAATTTGAATGATTCAAGGAACAAGTTTTACTATAGTAGGAATTGATTTACCATACAAGGTTATCTCACCTGATTCTCAAGGAAGAACTACTTGTTGTATTTCCTCATCGAAGATCTTCGCATTATCTGTTGTAGCGATTCTTAAATTCATTTTATCACCATTAAGAAGTAAACCTTCCTTAATAATTATATTAAATTTGAATAAATCAGGCAAACTTGTTGTTTAAAACTGGAATTATATCCTTGACATTTTATAGATTATTGTTGATTTTCCATATTTTGCTTCATTTGTCTCTTGATGAATGAAGGAGTTTCAGAATCATCATCAACTGGATTAGATTTTTCTAATGGAGCTTCAATATCTTCTGTATCTCTTAAAGTTCTAGTTATGTAATTATCTGATTGTCTTTTGAATTCTTCTCTAGGTTGTTTTCTTTCAATTGGATTTCCCCAAATACTAGCAGTTCTCTTAATTACTTGTCCTTTTTCTTGTTCTTCGAATCCAGTAGCAATAATTGTTACTTTTACTTCGTCTTCAAAAGATTCATCAAAACTCATTCCCCAAATCATTTCTGCTTCAGGATCAAGAATCTCTTCTACGATATTTGCAGCTTCTTGAACTTCAACTGGAGTCAAATCATTACCTCCAGAAACAGCAAAGATAACTTTCTTTGCACCATCAAGATTTGTTTCAAGAAGAGGATTTTCGATAGCTTCTCTTGCAGCGTCCACTGCTCTCTTCTCCCCTGCTCCGTATCAGATTCCAAGTAATGCATTTCCAGATCCAACCATTACGTTTTTAATATCAGCAAAGTCGATGTTGATATCACCTGGTTTTGTAATCAAATCAGAAATACCTTGAACTCCTAAGTAAAGCACTTTATCAATCATACTGAAAGCTTGTTTGAAAGTAGTTTTCTTATCTACTAAGTTATAGATTTTATCGTTAGGGATAACGATTAAAGTATCTACTACTTCTTTCATTCTTTTAAGTCCTTCTTCAGCATTTAATGCTCTTTTTTTACCTTCGAATCCAAAAGGTTTTGTAACAATACCTACAGTTAGGATTCCCATTTCTTTAGCAATATTTGCTACAACTGGAGCAGCTCAAGTTCCAGTTCCTCCTCACATTCATGCTGTGATGAATACCATATCAGTATCTTGAAGAACTGATTTAATATTCATTTCATCTTCCTCAGCTGATTTTCTTCCAACATCTGGATTAGCTCAAGCTCAAAGTCCTTTAGTAATATTAAGACCAATATTTACTTTCTTTTGAGCAAGATTAGTAGCTAAGTCTTGTGCATCTGTATTAACAGCAACAAATTCTACACCATCTAATCCTTCTTGAATCATTCTATTTAAAGCTTTATTTCCACATCCTCCAATTCATAGAACCTTTATTTTTGCACCAGGAACGAATTCAGGCATAATTTCATTAATAACCATGTTTGTAATTTCATAAGAATATAAAGAAAAGTTATATTTTCTATTTTATTGTTTTATTTAGAAGAGATCTTTAAACCATCCACCAACTTTAGAAATAACTTTACCTGGTTTGAATGACATCTTTCTAGATGATACATCCATGTACTTATTTGACCAGTTGTATACTCCTAAGAGGTTAACAAATTGGATATTTAATGAGAGATCTCATACATCAACTAAGATATCTTTACCATAGAAAGTAGCTAACTTGAATACATTCTTTGCTAAGTAATCAAGATTTTGCATTTTAGCTCATCCTCCTATAAGTAAGATTCCTCATGGTAATCTTCAGTCTTTTTCTATTCTTTCAAGATGCTGATTAATCTTTTGGAAGATTTCTTCATATCTTGCATTGATTATTTCAGTTAAGAATACGATATCCATTTCTGTATCAGTTGTGATTCAATCTGTAATCATAGCTAATCAGTGAGTTCTTTTAATTTCTTCAGCTTCTTTAATATCGATTTGCATTCAGATAGAGATATCTTTAGTTACATTTTCTCATCACATAGGAATTGTTCCATATCCTAATGGATATCCATCTTCATAGATAACATAACTTGTTTGGTTTTTACCTATATCAACTAATACTGTTCCTAAGTCTTTATGATCATAATCAACAGCAACTTCTGTAGCGGCAATAATATTTGGAACTACGTCTGAGATAGTTAATCAAACTTTATCAAATGCATCAACTAATCCTGTGTAGAAATTCTTAGGTAATAAGAATACATCAGCCATTAATTCCAATTTCTTACATTTCAATCCAATTGGATCTTTTTCTCTTTTTTCCTCATCTATAATCCAGCATACTGGAACAATTTTAATTGTTTCGTAATTATTCTTGCTTGAGATTTCTGCAACGATTCTAGAAAGGTGTTCAATATCATCACCTCCAACTTCTTCTTGCATAATTCTTTTTCCTTCAATGATTCTATGTACAAGCATTTCTGGATGTGAGACTCCAACAACTACTTCTTCAATAAAGTCTCCTCATAACTTTTTAATAAAATTTTCAATTATTTTATTTATAGTTGTTGTAAACGCTTCTGCATCTAGGATTTTTCATTTCTTCAATCAAAGTGCTGGTTCCATTTGCTTTGCAAGGATGATATCCTTTTCACCATCTTTACCGAAAACAACCGCCTTGATTGTATCATTACCTATGTCAAATACCGCCTTAATGTCTCTCATAGATATCCGGATATAAAAATAAAAGGTTTTTTCTTAACACCCCTACTTTTAGAAATATAAAAAAAAATGACAATAGCATTTTCCACTTTAGTGATATAAGAAAGTTATCAGTTTTTAAGCCTCAAAAAAACGCTTAGTTATCAGCTTGAAAGAATAGTTCTGAATAGTGATTTCTCTTATCTAGATAAAATTTTAGCATCGATTTATTCACGATTACACCCTCATGAATTTCAGGATTTAATTTTATAATTTTTCTGATACGCCTACCTCGAGCAATTTGAATTATTGCTTCAATCGTTTCTCAAAAACTTCTTCTGAGTAAAAATTCCATTATTTTTTTGAATCGTGTTTTTCATTTATACACTTTATTTCACAAAAAAATCATTTGTTCTTCTTTTACGTTAGGAAGAATCTTTTTAATCCAATTATTTGTTTTATAAATTGTTGGAGTCTTCTCTATATAGAGTGGAACAAGATGAGCAATCCAGTATGGAAGATAAATATCTTTTTCTCATAGCCAAATTTTTTCTAGATTTGAATTAGATTTTTCTACAAAAAAACTCAAACAAAACTTTTTCCTCTCAGTCCCCTTTCTTCTTTTTATTCAGATCATAGCCATCATGATACTCATGAATAATCTAGATGTTCGTACTCTTCAGTCTTGGGTTACTACAAAAATATCGATATCTGAATTTTTAGTAAGTGCATTAAATGAGATACTGTTTGCTAGATAGATTTCTCTAACAAAAGGGAAACTCTTATATAAGAATCACCGTCTTTTAATAAATTTAAGATAAGTATCCATATATTGATTCTTTTCTTCTCGTGAGAAATTTGAAGCATTAGAATCTTCTTCTAAAGTATTTTTCAATTCTTCCCTATATAGAAAATATCCTTTATTTAGAGGTAAAGGATATTTCATAACTTCATAAAAGCGAAGTTTAAAATCAGGTGTTCCATTCTTTACATTCTGCATATGATGTATCATCCTTATATTTAGTACAAAGTCTCTTCTTTATCATTCAAGTTCTCGCATCAAACAAGATTTGTCCGAATTCATGTTTTGATGTAATTACTCAAGTCTTACTTTTTCATATAATATTCATACTAATTGCTCAAGTTGCACATTTTCCACTCGTAACTTCTTTACAGTTTTTTCCTCATTTGTAGATAATGAATCAGTTTGTGCTTCACTCAGGCATAAGTGATGGAAGCATTTCTATTCTATCAAAATCGAATTTAATATCTGTTTCAAATCTTGTTTTTTGACTACAGTAGGCGTAATCATTCAATTGTCTCTTAAGATATTCTACATTATTAGCTCATGACATATCGTATCTTAGCTCAAATCATGAGTTTACCATTTTAAGAGTATATTTCTTTGGAATAACATTTCATGAAAGTACTCTTGAGGTAGTTGCATAATATACCCAATCTGAAAGATCTGCATAAAATACATTAATACAACTTTCTGAATATGCTCTATCTGCCTGTAAAGTTGACATATATCTCATTCAAATTACAGCCATAATCACTATTACACCTAGAACTAGGAGCATTTCAATCAATGTGAATCATTTTTTTATTTGTTTCATAGCTAATAGATTAATTAAATATTAGTAAGTGGTCTTACAACGTATCTATTAGTGGTATCATCTTTATCCATAAGTACTAATGGTTTTTGACTATTTACAACGTTAAATACCAATGTATCAGATTGCATAGTTCTAATAAAGTCAGTTACATATCTACCATTTACTCAGAAAGTAATAGGTTCTCCATCTATAATTGCAGGAATTTCTGTTGTTCCGGCTCATTTATCTGTTTTACCAGATGAGATAATTACCTTAGTTTCTTGAGTCTCTATTTGAATATAGTTACTAATATCTCTAGTTAAGATAGCAATCTTCTTAATTGCGTTTTCACAATCTTTCTTATCTAGCATAATCTTTCAAGTGAATTGTGTAGGCATTACTTCTTCTCTCTCATATTCAGGGAAATTACCTTGAATTAATAATGAAGTAGCTACAACTTTCATTCCATCAATCTCAAGTTCAAATGCTACTAGATTATCTGAGCATTTTAAAGAAACTTCAGGAACTTCTTTTTCAGCAGCATATTTTATTACTTGTCCAATATCTGCAATTGAAACCTTAGGAATTATAAGTAAGAAGTCTTGTGAATTTGTATTAATTGTTTTGAATTCTGAAAGTCTGAAACTATCTGTTCAAACAAAGATTATTTTATGTTGTCCTTCTTCTAATTTTGATTTAATTACAAGTCCTGTAAGTACAGGAGAAAAGCTCTTTTCTGTAATAGCGTATTCAACTTTATCAAGTCCTTTAACAAAAATTGAAGTATCAATCATAATACTTTCTGTTTGAGGAACTTCAGGAAGTGCTACATATTCTGAAGCTGGGATTCCATTAATTTCAAAAGTATCCTTAGCTGTTTTAATAGTCATAATATTAGTCTTTTGATCTACTGAGAATTCTACAGTATCAACATCAATAGACTTTAAAATATCCATGAATGTTTTTGCGTTCACTGTTACAGCTCATTCAATTTGAACAGTACAAGGTTGTTCGATTTCAATATACTTTTCCATATCTGTAGCTCTAATTGTTAAGGTATCAATTGAAGCCTTTAGATAGATGTTTTGTAAAATAGGAAGAGTTGAATTCCTTGAAACAAATCTTGATGCTATATCAAGCATTCAGATTACATTTTTTAACTCTAAACTAATTTTCATTACCAAAAACATTAATGAATATAAAATGTATTCATTACAATAAATAATGTTTTAACTATCTAATTCAAGTGAAAAGAAAATAACAAAAGTACCAGAGCAGCTCTGGTACTTCTATATTAGAATAAAATTTACTAGATATCCAAATCCTTAACAGTTTTAGCATTTGTAAGGATGAAATGTCTTCTTGATTGAACATCTTCTCCCATAAGAATTCTGAATAATCTATCAGCTTCTTCAGCATCAACAATAGTGATTTGTTTTAAGATTCTTGTCTCAGGATCCATAGTCGTTTCCCAAAGTTGTTCTGCATTCATTTCTCCAAGACCCTTATATCTTTGGATTTCAATATTATCATCTGATGAGAATCCATACATATCAGGTGTGTGTTCTTCATTATATACATACACATGTTTTGCTCATTTAGAGAACTTGTAGATTGGAGGACAAGCTGCATATACATGTCCTTCTTCAACTAAAGGTCTCATAAATCTGAAGAAGAATGTTAATAACAAAGTTCTAATATGCGCACCATCGACGTCGGCATCGGTCATGATTATAATTTTATCATATCTTAGACCTGAAATATCAAAACTTTCTTTCATTCAACATCCAATAGCAGTAATCAAAGCTTTAATTTCTGCATTAGCCATCATTCTTTGAAGAACAGCTTGTTCTGTGTTCAAGATTTTACCTCTAAGTGGAAGGATAGCTTGGAATTTTGAATCTCTACCAGACTTAGCAGAACCTCACGCTGAATCTCCCTCGACTATATATAATTCAGTACCATGTTTTCATCTTCTAGAACAATCAGCCAATTTTCATGGCAATACTCATCCAGAAAGTGCACTTTTTCTAAGTACAGTTTCTTTAGCAAATCTAGCAGCTAATCTTGCTCTAGCAGCCAAATCTATCTTAGAGAAGATTTTATCAAATTCATCTGGATGGTCTACAAAATATTGTCTTAGGTAATCATATGTTAACTTTTCAACAGCACCTCTTACATAAGAATTTCATAGTCTTCCTTTTGTCTGTCCTTCAAATTGTGGTTCAGGAATCTTAACTGTAACAATTCCGTACAATCAATCTGTAACATCAGAAAGTTGGAATTCTCAGATTTTCTTATCGATTTTTTCTTTCTCTTTTCAGATTTCATTGATAATCTTTAAAAGAGCAGATTTAAATCAAAGAATATGTGTACCTCAATCTCTTGTAGGAATATTGTTTACAAAAGAAAGAGTGTGATCATTGTTTGTATTAATAAATTGGAATGAGATTTCTGCTTGGCAGTTTTCAGTCTCAGCAACAAAATAATGTGGAGAAGATAAAGCTTGTTGTTTTCAAACCAAATTTCTTAACCAAGTTTTAATACCTCATTCATATAAGAATCTACTTGCAACTCCTGTTTTCTTACTTTTGAAAGTAAAAGAAACTCCTGGAGTTAGGTAAGCAGCCTGTTTCATTCTTGCAATTTCATTCTCTTCAGTGAATTCAACAGTTTCAAAAATTGTATCATCAGGCATAAAAGTAACTGAAGTTCCAGTTTTATCTGTCTCTCATACTATTTGTAATTCTCATTGAGGAATACCTTTTTCAAATCTCATCTTGTGGATTTTACCGTTCTTATATACGGTAACCTCAAGCCATTTTGAAAGTGCATTAACTACAGAAGCTCAAACTCCGTGAAGTCCTCATGATATTTTATATGCTCATTTATCGAATTTTCCTCAAGCATGCAACACTGTATATACTGTTTCAAGTGCTGATTTTCATGTCTTTGGGTGAATATCAACTGGAATTCATCTACCATTATCATGAACAGTTACAGATCAATCTTCATTTAATATTGTTGTAACATCTTTACAATATCATGCTAATGCCTCATCCACAGCATTATCAACGATTTCTTGTACCATATGGTGAAGTCCTCTTGCATCTGTTGATCCTATATACATTCAGGGTCTTTGTCTTACTGGTTCTAGTCATTCTAAGACTCTAATCTGGGAAGCATCATATTCATGATTTTGTTCTGGTGTCGTATTCATAAGTTTTTCTTTATTAAAAATAGAATTACGAAATTATTTTTAGTAAAATTAAATCAAAAAACAAGTGAAATTTTAAAAATCCCGCTTTGTTTTGTTGCCAAAAATGTAAATTTGAAAAATTTTTGTGCTGAATAATATTTTCCTTAACTTTGAGCAAAAAATTATGAATTTTTTATCAATCATCAAGAATCAATATTTTCAATTAGTATTTCTCGAAAAATTTACTCTGAATAATATTTGTTAATAAATTCAGCGATATCTTTACCTTTTTTAGTTGTAACCCATCAATTAATACATCATTTTTTATTCGCCTTATTCCGATATTCAAATTTCTCAGTCAGTTTTTCTCATACATCAGAAATTGCTATGATATCACATTTAAGATTTGTTTCTAAATATGATTTAAGAAATTCATTTCATAATGGAGAATCCCATCAATCAAAATAATTATCCAATAATACAATATCTCAATCTTTTAACTTACTTAAATAAGGCATTGGATCACAGATATCTTTTTTAATAGGAAAAATATATCAAGTCGTAATTTCCATTAGATCTTGATATATTTCATTTCAATGTAAATCATCCATAATCCAAATTCTTTTTTTCATGAATATTATTATCCAATAATTTCTTTACCCATATATGGTTGTAATACCTTTGGAATTCTAATCTTTCAATCTGCAGTTTGATTACATTCAATAAGAGAAATCAAAACTCTTGGTGTAGCAATTGCAGTATTATTCATTGTGTAACAATAATGAATCTTTCATTCCTTATCACGATATTTAAGATTTAATCTTCTTGCTTGGAAGTCTAAGAAAGCTGTTACTGAGTGAGTTTCTCAATAAGAATTTCTTGATGGCATCCAACATTCAAGATCGTTAGAATTATATTTTCAGATAGCTAAATCTCAGCTACAAAGTTGTAATACACGGTATGGTAATTCGAAATCAGATAATACATCCATAGAATTCTGAAGAATTTGACGATAATATTGATCTGACATTTTTTCGTCTTCTGGGAGGATAATTACTTGTTCAACTTTTTGGAATTGGTGAACTCTATATAATCCTGCTGTATCTTTTCCATAAGTTCATGCTTCACGACGGAAACAAGTAGAGTATCCACAATATTTCTTTGGTAATTCATCTTCTGAAAGAATTTCATTCATATGATATGCAGTTACTGGAATTTCAGAAGTTCAAATTAACCATTGATCATCTCTTTCCATCCAATAAGCATCCTCTTCTCCTCAAGGGAAATATCATGTTCCGATTAAACATTCAGGATTTACAATATTTGGAACCTGCATAGGGCAGAAACCTCTTTCAACTAATTTTTTAAGAGTATATTGAAGAACAGCTTGTTCAAGAAGCATTCCATCTCCTTTTAAGAAATAACTTCTTGCTCCTCAAAGTTTTACTCACCTTTCAATATCAACCATATCATGTTTTTTCATAAGAGTTACATGATCTAATGGTTCAAAATCGAATTTAGGAAGATCTCAATATGTTTTTACAACGACATTTTCACTATCATCTTTTCCTTCTGGAACATCAGAATGTAATGATGTATTAGGCATTTTTAGAAGTTTTCCTTCTAATTCTTTAGCTATTTCTCCATGTTTAGCTTCTAATTCTTGAATTTTAGTCTTAAGAGCTTTTGCTCCTTCATAATCTTTTTCAGCAGCTAATTGCTTTTGTTGAGCTTTCGTTTGATCAACCTCTAATTGAAGAGCTTTTCTTTGATCATCTAGTGCTAGAACAGCATCAACATCGATATCCATATGTCTTTTCTGACAAATTAATTTATATGCTTGGACGTCATCACGAACTTTTTTTATATCAATCATTATTAATTAAGAGTAATATGTAAAAAATCTATTTAATTCTAAGTATCATATTCTAGCGTACCGACATTGCTTCAACGTTAAAGAATAAATGCTTTTTTGATATATGTAGTCTTTTTTTATTGAAGTTCAACATGAAATCTACCTTAAAATAGTAAAAAAACCGCACCGATATTATCAGTGCGGAGTTTTAAGCATTGCAGATGGGAAATAGATACTATCTCCTTCTCCGTTTTGCCTTAGCTTTGGCCTTTGCTTTAGCAGCAGCTTGGTTGGCTTTTCTTGTTTCCAATTGCCTTCTTTCGAAGTCAACTTCCTGCCCCTTAACGTTGTAAACCTTGCCATCCAGCAGATCAATTACATCTCCAGTAAATAGGAGTGACTCGTATTTGCCGAGGTAGTTTGAGAAGATCTCACTACCAACGACCTTACCGTCTTTGTTTTTGATTGGGATTTCAAGATTCTTGGCCACTGAGGACCAGCGTTCTAGTTGAGGAAGATAGGTTGCAAGGCTTTCACCCTTTCCAATTACAAATCTCCATTGCTCGGCGTTGCCGAAATCAGACTGAGATGTAAAGCTGAGAGGGGAAAGCATGCCGTTACCGCATGCTAAGAAGACCGTGTCAGTCACTTCTGGATCATTGATGATGATTATAAGTTCATTTCTGAACTCGCCCGAGTAGGTTTTACCATCGCCGGACTTTACGTCCTTTGCGAAGCCTGAGCCCAGGACGAATCTTATATTCTTCTCATCTTTGATCACAGGATAGTGGGCAATAACGTTTGCCGTAAGCTGCTTACGGTACTCGTTCACCAACGATCTCTGAGCAGCTGTGTCGTTAGCTTCACCAAGTTTGTGGAACTCGTCTAATGGGAATCGAGTCTCAGCTGATGTACCAGCGTAGAACGTGGTATCAACAGGAGCCGTTCCATGGACGGGGTCTACATTGTTACTACAGCTAGAAAGTGCCATTGCCATTACTAACGCCATGAAGGCGAAGATGTTTGATTGTCTCATATATTAACTCTTTAGACAATTACGGTCAATATCAACCGCAACATTATTATAAATATTTTCTATTAATTGTCAATATATTTGAAAAATTATGTTCTTTTGAGAAAATCACCTTTTATATAAGTATATTTTAGAAGTCTCACTACCCTCTTACTACCCTTCTACTATTTTTTCTGCATAATGTATTACCATAAACACATAATTAGTTTTAGGATCAATTTGGAATCCTATTCACATATTATGGTAATGAGGCATAACAATAGCTTTATAATGGGCTCAATTTTCTCATTCATTTGCAAAGCTATCAAATATTTTTTTCATAACATCAATTAAGCTTTGAGTACAGTCTCATCAACTACATCTATACACTCTATATCCAACGCTTTCTGAGAAAGCTGATTTACCTCAAGTTTCTTTAGCAAAATAGATTCATTGATCTCAGAACCATTCTTTAATACTATTATAATTATAGTATCAATCAGATTCCTGCCTTGCATGAGTTCAACTTGTTTTTGAATTATTAGCTAGATAAGTTGCCCGAGCATTCGCAGATTTTTCTAAATCGCTATGATATGCTAGAGGTTCTACTCATTTTGAAGCTCTTAATTCATTATGCCATGAGAGCCAAGTATCTCTTACTTTAGTAAAATCTATATTTTGAAGCGTTTGATAATTCTTTCAATCAGAAGCTTTTTCCTTTTCAGAAGTTGTTGTTACGGACTTCTTTTTTGTTGTTCTAGAAGAGTCAATCCAAGAATTTAATTCTTTAACTAAAGTTTTTACTTCAGTCTTATTATTAGCTTTTACTGATGGTGCATCTAGTATAGAAGCAATCAAATCAAGATAACTTTCCTTCTTTGCTGTATCCATGCTTCTCATTTGTTTCTCAAACATATTAATAAATCTTTGAGTTTGAGTTGAATATGCATCAACATTAAAAGAAATACCAAAGAAACATAGTACAACTATTATAAGAAATCGTCTTTTCATAAGTGGCGATTAGGAATAAAAAAACCTTCCCATTAAGATAGGAAAGGTATATTAATTCATCGGAACGAAAGATCTTTCAATATTATTATAATTCACATCAGCATCAGACACCGGAAGAAAATGGTATCAACCCATGCTTCAATATTAAAGAATTTATCTTCTTTAAAACGAAATACTTTCTGAATTATAAGTGCCCAGAATCTTCATCAATCCAATGCTGGGATCGGAAGGATATTCATGATTGCAAGTGCAACAGAAATCATTCATGCAAATCATAAGAAGCTTAAGAATCCAAGATTATCGAAAAGAAGTTGTCCTACCTTTACGATAGCTACTGGTCCAGATAATGAATTAATAGCTTGTTTTGATTCTCATGCTCAAATAAGATGTCAGATTCTAGCTAAATTATCCATTGTAAGATTCCATTCAGCTTTAATTTCTTTTAACGCTTCTCGCATAGCTCTTGGAACTGAGAACTTAATTGTTGGTATTTCGTATGAATCATACATTACTCATAAAACACAAGGTTCTCAACAAACAAATTCTGATTCTATAGTTGTTTCAGCTCAAGCTAATTGATAACTAATATTATTTATCTCTCAGCTTTGTATTTCACTTAATTGAGTTGAAAGATTTTTTGGACTTACAGCTTCTCAGTTAATTGAAACAATCTTTGTTCAATCTTCTAATCAAATATCTTGTGCTACACTACCTTCAATAACTTGTTTAACGATTACATCTCATTTTGCATATTCCTCACCAATAAATCATTTTTCTTCAAGGAATCCTACACTTGGAGTTACATAACTCTCTGAATATAATCACATATATCCATCAGGTAAAACTGACATTGGTTGCATTCAAACAGAGAAAGCTATCGTAAATAAAACCCATGCAGTTAGAAAATTCATAGCAACTCATGCTACGATAATAATAAGTTTTTTCCAAAGTTTTGCCTTAATAAAACAATCTGGATCCATATTTTCTTTTTCATCAGTGCCATCTTCTCATTTTAAGACAACAAATCATCCTAATGGAATCCAGTTTAAGGTATAAGCTGTTCAACTTTTATCTTTCCAAAGCGTTTTAGCTCTTGGAGGTATTCATAATCAGAATTCTTTAACATGCACTCATGATTTTTTAGCAGCAGTGAAGTGTCAGAGTTCGTGTAGTACAACTAATATAATAAAAGTAAGTATTCAAAGTATAATTCACCACATAGAAATTTCTATTAAATAAAGCAAAATGTAGTATAAAAAAAATCAGAATTAAAACAACACTTTATTCAAAAAAGAAAAGAGGTCTCTCATTCAAGACCTCTCTTATTAGCTTTTAAAATAACTTTATATCCCTTCGTTGTTAAGGGATTACCCTCAACCTCTCTAGTGACTGTGATCACTTCGAAGTTAGGATGTGATTCAATAAGGTAATTGAGCTCTTTTGTAAACCCAGTACCAGTTTCTCTAATAATAACCGTTTCGGTATTACCTTCTTCTAAGTTCAGCTCCTTAATAGAAACTGAATCAAGGACGATAGGCTTTGATGAAGCCTTACCGAACGATTCTGTACCACCCTTCAACGCAATACAAATAATAAGGATGACGATACCTGTAACAAATGGGAATGCATTATCCCAAAACTTCTTGTAATTTACTTTCATTTTTTATCCTGTTTTTGTTTTTCGCGATAGCCGTTATATATAACTGATATTAAGATTCAATAGTATTTTTTAAAATAAAGAAAAAGAGAATACAGATATGTATTCCCTTCATCAATAGTGATGAAGATCATTTCTATAAACCTAGCCTCAAATAACGAGGATTCAAACTTAGACGAAAGAATGAACTATCTAACGCTCTAGGCAATCCTAAAGCAAGAATTAGATACTAAAGTAAATCGATTGTTTTAGATAGTTCAACTATAAACTTTGTAGTTTTAGTTTATACAAAGGAATATAGAGAAGGTCTATCTACATTATTTGATACACTTAAGAACAATAACCTCAGAAGATAAGGAGAGCAAATAATGAATCGAATACTTATAATTACCGCTGACTATTATGAAATAGAGATATTGAAGCTGATATCTTTTCTCGTAAGCTAAGATGACTAGAGGTATTAGTAGTAAGATAACTTATTCAAACAAAAAGATTCAATAGTACATTCATAGAGCAATATTCCATTCAAACACTCACTACCAAGCATTTAACCTGATACCAAGCAAAAGCCATATCCCTTATAGCAATTGAAAAGTTTGAAGCTTAAGATTTATAAGTTTGCTGTGAAGCTCTTTCTATTATTGTTTGTTCAATAACAGATACACTATCAAAGATAGAACTCATAAACATTAAGTAGTTGCCAGTAATTATGAATTTATAGCTCTTATAATGATCTCATCTGCTACATTGGAAACAGGTTTTAATTGTTTTCAACATAACGAATTAATTATATTCAAATTTTTCCTATTTTGCAAATTTTTGAAGATTTTTTAATAAATCTCATTTTATCTTTATATTAGCTTCAAAAATAGTATAGTCTCTTCAACTATTTTTCTTAAACAAACATGACTACAACATTTATTATTTCGCAAATATTAGCTTTTCTTTCTTTTTGACTCTGATTATTCGCTTATTATTGGAATAAAAAAGAAAAGATTATGTATACAGTAATTACTGCAAATTTTTTGAATTTATTACATTATGCGCTTTTATGAGCTCTATCATGAAGCATTACAAAGATTCTAGCAGTTACTAGAGATTCATTAATTGTTTATAAAGAGAAGAAACATTTTAATTTAAATATTGTTCTTTGAGTTTTCGTAATCTTATATATTGCATTCGCTATTTATACCTATCAATGATTTATCTCAATATTTCCTTTATTGGCTGCCTTAATCTATACTATTTCAATATGGAATTGAGATGAATGAGTCGTAAAAAAAGCAGCATTTTCTTGCTACTTCTTTTGGCTAATTTATGATATTTATGTTTGATCTTACGTCGCAATTTTTTCTGATATTATTTCAATAATTTCTTCATTTATAGCTGTTGCTCTTTGGATAAAGTGAAAGAACAAAACTAAGAAAAAGAAAAGTAAAAAATAGAATTATTTCTCGATTAGTTCATTTAGAGCATCAAAGAAACGATCTATATCTTTTTCATCATTATAAAGATAAGCACTCATTCTACATGTTCATCATAGTTGATAGCTCTTATGAAGAGGATATGCACAATGTCCTCAGCAACGTAAACAGATATTTCTCTCAGCAAAGAACTCCCCTACTTGATTAAAGTTTTCATGATTCTTCACAATGAAAGAGAATAATGCTATTCTGTCTTTTTGAGGACCAATTACCTTAACATCATCCTTTAATGCATCAAATTTTTTCATAGCATATTCAGCTATTAAAAACTCATGCTCTTGAATAGTTCACATTCCTCTTCTTAAATCCCCTGCTCACAAATTTTTTATATATTCCAAGGCATATTCTAAGGAAACTGCTCATATAACATTAGGAGTTCCAGCCTCGTATTTTCACACTCAACTTCTAAACTCATATCATTCAATTGAGACATCTTTAATCGTACCTCATCAAGCAGTTAATGGTTTTAACTCTTTTAGTAGATCATATTTCATTACTAATGCTCAAAGTCAGGTATATGCCATCATTTTATGAGCCGTAAGAGCTAAGGCATCACATCAAATATCATCAAAATCGATTACAAGATTTGGCACAGCTTGAGATGCATCGATGAAAAATAAAGTATCTTTTCTTAAAAAAGATTTAATTTTCTTAACATCAACTATTCATCATGTTACATTAGAAACATATCAGCAACATACCACCTTAACATCTTTTGTATATTGATCCTTTAAATCATCATAATCTACTGTAAAATCATCTTTAAGTCAGAAGAATTTCACTCTAAATCAAAAATGTTTTGAAAGAGACATCCATGGGAGAATATCTGCATGATGGTCTCGAATTCCTATTAACACTGAATCTCCTTCTCAGATTACTCAGGAATTAGCTAGAGTCTGAGCAAAAAGATTTATTGCTGAATTCGCATTAGAAGTATAAGCGATTTCTTTACTTTTACAGTTTAGGAGCTCAGCGAGAAGTTCCTTACTTCTCTCATAATGTTCATCAGATTTTTCAGATAATAGATAATTTCCTCTATGAATGTTTGCGTACTCATTTCTTAAATAATCATTAACTCACTCTATAACAATTTCTGGTTTTTGAGTACTTGCAGCATTATCTAAATAGAGAATTTCTGGATGATTTTTAATAAGTGGAAAATCTTTTTTAAACATTACTACTTAGTATAAGTTATAATAAATTACCATCGTCAAACTACAACTTTTTCTTGAGTCAAACTTCAAAGATCTATAGTTGATAAGGTATCAAATGCATCATAATATTTTTTCAATCGGTTGTATTTCTGTAACTGGTGTGGAACATCATCTCTATAAAGGAAAATCATTTTTCAATTCTCAAAGACTATGAAGTTTGGTGAACCAGCTAGATATACAAAGCGATCCATCTCAGGGAATGTTTCTAAGATAGCTGGAATATATTCTTTATACCAAGAAAAATCAACCTCATAAAAGAATCATGAAAGAGATGTAGCTCATGATAAATAAGATGGAGTATCGACAATAAAAGAAGTTGTTCATAGATGCCGATTACTATCCAATTCGGCGGTTATATTATTTCACCAAACTCAGTATCTTTTCTCTCATAATTTAACAACAAAATCTGGTTCATAATATTCAAATTCAACTGAAACCGTCTGATTTCCTTCAAATTTAATATGAGCATTTTTTACAAATGGATATTCTTTTTTTACTCGGTCTAAAAGGCTTCAATCTCATCAAACTCTTAATGCATTATAATATTTTCATCTAAGGAATTTTGATGAAAGTACGAAAAGCTCTGTATTTCAATATTCATATTTTGTTGATTCTGGATAATCGATATTCTGAATAAGATAAGTTGGATTATACCACGTTCATTTTAATAAGAAAATTCAAAGAAAAAGAGCAACAATACTTATAAAAAATAGAAGTCACCACTTTTTTAAAGCAGAAGAAAAAGCTGTTTGATTGTCTCTTCATCTTCTATTTCAGCTAGAAAAAGAAAATCATGATCTCGGTGCAGATACTCTGTGAGATTTTCTTACAAATGGCTTGGATTGAACAAGTCCTCTCATTATGTTAGCTGAAATGATATCGTATTAAAATTTTCATTAAGAATAGAAAAATAAGATTAAAATACAATTAAATTCTTAAGATTTTGTATTGAATTTATTATTGACAATATTTATCTTATAGTACGTGATATAAGCCTTTTATATTAATTTTTCTTATGGAAAAAACCGCTATTCAAAAAGCATATGATGAAATTGTTCAGCTTAATAAAGAACAACCTTGATCTGCTTTAATAATGAAAGCTGTGATTCAGCTTAAAGAAATTGTTGATAAACAGATATTAGATAATTTTGTTATGATTTATTGAGAACACTGGGAAGAGACATCTGCATATCAAGAATTCAATACACAAGCTTGGCTAGAAAAATTAGAGAATAATTTATTAAAGAGAGAACTTTGAATCGATACTAGTATTGCAAAGCTTCTTTTAGCAACTCCATGAGAATTGGCTAGTATTTTACAAAGTGCACCTGAGAAAAACGAAGAACCTAAAGTTGAAGAAGAAAATATTAAAAGTAATGAGGACGATTCAGAAGATAAATGAGATAAAGACTCAATTAAAATTTCTAAAAGAGAGAATCGTTTTTTAGCTGAAGATCAACTTGTTGATAAATATCAATGAGAAAAAAATGAAATTGCCGAATTTCTAGAATGAAATTTAGAAAAATGGTTTAAAGTAGAATGACACGATTCAATTGAGAATCTAAGTATAACGTATAAATGAGATGAACTCAGCTATTATGTTCTAGTAAAATTATTCTTATGAAAAGATTATTTTAAGAGAAATAAAAGCCATACCCTTAAGACTTATATCAATTTATCATCTTTTCTTTTTCCAGAGAAAACTTTAAACTATTTAAATACTATAAAGAATTGGATTATTCAAGAAGTTGATTGGAATACCTATTCAGATAATGGTAGTAAAAGACAATCACTTATTATTAATATAAACTGAATCTCTTATAATTACATAGATTTAGTTGCACTTTTTGATGCTTATGTAAAATCTAAAGGTATTTACTCTGATGACGTTTTCGAAAAACTTTCTGTAAGATTATTCTGAAGCAACTGGAGAGAGTTAAATGAAATCAGTCTAAAAAAGGTTAATGAAGATAAAGAAATAATTGAAGAACCTAGCGAAAGTTCAACTCAAGAATGATCTGAAGAAATAGAGTGAGAACAAGAAGCACCTTCTGAGGAAGCATTAGAATCTGAAGAACCTGGTGTTGATAAAAACTCAAGTGAAGAAGCTGAAGATATTAATTTATCAGTTTCAAAATATTCCTTATTAAAAACTGATCCTGAAAAACTTAAAGCTGCAGAGGGGAAATCAATTGATGAAATTTGAGAAATGGTAAACGAAGACCTCTTAAAACAATTCTCTAAAAAACCAATTTATCCAAAACCTTATTTATCTAACCTTACAATTTGAGAAAAAGATAAACTTGCAGTCAGCGATTCAGTATTTAGGACATTAATTTTAAACTATCTTGAAAAACATAAAGATCTTAAGTTATCTTTATTAACAAATAAAGAGTTCTATGCATGGAATGGTACAACAAATCCAATCTTTATGAAGTCTAACTTATTACTTAATGTTGGATGAGAAGATTGAAATACTTGCTCATCAATTATTCACTTTAAAGATATCGTCTCAAAATTTGGAGTAAAAACATGAGATAAATTTATCTATGGAAGTAATTATGAAAACATCTTATTAGCAGTTTTTTGAAGTGAGAAACTTAAAGAAGAAAGAGAGAAATTGAGAGATCTCATTAAAGAAAGCTTAGAAAAGAAATTCAAAAAACAACCTGAAATAGAAAAGTATTGGTTTATAGAATCAGACAGAAGTAAGCTTTCCGAAGAAAATCTTAATATTGCTGACGTATTTTGAGTAACTGTAAATTGAAAACAACTTACATTAAGAGATATTTTAGTGTGGCTATGAGAACCTGTAGCTGATAAGAGTAAAGTTGATTTTCAAAAAATGGTAAAACTTATTTACTGAGAACATGAAGTACTAGTAAGGAAAGAAAAATTAAAATGAGAAAAACAGAAAGAAGAAGTACTAAAGAATGAAGGATTAATCGATTTTGCTGATGAAACTACAAATTCTGAGAATATTCAACTTTCTATCGATTTTGATGATTCATGAAAATGAATTTGAACAGATTTTAGTGAAGAAGAACTTTTCGATCTTTATCCTTACATGGTAAATGTTGAATGAATTATCTTAAATACTGCTTGAGTATGAACAATAAAGGAGTTCAATAAATGTTATGATCAAGATAATGATGCTGAAGTTTTAATGAATATCTTTATGGAAGCTTCATCAAAAATCACAAAAGAGATGCTTGATTTCTATTGAGATTTAAGATCTTGAATAGATGATGAGAATAAAAAATTCATTATAGAATCTTATAAGAAATATTACCCTTATGCAGATGAAGAATTATGAAAAATATTTGAAGATGATAACTTCTTCAATTTTGTAAAAACCAAATATACCACTGAGAAAACTGAAGAAGCAATGTGATGGTTCTATTGAAATAGAGCTGATGACGATAAGGATTCATTATTCTTTTTCTATGAAGCACTTCTCAATATTTTCTTGGATGATATGCATTATTGAGATTTCATGGACTTCTATGTCGATGAAATAAAAACAGCATTCCAAGATTCTCATAATAAAAACTATCCTAAATGAGAAGAAGCTGAAAAGCAAGCTCCTAAAAAGAAAACTGACGATGAAAGAGCTGAGAGTTTATGAATATCAACTGAATGCTATAATACAATTCAAAGTTTTCTTGACTCTCTTCAAATTAATTTACCACCTAAGAAAAGAAAAAGAGAAACTTCAAAATTTGCTCAATTAATTAAAAATGGAGAACCATTCAGAATCGAAGATTTCTGTAAGATCCATGATCTTAATGAACTTTCTGATGAATCATATTCAATACTTAACCAATTATGACTTGAGCTAAATTATAGGTGAAACATAATGGCCAAGAATGAATACGTTGTAAAATCAGCTGTTCAACCTATCGTAGAAAGTAAAACAGACACAGTGGAAATTGAAGAGAAGATTGAAGAAGAAGTTGTTAAACTAGAGAAGAATAAAGAGAAATTTAAAATTGATAAAGAAGAGCTCTTAGTAGATATTCCATGAAGTTTTATTAATATTGCTAAACATTACTGATTTGGAGTCTTTAATGAAAAATTATTAAAGAAACAAATTGAAGAATACATTTCTGTTTCTAAGAATAGAGATTATTTAGTAAACACTCTTCTTAACGATAAATCGTTTTGGAAACCAATTAAAAAGAAGACGGTAAAAAGAAGGAAAAGTCAGATGAAAACAAAGAGTAATATTTACTCATTAGAATTACAATCTTGAGCATGGAGGTTCGTTGTTCAACCAATATGAGATACTTTCTTTATAACAGAACTCTTTAATCATGCCACCTATGATCGTGTTCTTAAGAGAAAAAAATAGTAATAATTCTATTCTTTAAATATTAAAAAAATCTCCCTTTAAGGAGATTTTTATTATTATTTAACAAATTAGTATGCAAATTGATAATTTGTTGTAACGTCTCAGTTTTCTACGTTAGCAGCAACATATTGCATTGTTTCAGGATTTACTATATATAAGATATTAAGTTCTGTATCATCTTGTAAAGTAGCTTTAGTTTCAACATAAATCATTCCATCTTGGATTCCTGAGCTAATAACTTCTCTACTAGCCATTGTCGCATGTTCAGGGATTAATAATGTGTGAGAAATATCTTCTGGATATACATATTCTTCTGGACCAGTTCTTTCTTCAGTTGAAAAGTTATATGTTGTATAAGTATATGAAGTTGGGAAAGCTTTTTCATCTATTAAATCCAAATCTTCAATAGTTAATGCATATTCATTTTCTACATTTGCTGGACATTCTCCGTTAAAGTATTCCCATTCTTCACAAACAGTTCCATCAGGTAATGTACATTCTCCGTAAACAGCAGTTTCTGATGTTACGATTTGATGCGTTCATCAGTTATCAACACAATATTGTCATGCTTCATTTAACACTTCTTCAGGTTCAACTACTTCACTTTCGTTGTTAGTGTTATTATTACATCATGCCAAAAGCATTGTTGAAGTTGCTAATATAGCTAGCAAAGCTAAAGTCTTTGTTCTCATAATATAAAATATATAAATATAAAAATTTGTTTAATCTAATATATCCTTATTAAAGCACTTTTCAACTAGAATTTTATTATTTTATATTTTTAACATAAGGAAAAACCCGGGATCCAACATCCCGGGCTGTTAAACGACTCAGTTAATTCGCCGATACTGTAACCTTCGGCAAGGTCTTACACACTTAGGTGGTGGGCTTGGTACTAAGACATATCCGTCTTGTACGTTGCCTTCAACCTCTCTTAGTTCAATCCAACGGAATTCGGAGCTGGACGGTCTAACCGGGATTTGATCGTCGTCAGGAACGAGACCCATTAGGGGTGTCGTCGCCGTTAATCCCTCGGCGAAGTTGACCGTGATTTTAGGCTGATTTGAATCAACCATTAGCTTTTCCGTCTGCCTGATACAGGTCAGTGGAAGTTCCAAGAGTACAGTTAGAAGGGTGCCCGTTAAGAGGAGCCCTGTACACATATTTGATGAAGGTTTTTGTCGTTACGCCGTCATTGGCGCAAGTACCACTATAATCAACCTGACTTTTAATATCAAGTCTTTTTTGTATTTTTTTCTAAAAAAGAAAACCCTCCATGAATCATAGAGGGTTATAGAGATTAGGAATGCTTACTATTACACGCAATTTAAGAGAATGCCTGCTTCCAAGGCAACTCACATTCTGTCATAATCTCTAAAGATAAACCAGTTTCTTAACTCCGAATCAGCACGTACGCCATGATGTCGTTTTGAGAAAAGATTTAATTCATCTGAAGTGATGATAATATAGCAATCTATAATAAAAATTCAATGTTAAAAAAAAGACTCACTATTGATGTAAGTCAAATTTTTAGTGGTATTTTTAGACACGAATTAACGTGGTCCAGGAATTTGAAGAATGAATTTGAACAAAAATTAATCAATTCATGAGGGACTCTGATATCTTCTATATAAGAAAATTATTAAAACGATATTTAAATGACGAAAACTCTAATAAAAGCATCTTTTCTAAATTAACTAAAAATCAGCTGATCCTTTATGAATTAGCAGATGATATAAAAATATGATTAAAATAGTTTTATAATAGTACCTCTCTAAATGAACTTATATTATTATATAATAATTAATAGCTGATAATATAAAAATAATATAATTAATTTATTTCTTCTACAAAAATGAGTACAAAAAAAAGATGAAGACCAACTAAAATAGATGAACTTACTGTCAAGAAATTGGAAGACTCTTTTAAGTGTTGATTCAATGTATCAGAAGCTTGTTCCAATGCTGGAATATCTAGGGAAGCTTATTACAAAAAATTAAATTCTGATCCTAAATTTCTTGACAGAATGGAGTACTCTCAGAACTTTCCATTTTTCTTTGCTAAGTCTAAAATATTTGAAGCTATGAATTCAAAAGATATTGCTTTAGCTGCTAAATATGCATTAGAGTTCTTAAAAAGAAGATCTCCAGAACGAAGTGATAAAAAAGATAATAAATTAGATTCTACTCCAAGATTCACTTCTATAGAAATAATAGATGCTACAGGAGATAATCTTTTAGAAAACCCTAAAGGATAATACTAATAATACAGAATAACCCCATAGGGGTTATACCTTATAACCCCAAGATAACCCCATAGGGGTTTTTATAAAAACCTTAGGATATTTATCACAATAACCTAAGGTTTTTTTTGAGAAATTATTGTTTAGAATTATATTATTGTAAATAATAATTATCTGCCTTCCAATAACGATGTTGTGCTTTAATTCTTCATGTTGATAATACTCATTCCTCAATAGGAGCAACTAAAAATTGAAAGATTCAATCATGATTTGCTCTGTTATCAAGATATTCCGGTAAATATATTGGAGTACAATTATTTGGGTTCTCTCATTCTTTAAATTCTTCATTTAGTTTTGATAAATTAGAATCCGTATATTTTGGATACCATCTAAATATAAAACATCTAAATTCTGAATCTCATCTCCACCGCTGTAAAACATGATGGGTATTATCCATATATTTAGTATCTAATGGTCAATTCATTGATTCAAATTCTGTGTAAACCAAACCAATATTTCATGTTAAATCTATTTCTAGATCTTGATACAATCATTGATGAGAATATATTCTTGGGGTATATTTATAATAACTATAGTTATAAATGGTTGGAATAAATTCAAATTCCTGATCTAATGGCAATTCCTCTACCAATTCAGGAGAAGGCACATCATCAAGGGGGAATCCTTTAATTGCATCAAAATTAAAATTATCACAACCATAAAACATACAACCAAAAGATTTAAACATATCAAGTTTTACACGTTCACTTCAAAAGAAAAGTATCAGTGTAAGAATTCACCATATTCACATTAATATTAAAAGATATTTTATAGCATTCAATAATCTCTTACCTACTTCTTTGTTGAATCATGCTTTATACCACCATGTTTGTTCTTTTTTCATTTCTTCAGTTTATATAAATATAATTATTCATTACGATTCCAATCAACTTTTCTATATTCTGCTCTAATCTTACCATTATTAATATCATTAGAAGGTGTTACAAACCAAAAGTAACCTTCTATTTCTAAATCCCAATCAAGATGGTGAAAAATTATAGTTTCACAATTATTTGGATTTTCTCAATCAAAGAATTCTTTTCAATCATACCTATAATTTGATCTTGGTCGCCACCTTATAAGGTAACACTTTTCTGTATCATCTTCAAAACTTCCTCTATAAACTGAATTTAAGTTATAGTGATATTTAACATCTAATGGTCCACTTCAAATCATATAATCTTCGTAATGCCATGCTACAGGTCATTTAACATGAAGTTCTAAATCATAAGTCGCTGAACCAACTTGTGGTATTTTATAAAATGTAACGTTATGACTTTGTGGCTCTAATGTAACTTCTTTACCTATAGGAAGATCCTTAATGGTATCTAATTTGATTTTATCGGTTCATGCACCTAGTCTACCTTCAAGATATCTATTGTTAAAATTATCCCATCATAAAAATGTTCATAGGACACTCATTCCTAAATCTGTTTGGATACGATTACTTCATAAAACATAAATAAGACTAAATATTCATCGTACTCAAATAATAACGAAACAAGTTTTTAGAATCTTTTTAATAATAGTTAAGAGTCTGTTTCCTACTTCTTTATTGAATCATGCTTTATACCACCATGTTTGTTCTTTTTTCATTTATTATTGTTTATAAATTAAATTAATAATGTGTTCTTAATATTGGACGTTCATGAAATTTTATATATCAAGGTTCATCATTTTTACGATCAGAAGCAAATTTAAGATATGCTACACCTTGTTGATACGTTGGAGTCACATTTAGAATAATACAATTATTTGGATTTTCTTCTTCTAATAAATCAAAATCTATTTCACTTCGGTATCACTTTTGTGATAATCGTCTTAATAAATAGCATGATTGATCTCATGTAATAGGAGGGAAACCAATCAATTCAAATTCAGGACGATCATATTTACCATGTTTGTTCGTTCAAATATTTTCAATACCAAACGATGATATATTTCATGAAATACTAATTTCTAAAGCATTATTACCCCAACTATGATTATAACGGAATATTTTCATATAAGAATCATTAAAGGCAAGATCGTATTCTCTATCATTTATAATATTAATTTTATCGAAATTTACATTAGTTCAATATGTTAGATAATTGAAATCAGGACTTATTCTTGGAGCTAATACGTTAGATAATATAACATCATAGGTATATCATCTTTTCACATTTTGCCGTATCATATCATAATAATCTTGGACTTTAACACTTCAATAATATGGCACTAAAGAATATATTGTCCATCAAAGACAACAAAGAAAAATCATACAGAAGAATCGTTTACTAATTCTTAGTCCTACTTCTTTATTAAATCAAGCTTTATACCACCATGTTTCTTTTCCTTTCATATACTATCTTATAAAAAATAAATATTATCTATCTTTCCAGAGACGATATTCTGCTTTAACCGCTCAAGTACTTAGGACTCATTCTTCTAATGGAGCAATTACAAACTGAAATAATCATTCAAAATTAGATTTGGTATTTATGTATTCAGGTAATAAGATTGGAGTACAATTATTTGGATTTTCTCATTCCCTAAATTCTACTTCTAAACCAGAAGCATAATCTGTTCTTCAAAATCTTGGATTCCATCTAAAAATATAACATTTATTTTCATTCCCTTCTCACCATCGTTTTGTTACACTATGAGTTTGTTTCATATATCTTGTATCTAAAGGTCCATTCATTTTTTCATACTCATGATAAACAACAGCAACCATTCAACTTAAAGATATTTCTAAATCTCTATTATATCATCATTGAGAATATGGTTGAGGATCAAATTTATAGTATACCCAATTTCATGTCATAGGGACAACATCAAATGTTTCTCAAATAGGAAGATATTTAACATCATTATATTTTAAATTATCATCAAAAATTGGGAATCATTTTAAATTTTCTATATTAAAATTATCACATTTATAAAATATACATCAGAAAGATTCCATCATGTCATATTTTACACGATTACTTCATAAGAATAAAACTAATGTAAGTATTCACCATACTCACATAAGAATTAAAATATATTTAATAATAACTAAGAATGCTTTTCCTGTCTCCTTTAAAGATTCTTTATCTAATCATGTTTTCATAGTATTTATAACATAATATAAATTTAAATAAGTATATATATATCTAGATTTTTCAAAAATTGAGATACTTTTTTTATCAGTATCCCAATTATAGTTCATATTTTATATTTTTCAAATTATCAATAGGTATTTATCTATTTTACTTTATAATATAACATCCAGATATTCTCACAAGGTACTTCAGGTTCATAATCTTTTTTAATATATTCTGGGAAGAGGTAAAACCTAATAGATATCTCTTTTCATTCATATTGAGATAACTCATTTTCAGGATGTCGTGATTTTCAGTAATAAGAATCGATATATCGCTTTGATGCTTGATGATAAGTATTATTATATCTTCAATTCCAATATAATCGATTTTTTGTATCATCCTCACATCATATAAACAATTTATTTCACTTTACATATGGTAAGTCTTTGATTTTTTCATCACTTACATTATTTAGCATTATATAAACTTCTTGATATTTTAATTCTATATCCTCACTACCTCAATCAATAGGTCTTGTATAATGACCTATTTTATCCTCTACTACAATTGTTCAAGTAACATCAAAAGCTCATGCTTCATAAAGATAATCAGAATCTTCACAGTACAAGCTAACAGAATCTCATTGATTGATTAGTTTATCATTTACATATGGATAAATTGCTTTAGTTAGATTATTATTACTCTCATTTTCTTCTGCATATTTCCTTAATATATCAACATTTTTTCACTCCCATGGATTAGGATAATACTTATACACAAAGAAAGCATGTTCAGACAAAGTATCAAAAAGCTTAATTAGTTTATAAGCTTCTAAACATTTAAAATCATTTCATGGTGATAAAATGGTTTTATCTTGTGCTTGCCAATAAAGGAAATCATATATTGGAATATATCGTGTAGTAGCATAGCATTCTGATAAAATACATATAAGTGTTCACATGAATAAAAGTCAGATTTTTTTCATTTTTCTAATTTCAATGATAAACATATTTATAATTAAATATCAAATATTTGTATTCCTCAATCAAAAATATCATTTACAGCATTAGGA
>CAMVNG010000006.1 GCA_947168815.1 uncultured bacterium
ATATAAGGAAACGTTATGAGAAAGTTATTAATTGTTTTAGCGTGTTTCATCTGTTTACAGATGTTCACTTCCTGCGAGTCTTGTTCTCGTGAGATGAAGACCATTGGCTCTGATATCTCAGGCGGTTTGAATAGAACTGCAGTCCTAATGGACTATAATGGTGATACCATTAAGGTTTGGGAAGGTAAATTTGATATTAGAGACACAGGCTCTGATAATCAGATATTCTTCGACCTCAATGGAAAGAGAGTCTGGATACAGGGTGGTATCTTCGTCAGCGAGGAGAAATAGTAAATCACTTTTACAGTGAAAACTGAATTTTTTCATTAAGCTTTGCTGGTTTCTATTGTGAAATAGGGACCAGCTTTTTTCTTGATTTACTCTTTTATATTTTTAACCTTCATTTATCCTTTTTTTATTCTTTTTTTATTCTTTACACTATGAACATGCTAAAAGAAAAAATTTTATTTTGGTTTAATGCTATTTTCTACATCGTTTTCTGATGTATTATGATGTTTAAACCTGACTTAGCTTTAGAGACTCTAGTTATTTATTTCTGACTTGAATTTCTTCTTTCTGGTATTGTTTGAGTTGTTTTCGCTATTATTGATGAAGATTATGAAGACAGACGAGTTTTGGCTGTTGTTGCAGCTCTTCAGATTATTTCTGGAGTTTTGTTGGTAGCTTACCCTGCTGCATGAGAAGCTATTTTGAGAGCTTTCGTTATTCTTTTCTGAGTATGAGCAATTATTAAATGAATCCTTGTTATCTTAAGATGTATTCAATTGGCTAGAGCTTGATTCTCTGAATGGGGTTGGATATTAGCTTTCTGAGCTATCTTATTACTTCTTTGAATTTTCTTGGTAACTAATAGCTTATTAGCATTGTTCATTGTAAATGGTATTATCTGATTATGATTATTATTTGTAGGTATATCTATGATTATTTTAGCTTTACAAGTTAAAAGAATTTTAAGAGAATCGCTTAAATAGTTTTTATAATTTAAATATAAAGACAGTCATTATGGCTGTCTTTTTGTCTAATTTATATTTTTTTATTAATGTCAATAACTTGTCGTTAGAGTCTATGTGGGTTTTTGTTTTAGCTTTTTAGAACTAGATTCTCTAATATTGACATATTTAAATTTTATGACGATTCTTCTTAATATTGACTATGTGAATTATATTCTTATAAGTTTTTTAATGATTGTATTTTCTCTTTATATTCTATTATATTTACATGAAAAAATTATGACTTTTAGCTACTCTCCTCTTTTGAGGTGTTTTGCTTGCTTGATGCTGAACTTCAAGCGTTTCTAATTATGATTTAGATTCACAGGATGGTCGTTTATCTGCTTGTATTGACCGTGTTGGATTCTATCTTAATACTGAGTCTTTTGATGCAGCTTGGGAAGATGAACAAGAATGATGAGCTTCTTTTATCTTGAATGGACATGTTTTACGTTGAGAAGAATGAGATTTAGCTGAGGATGATGTAGAATGTGTAATTGATATGGTCGATCGTTCTGTTAATGTAGAGTTCATGCATCATAAATATAATTGAGTTTCTCAAGAATATGAAGGACCTGTTTATACTCTTGTTTGACCTGATTCTTGATTTGATGAACAATTAGAAGCTTGAAAATTAGTTTTGAGAAAATCTTATGATGACCATACTGATGTAATCTTTATTGACCAAGAATTATGGCAAGAATATCTTGATCCACATAAGATGTATTATTGAGATGATGTTATTTTCTCATGAGCACTAACTCCTATAGATTGAGCTGCATGAACTCATTACTATGCTGCTGATTCTATTGAACAATTAGAAGAATTATTTGTTGCTGAATATGATGAATCTAGAGGTGATTCTTTAGTTGTAGTCTTTTCTCCTACTGGTCATACTAAAGAAAAAGCTACTTTTATTTCTGAAATTGTTGGTATTCCTCTTTATGAAATTAATCCTGTGACTTGATATACTGCTGAAGATTTAAATTGGAGAAATGAAGAATCTAGATCTTATTATGAGTTTAAACATCCTGAAGTTAGACCTGAAATAGCAAATGATTTTGATTTCGATTGAGTTGATACAATCTATCTTTGATATCCTATTTGGTTCGGTATTACTCCTAATATTATTCTTACTTTCTTAGAAAACTATGATTTATCTGGTAAGAAAGTTGTATTATTCTGTACTTCTGGACAAGTTTGAATTGAGAATAGTGTTGAATATCTTTCACCTTTCAATCTTAATGTTATTGCTAGTAAAAGATTTGAACAATGAGCAACTAAACAAGATGTTGAAGATTGGCTAGCATCTATTCAATAGTTTATATTTCTTAATTTAAAAAATGCTTGAATAACATTCAGGCATTTTTTTGATTGGTTCAATCATCATACTCAGTTGGGATTTCAAGGAGGATCTCATTCTTGTTGTGAGTCTTAACGAAGAGGGTCTTGTCTTCGAATTTGACGTCAAATGCTTTGCTAAAGTCCGGAGAAGATTGTTCTAGGACGATAAAGCATGATGTCATACGGATTTGAATTCCGCCTTTGTGAAACCACTGGCTTCCATTTGAAGAAGAGTCTTTTTCTCTTATCGGAGCTCCGATAACGACGAGCTTTTTATCTTCTCCGTCGTAGCTGATTTCTTTATCAACTTTAAATGTGAATACGAATTTTTTTTCTCTCATAGCAATTCTTTTTGGGATTTTGTTTTGTTTTTTAGGTTATAGTGAATTAAATTATTGAATTCAACATTAAAGGCGTCAGTTATATCTAACGCCTTTATAAAGTGCTATTTAGCATGGTTCTGGATACCCCATTTCTACGCTGATATCTTCTCCACGTGTCGTGATGCTTACAACATCTTCGCTGATGTGGAGTTCGAATGCATCGTTGTCGCTATCGATATTCTTCTTTTTGATAACGTTGGCATTCTTGGCGTAAATTCTTGTGTAGTTAACCGGGATCTTGTGAGAGCTATCATCGAAATCGATGTCGTTCTCAGACTCAATGAACTGGCGCTTCTTTCTGATGCGCTCCTCGTCTAGTGCTACTTCTATGGTTAATTCGCCGATTTCGTCACTATCGGAGAGGTTACCGTTGTAGTAGACTTCGAAATTTAATCTAATCTTTTTCATTTTTTACTCCTTTCTTTTAGGGTTTTGTATTTGTCATTCTTATTCTATTGTTTCGATATTCTGAATTCAAGATGTATTTAATAAATGGAATTTTCTATTAGAGTTTTTTTAAAATTTAAAAAGCTAATAGTAAATCAGACTATCAGCTTTTAATTTGTTGGTAATGCTCATTTTACGATATTGAACATCTTATTCTTACCACAGTAGCGGAGTTTAACATCCACAATCTGGACATTAGGATTACTGTTGATAATCATTGAACGGATCATCCGTTCTAATTGGTATCTGGTATTGATTTTCCCAGCACCAATCAAATACTTACGATTCTTCTTTTTTGCTACTCTCATAGGAAAATATTTTATATTTAGCAATAAGAATATAAAGATTTGAGTATGTAATTTAAAGTTTAATTATATAATTTTATTTGAGAAAAGGTTCCCTGAATCAGAGGACCCATCTACACCGCTGTGCATTTGTAGATATTGCTATCAATACTACGAACAAAAAACCATATACTTTTTACTTAGTTATTTTATGATTTCAATATTATTCTTTTAAAAATTCTAGCATTTTAGTTCTGAAATCTGGCGCTTCGTCATATACTGCATGTGAATATTCTTCGTATATGTATAGTTTACCATTTGTTTTTTTAGCGATTATTTCTGCTCATTCTTTTCAGAATATTTTGTCTTTTTTGGAGCTTATTGCTAATGTTTTGCATGTTATATTTTTTATTTTATCTTCAATATTGAAGTATTTTATAGATTCAGCAAGAATGATAAACTTTTGTAGCTCTTCATCGCTTACATCTTTATTCATATTTAGTATTATTTCTCAGAATTGTTTTAGTGTTTCTTCGCTATAAATATCCGATGCCATTGTTTTGTTTAGCTCCTCTATTTTATTATTTTTTGCTAGGTCTATTCGTCTAGAAAAGATTAATTCACTCTTTTTTCCTACCTTAGGTGTTGTTGATCAGAGGATAAGTTTCTCTATTAAATCTGGATGATTTATAGCGATACATTGTGCTATCATTCATCCTTGTGAGGCTCAGAAGATATTACATGTTTCTATTCAGATTTCCTTTATTGTTTTGTAAGTATCTTCAGCCATTTCTTCTATGCTATAGTTTTCTGGAACCTTTTTTAAACTATCTATGAGATATATTTTGTAATCGTTAATAAAATCTGAGAATGCTGACTCGATGGCTTCTGGATTTATAAGAATGCTTTTTATGGATAATCATGGAATAATTATGAGAACTTTCTTTCAATTTCAAAATTCAATATATTCCATTTCAGAATTGTTTATTAAAACAGATTTTATATCCATGTTCTTTTTCTTTTATAAAGTGAAGTATTTAATGTGTTATTAATTTTTGTGATTATTTCAAACATTATAATGATGCTGAATGTCTGAATAGATTCTTTTCTACGATATCTTTAGAAATATAGAAATCTTCTTTTGGTTCGAATCAGTATTCTCTTTTAACGTTTTCTTTATTCTTTTCCAATTTCTTATAGTTCATTTTTATTTTTTCTACGATATCTTCAGAGTCATCGCTACTTTCCATCTGGTATCCATAATTTCAATTTCATAGATTTACTTTATTTTCTTCAAAGATTTTCCATATTTCTCGATCCTCATTTATTTTTTCGATCCATACTTTAACTAATTTTTCTAGTGTGTGTTTAATTCATTTTAGTCCTTCATCAACTTCAATTTCCTCTAATTTAGATGAAGCAATTTCACATTGGCTAACTCGATCTGAATATCTTATAGTCTCTTTTCATGCTACGATTTTTTCTCCTATACATGGTTCTACTATAGTTACTAGTTTTAAGTAATCTTTATGAATTTGTATTTTGTCGGTACTGTATTCTATTTCATCAATTTTTTTATCTATACTATCTTTAATTCAGGTTTCTTCGAATTCTTTTCTTGTATTTTCTGTTTTTTCTTCATCTATATATGTGTGTACCATGATAGCTCAGTTATCGATAAGTTCTTCTGGTAGATATAAGAATGTTTCTGTATCTCCAAAGATACTTTTAATTGTTGGACTTAGATCATCTATGATATTTTCAAGTTTCTTATATTCTTCTTGTAGATTATTTACTGTAGCGTATTCATCATCGAATACATCGTCTCGTACTTTATTTATTTTACCTTCTCTCGAGGTAGCAGCATCCATTAATTGTGATACTTCGATGTATTTAAGCCATTCATCTATGATATTTTTAGTTGTTTTCAATAAATCATAATCATCTTCATCTAGGTCTTTTAAACCTGATTTAGCATTTTCACATCTTTCTTTCCAATCGTCATAAGTTAATTCAATTTTACCTCAAATAATTTCTTCTTGAATACATTCATTTGCTGTAGTCCAGATATCTATTATGGTGTTCTTTATAGTTGGATCTGATAATTCATCTATTTCATCTTCATCATATTCACCCTCCTCTGTTTTATAAATTTTTTCTTTCGTTTTTAATCAATTAACATATGTTTCTACTGCTGAGATATTTCATTCCTCGTCGTAGATAGTTCGTTGTCATTCTTTTTGTCCTCATTTGTATGGCCCTACTTTATTTATTTTTCAATCTTTGTATCATGTTCCTATTCATGAGATAATTCAGTCTACATATGGTGTTTCATATATTAAATTTGTTCAATCGTATTGTTTATAGATTCAATCCAATACTCAGTTTTTGTAATTCATTTCTTCATATATTTTTCAGTTGGATGTATTTATTCGTTTTCAAATTTTTTCTCAAGATAGGTATTGTCATTTTTCTCAATTAAAATAGTAATCTCATTCTAGTATATTATTTATATATGTTTTATAACCTACTACTTCTCAATTATTATATGATTCCCATTTCC
This sequence comes from uncultured bacterium, assembly GCA_947168815.1. Taxonomy (GTDB): domain Bacteria; phylum Patescibacteriota; class Gracilibacteria; order Absconditabacterales; family Absconditicoccaceae; genus HOT-345. Next base: position 6,032 of record CAMVNG010000006.1, read on the forward strand.
AATCTGGTTTGTTGTTATTATAAAATCATCTTCTTGTTATTTCTCATTTTTCGTTTGAAAATAACATTTCTCATTTCCATTCGTTATTTTTATTTTCACATATGACAATCCTGCTTGTTGAGCTAGGTTTTAGGACTTTTTTCTCATATCAGGATTCACATTCTAATGAAGGAATATTTGAATCAGATAGTATGTTCTTTATTTTTCAATCTATGTAAAAAGCTATAGGTTCTATAAATAAATATACTACAAATCAGATTATTCCAAATACGATAATTGATATGATTATTTTTGTACTTTTTTTCATTTGTTTTTGTTATTATTTAAAAACTTTTTCTACATATCCGTGATTATAGATTACCATTTCTCTAATATTTCAATCTTCTTCGTAATATTTTCGAGTTCATACCTCTTCGTTATTCTCATCATATGCTCATTCTGTTTTAATGTTTCAATTTTCATAGTATTCATATAGTACTCAGCTAATTACTCAATATGATAATTTTCAATCCTCATAATAATAAAATACAGAGTCAGGTACTTTTTTTCAATTTTCCCATTTTACTTTTCAACTTATTTCTCAGTTTGTATAATATAATGTCATTTCTCCGTCTTGAACTCCTCATGAGTAATTAGTTTTACTGTATATTGTTCATCAATATAAATGACCTATGATTTCTCACTCTTTCTTATCGTTTTTGTATGTTCATACTTCACTGAGTTCTCACATGTTATTATATAGTCTATATTCTCATGATCGTTTATTTGAACTATTTTTACATATTTGACGTACTAGCACTCAGCTTGCGTAATCTCTAGTTTCTTGGTATCATTTTTCACATTTTACTGGTTCTATATTATTATAATCAAAGGTATCTGTTAATTTTCAATCTTTATCATACCATTTTCGAACTCATGTAGCATATCCGTCTTTATAGAAGCTTTCTACGTTTATTTTTCAGTTTCTGTAATAGTATGTTGTTGGTCAGTTATATTTACCTCAACTGTAATTAATTATAGATTTAAGTATTCATGAATTGTCATAACTCATCCATTCTCCTGTTTTCGTGTAATATTTCTCGAATGTTCAGCTTTCTGTGAGTATTCAGTTATTGTATGTTTTATACATTCCTACTTCTAATCTGTTTTCATCTATTTCATGTTCAGTTTCTAGAGCACCTGTTCAATATCGTGACCATACTCCGATTAGAAGATTCTCTATTCATTTCTTAAAACTAAATTTTCATTTTTCATATCTTTCACATTTGTTCTCATCACAATAACTGTAGATGAATCAGTTTGTATAATCTATTGATGATATTACTTTATCGTCTTTACTTTGACTTATTGTAATCTCTCCTCTATTATTTTGTGAATACGAAAATCATTCTTGTTCTCAGTTATTATTTTCACAGTATACTACTTTTCATCATGAGATTCTATGTGTTGTTCTTTTATATCATGAAGGACATGACATGAATGGTTGAAAATAATTCCATGAAAATATTATTCATGAAATTGCTAGAATAATTCATAATGGAATAAGTCGTTTTTTCATTTTGTTTTGGCTTAATATTGCTAAATTTTTTGTATTTATATTATTTTATACTATTTTCTTTAATTTGTCAATTTAATTGCTTGTTTTTCTTAGTTTAGAATTATTGAATTAAAAAATTTTTTTATAAGAAAACCCCAGGATAAAACACCTGGGGGCTAAGTCGAATTTTTTTACGGTGAATTTTTGGATAATAATTAGTTCCTAGCGTCGCTAGGTTGGGGCAGGTTCGTGCAGGGTGAATCCATCCTGTATGTTGCCTTTGTCCTCTTCTACGTACTCGTTACGAACTCGGGGCTGATCATCAGCGACCTGGATCGTGATTTCGGCAGCTACGAAGGCCACTTGTTGTGGCGTCGTGATTGATCCATAGGCGGGGTCAACTGTGATTACTGGCTGGCTCTTGTCAGTCAGTTGCTTCTCCGACTGCTCCATATCAGCAGGTAAGAGTTGTAGAAGTACAGTACAAAGGGTGCCCATCATTAAGATTGCTGTACCCATGATTTGTTTTTTTTGTTTTGTTGCCGGCGTTCTTATACCGGTGAAATTACTATACATATTTCAACTCTTAATGTCAACACTATTTTTCGCTAAAATAACACGAGTTTTAATCTGATTTCTCTTTTATTTGAAAATATTTTATTGATTGAATTTTCTGAATCGTTATATTTATTAAAAATAAAAACGCTTAGCGTATGGAAAATAAAACTATTAAAAGAACAATTAGGGATCTTTATTTTCTATTACGTAGACCTGTTTCTTACCCTACTGTTATTGCAATGGTAGGCTTTCAGATTGAAAGGTTTACTCAAGATAGAAAGAAAGAGTTTAAGCATGCAAATGTGCTTAAGAGAATGTTCTGTTATCCTGATACTTACCACTGGAAGGTGGAATCTCATCCGGATAATAGAAGGAAGGTAAAAATTAGTCTTGTTCATGATGTTCATGATAAGCTAGTTTTTAATCTCTATAGAGGTGATGCTCATGATAATTATGACCCCTATTTTGATGAGGCTGAAACTACTTATTCAATCCTAATTAAACCTGTTGAGGTTGAAGATAAGGATTGGATTAAGAAGCAGAATCATTTCTTATTAGAATTTCGTCCCTATATGGTTAATGAAGTTAAAGTAAGAAGATTGGGAAGTGGGCTGAATGATTATTCATTTAAACAATCAAAACGTGACGTTAATCGACTTGTTAGTGCTTATGAATCTGTTTTGAAGAAGCTCTATCTGATTCGATTGAGGCGAGACATTATAAGGGATATGTTTTAATATCCCTTTTCTAGTTTATGAAACAGTAATTTTGTGGCGGTCTTTTTAGATTGTATTCTGAAAGTGATTTAGGTGTTTTATATCTTTTAGCAGCTTTTAGTTTTATAGCGTATCAATATTCTTTTCCTTTAAAGTATTCATAAAAGAATTCTTTATCTACACATGATTCTCATTTTGTCTCATTTCGCAGTTCATTAATGGGTTTATAGAGAATTTCTTCTATTTCACACTCACCTACTGCTCTTTTTGTTGGGGCTGATTCATATATTACTATTTTATCTATTTTTTTCTTCGTAAAAAGTCTCCTAATTTCGTAAATTTTTTCTCATTTTAAAATTAATTCTGCGTAATTTCTTTTGATTGAGAGTAATATTTTCATAGTTTTGCTAATTAAGAACTAAGGTTTCTTTAACATGCATTTTATAGCGATTTCAATTGAAAAATGAATTAAAAATGTTACTATCTAGTTAATCTACATTTATGTAGTTTTATATTCTATCATTTATAATAATGACAAAGACTCAATTAACTGAAGCTCTTGCAAGCGAATTAGGAGTTTCAAAGAAATTAGCTGGTGAATTAGTTAACTGCTTTATCGACAACGTAGTTAAAGGAGTTAAAAAAGAAGGAGAAGTAAGAATTCAAGGATTCGGAACTTTCAAGAAATCTAAGAGAAAGGCTAGAGAAGGAGTTAATCCTCAAAATCCTAAACAAAAGATTAAGATCCCTGCAATGAACGTTGTAACTTTCAAAGCTGGTTCTGACTTCAAAAAGGCTGTTAAATAGTCCTTATTAATCTAAAATAAAAACTGACTTTCTTCGTGAAGGTCAGTTTTTTATTATTCTTTTTCAATTTTTATAAACGTTATTATTATACTTATTTCTTTTCTAATAAGATGGTCTTTTTTATTCTGATTTTTTATTGTATTTTTCGATAGTTTTTTTATCATGTTTTCTGGTTTTACTTTTCTATTTTAATTATGAGAAAGTTCTATTTGTGCTGATTATTTATGTTTTTGTTCCTCCTTTTAAGTTGATGTTTTGAAGTTAAAGATAGGGAGTGAATGGTCGTTGATGAAAATGAAGTTGTTAATGAAGATTTAAATGTTGAAGATGAAGGTAAAAAAACTCATTTAACGTTTAAAGATATAGATTATTTAAATGAGAATTTAAAACCAAGGTGATATCATTATGAATCTGTAGATGATAAAACTCATGAGGTTGTAAAAGAATGAGATGATGTTTTTTTAGAATTTGATCGTGTAATAGCTCCACTTGAATATGAAAGTATGGAGATTGCATATTCTGAACTTAGTGGTGATTCAATGATTGAAACCCATGTTAATTATCATTTTGTTGATTGAAGTGTTTACAGAGTTGATTATTTTAATGATCGTGAATCTTTGAAATATATTTCTGCTATTGGTTATTATGATAATACGACTACTACATTTACGTTTAATTATTAGAAATTTTTTATTTATATATTAGCTCCTTTCTTAGGAGCTTTTTTTAAACTTCATTATTGGAGTTATCTTAATATGTATTTTTGATTTTATTTTGTTCTCTGCTATTTTTTTATTATTTTATTTTGAGAAATTTCTTATGTATAGCGTTAAAGATAATGCAGAGACTAAACTTCAATTCTGAATTTCTTCTGTTGCTACTTCTTTAGTTGTTGAGGAATGAACTTGAGGTGTTTTTCCTACTCCTCCATTTATAGCGGTTTTGAATAAGAGAAATGATGATTGAGGTATTATCAAATCTGAGAAAATTGAAGTAACTGCAATTGATTGAGATCAGTTAACGATTACGAGATGATTTGATGATAGTGAGGCAACTGATTTTAATGCATGAGATTATGTTTCTCTTTTTGTTATGGCTAAACATATTCAGGAACTTCAGTCTGCTTTGGCTGATATTCAGAAAGATATATGAGAAGAATGATTAGTTAAACCAGCGAGTGATGAGTTAGCTTGAACAGTTAAAATAGCGAATAATGATGCGATTATTAATGTTATTAATAAAGATGAAAGAGGTGTTTATTATGTGCCTAAAGTTTCTGATTTAGTTCCTGAATATATTGGTTCACTCTTTATTTCGGCTTCTGATATTGCTCTTTGAGCTGATACGTATTTACATACACAACCTGATTATGATGAGTGTACTCAGGCTTTTTATGTTTGAAAAGAAACTAGTAATAGAATTTTAGATCTTCAATGATTATCTAATTGAAGAAGCTTTGATACGATTAGTTTAAAACTCGATAAATGATGATTACCTACGACTAAATTAGTTGTAGAAGTTATGAGTGCTAGTGTGAATTGAAATTATTGGAGTTGAGAAACAGTTATTGCTTCATGAGAGGTTAATGCTGATGATATTGTTTGAGAATGATTATATACGGTTCTTTTAGATAGAACGGTTTCTCTTTCTATTGGCTCCCCTTTTGTTGTGAGATTAAGACAAACTGATAGTATTGTTAATGCAATGAACTATTTTATTTGTTTCTGACATCCTACTAGGAACTCAGATATCTTTTCATGAAATTATATTGTGGATAATGTGCTTGTTAATACCTGAAATGATATTTATTTTAGCTGTCTTTGAAAACTTACTCAGGCTATAAGGCAAAATACAAATTGAAGAATTGTCCATGATGATTCTTATACAAAATATAGTGCTGAGGTTGTTGCTTCAGGATTTTCTTATCCTTTTAATCTTTCTTCTTCTGATATAGATTCAAATCAGCCTATTAGTATTTCATGAACGGTACAATTCGTTCAGCATTCTAATAATGGAGCTACATTATATTCTTCTAGTGATGCGAAATGATGGATGACGTATTTGTGAGTTGAATCGAATAAGGTAAGAGATATTTCAGCTAATTGAAGAACCTATACGATTACGCTAAATAATAAATCGGTTTCTTTTTCTGATTTAGCGAATGGAGTTATTGCTATTATCTGACAGGCATCGTTATCTACCTGGGACCATAGATGGAGTGAATGTTATTTTACAATCAGTTGGAACTTAACCGTTAATTTTACTGATATTAATTCATGATGAGATGTACAGGCGGTATATATTAGAAATAGTGCTAAAAGATTATGATTAGTTTCAGCTACTTTAGTATGAAAACATATAGATTGAAGTTTTATTTATCCTAGGAATGATTGATCGCATGCCGTTATTGCATGACAGAAATGAGATGATTGAAAGAAGGTGTTATTAAAGGTAGAAGATAAGTGTTTTTGGTATAGATATGATTGAGATACTAATCGAACTAAGCTTTCAGATTTTTATGATTTTATTTGACCTGAATGACCTAGAGGTTTACAGGGTCCTAGAGGGGCTATGGGGTGAATTAATTATAGAGGGAGATTAAGTTCTTTTAATGATTTACCAGAAGAATGAAGTATAGAATGAGAGGCCTACTCTGTTTGATGAGTCTTGTATATTTGGGATTGAGAATATTTTAGGAATTCTGGAATAAGTTCTTCAGCTATTAATTTAGTATTAGATTGGGAAAATATTGAGAATAAACCTGATTATGTAAGAATTTCTGATGAGGTTGCTTATCAGTTTACACAATGAAATTATGATTATGTGTGGAGGCTAACTGAAAGACTTTATACTCAGATTAATCTTCTATGAAGAGATCTAAATTTAAGTTCATGAGAAAATATTCAAGAGCTTGTATCTAGGTGGTATGGGAAAATTATTTCTAATGATTATTTCTATACGAATTATGTTTTACCTTCTACGTATGCATTAGGGTTTATTAATAAAGAAAATACTAATAATTTCTTTCAAACCTGTACTCATTTTTATGAGAATCTTAATTATTTAGATAGTAGTGCTAATTTTAGTTCTTGAGATACATATACGGAGTTTCTTAATGCTCCTTTGGAAATGGCTAAGCTTTGGAAATCTGATATTATTAGAAATCAGTATTTTTTGAAAAGTAGTTATGCTCAATCGCTTTATAAGAACTTAGATGAGGATAAAGTCGTTGCTTGTATTCTTGCTTGTATTGATGAAGATACTTCAACTTGTTCGAGTTTCTCTTCATTATTTAGTAATACTCGTTTGGTGTGATTAATTATGCAAAGTGAACCAGCTTTATGCGCTATTGCTTATAATACTTGAGCGATATCTTCTTTTGCATCTACAACGTTAACGGTTAATAGATTCGTTGAATCTTCTAGTGCATTATCTCTTTTCAGTAATAACACTGATGCTATTAATGTGATTTATTCTACTCAAAAATCTAGGAATGCTCTCTTTTCTTCTAATAGTGCTTTAAGCTATGTTTTGAGTCATGAGACCTCCTCTGCTGCTCTTGCTTTAAATACTGATGGTTTGAATGCTTTTGCTACCAATTTGACGTATCTTTCTACTTTATTATTAAATCAGCAGTATATTAAGCATGATGTTTTCACTGCATTGCAGGCTTATTCATATAAGATTTATACGTTAGTTTCTCAGCGTCTTACTTGATCGAATTATTATAGTTCTGATAGAGATAGAAGTGATCTTTCTTGAGCTTCTAAGATTGATTTTATTAATAATTATTATGATTTCTGAGATACTGCTATTATCTTTCCTGCTTATTATTGGGATGATAATGATTCTTCTTCTCAACAGATTAAGTCTCAAAGATTTGATGAACTTATTTGATATCCATTAAGGACTTATTGATATTGAAACGTTAATATTATTGCTAATTCTTCAGATGAAAGACCTATGTGATTTGCTTTGAAATGATGCCGTTTAGTTAATTTATGATGATCTAATTATGGTGCTTGAGTTACTGTCTTCACTTTTTAATTTTAGAAATAAAAAAAGACGGCCTCATTCAGACCGTCGGTTTACTTAGCTCATTGGTTAGCCCTCCATAATTAGTTAGTTATTTACTTTGGTTATTTATTAACAACTATAATATATTAATTTACTTACAAATGTCAAGAGAAAATAAAAAATATTATTTACTTGTAAAAATTAAGGAAAAGGCGCTAGTAAACTAGCAGCCTTTCGCGTTAGAACTTTTACTCTTTGGTAATGTTTACGACTTCGATTCTAATTCTATCGACGTGGTGACCTGTTCCAAAACCAATCCTTGAGATGACTAGTTTATCATGTTCATTGGTTGATCTATCGATTGAAACCAGATTTGAAATGATTTTTGGCTCGATGATTCGATAGCTTTTTGGAGCATGAATGTGATAGTACGATTGCCTTATTGCTTCAATATAGGCTGAGTCGTTGTCGTTGTACTCTACTTCGAGAAGTACTTCTTTGCCGTCTCTTTCATCCACTCTTGAATTGATAGAGACCTTGAATTGGACTTTTTTCATATGTTAAATGGTTTTTTGTATTTGTTCTTTAAGAGTATATGAATTTGGAATTTCTATTTCAACATAAAAGAAAGCCCCTCCGCATATAGGAGGGGCAGGGATGAATTTGATACGACCGGGTTTATCGCCGGCCAAGGTGGAGACTCCGAACCTAATCGCGTCGGAGGGACTAGTGTTTCTGTCCAACTAAAATATATGAATCCGCTCTTTTAATTTCAAGAGATTTTTTAGAAAAAGGCCCCTCCGATTACGATACGGTAGGGGCCGGGGAGAAATGATTGACGGTTTTGCCGGGAGATAACCGGCTGGACCCACAACGGGTGGGTTGATATAATGGAGGTAAATGCGTTGATATATGTCTCCTTAGTAACGGTGAGATATACACATCGTTGGCAATACTATATTCAACCGTACTTTTAATTTCAAGTGAATTTTATTATGAGTGAAAAAGCAATTAGTATCCTTTGAGGAATCAGTTTTTGATCTCTTTTATCTTATTTATGAATAGATTGAGAGACTTTGAGTATTTTTGCTGTAGTTTTATTCTTAGATTTTGTCTTTTGAATTATTGATGTTTATTTATTTGATAAGTCTTTGATTACATCTAAGAAAGCATGGAGGTGATTATTGAATAAGATAACAAAGTTATTACTTCCTATGATTGTTGTAATTGTTTTGAAATGAGTTTGATTTAAAGAAATGGATTTTCTGATTTCTTCCATTATGTGAATAATGATTGTATCAGAATGATATTCAATTATCTGACATCTCTACTCTATTAATACCTGAAAACAATTACCTGAAATTGATGCTTTTGAGTTGTTGATTTCAAAGATATTGAGTATTTTTAAAAATGTTATTGATGCTTTTTTAGATGATATCGATAAGGAAAAATCATAGTAAGAGAAAAGACACCGATTATAAACCGATGCCTTTCATGCTTCATCCGAAACGGAATCAGCGTGCTTTGTTAATGCTAGGTTTCTTGAACGTATTTCCAACTTTGCATGAGCCATATAAGACTGCGGCCAGAGCTGAACCTATCATGACTACGCTTAATAGCATTGCGAGAATACCTGCTGCCTCGCTATCTAGACCTAATCTGGTGAACATCCCGCAAGATACATCGCATAAAGCTTTGATCGTTGCGTAGGGTGAACCCATACTGCACATTAGGAGGACGAAGAGTCCAACACCAACGGCAAGTGAGATTAATTCGGTTTTCGACATGCGAACCAGCATGAACAGTATAGTCTCAATGCCGGCCATTCCAACTAAGCCAGCCAGGACATGCCCAGCTAAACCAATCTTAACATGTTCATCGTTTCCAACAGAGTAACCGAAGACGATTCCGAACACCACAGCAATTAACAAGCAAATAAGATCAATTTTTTTCATAACTGTACCCTTTCTTTTTGTTTTTGTTTCTAGGATTATTATATCTATTTTCTAATATATGTCAATATTTTCAGATTTTGAAAAAAGAGCCACCTCTGTGACTCCCCTAGAAACCTAGGAACTGAATATAACATTAATGTTTAATTGTTGATGTATAGGTACGACCCTCACGGGCTGAGATAGATATAGTTATTTTTCTTCTTATTTTCAATAGGTAATAACTATTTGGCCTTGAAAAATTATTCTTTTTTTAGTATTCTATCTCTTGCTTTATATCTCTATTTTAAATGAAAGGTTGTCTTCAACATACTAATAGTCGCTGAGATACTGATTACTTTTTTTCTATGGATAAAAAGGATTTTGATGAGTTACTTGAGAAATGAGAAATTGAATCTTCAGTTTTTTCTGATTGATTCGACACTAAGAAGCAGCTATTTATTACTTTGCATGCTGATTTGTGATATTGAAATGAATCTATTACTCAGGATATCAATAGTATCAGTATAAAATTCTCATATAAGCTTTTAGGAATGCTTATGAATTATGATAGAGATACCTTTGAACATCGTTATAATCCTAAATGAGATAAATTTATTTTCTATATTAAAGATTCTTATCAGAAACTTTGCCTGGATCATAGTTTAAAGATGGCAACGGAAGAGACTGAAAAAAAGTGATAGATTTATTTCTATCACTTCTTTTTTTAATTATTCTGATCTTTGATTATTCTTGTTGCTACTTTTTTTATGGCATCAATTATTTGAACTCTATCTTTTGCTTTTTCTTTTTCAGGTAATTCTTCATATGGTACGAATAATTCAGGTTTAGATACTTTTTTCCATGAATTTCTTTCCATCCATGAGTCATGTACTTTACTTGATAGCTCTTCAATTGTTTCTAAATCGTATCCTTTTTTATTTAAGTTTATTACCTCGTCATATACTAAATCTATTACTAATTTCGCTGCTTCATAATTTTCTTTTTGCCGATCAATTGGTAGATCTACAAATGTGGTGTTGGCGATATCAACTTCATCTGTTCCATTCTTTTTAATCCAATTCTTATCTTTTGTTTTCTTTATTCTTGGTTCAAAGGTTCAGTCTTCATTCATTTTTAATCTATTCCTTCATTTATCATGTAATTCTGTCGCTAGTTGCATGATAAGTTCTTCTTTAAGGTTTTTATTCATTCTTTTTATATTTCTATAAAAGTTTTATACTTCATTATATACCTTATATGATAAATATCAATTTTGTTGCGTTTTTTACTCCTCTTTTTTTGGAGTTATTTATCTTTTAGATTTGTTTCTCATTCTTTGAATTATTATGCTTTAATTTTATTTTTTATCTTTTAGTTATGAATAGACCATATAAAGCATTTAAGGATAAGTGGATTGGTAAAAGAATTGATTATGATTGAGCGTATTGATTTCAGTGTGTTGATTTGATTAAACAATATGCTGATGAGGTTTTATGATTATGAAGAATTTGAGCGATTTGAAATGCAAATAAGGTTCAGAATTCTTCTACTTTTAAAAGTTTTTCTAAACTATGAGTTAAGGATTTAATACAATGAGATATTATTATTAGAACTAGATGAAAATACTGACATATTGCTATTGTAGATCATATTCTCAATTGAAGAGTTTATGTCTTAGAACAGAATGGCTCATGAAAGAATAGTTGAAATTGATTATGAGATAATGCTATTAGAGTTAAGGACTACCCTATTAATTGGTATGATGTTGTTTTAAGGAATGAGTCAATAATTCATAATTTTGAAAATGAATTGTTTGTTGTTCAAGAAAAGATTAAGGAGTATGAAGAGAAGATAAAGATTACAAGAGAATATTGAGAAAGTATTAGCTATAGGTTTTCTTCTAAATAAAAATTGCTTTTTTTTGGCTTTGCAAAAAATAATCATTCAAATTCAAATATTTGTTTTTAAAAAATTCGTGACTATAATTTTGATGGTTTATTCAATAGATTTGATATGGTTAGAAATAAAATTAAATCATTTGATAAAAATAATAAAGCAACATCAAAAAAGATTTTTTGATATAAGAAAGAGGTTAATGATAATTTAATCATGAATTTGGAAAATAAAAAAAATGAGAATAAAAAGGAACAGATATCCAAACTTTCCCCACTAGTATTTAATGAAACTGATTGAATTTTTGTTACACCGTCCATTAACTTTGGTCTTGATAAAGATGAATGTAAAGTGACAGAGATGACGGAACTTGGTTTCTGAGGCTGAAATTATTATACGCCGTGTTTAGTTCCATCGTTATGAAATAGTAATAAATGATTTTGATTGAATGATTTTTTTCAATATATCGATAGTGTAGAGAATAATACTAAAAACATTCAACTAATAAAAACGATTCTTTCAATTTACTGTAATAATTTTATAGAATTTCGAGAATTTTATCATGATAAAATTGACACTTCATTGATAGATTTTTCTAAGGTACATCCTTTAAATTTATGTGAAAAATTTGATTTAAAAGATATTAGAAACTGATTAGCTCATGATGTTTTATTTGAAAGAGATAAAAATTGAAAAGTTTGAATTCATATAAAAGTTGAGCAAAGAGACAAAAGAACCAATGAATTAATACATAAAGAAGCATTTATTGAGCCTTCATTTTTTGAGGATACTCTGAAATTATCCTCATCTTGCTCCAATCTAGAAATTGATACTATTTATACATCAGTTAATTGATGAATGAATTATTATACTTTTAAATATTTATGACACATATGCTCAGGGAAACCGTATAAAATTTTGTGAACTCATCCTAAATTAGATGATTTACTAAAGTTAGGTTGTTTATTACCTAATTATTTCAAAAGAAGATTAAAAAGTAAGCTAGAAATTGTAAACATGAAAGAATTGCTAAAATCACAGTGATTAGAGTTTAGCCCAGATAATATGTGATTAGTAAGTATGATCAATAGACCTTATGTTCATAATCTGTTTTCACTTTTAACAATCAATATTTATTATTTAATGTTAAAAAATCCAGGTATGTCTTTATCTGTAATAAAAAATAAATTTGGGAAACAGATTCTAGAAAGCTTTAACATATTTGATGGTGATAATAATCATTATGTTAATTATTTTTTCGAAAATATTGAAAATTGGATGAAAGTAGAAGCCTTAAAAACTTATTTTGTTACTGTTTATAAAGATAAATGATGAAAAAAATGATTTTATAGTAGTTTTAAACGTCGTACAACCATGAAGGAGGAGTTGAAGCGAGATTCTACAAACTGAAGTAATTTTAAAGACTATAAAGATGAACTACGTCATATTAGAAATGCTTTCGCTCATTGACGTTATCTTGTAGTATGAAATTGTATTAAAATGTGGGATATTGATGATGGTAGTACTTGGTGATCAACATTGGATAATAAGTATGTAAATAAAAATAATTCTACTAAAGAATGAGTTTATAATATTGATGATCTATATAAAAGAATGTTAGTAAATGAGCTTAGATTTGAAGATATGGATAACAAAAATATGTTGTATTGCACTAATATAATTTGTAAAAATCTATTAAAGTAATTGAGCTATTCTAGAAATGCAGTTTAAATGTATTGAAAATAGGCTATCAAAAGTATATAACAGCACACGCTGAAAAATAAAAACAAATACGTGATGAGAAAAGTTAAGTTGAAACGGGTTATTTTAAAAACCCTAAAAGGTTTAGGTATCACTATTCTAGTTTGTGGCTTTTTTGCTGCGATGCCTTATTGTGGAGGTATCTTATCTCCTAAAACTGCTGGAGTTGTAACTGATTCAATTTCTGCTACTCAACTTATCTCTGCTGACAGTTCTAAGAATGTTGTCGTAGAGTTTAAGTGCAATGGTACAGAGTTTGCTGAATGTTTGACGACATTCATGAAGACGAATACTCATTTAGAGCTAAGGAAGATTGATGATGTTCCAGGCGAAGGTTTAACGTCAGCGAAAGCTTTCAATGTGATGTTTATCTGTAAGGATTAGCTGGGTGTTTATCACTCAGCTTTCTTTTTAATTAAGAAAAAAGAGCCACCGCTGTGGCTCCTATTCAGAATACTGAATCACGTTTGGATCAAGTGTTTTTTTGTACACAATATTGTAGATAGATTGTCTCTCACGAGACGGGTTTATGTATACAGATTAGATATTTTAATTTCAAGAGTAATTTTTATAGGTATTACCTATTAAAATTTCTTCTATCCTTATTATATTGATATTATTTTTAATAAGTAAACCACTTTTGTCAAAATTGGATTTGACAATCATTTTTGTTTTTTTATAGTACTGAAAAATAACTGTCATAAATTTGTTTTATAACTTACTTATATATCGTCATGAAAAATTTAAACGCACAGAAAGGGGTACTCGAATGAGTACTTGCCATGGATGCATGGTGAATGTTTATTGTTGGAGCTGTTATTGCTCTTGTATGAATCCATTTGGAAAATATCCAGATGGTTTGATGGTGAGTAGGTATTACTCTACTCGTCTGAATGCTTATGTGATTCTATATTACTAAGCATTTAGAAGAAAAAAGGGCCTATATTGTAAATAAAGGATTTTTCACTTGAAAATTGAGTTAAAAAATCTAGCATTTAGTTGCCTTTAATGAGTTTATGAATCTTTAAAGGGATTCAGAACAAATTATGTTTTATATTCTTATCATTTATAACAATGACAAAGACACAATTAACAGAAGCTCTTGCTAGCGAATTAGGAGTTTCTAAGAAATTAGCTGGTGAATTAGTTAACTGCTTTATCTCTAACGTAGTTAAAGGAGTTAAAAAAGAAGGAGAAGTTAGAATTACTGGATTCGGAACTTTTAAGAAATCTAAGAGAAAGGCTAGAGAAGGAGTTAATCCTCAAAACCCTAAACAAAAGATTAAGATCCCTGCAATGAACGTTGTAACTTTCAAGGCTGGATCTGAATTCAAAAAAGCAGTTAAATAGGATATAAAAGAATAAGAAAAAGCTGATTTCTTTATTGAAGTCAGCTTTTTTGTTTTATTTACTACTAATTAATTTTTTATCATTCATGGGAAAAAATTTCATAACAGTTTATTTATAAAATCCATGATATCAAAGCTAATATTTGATGTATCAACCCGGTATGATTTTTCATTATTTGGATCAACATAAACATATAATGGATTTCATATATTTACCATTGGATTCGTTACTTTAAAGCTTTTATATTCATTATTTCAATCAGTGGTATAAATGATGCAGTAATATTTTGGTTCTGATTCTTCATCTTTGTCTTTTTTCTTTTTAGTAGTTATATTTATAATTTCTTTCTTTACTTCGATTCTGCTTATTTTTGTTAACTTTTTAACTCATATTTTTAGTAATTTTTCTTGTATGTGAAGCTCATATATTCTTCTGGCTACTGATAGAGTACTAATAATCATGGAATTAATATTATTAATCATGTCATATCTCATCAGCACGTAATTAAAACTCATATGAATGAGAATATGAATCATATTAGTCAATTACTGATGTTATTTATTAGAATTCAAAATATGCTTTTTCTTTTTGGCTCTAATTTTAAATAAGGGAATTTTTTTTCGATGTCTTGTTCTTTATCTTTATTATTTTTATTGTCTTCATCATTTGTATAAGATTCTTTTATTACTTTTAATGGATCAATGTAGAATGCAGCAGGATTTTCTTGTATATTCTCATTTAATTTTTTTCACTTCTCTTCATAATACTCTTTAGTATTGTCGTTTACGTATAAACAATATTTATCGTAGTTATTTCTATCAATATAAATATATACTTTATCTCATTTTTTTAATTCTGGTTTTACTATCAGTTCTTCAGATTTATATATTCTTCAATTTGCCTTAGCGTTTACGATATACTTACTCATCGATCAAGATGCTTTAATTTCTTCAATAGATTCAACGGTTCATTTTACTTCTTCTCATTCGTTTATATATTTATATTTTTTTCAGGAGCTTTTTTTTCAAAATATCATTAATCATCCGAAAATTACGAATATTACTCAAAAAATTTCTCAGTTAAAAACTACCATTCATCACATTAATACTAGGAACACTCAAATTACAACTATATAAAATCATTCTCAGAAAGGATTTCTTTCAGCACTCTCACAAATTTTATTCTTATTTTCTTTGAGCTTTTTTTTATCTTCATACTTTCACTCCCCTTTTTTGATGCTTTTTAAATCAACATAATAATTTAATCTTTCTCAATTTATTGCATATACTGTTATGTAATCTCATACTTTTGCATAGTCATCAATATTTTTTGCGTAAAATCCCGAACTAATATATATCTGATTTTCGTCTTCTACTTTTATTATATACTCACTGCTTATCTCCTTTTCTCATTCTCATCATATTCTATACCCAGTCTTTTCTATTCCTGTGATTCTTAATTCTTTTTTGATTCAATACTTAATTGCTCTATTTTTTCTCTTTAAATTTTGATATTTTTTTAAAATTCTATTTATAAAAATTATTAGCACTATTAAAGTTAATGCACAAAGAAAGATTATACCAACAATTTCATTTTCATTTATTTCCCGTCATACGTATATACAAAGTCATAGAAAGGCGCAAATAATTCATAATATTACTGTGATTATAAAGTCTTCCTTCTGTTTAATTTTTTTTCTTTCTTCCATTTTTTTTATTTAGTGGGTTAAATTTTTATTTTAGATTTTCTTGTTCTTTTCTTTTTTGATTCTTCCTCCTCTACTCAAACTGTTTTTCCTCTTTTATCTTTCTTGCGACCTTTAATAAAGAATTTAATTGTAACTATTATAGCAATAGGTAACGTTATGGAACATAGTATTATGAGTGCTGGACTGATTGACATGAGGAATAGCATTATTAGTGCATATATGAGGAAGTTTGAAAGTGGATAATAAATTTTTCTTTTTTCTTCAATCTTTCAGATATTTTCTTCTATAAAGAAGATGTACCCGAACATTGCAATAAATGAGAGTACGAAATAAAGAAAATTAGCTCATTCAAATCCTCGCTCTGAAGTTCCTTCGTTACTTGGAGCGAAAAAGATTAGAAAAGGGATGAGAATAAAAACAATAACTATAGCAGCACAATTAGATGCTAGCTTTACTTTTTCTAATGCTTTCTCAGATTTATTATCTATTTCTTCGATTTCAAGATTTTTGTTTTCCATATTTTTGTTTATTGATAAAATTTGATTGAGTTTTCCCGCTTTGTTTCGTTTAGTTTAAGTCAACCCGATAAGAATTTTTATAATTTGGGTTAATATATACATCAAAGCTATCTCCTATGTAGATTTCTTTTCCTTTATACACAAGATGCTCTTTCATATCATTTGCTAAACATTCTCTTAAATCTTCGATACTTTCTGCTCTTAATTTACTGGTAAGCTTATTTATTAATCCTTTTCCGTCGTTTATTGGACGGTCTTCATCGAAGGCTTTTAAGACTTTCTTTTTGTTGGCTGGTTTATAATCATATCCATAATATTCATAAACCGTTTTGAGAAATTCTTCATTATATCAAACATGTTTTGCTGATTTTAAAACGTCTGAATAATAGGTTTCTTTTCAATCTTTAAAGGTAAGATAGTATCAGCTTACTTCTTTTCTTCAAACAAAATCAATTGAACTGACTTGAAGATGTTTAACGATTCCTTTTCAGCTTTTTTTAAGAAGTTTTGCTGATCTAATGAGTATTTCATTTTTTAGAATCATGTATCCTCGCCTTCCGTAGTGATAGGTACACCAGATTCAGAAAAGGATAACGAGAACATCTGTTATAGCGTTTCAGCTTATTTCTCCTCGAGTAAAGTCTTTATTGAGAATTTTATAAAGAATTAAGACGGTTGTACCACCAAAGAGAAGTACAGCAATAAGATAAAGAGGAAGAGATGATAGTAATCCTATCCATGCTTCTTTCTTTCAGTCTTTTCCTTTTCTTATGCGATAGTGTATCATGACTCTTTATTGATTATAAAATTAATCTAGTTTAGGAACTTCTTTTCCTGTAACTGCATTGAAAATAAATTCGTTATATTTTCAACAATCATCTTTTTGCAATCCTAATTGACCGAGGTAAATAAGTTCATTATCTCATGAGAGATAATAATAATGGTCGTAGTGTGTATTTCCTTTAGACCTAAAAATTTTATCACATGATTCAGTAATATGAAGATTGAGTTCTTTAAGCTTAGCTGAAAGTACTGGATCATCAAAATCGTCATAGTCTTTTAATTTTCCATTTTCATCATATGGATAGTATCCATGTTTACTCCATAGTCGTTGTTTATCATAAAGGTCTCTACATCCTTTTTCTTTATTTCCTAATGGCTCTTTTTCAATAAGTTCAACAATTACATCATCTTCCTCTACACATCTGAAACGTACTTCTTTGGTATGGAAGTCTTCGATTTCAAATTTATCTACATCTATTTCTTTACCATCTCTATTGATTGTATACATTAGGTCGAAAGCTCAGTAACAGATATCAGTCTTTTCTCAAGTATAAAGATATGCTGATTCTCAATATCATTTTGTTCCCTCAGGGAGTTTTGTAGTTTCGATATATTTAGACCATGGACGATGATCTGGAGTATCACATTCATAGTCTCATGATAGAAGCTTTTCTAAAATTTCAGATGTTTCTTGGTTTGTTTTTTCTACTCTTTCATTGTAAGCTATTCTATTTGCTTTGTATTTTGGTAAGTAAATTATAAGGTGAATTACAATATAGAGACCTATAATAAGTGCCATAGCTCTTCTAAAGAATCTATCATGTTTTTTCTCTAGTTCCTCTTTTGAAAGTTTTGGTTTTGGATCTTCAGCTATAGTTGGTTGCTGTTGAGCTACTTGTGGCTGCTGTACTGGTTGTGCTTGAACCTGAGGTACTTGTTGTGGTACTGGTTGAGGCTCAGGCATTGGTGCAACATTTCCTGGTCCTAATGGATTTGATGTTGGTTGAGCAACTGGAGTCGGTTGCTGCTCTACTCAAGTTGGATGATTTTGTGTTTGAAGATTATTTCTTTCTTCTACACTTAAAAAGTCTGAAGCTGAAAGCTGATTTAGTTTATTTTCAGCAATTGGTGATTTAAATTTATTTTCTTTAATATCGATATATTCTTGTTTTATTTTGATTAGTGATTCTTGTTTAGGTCTTTCGGTTTCATCATATTTTGAACTTCATAATCATAGTCACCATATTGTTAATGGTTGAAAGAACGCATGCACTAGAGCCATCTTTTCTCACCATCAGAATTTTAATGCTGCTTTATATGCTAATTTAGCAAAGAAGAACATTAAGAAAGTAAACATTGCTATTGTTCCGAAGAATACAAGAGGTGTATATTCTCAGTAAAGTGAACAATATCTTCATGCCCATATTAAACACATAAAGGTAGTCGTTAATGAGACAATTCAGAAAAGTCACCACATAATGAAACATGCAGGTATTGAATATAATAAAACAATCCAGTCTGCTAATCCATAATACATTCCTTGAGCATAGAGACCTAATCCTTTATGATTGTTCCAACAAAGTAGGAATGTAAAAATTATCATTAATACTGAAATAAGATATTTTCTTTTAAATCCTACGAGTTCAAAATATTCAAAGACATTTAGAAATGGAATGAAGGCATTTTTCCCATTTAATCATGCTTTATGAAACATAATTGAAACTGGGATGTTTAAGATTAATACAATAATAAATTTTATTAGCATTTTTTATTTTTTTATAGTAAAAAACTCATTATAGTAATGATACTTATAATGAGTTTAATAGTCAAAATATGATAGGTTTTTTACTCTTCTTCATCGTAATATTTCATGTCTCATTTTTTACATGAATCACTTCAGAGATCTTCTAGATAACAGAATGATTCATCATCATAGAAACAAACTTCTTGTTCTTCTCATCATTCATATCGAGTTTGAACTTCTCATCATTCTTCATTACATTTATCTGTGATGATTGAGATTCGTTCTCCTCCTCATTCTGGAATATCTTCTATATTTCTTTCCATTCCGTCTCAATCCATGATGTCGTTACATCATGCTAAGAATAGAATACTAAGTAAGGCTGTTATTGTTAATAGAGATTTTTTCATGTTAGTTTGTTCTATAGATAAATATTTAATTTATGGTAGTAATATTATTCTCTTTTACAATTTATTTTTTCTTGTAATTTTGATGAGTAGTTGTATGTTTAATATAACGATTTATATTTAAGATGGTTGATGTCTTTGTTTGATTGGAGATGATTTGATAGAAAATGAATTCATAAAGATACTGGAACTTTGTATGATCCAGAAGGTTTTGATAGATATTGAATTCATAAAGATACCGGTACTAGATTTTCTCCTTCTTGAAAAATAAGGGACCATAAAGTCTGAGATGAAACTCGTAATTTTCTTAAAAATGCTAGTAAAGAGGAAATAAAATATAGAATTCGTAAAAAATTGTGACTCTAATTACTCCTCTATTTCCTGATATTTTTCTTGTTTTTTCTCTTTACATTTTGGTAATAAATGTATATAGTATTTTTTTGAAAAATAAACAGATACAAAAAATAATAATAACAAAAAAATCAAAATTAATTATGGTAGAATACAGAATTAATACGGACATTGAGGACGTTCTAAACGGTTCTTCAGATTTGCTTGCGATGAGACAAGCTGACACCTTGTTGTGTGGTAGGCTCTATTCAGTTGAGGAGCAAAATGCTCTAGATTACTTGATGGACATTATCTTGCTAGGTTCATGGCTGATTTCGAGACTTCCTGAGCGATTCTATTCAATAGAACTCAGAAGCTTGATTCCTGTCTTTGTTGATGTTGCTAAGCTTGATGTCACAGGACTTCAGCTTGGTGAAGTTGAGTGGAAGATGCCTTCGACTGAGGATGTTACCATCATGGATGAATCTCTTGAAGATATCTATGACAAAGAAGAAGTGTATCAGGAGCCATATCGAAAGGCTATTGTAAAGATGCTTGCTGAAATTTAAGTTGTATTTAAAAAGAAGGTATGGAGTTTTTTATTCCATACCTTTTTTTATTTGTTATATTCTTTAGTTCCTATTAATTCTCAGTCTTTGTATTCTTCAATATATTTTGTTGTGTAGTGTTCATAATTTTCATTAAATCGTTTATCGATGTATACAAATGTTCAGTTATATTTTTTTCAGTCTTTGTATTCTCATTCGGCAATTAATTCTCACTCTTCATTATATGACTTTTCTATTCATATTTCATGTCCTTCTTCATCAGTCTTGCATTCTTTTTCGATTTGTCAGTTCTCATAATAACTTATATCTAATCACTCTGGAGTAGATATCCATTTGTAGCTTCAATCTTCATAGTATTCTGCAGCTTCTTTTGTGTGATCTCTATATCATTTTTTCCATATTACTTTATGTTTTATTTTTCAATTTGGATAATATGATATTTCTTCTCAATCTTCTACTCAGTTTTTGTAATTTATTATATGTTTAGTTCAATCTTTATAGTAAGTTGTTAGTTTTTCTATCTTTCACCATTTTAGTGTTTGCACATCAACTATTCAGCTCTTTTCGTGTACAATTGTTTTTTCTCAGTTGTTTTTAATGTAGTATCGTGATCATGCAGCTCATAGAGCTATTAGAATTATTATTCATATGATTATTCTTTTTTTCATTATTTTCTTTTTAGGAGATAAAATATTTTAACCGTTATATTCTTCTGTACTTATTAAGTCTCAGTCATTATAGGTTTCAATAATTTCTATTTCTTCTAATTCTGAATTATCGTTTACTATGTAATCATAGTCTAAGAATGTTCAGCTATATGGTTCTCAGTTTATGTATTCTCATTCAGCGATTATTTCTCCTCCTTCATTATAGGCTTTCCAGATTCCTATCTGATTATATTCTGTATGCATTATTCATTCTTTTTTAACTTGTCAGTTCTCATAGTATTCTGTTCGTTGTCAGTCTGGAGTGTAATTTGTTTCATAGTTTCAATTTTCATAGAAGATTTCCATTCCTTTAGAATAATCTACTTCTCAATCTTTCCAGAATAATCTGTTTTTGATTTTTCAGTTTGGAAAATAGGCAATTGCTTCTCAGTCCTCTACTCAGTCTTTAAAATTCATTTTTAGTGTACTTCAGTCTTCATAGTACGTAGTTGAGATTCAATCTATTTTTCATCGTTTTAGGGTGAATACTTCTTTTATTCAGTCTTCGTATACAAGTGTTTTTTCTCAGTTGTTTTTCATGTAGTATCGTCATCATGCTCCTAATAGCAGGATTAGTAATAATATCCCGCATATCATTGCAGCTTTTTTCATGTTTTTCTCTTTGTTAAAGGTAAAAGATATAAGTAATACTATGTATTCTTATAGTTTAATCAAATGTTTTCTTTTAGGTGTATTGCTTAGGTAGTTAGGTTATGTTTTTTTATTGTAATTTTTGTTATTTTTACTACACTTTTAGTACCCTTTTACCTTACTACTGCTATATCATGAATAAGAATCTTTTAAAAGTCTCTGCTTTTTGAGTCTTTTTTATTTTTTCTTTTTTGATTAGTTATTGGTGATGATTGTTTTCTTCTTTTGCAAATAGTATGCAACTTTGGATAGATCAGAAAGATTGAAAGCTTATTGTTAATTGGGGTGAAGGTGAAGCTCCTTGAGACGTTGAGATAACTGCATATAATTATACTACTAAGAAAGATGATTTTATTTGAAAAGTTTCATGAAAAGAACTTAAATATGAAGTTCCTATAACTTGTGATTTTATTGAGAAATATACTTTTAATTCTGATGCTCAGTTAGATTTTTCTTGATTTAAAGAATATGATTGAGGAATTTCTTATACTTTTGAGGTAATGACTGATGGTTTTGAGAATAAGTGTAAAGTACCTAGAGATGCTTCTGCTTATGATGTTGTTTTATATTCTTTTTCTCATGATTTTGTTGATGGTAGATTATCTTTATGGTGGCATAAAAGACCTTGGGATGAAAAATTTGTTATAACTGCATATGATAAAAGTACTAAAAAGTATGTAAATCTTTGAACTCCTATGATTAGTGATTGAAGTGTTGTTTTATCTCTTGATTGTGATTTTTATAATAAATTTGTAGATAAGTGAATAATAACTTTTAAGGTTGTTGCTCCTTCTGGTAAGGATTTAAAAGTTGAAATAACTTATCCTTCTAGATTAATTCCTTCTTGTGGTGATTGAACTATAATTTCTCCAGGTAATACTGGTAATGCTTCTGTTGATGATTATGCAATTGGAATAGTTAAAGAAAAGCTTATTGATTCTACTGGAAGCGTTTCTAATAAACCATCACTTAAATGAGAATGGTATTTAGAAGGAGATCAAAAAGAAATCTTAGCTAATGGTTATTCTAGAGAAATGAATAATGCTTATTTATTTGCTTCTTATTATGGATTAACTTCTGCTCCAGACATTTATTCTGCTAATTTAGATTGAGAGATTACTAGGGCTGCTATGGCTAAGATTATGTCTAATTTTGTTATTAATGTTATGGATGAGATTCCTGTTACTCTTTATAGCTGTCATTTTGATGATGTAGATGATGCTATGAATAAGAAATATGATAATTGAATTACTCTTTCATGTAGTTTTTGAATTATGTGAGTAGGTATTAAAAATTTTAGACCTTATGATAAAGTGTATAGATCAGAATTTTGAACTGTTTTATCTAGACTAATGTTAGGAATAAAAGATTGAAGTCCTTACTATGAACCACATTTAAAAGCATTAAATTGAATTTGAGTTATCAGTAATATGGATCCTGAGAAGGTTGAGAAAAGAGGTAATGTATTATTGATGTTAATGAGATCTGCTCTTACGCTCCTCTAGTCTTTTTTTAGTTGTATTCTTAGTGGTATTAGGTATTGTTGTTTGTGAGTAAATAAAAAAGCTTATGAAAATAAAATTTGTCTTCTGTAGTTCTAAAGAAAAAGAAGAACACAGAGTAACAGTTATTGTTGAAGCTTCTGAGAAACCTAAAATTGACGCTGGTGATCTCTATATTGGAGTGTATCCAGTTGAAAGATTTGAGGTTATTGAAGAAGAATCAACTCAGGATTGGAAAAATCGTTTTCTTATTGGACCTAGTCCTAGAAATGGTTTGTCGGTGTATGGTGGATTTCCTGAAGAGAAATTTGGAATGGAATTTCCTGAGATTATTGAAGAATAGGCATTGGTTATTTCTGATGCCTTTTTTCTTATTTTTTAAATAAAAGAAATAGGTCCTGATAATCAGAACCTATACCGCTGTGAAATGATTTGAATCATATATTTTACTTTTTATCATTTAAGCCTTTAAATCTGATAATTGAACTTTGAATATATTTCTTTATGATTTTCTCTTATTTGTTTCTGCCACCAAACCGTTTCATTTCATCATTGAATGTCTGTTTTGGTATAAAGTAATAAAATCTGAACTTCTTTCTCGCTTTCATCTACATAAGCAATAATTCTATTTCATGAAGTCTTTGGAGATTCGTTGGATCATGCTATTTTAAATTCACATTTTGCTATGTAGCAGCTATCTGATTTATGAATCCTTTCGGCTTTGGATGTCTTGATAAACATATCTATACGACTCAGCATTTCATTAATGGCGTTCATAGTTTTATCCCAAACGTTGTTATATCTTTTTTTAAATGCTTTAATGAAATGTCTTTCTGCATAATCTGTAGTTGTTACTTTGTATCACGAATTAGTAGACATTATCAGATTCTTCTTGAGTAATTAAATCATATGGAATAATTTCCTTATCGTTACAAATCATTCGAGGCAATTGCTGGTGGGTAAAATTAACTATTTCCTGTGTGTCATTTTCTTTCCATTTTTTAGCGATTTTTTCCAAAAGATTCATTTCATCTTCTGATAATTTATCGTGTTTTGGTTCCTCAATATTTTCTATCATGTAAGCTTTACCTTTTTGTTTTACATTTATACTTTCTGCTTCTTGTAATTGTTCTATTGTGCTAAAATATGCATCAGGTACTGGTCATTGTTGAATTCTTCTATATTCTAATCATGTAATAGAATTTAAATTGTAGTAATATCGTGCAAAATCTAACAAATAACAAAGTTTTGCAAGCTTTGTTTTTGTGATTTTTCAGTCATCATCAGATCAATATTTGATGAAATTCTTGATAATTTGCTTGTATTTTTCCCAATCTATATCTTTTTGAGCTGTTGTTTGAGTGTCTCATGGTAAAAATCTAGCTACATCGACTCCAAAAAATTCTGAAATTTTTACAGCTTGTCATAAAGTTGGATCGATTTTTCAATTTTCTAATTTTGAAAAGGTCTGGCGTGTGATTCCAAGTAAATCTGCTAGTTGTTGCTGACTTGCTCATCTCTCGATACGTAACTCTTTGATAGAATTGCTCATTGTGTTTTTTTATGTTTTATAAAGATATTCATATTATAATAAAATTTTTAACAAATTCAATCAAATGTTAAAAAATTTTAACATATATTTAAAAATAAGAACCACCTTACTGTTATTAGATCAAAAAAGTATTAAGTTTTTACTTTTTTAATAAAAGAAATAGGTCCTGATAATCAGAACCTATACCGCTGTGAAATGGATCGAATCATGCCTTGTGTACCAGTCTGGATTTTTCTTTAACGTTTCTACGTCAATTGCTTCTACTGGTACCTTGAATGTGACTTTGAGAATGTTTTTTTCAATTGTGTATTCGAAGTATTTTTCCCATTCCCTATCTGCATAGGTTTTTAAGAATTGGAAATTTGCTTCTTGTGAATCGAACGCTTTAACGGTTATTGTTTTTAAGCGTATCCTGTAGACGATGAGATCAGTTCCTTTATAGTGGAACATGATTCTTTTTTGTTTACCATCATCTTTTGTGAAAAAGCCTATTCTCAAGGTGATTTTTGTTGTTGAATTTTGCATATAAGTATTTGTTTTTTTAGTGGTTTGTATTTAGTGTTATACTATGTATTTGATTGTGTGATATCAAGATTATTAAGTAGTTCTGGTTTTTTTGCTTTTTTAAAAGATTCTGTTATCGAATATTCGCTTGATAACTTATAAAATATTTATATCTTGTCTTTAGTTTTTATTTTTTATTTTGTTTATATGAAAATGTTTAATCTCAATTTAAGAATAACAACTGGTATGATTATTGTTGCTTGTGCTTTTTTTTAGCATGATGTGGTAATGTTGTGGATAATTCTGTTTTACAGGATGAAACAAAATTTGAACAAGAATCAATAAGTGTTAGGGATAAAGATTATGTAGATGGTGCAGAAGAATTGTGTTTATCTGAAGGATGAAAATATGAGTTATTTTATTCTGAGGAAGAATGAAATTATTCAATATGTACTTATGAAAATTGAGCAACGGTGACAGATTATAAGGATTTTGGTGATTTTTTTGAGAATTAATTAACAATGGCTGGTAAACATACCTTCTTTTATCTTCCTTTAAAGAGTAATCAATTTAAATAATACATTTTTTTATAATAAACTACGCAGCTTGGTCTAATCTTAAGTTGATATTTCTTGCAGAATCATAATCTGTATTTAAGATGTTTTTTACGTTTTCCATATAATTTATAGCTATTCTTTGTGCGCTATGTAATAGCATATTCTCGGTTCATCACTGATAATAATTATATCATTTTCTCATATATCATCCTGTTTCAAAGATACTAGATTTTGAAATATCTGGCTCCTCTTCTCATTCAAAGATCGTCTTTTGTAAGACTCAATTTGCGTTTGTATCATCCTTTTTCAAAAAGAAATTATTTAGATTAATAATCTTATTCATGAAATCGGTATTCATTCAATGATAAGGATTATCTTGGATTAATGACATATGAGTTTTAAAATACTCTTTAAGATATTTCTTATCAACTTTTAGGGTTTGATCCATTCATCTAATATTACTTCTAATTCTATCTATGTTCGTTTTTTTATCAGCAATAGATTTTTCTAAGCTTTGGGTATCTTCACATCATACTATTAATTTTTCCCATAATAATCTTTTATTTAATCGAGTTGTAACCAAAGATAGTTTATTTTCATCAACTGATTCTCCATATTGATCCAATATCTTTAGGGTTTCAGGCACTGAGAATGGCTCCCCTTTTTCTAGGTAGGTATCAAAATTAAAAGAACCATCATGAAATGCTGCGTATAATTTTTTACACTTAAATTTTACAAATCTAGAAGATTGTCCATTATCATTATATCCTATTGATTCCCCATTATCCAAACATAACAAGTCCATGAAATAGTTTTTCCAAGGCTCATTTAAATTATCTGAGATTTCATTAATACCAAACAATTCATTATCAAAGAAATGGGTATTATAATCATGCATAGCTCTTAATACTGCGATTTGCATGAATATAAACTCAGCAGCGATTCTTTTTGATTTATAATCTTGATCATCTAAAAATAATTTATTTTCTACCAAATACTTCATTAAATCTTCAGCATTCTTAATGGTATCATTCTTTCGTAAGTCCATCACTGTTCTTGAGCTGACGGTAGAAACTTTTTTCTGTGCCTGACTTCACATGATAGCATAGGTATTTAGGAGTACATTCTTTTCAAAAAGTTAAACATCATCCACACTATAAGTACGAAGTTCTACATATTTTTTTGATTCAGAGTTTGGGAATACCGAGAATTTAGAAGATTTAGAATTTATATTACTATATCTATTAATTCTACTTACATTTTCTCAATTATTCATTCATCATCGAGGTAAAATTGTACAGAAATTTTGGATAAATTGGATATTTTCATCCACTCAAATCTCAGCATCAGATCAAATATTTAAATGATATCCTGTTCAATTTCTACTATTATAGTCCGCTTTTCAAACAACTAAATCCTTTTTCTCTTCTTCTTTCCTATCATCTCTGAGTTCTAAAAGTTTTTGCATATCATTGATATCTAACAAATTCAGTTCTTGCAATAAATGGATTTCCAACAAAGCAGCAATTGGATTTGTAGATGGTTTAGTCGCAAATTCATATACTCATTCATGTTCTATTCAAACTTTAGCGTTTTCTACAACCTTATTTACAACATCATAGTACTCATTTCATGTTGTTTGTTTATACCAGCGTATAAAATAGTTGGTCATCTCAAATTCTAACCCCACACTTATTTTTAATCAATCTGGGATTTTATCTTCTGGATACATATCAAGCACTTTATTATATTCTCTTAACTTTTCAATTAACATATGGTTTAAATCTTTAGCTTTAACTCAATCTCTCTGCAGTTTTTCAATTGTTAGTATAAGAATAGAATATCACTTATTAATTCATCAAATACTATCCACAAATCATAATACCTCTTCTGTTTCTTCCTTATTAAATTCCACATTCAATCAAGGATACAAGGTATTTATAGAATCATTTAAGAACTTTTCATCTGAATCTTTGGGTCCAGAAATACTAAATCACCTTAATAAGAATTTAGTTGCATTTGGATTAATCGTTTTTCAGTCAAAGCACTTCCAAAAGTCAGAATAAGCAAGTCCTTTATGTATACAAAAATCTTCTAAAAGATCGAGATAGTTTTCAGTTTCCTCAAAAGAAAGACCTGATATATACGATAATAATTTATTAATATCACTTCTCGTAGTCTGTGGCAACTTACGACTTATTTCATTAATTTTCTTATAATATTTTAGATATCACTTGTGATCATCCTCTTTAAATTCAGATAGATTTACTAAACAAGAAGTATAATCTCATATTAAACTTTGATATTCTACTATATCATCTCTATTTAATCAAAATTTTTCCAATAGTGTCTTTAAATTCTCAGGAACCATATCAAGTACAATTTCTTCTAATTCTGCGAAATCAGCAACAGTTGTTACTCATGCACTTTGTAGGGATTCTATATTTTGCTTTATTTTTTCTGGATCTCAATTTACAATAAAATTGTATAAATTTAGGAAATCATCAAGCTGAGTTATTCATGCCCCCTTTAAGACTTCTATATTTCCTGAATTTCAATAACAAATAATATCTTGTAATTTTAGGTAATCAGCAACCTCTCTTATTCATGCACCTTTTAGGGATTCTATATTACTTTTTATTTGTTCTGGACCTCAACAACGAATAATATATCGTAATGTTAAAAGATCATCAATTTTAGCTATTCATAAACTATTTAAGGCTTCTATATTCGCCTTTGTTTTTTCCGGTTCTCAAAAATAAATAATTTCTTTTATTTTTACTAAATCATCAACCTTAGTTATTCATGCATTTTTTAGTGCTTCAATATTCCCCTTTATTTTTTCTGCATCTCATCAGCGAATAATATCTTGAAATTTTAAGAAGTCATCAGCAGTTGTTATTCCCACACTTTTAAATGCTTCTATATTTTCTGACCTTCATCAGCTAATAATATCTTGTAATTTTACGAAATCATCAATCTCTGTTATTCATGCACTTTTTAGAGCTCCTATATTTGTCTTTATTCTTTCTGCATCACTATTATAAATAGTATCGTTTAATTTTATGAGATCATCAGCATTTGCTATTCATATACTATTCAGTGCTTCTATATTCTCCTTTGTTTTTTCTGGTTCTCAATAACTAATAATATTTCGTAATTTTGCGAAATCATCAGCAGCTGTTATTCAAATACCTTTTAGGGTTTCTATATTGGCCTTTATTTTTTCTGAATCTCAATAATGAATAATTGTTCATAATTTTGCGAAATCATCAGCAGCTGTTATTCATACACTATGCAGTGCTTCTATATTCTCTGGAATTCAAGTATAAATAACACCTTCTAGTTTTATGAGATCATCAACAGCTGTTATTCATACCTTTTTTAAAGACGCTACATTCGTCTTAATTTGTTCTGGATTTCAACGATAAATAATATCCTGTACTTTTATGAGATCATCAGCACTTGTTATTCATATGCTTTTTAGTGCCTCTATATTCTCTGGATGTCAAAAACGAATAACATCAGTTAATTTTACGAAATCATCGATAGCCGTTATTCATACACTTTGAAGTGCTTCTATACTCGTCTTTATTTTTTCTGAATCGCAATTACGAATAATATCTTTTACTTTTACGAAATCATCAACAGCCGTTATTCATACACTTTGAAGTGCTTCTATACTCGTCTTTATTTTTTCTGGATAAGAAAAACGAATAGTATCCTTTAGTTTTATAAAATCAGCAGTTTCTGTTATTCATACACTTTTTAGGGCTGCTATATTCGCCTTTATTCCTTCTGGATCTCAATCAGAAGCAAAATCTTTTAATCTTACGATATAATCAACATCTGTTATTCATAGATCTTTTAGGATTGCTATACTTTCTGGTCTTCAATAATGAATAATATCTTTTACCTTTTTGAAATCAGCAATCTCTGTTATTCCTAAATCTTTTAGAGCTTCTATATTCTTCTTTGTCCTTTCTACATCTTGAATATAAGTAGTATCCTGAAATTTTACGAAATCATCAGCATCTTTTATTCACATACTATACAGTGTTTCTATATTTTCCGGATATCAAAAACGAATAACATCTATTAATTTTACGAGATCATCGATATTTGTTATTCATACCTTTTTCAGTGCTTCTATATTTATCTTTATTTTCTCTGGATCTCAACGATATATAATATCTTGTAATTTTACGAGATCATCGATATTTGTTATTCATACACTTCTTAGTGCTTCTATATTCGTCTTGATTACTTCTGTATCTCAATAACGAATAATATTTCGTATTTTTTTGAAATCATCAATCTCTGTTATTCATATACTTCTTAGTGCTTCCATATTCTCCTTTACTTTTTCTTGCTCTCCTGAACTAATAATATGTCGTAATTTTAAGAAATCATCAGGATCTGTTATTCATAGATAT
This sequence comes from uncultured bacterium, assembly GCA_947168815.1. Classification (GTDB taxonomy): domain Bacteria; phylum Patescibacteriota; class Gracilibacteria; order Absconditabacterales; family Absconditicoccaceae; genus HOT-345. Next base: position 36,570 of record CAMVNG010000006.1, read on the forward strand.
TTTAGGATGTCTAGCTTCTTCTTTACTGTTTCTGCATCTCGATAACGAATAATCTCTTTTAATTTTATAAAATCATCAATCTTAGTTATTCATGAGCTTTTTAGTAATCCTATATTTGTCTTTACTCTTTCTAGATCGCAATACGGAATAAGAGGTCGGAATTTTTCTAGATCATCAACATTTTTCCCTCATAGTTCTAATAGAGCTTCTATTGTTGCTGCATCTCATCATTTAATAACATCTCTTAATTTTACAAAATCATCAATCTTAGTTATTCATGCATCTCTTAGCATTCCTATGTTCGTCTTTATTCTCTCTGGATCTCAATTAATAATAAGCTCTAACATTTTTTGGAGATGTTCATCTCACAGATTTTTAAAATCTTCTTTCCCCATATTTAATGCTTCATGAAAAGCATCAATATTCCCTTTTATTGTATCTTTAAATCCTTTTAATTCCTCTTCATTTTCTAATAAATCATTTACCTCTTTTTCCAATCATTCTATATTTTCTCATCATTTTAATACCTCGACTATTAATTGGGTTCCTAAAAATTCATATCAGGCAGGAAATAATGATTGTACTTTGGTTTTCAATTTTGCCATACGACTTGAGAATTTTGTATATTCTCATTGTAGATTTTCAGATTCTGGATCAGAAAAAAATCAGTTAAAACTATTTTTTAAATCTGATTCTTTATGCATTTCTGTAGAATCTAATGATAATGCTCATAATATTTCTTCTTTCTTCTCTTGTGTAATATTTCAAAGACTTTCTTCATAAGTTAAAAATCACACAGCTTGTGCTTGTAATTCTTCATTAGATTTCTTTCTGATGGCCATTGTTTTACTTTTCGATAATTAAAATTTTACTACTTTTTTACTATCTTCAATTATGCTTACTTTGGGCATTTTTTTCAAATTTTAGGCCAGAAAATTTATGCAAAATGAGAGTTTTATAAAACGTGGAAAAATCAAAAAATTGAAATTTTTCACGGTGAGAGATTTTATATAAAATCATTAGTGAGTGTCCGTTTTTTTTGATTTATTAAATATCCCAATAGATTAATAAAAATTTAAGATAATTTCATACATCTGCCGTATGTTGGTTTTTATCATTTTGTAGTACGAGAACTGTATCAACAAATTTCTTTTGTGTTTCTTCGTCTGACTCTAAAACCGCAGGTATAATAGCTTTAAGCTTATTTGCTTCTTCTCAAAGTCTTCACTTAGCATCTATTGCTCATTTCTCCATTAGATTTATCATAGACCATATTAAATCATCATCTTCTTCAGGCAAATCACTCATTACCTTATTTTTTTCTGTCCTAAATTTCTTTTCTTCATCGGTTAGTGTTTTTACTGTATATTGGATATTACTATTTTCTGAAATATTATTTAAGTTATTATTTACGACGGGTGTAGTTTTCTTCTTTTCTATACATTTAGTCATATCAGAGTTCCATTCATATCAATCTTTACAGTAACATTTATTATCTTTAAGGTAAGATTGAGATCAATATATTCAACAATATGCTTTATCTTCACTTATGCATTGAGTTCATTTTTCATCCCAAACGTATCAATCCATACAAACACAATATCATGGTTCTCATGCTTTAGATTTTGTACCATACTGTCTCTGACATGATTCTGTTGCTGTTATACATGCAGTTCATTTATACATTACATATCAATTCTTACAAGAACATGATTTTGTTAGTAAGTCATAAAATGAATTTTCTCAGTATGTTTTTATACAGCTATCATCTTTAGGTACACATTTCCAATCTACCATTAGATAACCTGCTTTGCATCAACATGATGAATTTCAAATGTGATATGATTGTTCTCAATGCATTGCCTGACAATTTTCATCATAATTAAGACACCTTTTAACTCCATTTAATGTATTTAAAACATATCAATAATTACAAGAGCATTGTTGATCATATGATGAATAATAAGCATTATCTCAGTATTGGTTCTTGCATTCTAAATTTTTATCTACAGTTACTGTGTATGTTGGGTAAGAGTATGAATATGTTGGATAACTGTATGTGTATGAATTTGAAAATGAGTTTGTATAAGAATTTGTATAAGATGATGTTCAACATTTGCAACTTGATCCCCTCCATCAGTCATTACAAACATAATATCAATTAGATCAACAATATGATACTCATCAATGCCAAGAACAACATCACTGTTTAGCGAATGTGCTTGAAAATAATAAGAAACATACAGAAAGTAATAAAAATAACAATTTTTTCATTATTGAATTAAATATCAGAAATAAATACCAATATTCCTAGTGTATGAATCTTTACTAGATTCAAATGTTTTTAGTAACGTCTTAACCTTAGTTTGAGTAGTCGTATCTTTTTGTTTAAATAAAGGAACTAATCATTCAAATATAACTGCTTTAGATCATAAAGCTTCTTTGGCTTTTTGTATTTCTGCATTTTTTTCTTCTTCAGCTTTTTCTGCTTGTGCTTCATTCCATGTTTTTTCAGCATCTGCTAGTTTTTGAATGTTCTCCCTTATTTTTTTAACTTCTTCATAATTATTTCCCCATTCAATTTTTCATTCATTTCTTAGTACTTCATCAACAATAGATAAGGCTTTGGTATAATCGTTTATTTTAGTATAATTATTAGCTTCATTCATCTTATCTACCATTTTCTGTTGCTCGGCCTTTAATTCTTCTGCTTTTTTTAGTTCATTAGCTGCTTGTTGTTTTAGTTTTAATGAAGAAATTGCATTCTCAATTTGAGAAACAACATCATTTGTTACTGTGACCCTATTTTTCATATTTAAAGCTCTCTCATAGTATTCAATAGCTTTAGAATATTCATTGTTATTAGCATAATTATCTGCTTGTTGTAATAATGATCAGAAAGTTTCATTATTTCTTTTCGTTTCTTCAATAGCGTTATTATATGCATTTGTAATATATTCTATAGCATCTTTTTCAAGTGAACAAATATTATTCAAAGGAGATGCTGTATCAGGACATATTGTTCTAGGATTTTTATACCTTCAAACTTGACTAGGATCTGGATAGCATGATTTATTCATGTTATTATAGTTTATCATAGCTGTATTAATAGCATCGAGTTTTATTTGAAACATTCTTAATACTTGTTCATCTTTAATATATGGGACATATTGTTCTGTTGCAAATAGTTGTTGATCTGTACTACAATATCATTGAACAGTAGGAAATTTTACAGTATATTCTACTGTTTCATAATAAATAGAAATACTATCAGCACTAACTATTCATAAAAATCAGAATATAGTTGCAGATAATAAGTATAAAGTTTTTTTCATGAGGTTTTTTAATTAATAAAGGTTAATACTAGACTTTATTAATAATTTAAGAAAAATCAAGTATTGAAATCAATTAAAATCAAATTACTGTAATAATCTAGTTTGTATATTGGTATGTTTGTATGTCTTTTTTATTTTAAATAAAAAAGTTTGTTGAAATTAACTATAATATCATTAGTAGTTTATTCAGAATCCTTTAATAGAAAAAATAAAACATTATATAAAAACCCCACTTTGTTTTTTTTACTTTTTTGTTTCTTTCTCCCTTTTTATATTTATTTTTATTATTATGCCTGATAATTGAACTATACTTATTATTGTTTTTACAGCTTTTATTTTTACTGTTTTTTTGTTGATTTGAGTTGCTGTTATTTGTAATGGTATATTCTTTTCAAAAATTAGAAAATCTAAAATTGAAAGAAAGGAAGATATTTTCTCTTGGAATGAAAAGAGATTCTTTAGAACTTTAGAAAAAATATTAAAGGATAAATATTCTGATAAATATTTAATTTTTCCTCAGTTTAGATTAGCTGATTTATTTAAAGTTCATGTTGAGGATGAAGATGATAGTTCTTATGATTTAAAAATTAAGTGACATGTTGATTTTTTGATTGTAGAAAGAGAAAACTTGAGACCTGTTTTATGAATCGAATTAAATGGTAAAAGTCATCATTGATTTGCTCAAAAAGCTGCTGATGAATTTAAGAAAAAATTATATGATGAATCATTGAATTGTGATGAAAAATTAAGTATGATTGTTTTTCGAAACAATGAAATGAAATATAATGATAAAGAATGGGAATTCTTTAAGAAAAAACTTGAATTAAGGATTGATGACGCTTTAAGAAAAAAGGAGTACCCCGAAGTGTACCCATGAGCCACAATGCAGCTCACCGATGAATAATATACTCAAAAATCTTAAAATTTCAATAAGTTATAACAAACTTCCTTACATATGAGACTTTCAAAGAAATAAAAAAGATTGAAGAAAGCAATGGAATAACAATAATGAAGAAAAGTATGTAGTTATTAATGAAAGTATTATTAATTAGTTTAAATTATTGATTTTAATAAAAATTTTCCTACTATTTGTTTTGTTAGTTTTTTATCATTATATTTTTAATAAATGGAAAAAATTGATATAAGTCCTTCTACTATAAAAGGTGATATTCTTTTAATAGATTCAGAATATAAAATTCTTCGTATACCAGATTATCAAAGAAATTATGTTTGGTGAGATGAAAGAGTTGAAGAATTTTGGTCTGATTTGACTGAAAGAAAAATGGTCTTACCTTTTCTTTGATCATTTATTTTAAAAGAAAATGATGAAAGTTCTTTCCCTGTTATTGATATCGTTGACTGACAACAAAGAACAATTACTATAGCTCTTTTCCTTTCTGCGTTAAGAAATATTGCAAAGGAAAATGATTGTTTAGCTTTTGCATTAAGAGTTCAAAGATATCTTGAACAAGATTGAAGTTGATGAGAACATTCATGAAAATATTTTCTTGAATGCTGGTCTAGTGTGCAAGAATTTTTTGAACAGCATGTACTCCATTACGAATGAAATTTATTAAAAGATAAGTTACCTACAATATATAGAACTAAACAAGAAACGTTATGGAATATGGTTAAAAATTATAAAAAGATTTATTGAAAAATAAATTCTTATATAGAAGGTAAAAATAATATTGCAGATGTTTTAACTGAGCTATTAAATAAAATACTAAATTATCAAATTGTTGTTATAAAGGTTCATAGTGATGAAGAAGCGTATATTGCATTTGAGATTGTTAATGCAAGTTGAGTTAAACTTGAAAATATTGATTTATTAAAAAATCTTTTTATAAAAGAATCTTATAGTAAATATTCTAAAGAAGAGCAAGAAAAAGTTAAGGCAAGATGGGCTGAGATGACTGATAAAGTTTCTGATTCTAATACAAAATCTAATATTGAATCATTTTTAAAACACTTTTGGAGTGCTAGGAAATGATATATAACTTGAAAAGATTTATATGTGGCTTTTAAAAGGGAAATATGAAATCTTTGAGTTGATGTTCTTTCTGAGCAATTACTTGAAGATGCTAGATTGTATAATCAATTTTGAAATCCTGAATGATCAGTATTCTTAGAACGTTCTGATTATAATTCTTCAGTTATAAAAAGTTTAACTGCATTAAAAACATTTTGAATCACTCAAGTTTATATTTTGTTTTTAACTGTTTTGAGATATAAAAATGAAATATGAGATAAAAGGGTAAAAAAGATATTTAAATTACTAGAATATTTCCATTTTATATATTCTGTTGTTTGAAAATGACAAGCTAATAAAGTTGAAAAATTATATTGAAATTATTGTGTTGAGTTTATAAAGGCAATTGAAAGCTCTCAAGGATTAGATGATTCAGAACGTAGTAATCGTATACAGAAGGTGTTTGATAAATTAAAGCGCGAAATGGTTGATCTTTTGAACGAATATGTTCCAAATGATGATTTTAAATCTTGATTCATGAATATTCAATTAAAATTATCAAACAAAGAATTAATTCGTTATATATTAACTTTATATGAATCTGCTATTACTCCTTGAGCTAAAAGACCTGATTTTGAATTCACAAATATTGAACATATTTATCCACAGGATGATAGCAAACAATCTGAATCAAATTCTTTATTAAATAATATATGAAATCTAGCTTTATTAGAAACAAAATATAATTCTGAAGCTCAGAATAAACCTTTGCCTGATAAAATTCCTATTTATAAAAAGAGTGAATATAAACAAATTGCTGATGTAGTAACTGAATATGAATGATCTAGTGAAGAGAATCGTGTTCGATCTGAAGAAAAGACATCTAAAAGAGCAAGAGTTATTGCTGAAGCTATTGAGGGGTTTATTGAAGAGAAATTCAATAAAATGTAGAATATTCTTAAATTATTTTCGTTTATTAAATGCTTATGTGAAGTTTATATTTTTTTCATCTGTATAGTTATGGATTACGAGAAAATTAGAGATGCTATTCTTGATTTCAGAGAAAAAAGAGATTGGAAACAGTTTCATAATCCAAAAGATTTAGCGACTGCAATTGCTATTGAGGCAGCAGAATTACAAGAAGTTTTCTTATGGAAATCGCAACAAGATTCATATGAAATAGGTAAAAATGATCCTCATGTAAAAGAAGAGTTTTCTGATATTTTTAATTTTATGGTCCTATTTGCTGAGGAATGTTGAATTGATATTGAAAAAGAAGTCTTAGCAAAGTTAGAAAAGAATGGTCAAAAATATAGTGTAGATAAGGCTAAAGGTAAATCAGATAAATATGATAAACTTTAATTTCTCTTAATATTATGTTAGTATATTCTTGAACTAAGGATTCTTTTTGTAGTGATGTATGGTCTAATCAGATAGCTGATAAGATTTTATCTAGAATTCATGAACTTTGATTAAGTTGATGATCTCCTGCTGAATATATGTCTTGGCAAAATTCTATGTGATTTATGAGAAATATTCTTGAAGATTCTTATTTTTCTTGAGATATTGATGTAGCTATTGAATATCAGATACCGAGAACTTCAAAAAGAGTTGATTTTATGATTTGATGATCTGATGAGAATTGAAATGATAATGTTGTAATTGTTGAATTAAAGCAATGGCAAAGAGCTGAAAAACTTTGAGATGAAATGTCTCATAGTGTTAAAGCTTTTACTTGATGAGCTGAAAGAATCGTCTCTCATCCTTCATATCAGGCTTTTTCATATTCTGTTTTTATTAAAAATTCTTCTCAAGAAGTTGAGGATAAACATATTTGAGTTATACCTTGTGCGTATCTTCATAATTATGATCCTTCTTGTTTAGATTCTATTAATGACAATATTTATAAGATTTGGTATGATGAAGCTCCCTTCTTTATTAAAAATCAAGTACAAGATATTACAGATTTTATAAAAAAATATATTTGTCGTAAATCAAAGGATTGAGAATTATTATATAGAATTGATCATTGAAGAATAAAGCCTTCAAAAGCTTTGCAAGATTGTTTAGTTTCATTGATGCAATGAAATCAGGAATTCATTCTTTTAGATGATCAGATTGTTGCTTTTGATATGTGTAAACAGATAATGTTTCAGTGCCAAAAGGATAGAAAAAAGAGAACTTTGGTTATTCAATGATGACCTTGAACATGAAAATCTGTTTTGGCTGTTAATCTATTAAAGGAATTCTTAACTAATGATTTAAATGTTTCTTATGTTACTAAAAATAGTGCTCCTAGGGAAGCTTATTTAAAGAAGTTATCAAATTTCAGATTTAAAGATGAAGTTGCTGTAAAGACTCTTTTTAGATCTCCTTTTTGATTGTGTCATTCTCCTAAGAATTATTTTGATTGTTTGATTGTTGATGAAGCACATAGATTAGTAAAACAAATGTATTGAGATTTTAAATGAGAAAATCAGGTAAAAGAGTGTATTAATGCATCTTTATTTACAATTTTTCTTATAGATGAAAATCAGAAAGTAACTACAAAAGATATTGGAACTATTGATGAAATTAAAAAATGGGCTAATGAATTATGAAGTGATATTAAATATACTGAACTTCATTCTCAATTTAGATGTAATTGAAGTGATGAATATATCCAATTTGTTAATAATGTCCTTCAAATTTGAGAACATGTCGATATAGATTCTTCTGAAATGAATTTTGATATTGAAGTATTTGATAATCCATCTGAACTACGTGAAAAATTGAGATCTAAAAATATTGATAATAAAGCTAGAATGGTTGCTTGATATTGTTATGATTGGAATGTTAAAAATAAGAGATGAGAATGGGATATTGTTATTTGAGATGATTTTAAAGCAAAATGGAATTTAGAATGAGATAAGATTTGGGCTATTAATCCTAATTCTTTCGATGAGATTTGATGTATTCATACTGCACAATGATTGGAGTTTGATTATGTTTGAGTATTCGTTGGTAAAGATTTATATTTTGATAGTAATCTTTGAAAAGTTATGGTAGATAGAAATATGATTTCTAAGGATGATAAAACTTCATGAATTAAGAACAAATCTACTAGTGATGAAATGGCTGAACTCCTTATTAAAAACACCTATAAGACTTTGCTTACTAGGTGACAGAAATGATGTTATATTTATTGTGAAGATGATAATTTGAGAAATTATTTTAAGAAGCTTATTAATTAATTTTTTATAATAAGATTATTTCAATTATTGTAATAATTATTGCTACTCCAATGATAAAAGAAACTGCAAAAATATTTTCTTTTTTATCAAAGAAACCACTCCTCTTTTCTTCTATACTAATACTTTTAATCTCTTTCTTAATCTTTTCTTTTTTGGGTTTTTCCTTTTTTTCCGGAACTTTTACATTTACTTCTTTTTTCTTAATTATTTTCTTTTTTTTAAGAGATTCAGGTATTCAATCAATTGGATCTACATATTCAGAATCTTCATCATCTTCTAATTCTTCGTTTTCTTTATTTTCATTTATTATTTCTTTTTCTTCTTCATCATCATACTCATAATCATCAAATTCTTGTATTCTTTCTTCTAGTGATTTTTCTTCTCTGTAATTATCAATATCACTATATGCTGGTTTACCTAAATTATATTCTACTTTTTTATTATCATCTTCCTCTTTGTCTTCTTCATAATCCCGCATAGAATCATTTCGAATATCTTCAATAGATTCACAATATTTTAAAATATCATCATTCTTGTCCAATATTTCTTTATAATACTTTAGAAAATCTTCAGGATATGTTGGATATTTCCTTTTTAATTCTTTTACTGATAGATTCTTGTCATTGACTATTCAATCGTACAATAATTCATCATCAGCATCATAAATTTCATCTTCTTTTGTATAATAATCCATTATATTTCAATTTTTGAAATTTCATTCATGTTTTACTTTACCTTTTTCATCATACAATATTCCTTCTCAATCATAATTTCAGTTATAGAACCATCATTCATAGATTTTTTTACCATTGCTGGAATATTCAATACCTTTTCAATCATAGAGACCGAATATAAAATCTCATTTATATCTCAATATTCATTTATTAAATTCTTTACCTTTTCATTGATATAATCCTTCTACGAATCCTCATTCATATATTAGTTCATTTTTCTCATAATATTTTCATTTTCATGAGTATTGTCATTTCTTAAAATTTCATTCATATTTTAAATCTCAATTACTGTAATATAATTTACCACTTCCTTCAAAATTTCATTTCTTAAAGCTTCATTCGTATCTTATATTTCAGTTTTTGTAATATGATTTTCATTCTAAATTAATTCTTCAATCTTTAAAGTTTCCTTCATACATTAAATTATTCTTTGCTGAGAAAAGTTTTCCTATTCAATCTGGTAATCAGTTATTTGTTCTTCAGCGATAGATAATTCAATCTTCATTTACTATTTCATCATTTTCTACGATTCATTTTTTCTTTACTACAACTTCTTCTTTGCTCTTTTCTTTAGTTTCTAATTTATCTGCTTTCTTAATCTCTATTTTTTCTTCTATTTTATCTATATTAATTAGTTTTTCTTGTTTCCATTCAGATCATCATAAATTAACTGGGAGATCAAAGAAATTATATTTTCTCTGTAATTCTAGAAAACAGTCTTTAGTCGCTAAAACATCTCACATAGCATTATGTGCATCATCAAAATCTTTATGAAAGAGAAAATAATATAATTCTGTTAATTTAGGCCATTTAAGAGATCAATTACTCCTACGTGCTCCTACTAATTTAGTAGTAGGAATCATAGTATCTATCCAATAATAATCATCTATGTTAAATGGCTCACCAATTCTTTTGCATTCATTGACTAACTTACTCCTATCAAAATTAACATTATGTCATATGATAATATCTGCTAGTTCAAAATAACTTAGTATTTCTCAAATATATTCATCAATATATCAATACTCTGAAAGAAATTCTTTAGATAGGTGATGTGTTTCATAGGCTTTTGGAGAGATTTCTGCATGCACATTTAAATACTGGTTTATTCTTCTTTCTTCTATAAAAACATTAGTTTCAGGATTATAATTTCAGAAAATTCATCAAAATTGAACTATTTGATCATAATCATTTAATCATGTAGTTTCTGTATCAAAAAAGAATGCTTTCATAGAATGAATTTTTGGTTAAAAGCATTTTTTATACTAGAAATATTTAATACTTTTTCAAGTAGTATCAATTATTATAATTTCTTCTATTTTTTGCTAAGTTTAACTACTTTAGCTATAATTATTGTGTTTATTCTTTTCATTATTACCTCATGGAAGAAAATGAAGGATTATGAGAATCAAACTCATTAGATCTAGAGAAAAAAGAACAAAAAATGATGGAAGATTTAGCTAAAATAGTTGAATCTTTATCTCAAAATGAATTAGCATGAGCTATTGAGAATGATGTTAATACTCTTATTAGCAAAGCTGAAAATGATTTAAGAAAATATTCAGAATTTTTTGCTATTCCTTCTGATGTAACTGAGGAATTTATTAATGAAATATGAAAACTATGAAAAGAAAAGTTACTATCTAAAGAGATAGATGATACTACATTAGTTGCTATCTTTGGTGAAGATGTTCTTAAAGTTAGAAGTAATCCTATGTTTAAAAATATATTTCATTCTGAAATAAAATATTTTGTTATATTATATAATTTGAAAAAACTTTCTCCTGAACATTATACTGAATATATGGTGCATACTTATAATATCCTTGTCTGATTTGCAGATGATCCTGGCATGCTTAATACTCATATAAAAACAACCGCTCAGGCTTTTGAAGCTATTTATTCTTTCATTAAATCTAACTGAGATAAAGCTCTTAGTTATTTAAAGTATTGTAGTGCTTCAGAATGAAGTTATCTTAGAAATAGTACTCAACCTATGGTAGAACATACTGTTAATGAATTGGTTGAAATGAGACGTAAAAATGATGAGAAAGAAAGATTGATGCATGAAAGAATTGCTGCTTTAGATGGTAAACCCACAAATGATACTTCAGAACAAGTAGAAGTTGAAATACCTGATTATGACTCTTTTGCTGATGAGAAAAGAGATGAATATCAATTAATGTATGAATGATTCGGCTCTTCTATTCAGTTCTTTGAAACCTTTATTGATGAACCTGAGTGAAAGAACTTATTTGATTATCTTAAAGATTACCCTCAAAAGCTTTCCAATTTATGATGAAAGGAAATTAAAGAAATTGATTTAAATACAGAAAAATGAGTTAATTTCTGCTTTCATTGAATCCTTTCAATGGTAAGAAGTAGATCTGATATCAATTTCCCTCATTTACCTGATAATCCTTCTCAGGAAGATAGAGAATCTTGGTCTAATCAATGGTGAAAGATTATAAAAGAATATGAAAAGGTCTTAGGAGATTATATTTCTTTGGATTTTACAACAAATGAAGCTTGAGAAAGAGTAGAAAAACCTAGAGAGCAAACTTTTGATAAGATTTTCTATATTGCGCAGAACTGAGATTCTATTGTTGAACGTTTTAAAATCTGAAAAGATGTATTATCTTGATTAACAACTAGTGAGGTTTCTGATTTTTCTTATCAAACTAGCAATAATGAAGATGTAAAAAAAGATAATGCTTACGCTAAGATGGATGAATTTGCTGATGAATTAAGAGATTATATGGCTAAAAATCCTGATAAGAAGATTTTGATTTGTATTAATGACCATTGAAACCCTGATGGATCTTCAGAAAATGAAATGGGTAGAGAAGAGTGGTTAACTTTAGCTAATATGTCTGAGAATATTAATATTTGGTCTGTTAGATGTTACTTTTGAACTGCTTTTGAAAAAGACCAAATCACTCAGAACAGGTCTTCTGTTTCATGATTCTCTAATCACTCACCTACTCTATGACCTGTTACCTTATTAGTTGATGAAGCTAATAAAAAGAATCTTTGATATCATGAAATGGAAATTTATACAAGATTAAATTATATTACTTCTGTTTCTCCTTTAACTGAAAGTTTACCTTATACAAATTGGAATACTTGAGAAACTGAGGTATGAAAAATTTGAATCGCTCAAAATAATGTAACTTCTGATAATGCTGATGCTTTAGATTTGGCTTAATTATTCTGATATTTATTAAGCATTTCTCTATAAGTATCTCTGAGAAACTTACGATTTTTGTATCCTCTATAAATGACAGGTATTCCTATCAATATATAGCTTCAGATAATAAAGAACATAAATTTAAAACTTAATAAATATGATCAAATTCATATTCCAATCATAAGATAAGATATTAATGCAATTGCTATATATAATTCTTTCTTTTCTTCTATTTTAACGTATTCGTATTCTATTCTTAAAGTATTATAGAGTTTTTCTAATGTATCATATTTCTTATGTTTTTGAAGAAGTAATATTTCAAGAAAAACTATTAATTTGTCTCTATAGGTGAATAGACTTCGTGAATTTAATATACACATTACTATATCTGGTCTTTCTTTTAATACTTTTAGAGGTATTTTATATTGTTTAGCTGTTAATCTTCATCCTTTTGATTCTATATATTTATCGATATCTTCAGGTGTTGCAAATTTTGTTTTCATGAGAAAATCTTGATCTTTTTTAGCTTCAATTTCTTCTTTAGATTTTTTAGTTGTTTTAGTCTTTTTAACTTTTTTTGTTTCTTTTGGAGCTTCTTTAGTTTTCTCTTTTTTAATCATTTTTGTTTTTGATATTTAAAGATATCTTATTACTTCTCTATTATAGTTTATACCTCTAAAATATGCAAATTTAGAATTTAAGAAAAGAGAATGAGCAGTTAACTCATCCTCTTGTTTCTCATTTCGTCAATTCAACGTCTCTTGTTTTCAGATTCAACAGATTTGTTAAACTTGGTTTTATCTTCATGTCTTTATAATGTACTCCATTCAGGAAGAACATATCTAAAGCTTTTAAGTGAATATCTTCACAGTGAGCACGAACCAAGTTAAAGGTAATCTTGTTAGGATTGTATCCAGAGGTAATACACAGAACACAGAAGAAAATGGTAACCATATCTAAACATTTTGGTAAATCGCAAATGATTTCTTTGTTGTAGATAGTGACTTCAAGGTTTAATGTATTAACCCTGCTATTTTCTCCTAATGGCTCAGTAATCTTGCATATCGGTGCAGTGATATCGTCAGCCTCTTTTAAGAATGGTAATTTGATTGATTTACCGTTCTTAAAGTCACCAACATGATGCTTTGTTGATACAAAATTATTGATTGTTCTGTTGTATTCCTCGAATTCTTTCAGAGGTAGTTGGTTGATTTTAGAGATCATTTCCGAGATTCTTTTCTTCGGAAATTCCGCGATGATGGGGAACCCATCCTCAAAGGGCCTTGCATGAATTTTCCTTTTATTTACCATCTCGAACTGGTATTCGAGGGTATAGGTAGGAAGCGAGAGCCCCGTCTTGCCTTCAGGATCAGTATACCTTTCTCCTCGGCTGCATAAATCATAGATAAGTGTTTGAAATTTTTTCATATAACTCAGTTTTTTTGTTTTTCACTTACTTATAACTATTTACTTTTTGATTTAAAGATATATTATATACTTTTCTTGAATTTGATGATTTGAATATGTATATCTTTTATACAATTTATTATTTGGATTCATTATGGAGACTCCTGAACTTAAGAATAGAATTGTTATTTCAAAAAGAAACTCAAATACTTCTAAGAAGTTATTAGATACATTAAATAGTATTTCTAATGAAGATATTACTAATGTAGGAGATGCAATTATTGAGAAAATGAATCAACCTGTTCATGATCTAGATTGGGCTAAACGTGTTATTTATGATGAAGATGAATCAATAGAACATTATGAGAACTATAGAGAAGCTTTAGATATTTTAGCAAATTCAGGTGATTCTTTCTTGTTTATGGAGTTTTAACTCTTGTATTTAACTCCTCTGTTCTTTATAACGTATTAGATAACTAAACATAACCACAAACACAAATTAATTATGAAAAAAGCTAGAAAATTAAGCCGTAGTTACCTTAGAGGAAGGCATTATCACCATTATTATGAACAATCTGTTTTTATAATGCGTCGAATTATTGCTCGTAGGTATGGTGTGCCGATTGCGTCTGTGAAATACAAACCTCGGTTTGATCGATATTATGTTTTTATGAACTAAATTACTGCGCAGTGAAGAGTTAATAGTCAGATTTGCTATTAACTTTTTTATTTACTTTTCAAATTCTTGACAATTTCTTATTAGTATATAAAATTATTTCAGCTTTATATTTTACATACACTTTCAAATGAGAAAAACAAAATCAAGTTTAGAAAAAGCAGTAGAGAAGAATGGTTCAGACATTAATGGTTTTAAAAAAGCTACTATCAAAAAGCAACTTGTAAAAACCTTAACTGCTAGTAAAGAATCTATTGATGTTAAAGAATACTCAATTAATGATGCTATCCAAGCTTTACGTTTATGGAGGAATAGTGAATTTAAAGATATTGATCTAGGAGGATTAAATACTGCTAAATCAAAGAAACTTTTAGCTAAGTATAAGGAACTTTATAAAGATGGAAGCTTTGATTATCAAAGTGAAGAGTTTATTCCATTAGATAATAAATTGGCTATTTTACTTATTTTGGAGAATGGTGGAACTGCTATTTCTAGATATATGTTAGGTAGAGATGTTACTGAAGGTGATTTCCAACATTGGGTTCCTAATTTCGCTGATAAGTGGAATAATGGATTCTTTAATATTGGACTTAAAGAAAGTGGTAAAATTAAAGCTAAATATGAAGTACATGGTGATGCTGTAAAAGTTATTATGGAAAGGATTTAATAAATTATAAAAATATGAAAGAAGGAAGTCAGATTCCTTCTTTTTTTTAATTTAAAAAAAGGCCTTACGTTATATCATTGAAAGGCATCTGAATTCACATATTTTTATTATTAAACCTTATATCCAATTTGAATAGTTTTTATTGAATACTATTTTTTTATTCTTATAAAAATTTGTATTTATTAGTTGGTTAATCTTATGCAATTAATACCCTTAAAAGAAGAAGATATCAAAGATTTTAAGTCATCTATGCAAGAAGCATTTCAATATTGATATGAATCTGTTTGTTGAAAATCTGATGAAATACTTTCAGAAAGTCATATAGACCGTAGTTTAAATAAAGAAAACTCATATGCTTATGAAATGATAGATGATGGATGAAACTTATTATGATGAGCTATTGTTACTATAAATGAGAATCAACACAATTATTTAGATTTTCTATTTGTTAAAGTTTGAATTCAATCCAAATGAGTATGACAAGCTATCCGAGAAGAAATAGAAAAAATCCATTCAGATACTAAGGTATGGGAAACTGTAACTCCTTATTTTGATAAGAGAAATATTCATTTCTATGTTAATAAATTACATTTTCATATAACAGAATACTTTAA
>CAMVNG010000007.1 GCA_947168815.1 uncultured bacterium
TAATTTAAGAGAATGGCTGCTTCCAAGCCAACCCACATTCTGTCATAACCTCTGACAAGAGATATTACTATCTAAACTCCACATCTGCACGTGCGCCAAGAGTGTTATGAGAAAAGAGTTAATATCTCGTAAATTGACATTATAATAGTATTCTGAGTTATAATATCAAGAGCAATCTGATTTTTCTTTTTTTTATTTATAAATTAAATTAATAATGTGTTCTTAATATTGGACGTTCATGAAATTTTATATATCAAGGTTCATCATTTTTACGATCAGAAGCAAATTTAAGATATGCTACACCTTGTTGATACGTTGGAGTCACATTTAGAATAATACAATTATTTGGATTTTCTTCTTCTAATAAATCAAAATCTATTTCACTTCGGTATCCCTTTTGTGATAATCGTCTTAATAAATAACAAGATTGATCTCATGTAATAGGAGGGTTACCAATCATCTCAAATTCAGGGATATCATATTCACCATGGTTATCAGTTCATATATTATCAATACCAAACCATAATATATTTCATGAAATACTAATTTCTAAAGCATTATTACCCCAACTATGATTATAACGGAATATTTTCATATAAGAATCATTAAAGGCAAGATCGTATTCTCTATCATTTATAATATTAATTTTATCGAAATTTACATTAGTTCAATATGTTAGATAATTGAAATCAGGACTTATTCTTGGAGCTAATACGTTAGATAATATAACATCATAGGTATATCATCTTTTCACATTTTGTCGTATCATATCATAATAATTTTGGACTTTAACACTTCAATAATAAGGAACTAGTGAATATATCGTCCATAAAAAACAACCTAAAACAGAAATCCAGAAAAATCGTTTTCAGATTTTTTTACCTGTCTTCTTTAAATCTTCTTTAGCTAATCACGTTTTCATAAAGTATTATAAGAGATATAAATTATTAATAACGTATATATATATCGAGATTTTTCAATACCTACCAAATATTGTTGAGATCCATTTTATTATTCAATAAAATCTCGCTCTCTTATCATTGAACCAAAATAAGATCGTTCTTGAGAACCTCAATCATCTAATACAACTCTAAATGTATGAACTTTTCAATCATTTGCTATGTCACGAAGGTTTACACATTCATGATGGTCTGTACATTTATTGTATGAATTGAAACACTCAATATCATCAAATCTTATGTTCGGATACATTGCAACAATATGTTCTCATTCAGTATATCATAAAACGAATCATCAATATTTATTTCCATCATCTGGATAAATTCTCCAAACTTCTACTTTTCAATAGTCTTTAGCTTCTTCCTCATCACAATAAATACAAGCAGGTTCTGAACAATTTTCCAAATATCATGTAATTAAGATATTTCATTCTAAATGGTCAAGACTTACGGGATTTGTATCTTTATCATTCCAAACACTTTGATATAATTTCCAATCAAAATATAGAGGCTCTTTAGTTGGTTCTTCTTGGATGACCATTTTTTCCTCTGATTTATATTTTCATTCATCATCAAGTTGTACTTTATAATATACTGAATTTAAGAAATAATAATCTTTTCAACAATGATTTTCTCTATCACTTTTTATATTAGAATCATTATATAATTTTTGAACTGTCATCCATGAATAATCAGGTTCTTGTGGCTTAACTTCTGTTCAAAATGGATAAAGAGCGAGATACTTTCAAGTGTATACTACTTCATTATTGATTCCAGAGTTATCAGCCGTCTCCAAATTATTTGGTAAACAGTCGCTATTATTACATCCTGTAAATAATAACCCAGCTACTAATAAAGTAGTTAAAAGTCAGATTTTTTTCATTCTTCATATACCAAAAATTAAAGCATATTATACCATACTCCGACATAATCGATATTCAAGGATATTTTTTCTATATTACATTCTGATTTTTCTTTTTTTGGTATCAAATTTTACTAATTCAAAAATGGTAAAAAAATTTCGTTTTGCTTTTTTTGACAAAATAATTACGGTAGTTAATACCTAATATATTTAATTTTATAAAAAACTAATTTAGACCATATTTTATTCAAATTTACATCAAAAAATATGAAAAGAGAATTAATATTCACCTGAGACAGTGAAATAAAAACTAAAGAACACCTACATTTAGATTTTGATGCTAATGTTTCTTATCTTAATTTTATTGAATGATGTAAGGATGAAAAAGAAATATTAGATTTCCCTTTAAGATATAGTACTAAAAATAACGATGATATCGAATTTCTTCATACAATATTTAGTCTATACCCTGCTAATTTTTGGTTAGAAGATAACATGGAGGTATTTGAGGCTATAGATATAGTAAGAGTTGCTATTCTTAGTTGATTATCCTCTTTCTTTACTGATAAAAGAATATTAAAAGAGATATTATATCTACTTAGATGAGATTATATAAAGACATACAAAGATATTGGTATTAATGTAGATGATATTAGAGAACTTAGGGGTAATGAGGAGTATTTTAATATTATAGATAAATATAATAATTCTGATGAATGAGATTGGTGGCGTTATGAAAACAAAGATATCCTCAATAATGAAGAATACGATGAAGATATAAATATTTTTTACACAATGTTAGATAACTTTTGATATGAAGAAGATGTAGAAGAAAACGATAGTTTACTATATGTTATATACTGTATATTATTCCTAAAATCAGATTTGTATCTAACTTATATTCCATCAAAATCCTGATTTATGTTATCCGTTGTAGATGAAAAACAATTACATCTATACATGATAAATTGATCTTATGTATTAAATCTTAGTACTATCATATTAAACATATACAAATGAATCAATATTAAGGGATTAGAGAATTATAGTTCATTATCTAAAATAATAGAAGATCAATCATGGAAAAAATTATTTCAGGATCTTAAAAATGATTCACAATATAAAAATAAAGTTACATTTACAATTGATACTAGAGATAATAAGCCATTATTTATGTCGTCTAAATGGAAAGAAGAAGATATGAACAGATATAAAGAAATTGAAGAAATGATATGAGAGAATTGAAGTATTGAAAAGAAAATGAATCATTGAAAGTGGAGTTCTATAGCTATAAAAAAACAATATTTATATTGAAATAAAACTAGGTAAGAACAGTTATTAAATCAGATTAAAACATTGAATTTGTGATCTTTAATATTAAAGTTTAAGTATCCTCATAAAACAGTATGAGGGATTTTACAAGGCCTTTCTTTCGACCTTATTGGATAAGGAAAAGAACTAACCCAATCATAGATGGAGTTAGAAAAGGCAAGAGAATTACTTTGACCTAAATACTCTAATCTTACAGATGAGCAAATTCAAGAAATTGAGGTGCTATTTAGAGCTGTATGTAGGTTTATGATAAGAAAACACCTCAAAAAGAGTAATTAGGTTAACAATAGAATGCCCATTATGGGCATTTTAATATCGTTAAAACTTAATATAAAAGTAAAACTTGTAATAAAATCACAAAATCCTATATTTAAAACAGCATATTTAATTCTTTTATTGGGTTTTACAAATGACAAAAAGCAAAAAGAATAGTTGATCTAATTTAGAATATGATTTTCTAAATAAAAAAATTATTACCACAAAAAAAGTAAAAGAAGAGAATACAAACACACAGAAGAAATGAATTATTTATGCAAGAGTATCAACTGAAGAACAAAGAGATAAATGAAATGGTATCAATTGACAGATAATTGATTGTGAAAATCGAGCAAAGTATAACAATACAGAAATAGTAAAAATATTTAAAGATGAAGCAATCTCATGAACAAACTTAAATAGGAAAGAATTTGTTGAAGCTTTGGAATATGTGGAAGAGGTAAATAAATATAAACACGAAATTGATTTTTTCATTTGTTCTAGTACTTCAAGATTTTCCAGAAATAAAGATTTATGAAAAAATATGGAATTAATTTGAAGGCTAAATAATGTATGAGTTCAGCTTGTTGCTGTTTGAAATTGATGAATTCAAGAATTAGAGAGTGAAACATGATATCTACAATTTGGTATGCAATCGATAATGGACGCTTTAGAGGCAATGAGATGAGGAACGAGAGTAAGATACTGAATTAAATGAAAATTATCTGAGTGATATCGGCCATTTTCATGAGTTCCAGCATGATACAAAAGAATTGTACAGAGAATTGGTTGAAGAGAATTAAAATTACTAGTTCCTGATGAAATTATGTTTCCGATTTTAAAAGAATGATTAGAGCAATTTGCATTGTGAAAGCTTACAACAAAAATGGAGTTGTTTGAGTTCTTAGAAGAAAGATGATTTAGATCAAATAGCAAAGTTAATAAAACCGGTAAATTCTACATTTGAGATATAGATAAGTTGCTTACAATCGAAAAGCTAATCTTTTACGTTTGAAAGATTTATAGTCCTAAATATTTAGATGAACCTGTTGAATGAAAGCATCAGCCTCTGATAGACTATGACATCTTCGATAAATTAATGAGAAAACTTCACAACAAATGAGTTGATTATAAGAAAAGAAAATACGATACTAATTCTGAAGAATACCCACTTACAAGAATATTACTTTGTCCTGAATGTCATAAATGAATGACTAAATGGAAATCAAAATCACACACATGAGATTATCATCATTACTATTGATGCAATACAAAATGATGTATATCATACAGGATTTCGTTACCAAGAGAAACTGTACATGAAGCAATAAAAAATAGGCTTAATGAAATTGCTCTAAGCAGTGATTTAAGACCTTATTTTGATGAAATTTTTAATGATGAAATTAAAGCAAGACAATGAGATGTTAAGAAAATTAATGATACTAAAAAATTAGAGATTCAAGAGTGTGAAAAAGAAATGAGAAAAATAGAGAAATTATTAGATAAAGTTACGAATGAAGAATTATTTGAAAAGAAGCAAAATCAATGGGCAGAGTTAAATGAAAAAAGAATTCAATTAGAATATTCTATGGAAGATACGAATTTTGACAATTCAGAATTAATGAAAGCCTATAATGATGCAAAAGTTGCCTTATTTAATCCTGGTTTGTTATGGGAGATTTGAGATGCCGAGATGAAGCAGTTATTAATTAGGGTTTGTTTTTGAGGTAAAATTTACTATTCGAAAAAACAGGGATGTCAAACCCCTGAAATTTCCAGTATCTACCTATATTTTAAAGGGCTAAAAGACCCTAAATTATCCGTACCTGGAGGTGCGGAGAATCGAACTCCGGTCTAAAAGGCACACTCACCACGTTCTACCATTATAGTCTATCTTTAACCATATTTTTTAACTTATTTTACCTGGAAACAGAAGAAGGTAGACAAACTCGACTCTATAATTTTGATAAAACAAGCTTTGGGTTTCCTGCTAAAGTCCGCCTTATTCCTAGCAGGAGTCAGAAATAAGGATAGTTACAGGCTCGAGTTACGACTATGCGTAAGCTTTAACGAGTTCTGCTCTCTTTAAGAGAGATTTTCATGCGTTAGCATTTTTTTCTTGATCGGTTTTTAACTCAGTCGATCATTGAGTAATGGCTCGCAATGGGCATGGATTCCTCTCATCAAATCCAAAAGTCACCCCCATAACTCGGATTATTTTACAGAATTAATAATCTGATTCAACAGAATTGGTTTTTATTCAAATTTTTTAATCCGTTTTTATTTCTATTGGTCCTTCATAATTATATTTTCATAAATTAATATTTTTTTCTTTAAAAAAAATCCGGCAAGATACAATATCCTGCCGGGAAATTTGTTTGAAGTTTACGCTCTTATAGGATTATTGACTAGAGACCTCCACATCATTGCCAAGAAGGCTCCAAGCAATGGCATGATAAGCGGATAAACCGCCATAATTAAGATCAATACTGTACTTTGTATTGTCGGAAATATTCCAATAGCAAAAATCATTAATACAATTGCAACACAAGCCGTTGCACCTACTGTTAACCAATAGTTGAACGGATTATGCTCTTGGAATTCACTTTGGTTCAGAACCTGCATGAACGAAATAATTGCCACAGCTCCTCCAACACCAAGTACAACATATGGTGTAATAACCTGTCCGATTTCGCTAAAATAGCATAGCAAAAGCGCATTAATTACTCCCACGGCCACTAAGACGGCCGTCAAAATCATGTTAAATTTTTTTATTTCCATAATTCCCTAATTTAATTTGTTTTGTATTGTTTTTTTTATTTAACACACATACTATATATTTTTTCTGCTTGATGTCAATAGAAATAAAAAAGTAGGAATACGAATTCCTACCTTTCATATTTTGAATATTTTTATTCATCATCATCTTCTGGTGAAAACTTTACATCCAAATCATCATATTCTTCGTCATCATCACCATATTCTGCAAAGAAATCATCATCATCGTAATCATCTTTTTCTTTCTCTGCAGGCTTTCTTCATCTCTTTTTCTTTGTATTTCAATCATTATTCATTTTTTCAATATCATCCTCTATTCAAAGCATTTTTTGCAGTCACTGATGCTCCTTTAATTTTTGGATTACCTTTTGTTCAATTTGTCTAACTCTTTCTCTAGTTACGTCAAATTCTTCTCATACTTGTTCAAGCGTAAATTTAGGACCATCAATTCCGTATCTCATCTTAACAATTTTTGCTTCTCTATCATCCAACATTCATAAAATTGCATCAAGATTATTTCTAAGTGCTGTTCTTTCTGCAATTTGATCTGGTCTTAATGTGTTTCAATCTTCCAAAAGATCAGCTAAAGTATCTCTTCATTCATCTCATACTTCTCTATCAAGAGAAACATTTCAAAAAATAACTTCTTCTAGTTTTTTAATCTTTTTAATAGGGAAACCTAGTTTTTGACCTATCTCCTTACTTGTAGGCTCACGACCTAATTTTTGGAAGAGCAATTGATATGCTTTATTATAAGAGTTCATTTCATCTATCAAATGAACTGGGATTCTAACGTGCTTTGACATATCAGCTATAGCCTTAGTAATTGATTGTTTAATCCACCAAGTAGCATAAGTTGAGAATTTGAATTCTTTATCTGGATCAAATTTTTCAATTGCTTTAATAAGTCAGATATTTCACTCCTGAATCAAATCTGAGAATGTTAAACGAGATCCAAAAAA
Source organism: uncultured bacterium (assembly GCA_947168815.1). Classification (GTDB taxonomy): domain Bacteria; phylum Patescibacteriota; class Gracilibacteria; order Absconditabacterales; family Absconditicoccaceae; genus HOT-345. The sequence continues at coordinate 7,149 of CAMVNG010000007.1, forward strand.
TCTTTTTGCTATAGAGATAACCAATCTTAAATTTGATTCAATTAATTTCTTTTTAGCTTCTTCATCTCATTTCTTTATTTTTCTTGCAATCTCTCTCTCCTCTTCATATGTTAGTAAAGGAATTCTTGAAATATCATTAAAATAAAGTTTAATATAATCCTTATATTGATTATCAACTGGGCTATCTGTTTTACCACCGTATAAACTTACTTTTCATAATTTTGTCTCCTTCTTTGTTGTTTCTTGTTCTTGCTCCAATGCTTCTTCAATAGTTACAACCTTAATTCAAAGCTTTTCAGTTAATGCATAGAATTTTTCAAGAAGCTTAATATTTCAATCCATATCATCAATCTCAGAGATTATCTCTTCTTCTTGAATACTTCCCTTATTCACTCAAACTTCAAGTAATTTTTGTAATCACTCATTTAGTTCAGCGATATCATCCTGAAGTTTATCCCATAATTGCTTTTTTACTTCATCCATAGTGACATCCTATCTTAGGAATATAAAGCTATCAAATATTTGACAATTTTAATAAAAGATATATAATATATTACGTGTAGTAGAACCTTGTAAGTGGATATGAGATAGAAGTATCTCAAATCTGCGAGAAAGCAGGCCCCCTTGAAGGGTCTGTTTTTTTATTTATTCGAAGGAAGTTTTATCACGTAAGTTTCTTTAGAATTTTGTCTACAACTCAAAGGCTTAAATACTTTTATATTCTTTCATCAGAATCTTTTCTTCATTTTTGCAACAAATTCATCAAATCAAGGTCACATAAAAACTTTTATAACAAAAGATCATTCATCTGAAAGCAATTCATCATAAAGCCAATAGGTTTGATCTAATAGATCAATAGCTCTCATTGCATCAATATCCTTTAGTCAAATAGTATTTGGTGCCATATCTGATTGAATAAAATCAAATTTATCAATTTTATTCTCTTCTAAGATATCTCTCACCTTTTCTTTTTCTGTTACGTCTTGAACGTAGGTCTTTAATCAAGGCAAATGCAAATCGACGCTTTTTAAATCAAAACCAATAACTTGATAATTTTTAACTCAATATTTTTTTAATTGTGCAATCGAGAATTGAAGCCAACTTCAAGGTGCACAACCTATATCTAGTATCTTTTTTGTTGTTTTTTTTATTAAAAAGAATTTTTGCTGGATTTCCTCCAACTTAAAAGCACTTCTAGCTTTATATCATTCTTTTTTAGCTTTTTTAAAATAGAAATCGTAGGGATTATACATACGCTCAAATTAAACAACAAAATGATCCTATGCGATTGCAAGGATCTTTATATTTTTTCTTCAACTTTCATGTCTCATTTTAGCTGTTTCTCCAACTTTTTTACCTCTAATTGCTTGTCATATCGGAGATTCTAGTGAAAATGCTAATTCTCAATCCAATGATACTTCTCAAGTACCTACGATTCTAAATGTATATTCTTTATCATCATCCTCTATCTTAACAGTTACTTTAGAACCAAAATCTACAATTTTATCTGATTTTTTTGTATCTTTTTCTTTATCTATAATTTCTACATCACTTAGAAGATTTTGGATTTCAACGATTCTAGAATTGATAAAATCCTTATCTTCCATTGCAGATTTATATTCGAAGTTTTCTGAAAGATCTCACATTGCTTTTGCTTCTGATAATCTTTCAAGAACTGCAGGTAATTTTTCCTGTTTTAACTCTTGAAGTTCTGCAATAAGTTTTTCATATCACTCTCTAGTAAGAAAATTTTTACTTGCCATATGTTTTTAGCAAAATAGAATATAAAAAATAACGTTATATATGATAAACAAAAACTTTTTATTTAAAGAAACCCCAGAATCCAAGGACCTTTCTCTTCCATTTACTAAATGCATGAGTAACAAGATCTGTAGCTACTTTAAAACCTTTATGATTTTCAACAACGAATCTTTCACCATCATAAGAGAAAATAAAATCTGCTTCATAAAGTCCACTCTTATTCTTTACAATAGTATAATCAATAACAACCTTTGCATCAATATTCTTCGCATAAATTTTTCTAAGAATTGTTTGTCCTTTATTAGCCAATTGATGTTCAACTGCTTTTTTAATATCAGCTTCCATTACAGGAGTTACATCACCAACAAACTTAAATTTTACATCACTTACTTGTAAAAGTTCTTGTGTCATTATGGTCTAGTATAAAATATAAAGCTTTATCTTTTTAATGAAAAGTAGGATAAATTCAAGCTATGATTTAATGAAAATTTCGAAAAGAAAAACCTAGAGTTTTCACTCTAGATTTTCTATATAGATAAGTAACTAATTCTACTTATATTTTTCCTTTAATTTTGCAATTTTTTCTGCTTTTTCAGCTGCTTTTTTAGCTTCTCTTTCAGCTTTTAATTCCTCTTTCGTTTTTTCTACAACTACTTCTTCCTTCTTCTCTTCTTTAACTTCAACTTTTTCTCATGCTTCTGGTTCAACGATTACAGCAACTTCTTTCTTCATATCTTTATAAAGGAAAGGAACTGAATAACTACCAGCTTCATTAATTTTCTTCTTTAATTTAAGATAATGTGATTCAATTTCTACACCATATGTTTCTTTGATAGCTTCAGCAATATCAGCTTCATTAACCTTGGCATAAAGAACATTATCTTTATTTACTTTTCTTACTAATTTAACTCATCCATTTTCAGTCATCTTAGTGAAAAGATCTTCTAATCATGCAGCTTTCTTTGCTCTTGCAGCTACTGCAGCTTGCATCTTTTGCTCATACTTATTCTTATTAGCTTTATCTGCTAATACAGCAATATTTTTAGGTAAAAGTACATTTCTTGCGAAAATAGGCTTAACACTAACAATTTCGTATTTTTCTCCGAGGTATTTGTCATCCTGAAGCAAAATTACTTCAATGTTTCTGTTTTTAACAGTTCTTCTTGGCATTTTAAAACGCTTCTTTACGGAAGTAAAATAAAGTTCAGTTGAAGTTTATATAGATTTCAAATCTAAATGCAATCCTAAATTCCACTAAAAAATCCCAAAAGCAAAAATCTTATGACATCAATATCTTAATAAACACATCAATCATCCAAACTTTCATAATGATTTTTTACTTCTATGAACGAATTACTATTAATAACGTCTTGGCAAACTTCACGAAGTTGAGGATTTGCCATAATTTTCCAAGATTCAATTGCTTTTTGTAAACTCTCTCTCATTACTGGTTGATTCTCTAATGGAGCTTTAGAAATCACACAGAGATTAAAATCAATAATTCTATTACATTCTTCAACTCAAAACCACGATTGTTTTGTTACCGTTTGTTCTATAACTTCTCAAACATTTTCTTCTGAAGATCATTGAATGTCTCATGTAATTTCATTATTCTCTATTATCTTTTCTTCAGTTACTAGATTCTCTCATGACTGAAGAATATTATCATTTATTATTCAAGTTAATGATTCTCAACTTCCCTCACTTTCATAATCTTTATTATTGTCATGACAGCCAGTACAAAGCAAACTCAAAATAAGTATTCAGCATAACATATACTTCTTCATCTATAAGCTACTTAATAATTAAATTTTCTGTAATTCATATCACTCTTTATTATCCTTCACCAACCATCATTTATCTTTAATTTTTTCTCTAATTTCATCAGCTAAAGCATAATTTTTTTCTGACTTAGCTTTTTTTCTTTCCTCTGCTAAAACTATAATATCTTCTGGTACCTGATTTTCCTCAGATAGTTCTCAAGCAAAAAGTCCTATTTTCAGAATTTTATCCTCCAATTCTTTGATTGCATCAATCGCATATTTTCATCATTTTGCTAATGCTATATGCAATTCTGAAAGAAGCTTTGGAGTATTAATATTGTCAGCAAGTGCTTCTTGGAACTTTTCTTTCCAATTTATATTTTCACCTTCTTCATTACTTTCCAATATTGAATTAATTTTTTTAATAAGACCTTTTCTTTCACTTTTTGCCTGATCTAAAGCCTCCCATGTGAAATTCTGGAAGTTTCAATACTGCGCTTTAAAATAAAAATATCTTAAATCTAATGGACTATATCCTCTAGCCTTTATATCTTCCAATGAATAAAAGTTTCATAATGATTTACTCATTTTCCCTCAATCTACTTGAAGAAATTCGTTATGAATCCAATATTTAACCCGAGGCTTTTTACCGAATCAACATTCAGCCTGAGCAATTTCATTTGGATGATGGATAGTTATATGATCTGATCCTCAGTGATGAATATCAAATTGTTCTCCTAAATACTTACTTGACATTGCACTACACTCAATATGCCATCATGGGAAACCTACTCACCATGGAGAATCTCGCTCCATTTCTCTTTTCCCCTTAACCATTGAAAACTTCCATAATGCAAAATCAGTTGCATTTTTCTTTCCTTTCATATCAACCCTCTCTCACGCCTTTAATTCTTCAAGACGCTTTTTATAATTTGGTCATATTAGTTTTCAATAATCATCGACTTTACTGGTATCCATATATATTCAATCTCATGGAACCTCATAGGTATATCCTTTTTCTTCCAACAATTTAACCAATTCAATTTGTTCTTTTATATGTTCTGTTGCTCTTGGCATAACATCAAACTTTTCGATGTTCATATCTTCTAATCCCCTCATGAATATTTCTTCATACCTCTTTGCTACTTCCCATGCAGAAATACCATCTCTTTTTGCTCATTTCTCAAGTTTATCCTCTCAGTCATCAGCATCAGAAACAAGATGTCAAACATCAGTTATATTCATAACAGCTTTTACTGGATATCAAAAGTATTTTAATGTATTTCTAATCAAATCTGCAGAAAAAGAGGCCCTCAAATTTCCTATATGAGGTGTATAATAAACAGTAGGTCAACATGAATACATTCAAACAAAATCTTTTTTTTCTCATTTATAATTAGGATCTTCCATCAAAGGGATGAATTCTTCTTTTTCACGAGTAAGTGTGTTGTATAGTTTTAATTTCATGAAAGATAAAGAAAAAAATAAATAATGTTTACCTTGTATTTCAAGAGCATAAAGATATAAGTAGTTAATTCAACTAGAAATAAAAAACAAATACACATTTAAGCTTATGGTAAAAATTATTAAACCGCGCAAAAGCGTCACAGTAGAGAGAATTCAAAAGGTGTTTCAACATTTAGACGAGCTTGTCCTCAAAGCAATTCAGGACGGCAATATGGCCCTCTTAAAGGTCTACAAGAAGAGACTCCTTTTCTTACTTGGCCTCAGTGAATCACTTAGACTCCAGTTTGTTTACGGAGCTGCATATATGCTCCCATATACTATTGGAGATGAAGTAAATTCCTGTGATCAGGCCATCAAAGCTCTTGAGAAACAACATTAATCACCTCTCTCTTAATGACTGGATTGAAATTCAATCTCAGTCATTTTTTTAATAAGACTAATTAAAATACTTGTAATTAATACTATCTTGAAATTTTTTATATAAATGATAGTATAAGTAAAATTTTATAAAATAAGGAATTTGATGCCTGCAGAATATATTCAACTGATTATCTGATTTATTATTTGAGTAGTTATTACTTATCTTATACTTCTTCTTCATTTCAACTCAAAGCTCAACAATGAGAAAAAAAAATCCGTATCTCAATCTCGTAATACCATCCTTTGAGAAATAAGCGAAAAAGTCCTTCCATTACTTCCTGAATTTCCATACCACACCAAGGACTTAGTGTTTTTATGAAAAGGTGTTGATTATGTGGTTTTTAATTGACTTTCCCAATGAAAATTAAAAGAAATTGTTTTTATTGAAGTCAAAAGTTGAAACTCCCAACTCAATAGAAATGAAATAATGATCAAAGATTATTTACGCCACTGTCCCGTTAGATATGAAGTTATCAGGATAAATTATTAGTTGAAATTATCCACAAAAATCATAAGTTAAGAGAACAAAATTAATCATTTATCGAACAATATTTTTATGAAATCTTTCATTAACGATACAGCAACTAATGTCCAAATAATTTTAAGACATGCAGAAAAATTTGCTTACATAGATAACCATAAAAAAATAACAGCTGATGATATTGTTTTAGCTTTTATTTCTTATTTTTGAGAATCTGATTTTTCAGATAGCTTTTTTTCTGTTATTTGAATAAAAGACCGTACTCACCTCCTTTCATATATCGAATATTATCTTTTAAAGATGCAAAATATCGATTTCACTTCCTTGTGAGTGGGAGAATGAGAATTACAATTTGATGAGAAATTAGGAAAAAAGATTCAAAAAACAAAGGATTTCCAATCAATTAGTGAAATTGAGCTTTTTGACATATGCTTTCCGCTCATTTCTCCTGATTTAAAAAAAATATTCAAACTAGATCATAATAGTTATCAAAATATTAAAACACTAATTCATAATTTGTCAAAGTTTCCAGCACTTCAAGAGGTCTGATTCCTTGCTTTTCTTGGAATAATCGATAATCTTGTAGAGGAATTCTTTTTAGATCCTAGTGAAATAACAAATATGAAAATAGTAGCAAAATCATGAAAAATTGATGATATTCTAAACAATCTTGAAAGTGAAATCGTAGAGAAAGAAGATAACGACGATATTTCGCTAGATACAGATTCAAATAAACCAAAAAAGAAAGAAGAAAAAAAACTTACAATAGAATATTTTTGAACAGATTTAACTAAAGAAGCTCGTGATGGATATCTTGATCCAATCATTTGAAGAGAAAAAGAAATTGATCAAGTAATCTATACTCTTTTAAGAAAAACAAAGAACAATCCACTTCTTATTTGAGAAGCTTGAGTTTGAAAAACTGCTATTGTTGAATGACTTGTCCAAAGAATAAATGCTAAAGAAGTTCCAGAAAAGCTACAAAATAAAAAAGTATTCCTTCTTGATATGGGTACACTTGTTGCAGGGACAAAGTATAGATGAGAATTTGAATCTAGAATGAAATCAATTCTAGAAGAAGCTATGGATCCAACAAATAATATTATTCTTTTCATTGATGAATTACACACTATCATATGAGCATGATGACAAGATCAAAATGATGCTGCACAAATGCTAAAACCACTTCTTTCAAGAGGTAAAATTAAACTTATTTGAGCAACAACTTTTGATGAATATCAAAAATACATCGAGAAAGATGCTGCGCTTAAAAGAAGATTTCAAGAAGTTGTAGTAAATGAACCTTCTATTGAAATGACAAAAAGCATCATTATGTGATTAAAACCAACATATGAAGATTTCCATGGAGTTGTTATTTCTGAAGAAGCAATTGATAAAGCAATTTCACTTAGTAAAAGATATATCCTAAATAAGCAACTTCCAGATAAAGCATTAGATATCCTTGATGAAGCAAGTGCTAGGAAATCCACAATCCAACATAAATTAGACAATGACGAAAATTATAAAAAACAAGAAGCCAGAATTGAGCAAATTCAAAAACAAATTGAAAGTGCCATAGAAAATCAGGATTATTTTTCAGCTGCTGAATTAAAGGAGGAAGAACAAGCACTTAAGAAAGATCTTCAAAAAATTAGATCAAATAAAAATATTCCTACGCATTTGAGAAGTGTTATAAATCCTGAGGATATTGGTAATGTACTTGCTGATAAAACATGAATACCAACTAATATTGTAAACGAAGATGAGATTACAAAATTAAAAAGACTTGATAATGAATTAAAAGAAGAAATTATCTGACAGAATGAAGCTGTTGATACTATAGTCAAAACTCTTATTAGAAGTAGACTTTCTGTAATTAAAAAAGATAAACCTATTGGTTCTTTTCTCTTTCTTGGACCATCTGGAGTTTGAAAAACTTATCTTGCAAAACTAATAGCAAAAAATTATTTTGGTGATGAATGAGCAATGATTAGATTTGACATGTCTGAATATATGGAAAAATTTTCTGTCTCTAAACTTATTTGATCACCAGCTGGATATGTTTGATATGATGAATGAGGAGGATTAACAGAAGCTGTTAAAAGAAAGCCATACTCTGTTATTCTTTTGGATGAGATTGAAAAAGCTGCACCTGATGTTTTAAATATACTTCTTCAGATTTTAGACGAATGACAATTAAAAGATTCTAAAGGAAGATGGATTGATTTTAAAAACACCATTGTTGTAATGACTTCTAACATCGGTACTGAAGAATTTAGTAAGAAAAAAACAACTATATGATTTGATACTGGTGATAAAAAAGAAACTGATCTTAAACATTTTGATGAAATAAAATCTAGAGTTCTTGATGAATTAAAGAATCACATAACACCAGAACTTTCAAATAGAATTGATCATAAAATCGTATTTCATCCATTATCTAAGGAAGACTTAACTAAAATTTTCAATCATCAAATTAAGAAATTCTTGTCTGCATGGCAAGAAAATCCTGCTGTTAAACTTCCTAAATTTAATAAAGCTGAAGTTAATAAAATCATTGATAAGATTTATGATCCAGCATTTTGAGCAAGACCTATTGAGAGATACATTAATGATGAAGTTGAACCAAAAATCATTAATTCTCTATTAAAATAATTCCTAAAAATCATTTATAAAAAGGTATTTTATATCTTCACATTATCAATTTTGGATACCTACCTTTATGCTTTCAATGAATATGCATGATTTGATAGGATTTTCTTATTAAATGATGCTCCAGAAAGTTTTGAAGTTGGAGATTTAGTTTCAGCATGAACAAATACTTATTTAGTTCTCTGACAAGAACTAAGTTTTTCAGAAATTTATGATAAAAAATATTCATGAACTATCATGCCTACTCTTTTGTATAAGTCGTTTTGTTCAATACAAACTATACAACTGATTCATTGGATGGTTTACGAATGGTATACCACCTATAAAAATGTAGTTAAATTATTTTTTGATCAAGAAATAGATTCTCTACTATGAAAAGAAATAAAACCTAAAAAAGGAAAAGTGTATCATTCTTGTAAAATCTGAAATCAAATAATAACATGAGAGAAATACCAAACATTAATTGTTTTCCCCGATATTCGGACATTTTTAAATATTTTTCCAGAGAATAAATTTGAAGGGACTTTTCTTTATTCTTTAGATTCACAAGCTAAAAAGAACAAAAATCGATGGAATATAAAAACAGGAAATGAAAATTTAATAGCAACAACTAGTTCAGAAATTTTTCAAGATTATAACAATCTTAAAAAAATTTATTTTATCGAGCCTCAAAAGTGGTATTACGCTGCACAACAGGATCCTAGGTATAAAGTAGATATGGTAATTAATAAACTTGCAGAATTATATCAAGCCGAATTTTTAACAATTTCTTCTGAAAATCTTTTTAACTAAAAAGGTAAAAAATTGGACATTTTTCTAGTATAAAATTTTTATATTTTTGACTTTTTGATGATAATGTCAATAAGACAAATAATAAATATCGAAAATGCATGAGAAACTAGTCTTCAATTGAAGTTTTTCTTTATTTTTTAGCAAAATATAGTATTATTTTATAAATTGTGAAAAAAGCATTTATCTTTTCCGCATTAAATGAAAATAAAAAGAATTCTATGAAGTATCGTGCTAGCCTGATATCTAGCTTCAAACCTACTTTCTTATCTATGATATGTAGATCGATGAAGAGCTGAAGCAGCAAGTAATTGAAGTACAAATAGACCTATCGTTGCTGTTTTGGTTGATAATGATACCTACAGTCAAATCTGAAATTCAAGTAATTTCTCATGGTATACAAATGACTATCTTCACAGTAAATATCCTGATAGTCAAGCTATTGTGTTATCACTTGATACTAATGAATATACTGCTCCTGAAATAGTTAAATTGCTAGAGAATCTTTATTTTGAGGGAATTGAAAATGAACCTTCTCGTTTAGTTTGAGTCATTCTCGTATGAAAAATACCTTTCCCTGTAGTAAAATATCAAAATTTTGTATTTCCTTCAATCTATCCTTACGTAGACTTCATAGAACAAAAATATATTCGAGACGAAGAACAAAAATATTTTGTACAAAACAATGAAAATTGAGAAGCTGAGCTTTGGCACGGTGTTTTAGATTTCTCAGATGCTAGTAAATATGAAGAATTCTTTGAAAAATTAAAAAAATATCAGGATAATCCAGAAAAATTTATAGATAAAAAGATTTGGTATGATGACTTTATTGCACTAAATAAAAATTTTCTTGAAGAAATATATCATCTTTATCAAAATAAACTCATCTTTGCTGAAGATTTAATGTATCACCGCTATACAAATTTTTTTGTAAATATTCTTCAACAAGAACAAGAAGATAGTTATTCAGATCTTTTAACAGATTTAGAAACAGCCACACAAATTACTTGAGTACAAAATATTCTTTCTTGAACTCAAGAAGCACTTGAAAGTATCTCAGCCGATTGATGAGATACGCCAACTCTTCTTCTTCAAAATAAGATTAATTGATTTTTAAAGGACTATTACAATGTTCTTAGTACTCCTCTATTAAGAACTATTGATGATAATGTTAAAGCAAGTGATAGATGGGAAGTTAGTGATTCTCATTTTCAAAAGATGCAAATAAAAGATCAACTCCTCCTTTGAAATGATGAAACGAATGGTATCATTAAGAGCATCAACGATAAATTAGAAGAATTTGTAGATAAAAAAATTGCAGATGAAAAATATGCAATGAAAACTACTGTTCCAACTTATTATTCTGAAGAAAAAAAGAGATGGAAGAAAAAATGGCCATTTGGTAGAAAACTTATTCCTGATAAAAACAGTATATATCAAATGTTTTACTTTGGTCAAAATCCTGAAACGATAACAAATGCCCAGCAATTCAGCATTTATAGATGATCTTATAGAAATCTTGATAAGTATGTAAAATATTCTTCAATTACTTGAGATGCATTAAATCCTGCACAAACTAGGCAAGATAAAACAGATCTTTCTAAAAAAGGACTTTGATCTTCATATGACATATTTTCAACACAAATCGAAGCAAATAGAGGATACAACGTTCTTAACATGCAAACTGAATATGAAGAATATAACCAATATAAAATTCATGCGAAAAGAAGCAGAGAATGTACTAAATATTGGTTTTGAATAAAATTCTTCTGATGTAAAAGAAAAGAATGGGTAAAGGAATGAAATTGTGATCAAAATGATGACTCTTGATGTGAGAACTTCCTACAATATTGAGAAAGAGTTTATTGATGAGGGACTCCTCTTAATCTAAATATGACTAAATATCAAAAACAAATTTATGAATTTGATTGACCTTTTCATTACGAAAATGCTGTAAAACCGCTTTATGATATCGCTTGATCAGTAAAAACAAAATCAAATATTAATGATGCTACTAGTTTTAAAGCATCAAAGACTTTTCTTTCTCCTGTACTTATAAATGATGTATATTGAGAAATTTTAGCAGACAACTGAGAATTAGCTGCTCCATTCCATATTGGAATCAATAAAGTTCGATTCTTTGGTAATAGCGATTTGAATTTTTCAAAATTTAGATTTACAAAATTCTCTGACGATTTCTTTGAATTAAGAAAGGAAAAATCATGAAGAACTGATGAAGAAAGAGTTTATAGATATAAAATTATACCTTCAGTTATAAAACATGATGCGGCACAATCCCTTTTAATTAATGGATATTCTTGATATAGATATACTTGAGACAAAGAAACTTATATTTATTACACTTCCATTCTTGAAACTCTACAATTAGATCAAGATACATGAGCTACAAAAATTCTTCAAGATGCTTTTTCAGGATTAAATACTATACTATCTTGACTAGCAACAAAAATTGAGACTACTGACGTACTCTTAAGTTGAGAGATTAAACTTTCTGATTCTGTTACTCTTTCATGACTTGTTAATTATACAGGAGCTGTAGAATCTTTTGATTTATCTGATCAAACCAATACTAGTTGAGAATATCTTATCAAAGGTCAATCATGAGATCAATCAAAGAATTGGGATTTATTTAATGGTGTCTTCCTTGAAAATTATTGAGAAAATGCAATTTCATACATTGAGGGATATCAAAATAGACAAATGGATACAAAATCACCAATTGATATCTGGAGTAAATGGTTTAATGAAATTCTTACACAAATGACAACTCTAAGCAATACGCTTAGGGCTATGGAACAAATAGGTATAAAGTTTTTTGATGATTATAATACTTTTGTTAAAGAACTAGAAGATTCAGAAAAAAAAGTAGATGAAAATATTGAGATTCTAGAAGCTAGGATTTTAAGTGGACAACAAGCTATTGAAGAAAACAGCGGAGCAATTGCTAGCTGAAATGAAACTATTCTTGAAAGCAATTGAGAAATTGCGAGACTTAGCTGAGAAATAGAAAGATTAACACAAGAGATTTCTGATTTAAATACTTTGATTGCATGATATGCAAATGATGAAATCAATAAACAAAACGCATTAGCTGCCGTTGAAACGAATAGAACAAATGAATTAAATGTAGTTGAAGAGAAAATAAGAACTTCTCAATGAATTATTGCGCAAAAAAATAGTATTATTACTGCTTATGAAAACAAAATTAATTATTATAATACGGAAATTGGAAGAAGAAGAGATTTATATAACCAGAACATTACTGCTGCAAATAGGACTATCTCAGATCAAAATGCAATTATTGCGACGAATAGTTGAGTAATCGAAAGATATACTAATTTAAAAAATTCTATCACTGCTACATGAGCAGAGAAAGCAAGGTTAGAAAGAGAATATGATGGCTATATTTCTGAAGCAATGAGTAAAATTAGTGCAGCTAGAAGCGAAATTAGTAGAGCAGAAAGTATTATCGAAGAAAATACAGCGCTCCTTGAATGATTACCTGCTGAAGAAGAAAGACTAAATCAAGAAAAAGAGGATTTTATTTCTGCAAATGAAGAAAATTATAATACAGCAAAAACAGAAAAACAGGCTGAAGAAGTGAAATTGTCTGGCTATGAAGCAGAGAAAACTTCAATCAACAATAACTATAATAATCAGAGGGATACTATCATTTCGAACTATAACAGAAGGAAACAGGAAAAAGAGGCATATGAAGCACAAGTGAGAGCCAAAGAATCAGCCATTAGAGATGCCAATTCTGGTATAGATGAAGCTAATGCTGATATTGAAGAAGCAAATGCTACGATAACACAAGCTCAAAATGATATAAAAAAAGCAGAAGAAGAAATTGAATTAGCATCAGGAGCAAAAGCTAAATGGGAAGAAGTAAAATTAAAAATTGAAGACATTCTAACAACAGTTAATGATCTCAACATGGCAGATGAATGTACTGCTAATCATGGTGTTCTATGAAATATTCTATGAAAAGATGATGAAGAAATAAATTATTGAACAGAAAGTGATGATCCAGTTAAATGTGATATAGCTGAATGAGAGAACCCAAATTGATGATGAGATTGATGAGAAAGCTGAGACGGAAGTACAACAATTAGTGCACTTCTTGATTCTATAGTTGAAGCTAAAAAATCGTTTCAAGAACATTTCAAATCAGATCCTAATAATCCTGAGGAACATATTCCTTGAATGAATATGCTTACCGTCGATAGACCAATTGATTCTCCTAGATATGTAACATTTCAATGAGTATGAGAAAATGTTATAAAACTTATCTATCCAAATCTTTTTAAAGTTGAGGTTTATAAATCTACTTGAAGCAATATTTTATTGAAAGAAACAAATCCAAATCCAAGCAAAGATGAGATCTATCAAGCACTTAGATCATATTTTCAAAATAAAGTCTCTGAATATAACCAAATACTTAGTAATGAAAAGAATCATGCAAAATCAATGGATAAATACTATACATTCTTAAGAGACAAAATGGATCCATTGGCTACTCCAACGTTAAATCAAAGCGTTCGTCCATATAAACCTTTTACTTATCAGGAAATGATAAAAGTAATTTGATGAGAAGAAATGCTTTATACTCTTTCTGAACTCCTCTACTATCAAAATGTTTCTAATAGAATGAGAGAGTATCTTGACGATATTGGAGATGATATAGATGAGACAAGAAGTACCTTTGATATTAATAAGAAAATTTGATATATTGTAAAAAATTATCTTACTGAGGAAAATGATAAATTCTACAAATGAGAATTGAATGCAGGAGATAAAAAGAGTTATGCTGGACTAATTATTCCTTGATATAGTACATGATGATATGAAGTTTGATATATCAACTCAAATGGTAATGATAATGTAACTCCATGATTTGATGACACAGAAAATAGGATTAAAGAAGCCTCAACAGGATGAGATGATTGAGATGGATGAGTTTCTGGGTCTCTTTTTGCAGAAGATCCATCTGATACTGAGGCTACTCAAGAGTTTAAAAAGGAATGTTGATTTGATATTAATCAAGCACTTCTTCTTTATAGTTTTGAAAGCTGAAAATTTGAATGGTTTGAATGACTTACATGTTGGCTTAAACAAGTTGCTAAAAAACCATTAACTGTTGAAATCTATTTCCCAACAGCGCCTACTCTTTCTAGCATTACGGAACCTATTGAAGAAAGTCTAACTGACTTTAAAGATAATATGCAACAATTCTGAAATGAAATGGAAGAATTTTTAGCTCCAGCTTGATCAACAATCGAGACATATAAAAATATGCCTGTCACTAAGAATATGGATGAAAAGACAAAACAAGCCTTCAACTATACACAAGTTTCATGGAATGATAAAAAAGTTAGCGTTCTCGATTGATCTTGAAGTATTAATTTCCTTTCTCTTCAAGATGTTTGAAATATAACTGTAAAAATTCAAACAACTTGAGATAACTGTCTAATTGTGAAAGATACAAATACTTGTAATTGAACAGAAGCAGTGAAAACATGAAATCCATATAAATCATGATTTTCAATCGATTACACTCTTGCCAAAGAGACAGTCTGAAATATTATAGCATCTGTTTCTATTTGTACCTCAGCTAGTAGTTGTTGAGTAAAAACAATGTCACTAAGTGTTGTGCCTTGACCAATAGATAAATTAACGGTAACTCCACAATGAGGTAACAAAATTCTTGCTTGAGCATATACTCTTCTTTCTCTAAAAGCTACTGATGCTAAAGATAATGCAATTAATAGAACTTTAGAAAATTATATAATTAAAGTAGATAAATGAAAACTTATAAATTGAGGTGTTGAAGATACCAAACAAGAAGTAAATGATTTTCAAAATACAACACTCCTTTATAGAGCAGAACCTGGGACAGCATGAACTGTTGAATTCACAGTTGAAGACGAAAAATGAAATGTGCTTACTAGAGAATATGCAACTATATTAAATTGAGAATTAGCTCTTGAATATAATTGAACTAAAGTTTCTAGTATGAAATATACTATTTCTAATGAAAAATATTTTAATGATGATGGTTCAATAAATACAAAAAAAGTAATTCCTATTAAGGTTTCACTCAAAAATGGATGATCTATAGTTCCAATTACGACAAATGCTGTACTTTGAAGTGAGAAATGACTTATTTCTCCTATGATACTCCAAAAGACAAAAAGAAATGATGGAACAGAAAAATTATCATTAAGACAAGCTAATTCGATTAATATTCTCTCATGAACATTAACAATATATGTTGTTCCTTGATATAAAGCATGAGATGATAACCTTATTGTTTCTATTCCTTGAATGGCTGATAAAAAAATTGCTTTCAAACTTTTACCTTGAGAAATAAGAGATATTGGAATTACTCTTGAAAAAGACACTATTAATATATGAGAATCTATTAGTGGTACAATAAATCTTGTTGATGCACGAGGAAATAAAATTGATAAAGCAACGAATATTTCTGTCGATGTAACAACAGAGAATATGATTGATCCTAATGGAAAGATGTGGAAAGCCGCAGTATCACCTACTCGTTATCCTCAAGTATATTCTTGAGAACAAAGTATCAGTTTAAAAACAACAGAGAACGATGCAGGTCTACAAAGACTAACTGTTAAAACAAAAAATAAGGACTGAGATGAAATCACTACCACAAAATCTTTTATGGTTAGAAAATTCTTCCTTGATTGAGCAATAGAATCATGACTTAATATTCTTTATCTAAACTTATTCTGAAGTGATTGGTGAAATCAGTGGTGATATGGTTCTGATAATAAAAAATTCTCAGAGCACATTATTGAATCATCTAAAAAGACACTTGCTGTAACAACACAACTCGTTGATCCAAGTAAGATAAAAGAAACAAGTATTGTATTTTGAAAATCATGACATATTCTAAATAATGATAATTTATCGGTTACCGCTCACCTAAATAATGCGAAATTACAACTCGATATTGATAAGGTTGGTTCATTTGAAATAAAAGATCCACTAAAAAATATTAAAGCAATTAAAAATGATGTTGGTAATGAATGGCTGCTTGAACTTGCACAATGAGAAGAAAAATCATTACTACTCTATGATATCAGCGAAGATTTCATTTACAACAATGGTATTTTCTATACTCAAAGAGGTTTAGAATTTGCTAATATGAGAACATCTGTTAATTTTAACCTTACAACAAATAATATTTGAAATTATCCTGTATGGGAAGCAACAAGTAATGGTCAAATTCTTGGTTTTGTATTAATTACAAATCTCGATTACTCAACAATAACATGAGATGCTGAAAATATAGATTATGAACTTTGAGATTTATATGAAAATTGAGGAACAACAGATACAATTAAAGCACTTTATTCATCATTAAATACTCTTGCAGATAGTTATCAAGGATATACGTCAATACAAGACAGTGCAGATTTTAAAAATTATGTTGGATTTAGAGGAGACTTTAAAAACATTACTCTCTTTGCAGAATGAGAAAGTGTTTGAGAAGCAACGGTGCCTTATTGATCTGAATTCCTTATCAACATTTGAGATCCTTTATTAAAGAATAGAGATGAAGTTGCATCTGTAAGGGGGCTTGGACAAGTAAAATTCTCTAATCCATGAAAGACTATTTCTAAAGTTATTGACATTGACTATAACAATGATTGATTAAGAGATTTTATTATTATTTATAAAGATTGAAGTATTGTTCTTCAAAAACAATATGAAAACAAAAAATATCAGGATTTAGGAACTCTTATGGTAAGTGCCGAACAAATTAAAGAGGTTTATGTTTGAGATGTTGATTGAAATAAATATGAAGATATTATTGTCAGAAATACAAACAATCAACTTAGGGTTTACATAAATGATAATTGAGTGTTTGATGTTGATTGAAATATTGTCTGTCTCAACACAAATGTTCCTACATGAGAAATTAATGAACATCCAGAAGATCTTTCAGGAGTTCTTCAAATTTTTGTAGATGATATGGATAATGATTGAAGGACTGATATTGTTACTTTAGATAAAAGATGATATGTAAAAATCTTCTATGGTTACTGATCAAAAAATAGGCATAGCTATCTTAGTAAAGAAATATATAGTTGCGACGAAAATCGATATGAAAGGAATAAATGACAGACTAAAATTATTAAAAAACTCTGATTGAAACTCGATTCAAAGGGGGTCGCTGATAGCAGCATTCTTCGTTGGGATAACTTAAAATACCCTAGCGATGAAGACCTCGAAAAGACTGTAATCGATGGTAACATGGAAGCTGAATGAAGTGAAACTGAGCTTGAAAAATTAGGAATTTCAACCGATCCAAACTTCTTAAAACAACTCGAAGAATGATTTACAGCAAGCGATGATATGGATCAAAATGCAGTTAAAGCAAAAATGAGTACGATTATTGGGGATGTTGTTAACGTATCTTCAGAAATAGACACTACAGCTCAAGCACAAAAAGTAACTCAAGCTTGAACACTCTATATAAAAAATCCTTTTGTTGGAAAATATGTTTTCAAAGATACACTCAAAGAAGAAGAACAAGCCTTTATTACTATGTCTAACATTGAGAATTACAGAAAATTAACAAATACTAAAAAGATTAATAAACCAGAAAAAAAATATGTTGATGTAAATTGATGAGAACTTGAAGAATGAGATATTGTAGAAGTTACTGTTAGTTCAACAGCTCAAGCTTGATTTATTCCAACCTCATTCTTTGATCAAATTACTGGACCTTGGATGATTGATCGTGATCAAACAACAGGAGCTCCCAAAGATTTAAAATTTACAAGATGAACTTGAGATATTGTTGCAGGAGCTGAATGATATGATTACTGACTTATCAATATCAAACCAAGTGGAAACTGATTTCAGGTCAAATATTCATTAACTTATCATATGGAAAAACCTCTTTATACAATTAGAGTAGAAAGGGAAGATCCATTAATATCTCTTCAATCAGTTAAAAATATAGAAAAGGATGATATTAGTATTGTAAATTGGAATGGTCTAAAATATGACTCTAAACATCAAGATATTCTTATTAAAAATCCTTTCACAAATAAAATTAAAATTAATGATGATTTAGATCCTGAAGAACAAGCGTATATTAATATCAATAATATTTGAACATATATTGATCGTCTCGATTCAAAGGAAATATATAGCATCAATAAAAAATATATCGATATTAATGGTAACAGTCTTGAAAATGGGGATAAAATTGAGGTTACAGTAAAGGTTTCTATGCCAAAAAGCCATATTCATCTAAATACTTATTTTGAGAAATTAGAAGGTCCTTGGGTTGAAAAGTGAATTCCATCAAATGTTCAATTTACAAAATGAAAATGAGAGACTAGATCAGGAATTTGATGATATAATTTTTATCTTACTAATTTTGAGGAAGAAAAAGTTTGAGAAGAAGAATACATAATCGAGTTCAAATATACTTTAACATATAAAGATGAAAATTGAACTCCAGATACAAAAAATCTTCCATACATCGTTTTACAACCAACAGATGGATGTGTTAAACAAGAAGAACTACTTAAAAATAGTATGTCTAATAAAAATAGATCTTATAAATCTGAAATTATTGATTTGCAAGAACTAGCGAAGACTTATGCAGAAGAGGTTCAAAAACCAAATGACGAAGCAAATGAGAATATCAACAATCAAGTTAATAATGCTCTGAATTTATGAACAGATTCTCCTCTTCTAAACTTAGTACAAGAAACTTTTTGAACTAAAGATATCTTTGATCAAGCCTCATGGACAAAGATCATAGAAAACAATTGAATTGACTTCTGAAGCATAGACTTAGATATTACAGAGATGCTTGGTGTTGATGTTCAACAACTTCAAAGGAATGTTCAAGATTTAGCAAACAAGTTATGTAACTGATTTACATTCTGAAAGAAAGGTAAAAAATCATGTGAAGGACTTCCTGTTCCATTCAATCAAGCATTTCTTGCACCTTGAAGTTACCATGTCATGTGATGTTTCCCTGTACCACCACTAACAGCTACTCTAGGTAAGTGACTTCCAATTTTCTTTTGGCCATGAAATCTTGGTCCAATTCCTTTCGTTTGATTCCTTCCAATTCCTTATATGCCAACAGGACCTGGAGATAATTTTCTCCGATTAAAGTGAGCATGACCTTTTAGTTCTTTAATTAGAATATATGCCGCTCCTACACTTACGGCACAATTATGACTTGCCATTTGCGTTGGACCATATAATGCTTGAATTAATATGCCTTCACCTGTAGCAGATATTGCAGGAAACTGTATCGTTACTGCAATGGCACTTCCTTGTTGAAGTTGATGATCAGGAGATGGAGATGATGATTGAAATGACTGAAATTGAGCATGAGAAGATGACGTATACGAAAATTGGGTATCTGAATATTGAAAAACAAATACTTGTGTTCCATCAAATAATGAATCACCATTCCAAATGGTGGGTAATAATTGAGCTCTCAATACCAGTGAAGGATCAAGTATTGGATGAAGTTCAACAACTTATCTCTGAGGTAATGTAAATATTCAGCAGGATACTTTTGATCTCTTTGGTGAAGAATATGAACGAATTGATCCAGCAAACGATAGTAGTATTTTTGAAAAATGAAAATGATCATGATTGGAAATTAATTGAGTAAGAATACAATGAGTAAGTGATATGAAGAATAAATTACTATGAGGTCTTCAACAAGGTATTCAAAAGATTCTCGTTGACTGGTTAGATAGACAAGTACAATATTGGATTAACAATCTCTTCAGATTTGAAATAGAATTCACCTTCCCTGATATTTCCTATCTTTCTGATGAAATAAAAAAGATATCAGCCGATAATGTTTCAGACATCACGTCACCAGTAACAGACAAAAATGGGAAAGTCGAAGAAGCAAATAAATGAACAAATGATTGATCCGATCAAAAAACACAAAAAGCTGAGAAAATACAAAGTAGTAATAAAAAAGCCACACTTACCTGAGTTGTCGAAAGTGTAAAGAAATTTAACATCGTAAGTGATAAAATAAAAGAGCTTGACCTTGCTTGATGAGTAAATCCGTTTAAGGAGCTTGAAGAACTCTTTAATCAAACAGATTTAATAAATATTACAACACAGAACATTCCTATTAGAGTTCCATGGATTTATAATGAAGATATTGAAGCTTATAAGAACTATCTCTTAACACGGTATGATCAAAATTTGACCATCATTAAATGATGGGATGCTGCTATTGAAGCTGCTATAGCTGACTGTTCATCTAAAGAAGAAGATGATCAATGAAAAATAAGAAGTGCAGCACATTGTAAAGCATTACAAGATGCAAAAGCAAAGCTCATGAGACTTTCTTCTAAGTTTGATAAAACATGAGATCAGATTTTTGCTAACGTACAAACCTTAGAAGCGTATAAGAGATTTCCATTTCAGATTTATGAACGGCTTCATGTTGTCGATAAATATCTTTGAGATGTCTCTGCTTTAATAACAAACTTCTTCTGATATATTAACTATTGGATGGACGTTAATGCAACAAGATTCACCCAATATGTTGATGCTATTATCACAATTGTTGCTATTGTGAAAACATATCAAATCATGATAGATCTCTTTACAAGTCGGTGATCTAAATGCTGAAAATGTACGCAAGATACTTATGATCAATACTCTTGTAAACTCAGCTTCCTTTGTATGATTAATATACCAACAATTGCAATTCCTGCTGTTAAGATACCGAGTCTTTATATTGACCTCTCGCATCTTAATTTACAAATGAACATTACCCTTCCTCGTTTTACTT
This sequence comes from uncultured bacterium, assembly GCA_947168815.1. GTDB lineage: Bacteria > Patescibacteriota > Gracilibacteria > Absconditabacterales > Absconditicoccaceae > HOT-345. The sequence continues at coordinate 28,342 of CAMVNG010000007.1, forward strand.
TTAAACCAGAAGGTATTGAACTTCCTAGATTACCAACACTTCCAGAACCACCACAATTAGGAATTAATTTTGATATTGACTTTGATATTCCTGATATTCCTCAACTACCACAGCCACCTGAGCTCCCAGAACTACCATCATTTATTCCTCAGGTCAAAATGGAATTACCTGTTCTTCCTCCTGCTCCGGCAATTCCAGAAATTCCAAGCGAAATTACCGCAATTCTTAATCTTGCAAAAACTCTTTCTAAAATCTTCTGTATTATTAAATCTTGAATCGGTCTTGTTTCTGAAAGTGCCGTAAAAGCAAGAATTGAACAAATGACTCAAAGATCTTATGAAGTGCCTTGGGTTGATAATCTTGACTTAACAGCATACTTTAAGCAAACTCCTCTTCAATGAGTAGACATACAAGTAGACAGTTTTGTAAATCTTCAATTCAATTTTGATGCTTTTTATGCTGTACTTAAAGGAATAGTTGATGAGATTAATGATTTAACGTATAATGTTTCTCAGGTTGCACAAAATGGAGTTAATTATGTAAATCAAACATCAGCAGATTGGACACAAGAGATGAATGATGCAACAAATAAGAGTGTTAATTTTGATTTTAGTGTTTCTAAAGCTGAGACGCCATCTAAACTTAAAAAAGAACTCATTGACCTTCGTAATACTATGACTGATGCTGAAGATAAGAAGATGATTAATGAAGTTATTGCTTATACTTCAACAGATACAACAGTAAAGAAGAATAGCAAAGGTTTAAAGAAACTTGAAAAACAAGTAAATGAAATAATAGAATCTGAAAAAGAATCTCTTGAATCGTTATGAAAGAGGATAACTTCAGATTATGATGGATTCCTCGCTTCTTTAAATACACAGCAAAATGAAGAAGCTCCATTACAACTTTCATTCTCAACAAATCTTCTAGAAAAGAACGAAGCTGCGGAAAAAGCTATTATGAAAAATGATGCAAAAGATATCCTTATTCGTACTGAAGAAAAAAATGTTGATGGATATATCAATGCATTAAATAATCATAGTCCAAGTGATCTCAATATGACAGAAGAGACTTATAATAATTCATTAAAATATCTTGCTTCTATAAAAGGAACTATTGATAAATACTATAGCATCAAGAGGAATGAATATATTTGAGGAGAAAATCTCACTGATTCTATGTGAAATACTATTAATAAACCTCTCTATGCTCAAGCTGATAATACAATACCTAGTGCCACTGAAATGGCCACTGAAGACTATAGCCAATATGTTAAAGGAGTCTTCATTAAGAGTTGAGATAATCTAATCAATGCCGTAAATTCAGAATACAACTATGAGAAGTTCCATAATTATTATGAAAAAGATTTAGACAAGGATGGTAAAACAGAACTTATCATGTGGGATGATAATAACTTATTTGTGAAATATTTCGACCGTCAAAAGAATGCTAGTTGAAAGTCATCAATAACTATTAAACCATCACTTAAAGATAAGAAAAAATATAGTTGATGAGGTCTATTCTGATCTGATGTAAAAATTTATGATGAAAATTCAGAAGTTAAGAACTTTAAACTTAAATGACAAACTTATGAATCTATTTCATTCTCTCGAGATAACGATCATTATGCGAATACTAGTTGATATCTCATGCGTCTTGTTGAACATGTAGAATGATTCCGAGAGAAAACAGTTGCAGCTAAGAATACTACTAAATATATCCTCTTGCTTCCTAACGAGATGGAATGAGAATTAAAGGGATTACAACTTCAAGTTCAATGAAATACGATTCCACTTTCTAGTGATAAACTTTATGCTATCAAATATTATAATTCAGATGATGATAGCTTACAAGTTACACTTTGAGAAGTTCCAAGGAAATGGGAATATGCTCAAATAACTACTGTAAAACTCAATAACCGTGTCTTCCAACAAAATGCTCCATGGTCAAATCAACTGGTATGAGGTAGACAGGTTGTTTGAGATTGAGCTGCTCCAAAAGCAACTGTAGAACTTCTTAGATCTAAAAAATGAGATGAAATCGTTAGCGAAGGTTTTGATCTTGAGTGATTTGTATGAACTTACTATACGCTACAAATCACATGGAATGATTCAACAAAAGTACGTAATACAAAACTTGAAGTCTTTGATGAAAAAACAAATACTGGAAAAATTCTTAATGAAAAAGATTTTGATAGTTTTGTTTGAATTGTTCGTCTAGAGAACCTTTTCTTTACTTGAGCACAGACAAAACAATATAATATTTATGCGGTTGATTCTCAAGGTAATGAGACAGAAGAAACAATAAACTTAGAAATTAATATTCCAGATATTACTATTTCAAATATTGAACGTTCTGAAGGATATAAAGAATGAATTAAGTGACCTGTATCAATCACTTCTGAACTTGAAACAGATATTGATGAATGAACTGTAAGTTTTGAGAGGAATAGGAATAGTGTTTCAGAACCTATATCTTCTACTTCTAATTGAGCACAAAAGCAAAATTATGATGTAACAACAAATCAAACTACTGTTGTCGGTCAATATTATGACCTATGAGACGAAGTTGGGCTTTATTCTGAAGATAATAACCAGATAGCAACAATTGATGCAGCTAACGGGAAAATTGAACTAAAACCAGAATTCGCATCAATGACAGAAACTCGTGTAGATTTCTCTCAATGATATCCAATTGTTAAAATTATGCAGGGATCTAAAGTTCTCTTTGAAATTCTTCTTCAACCACAAAGTTTAATTAGTAAACAAGTTGAAGAATGATATTCTGTCCTTCAACTTCAAGGTAATAATTATGGTCTCTTCAATTGATGAGAGGTAATTATGAAAAATAAAAGTCCTCTTCTTTATATTGCACCAGATTGAACGTTATTTACGCAATCTCCACTCCAATGAAATTATACTTATAATGCATGAGATGATACTGTAACATATGATGTTTATGAAACACTAGGAGATAAGGTCGCAAGTATTACCTTTAAAGTAAAACCTCTTGAATAAGATAAAAATTATTATATACTGCTTTTATTTAACACGCAAAACGTATGAAAAGACTAGGTATTCGTATTGCTCTTTCATGACTCTTCTTCATTGGAAGTACATGTTTTGCTTATACCGATAATTGTGATCTTGTTAAAAATTATGATGCTAATTGAGATTTGGCAGGTCACTTTGAAACAGCCTATAAATCTACTCAATGAACTGGACTACTAACTGAAGCTACATTAAAAAGAGCTATAGCAAATCTTAAACACTATTGTTGTTTTGATAAAAAAGATGCCTGTGAAAATACAGGAAATTTAAAAGAGGTAGTTAAAGATTGATATACAAGATCTCCTTATCTCTATGATCATCTTATTGATGTCATGCTTAGAAATTTAAGTCCTTATCCTTATGAAGGACTTTCTGGTGATGCCAAAGCTGTTGAATGGAATAATATCATAAATGCCTATGCTACTCGTACTACATGAGCAGTACCAAATGAAGCTACCACACAGTATAATAAATATTGGAAAGATCAATCGAACTGGAGTAATGAATATCCTGTTTATAGAATTTCTCTTTATAATTGAGTAAGTGATAGTGCTTATCAACATGTGATTGAATGAGCGTCTAAAAAATGAACTGAAGTCCAAACCACTACTGAAGACGATTCAAAAAAATTTGAAAAATTTGATAAGTGGGATTTAACAACCAAGCATTTAAATGTTTGCCAAATAGCTACTAATTTTTCAACAAAACTTTGAAACTTTAATTCTGCAGACTTAACGATTGCTGAATCACGCTGTATCGATAGAGTTTATGATGTACTTCTTCGTTATATTTATGTGTACAGTCATTATATTGAAGTTCAGTCAAATCTTTTAGCATATCGTGCAGTTGATAATTATAATAATTATTTCAATACAAGGACACAGTCAATAAATACAACGATTACAAGAGCTAATACCTATCTTTTTTGAGTTATTAGAGCCGTTTGAAAAATAACATCTATTTGTAATTAATATTTTATTTGGGAATAAAACAACATGAAAAAAGGATTATTTTGTTTAATTATGAGTATAGCTATTTTAGGTGCTAGTATATTTCCAACCTTTGCTACCAATAAAAATACACCAAACAATCTTCATATTATTCCTACCGCTGCTGGAGATGAACAACAAAGAGCTGAAGAGTGAGCAAAACAAGTTGGTGAGGTTGGAAAAAAGGCTTGAGAAGTAATTAATGAATACAATAAAAAAGCTGAAGAAATATCGAAAAAATGAGATTTATGAATGGCATTCCAAACATGAATTATGAATTGGGATACTCTGCTCAATTATGTTGTTTATCTTATGAGATTTCTCAATCAAATAGGTATTCTTATTGGAGCTGTTATGATTCTTTATGCAGGTTATCTTTATGCAACCAGTGTTTTCAAACTATGAGATGTAAATAAGGCAAAAAATGCGATAGCAAGTGCCATAAAAGGAGTACTTATTATTGTTTTCTCATATGCAATATGGAGAGCACTTTGAATGTTCTTCCTCTAATATTTCCTATCTTTTTGAATAATGAAACTTGAAAAAAAAGCCGTAAAAATAGCAAGTGCTGGAGCTTTTTCTCTAGCAGTATTAAAATTCACCTTTTGAATTATAAGTTGAAGCATGACACTTCTTGCTTCAGCTGCTGATTCTCTTTTAGACTTAATGGTTTCTATTTTTAATCTTTTCGCTTTAAAAGAATCAGTGAAACCTGCTGATAAAGAACATAATTATTGACACTGAAAAATAGAGGGTATAGCTGCAGTAATAGAATGACTTATTATCATTGTTTCTTGAGGTATTATCATATACTCATCCATTAAAAAACTTATTCTGTGAACACCTGTCTCATCTATAGAAGAAGGAATTGTTGTTATGTTAATATCAATTGCAGTTACCTGAATCATTGTTTTTTTTCTTCACTCTACTGCTAAAAAAACGCATAATCTGATTATTAAAGCTGATTTAGTTCATTATACAATGGACTTTCTAACTAATACATGAATTATCATAGCCTTAATTCTTGTTAAATTTACGTGATTTCATTTTATTGATCCAGTTATTGCTATTGGTATAGCCATTTATATTATGTTTCCTTCATTAAAAATAATAAAAGATTGATTTGATGTTTTGATGGATAGAAGTATCAACAAAGATGATGAAATTTGAAAAATAATACTTAAAAATAAAGAAGTTGAAAGCTTTCATAAATTAAAGACACATAAATCTTGATGAAAGATTTTCATAAGTTTTCATATGGTATTTAAAGATGAAAATATTTCTTTAAAAGAGGCAAATGAAATAAGTTGTGAAGTTGAAAAGAATATAAAAAAACACTTTAAGGATAGAACGAGCATCTTAATTAGATTAGATCCTTATAATGAGTTAGAAAGTTAATATATTTGACCACTTTTTAAAAATAGGTTATCTTAAAATAACCTATTTTTTGACTTTTTAAAAAAATGTAAATATAATTCAATTAGGACATATTTATTTCTCATTTTCAAAACATGAAATTTCAAACAATTCTCTCATCATCTAGATTTCTAATTTCTTTAACAAGTTTAATATGAGCATTGAGCTGAGTTTGTATGATTTCGGTAAATGCAACATGAATAAATTTAAATAATTTTCACGACCTAGATGTTTATATTGTAAATAGTGGTGAAAATATTCATTACACATTGATGGATAGAAATTTATGAGCCTCTGAATATTATTGAGAAAGTAATAACGTATGAAATTCTTATGGTGCAAAATACCAATGGGGAAATAACTTCTCATTTTTCATCAATAGTAAAGATTGGACAACAACATCATGACAAGTTGATGCAAGTAAATATGGACCATGAAATTATTATAATAAAAATGAATTTGTAAAAGCTCATCCATGGGATTCTTCAAACAATAAAAATCTACGATGAGGAGAATGAGATACTTTGAGAGGGAATTGATCTTGAGATTCATTTAATAGGCAAGGACCTTGTCCTGATGGATACTATATTCCTAGTGTATATTCTCGATGAGAAATATTTCAGCCATTTGGTCATAATGATAATACCGATGAAAATTATCTAAACATAAAATCAATATGACTTGTTCCTAACAACTATCTCCTATTACCATTAGCATGAGGAGCGTTTTATGATAAAAAATATTCTATGATTTCAGTATCCAGTGAAGGTTATGACTGAATATACCGAACTTCTTCACCAAATTCTCGATATACTTGATATGCGTACAATTTCGAAATTGGTTCATATTGAAATTATACAACGAACAGTGAAACAGCTAATGGCCTCTCTGTTCGTTGCGTTAAAATAGTAGCTAATAATCCAACAATATCAATTGATACTAATTGATGAACACGTGCATTGATTAGCCTTCAAAATGGAAATAAAGTCGTAGCAATTTGAAGTCCAAAAAAAGAAGGATTTAAGTTTATTTGACGATATACTAATCAGAATTTTATATGAGAAAAAGTAAAATTAAATGATATTCTAAGTAATTGAACAACACTTTATGCGAAACGATGAGAATTAACCGTTTCATTTGATACTAATTGAGGAACCATTATTAACGATGTATATATTGAAAAATGATGAATAATAAAGGAACCTATTCCTATTAAACCATGATATCGCTTTGATGGCCGATTTTTAGATAAAGAGTTTAGTAATAAATTCAATTTTTCAACAACGATTACGAATGATATTACACTTTATGCAAAATGGATTTATGAATATGATTATGATGATTTAAATATTTATTTTGTAGATTGAAATTGAAATCTCACGCAACAAACAACAATGGATAGAAATCTTGGAGCAAAAGAAATATATAACAAAAAATATAATTCGACAGAAGTTAACTATGAATCATTTTGATACCATTACCAACGATGAAATAATTATTGATTTAGTGCATGTAACGGACTTAATACTAACTCACATGTATGCTCTGGATTCCCAGGTAACGAAAATACCTATTGAGGTGAAGTACCTATCAAGGAACGGCTTCCATATATACCGTCAAAATATAGTAACAACATATGGAACACATCCGCACAATGGATGTGAATACTATGAGAATGAAGTGCTCCAATTCATAATTCACAGAGTAACCTGTGGTGATGATTATGAGATTCATTAACAGGTAATGGTGTATGAACTTCTGAAGATAGACAATGACCTTGTCCAGATGGTTACCATATACCAAGTATCTTTGAATGGTCAAACCTTACAAAATGATGGGAAAACATTAAATGAACTTGACGTAATATTAATCATGTTAAAGATTTTTCTTATGATTTTCTATTACCACCTAATTGATATCGTTGACGAGGTAGCGCATGGGTTTATGATCAATGAGTACAATGAAGATATTGGAATTCATCGTCAAGTAGTTGGCATTTCCGATTTAATGTAGATTCCAGACCAAATCAAGAAATTAATAATAAAATTGGTGGATTTCAAGACAATCAAAAACAACAAGCTATTCCATCAGAATGATATGCTGTCCGTTGTTTTAAAAACGGAATAAATACTGGAAAATTCAACATTGAATCTAATTGATGAAACACCTTTTTAATAACAATTCAATGAAATACTATTAATTCTTTAACAGACCCAATAAAAAAATGATGTGAGTTTGATTGACGATATATTGATACTAATTATAGTACAAAAATTAAAGAATGAGATAACATTAAAGATTGAGATACATTATACGCAAAATGGAATTGAGAAGGATGTGATCCTATCAATACAAAATGGGAAGAAGTAGTTAAAGAAGAATATTGAGAGACTAATTCCAATGTTTCATGAGTAGTTATCTACAACTGAGTTAAAATGAATACAATTACCGTTTCTTATGGAAATGAAAGCATTACTCTTCTTGATAGAAATCTTGGTGCAACTAAAGCCTGAACTGGTAAAGATTCTTATTGATACTATTTTCAATGGTGAAATAATCATGGATTTACGGAAAAAGATAATATAACACACACATACAATGATCATACTTATAAAGGATATGGTCCTGTAAATCCTCTTGATAGCGATTTGTTTTGATGAACATATTTTGATATATGGGATAACAGTAAACACTTTGATTTTATTTGGTGATGAGAAAAGGATAATACATCTAATAATTATAATGCATGAAACGTAAAATTAATAGAGAACCATACATCAAGACAATGACCTTGTCCTGAAGGATTTCATATTCCTAGTGCAGGTGAATGGTCAAAGCTTCTAGAATTATGGTGAAAGAATAATGATATTTATAGCTGGAAATCTGGTGAATATAATCTAAAAGAAACTGGTAATAAAAAGTGAATTTGAAGCAAATTATCTAATGATTTGTTACTTCCACTTGCATGAACTATATCTGTATGAAGTTGGTGAGATGTAAGCATGTCCCATGTTTGAGAGACAGCAAATTTATGGACTTCTTCTGCTCTATGAGTCGAGGATGATACAAGAGAAAATTTATCAAGAACTTTATATGTTCACGATAATGAAATAATTCTTGGTATAGACAATCGTTCAGATGCACAGAATATTCGTTGTTTTAAGGATACGAAACTAAAAACAATATTGAATTATTCAGTATTTTTTGATACGAACTGATGAAAACACATAAACAGCATGACATTTACTCCGTATAGTAATTCGGTAACTATTGGACATCCGATGGAAGAAGCTAATGGTAGATATGTTCTTGATTTATACGATATTGAAAAATATCTAGTGCCAATTAGAACTGGATATGAATTTATCGGTTGGTATTCAGATAAGGGATTGACTAAAAAATTTGATTTTGATACTATTTTAACAGAAAATATCATACTCTATGCTAAACGAAGCAAAAGTATTAGTCACGATACAATCAATTGAATAGACACCATTACTGTTTATGATTATTCTTCTGACAAATCTATCACTATAATGGGTAATAATCTCTGAGCCAGCTCCAATCAAGCAAATTGACTTCTATATCAATGGGGTAATAATAACTGATTCACTGAAAAACAACTAGAAACAAAGTCAACTACTCCTATAAAATATGAAAATTATGGTCCTCAAAAACCATATAGTAGTAAAAAATATGTAGTTCCTTATGCAAATAGTAATGATTATTGGGAGAATGATGGTCACTATCCAAATCTTTGGTGAGGACAATGAGATACTAAATCTAATAATTGGGATGATTGAAATGATAGATCTCTTAGAAAATGACCTTGTCCTGATTGATTCCATGTACCAAGTAAATGAGAATGGGATGAATTAGTAGATATATGGTCAAAAAATAATGGAGTTACATGGACAAAGAATGTATATTTAAGGCTAGATGAACCTGCATATAAAAAAATAATAAAGGATTTAAATTTATGGTCCTGATATTATTATAGAACTTTATGGACCTCTTCACCAGTTAAAAGTGGTCACTCCTACACTTTATGAATAGTTAATGATTATACGGTAGAAACATGGAGTAATCCTAACAGTTTTGTGTCTCCAATCCGCTGTTTCTTGAACTATTCAATTAAAAACGATAATGAAGGAAATTTATGAGATAATTTAGAAAATTCAAACGATAAGGATAACGAAAATAAGTCTGTGAAATATACCGTAAAACATCTAACTGAAACCCTTACTTGAGCATATACACTTCTTTCAACCGAAACACCTACAGCTGAAAGCTGATCAAAAGTAACACCTCCTGTAAAGAAATTTAAAGGATATAAAAGCCCAAATACAAAGACAATTACTGTAAAGTGAGATTGAACTAGTGTTGTTGAATATAGATATTCAAGAGAGTTATTCGAAATTACTCTTAATAAATGAGAATGAATACAAACAGTTGCTTGAGGTGGAAGCTATAGATTCTGAACGAAAGTTTCTCTTAGTGCAACTCCTGTTCCTGGTTATGAATTTGTTGGCTTTGAAGGAGATCAAACAACTTGAAGTTTTACTATGCCATCAAATAATATTACTATTACTGCAAAAGCTAAAAAAGGTAATACTAAATATAGTATAAGCTATAATCTAAACAAATGAAAATTAGAACAATGAAAAAACAATCCAACAAGTTATAGCGCTTCAAGTCCCTCTTTTACAATTAATCCTCCAGTAAGAAATGAATATGTTTTCGCTTGATGGGAAGAAACAGTCAATTGAAAAGTCACATGAATAAAAACTTATGTTTCAATTCCGCAGTGAAGTACTTGACACAGAAAATATAGCGCAAAATGGGAAAAGGAATGAGAAGTTGAAGAAATGATTTATAACCAACAAGAAGATTTGGAAGGAAACTACGTAACAGTTGAAGTAATTGCTTCAGACTGAGATTGAGATTCTGACTCATGAAATTGAAATACAAATTGACCAAGAGAATATGAATGATTCCACCTTGTTGAAGACTTTTCTAAACAAAACAACATTGATCAATGAGCAATTTGAGAAGTACTAGAATTATGAAGTAATTGACCTGCCACTATTATATATAGATATGCTAGAAATTCATATACTCTTACTATTGAAAAAGATGCTTGAATCGAATTAGTTCAATGAGCATGAACTTATAAGTATCAAGAACCTGTTTCAATAAAGGTTAAAGTAAAGGATTGATACCAATTTGCATGATTTGAATGAGAATATAATGTTGCAAATTTTGAGATGCCTGCAAAGAATCTAACTATAAAAGCAATTACCACAAAAAGGAAATAATAATATACTTTAACACCTAGTTATTCTAGGTGTTTTTTTATTAAAAAAAATTCTAACATTTAAGATAGAATTTTTTAAGCACTACCCCTTTTACTCCTGGCCGGAATCGAACCAGCATCTAACCCTTAGGACGGGCCTATTCTATCCATTGAACTACAGGAGCAGTTCATGGATAATGCTAGTTGTAATGTTTATTGTTTTACTGTTTGAAATCAATTGAAAATAATAGAAGACCTCTTAAACCTCCATTTTTTCAAATAATCAAAACATTTCATTTTCATCTCTTCATAGTTTTTGTGTATCCCTTAATTTCTTTAATACTTGAACTCATTCTCAATTTAACTGAGCATCATGGCATTGAAGTTCTCTTCGGTTTCAATCCCTTGTATACCTATAACTTACTCATTTCCAAATTCTCGTTCAAGGAATTTGATCTCCAACAAAAATTGATGATCCTGAAAATCTATATACATGCTTACTATTTTTCTCAGCATTTCGTTCATAGAATTTTGTTCCTAAGAGTTCTATATACTTTCCATTTTTATCTTCTTTTACTTCTTTTAGACTTGTTACATATGATGAATCAATAAACTGAGCAAAATCAGAGAATTTTAAAGCATCCCAATCACTTGGTTCGAATTCTTCCTCTTCATTATTATCATAATTATCTAAGATTTTATTCTCCTTTTTTGCTTCCCTTTCTTTTTTTCTTCTCTCTTTTTCTTCTTTAGCTTTCAGAATTGCAGCTAATTCCTCTGCTGTCCTTAATTTAGGAGGTCTTCACCTTCTTTTAGGAAGCTGTTCTTGGTGTTCCATTTTTTCCATCATGATGCCACTAAGAGAATAAATCAATTTGATATTTTTACTATAGTAAAAATACGCTCAATGTCAAGTATCTCGTTTTTTTTCTCTTTATATTTTTAAGGAAAATCTTATACATAGAAAAATCTTTTTATCTGAGATATAGTCATGTCTTCTTCACATAAATTGGTCATTAAAGATGCACTCTGGCAACTGTTTGGAAGAATTGTAAGTGCTCTTTTTTGATTTGTGATTACAAAGATTATCTCTTCTTATTTATGACCTCTAAGATACTGAGATTATTGAACTATTTTTAGATTTTTTGCTCGATGGACTGCACTAGTAGATTTTTGAATTTATGTTATTGCTGTAAAAAGACTAGGTCAAATAAAAAATGAGACTTATTGAGATTGAACAGAAATTCCTGCTTTAGATCCAAATTCAGAGTTATCAAAAACTTATTGAAAATTTGTTTGAACAAGAGTCTTTCTTATTATTGTAATCTATACTATAGCTATTGTAACTGCTTATTTAATACCTGCATATACCTCTAATCCTTATATAATTTGGTGATTACCATTAGCTATGTGTTATTCAGCTAGTAATATGTATGCATGAATTCAACAGCTACCTCTCCAAATTTTTTGGAAAATGAAAAGACTTACTTGGTCACTCATTATTGCTAGACTTTCTCAACTCGTTGTTCTTCTTCCTGTTGTTTTCTACTTCTTTTCAAATGTTGATTTTCAGAATCCATCAGAAAATACACCCGTTATGATATTGGCTTTTTGTTTAGTAACATTTTCTGTAGTCGCAAGTTCTCTTGGACAGAACGTTGAAATGCATCTTAGAACTAAAGATCTTCTTCCATTAAAAATAAATATTAATATTCCTTTCATAAAGGCGCTTCTCAAGGAAAATTGGAAATATGGATTCTCATATTTTTTTAGTAGTTTCCATACTCTATTAGTTCTTATGTTTTTGTGATGGTTTTTCCCAACTGCTGCTGGATTTAAATATGCATGAATATGGGCTCTAGCACTTTCATTAATTGAAATTCTTCTTATTATACCTTCGTCCCTCTGAAATAGTCTTCTTCACAAAATACCTCATTATACAGACGAGAATAAGAAAAAATCTTTGTGAAATTTAATGCTCTTAGTTGGATGGATTGGTGCGCTTATTGCTATAAATTTTCGAGTCTTTGCTGAAGATATTATTGTTTTTGTTTCTAGTAGATCATTTCTATGAACTTGGGAAAGTATCAATAATTGGTGATCAAATCAAGTTCTACCATTCTTATGAATTGTCCTCATCCTCAGTTTCATAAAGCAAGTGTATAATTATCTTTTTGTTGCTCTTGAGAAACAGAATATTCTCTTTGGCATTAATCTTGTTTGAGTTCTTTTATGAGCTGTTCTTGGAGTTGTTATTATTCCAAAATTTTGATTACTTTGATGAGTGATCACCCAGGTTTTCATTGAAATGATGTTTACTTTCTGAGCTGTAAAACTCGCTTATACTAGGAATTTAAATCCTATATTTCAAAAGAAACCACTTATGCAATTAGTTGTAATTCTTCTTATTTTTTGTATCTTCTGATACGGAATTCATCTCTATCTTTTAAATGCAAGAGGAGAATGATTAACTATATGATCCCTAGAACTATCTGCATGAGTTCGAGAAATGATACGTTTCTTCCTCATAGCTCTAGTTTACAATATCGCAATTGCTGGGATTAGTATTCCTGCAATTAAAAAAGTCGCAAAAGGACTTACTAATGATTAAAAAACTTTAAGAATCAAAATATTATGTTTAGACAAATCCTACAATCTTCAGTTCGTACCCTCTTAGAACGCCCAAATATTATTAGGCTAGGATTTCTCACTTTGTTTTGTTTTTCAATTGTTCGTCTTTATTATATTGTCTATTATTTCAACAATATTCTTATTTGGAAATATGAAAGTTGAGTACAAATTTCAGATGCACTCATGTATTTCATCTCAACACTAAATAACCATCATGCGATGTGGAGCGTAATTATTGCTGTTATCGTCATCATTGTTTGATATCTTTGGCTTTATCCTATTGGTCAAGCAGCCGTTGTTAATGCTCTACACTACCCAGAAAAATCAAGTACTACTGTTTTTTTTAAGGGAGTAAATAGATTCTTTCCTATGCTTGAATATGGAGGTCTTTCTATTCCATTTTGACTTTTTACATTTTTTACTGTTATCATAAGACTTGATCTTATGGATGTATTAAGTAACGGTTTGGTTGAAGCTATGGTATGAATTTGGTGATTAATGGTTATTCTCGCAAGCGTTTTATGGCAATATGTTGTCATTATCATTTCTCTTGAAGGATGTCAGGTTTTTGATGCCATTAAAAAAAGTACAAAAATTGCCTTTAGCAATATAACACTTTCAATTCAACTTATGTTGGTTGAGTTAGTTTTACTTCTTAGATTCCTTATCACCTGAGCAATTATCGTCTGAATTCCTCTATGACTTGTTTATATAGCAATTTGGTTAGATATCATGAATAATAGTTTTGTTGAATGAACCATCTGGGTAATTTGATGAATTCTCTTATTCCTTCTTTCTTATATCAATTGTATAATTGAAACATTTTTCTTAACTTATTGGTATAAAGCATATATTGCAATTACAAAAAATGAAGAATAAAAAAAGCTAGAAGTAGACTTTCTATTCTAGCCTTTCATAATTCTTACTTAGATTTTTAGGCACTAAACCTATTTTTCATCATAAGAAAAGATTCCTTTGTGACAGGATCTTCCCTGTCTAAATGATACTCTCTCTTACAAAAATCTAAAAAAGGATCTACATAGTCATTAAAGAGCTTCTCCTCTGCATATTCATACAAAGGCCTCTTTGGTACGAGATGAGTACCTTCTTCTTGATTAACTTTTGGTTGTTTCATACGCTTTAATGTATTTGTTCACACAATTACTATAGATATTCAACGCTCTGATTTCAAGCAAAAAGAAAAAGCATCTAAACGATGCTTTTCTCTATATTTACAATATTCTATTATGCCATTTTTCTTTTTACAGCAATTTTTCCATCATGTCCAATCTGAGAAATTACAACATTAATCTCATCTCAAACTTTGAAATGTTTTTCTACTCAGTCTGTAAATTTTTGTCCTAGATTTGAAACATGACAAAGTCCTTGTTTTCCCTTTGGAAGTTGAACAAATAATCCATAGTTCTCAACTCTTACAACTTTAGCAGTAAAAGATTGTCAAACTTCTAAATCTGTAGCAATTTCAAGGATAATTTTCTTAGCTTTATCAATAATTTCTTGATTAGGATGAGTTAAGAAACAAGTTCCATCTTCTTCAAAATCAATCTTAATATTATCACATTCTTCAATAATCTTATCGATAGTTTCTCCTCCCTTACCAATAACTTCTTTAATCTTATCTTGATCAATCTTAAAGACATGAATTTTTGGAGCATATTCTTTAACTCCATTTCTAGGAGCAGGGATAGTTTCTAACATAAAGTCCATTATTTCTTTATATCCTTCAGATGCTCTATCAATAGTTTCATGAACAATATTTAATGGCAATCCCTTTAATTTTGTATCTAGTTGAATTGCAGTAATACCGTCTTTACTACCAGCTACTTTAAAGTCCATATCTCCTGTAAAATCTTCTGTAGCCATCAAATCATTCAATACCAAGTGCTTTGTTATATTTCCATCTTCATCACTTTCTGTCATAAGTCACATTGCAATTCCAGCAATAGGTTTCTTAATAGGAACTCATGCATCCATAAGTGCTAATGTTGAACCACAAACAGATCCCATACTTGTTGAACCTCCAGAACCTAAACATTCTGATACAACTCTGATGGAATAAGGGAATTCTTCTTTTGAAGGAATCATATTCTCTAATGCTTTTTCTGCCAATCTTCCGTGACCAATTTCTCTTCTTCCTGTTCCTCTTGTAGCTTTAGCTTCTCAAGTTGAGAATGGAGGGAAATTATAATGGTGGAAATATCTTCTTTGAACATCATTATGTTCCATATCTTCTAACACTAAGTATTCTGTTGGTCCTCCCAATGTTACAGTTGAAAGAACTTGAGTATCACCTCTCCAGAAAAGTCCAGAACCATGTACTCTAGGTAAATTATTAATTTCACAATAAAGAGGTCTAATATCTTTTATATTTCTATCATCAACTCTTTTACCTGTTGAAAGAGTTCTCTCTCTAATAAAATGTTTTACAACGTTAAATACTGCCATCTTAACTTTACTTTCTGTAAAGTCTTCTGCTTCTTCAGTTTCAGCCTTTTCTTCAGCAGCCTCTAAACATTCTTTTTCATATTGAGAGAAAAGATCATTGAATGGAACCTTTGTATGTCCAGCCATAGCATCTAATTTGTCTTGAGTTATGATGCTCTCAACAAAGGCAATAGTTTTATCAGATGGTTTGTTGAATGTTACTTCTTTTTGTTCAATTTCTAATGTCTTTAAGAATTCTAATTGTAAATCACATGCTTCATTAATTACTTTTTGTCCTAAAGTAAATGCTTCTTTCATCAAATCATCAGGGAATTCTAATCCTTCACATTCAATCATATTAATTGAATCTCTTTTACCTGCAACTAGAAGATTTAATTGAGATTTCTCTAATTGTTCGTTACTTGGATTAATAACAAATTCTCCATCAATGTAACCGATTTGTGCAGCACCTACTGGTCCATCAAATGGAAGTCCTGCAGCCATAATAGAAACAGATGCTCCAATAATATCCATAACTCCTAAACCAATAGTGTGATCCAATGCTAATGGAGTAACACTAATTACTACATCATTAATCATTCCTTTAGGGAACATAGGTCTTAATGCTCTATCAGTTAATCTTGCATAAAGAATAGCTTGATCAGAAGGTTTTCCTTCTCTTCTTCTGTATACAGCTCCTCCTATTCTTCCAGCAGCTGAATAACTTTCTCTCATGTCAATCATAAGAGGGAGAAAGTCAGTTCCTTCTCTAGGATTTTTTTCCATTACTGTAGAATAGAGAATTACATTTTCTCCAAATTGCATTCTAACACTTGCATCTGCTTGAACAGCCAATTTACCCATTTCAAAGGAAATATCTCTCCCTTGCCATGATGTTGATAAACGATCTGTTCTAACTTCTCTTTTTACTACCATACCGTTTAATATACAATATAAAAGTGCCATAAGTACTTTTCTTAGAACACTTTTATGAGATAGATTAAATCAAGAAAGAACCTCTGTTATTTTTTGATTTAATCCACCTTCTCGTGCTCAATAATACTTATAACGATTAAAGTATATTGTTTTACCTTTCAGTTGCAATAAAAAAGACTTAGTAAAAATATACTAAGTCTTGTGTTTATTATTGGTGTTATTCTATTTTACACTTTTTAAATATTCTTCTTCAAATTCTTGAAAAATATCTGCTAAGAAATTATCATAGTCAGGAATCATTTTTTCAATTTTCGCCAATGCTTCAGCCTCTTTCCCATTATCAAAGAGGCTCATAATTTCTTCTCTTTGTTTAACTGATAAAGCTTCAAACACTTTTTCTAGAATCTTATCCATTAAAAGAGGTTCCAAGTCCTCTCTTAATTCCTCAAAATTATCTTCTTCTGGACTAAATCCAGCTTCAACAAGAAGATTTGTAATAAAATCTTCATCAAATTGTTCAGTATTTTTCATTTTTTAGATATTTTAAGTTAAAATCTACCTTCACTCTATATAGTCTACTTTGAATATCAAGTGCTTTTTCTATTTTACGAGCGCTAATCCTTAAAGTTTTTAGTGCTATATCTAAGCAGCTAATGAATATCAATTTGAATGATAAAAATGGGCTTTAATTATTTTTCTTCACTTTTTCATATACACCCCTAATTTAATTGGTTTCATTGATGTTTTCCCATTAATTTTAATATATGGATCTAATACATACCATTCTCCTCTCAAATCTCTAATTGCAATAGCTCTATGACCATAAGGAGTTGATGATTCTGCATAAAAATCAGCAAAATTAGCAGATCTACTTACTAAATCAAATTCTCACTCATTAAGGGCACTCCAAGAAGCGCTAGGTTTCTTCCATGATTTTTCTTTAGGTAATGTTTCAATAACTCCTCTTGTGGGCGTAATTCAAGCAGTATAAGCATCTCCTCTAGGCAAAGTAATTCAAAACTTTTCTGCATTTAAACGTGCTGTTTTTGAACAACAATAACTTTGAGTCTCTTCACTTTTTACTCTTGGGCAAGAAACAATATCTTTTGTAGGTACCATTCAGAACATAGAAACTACACTTGCTCTTTCTCTTCAAGATGTATCTTTTCTATTATTTTCAACTGCAGTTTCTTGTATTCACTGATAATCTTCCTCTTTTGATTTTGATCTTCAAAATTTAAAAAGATTTCAAATATATTTTACTGTTTCTCAAACTATAGAATCTCTAGATTCCTCGAATCATACAATATATCTTGTTAAATAATTCAACGCTGTTTCTCAAAGCATACCATCACACTCTCTTTCAGCTATTCCTATTTTCCTCTGAAATTCTTGATATTCTCAATTTCTAATAAGCTGTGAAAGATTCCTTTTTACCACTTTTACTCAAAAAGAATCCCATTCTGTAACTTCAAGAATTTTTTTTATTTCTCAAAGCTTACTCATTGGTGAATTTATATTCCAAGAAGCTTCTTTTGAATTTGTTTCTGATGGGCAATTTCTCATTAGAGTTTTATTATAAATAAAATCTATTTCCAATATTCGTAATATCATTCTGCTATTTTTCTTCTTTGTGTTTCTTGCACTTTTTGGACAGCCGAATCGCGTATGGTTATCCTTCAAATTCCTTCATCGTCAAGATAAAGTATATAATCATTTTCAGCTAATCACGTAAGCTCTCTATCTGCAAGAACTTCTTTTATAATAGGATCTACGACCTCCTTTTTTATAAAAATTCTTCTTTCATGTTCATTTGCATTTTTTCACTCGTTCTTCAAATATTTATCATATTTTAGGCTTCAAGTTTTTCCTCTAAAAATTGAATTTATTTTAAAATTATAATATGCTCCAATGTTTTTCTCTAAATTATCTCTTGTTAACTCCAAGTATTCCGTTTGCGGCTTCCCTTGATTTTCTAATGCCCATGTATTCCATTCTCTTGATTTTATTTCATTTTCTTCTGCATTATCATAATTCCTATCACAATAAGCTTTACCTTTATACATTGAAAAAATTCCTCTATCTGTAGAATTATCAACCGCACCTACAAAATCTTCATCATTATACATGCACACATCCGGTCTTCTCGCAACAAAATCTTTTCTTATTCTACTAATCAAATCTTTATCTTCTTGCGATGGTAAAGTTCTATTAAATCATCATGTTAATGCGTATCACCGTGCTTTATAACTTCAGATTCCTATATTTCTGTTCAAAGGACCTCATGCATAGATATTATCAAATTTTCTTTGCAAAAATTCTGCAATTTCAACAAGAGGAAGTCTCATTGCAACTTCTTTAGGTATTCTACTATCTCCTATCAGTCTTACTAATTCTCTTTCGTCATATTGTTTTTGATATTTTTCTAATTGATTCTTAATATATTGAGGATTTTTATCTGTAGAATCTGCTCATCCTGTTTTCATAATCAAATTTCTAATTTTCTTCAAATCCATTCATGGAATATTTCTTCTCATAACATTACGTTTAACTATAAGATCTCATAACAACTTATAAATTGTTCATCTTAATACCTTAGGATGTCATTCTTCATCAAGATCGAAATCAAATGAATGTTCAAAAACTTGAATATTATATTCAGGATGTGAATATTTAAAATTATAGATTTTATCCCTTGTTTCATCAAAAAGAGATTCTTTCCTTGGCTTATTTAACAAAATAACAATTTCATATTTTGAAGGATCTACCCCAATCTGGTTTGTTGTTAATGAGGTTAACGTCTTATCAATCTCTTGGTATTTATATACAGGAAATCCAAAAGATAATTCTATGCTCTCTTTCATTGGCTTATCCCTTGCATAGTCTTCTAGTAATTGCTTATATCAACGGATTTCTTTTCAGGTCTTTTTAAGATAGTTCTCTTGTAAATCGATTTTTTCCTTTGTATCATCGACTCTTTCTGAAACGGATAATGGTCAATGGATAAATAATTTCTCTCATCATTCAAAAACATAATCTTCTCCAATTTCTTCTCATTTAACATTCATAACCTTAAGTGCATTTGGAGAAAGTCAAAACTGCTTTCTAAAATTATTTTTTATTTGTGCTACTGTTCAACCCGTTCTCACCATATAGGTATAGGTTCACCAGTTTCCATCTGTTTGCACTAATTTCATTTTTCATGGAATCCAATCCATGTATTTTTCTAAATAACGTTCAGTTGCATCTAATGAAGAACGACCTAATTTTCCATCAACCTTTTTTCCTGTAAGCCCTACCATTGTCTGAAAAAGCTTATATTCTCTCCTTTTTAGTAAATCTCTTAATTTTTTCTTCTCACTTTTTAGTTC
>CAMVNG010000008.1 GCA_947168815.1 uncultured bacterium
TATCAGATGTCTTACTTCATCAGCTCCATTTCTTTTGCTGAATTTGTTTGATATGTACTCCGTAATCATCTTCTGTAGTTTCGTATGTTATTTCATCTCCAACATTTAATGCATCTTGTTTTTCTTTGATAATTGACCCTTCCGTTCAGTCATCCAATTTAATTTTGATATTCCATCTCGTTCAGAATTTAGACTCGAAAGAGTAACTCTTTCAGATTTCTGTAATTTTTGCTGTCTTTGCCATTTTCTTATTCGATAATTAAATTAAATCTATCAACTACTTCTTGGAAATAAGCTGGGTTTAATCTTTCCTCAATTTCCACTGCATGACACCATCTCACTTTTGCATTTTCAGCATCAAAGTTTTTCATGATTCAGATTACTATTGTTCTTCCATCTGCTCGCTCGTTTACTTTCATTAGTTCGTATTTTCCATAATCTCCAGCAGTTTCTATTTTATATTCTTTCAGATGCTGATTGATTTCCTGTTCCTTCTGCCATCTATAGCTTTCAGCTTTTTGCTGTCTTTTCTTAGCTAGTAGGCTTTCAGGTTTTTCAAATGAGATTCCTTGAGCTCTCATTCTTCCATAGAGGAAATAAATCTGACTTTCTGTGTATTCTCATCTATCTCCAATATCGAAGAATTTACATACCGACGATATTTGCTCTTCGGTTAGTGGCTTGAGTTTCACTGGCATTTCCATTTGTAGTTTGTTTAGGAGTTAAAATTTCTCTTGCTTGTTCCATTCTTCTTTGTCTTTCCCTTTCCTTCATCTGCTCAAAGCTGTACGATGATCATCTCGTTTCAACTTCATCCTCTCGCCTTTCACCGTTCAGATAAGTTGTTGGTAGTGGGATGTATCATCTTTTCCAGCTGTCAGATTGTTTAAGTCTCTCGATTCATTCTATTGCTGATTTTCTTTTTTCTGCATTCATCTTGTTAAATTTTTGCATTGCTTTCTTTTTGTCTTTTTTCACAGGATACTTAGACCAAAACAAATCAAATCAATACTCATCGTGCAACTTGTTGCACATATCTATTTCTGTATGTATTTCTTTTATCTTATTATCTTCTTCTTTATCTTTATCTTTTAATAATATTACGTTAGTAATATTATCTTTATCTTCTTTGTTTTTTGCTTGTTTTTCGCTTGTTTCTTGCTTGTTGTCTGCTTGTTCTTTGTTTGTTGTTTCGTTGTTGTTTCGTTGTTTTTTTGGTCTTCATCATCAACGAGATTTTACTCATCAAATAGCTCCTGCTCTGGACTTTTTCTTTTGATTGTCCATCCTTACTCTAAGAGATTCAAATAACACCATTTCAGTATCATTTAAATTTGATGGTTCGATGTCTTCAAACATGTATTCGATGAATGCAATTAATAAATTTTGAGAATTAAATGTTTTGAAGAATTTATACTGGTCATCGTACAGTGTTATTTTTTTTCTCATTTGTTTACTTGCTGATTAATGTAAATTGCTTGAGTGGGTTACCAATAGCAGTCAATCATCTTCCGATGAGATATTTTGCTAAATAGTAGCGTCCACCCTCCTTTACTACTTCTACTGGTTTTTCTTTCCCCTTTTGGAATCAGTAGTAGTTTCTTCAGTTTCACTTTGACATAAGTTTCATACCGAATCGAATAATAGAAATAAAAGGCTAGTCTCTTTCGATTAGCCTTTTCCTATTCTAGAATTCAGAGAAGCACCAATCTATAAGAGTACTGTAGTCGGGCGGTTTTGCTATTTTTCCTTTCTACAGCACTGTTATAGATCAATGCCGTAAGCAAAACCTTCTGGTGCTTTTTAATAATTTTGGTAGAACCTTATTATTGTGTGTGATAGAAGGTTTAAAAAAAGCCCCAGACATTAAGTCTGAAGCTCTATTCTTTATTAGTTCGTACTGAAATACCGGTTAACAAGTGGTACATTGTGCAAACTAATTTTGAACATAATTTTTCATCTCGGATGAGACGTTCACTTCACACTTAATGTTGGTATCATTATAATCAAAAAAAACTAATTTGCAAGTTTTTTTATACATTTTGAATTTTTATGTATGCAAAAGGGGGAGTGATACTAATTACCACCTAATAAAAAAATTATTAAAAAAAGTCTGATATTTTTTCTACCCCCCTATTTTTCATTATTTTTAGAAAGTTTGGCTTTTTCTCTGTGTTTTCTTCAATATTCTAATAATTTTTCCCTATTCTTCCTATAATATTCCTTACAATATTTTAATCTTTCCTTACGATTTTCTTTGTGATATTTTTTACTTCTTTCTATCATTTTTTCTCTATTTTTTTTGTAGTATTCTTTGTAAGTCCGCATCGTTTTTTTTATTTATAAAGTTGCTTATTTTATAATTAAAAATAGTTAAATTACAAGTTTTAATAACGTTTAATAAGCCTTTGAGTCTTTTCTAGATCCTTATTCAAAACGCTTAGATATGTCATCGTTGTGTTTATGTTACTATGTCATAATAAAGTCTGAATATGTACTAGATCAGCTTTTTTTCTTAATAAGCATGTAGCGAACGTATGACGTAGCATATGAGGAAAAACTTTCACTCATACATGCTCTCATCATTCTCTGATAAATTTTTCTATCGAAACTCTGCTCAGTGGTTTTCCTTCACAATTTGAAGAATGTGACACAAATAAATATTCAGAATCAATTTTTTTTCTCATAAATAGATATAGATCAATCATCTGTAAATCTTCAGGGTAGAGAAACACTACACGCCTTTTTCATCATTTTCAGATAATCTGTAATTCTCTTTTTATATCCTTTACTTTAAGAGAAGCTAATTCTGAAACTCTAAGTCAAGTATATAGTAATAACTGCACAATACATAAATTTCTCGTTTTGATTAATTCTTCTTTCTGATTCTTGCATTTAATTTTTCTAAAATATTTCATTAATTTTTCGCATTCTTCATCCGTTAGACTATCAATCTTCTTTTTTACTTCTCTTGCATATAAAATTTTTCTGTAATCTTCTACTTTATATCACATAATCAAACAAAATCTGAGAAAATTTTTAAGACATGCTAGATAGTTATTACAAGTTCTAGTATCTTTTTTCTTATTCCTTTGGCTTTGGATGAAAAGATTTACATCCATTAATTTTATTTTTTCACACTGCTCTACTCACCTATTTCATAAAGAAACTGCTTTCAAATAATTATCAAATAAAACTACTGTTCTCTTATAATTTGCGACTGTGTTTTTAGCAAATCATCTATTTTCACCAAGCCGATTTACAAAATTATCTATAATCATTTATAAATAGTATAAAAAGGTAAAACAGCTAGCTCTACCCTACCCTTTTTATCTATCACACTAATAATGTTATAATGATTTGATTTTCTGTTTCAATACTTTTTATATTTTTTCTATTTTGTCAATATATACAAGCAAAGAAAAAAGAGAGCCGTCGCCCTCTTTAGTACGAAGTATCTTATTTCATATTTATGAGCTCAGTAAAATCAACTGTTCATCAATATCTTTTATCTTATCTCTTAATTTATCAGCCATTGCGTGTAGTTCATTTCTGAAATTTTTATCTTTTGTAGCGTGTCGCATAGATCATAATTTCTCGATAGTAATTAGAGCGTCTGCTTTGAATAAATTTAATTCCTTTATTCTTTCATAATTATCTTCCTTCACTAGAGTATAAACATAAAAGAATTTTCAGAAATTAGTCAATTCTGATAGCTTATGCTTCAGTCAGTAGTAAGGCACACTTCCACTATCTTTTACACTCCTTTGTCATTCCTTATTCACTACACATACACTATGTCAGCTTGTTTTATATCAGAAATCTGTTCAGTCTATCATTCAGTCCTTTTTATCTTCGTTGTATTTTGAATTTAAGCCAAGATTTCAGTCTATTGTGTATAAATTATTTATCACATCTTCTATAATCTCGTTATCGTATTTTGAGATACAGTAGGAAGCTAGTTTTCAGTATTTTTTCACTAGCTTTTCGTTATTGTTCCACCACCTTCTTGTATGATTTACCATATCTGATACATAGGCTCATTCTCATCTGTGTCTAATATGGGTAAATTTAGGATTCTCATAACTTGTATCATCTACATCTTTTATCTCATCATAAGAAAATTGATAGTTAGTTAAATCTGATGCCATTCCTACTGCAGCAAATACAGTACATGAAACATAACTCCGAGTATTCAGATATTGATTATATGTATATCTGATTTCATCTTTTTTGTAAAGTTTAGGCAATAAGTCTGAATCTCATTTACACAGCATAAAGTCTGTATCTTGTTTTCAGTCTCCTAAACATCATAAAACATTTTCTTCTTCCATTTTTTAATAATAAGGAATAAAAATTTATAGTTTGATAAATTCCATATTGATTTTACTTTGACCCTTTTCGTTTTTATCTATCTCGATTACCCATCATCAGATAGTATTTCATAGATTGAATCTCTTAGCCAATAAATTCTCTTTTAGGAACGCTCATGGCATAAATCCGTGTATTCACCTATGAAAATCGTACAAAGCGGTGTGATAGTGACCTAAGGCGAATATATCTGGCTGGTTCTCCACTGGCATACTATCTAAGTATTTTTTCATCTTATAATCCTTAGCGTATGAAAGTGATCATCATCAGTGGTGCAAATTTATATCAATTCCATTCAGCTTTAATCTTGCATCATAGAAGCCTAAGTTAATCAAATCCTGTCTTACAGTCTCTATCGCCTTACAGATATTTACTCCGTTTCATTTCAAATAAGCCTCGTCATGATTTCAGCCTATAAAGTAAGTAGGTATTCAGACATCAGGATAATTTTCTTTTAAATCTGATAACTGCTCTGTAAATCATACTCTATCTTGTTCAAATTGCTGTCATTTATATACACTCGAACCATCAACAATATCTCCACAATGTACAAACGCCTCTACTCATTTGTCCTTTGCCCTGTCGTAAAACTCCCCTAATTCATCTCTCGCACATTGTTTAGCACCGAAATGAGTATCTGATAGTAAAGCAAATTTCAGGTGTCATGGTTCAGATAATACTTCATTTACTTCTTTTTTTGTATTGGTCGCTATATAGTTTAACATCTCCTGAATATCTTTTGGAGAGTAATGTTCCAATAAGACCAGTTTTTTCTTTTCGTCTTTTCATAATGTATCTGCTATATCTTTTCTGTACTTCGCTACAGTTTGTCTGTGTAGCCCCAGCTCTTTTGAGATTTCACTATCTCTAGTTTCAGCAGGATAAGATTTGATTTTTCTTATCGTCTCTTCATTTAGTTTTCACATATTCGCAGTCTAGTAAAAGCTAAAAGAATCTTCCGTTTTTATTTTATACACCCCCTCTTATATCGAGCGTAAGGGTCTTCGATATCCAATCTTGTGAGGGTATCTAATAACCATCTTTTCACATCATCTCTAAGTGCTTTTTCTGATAATCAAATAGTAGTAATCAACTGTTCAGCTATCATTTGATTAGCAAATAAAGTGTGTATCGCTCTATGTTGTGTGTCTCTAATAAGTTCGAGATTGCTCTCATCACTTGCCCCACCTCTTGATTTTGGTAAAAGATGATGAAGTGACATACTTTTTTCTATTTTTCCCATGCTCGCAGAAAAAAATAAATTAAAGAACCGTCCACCGACTAATCACGATAAATATTACAACTAAACAAGCTCGCTTTCTCATGCTTTATACCTTGTGATATAAAACTTATTTCATATTAGACATAATCCAAGAAATATTAGTCTGAATCTCGGCAAGTTTAGTTTGAATATCGTAATATTGAGCTTTGATGTTGTCTATCTCAGCCGTTTTTTGCTCTAAGACATTAATCCTGAGATTTAGAGTTCATCGTGTAATACCTATTGACACCAAAAAAATACAAAAGCTAACTCGAACTGCAGGATTTGATAAATATTCCTTAATCTTTGTCATCGCTGTTTCTGTTATCGATTAAAGAATCTTTTTTAGCCTCTCCGACTTTCTGTCAGAAGTAGAACGAAATGATAGATGTTACAGCAAATTCAAACATCTTAATTATATTTTTAGCCATCTCGTTCTCGATTTGGTCTATGACTACTCGAAGAACTAAGAAACACAAAACAGTCATTACTTCTAAAAAGACTAATTTTGTGACACTCATATTTTCTCGAAATTCTTTCATGCTCGCTATTTTTTATTGATATAAATGATTGCATTTTTGCAGTGGTCTTTTTCTATTCTGTCCAACATTTTTACTACTCGTTTTCATGTCTTGCTTAATGTTCAATCAATTTGATTATGTCACAATACGCTACTTATAGTCTCTTGTACATTTCAGAATTTATATCCATTTCATGTAATCAGAATGTTATTAAATAAGTCCCTACATATAACATTTCAAATCTGATCTATCCCAACTGCAACACTTCTAATTGTACTCGCTAAATATCCGATAGCTTTTTTTCAGGAACTATTGCTAGTCGGATTAAAAATACGGTCTAAAATCATTCACAGAGTATAAATTATTCACACAGGTAACAATACAACGCTTAGAATGATTGCCACTCAAAGAAGAACTAGACTAATCAGAAGTTTCTTCCACTGATTCTGTTTCTTCTTCATTAGAATTTTGTTCATTTTCTACATTTTCAAATAAAGCGATAATTTCTGGTGGAAAAATTACCCCAGCTGCTTTCATTCTTGTATACTCTTCTAAACTTAAATATTCAGGTACGTCATGAGTATCGATATTTTCTACTTGTAAATATCAATTAATAGTTCTACGATCTAATCAATTATAAAGCAAATCAAGAGTTTTAATTTTATTCTGCATTTCTTCGCTTCTCATGAATACTTCAATTGGAATTTTAACAGTTACTAATGCTTCTGGGATTCTTAATTCTACAATTTCTTGTTCTGATACATTCCTATATTCTATAGTACAATTTACATATTCACTCATTCTTTTGGGATTTCCCCATTCTTTTGTCCCATCTTGATGCGTTACTATTAGTGCTTGCATTTATTTAAATTATCATATAAACAATTACAGTATAATCAAAAAATCAGAACTGTTATTTTTTTCATTAAAAAAACATCCCCACTAGAGAGATGTCTTTTTTGCTTGCAACTTATCTGATTAAGCCGTAGCAGTAGGAGTTGGAGGATAAATGCTAGTGTATGGCGAACTAACTATCCAGCTTGGAGTTGGATATGGAGCTAATCTATTGATTAACTGTGCCGTCTGAGCTGCATTATTTGCCTCTAACTTAGCTTCTGCAAGGTCTGTTCTAAGTTGTGTGATAGTATCTGCACACATCATATCAAGAATCTTTTGTGTATTAGCAGTTCAAGAAGCTATAATAGCAGCAGTATTTTGCTGTCATTGGAGAATAGCTTTCTCTATATTGCTGTTTACATTACAAAACCCTTGAGTAATCAATGTTGTTTGATTAGCCAGTCCTTGCTGTGCCATTAATTGCTGTTGCCACTGCGTATTGTTATTTATCAATCATTCTATATTGTTTGTGTTGTTGTTATTGTTCTGTCCGTTCAATAACCATGCGGCTGCGTTGTTTCAGAGACCTCCAAATCAACCAAAGCCACCACCCATAAACAAGAATAGAATCAAGATGATTAACAAAGTGCTGTTTCACAGTCAGAAGTTTTGAGTTTCCATGCTTTGTCATAACAAAGAAATAAAAAGCTGGTGTGTACTGGATTATGCTTGCCACCGTTTTTTATTTAATGTTATCAATAACATTGACGATCTCTTTTTGTTTTTCTGCTCATAACATACTGCTGTTTTGCTTAATCATGTTTGCAATTACAGGATTAGATTTAATAAGTTCTGGCACAAGCTGTTCTGCGAGCTGTTCAACTTGCTGAATATTATTGAAATCTACTCCTTCTAATTTGTGAGGTGGTACTCATGCATTGAGTAACTTATTTTTTAACACTTCTCCTTTCAGAGAGTTGAAGAAATCCCAAATACTCATCTTTCATTTTTAATTAAGAAATAAAAATTATTCTTCATCATCTTCTTCAGCCATATATTCCGCATACAGATCTTTTACTGCGTCTTCGTAATCTTCTTTCAAATGAGCTTTTTTAGTATGGAATTCCGTAAAATGTTTCACTTTATGTGTGACAAATTCTATAATATCATGCATTTTATCTGGGTGCTGTTGTAATTGTGTTACAACTTTTCCAATGTTCAACTTGTCACCATCGAAAAAGTGCTCTGTTTTTCGTTCCATGATTTTTTTATTTATATAAAACACCTTCAATTTATCATTAAGGTGATACTAGCAAACAGCTAAATTACTTTTTTATTTTAACTAGATTAAAAGTCTGATTTCTCTTCTTCAATC
The DNA here is from genome assembly GCA_947168815.1 of uncultured bacterium. GTDB lineage: Bacteria > Patescibacteriota > Gracilibacteria > Absconditabacterales > Absconditicoccaceae > HOT-345. Next base: position 8,366 of record CAMVNG010000008.1, read on the forward strand.
GCTAAAGAACCCACTTAATTTTTGAAAGAGAAAAATAAAAAAATCTGAACTCGTGATAAGTTCAGACTCTCTTTTTAGTTTATTATTTATAATAAGGCACTTTCACAATCTCTCAATTATAATTTATCTCAAGGAATCACACAGCATTTCATAGAGTTATACTACCTGTCTTTATATCAGTTGTTTCTCATACAATTACCCCTCATATATATACTCAATCTTTATTAGTTCCATATATAATAACTTCTGTTGTTTCTCATATATTCTTAACTTCATCAGGATATCACGATGGAGTTAAATGACTTGGCTGAATAGATAGATAACTTCACGTATATCATGTTGGCTTACCGTAATTAAGCCGATTTTCATAATCAATCTTAATATATGATTTATGGTCAGAATTAGTAGTAATAAATCATAGATTGATTGTATTGGTTGTCGGATTAGTAGAGTCAAAATATGCTGTATGTTTAGTTATCTCTGTATAACTACTTCCGTCCCATTCTCATACAATAACTTTAATTCACGATGAGAAATTTCAATAAGGGTCTGCACAATATGCTGTATATGTTATCTCATAAGTTTCAGCTCTATCTATATTATATGTTGCAAATGTTCAGGATGAAGCTGTCTTACTTGTATTATCTTCAGCAATTTTTATATAATCTGTATTATCTTTTGCTAATAATTTATCAGCGAATCAATCTGATATACAGTATGGAATAAGTTTACTCCTTGTCCTTGTCGTACCATTAACAGCAACAAAAGACAATCATTCTGAATACTGAGTCATATCGCAAGCTACAACATAATAATTATTTGCATCTACGAAATTTCCAGAAACAACGATATCTAATAATTCTCACTTTGTTTCTCAGAAATTATTATTTAATGTCACAGTATATTCTGCATAAGAAGTTGTGATAGATGAATATGCAATGCTTCCACTTGCTACAACTTCATCTCAGTACCAATAAGCCTCAGTTTCACTTACATCTATTTTAATTCATTTTCTGACTTCTACTGATAGATTTGTATTAGGATTTCATTCCTTTTTAACTTTCAATTTTAATTGATTACTCGCTACCCCACTTCACATCCTTTGAATATGTATTTGTGAATTAGCTGAGACATCTCCAACTTTACAATCTAATATACAATCTGATAATTTTGGTGTTCTTTGAAGAAAAATTTTATCATTTAAGTTATACAATTCTCCTACTAATCATCTTTCTTCTAAATGGTTTACAGCTGCTGCTTCCTCAAGCACATCTACCCTTTCATACAAATCTTCTATATCTTCAATATTTTGATTTATTAAAGCCAATAATTCTCCTGATTTTTTAATCATATTTCTTGCGTCTGTAATAGTGTTTCAGCTTTTAGTTGCTAATTTTAGAGCATTTTTACTAGGCATAGTTCCTACTTTTATTTCTGCTATTTCACTTCAATCTTCATTCATCAATTCTCAATTATCAATTAATTCTTGTGCTATTTCTATAAAAATGTCTCCATTTCAGCTTATTTCTTGTGCTGAATTATTATAAACTATTGCATAAATAATATCTCCGTTTGTCCTTTCACATTTTACTAATGCTTGTCAAACTGCTACCGATGAAGAAGATACTGCGAATCATGAAATAACTCACGGCTCGGATACTGCCTCAATATATTTAGAAAAATCTGTATCCCTATTGATAACGTTTCCATTTAATAAAGCTGTTCTTGTAGCCATTTAATTTTATTAACAAAATAAATCTGACTGTAATATAATCAGATTTTCTAAAGTGTTATTTTTTTGTTTACAAAAAGGGAGACGTCCGTCCCCCTTTCTGCGATGAATTTTTAATATGCAATTACTTTATATGTATTAATACATTTAAATCAAGATTTTATATTTGAATTAAAACTATACCTATCAGGAGAATAAATCGACAAGTTATTATTCAGAATTTCTTTATCACATCTCCTATACTACCTCTTTTCTTCTTGTACTCCATAACCACCTTCGAATATTTGACTATATTGTTTGAGTATATTATGAATTTATTTAGTCGTTCGATATTCAGACAGTTCTGTTCTAATAGATTTTTTAATTTCTTTTTATTTTGACTGACCATAGCAGCATTATATCTTTTTTTATTTTCACATTCATTACATAGGCTAATTCAAAACCTTATTTTCTTACCACAATGGGTACATATTCCGTTAGTGTGCATGACGCCGATTATAATATAATAAAAAACGACGTCGCGAACCTTTTATATATTTTTCTTATTAAATGTCAATATAAAATATTATTTTATGTCTTTTCTTTAAAATGCCCATAATAAAAAGAGCCTATATAGACTCTCTATACGAAGTATTTTTCATTTACTAAAACTGATCTATATCTCAAGTCAGACTTTACCACAATTTTCCTCCAGCTTGGTAGTACAGCAGTATCCCTAGTACTACACATAGAGTAAAGGTTAGACTTACGGTTACCGGTTAAGTTAAGAGATAAATCTAATTAGTTTTTGTCGTAAAGAATATTCTAATTTGCTATGCTCATATATATACTTAATTTGCTCGCTAGTCATCGCTCTATCTATGTAGATGTATTTCATGTTTTGATTATATTATATAAATCTGATTATAGTCAATAATTTCATTTAGTTTGATTATAGTAGTTTAATACATCTGAGTCTGTTCGTACTGTCGTTTCTATTATTGCATTAGAAATATATAATCTAGTTTGATTGTCTCAAAATCAAAATAATATAGTGTCCCTGCTACTATTGTCTGTCCAAGCCTGTGTTTTTAGTAAAACTCAATCTCTATATAATTTAATTGTAGTTCCATCCCAAGTTAAAACTCAATTATACCATGTCCCTAATACTCATTCACTAGATGCACTCGTGCCTATTGAAATAGCACCAAATGTTGAATTGCTTGTATTATATTGTACTCAAAATCCATAACCATTAGGTCGTCAATTAAAATCTCAACACATAAAAAATCATGGGTCTGTGTCTAATCAGTTAGTATTCTTCATTCAAAATATTAAGAAGTAATGGTCTGATGTTGTTTTAAGATTATAGTAGTAGTTTATAGTAAACTGTGTAAGCACTCAACTCAATGATGTATTATACATATTTCACTCTAAATACATACAACTAACCCCATTATAATCTTGTATAGTTCATCATGTTCATGACAAATCCCTATTATTTCAACTTTGGTCTGTAAAATTGTATGTAGAATTAAGAGGGTAGTAACAAATAGTATTAGCTCAAGGTTGCCATCAAGTAGGTCGTATCTGCTTCTCTACCCCATTCACTCGCATTGTTGCTCTCTTTAGTTTATATCACATCTCTATTAGCTTATACCATATAAAGCTTTAGTTTGGTTATAGTAGTCTGCCACTTCTTGTGCTGTCCATCAAACATTTTCAAAGATTACATTTGAGAAGTTTCATATTACTGGGTTTTCGTAGTTTACTCAACATCATATAGCTGTGTATCCTGTTCTTATGCCATATGACACTCATCCATTATAATAACTAACTCAATTTACGTAAATTGACATATTGTTGTTTGAGTGCGAATATACTATATTCAATCGTGCATCTTGTGGCACTAAATATCATGTATCCCTATCATTACTCCATCAACCATTGTATAGCATCCATGTTTCTGGTTTAATCCACGAAATCCAACAGTTTGGATTATTTCTCGTACCTACAGCCATTATATTCCAATGACCGCTATCATAAGCCCCTGTTCTACAAAACCAAAAATTAACAGTAAAGTCTTGATTTCATGTGAATAGGCTCTCACTTCTATATAGATAAGCACTTCAATTACAATTTGCACAATCAACTCAATTATAAGTTCAAAACTGTACTGAGTTATTAGAAAGAGTATGTCAATTCCCACTTTCATCACTTGTTGTTGTGATAGAAGTGAGAGGATAATAAGCAATAGTATTAGCTCATGGTGTTCGTGGTGCTACATACTCTCATATATAAGCATTCTTTAATTCTTTCTCTGTATTGTTTGGATATAGATATACTCACATAACTAATTAAACATAAGAAATAAATCTGATTTATACAGTATGGTATTCTGTATCATCAGAGTAGCTTTGTCTTGCAGCATATTGGTCTTCTGTACCACTCCATACATAAGGTACATCAATTTCTGTATCGCTAGCTTGTAATCTAAATCATACATCAGCAGGATTTACCCAAGTAGCAACCCCACTTACCATCATTATTATCTGTCAGTTTTGTCATCCAGAAGGCAATCAACTAACTGTTAAATTTCCGTCTCATAATATAGAGATGTTGTTTATAGTTTTGATGTTCGTTCAACTTACTAATTTATCTTGTTTATTACCTAACTCCATTGACAAATTCGCATTATCTGTAGGCTGTCAGGCAAGATTAGCAAAGCTGACCGTCTTCCCATGATTACTTGCATATAACCATACTGTTCAATCATATATATAAAAATCTCATTTCTTTACTTCATTAGTTGTATCTGGCGTTTGGCTTGCTGTTCATGTATAACTACTTCCATTTGGCATAAGATTATCATTACCACCTGTAGCAAGGATTTCTACCATAAAATAATCTCCAGTATGGTATATATAAGGAGTATCTAAGGGGAAACTTATTGGCTGTCATGTTGCACTATTCCATAGACTAAGGAATTTTCACATAGCCATAAGGTCAGCATATTTATCATCTACGTATTTCTTTGTAGCTGCATCTGTATTGTTTGTAGGAGTCGGAACTATTGGAGATTTTAGAAAAGTTTTCACTCAATCTACAATTTGATTTGTCTCCAAATCAACAAAGCTTAAAATATACTCTATTCCATTTTTGATAATTTTTTTAAGTTTTCTTACGATCATTTTAAATTTTTATTCATAGATAAAATAGTTTACATTATTTGTCATTCTATCTTCAATATTTCCCCATTCATCTTCTGTTACTTCATCCATAGAACTAAAATTTTTATCATTACTCAAATCACTTACCTTTGTAGGAATATTCAGACTTGCTATATCTTCTTGTGTGAAATAATCCACTCATTTAATAGGAGTGTATCAAGGCTGTCAGTCTGCTCAATTTTTTCAATCTTTACCATCTTTTCAATCAGCTCAATCTTTACCATTAACTCAAGCAGGTCATTGAGGTCAAGTTTTTCATTGAGGTCATTGTATCCCCTGTTTCCCTTGCGGTCATCTAGGTCAAGTAGCGGGGATTCATGTATCTATTCATCATATATACCAATTTCAGTTTTGTCAGATACTAGGAATATTTGCCTGCACTTCTTCAAGCATAGCATTAATTTTTTCTCTTGCTACTTTCCCATTATCTCATGGATTAATATAATCTACCATTTTTATATATTTCAATCATTAAAAATTCCATTATCTGTCCAAACTCCTTTATCATTCCATCGTCATCTTAATAATATCCATTCAATTGCTCATACAGGTCTATATTTTATGCAATAACATATTTGAAATGCGTTTTTATTCATTTCTTCTACTGTATAGGTGTTCTTTTTTACAAGGTCGACTTCTAATCGTTTGCAATCCATTGTGGCACTTTTACACTAGATAAAATTTGTCCTTTGATCGTATCAAAATTAAATCTGATTTTTTGTGCATCTTTTACTCCCCAAATATCGCATTTTACAGGTCATACTCTTCATTTAGTAGATTCACTTAATAGATCAAATTTTACATAAGAATGATTATTGTTTGCTGTATTTTCCTCATTTTCAAGACTTCATTCATATTCAACTACTCAATTTACGTATCTTACTTCTAATAAAATTTTATCATAAACAGTTAAATCTACTTCGTTTGTTTGTCAGCTTTTTGTTTTTTCTGTAACATGAAACGTAAATTGTGTATCACTTCCTTCTAATACTAGCATGTTTATTATAGTTAAAAATTTAAAACTGTTATTTTTTTTCTGTTCGTATTATATTTATTTTTTAAAAACTGTGATTTATTCATAAATTATAAATGTTCTATCATCTCAAATTCATCAATATTCTTGCTCGTAATCTTCTTCTGTACATGGCTCGTCCATTTTTCAATCTATAATAGCCGTAGTCTGCGACTTTGTGTAATAATTAGACATATCTCATCCTCAACCACCTCAACTAGATCATTGCTTTAGATTTTGTAAAATTAAATCCAAAATATTTGTCTCTTCTGTATATTCTTCACTTATTTTTATTTCTGATTTTATTCATCAATTAGCATTAATCGTTATTCTCCTGCTCTGAATCAATCCTAAATATTCCAAAGGTAATCGCTCGTATCATGTGTTTAGTCTGATATTTTTTCTATCTCATATATAGAAATCCCACCAGTCTGTATCTCTACTCACATTTACACTAGGAATAGCTTTTCAGCTAGGAACTGTCAGAGTTGCTTCTCATTCGTATTTTTCAAAAATCAATTTATATTCATTATTGAAAACTGAATTACTTTGATTTCCGTTTTCGTTTTGTATGTATGAATAGAATTTATCCATGCTATCTTTCCAACTCCAATCTGCGATATTCGTTTCTCTTGTATTTCTCACATCATATTCCCATACTCCATCTAATACTTTTCAGGTATTTTTACTCACTTCAAGCACTCCATCTTTTACTCTTACTATCAATTTTTTTTCACTTTCTCGACAGTATTTCAGAATATCATAAAAGCTCGTTCAAACATCAAATTGTCTTGTGATAGTTGTCTGACAATCATTTAATCAAAGAGAAATCGGTAATGCGAACGTTGTGTTTAATTCTGTAAAGATTGCAGAAACTACTGACTGGATTGTTGCTCAGCTGTAATTCTTTGTGCTTCTTATAATTCTGTTCTGTAAATAACTAAGCCAATTTTCTGATTGAATTTCTATGCTATCAGTTTTGACTAATACATCTGTTATATATCCATCAAAAAGTTTAACAATTTGTCAGATTTTTAATCAATATAAAACAGATATTCTATTCCCCTTTGTCACAGGTCTTTCTTGTAATCGTTTTTCAGTAGGAAATCTAAATTTTAACTTTCCACCTTTATTGACTTCATCATCTACCTGTAAAGAAAAAACATCGTTTATTACAGCGACTACTTTATTTTCTCAATTTTTAATCTGAATCGTCAGCATTCTCTACTTCTTCATTAGTAGGTAAAACTTCTGTTCCTGTCTCTGTCTCTGTTGGAGTAGGTTCTTGTGTATAATCGTAATTTTGCTTTAATAGATAAATACTTCAGAATATTATCTCGTTTGTTTCTTTATCGTAGTATGGAGCTAAGAACTGTCTGAAAGCGATAGTTCACTCCCAATCTTCACTCAAAGAACCATTAAATTTTCCTAATAATTCTCTGATTTTTGCTCTGATTTCATATCATTTTTTATAATCTTCATACTTCACTACTGTATCAATAAGGACAGGGAATATATCTATTCACTTCACATAATCTTCAATCACATCAGGATAACCCCAATCTCATTCGTTAAAAACTACAGCAGGTCATTCTCCCATTTCTACTTTGAGAAATCCTACTCTATTTGTTCAGATATTCGCATTAAGTAAATAAGTCTGTAATGCTTTTGGTCGGTTTGGTGTTATCATTGTTTCATGTAATCGATATAAATTTTTTGAATATTTTTACGTTCTCTATCCACTACTTTTTGAAAGGTGTGTCTTCCTTTGATTCCTTTTTCTGCGATACTTCTTGCTATAACATAGATCACTCATTTATCGGTATAATGGAGACTATCATATTTTTGAGTTGCTCCGCCTTTAATCATTCATTTACGAGCAGTCCATCATACCAAAGCGTCTAATGGCGGGAATTTTCATGGCTTGCGTCCATACTCCATTATAGGAGCATAAGCCAAAGCACTTCATACTTCCACCAGTCAATGCTTTACTAATCTGTAATCTATGCTTCTTGCTAGAGTTCATAAATCGTAAACTTTATCTTCTTTCAGCTGGAGACTGATTTTTTCAGCCAGATATTCTCAGCAATATTTTAATGCTTTATCAGAACTATTTTGAAGGCTCTTTACTGCTTTATTTAATGCTTGCTGATCTACTGAATATTTCATTATCACTTAACCAATTTGATAAAATATTTATTAAATCTGACTGAATTTTTATCTTGTGCTTCATACTTCGCTATCACTTGATAACTTTCTCATTTCCACACTACATAATCAGTCGGTTTGATTTCTACTATTGGAGCTGTATGGAGTTTAAGAACGTTTACTTGGACATCGTCTATATGCTGTAAAAGTTGTAAATCTTTATAATTCAAAGAACTTACTCTGCATGGAATCTCCAACTCACATTCCTTGTATTGCTTTTTAGAGATTCAGTCCTCATAAACTGTACTTTCTTCTCTACTCCTTACCCATACTTTATTACAGAAATAATCTTGTATCATCTTTGAGCGGTTTATTAATTAAATTAATGAGGATTAACATTCCAGAATCCGTATTGGTCTGAATCCATGTATCTATCCAGAATCTTTAATGTCTGCATATCTATAGGTATTCAGAAGAATGTAATAGCAGAAGCATTATCAAAATTTTCTGTAATCGTGTAATCATCGATTTTTTCTGTATAGCTTGTTCTTTTCCCTGTAACTGCTGACTGCTTGAGCTGTACGAAATAAACGTAATAATTATCTACTAGACTTATCGTAGCAAGTTTTAAATCGGCAGGATACTCATAAGTTTCTCCATCAATAGTAAATTGTTCTTCATCAATCTGTGTCCAAATTTTATTGGATACAATATTGATATATCTATCAATCTGATTGTCTGCCAAATCGATTAAGTCTTGATTTATGCTTCATTCTCTAAGCTCTTCAGCTGTAATTATTGCTCCCATTTAATTTTTAATTAGTGATTAAAATAAATTCTTCCATTTAACAACCGCCTCGATACATTCATTATCTCGCACTCATGTATCTATCGAGACTATATTTTTTCACAGAGTTAGACTTGGTCGGTCGCTTCATGCTTCTACCAGTCAAGAAATATCTGTTTTATTATCTCCATGTTGGAAATAACACCTCCTTTTTTCTGAATCTACGATTATTTTATCTCATATATTCATTCAAAGTTCTATTACATTATTGATATACATTATCTGTAATCAATATTCAGACTGGATGATAATCTTTATTCTATCGTAAGGGAAATTATCATCATCATTATCTTTTATTTCCATTTCTACATTTAATGGAGTATCTACAGTTCAGATATAATCTATCCTTACCATTTCTTGATGATAAGCTCGGTAGAATGGTAATTTAACAGGTAGTTTTATTCATGCTAGAGTATTTTTTGTTTCAAATGAATATTCTTGTTTAGAATAGAAATATGGACTATCTGTAATTACTTCAGCACTAATTCATACCCACTTTTCATTCGCAAAATCAGAAAGTTGTATTCATTGATATACTTGTGCTTTACATTCCCACAAACTTCCATCTACATCCATAAATGATAAATCTTTCCAGACTTTATCATTAAATGGAGATGGATTTCATTCAGGAGCAAAAGCCCTCTGTACTTTACTCAATAATGCTCGCCTTTCCTGTTCTGTATCTGCCAAAATATCAAACAAAAATCTGACTCTCCTATTTTTTAGCAAAGTTGGAGAAACGTATTCTCCATGTCTAATTGCGTATTTTTCACTGCTCGCACTCGTAGCCACTTCATAAAAGCTGAACTCCTTTAAACATAAAATTCCTCCTTCCTGTTTGAAAAGCGGATTATTTACGAAGGTCAATCAGTTATATTTTACGTTATAAGCCATTATTTTATTGTACATTCTGCGGTGTTCTTATATAAACAGCTGTAATATAATCAAAAATAAAAAACTGTTAGATTTTTACTAACAGCATTAAATTAATTTAAATTTATTTAAGATATATTGCTCAAACTCAAACTCACTACTGAATTTAAGATTCTTGAATTTATTTAATCATTCAGGATTTTTAGTAAGTCAAACCATTTCTAATAAATAAGAAATCTGACTATTTGTTAAATCTAAAATCTTTTCTTTTGTATAAGATGGGTAATAATGCATAATCATACAGATAGTCCAAACTATTATTGCCTCCGAATATTTAGTATCTCATTCAGAGGCTTTTATGCTAAACCCAACTCTTGTAATATCTTTTCAATTAAAACCTTATGTTCTGTAACTGGTAGATCATTATTTAATATTTTTTCAAATTCTGATCGTTCTCCTTCTATACAATATTTCTCTAAAACTTCCATTACAGACAGTCATGTATCTTTCATTGTAGGCTCTCTGAATACTCGTTTTTTATCTCATAAAACTACTTCAGATTTCTTATATCCCTGTAAAAATTCTTCAAGATTTATTGCGTTTGCCATTTATAGTATGCATTTAAATAAAATAGCAGAATAGCATTGACAGGAACGAAAGGAAACCTGTCGCCATTCTGCTGTTTTATGGAGTTCGAGGACATGCTCGAACCCCTATTCTTTCGTTTTTACAGAAACTAGGCTGTTTCAGTCTCTGTTTCAGTTTCAGTAGGCGTCTCAGTTTGTGAGAATCCGATGAAATCTTGCTTTTTGATAACTCATGTTATTTCTACAGGGAATCAAACAGTAGTATTATCGCTATCAGCTATTTGCTGAAGCATTGCTTTATTTGCTTGACAGTTCTCAAGGAAAGTTTTAATCATTTTCTTTTCTCCTTGATATTCAAATTCATTAACGATTACCATTACAAATGGTTCTGCTAATGTATTTGCTTTATGATCCATCAATTTAGCAGTTGTGTTAGTTGCACTGTAAACTACTGTAATTTTAGTATTAGTAGGAGAATTAGCAGTCAATTTTCATGTAGTAGGAGTAGCTTTCAATTTGATGTAAGAAGCCCCAAATACATTTACTCATACTGTATAATCAGTTGTAACAGTAAGAGTAACTTCTTCTCCATTTACTAAAGCTTTTACAGATGATACAGTAACAGCCGATCAATCACCATTAGAATATTTAAGGAGTAATCCTTTATCTAACTCCCATTCATACGGCATCCAACTTTCACTTTCATTTGATACTGTCTCAGCATGCACTTCAACAAGTCCACTTTGAAGAATAGCCAATTTTTCAATTGTCAATTCGTGAACATCTACATTTACAGTAACTTTGTTTCAATCTTTAGTCTTCTTGATAACTCCGTTAGAGTAAACGTCTTCTATGCTTTCTCATGCTGGAGCTAATGATTGGTCTTTATAGAAACCTAATTGTAATAGGTCATCTCACCAATCCTTAGCGATAAAGAACTCTGCTGAGTTTGGTATCATGTGTCATGGATTTATAGGTTTTTGTAGACTCATGTTTTCTTAGACATAGTGAAATAAAATTATTTTTTCTTTGACCGTTTTTTAGAAATCTTTACCTTTGGTTCTTCAACCTCTTCATCTTCAACCCCATCAGCATCTTCTTCAGTCTTTCCGACATTTATGTCGGAAACATCTGAATTTTCAGCTTCTTCATTAGGCTGTTCTGCTTTTTCTTCCTTTGGTTTTTTAACCTCAGGAGCTTTTACAGGAGCTTTTCATGAAACAGGTTTCATTACACTTGGAAAGTATTCTACTTCAGCACCACTAACAACGTCTCATTTCTTGTAGTCTTTATTAGCAATGCGACAGTCCATTATTATTTCGTAAAGCATAATAATTTCCTTTACCGATATAAAATTTTAAGGGGCTAGAGCTTAGCCCCCTTATGCTACGCAGTTTCTGTTTCAGTCTCAGTTTCTGTAGCTGTCTCAGTTTCTGTAGGAGTTGCTACTTCGTTTGTATAAACAGGCTTGTCTACAGTGTTTTTAATAACAACTTCAGTAGGTCTCTTACTTCCTGCTGTTACGTTATAGATGAAAGCTTCTTTATTAGCATATTGGAATTCTGCAGTAATAGTTGACTGTAGAGATTCGTATATGATTTTAGAGCTTGAGCTTTCACGATAGAATGAGAAGAAGATATCGTTACCGAATTCTCTGTCTCTCATAGCGTGAATTAAAGGTCTAGCTTTTCAAACAAAGATGTGTCCGTTCTCGATTTGATTATCGATTACAAATGGAATCTCTGCATTCAAAGAGTCAGAAACATAAGCAATTAATTTGCTTCCTGCCTTCTGAGCACCTCTGCTTTCATCATAAACTCCATTTCTCCATCCGTTAGCGATCTTGTTTTTAGTCCAAGCATTTAAAGCGATAACTTCTGGTTCTCCATATCTTTGAGCGATAGTCAAAAGACATGCTTCAAAGTCATCTTCAGCAAGATTACCATTGGCATTGAAAATAACTCAACCTGCATTAGCGATTGCTTCTTTCCATCCACCCATAGTAGTTCTTCAATCTCATGGATTTTTATTTTGTCTACCGTAGTAGAGAGTTTTATCGATTTCTTGAGACATTTCGTCGAACTTAGCCAATCTTTCTAGATCAAGCAAGTCATCCATGTCTTTCTTTTTAAGAGCAGCTGCTCTCTTTGTAACATAGATAGTTTTTGAGAAATCTTGGATTACATTTGTAAATGCGTCAGAATCTACAGCTTTGTAATCTTCAGTGATTCCGTCTTCTTTATCTACCTTAGCCATGATTTTGATTTCTGCATCTTTAGCGATTGCAGTTGCAGGAGTGTTTCCATATCATCTAACAACAGTCAATACATAACCGTTTACTGTTGGATTAGATTCTTTAGCAGTAACTTTTATTACTTCTTCTCCACACATTAATTGATATCCTTCAGTTATTCTTTCGAATAAATCTTTATCAATTTTTATTGAAGTAGCAGCACCACTAGCGACAGCTTCAGTAACTGTTCCAGCTCTTACTACTTGCTTTTGAGAGTAGTAAGTCAATTCTACGCTTTCTACATTTCCACCATATTCTGCTCTTTCAAGCATAACAAGGTTTCTAGAAGGTACTAAATCAAGAATAGCAGTAACCCATTCTTGAAGTTTGAAATCAGTTGATAAGTGTAACATTTTGTGATAAAATGACTAAATAAAAGGTTTATTTCTTTTCCTCACTTCTTTTTTCCCTAGCAAGTTTTAAATATTCCTGCTGTTCCAAATTAGTAAGGTGTTCTCCTTTTCTGGCTTTCTCTTGCAATTCAGCAAGTCTACCATCATTTTTTCATCATGAAGGCATATTAGAGCCACCAGAAGAACCGCTAGACTTTTTAGATCATGCAATTTTCTCTATCGAGTCTAGCTTTTGACTTAGCTTGAATGGATCGTTTATGTCAATTACTAGATTTTCATAATCATTCCATCAGTCCCCTAAGTCTTTTTTAAGAGTTTCAACTCTCTCAGCATTTCTGCTTTTGACAGTTTCTTCTCTTTCTTTCCAAGTCTCCTGCTGTTTTTTGTAATCAGCTATCTCTTGGTCTTTTAGAGTAAGCAGTTTCTCGAATTCGCCTTTTTTCTTGGCTTCTTCTTCATCTGCTTTTTTCTTTTTTTCAGCTTCTTCAGCTTCTTTTTTTTCGTATTCAGCCAACTTAGCTTTTAATGCTTTGTTGTCATCATTTACCTCCTTGAATCTCTTGTAAGGAATACTTTCAGGAGTCTTATCGCCCCCTTCATCTTTTTTACCTGAATCATCTGCAGGGGTTTTATCAGAATCTCCAGTATCGTTGTCTCATCATTCGTTTCATCCAGAACCACCATCATCGTTAGCATCTAAATGAATTCGAACTCTGCGACCAAATTTTCGTACCCACATTCGTTTTTTATTACAAAATTAAAACGGCGGTATAATAAGCGAAAATTAAAAAGTGTGAATTTTTTATAATTTCACACTCTTAAATGATAGGTAATAACTGTATTTTGAAATTTTATTTTATACAACCGCAGTAATAAATCCCCTACAGTTTGGATGGAATGGTGGAAGTTCTACATCTCATTGAGTAACATCTACAATATCTCCATTCATTTCTGCACAAATCTCACAACAATCTGGCTGTTCTGTTATCTGAAATTTTGTAATTCAAAGCTGAATAGCTCTATTGATTGTCCCTTGAGTATTTGCGATGTTAGTTTCTGTACGAGTCAGCATTTCCACATAAGCGTCCATGTTTCGATACCTTCAAGCTCTATCCTGAAATTTTGTTATATTTTCAGCATGTAATAAATCTGAAATTCCGTTTTTCATCTCCAACATACTTTCTCCTTTTAGGATTCCTTTTGCGAGTTCTTCCCTCACAAGTTCCTGATGGAGTTTTGATAGACTTTGTATAGCGACTCTTTCCATTCAGTCCAGACTGGCTTTCACATACATATCAGAAGTATCTATCAGAGCTTTTACTGCTTGAACGTGTACGTTTCATAAATCTTTTAGCATTTCGTTTAACTCTTTCTGCGGTATCTTGTTAAGAGTAAGAAATACTGTTCATCATTTCACTACATCGTTTATGTAATAAGCACCTTTCACATATTCTTTAGTCAATTCGTATTCTGCTCGTTGTCAGTATTCATCATTCAGAGCTTTAGAAATCTGATTTAATTGTCTAAGGATTCTCATTGCTTTAGTTTTATTTCACTCATTCATCGCTTCAAAATATATAGCTCTAAGCTCCTGCATTGATTCAGAAAAAAGTCTGATTAATTTTCTATCATTCTCATTGTTATAATCTGGAAGTCGTCTTTTTCTATCCATAAATCAATCGAATAGGCAGTAAAATAAAAGCGATTAATAATGCTAAAGCAATACAAATCTGAATCCGTAATACTCGAAACATCTTAAAGAATCTTGATGGTTTTTCTCCTATCTGCTGTAAAGCATTTTTCACTTGCTCTACTACTGGCTCATCATTCTCAAAGATTGCTCCTCGTTGTATATTACTTTTCATTCTTTCGTTTAGTTAAGTTATAAATGACAGCTCCTCTTTTAGCATGTAGAAATTCGGAATTTCCGATTTTCTTCAGAGGCTCGGAGCTGTGCTGGTCTAATTTTGGTTTTTTTCTCCGTCTAAATTCTCGTCTAAATCTTCCTTTTTCTCGTCTAAATTTTTCTGAATAGTTGCTTTATATTTTGCGTAACTGTCTGTTTCTTCTTTATCGATTTTGTCCATCTCTTGCTGTACTTCTACATCATCATATCACATACAGAAAGCGATAGCTGATTCTTTACTCATTATTCATGCATTTAATTGGGTAACTGCTGTATTTGTCCTTTCTGCGATATCGTATGCAGTAGGTTTTTTGAATCTGATAGTTGGAAGCTCTTCTATCTTTTTTCCTGTGTAATATTCCATTAATTGTCTAAATAGCTTCTGCAATGGAGAATAGATTTCTAGCTGTTTACTTTCTACTCTTGAATAGAATATTTGTCGTTCTTTTTCAGTAGTTCATACAGGATTATTTCATCAGCTGTAAATACTAGATCATAACATACTCGTTGGTACACCAGAAACGATAGAAACCATTTTCAATAAATAAGGAAGATACTCATTAATCGAAGTTGTAATATAAGTTGCATCTTTTGTGATATATTGAGCAGGATTTTCTCATGGATTATGTACCAAATAATCAGGATTTTCAGCATATTCATCTTCTCCTTTAGATTTTTTTCTCAAAATTTTAGCAGTTTGAGCAGAAGCAAATCCAGCAGGCACGGATAATTTACTTGTAAGATTTTTGATAAATTCCACAGAAATCTGACTTCATCTATCGTTTATCTCTTGGAATAAATCAGCTAAATCTACGTAATCAGACTGATTAAAGTATCTAGGAATATCTCCGTAATAATTTCTTCTTAGCTTTGCTCCATCTTGTTCTACTACATGAATATTTGTTAAATCGTTATTGAATAAGAATAATGGTAATCTTTCTAACTGTTCTTCTGTTCATTCTTCAAATCTATCTTTTAGGATAAAATCTGCTGTATATTTCCATTTTTCTCAATAATAACCAGTCCATCAGTCTCAATTCTCGTTTTTTTCATATCTATCAACGTAAAAATATTTTTTCCCTCCTAATCACTCATCTACTACAGAGAAAATGAAGTGTTCTTTTATATCTTCAAATTCATCTCCGATGGATAATCAGTCCATATTGGCACAGTAATTATTCACAGGAATAATCTCCATTCTAGGAAATTTGTCGTTTTCTCTTTTTCTTGCTCTTACTACACAATATCAGATACTTCCTTGAATATCGATAGTATTATTCAGCTTTTTTTGGAGTCTGATTGCATCATCTATCTTTGAGAAGTCAGCGTTTATATCATCGTTTCAGAAATCTACGTTATATCACATCCCTATTACATAATCCGTGTAAGCTCTAGTGATACTTCTTCAAAGATTGATAGGAATATACAATAATTCATCTTTTTCTAAATCATGAGCTAAGTCTGATTTGATTTTGAAGACATTTGCTCTGAAATCTCTTTCAGCAAATTTACTCACTTGATTAGAGAAAATTTGAGCGTATTTATATTTCGTTTTTACATATTCACGAAACATTGACATGTTTTTCTTTAAATCTGGCATTGCTAGTTAGTAGAAAAATAAACTAGCGGTAATATAATCAAAATTTTTAAAGTGTTATTTTTTTAGATTTCAGGGACAGGATATTTTCTCATTTGCCGACATATAGCGTCAGCCATTATTCAGTCGTCATGATATCCAACTTGTGCGACTTCTTTCATTTTGTCATCATAGATAAAAGTAAATAATTCTGCTTTTACCCTATCGTCCATCTCCGTAATTAATCATTTATTTATTGCTACTTTATATTCAGCCATCATTATTGGCCTTGTTTTGCTATTTGTTACCCATCAAATCTCTTGAGTGATTTTATCATAAGTTCTATCGACTGTCTCATTCACATAGCACAGAACATATCGCTCTCTCTTCTTGGCTTCTGCAAAAAAAGCATATCATGTATTATTCTTTTCTCATCCTATTCTTCCCCAATATCAAAGGTCGATTAATCTATCTACGATATTACATAATCATTCTCACGGATCAGTGTGTCAGTAATAACAAGCCATCAATTGAGCTGTTTCTCGGTCTCTTACTTCAATACTACAATAATCTCATCCGTTCACTCATTCAGAGGTATCTATTCAGAAACTAACCTGTTTTTCAGTAGCAGGTCTATAAATTCTCAAATCTGGGATGATCTCATCTTCTGTATATTCAGGACATATAAGATTTTTAATCACATTTGCTTTAAATACTGGTTTTCATGTATTCAAAAATGCTTCTTCTGGAGTAGATGGATATTCTTGAAATGCATAATCAGGATTCGTTTGAGAATTATACATATTCAAATACCGCTTTTTTTGTCATTCAGTAAGCACTGTTCCATCAATCATTGGCTTGTTTAAATGTTCCAATTCTGGCGGTAGCTTTACAACTTCTCATTTTTCTACAGGTAGATCATATTCAGGCATCAGCCACCATCATAGGAAAATACAGCTCCATTCGTAACTATCATTATTGTAATATTTGTGTCGTAATAGCTCGAACTCGTTTCAAAATCCGTTGGCTGTACTTTCTATGATAATGTCTCAATCTTTCGGAACTGATGGAAGAGTTCACGCAAGGAGTTCTCATGCATTAGAAATAAAAGCAAATTCTGAAATATGAAGTTTACTCCATGTTCATCCACGAGAATCTGTAATCACTGCGATTTTGGAGTGATTATCTAAAAACTCTAATTCTTTTTTAGTGGAATATTTAGTAAGCGGTTTATATCGTGTTTTTCAGTCATTAAGTCTCAAAGCGTCTGGGAGTTTTAAGTATGCTGTTTTTACTTTATCAAAAATTTCATCCCTTGTAGTATCCACCTGTGCTAAAATTCAGATATTCTGATTCGCAAAAATTACAGCGTCATCTAATCAGCTGATAGCCTCGTTAGTTGTTATTCCCATCTGTCTACCTTTTAACACAATAAGTCTGATTCTACCAAAGCGGTCTTTCAATTCGTTTTTGCGTTTTTCTAATATTTCCTGTGCTTTGTTCCTTTTAAATCAGACTTCTTGTTGGTTTTTGTCAACGATGGTATATAACCCCAGTCTCTTGCTCTTCCTGTAAAAATTGCTCTCCATGTAACCTTATTCTCTTATAAATTTTTGATAACATTTGTCTGACATTCTCAGATGAAGTCCCTAATAACAATCCAATTTGAGCAGAAGTTAGAGTTTGTCATTCCCATTCGTAATCAGTATAAGCATTAAAACAAAACCGAGTGACTGTATCAAATGCTTCTTTATCATTTAACGGAATCCACTCCTTAACATTAAAGTCAACATAAGCTGATTTATAATGCACTTTTAATATGCTATTTTCTGCTACTAACCTTATACTTCAATTAATAAAAAAAGGTCTAATACTTTGCATGTATGCTTTAATTTTCTGTAAAGTAGTAGCCTGCATATAAATTTATTAATCTCTAATAAAATCTGATTCATTTAAAGGTTCGGACTTGTTTATATTCTCATTTTTGCTGACTGATGTTGGTTCTCAAAGCTCCGTTTTGAGAGCATTTAATCACACAACTCTATCTCTCATTTTCATCCTTGCTCCATTCTTTGTGAGGTCATTCATTATATGAATGAGTGCGTTTTTCTTTGATTTTTGCAGTACTTCGATAGGAATTTCCAGCTCTCTAGCTTTTTTCTCCAGAGTTTTTTTCAGAGCTTTATCGATGATTTTCTGTTTATATCTTTCCTTTTCCTCTCTCCATCACTTAACTTTTGCATTATTTCATCAAGAGGCTGAAGTTCATATTGTCTGCAATATAAATGCAGAAACATCATCAATATCAGATTGGAAGTATTGAAGCTTCAGCTCTGACCAATCGTATTTCCTTTTTGGCATTGATTAACTCTTATGAATTAAATCTAATCGTTGCTTTCTGATTTCATCGCTTATCTTAAACATCATTAAAGGTGGCACACTCATTCAGATTAAATAGACTTTATCCACATTTAAGAAGTTATAATCTGTAGGTCGACTTCATCAGCAATACAACTCTGTATCGTTTAGCTTTCTATCTTCTCACCAAACTATATTTTTATCACTTGCGGTGATTGTCGGTAGCACTTTATCATCGTAAATCCATGATACATTGAAAAAGTTCCTTTTCCCCTCATATCTATAATCTGCTATTTCTAACGAATTATCTCCATACTTCGCACACTTTGATACTTCTAAATACTTTCATGTTAACGGTCTATCTTTCCTTCAACTCCTATCGTGTATTTCTTTAAATAAAATCGGCTCTTCGTTAAATTCTAACTTCAGCTTTGGTAAATCATACTCTTTTCTGTGTGCAATGATGAATACACGCTCCCTTTTCTGAGGTAATCACATAGTAGCTCAGTTTAAAAGAAAAATCTGAGTCTTATATCATAGTTCCGTAAACCTTTCATGTATTAGCTTTAAATATCATTTCGCCTTTCCTTGTATCAATCCTTTTACATTTTCTGCTATCACAACTTTAGGATTTAGCTTTTCTACGATATCCAGATAATCAAAGAATAAATCACTTAGTATTTGCTTAGCTTGTCATTCTCTGAATACCTTTTCTTTTCATCGTACCCTTTCCCTTAATCATGCAGTAGAAAACGTGCTACACGGTGGACTTCAATCTAATAAATCAATATCAAATAAGTCTGATGGAATCTCCTTTTTAGGAATGTTTTTAAACTCCTGCACTCCCATTAGATAACGATACTTAGTAGGAAAGTTCTTCTGATATACTTTATCCATCTGTGGATCTATTTCGCATGTCCCTATTATCTCATATCCTGCATTCTTATATCACATACTACTTCATCCCCCACATGAGAAGCAACTAAACACTTTATATCCGTTATGCTCGACTTTCTCCAAGTCTTTTAGTTTCCATTTGTACTCCATCTCCTTTCTACTTATCCAAATTAAATTCAAATCAGCATTTAGGACACTTATATTCGAACTCTCCTAAATCGTCTATCTCTATCTCATGATTTACAAACGGAATCCTTTCTACTTTTAATGGGAATAATTCCTCAGACTTTAATTCGATTTCTCATATACTCAAATCAAAGTCCAATTCCTCTAATTCTAGTCTTAAATTCTTTTCATCTCGTGGACTTTCATTCAGCTTATTATCCAGTATTCTTAGCTTTTTTATTTGTGTTTCTGTTAAATTTTCTATTTTTAGCACAGGGACTTTTTCCATCCCCAATTTCATCGCTGCAAGTAATCTACCATGTCCAATAATCACCACATTATTCTGATCAACCACTAAAGGTTGTGTAAATCAGAACTCTCTAATGCTGTTGGCTATACGGTTCACTTGCTCGCTATCATGAACTTTATTATTGAATTCGTATGGGATTAAATCAGCGACTTTCATGTCGGCTGTTTTCATCCTTGATTGTCAATTAAAGAGTAAATATCAATCTCACATCTAGGATTTTTCCTATCTACTCAATTACAACTGACTTTTAATTCGTTTATTATCTCTCGATTGTCATCTGCTAATAATCAGAATTTTACTAACATGTCGTTTATACTTTCCACCTTATTAGATAAATCTGACCTTATATTATCTGGCATCCAGAAACTATACTCTATTCTTAATCTTTCGTTTAGTTTTACTGGATTTAGTTCTGCTCTTAGCTTTGCGATTTGTGTTATTTCTCGTTCTCTGTACCTTTGAGAGCTTATCAGTTTTTTTCACACTCGTTGCTTGCTGTTTTTCTTGCTTGGTATCCTTCAGGTTAGTGTGATACTTACCAGTAATTTCTTTTCTAGCATTTTCTTTTTCATTAGGATTTAAATCTCTACAATGCGGACAATAACTTAGAAATATTGGTCGGTTGTATTTGCATTTAGGACATACACTAGGATGTGACATTTTTCTTTCGTTTTTAAATTTTAAAAAAGATTAATCTGAATTTTCTTCGGTTGCTTGGTTTGTTTCTTCAGCGTTTTCATCGTATTCTTGATTTGTTTCCAACTCCTCTCATGTTTTAGGATCATAGAGTTTTCAATCTTCTCTTTTTTCAGCAAAAATCACTGCTTCTTTTGCTTCTTGCATTGCTTTTCGTAATTCTTCCAACTCTTTCATATCTTTACAATTTCTCAATCTCATGGCGATTCTCTTATAGAGGTCTACTTGTGCCTCTAATCATGCAACGACTCTGTTTAAATGTTGGATTGCTTTTTTCATTTCAGCCTTGCTTGGCTCTTTTGGTTGTCTAAATCCTTTCATGATTATTTTTTTGAATTAAATAAAAATCGCTGATACCTCAGTCGGTCTATCAGCTTTCATTCCCTTACCTTTAATTCGATTTCAAACTTTCTCCCAGCTACCATAGAATCTACTCGATGATGCTGTTCGATAGAATCTACGAATACGATGTTGTGTAAATTGTTGCGGTATAAAGGATAAGTCCCCTTAGGTAAGGCATGGGCGAACTGAAAGGACTGTAAATCTTCCTTGCGGTAATAAGTACCAGTAAGGTCAGATTTTCCTTTATTCTGCTTTCGTTTTTGTTCAAACGTTATTAGCTCACTTCATCAGCTTGCTATTCTTTTTTTATGTTTTTGTCAGATTTTGTTTATCATAACGCAAAATACCTTACTATTTAAAGTAAGGCTCTACCGTTATTTAACTATCACACAATTATAAAGTAGGATTATTTCGCGAGATTTCAAGAGAAAATATTGAAAAAATCTGAGTATTCCTACCCAGACTTTCCCACCTTATTATGAAATACTATGTATTCCCTTTATACGAATTAGTTTCTGTAAGTCAACTATTTTCTATATGTCATTCTCTGCCTTAATTCATCTAAGAAATCATCGACATTATTTACGTTTATCTGCATTCAATTAATACTGAATGAATTATCTGTTGTATTATTTACTGTTGAATACGTATTACTAGCATTTCTTGGCTGTACATAGCCTGATACTCTTGATACTATCGCCTCAGGTCAATTTTCCCCAACTAATGTTACTCAACTATTTAATGTTCATCAATAAGCTCTCCTACTAGATACTGAAGAATTATAATATTCATTTTTTTTCGCTATTAATTGATCTCGTTTTACAATTAATTCATCTACTGATTGCTTTTGTTTAGAGATATTTTCTTGAAATGTTTTATTATATTTGTCTTCTAATTGTATCTTTCTTGCTGTAATATCCGTTAAAATCTCTACTTCTTTATCTTTTTCTTCTTGAAGTTGCTTTAACTGATCGTTTAAACTTGTTGCTTGATTCTCTAATTGTTTTGCATATTCAATATTCTCTAAATTCTGAATCTGCTCTCGTTTTTCTTCTGTCACATTATAATACCATGTTCCAATATCTTCTCCATTCTTTGTCAAAGTTCTTATATAATTTTTTCAGTTTTCCTGATCCATCATAGCTTGTGCTATTGCTTGTTTTTCTATCGCAGCTGCTTTTTTTTCTTCTAATTCTGCCTCTTTTTCTTTCATCTGATTTAATATCTCCTGTGCCTTACTTGTTTTTTCTGTGAATTCAGCAGATTTTCTCTGTTCTTCAGTCGTATTTTCTTCTATAAGTTTTATTTCATCAAATATTTCTTTTACTTCTTTTAACTCATCATAAGTATATCCATAAAAAGTATATCCTTCATCTCTTATTCTCGACCAATCTGAATCCGAAATGTCTCCTATTCTTTCTTTCAAAAATTGATTATCTATTTCTCTTCGCTTTTCTTGAAGTTCTACATATCTTTCACCTAATTTTTCAACTCATTCAGCCTGACTTTTTTCTAGTTCTTCATTATATTTTTTAAGAGATTTTTCGGCGTCTTCTCGTGTCTTTTTTGCTTTATCTCTTAGTTTATCATACTCGTTTTCTATTTTTTTTATGTTATCAGTTAGTTTATCATAATTTTTCTGATGTTCTGACAATGTATCATTCATTTCATTATATGTATTTTTTAATTCTTTTCAGAACTCATCTATCATATCTCATGCTTTGGAAGATTTTCAACCACCACTTCAATGCCCTCATAATAAACTATCTCCCAATATTCATCAATTTTTCTCATTATTTTTTATACTATTTGCAGTATATGTTCATCAACTAAGTTTCTGAATCCTCTCCGCCATATTGTCTTCTAATTCTTTATACAACTTATCAGTTTCTGATTCCCATACATCCTTCACATCTTTTGTCTCTTCTTTTATATAATTTTTCATACCATTATAACTTTCTGTGAATTGCCTTTTCTGTTCATTAAATCGTTTCTTTATTATGTCTCAACTATCATCTGTCAAATCTTCCTGTATAGGATTTATTTTAACATTACCTGCCTCATATAATCATTCCCAAAAACTTTTTTTTCACACTTTTTTAACTAAACTATCAGCTACATTAAGTGCAACTCTTAAACTTCATACTATACCAGCGATTCATTGTTGAACAATATAAAAGAAATCTGACCAATTTCATGCCATACCTGTTAATCATTCAGCGGTAACCCTATCGGATTCTGTCATTCATCATGCTACAGCTCCAGAAATTTTATCAGCTCAATCTTCTACTCGTCAAACAAGTGTATTTATATATCAATTCAATTTATTTCATACTTCTACTGTTAAATCGATAGTACCTTCTAAGACTGTTTTTATAGAATCAAATATTTCAGTACCTGCCATTTTTATTGAATCTACGTTATCCTCTATCCAATCTCATAATTTTCAAACAAAATCAGAAATGGCTGGTATTACTTCTAATCAAATAGCTTCTCCAATACTTGCTAATCAATCTTTTAAATTTGACCATCTTCATGCTAAAGTTTTAGATTGTTCTTCCATTAAATTTGCGAATCTTCATCATTCGCTAGTCATAGTCTCAAATGCAGTCACCATATCTTGAGCTCCAATTTGTCCAGCACTTACCATATCCTGTATCTCCGTTTTTGTTTTTCAGAGATTTTTTGCCAATTCATCTAAAAGTGGGACTCATGCAGTTGTAAAATCTTTAAGCTCCTTTCATGTAAGTTTTCATTGCGTTAAAACTTGACCGTAATTCAAAGCCAACCTCTCTAAAGGGACATTTAATCATGCAGACACATCTCATAGAGCTTTCAATGTAGGGATCATATCTTCAGCATTTACTCACATCGCCAGTAATTGCGTTGCACTTTCTCTGATTCCTTGTAATTCAAATGGAGTCTTTCTCGAAAAATTTGATAAATCTTGTAATAAAGTTTTTGCTTTATTTGCGTCTCAAAGCATTGTAGTAAATGATATCTGAGCCTGTTCTGCACTAGATCATAAATTTATAATAGCTTTTCATAATTTACTTACTGCTCATATTATTACAGCACCAGAAAAAAACTTTGTTAATTTTCATAATAAACCACCAGTAGCTCCATCTCCTCATCATGTCATTTTTTTATCAATATCTTCAATTTGACCATCTATTTGATTTAATTGATTTACTACGGAACTTGCTTCCATTTTAGCATAAAAATATAAGTCTTTATCTCATCTTGCCTTTGCTTTATCCATTTCAGAAATTAGATTTTTCAGCTCTTTTTCAAGCGATGATTTATCCATTTCCAATTTTATCTTGTTTATTTTTAGATTCTTATCTATTATATTTCACGCTTCCTGTGCTTCTCATTTAAGCTGTTTTTCATCTACCTCTCACTCTATCTGAACTTTAATTTTTAGATCATCCGCCATAATTATTTCATAAAAATTAAAAAAATCTGAGTGTAATATACTCAGATTTTCTAAACTGTTATTATTTTATTCCCCTATTCTTGCCTGTATGTTTTCTAATATTTCTAATGGATTATTTGCCCGTGAAAATTTAACTGGTTTATCATTACCTGTATAAATAATTATTGTATTGGTTAATGTCCTCAACTCAACATCATTTATTTTATTATATTTTATACAATTATATTTTTTAAAAAAGACTCATTTTTCAATTACTACTTGATCTTCTTCTAAATGTAATCTCTTACTTAACATTTGAAATATTGGTATAAGACAACATATTCACAAAAATATTGCGACTCATCATTGTTTAGCATTATATCAAGACCATACTAAAATTATTCAAACTAAAAGCCAAAATAATGTAGTTCAATATTTTACTGATTTCTTTTTCCCATAAACTTTATAAAATTTTTCTTTTTCTTTAACCGATTCTTCTTTATTTTCGCCATCTATTACATTTTTATCAGCAATCTCCAAGAATTCTCCACAATAACGACATTTTTTTGCTACCAGTAAAATCTCTTCTCAGCAAAATGGACATGCTTTCGTTTTTTTCTCCATGATTTCGTTTTTAAATAATAAAAAAACCATCTATATGGTGCTTGTATCTTAATTCAACAGTGAAAAAAGATTCCACATAGATGGTTTCTTTCACTGTTAAAATACAAGCATTGTTATAAGTAAAGATATAAAAAGAAATTACAAGATAAATAAAAAATATTTAAAAATTTGATTAGTCTTTAGGTTTTCTATTCAATTCTGATAATTTACTCATCATTCTAATTATAAGCTCTAGTTTATTTCTAAGCTCTATATTCTCTTGAGTAAGTAGACTATTTTCTTCTCTAAGCTGATTAAAAATATCTTCCCTTACTTCAATAATTCATTCTTTAGTGTAGTGCATTTTTATTTAGTGATAATAATAAAAATCTGATTACATATATTCTACAACTTCTTCCTCTCATTTTTCTTTCAGAATTATAGCTTTTGCATATTCGTAATTACAAGGTATATATTGCATATTTCCATCAAAATAATCATTTCCTTTGTGGCATATAACAATTTCATCTTTTAACTATTCTATAATTTCATTCAGATTTCTTTTCTTTCATAGGTAATTCTTAAAGGTTAAAATAATTCTGATTTATATTTAAAATCTTTTCTTGATAAGTAGTGAGGTAGTTCTTCATATGTTTTATTTACTCGCACCCCACGTTTTATATCAGCAATTCGTACAGACCTATATACTTTCTGTCTTCGGTTTATTAGCTTTATCTTAGATTTTATTCTCTCACTCCTTATTCTTCTATCAAAATATCAACTTCTCATTTTTATATAATTAAACTATCTAAAAAGTTTTCTATTCCTTCAATTAAACTATTTATCTTTTCTCTCCTTTTCTTTAGAATGAATAATAGGATTGACAAATCTTTTGGTTTACATTCTCTCCTTTTACTTCTTTTATCGTGTCATTTCATAAATATATTACAAAATTGTTGATATTCTAAATCTTCGCCTATCTTCTTAAAATCAAAAGACTTAATAAGTAGATATGTCTTATCTACAATTTGTTCTATCTGTCATTCAGATTTTTCTCTTTCTTTTACTGTTTTCATAGGTTAAAGTTAATAAAGTTAAATATTTTTACATGTGACTTCTTACAACTTTTTCTAAATGCTCATCTGCCATAATCAGCTTATTATCATATAACTTTTGATTCTCTACAAGCTCCCTTAATTTCATATCTCGATAAAATTTCAATGGAGAAGGTCTATCAAATTTATCGTAACTTTCGATTAATCTCTTGAAATGTGTATAATTATGTGCTTCTTTATGTTTACCTGATTGATTGTAAAAGCAATAAGTATAAGCATAAATAAACATTTTCCAAACATACTCGTTATCTTCTTTCTGATGCCGTGTACTTGCAGTTCAAACTGTTTTTTGCTTTCTTTTATCTCGTGTATATAATGCGTCTTTACAATGTGCGAATTTATCAATGTAAGAGTATAAACTTGAAGTATAAGCCACGTCTTCATATAATATTCACGGTCAAGCATAATCAGTTGGAAATCTGATTAATTTTGCAGTTTCAGCTTTTACGATTTTATTCCAAACTGCTACTCGAAATATATTTCATTTCGTACCTCTATTCTGCACCATCTCCTCAAATGTATATACTACATTCCTATCAGGATTCGCACTACAACTCAAATAAAACTCTTTATCTTCAATATCTTTACGGATTAATGCTGGACAGATAGCAATATCCGTTTTTTGTTCTTTACATGTATTATATAATCTTTCATACATGAAAGGATGGATTATATCATCATTATCACAAAATGCGATATATTCTCACTGTGCTAATTCTAATCAAAGATTTCTTGCAAATGATACTCATTTATTTTCCTGATGGTGTGCTACTGCACATCCATAATTATCAGCATATCGTTTGGCTATCTCGTAAGAATTATCACTTGATCCATCATCTATCAATATCAATTCTATATCTTCCATGCTAGAGCTTAGAATACTATCAATAGTCCTACACATAAATAATTCTGAATTGTATAATGGAACTATTACTGATAATCTATAGCTTTCACTACTCATTCCACCTTTTCTACTTGGAATTTTTACCTCACAATTCCCTACTCATTCTCGAATATATTTACCATCTTTTTTCTCATAAGCTCTAATTTCCATTAATTCATCAGGAGTATATCGTTTTGGTAATTCTACGACTTCATCTTCAGTCTCTAAGATTATATTTCAATCTTTATCGTATACTCTGTATAGATCATATATGCTTTCAGTTCTACATGCTAGAGTATATCAATGATAACCCTTGAAAATTGTATAATCAAAGAGATTCAATAATTTATCGTCTTTGTTATCTTCTTCAGGAGATTCTTTGTATCTCAAATATTTTTTATCGTCCACTTCATTCGTAGCCACTCGGACAAAGTTTTGTGTCATTGCCATTTTTACCATGATTATTTTAATTCGTTATGAATAAAATTCCTTATTTTTTCTATAGCTTCTCACATCGATGTAATTTTTATATCTGTATCAAGATATATACTTCATTCCCCAAAACGTTCATTAAAAACTTCAATATCAAAATCTCATTCATCAATCCCTGAAAATCAGTTTGATTGTGAAATTAAAAATTTCCGAGTTTTATACTTTACCGTTGCCTTTAAATAATCCACTTCAAATGGATCTTCTGGCATTTTATAATTTTTCTTATTCATGATTATTTAATAAATAAAATAAAAGTCTGATTCTAGACAGGTAATCATTGCTTTCTTAATCGCTGTTCATATCATCATAAATTATTGTTTACTTCTGGTTTATCAGATTCAAAATTTATTGTTCGATAATTTTTAGTTCAATCACTAAAAGTTTGCACATAGTTTTTATTATATTGTGCTTTACAATACGACATTTGTGTCATCTTTTTACACCAACTCCACCTTTCTCATCTATCACAATTGGATTGTCAGCTATATCAACTCCAACTTCAGCGAATTACCAAATATCATCTTTTACATTTGTCATGCAATTTTTTATCATACTTAAACATCAATTCTTGCACTTCCTTATAATCATCATAAGGAGGCTCTCATTTTTTTTCTAAACAAAATCTTTTATATTCTCAAAGAGCATTACATATTATTCTTAATTCTTCTAGTTTCATTCTACCTTAATATTACTAAGTAAAAAGCCTTCAAGTTCACTCTCATCTTTCAATGCACTTTCACATAACCAATATCTATAATCTTTACCATAATATTTATGTCGTTTAGTATCTACTCATTGGCGAATTATATTTTTATATCAAGGTATATTTATCATTCCATTCTCACATACGAATTGCCATAGTCAGCTTTCTTTACTTACAATATCTCTAATTGTTCCAAGATGATTAGTTCACTCTCATCTATAACCACAAGTAAATTCATTCAATGTAAAAATTTCTCTTATGTCTTTATTGAACGGTCTCCAACCTTTTGCAATAAGTTTATTCATTAATTGTTCTACTGTCATTTTATTTCAAAATAGAAACTAAAAAGCTGATAGGATTATCCTGAATCGATAATAGCATTAGTATTATTTCTTCATAAGTAATATAATCTCAATCATATTCATAAAATATATTTTCAAAGTTTACTTTACTTCGGTCTATTCTACGTTGTTCGTTAGATACTAACCGTTTAATAAATCAGTATCGCTTAGAGATAATTACACTTTTTGAGACATCTATTGTCTCATATCATCACCAGAACCGATTATATCAAATAATATCTTCTCATTCTATCTCCCACTCATATAAATCTTTCCCCTCTTCATCATCGTACTGGTTTAATAGATTTAGTAGTTTTTCCATCCTATTCTCGTGCATGAAGTAAAACTATATCTTGATATTGTCATTCTGTACTTCATTTTTCATTATTAACAAATGTACATTCTACGACTGCAGTACATATTGTTATATCGTTCTTTTTAGCTCTTGAGTCTACTCGTACCTCTTTCTCTTGGTCGCATTTCTTCAACTCTTCTATTAATTCTTTAACTTTCATGATTAATATCTATACAAATTAAAAGCTTCATCATCACACGGAACTAATGTTTTTATCGTTGATTCTCTTGTGAGTTTATCTCCATTACTTGCCACTCTTTCAATTGGTCGTTCAGAGTAGTAATAATCCCTTTCTATTATATCTTCACATTTTTCCCCTAGCTCTTCATTATACAGATGGAAATAAATCGCTCGATCATGATAACCTTTTCATCTGACAGCTACCCATTGAATAGGTCGCTTATTTCACCAAATATTGAATATCTTTCAGTCATCGATTCACTCACCACTAGCAATTACCTCTCAAGGTTGCATGGCTTTTAGTTTTTCTACTGTTAGCATGATTTAATGAAAAAATAATGTAAAATTAAATAAGTAGCACTCTGTAAGATACATAATCAAGCCAAGAATAATCAGATTTTGAATAATTTTCTATTTGCTTTATATAGTTCCTCGTTACTTTCTGATAAAATTTTATTTGCTTCTATCATATCTTTATATCGTTTTTCTATAATTTCCTGTGCCCATTTATGTGCTATTTCATTAACTTTATAAGAAAGGTCTTCTACGATTTTTGATTTTTTTGAATCTTCTAGCCTTTCTTTAAATTCAGCATTTAATACTATTTTCTTTGCCATAATGTTTTCTAAAAAGAATTAAAAAAGTCTGAAATATCATCTCGATAGTGCAAAACAAACATACTAGCGATACCTAATAAACACCAGAATACAAAAAGCCATACTCCACTATTATCTGTTTTCTTCTCTCCAGTTTCTTCTTCTATTTCTTCAAAAGAAATAGCCTGTATTTGTTCACAATTTACCAACCATCTATCTCCATCATCATCAATAAATGATATAAACTGTGAGACTTCTTTTGTAGTTGTTAGAACTTTCAAATCTAGTTCTGCCATTTCTTGTTCAGAAACATTTGTTTTTTCTAATGTACTGTCATCTCATGTTAAGTATATCGTTATATTGTATTTCATGATAATAAATCATTTAAAATAAAGATTGTTGTATTCATACTTTATATTAGCTCATAAAGTTCTCAATCACCCTCTACACTGAATTTAGGTTTTTCTTTAGATACCATCAATACGATAGGATTTTTCAGCTTTATAAATTTGACACAGTTTGTATATCATGCTTGAGCATTATCACTCGTGCTTATTCTTCTTTCTGTTCAATTCATAATTGACTTTACTATGTATCAGTTGTATCTTTTTTCTTTTACCTCCCAGATTTCAGAGTGAAAATAAATCTGGTCTCAAATTTCTAAATGTCTTCTTTTGTATTTATACTCCCTATCCTTTTTCCTATCGGTAGATTCTCTGTACTCGTGGTGCTGTTTATTCATACAGTCCCTGCATCTAGCACAGCGACCGTTATGTCATACCTTATTTCTATTGAATTCATCTCGTAGTTTGAATTTTCAGCACTTAGTACAGATTCTACCATCGGCACTTGCTGGAGTTTTTAGTTCTACCATCAATTTTATTTGGTTATTGGATTACAAGATGCCAACTTTCAGAAGGCTAGTATTACATTTTTGTATTCTGAAAGTTTTGATTCAGCTTTTCTGATATGCTCTTGTAAGTGGTCTCTACCCTTTGCTCGTGCTTCTTGCTGTTCTGCATAGCTTTTCTGTTTTTTCTCAAAAATTTTAGTTCTTTTTTTTAGCCTCTCGCTTTTATTCAGATACTTCTCTCTGATTACAAACAAGCTACTTCAAATAGCTGGGTCTAATACCTCTCAGTTAAATTTACATTCTTTCATTGTTCAATCCGCATTCATCACGAATTGAAAATCGAAAAAGTCCACTGGCATATCCTGTAGGATATAATCTGGTGTAAGAAACATTCATTCTCCTGCCATCTTTCGTTTTTTTAAGGAATAAAATATGTTCTGGTTTTGGCGATTAAATTTGGAGAGACTGGAGATTTGCACTCCAACTACGTGCACTGTAGTCCTACCATCTCTAGAGTTAAGTGTCCTATGGCATCTCTCATAAAGCAAGTCCGTACCCCTGCAGTAACATTATGAAGGTTAATTTACCCTGAACAAGCATTTTTATTTTTTATCTATATAACGCCTGATATGTACGGCTATCAGCCACAGTTTCATGAAAGGGCGTTCTTTGGTCTCCCCACCTATACCTCACGATATAAGTAAACTGCTAGCCTTTTTATGTCATGCATGGACAGTATTTTTGGATTAGGCTTTCTTTATAATTCTTGAGCTCTCCTTACACAAACTCTGAAATTCAAAGCTCATCATAAGTAATCAGTAATAGTTCATTCTATCGTATATGTTTCATTAGATACTTTTGCTACTGGTATATCCCAATTACCTAACAATAATCCACATACTTCTTGAAATTTCTCAAACTCCGATGTAAATTGAATTTCTTTTACACTATCTTCTTTTCAGTTAAAAAGACTTAATTCTTTATATTGTGGTATTTTTTGTGCATCAATAACAGGAATTCTGATTTTTGTTCCATGTTTCTTAGAAGTCATATCTTGTAATTCATATTCAACGAAGTCTTGCACCATTGCTTTTCAGGTAGATATTTCTGAAATCTCCCAAACTGCATCTTTATGCTCAAGCATTGCTAACAATCAGCAAGCCGTATAATAATCAATCGTGATTTCTTTTACTTCCTGATTTTCAAATCTTTGCTTGTATTTTTTTGGCATTTCAATTTCAGCAAGTACGAATGAATCAGTGATAAGGAGTAAATTTTCATCAATCTTGTAATGCATACTTCCACTAACCCATTCAATATTCTTTTTATCAAGTAACCTTTTAGCTACCTTTAGGATTTTTTCGTTAAACATGAGTATAAAATAAGAAATAAAATCTGATTAAATGGCTCGTAGTTTGCGACATTTTATGGATGTTCTGAATCTGATATAAGAGCTACGAGCCACCAAGACCTTCAGGATGTACCTCCATCCGCTTAGAGTGAGTGTTACCTCAGATGGAGAATTTGTACGAAGTGAGTTAATAAATTCTCCATTTGAGATGGTGACTGTAGCCACCAACCCAACCCCTGTGACTTTTTATTTTTATCTAACAAGTCCTCGCTTTTTTATAGCTCTTCTGATTGTACTTAATGAGCATCCAATCTTTTCTGCGATTGTTTTATAACTCAATCACTCATTGAAATATTGGGTGATTTCTTCTTGATGCTCCATTTCGATAGTCTGTTTGAATTCTCCATATCTCAGAGTGTACTGAGTTAATTTGTTTGTGAGTGTATCGTTCTCTTTGATAATCACTTCATTCTGTTTCCAAAGGTCATCATTTCTACAGATAGCATCTTTCAGCTCTTTTTTGACTCACTTCAAATCATCTTGAGAGTCATTAAATTTGTCAATCCACCAGTCTTTCTCTTTCAGAATTTCTTTTTTTTCTTCAAAGAACTGGCATCGTGCATGTACATCCCCTATCGTATATCATAGGAAGATAAGCATTCATGCAATCACAATTAGTACGATTACTGCTAACATGATAATATGATTAAGAATTAAAAGGGACTAACTGGCAGACTGAGTTCTCGTTTTATTCGGATACAGAATCATATAACCATCACTGTTGCTGTAGTTGCTAAGACTCGAATTATTTTGTTTGCCATTTTATTATTCTATAATTGTAAATCTGTCTAATACATAACTGCTACACCTTTTACCCTTTACTAGCCTACTTGGTCAGTAAAATTTTGTTCATCATCTTCGCTTTCTGTAACATTCTTCCACCTGCACTCTCCAGTCTGTCTTGTAATTTTCTGGCAGACGGTGGTAATTGGTATTTATCTGACATAATCAGAACGCCTTTCCACTATCACCCACGGCACTTGGATTCCAACTTCAATTTTCGCACTCTATCAAAGTAACAAAATCCAATCATCAGAGAGAATAAGCATATTGTACCATCTTCTGCTTTTCATCATCTGCACCAAATCATGCGTGATAAATTTTTCAGAAATAATTTTGACTAAATTCTCCTGTAAGTTCTGGAATTATTGTTGGCTGTATAATAGGGTCTACTTCTTCAGTAGGATTTTTGTCGGAGCTTATCTGCTCATCAGAAAACCCTGCAATTCTTTTATTTCTAAACGAGCTTTCTCTGCATCATCATGAGCCTTTTCTTTTTGTGCATCCCATGATTCTATGCATTCGTTTTTAGAGGTTTCAGCTATTGAATAACTGAATTGTGCATCTGCTATAATCTTTTCCAGTTCTTCAATTCTTGCTTGAGACTGTAATAGATCATTTCATGCTTTCACTTTATCTTGAATGGCTACGCTATATGCTACCAATCCAACTATAACTGCTACTAAAAGTCATAAGATAATTTTTGCTGTTTTTGTCATGTTTGTTTTTTAAGAATAAAAAGTTTTTTTGTTTTTGTTTTTGGAACTAGCAATCCGTGGTTACCGCATTTTTATTTGATTTGCAGATTCATATTTTCTTGAATACTTGCACCTGCTACATCCTTTCCACTTTTGATAGCATCTTTAATGCTGACTTTATCGATGGTTTTTGTCACTTTCTCTTTCCAGTATTCTTCAGGAATCAATGCCTCATCTAAGATTGAAACTGATTCTGATTTTCTGTAAGAGAGATTATTAAAGGATGTCTCTAATTTTTCGGTCTTTGTAGCTTTCATTATCCAATCTACACTCTTCTTCGCCTTTTCTCATTCCTTATCTACTTTCTCCATTAATTTTTGTAATCTTTCGATTTCTTGTTTAATTCATGCTTTCCTCATCTCTGCATCATTCACTATCGCAAGTTTATATTCACAGAATTTCTTGATGTCTTTGTCTTCGATGGCATTTATTCTCGCTGTAACTTCTTCTTCTACAGCATACATGTCATCCATCTCGATTCAGTACTGCTCACATATTGTTTTTGGGTCGTTCTGAATCATTGCCAAGAGGTCTCTTGCCTCTGATAAGTTTTTAATGTCTTCAAATAAGTCCATGCTTTCGTTTTTTTAGGGATAAAAGGTTTATTGTCGTTTATGGTAATCATCAGGAGGAGTAGTTTTATAAACAAGCTCTCGTATTCTCTTTTTTCAGTTCCATTTTCTCCGTTTGTATAACGGTTTGATATTCTCCATACGATTCTTTGCATTTCTGACTGTGTCTTCTGGTTTCAGATTTCTTACTTCATCTCGTTTCTTATCTACTCGCTCCTCTCTTTTCTTGATTTCTTCTTCAGTCATTTTGATAGCTTTAGAATGGTAAAGGTCACTGTTCTATAGGTTCGCTCATTTTTCTTTCTGCCTCCGCCTTTGCCTCAGCTTTTCTTTCTTCGATTCATTCATCAAATGCTTTAATCTGTTCTTCTGAAACTTCATTTTTTCACTTTATAGCATCGATTGTCCTTTCAATATCTGCAACCGTTATTTGTCAATCATCTTCTTTAAGCTCCACTGGTTCATCTCATGTATCGCTTGAGAAAGGAGATGTTACTTCTTTATCTTCTATAGCTGAAACTGGGACTGGTTTTTCTCTAGGATACATTATCTCATCGTAACACCTAATCGTGAAATCTACATCTCATTCGCAGTACTTTTTAATCCAATCGAAGTTTAGAGACCTATAAGCACTTGCGACCATGTCACCTGCTCCATCTGATTTCGGACTATCTCAAAGTAAAGTCTGAGAAAGTAAATCAAGCGAGCATGCGAACGATGTCTGTTTCCATATCTGCATTACATCCACAATATTGTCTCACATTTCTCGTGGTTTCATGTCTGCAATACATAACTTCATTGGTGGCTTGAAACCGTTTATAATTCCTCTCTTTCGTAGGAAAGGAATATCGAAGTTGTAGATATTGAATCCTCCAAGTTTTCCGTTCCAACTTCTAAACACTTCAAATGCTGGACTCAATACTGCTCGTTCATTCTGAGATATGATTGTATTCACATGATCATCCACTTTGAAACTTACACAAACAACCTTTGAAAATTCTGGATAAATTCATGCTTTCT
>CAMVNG010000009.1 GCA_947168815.1 uncultured bacterium
CGTTACATTCGTCGTCTCCTGAAACAGTTTCAGCAGCTCTTTGTAACAAAAGCAACATTAAATGAATATTATAAGTTCTCAACTACTATTACTAAAATACAAAAAATCGATTTTTCTTAAAAAAACGACATTTTTTTATTAAAATTTTCCCTTAAAAATTACAATAATCATATACAAATATAATATTATAAGAAAATAACCTTAAGTTGATTTTTTTCTCTATAAAACTATTACTTAAAAAATAACTTTATGATATTCCTCTTACTATATGGAAGTAAAAAAGATTACGACAGAAACAAATGATTCACCGCTACTTAGTCAAAGACCAAATTCTTTTGATGAATTTGTTTGACAAGACGCAATAAAGTCTGTGCTTTCAACAGCTATTGATAGTGCTCAGAAAAGAAATTGATCATTATGACATATTCTTTTTTCATGACCAAGTGGTTTTTGAAAAACAACAATGGCATGAATTATAGCAAAACAAATAGGATCACAATTAAAAGTAATAACATGATACGCTCTTTCTAAACCAAGCGAATTAGTAAGTGTTTTAAATTCCTTAGAAAAAGGAGATATTCTTTTTATTGATGAAATTCATAGATTAAAACCAACTATCGAAGAAGTTTTATATATAGCAATGGAGGATTTTGTTATAGATATGATTCTCCCAGAAGGAGGAAACCTAAGATTACCTATTAATCAATTTACTTTAGTAGGGGCAACAACAAAACCAGAAACATTATCTCAACCAATGAAGAATAGATTTGTATATCATTTCCATTTTATGGAATATGATGATACAGAAAAAAAGTATATCTTAGAATATTATCTCAATCATTATAATTTATCATATGAAGAATCTCTATTAGAAAAAGCTGTTAAAAAAGTAGCTCCTGTTCCAAGAGAAATTCATAATTTTGTTATAAAATTAAGAGATTATGTTGTAAGTAAAAAAATAGAAAAACTTTCAGAAAAACATCTAGAAAGTTTTCTAAAACACGCTCAAATTGATGATGGTGGAATGATGCCAATCCATAAAAAATACTTAGAAATCCTATCAGAATATGATCGTCCTGTTTGAGTAAAAACCCTAGCAGTTCAACTTTGAGTAAGCGAAAAAACATTAGAAGAAGATATAGAACCCCTACTTCTTAGACTTTGAAAAGTAGAAAAAACAGTTAAAGGAAGATTTTTACGTCAGCCTCATAATACCTTATTTTCTTAAAATATCCTTCTAATTATCGAGTAACCAACGTGCTATATCAAGTATTTGAATTCATTCATATTGTTGGGTATTTTGTTTTGATCTTGTAATAAGAATTTTTGGATAAGCATCTTTAATTTGAAGAAGGGGTGTTACTTCTCTTTGAAATGTTTTTTCGTTACTGAGGTCATCAGAAACTTGGATATATAGTGTTTCTCCTCATTTCATGGCTACAAAATCAATTTCCTTTTCATGAAGTTTCCCAATATATACTTCATATCAACGTCTTAAGAGTTCCATAGCAACAATATTTTCATAGACTCTTCAAATGTCCCTATCCTTCGTCCCATTTACTGCATATTTAAATCTATGATCAACGAGATAATACTTATCTTGCATTGAAAGATATTTTTTACCATGAATATCGTATCTTTTAATCTTATAAAATATAAAAGCATTGCAAAGATACTTAATATAAGCACTAACTGTTTTGTGATTGATTGGAGTTCACTTAGACTTTAATTCATTTGTTATTTTTCTAACGGTTGTGATGTTAGAAATGTTGTCCATAAGAAACTTTGTGATGTTGTCAAGAAGTGCTTCAAATTTAATGTTATATTTATCAATAATATCCCTACGAATTAATGTTTCATAAATTCATTTAATATAAGTATCTTTTTCTGTCGATGTCTCATATTGATAAGATCAAGCCATTCCTCATTTCTCTATAAATTCTCAGAAAGCTAAGTCAATATCTGTGTACCCATAGTATTTTATGAATTCAGAAAATGAAAAAGGGAATATACTAATTTCGAAAGTCCTTCAAACAAAAAGCGTTGCCAAGTCACTACTTGCTAAAAAGGCGTTAGATCATGTTATATAAATATCGTATTTTTTGGAATTATGAAAACTGTTTATAATGTCTTCAAATCCAGTACACATTTGTACTTCATCTATGAGCAAAAAGTTCGTTTTTGAAGGATTATATTTGCTTTCTACATATTCATATAATGCATCATCTGTTCTTAATCATTTAAAACGGTAATCATTAAAATTAATACTAATAATATTACAGTTTTCTATATTACTTTCTATATAAGCCTTAAAAGCAAGTAGTAATTCAGATTTTCAGCTACGTCTAACTCATGTTATTATTTTTATATCTGAAGTACCTATAACATTGATTAACTTTTGAAGATATGATCTTTCTATATTCATAGTTATATCTATGATTATGATAATAAAACACAACATATTATACACTTTCATTTCCCAAAATCAATTTTTTTTACAGTTTGGAAAGTGAGAGTAATGTTAACTACTAATTAATATTGCTCAATTATTGAAGAAAAACACATCAAAAAAAAGACTATTTCATTTCCCAAATTAAACATTTTTTTCATTTTGGGAAATGAAAAAAATAATATAAAATATATTATAATAATAAAATCTAGTTAGCTACTGTAAATTTTTTAGGATTCTTTGCTTTAAACTCCTCAGGAGAAAGAAATCTTTCAATAATAGCATCTAATACGAGCTCAACATTTTCTCCTGTTTTTCAAGAAACACAAATAATTTCTTCTTTAGAAAGACCTATTACATTTTCTATTTCTTTAGAAACTCTTTCTGGATTGGCAGCAGGAAGATCTATTTTATTTAATACAGGAATAATATCTAATCCTTGATCTATTGCTTGATAAAGAGTAGAAAGAGTTTGTGCTTGAATTCCTTGAGAAGCATCAATTAATAAAATTGCTCCTTCTACTGCAGCAAGAGAACGAGATACTTCATATTGAAAGTCGACATGTCCTGGTGTGTCTATTAAGTTTAAATCATACCCTTTCCATTGCATTCTAGCAGGGGTGAGTTTTATGGTAATTCCTCTTTCTTGTTCAATATCCATACGATCCAATACTTGTGAATGATCCAATTTTCTAATAGCTCAAGTAATTTCTAACATTCTATCAGCAAGCGTAGATTTTCAGTGATCAATATGTGCAATAATACAAAAATTTCTTATCTTAGACATCTTAAAAGTTGCGATTATAAAAGAGTAAAAGTAACTGAATCTCCAATTTGAATATTATCATTCTTAACTTTTTTTCAAGATTTATGAGTTGCTTGAGAAATAGCTCATCAAGAAATGATATAAGATTCATCGACTTCAGGACAATGTAAGAAAGGAAGAACAGTATACCATATTTCTCAATTCTCATCTTCTTCAATATCCATTACTCTTCATTCTTGTTCTTTATTTTTCAATTTCTCTTCTCTTTTTCAAAGCAATTCATTTACAAGTGTATTAGCTCTTTCAAATCTTTCTCTTATTGTTTCATCATCTACTTTATCTTTAAACTTATAAGAAGGTGCAAGTGGTTCATCATGGTATTCAAAAAGAGCAATATTATCAAAGTAATCTTCAGAAATAAATGATAATAAATGTTGAAAATCTTCTTCTGTTTCTCAAGGAAATCAAATAATAAAATTTGTTCTAATAAACGATTCTTTAAAATGTTCTTTAATATATTTAAGGAATTCTAGAGCTTGTTTATAATCATAAAATCTTCACATAGATTTTAGAAGTTTTTCAGATGAATGTTGAAATGGAATATCAAAATAAGGAATAAACTTCTTCAATTGAGTAAGTTTTTGAAGATGCTGCTGCGTTAGTAAGTC
This sequence comes from uncultured bacterium, assembly GCA_947168815.1. Lineage (GTDB taxonomy): Bacteria > Patescibacteriota > Gracilibacteria > Absconditabacterales > Absconditicoccaceae > HOT-345. The sequence continues at coordinate 3,884 of CAMVNG010000009.1, forward strand.
TGGATATAAATAAAGAACTCTATAATGAAAATCTCATTCTAAATGATCTATCTCTTCTAAAAGCTCAAAAAGTTGAGATTTTCAATAAAGATCTATTCAATATCTTGTAGAATCTTGAGCAATAAGAATAAGTTCTTTAGCTCCTTGTTTTATAAGGTTTTTAGCGTTTTCTATTACTTGTTTTATAGGTAATGAAACTTGTTTACCTCTAATTTTAGGAATAATACAAAATGCACAATGATTATTACATCCTTCAGCTATTTTTAAGTATTCATATCATAAATCAAGATTGGTATATGCTCTTGCATTATCAGATCGAACAAAATCGGTCATAATATGTGGAGCTTTTTTGTTAATCATATCAGGAGAAAAATGAGCTACTTCATCCCAAGAAAGGAAATAAAGATTTCTATTTTGTTTTAATGTTTCTCGTTTTTTAATCTCTTCATCACTAAGTTCCTCTTCTTTTACAAGTTTTTCAAAATATTGAACAGCACATCATAAAAGACATACTTTTTTTCAAGCATTGAGTAATTCAAAAATATTTTCAAACATTTCTTCTCTTCCAGAAGAAATAAATCAACAAGTATTTAAAAATACTAAATCTACTTCTTCAGAAAATGGATCATTATCGTAATAAAAATCACTTCAATAATGTTCTAAAATCCTTCAAAGAAGATACTGAGTATCTACTAAGTTTTTAGAACATCAAAGATTGATAAAAGAAAAATACATATGTAAAATGAAGAGATTAAACTAAAAAGAAGTATATAAACTCCCTTATTGTTTTCAATGAGAAACACGAAAGCAATTCTTTGAGAATAAAAAAATCTGAAGTACAACCATTTGGGCGGGGTGGGATTCGAACCCACGACCTTATCCTTAAGAGGGATCTGCTCTACCAACTAAGCTACACGCCCACTTATAATCTAGGTTTTCTTCAGATTATTTCTTATAAATGCAAGTAGTATAATAAGAAATTCCTTTATAAAAACAATAGAAAGTTATAAAATATCAATAATAATCAAAAAATATATAGTCCATTTAAGTGGAGAATTTTAAATTAAGATTATATATCGAATAATTTAATTATTTTTATATTTTATAATGGATTTTGTTTTTCAAAAATTTTGTATTGTAAATATCATTGAACTTCGTTTACAATCTTTGTTTTCATAAATGCTTTTTGCTTCTCTGAAATTAAATCTCAAAGCTCTGCTAAAATGGTATTTGGAGTATAATGCTTTGGTAATTCAGCATAAATATGTTTATAAAATTCAATAGCTTTCATTTTTGTTCTTTCTTCTATAACATCTTCATTGATAGGAAAGTTTTCAGAGAAAAAATAATATACATCGAAGAGATCTCTATTTTTTAATCTTTCACTTAATGCAACGAGCTTGTTGGCAAAGATACTAGATTTCTCCATTGCAATAATAGGTTTTCAGAAAAAGTTTATTGTTTCATAATGTGTATTCTTATATATTTTTTTGCTTATTTCTATTTTGATATTATGCTCTCATTCTCAGTAATTTATAAGAAAGAAGTAGGTAAATTGTTTATCCTTTTTATCCTTAATTGTTATTCCATTAACCGAAAGAAGAAGAGATTCCATTTCTTCCATTAAATTTGGATATTCTTTAATACAATCAAAATCTAAATCTGTTGAAAATCTAGGTAGCTGATAAAGAAAGTAGCATAGGGTTCATCACTTGAATGCTAAATAATCTTTAAGATTTGAGTGAAGTATACAATTAAGTAATTGAAACATAACCGTTCTATGTTTATTCTGATTGAGCATATTTGATGAGATTTGAAAGAAGTAAATTTGTTTTTTTGGGATAGATACAAGATATTTCTTCTAATCTTTTTAAGTCAAGGTTAGAAATATTATCAAAGTTCGTATTTTTATATAGATAAACCATGTCGCATATAGCCCTTTCTGGACATGCTTCATAGTATTTTCAATTATAGTTGAGTCCAACTGGATTTGTTAGAATTGATGTCTTAATCTTATGATATTCTATGCTAATACCATCTATTTCTTTTTTTAAACTGTTTGATGCAGCTAATGTTATAGTGTGTTGATAATTCTGAAAAATAATTCACGATTTTTGTAAAACAGATTCAAAAGAGATATATGATGGATATCTTATTTTAGAAGCTAATTCCCATTCATTATAATTATTAAGACATCGAAGTCTTTTAGCGACATTTTTAACTAAAGAGTTTTTTTTCATAACTTGCATAATGTTATTTATGTGTGAAGAATTTTGTATTCCAAAAAGAGTTTTTAGTTCATCAGTAGTAAAAACTGTCATATTTGAAGATATTAATCTCGGAAAATACTTCATTCGTCACCTGTTATATATAATAAACAATATATATGAGATGACAAAATTATAACTAAAAATAATTATTTTTCAAGAAAATAAAAAAATCTTCCTGCTCATTTAGCAGGAAGATATTCAATCTCTTCAGCATCAGCGAATTCGCAATCGGTTTCATCATAATCGATGTTATGATCGTTGTTGTCCTCACTACTCCATCCAGGACACATTTTTGTATCTTTCCAGAGCATAATAATTAAAGCACTCATAAATGTACAAATTGTATTGACGGCGATTCCCATAAACCATCCGTATAAAGGATGGGAAATCAAAGCCAAATCGTTTACAAAGAACCAATAACAAGTTAAGCAGCCACAAACAAGTACTGTTAGTGTGAAAATGCCTGCAAAGATGCATACTGTTAAAAAAAGAATTGTGTAACAATGGTTATTGACGCCAATTGCACTACAACGTTTTGATCCATGAAAGAGAATCAGAAAGTTAAGTACTCCAGAGAATAAAAACCAAGACAACACAATAAGGGAGTTGACGACCATGCCGCCAATAATTGCCGAGAGTATACAAGTTATCAGCAAAACACCCCAAACAAGAATTTCTCTACTCATAATATTATCGTATTTGTTTTTTTGTTTTAATAATTACTTGTATTCAAAAAGGAGAAGTATTTCAATCCAAAATACTTCTAAAATAACGAAACAGAGAATAACCTAAAAAAGACAATTTTTTTCGGTAATAACTTCTTCAACCAAGCTTCAAGAAGTGTATTCTCAATCAAGTGAAAGTTGAATATAATTTTCTGTCCATCATTTAGATTTTCAATGTCTAACTTCTTCTATTAATACCTGAGCTTTTCTTCAATAATTTTTTTCAATAAAGGCATCGCGTACTTCATCTCAAATAGAAATAAGTGTTCTATTTCTTTGTTTTCTAATTTCTTGTGGAATCTGGTTAGGTAATGATGATGCAGGTATTCTTTCAGCAATGTGATGATCAGAAAAAGGGAAAGCATGTAATTTAGTAATTTGATATTTTTTAACTCCTTCACAAGTAATTTCAAAATCTTTCTCTGTTTCTCATGCAAATCAAGAAATAATATCAGCTCAAATTGAAATGAATTCTTTATCAGGACGATTTAAATTTCTGATATTATTAAGGACATAATCTAATTTTTTACTATCATAAGCTCTATTCATATTTTTCAAAACGGTATCTGAAAAACTCTGAATAGAAAAATGAAAATGAGGACAAAATCTTTGATTGCTTAAAATTTCAAAAAATTCATCATTGAGATATTGTGGGTCTACACTAGAAATTCTAATTCTTGGTATGTTGGTCTCTTTTATAATAGCTTTTAATAAATGATTGAATTGAGATTTTTCAGAATGTCTTGTATCATCCGTTCACCATGCAGCAAGATTAATTCCTGTTAAGACAATTTCTTTTCCTCACATACATTCTATTTGATGAATCTCTTCAATAATTTCATCTAATGGACGATTCCTATGAGGTCATCTTTTAAAAATTGTTAAACAAAAAGAGCAGTGATTATCGCATCAATTTTGTATAATGACATAATTCTTTGTCCATAATTTCTGTCATGGCATTTTAAAAGAAAATCAAAGCTCAGAAGACTCTAATGGATCTTCAGCAAGAAGAGTTATTTGCTCTTTATATTCTTTTAAATCAGGATAATAGGAATAGAAATCTTCAATTGGAGTAGCCTTTCATCCGGTAATAGATCAACATCAAGCAATAAGAATATGTTTTCCTTCTTTAGCTTTTTCTATAACTTCTTTTACCCATTTCATTTTTGCTCTATCTGTAACAACACAAGTAGCAACAAGAAAATCATTATCTCATAGTTGATTATGTTCAGTGAGATAAGCAATCCATTTATTTAAATAGAATTTATTTACTTTACATCAATAAACTCTGTATTCCATTAAATATTTTTGCTACTAAAATTACGTATCCCTATTTAAGTATTTTCCTGCTAAAATGCAATTGTAAAAATCTTGAAATACTTATGTATAAAGATATTTTATAGTAAAATCATTTATCTTTTTAAAATACTAAAGGATGAAGAAAACCACATCTCTAGTTCTATTACTTTTAGGACTTTGTTTTCTTGCTGGTTGTGAGAATACAGTACCTAATTCATCAGATGAAAACCAAGAACCTGAAAATATAACACAGAATAGTGAAAGTTCTGACTCACTTCTATGAGAGCATACTGTAAGTATGCATTATGCAAAAGAAATGAAGAAACCAGATTTTGATGATATGATAAATAAGGAAGAAGTACAAAATGCTAATTATGAAAATACTTGGGAAAAAGAATATGCTCTAACACAAGAAGATGTGGATGGTTTAAAAGATATGATAGATAATAATTATTGTTCTGAATGAATTTGACTTTGGTGATTTGGTAATTATTGAAATGAATGAATGGAAAAAGTAACAATCAACAAAGAAGATTTAAAAGTATGAAAAACATTTAAAGTATCATGAAAATATCATTGATTTAATTGACATCCACTAAAAGGAAATATTATTAATCAGATAAAGGAACATGGATTCTGAATTCAGGATTTTTCAGAATGGAGTCGTACTGCATATAATTCAGATTTCTGAACATTTTATAGGGAAGAATGGGTAAATAGAACAGAAAATATTTGAGGATCTTCTCATAATGAATATGAAAGATATCCATTCAATACCCTCCTAGTAACAAATGATTTATTACTTCATGTCTTTCATAAAATCTTTTCAAATGAACTTCAATATTTTGAAGAATCAGAAGCAAGACCTCTCTTAACAAACTTAACAGAAGGTATGTATACTATCTTTAAAGAAGGAAAGCTCTGAAATAATAAAGAACTAAATGAATTCTTAACAGCATATTGGACGATACCATATGCACTTCTACCAAGTAATGATGAACTTATAAGTGAATTACAAGAGAGGGAAAGGCATATGCGAGATAATTTTTCATACGATTGAGATAATAGTCCAACAGCAGAATTTTCAGATGAAGAATTACAAGAATACTTAACAAAAAGATTTGAAAAACTTCTTCCTTCTGTAGCAAAACAATATCAAGATGCATTAAAAGAAGAGTGGAAACAAATCTTAGCTGCAGAATCTTCTACAGGTCCAGATCCATTGCTCTTATCTTTCAGTCCTGAATATATAGAACAAAACGGAATCAAGCAAGACTTTACACAATTTAGACCAAGAGCTCATTATACAAATTCAAGTTTCTTGAAAACTTATTTCATGGCATCAAAATGGTTGATGAGAGAGAAACTTTATATATGAGATAAAAAATTAGCAAAAGCAGCAATTTATCTAGCAAGTGCAACTTCATTAAAAGAAGGAATGTATGATGAAATGCATGCATTCCAAGAAAAGATTAAAAACCTTATTTGAAGTGATGATGATATAGGAGTAGAAGAATTAGTACTTCTTAATCAATTATATCTTTCATGAGATGTAAATAATATGACAGATGAAATTCATAAAATTATTATGGATGCAACAACAAAACAAAGGATATCTTCATCTTCTTATAGAACATCAGATGCACTTTCAAAAACAGAAGATGAGGCTAAAGATATGTTAAATGGTTTTGTTTTCTTATGAGAAAAATTCACAATTGATAGTTATCTATTTGATCTCTTGACGGCAGGAAACGCTGAAAAAGAATTCCTTAAAAAACCAAATATTCAAACAGCACTTCTTGTACCAGATGTTATCGAAAATTATGCACCAGCAAATCAATTAGTACAGTTATGGTTAAAAGAAAAATCAGAAGAAGTAGATGATGAAGGAGTTGGACTAGTTCTAGAAGATATTGATTGCTGAGAAGAAAAATGTATGCAGGTTTCTCGTTATAATGAAGTAAAAGCAGAAGCAAGAGACATTGCTAAAAAAGTAATAGAAGAAGATAAAGGACTTCTAAATACTTTCTATCATAAATGGTTGAATACACTTGGACAACTTTTTGCTCCAGTTGAAAACCTACCTTACTTTAAAAAAGATCCATTATATATCTTCAAGAATTTAGCAACATACATGGGTTCATATACTGAACTTAAGCATGATACACTTCTTTATACAAAACAAGCTTATGCTGAATTAGGTGGTGGTTGAGATGATGGTTGTACAATTACTGTTTATCCTCCAGAACTTCCTGTTCCTAAAGGATATATAGAAGCAGATGTGAACTTTATTTCAGAATTAATCCGTTTAAATACTTCAATTACAGCATGGTTTGAGAATAAAGATAACTTTAATGCCTTTAACACATATCTCAAACACATTAATGTGATAGCACAAAAGCAAATGAAAAATGAAAAAATAGATGATAGTGAATTCGAATGGTTAAGATTATCACGAGAAGACTTAAATGAGATTACTTATCCAAGAAAGCTCTTCTGAGAACCAACTCAAAAATTAGAAAGAGGTGCTTTGATAGCAGATATCTTCACATCAAGTACTCCTGAAGGATCAAATCCACTTTATGAAGCAGTATGAAGACCATTACTTATGGCATTGATGGTTGATGATGTAAATGGTAAAAGAATTGTAATGTGACCAATATTCTCACACTATGAATTCTATCAAACAGATAGTGTTCTCGATTGAGACAAAAGATATACTGATGAAGATTGGCAACAAAAATATGATAGTTTGACGCACGAGGAAAGAATTAATAACTATGGTATTGAAACGAGAAACTTATTTGAATGATTAGATAAATAATGGGGAAAAATAAGTACATAATTGTTTTTTGATTGCTCCTAATCGCGGTATTAGGAGCATCTTTTTCTTTATTTTATCCAGCAAAAAAGACGACATTTTCTTTGGCTGTAATTCCCCATTTTATGATTCAATCGCATAAAGTAGATGAATTTTATGCATTCTTAAAAGAAAAGTATTATCAAACAATAATGCCAGATAGAATTATTCTTCTCTCTCCTAATCATTTTTTTCCTGAACAAAAAAAGCTTGAAGGACTTTGTAAAACAGAAGAACTTTATTATAAAAACGATACTATAAATTGATCTGCTCTTAATACCGATGATATCGTATGTACATGAGGAGTTTTTTATTTTCGTTGAGAGCATAAATATATTAAAGATCATGGAATCTGAGAGCACATTACGTGGATAAATAAATATTTTCCAAATGTTCAAGTTATTCCATTAGCTCTTCCAACACATAATATGTCTATTTCAAAAAGCTTAGCAGAAAAAATAGCTTTATTGCAATGAAATACCTTCATTATAGCTTCAGTTGATTTTTCTCATTATAAACCAGAACAAGAGGCAAAAAAATATGATGAAATATCGTATGCGACACTTTCAAATACGGGAAGTTTTGTAAAACTAAAGTCCTTGGATGTAGATTGTCCTGCTTGTTTAGGAGTAGTTTATAATTTAGCAGCTAAAACCAATCAAAAAATCCAACAACGGTACAGAGATTCTTCAAGTACGATTGTTGGATATGATTTATGAAAAGAAAATACTTCTAGACAATTTTTATATTGGACTACATCTTTGTAAGAGTTGAGGTATAAAGCCCTACAAGTACGATGGTTGATTCTTCGGGTAGTTCATAATAAAGATAGTGTTGGTAAAATCATGGTAGTCTTATGCATCAATGAGATAGTGGGTATCAGTTATCTTCTCATTGATGGGTAAATACTCCTCATTTTCATGCTCAGTCAATATGCATTGCATTAGGCATTGGTGCATTACGAAATTCTCTTGATCTACGGAAGACAGAATCACGTTTTAATGTGTATTTTCATGATGGAGTTCTTTTCCCTTTCCCAATTGAAACATAGGTTGCTACTTTTAGTTTTCAATTTTTATAATATGCTAATGCGTTTTTTCAATTATCTAACTGAGTTACAACGGTTAAATGGGGGTCGTTTATTGTTTCATATTCTGGCAATTTTTTTGCTAGTTCAGATAGATTTTCTGGAAAATATGATTTCAGTTCAGGATATATTAGAGGAATATTAATTGTATCGTTTTCAGATAGTCTATCATAGACATCAAATGGTTTGTCTCAGTTATTATTGTATTTTTTCATTATAGTTTCTGCTTGAGAATATCCAAGAAGATTTCAGTAATTCGGAACTATCATTCTTTTTTTTCAAAACAATGGTCATCCTTCCAAATCTTTCATATGTACAGTAAAACAAGTATCACTATTTTCTTTTGTTAGATCAATACTGTCAGCTTTTTGAGCTTGTATTTGAAGTCAATCACTTTTATTTGCGGTTGAATCAGCAAGAACTTCAGCAATTTCTTGTTTTTTATTTTTATTAAGAGGACTATCACAGTTTGCAGTTGTAAGAGTAAGAGCTGCAGCTGCAGTAATGGCCATAGCACTGCTTTTTATAGACATTATGAATTCACAATAGGTATAAAGTAATACAATAAGTATAGTCAAACAACCTCTAAAAAGCAAAAAGCCTTTAATTTAATTGATTTTAGAGAGGATATTCTTAGACTGAGAATTGGTTTAATTTTGTTCTGTGTGATGAAAAAAAATCTCATTTTTCTTTTTAGTTTATTATTTTTACTTTGAGGGGCTGCAGCTCTTTTTTACGATTATTTTTCAAATAGAGCTGAAATCCAGGAAGAAGTTCATACAGTTAAAATCGTTGCATGATGAGATATTATGCTTTCAAGAGGAATTGGACGATGGAATAAAAAACATGGATATTCAAGGACTTTTTCTTGAGATAATTATAATCCATTAACTCAATTTGATTGTTATCTTTCATGAGATTGTGTTCTTATTTTTAATTTAGAAAGTATGTTCTCTAAAAAGGATAACGATGAACCTTATTGATGATTCCTTTTCCGTTCAAATACATGAAATCTTCAATACCTCTTAGACGTAAAAAGAGATAATGAATTACTCCTTTCTCTCGCAAATAATCATACAAATAATGCATGATGAGATGGAGTCAAGTTAACGAAAGAAGTACTTTTTTGAGCAAATATTTGATTTTTTTGAGCATGAAATTCAGAAGAGGAGGCTATGCAAATTTATAGCATAGAAGAGGATTGAATAAATTTGTGTTTTCAAGCTTTTTCATACGATTGAACAAATTGAAGATATTATTGATGATTACCAGTGTCTTGGAATCCATTAAAGTTTGAATTAATGCAAGAAAGCTTACAAGAAATGGATAATCTTTGATGTGAAGTAAAAATTATTATGCCACATCGATGAGCAGAATATCGTCTTCATCCAGCACAATGGCAAAGAGATTTAGCATATCAATTAATTGATGCTGGAGCTGATATAATTCTTTGAGGACATTCACATATTCCATGATCATATGAGGAATATCAATGAAAACCAATTTTTTATTCTTTTGGAAACTTTATTTTTGATCAAGATTGGTGAAAGAAACCTAGTGGATGATGATTTGATTATATTTATGATTTTGAGTTAAAAAGAAGAACAGTACCAACATATGTTTCTCTTTTGGCATGATTTGAAATCACTAAAATTGGAACAGGAATAACAATATCTGAACCTACTTTTAAGATGGCGCGTATTAATAAAGGTTTATACTCAGAAATAGATGCAGAAACCTTTACTGGAATTATGAGCGAACTAGCTTTTTAAATACATTGTTTACTAAAAAGATGAGAAAATTGATTTTGTGAGGAATAATACTTTTAGTAAATTTCTGAATAGTATCAGCATATTTACCACTAACAGAAACTCAACTTTCTACAATTGATTCTGAGATTAATAGCAATCAGCATTTAACCTATGCAGAAAAAAAAGCAAAATCTGAATATTTTTACAGATTGGCTGAAAAAAACTTAGCAATACGTAAAGCCTTTTCATCAATTTCAACTAAAATTACTAAAGTTAACTTAAGTGAAAAGGATAATGAAACAGTTAATTATAGAATTAATATTTTAAAAGTTCTGGCAAAAGCTCAAAGGAATGAAATCCTTACAAGATTAAAAAATATTCAAACTATGGCTGAAGAATTATGAAGATTATATGAAATAGAAAGTTCTCCTAATTTTGTATGATTTTGAAGAACATTAATGCCAACCCCTGTTTATTCTTTAATAAGAGATGAACCAGATATTAATTATATTATGTGATGAGAGGGAACTACAGGTCTTCATTTTGATAAAACAAATTTAATTCGTGAATTATTAGTGGTATATCCTCAAGATACAGCATTAACACTTATTAAAAAAATTACGAAAGGAAAATATACCTACTATCAAGTTCGTACCCCAGAATTTGATGGAGAAAAAGATGAGAAGTATGATTATTATGTTGATTCAAGATTTATAGAAGTTTCAAAAGAGAAACCAAAAGATAGAATTCCTAAGCTTCCATCTCGTGAACAGGTTCTTAAAAATATGTATAATGCTTTAGGTTCTGCATATGTTCGAGGGTGAACTTGGTATCAAGGTATTCCACAAATGACTAGTTATTTCCCTTCTAGTTATGAGATGAACAAAAAAATATTAGCGCAAAAAACGTTAAAGGGGGTTGATTGTTCATGATTGTTATATCAAGCAACAGATGGATATACACCTAGAAATACATGATGACTTTTATGATATTGAAGGGCTGTTGAAGTTGAAGGAAAAAGTGTAGATGAGATTGTTAAACAATTAAAACCATTAGATTTAATTGTTCGAGCAGGACATGTTGTTATTGTTTATGATCAAAATAGAGTCATTGAAAGTAGGTGGTTTAATAATTTTCAATGAGGAGTAATGCTAACAAATACAAAAGAAAGATTAAAAGAAATTATGGAAACGAGAAGTCCTGTAAATAATTGGACAGCATCAAAATTAGCTTCTTCAGCGAAGTTTGTGGTAAGAAGATGGTATTAAAAAAGATTATTCTCCTTTTTGATTTCTACCTCGAACTAATCCATAGAGTAACATAAATGGATAGACAATCATTCTGTCTACAAAACTATGGAGTACTAAACCTTCGATTCCAAGTCAAAGAAGTCCTAATCAAAATCCAAAAATAATATAAAGCTGTGAGATTTTCTTTTGATCAGCTTTTTTTCATTTCTTTAGTTCTTCTAGTAATTCCTTGCCAACACTTAATCAAGCATAAATCAACCAAATAAAACAAGCCAACCAAGGAATTAATCACAAGAATCCATATTCCATAAATACTTGTACATATTGGTTCTCTGGATTATATCAGTAGGTACTTATTTCATATTTAGAATTAATTTCTTTAATTTTATCACATCTTGGATTGTTCTCAGCGTTGTAACAAAGTTGATGAGATGCTGGTCAAGAATATCAAGCTCACCATCAAGTAAAAGGTTTGCTCAATCATAGTTTTACTCCTTCTTCTAATAAAACAATGTGCCCAGTATTAGAATGTGTTCTCATAAATACTCATCTAAATACCCATAATCCAGCTAGACAAACAATTAATGCAGGAATTCATCAATAGATGATAATTTTTTTTACATATTTCCAGTAAACAAGTAATAAGATAATAACAGTTTCTAGTAACCAAACTCCCATAGCAGCTCTTGAGAGGGTTGAAAAAATGAGGAATCAAAAAGCAATTGTCCAAAAAATCTGATATTTTCTTGTTTGTTTTCTAAGGTATCAGAAGGCAAAAACAGGCCAAAAAGCAATTAAGAAGAATCAGAAACTAATAGGTCTTTCAAAAAGAAATTGGTTTCTAATAAGTCATCTATTTATTTCTGTATAATAAACAGCTGGAGGATTTCCTCAAATAGTTCATTCAAAAGACTCTCTTGAGTATCCAAAAAGTCTTAAGGTTCAAGGAACTAAGTAAAGCATAAGCCACCAAAGGATTCCTCAATATACAGTATATTTTAAAACATTTTGATACCAAGTGTCAAATTTAATATCTTTTAATGGTGTATACCAGACAAGACCAACACCAAGTAAGAAAATTAAGAATCATAATAAATCGTATTTAACGGTAAGAATATAGGTTCATAAACCTACCTTTTGAACAAATAGAGCAAGAACAAAAGAAATAACACAGGCTGCTAAGAAAAAACAACAGAAATGAAATATTGAATTATTACGAAGATGCTGATAAAAATTGTGCCATCATTTTTCTTTACAATATTCCCAAATTCAAGCTCAAACAAAAAGAATAAAAAGGAGAATAATGATTTCTTTCCAAAGCCAAATAACTTGTCGAATTCATCCTTCTAATCATAGTTTATATGTGACAAATGTTTGAAGAAAAAATTGAACAAGAAGCCCTATAAAAAATATTTTAATTAATCGTTCGAGGATTACTGGAAACTTTTTTTTCATGAATTAAGATAACAATAAAAGATAAAATCTTATTAATGATTTAACGCAGAATTAAAACTCATTTTTATTATTTTCAATCCAATTATTAAGGAGATATTCGTCAATATTTCATTCTTCATCAAAGATACCATAAGGATAATTGCCTGTTTTTGATCGTTTTTTGAATAATCTAAAAACATCTTCAGGAACTGTCATTGCAATATCCTGCTCTCAAATTATTTCTCAGTTTTCATCCTTAATTGGCGTTTTTATTCATTTTGCTAACGTTGTTACAACATCACTAGCATTTAATGGTTTCTTTTGAGGTAATTCTTGAAGATGCATATCAATTTCAGCATTTTTGTTCCAAGTATTGTCATTAGGAGAAATCCCTTGTTTGAGTGCTGTTGTATTTGTTGAAAGCGCAAATGTCTTAATATTAGGGTTGTTTTTCCTTAATTTATTAATCATATTAATTGTTGAAATGTTTGATCACCAACTTTCATCAGGAAGATAGATACGAGTCGTTGGATTTCAATTACTATCTTTTCAGTAAATAACTACATCTCTTGTTCCACTTGGAGCACAGAAATAGATTTTACCTTCTCAATCATCTTTAAAATCTTTCAACATTTGAGAAATTGCTCATTTTTGCTGAAGAGATATCAATGGTTTTAATTCCTGTATCTGATTTCCCGCTGGATGGGTAATGACTACGTTAGAAAGAGAATTTATAGTCATATTTTGAAGCTTATGGGTATTAAGCAATGGGCCAATAATGGTTGTAAAAAAGCGATTAACATCCTTAATTCATAGTTCTTCTGCTTTTCTCATAAATTTTAAGATTGCTAATGGTATATTTGCGAAGGTGTCATGATTAAGAATAATAAAAAACTTGTCTCCATGCTCTAATCAAAGGAGAATCTCTTCAATCATTGCTTCTTCCACTTCGCTCATTTCTAAGAGTTGTGGTCTGTAATATTTATCAATTGCATCTTGAAATCAAACTCAAAAAGTATCCTTAAAAAGGGAGTTTAATTTTCTTCCATATTTTGTAATTATAGGTTCCAATTTTCAAAAATCTTTTCGTTTTCAAACTTCCATCCAATTTTGTTGTGCTTCTCATGGAGTATGAAGTTTCAAATCTTTGAGTTTATTTCAATCTTTTATGTGGGTATTCCAAAAATTTCTGTTATAAGCATATAAGAGAACGCTTTCTAATTCTGATGGGTACTCTCTTAATCTTGCACGAAGATAACCTTTATCGGCATTTTCTAAAATATCTTTAGATGAGAAATGATATCCTTCTTTTTCTATCGCTTTAATAAGTTGATCAGCTATTCATGATGTGATATCAGCTCTTAATTGGTCTGGGAATATATCAACTAGAGTTCAAATTTGTTCATCATTATAAAGTTTATCTAGATGTAATCATCATTTTTTTGATGATTCACTTGAATTTTTTTCCATTAAAAAAAGCAAATTATAAAGATGCTTTGTATTTACTTTTTTATTTACTGACTTAAAGGTAGTGATTTAGAAAACTTTGTCAAGAAGAACACGGTTGAGTCTTTTTATTGAAAACAAAAAGGAAAACACTATCTTTACCTATACTTTAATAAGGGAAGAAAAATATGGTGTCTTTTGCAACAGTATGGTATTATGCTGAATTGGGAATTATTCTTCTTATTTCGATTGGAATTCATGAATTTGCACATGCATATTCTTCGTATAAATTATGAGATCCAACACCTAAAATTCAAGGAAGATTAACTCCCAATCCTCTTAAGCATATTTCACTATGGTGATTTCTTGCTGTTTTTCTTATTCATTTTTGATGGTGAAAACCTGTTCAAATAGATCCAAGCTATTATAAAAAACCTTATAGAGATGAGCTAATTACATCATTAGCAGGTCCAGCAAGTAATATTATATTATGAATTTTAGGAATTTTAGTACTTTTCTTATACTGAGCATTGTTCTCTGTTCCTTTGCAAAAGCTTTTGGAATCAGATTTAGTCGGAAACTTTTGGATTACCTTTTCTATGCTTAATTTTTGATTAGCTGTTTTTAATCTTATTCCAATCCCACCTCTTGATGGATATAGACTTATAAAAGTATTTTCACATAAAGCATGAGAATTTATGGAACAATATATGGGAATTATTTTTATTATTTTCCTTCTTCTCTTTGTTTTTTGACCACTTTCATGAAGCGTATCAACATTAATTAGTAATGTTTCTTATGCTTTATTTAGATTTTTTTCTTTTCCATTATTACAAGTTTTCTATTAGCTTTACTTATCTATAAAAACTATTTGAAATTTTTAATTTTTGTTATCTATTATCATGTTAGAAAAGTTACAAGCTATTATTAATAAATATGAGAATTTAAGAGAAGAATCTCTTAAGCCTGAAATATTTGAAGATATGGAAAAGGCTAAAAAAATTAATAAAGAACTATCAAGTTTAGAAAAGACATATGAATTAGCGCAAAACTATAAAAAAGCCATAGAAACGTTAAATGACGCTCAAGAAATGCTTGATTCAGAAACAGATCCAGAACTTGTTGCTATGGCACAAGAAGAATTAGAGGAGAATAAAGCAAAAATAGAAGAATATGATCATCAGCTAAAAATAGCACTTTTGCCTAAAGATCCAAACGATGATAAAAATATTTTCTTGGAAATTAGACCTGCTGCGGGATGAGATGAAGCATGACTTTTCGCTTCTGAGCTTTTAAAGATGTATTTAAACTATGCACAAAGAAAAGGTTGGAAGCCTGAAATTGTTGAGGAGCAGCTTTCAGAAATCTGATGAGTAAAATTTGTAATGGTAAAAATTGCAGGAAATGCAGTATATTCTCTTATGAAATTTGAATCATGAGTTCATAGAGTTCAAAGGATACCAGATACTGAATCTAATGGAAGAGTTCATACTTCAACAGTTACAGTTGCAATTATGCCAGAAGCTGAAGATGTTGATATTCAAATAGATCCAAAAGATATTATTCTTGATACGTATGCAGCATCATCTTCATGAGGACAGAATGCAAACAAGAACCAAACTTGAGTTA
Source organism: uncultured bacterium (assembly GCA_947168815.1). Lineage (GTDB taxonomy): Bacteria > Patescibacteriota > Gracilibacteria > Absconditabacterales > Absconditicoccaceae > HOT-345. The sequence goes on from CAMVNG010000009.1 coordinate 19,635, forward strand.
GACTTCATCACATACCATCAGGATTAATCGTTAATATTTGAGATAATAAATCTCAAATGATGAATAAAGAAAAGGCTTTTGCTGTGCTTAAATCTAGACTTTATCAAATTGAATTAGAGAAAAAGCAAGCAGAAGAAAAGAGTTTAAGAGGAAATCAGATTGGAACAGGAGATAGATCTGAAAAAATTAGAACCTATAATTTCCCTCAGGATAGAGTAACAGACCATCGTATTCATGAATCGTGGTCTAATCTTCCAAACATAATGATGTGAAATATTGATGATATTATTGATAAATTAGTTCTAGAAAATCAAACAAAGCTTCTTAATGAAGAAATGAAAAAAGAAGAATAATTTTATAGTAAGGCTATCTATCAATGAGAGAAGAAGATAAAAGCTCAGTAAGCAGTAATGAGAAAGTAGATGCTAATGAAACAGCAAATAGTCTTTTTTCTACATTTCAAATAAATGAGATAGAATATAAAGTTGTTAAAAAATCAAATTCAAAAATAGAAGGGGAAAGGCTTTGATTACAGGTAAAAAATCTAGTTCCAATATACTATCTTGATGGATTTTGAATACGTAAGTGATCTTACAATAAAAAAGAAGATTATATTCTTCTCTTTGCTAATGCTGATGAGGAAACATTAAAACATGAAATTGTTCATAGTATAGAATATAAACAAGAACCATCTAAAGAATTAGAGGATTTATATTCCGAAGTGTTAGAAAAAATTACTGAAGATTCTTTTGATAATTGAACAGCTAGTTTTAATTTTAGAAAAAATATCCATGAATTCATAGCAGATGGATATAGTAAGAAGGTATTCATAGAGGCTTTAAAAAAAGAAAATCTTTATGAAGAATTCTTAGAAAAAACAGCTTATTTATTCGAATAACTTTTAGAATTAACAAAACAAATAATGAAAAAATTAGTATTACTTTCTTCAATTTTATGTTTAAGTTTCCTTCTTTTTGGATGCTGAAATAATGATAATGAAATATGAATTCCAGAAGATGAACTTCCAGAAGAATCTCCAGTATGTCCTGAAGGATTTTACTGGTTTGAATCAGTGAAAAGTTGTATTATGATGGAAAACGCTCAAGTTGAAGAAGATTAATATTCTTCTTGTTCTCAAGCATTTTCTTTAATTACTCTTTTAATATCTCATAAACGATATCCCTTTCTCATGAGTTTTTGGATAATATCAAATCCATTAACTCATTTTTTCTTATATTGTTTAATTTCTTTTTTTATTCATTCAGAAACACCTTCTTGAATATTTTCATCTAACTCATGAACAAGTTTTGTAATGATAGATTTTTCTATTCCTCTCATTTCTAACTTTTGAGTAATTACCATAAGAGGTCTTCCTTTCCTAATAACTTCTGAGTTTAGATAACTTTCAGCAAAAAGTTCATCATTCACAAAATTTTCAGACTTAAGTTTTTCTAAAGTCCTTTTTACCATTTCAGAATCATATCCTTGTTGATACATTTTAATCCTTAATTCCTTTTCTGTTTTAGGATATTTTCCAATAACTCAAATCGCATATTCATAACAAGATTTAGCCATATTGTCTGATAATAAACTATCTAATTAAAGTAATTTCTACTTTATCATCTCAAGAAACGAATTCAGATGTAATATTTCATTCTTTCTTTGCTTCTTCAATACTCAAAAGAAGTGCTTCTCATTTAAGGAAGTCTCAGAATTCAGAAATAATATTTTTTAGATTCTCACTTTGAGTAGAGAAACTCATAGCAACCTTATCTTCTACTGCAAAATCAGCATCTTTTCTCATTTGATTAAGAAATCTAGAGAGTTCTCTAGCTACTCATTCTCTTTCAAGTTCTGGTGTGATTTGAAGATCTAATTTTGCAATCATATTTCAATCAACTGCGATATTAGAATCATCTAATCCTTCATAAACGACTTCATAATCTTCTGCTTCTAGAATCCAAGATCATCATTGATTAGAAAAAACTTCCACTTTTCAATTACCTAATTCTTTAATGTTTCATTGTTTCCCGTTTGCAATAATTTGTCCTGTATCTTTTCAGAATTTAGCTGAAAGCTGAGATCCAAGAGGTTTGAAAACCTTAACTAATGGTTTATCACTTGAAAAAGAAGAGATTTCTTTTACGTTCACTTCTTCTTTGATAATATCTCAATATTTTTTTAAAAGTTCTTGTTCGTTAACCATAATTCTAAGAAAAGATACTAAAACACCAAGAATATAGTAAAACTTAGGAGAAATTCAATATATTCTTGATAAAGGAAAAACCTAGAGTAATAATTACTCCAGGTTTCTTGCTTGATTTAGCGTCTCGAAAACTTCATATCAGCACTTACTACACCAATAATGGTGAGAATAAGAATGCATAAAGCAACAGGATACAGGACAGGAGGAATAGATTTCCAATCCTTTACAGAATACCATTTTTTTGTTTTCATAAGCGTTATTTATTTGGTTTATATTATGATTTTCTTTTTCTTCTCTGTAATATTTTAGCAGAATTTCTATCTTGTTTAGCTTGACGAGCATCTTGTTCCTTCCTTAGTGATTTTAAAGATACTCATGGCACTGGACGATCTTCTTGACCTTCACCTCTTTCACGGAATCTGATAATTAATGGAACTCCAATAAATCAAAAATTTCTTCTTAAAACATTTTCAATCCATTTCTTAAAAGCAAAGTTTGCTCTTGCTTTATGATTAACAAATATCATGAATGTTGGTGCATCAACCTCCACTTGCGTTGCATACATAATTTTACAGATTTTATTCTTAGGAAAACGTGCAGGTTTCTTAATCTGTTCTTCGCTTAATACTCTATTCAATTCTGTTGTTCATATTCTCTTTTGATTCTCTTTATAAACTGCATTAACCATTCTTAAAAGATTTCCTAATCCATCTCAATTAAGTGCTGAAAGAGGAATAATTGGAATATGTTTTGCAAAATCCAAATAACTTTGAGCTCATTTAATCATCGCATCTATTGCTTTTTTATCCACAAGATCTGATTTGTTGAGCGCAAAAATCATAGGTAGTCATAATTGTGTTATTTCATGAAGAAGTGTCATATCTCTATGAGTAATTCCCTGAGTACAATCAACCATAAAAATTACAACAGGTCTTGTATATTCAAGCATCTTTTCCGTTTTGTCATAAGCGATTTTTTCTATTCAATGAGTCTTTCCTTTTTTTCTAATTCCTGCTGTGTCATAAACAGTAAACCATTGTCCTTGAGACTTAAATTCTCCCACAATATAATCTCTTGTTGTTCAAAGTTTGTCTTCTACTTTAGCTAATTCTTTTCAAACTAAAGTGTTTAATAATGTTGATTTTCAAGAATTTGGTTTTCAAACAATAGCCAATCAAATTCATTTGTGTTGAGGAAGATTTATATTATCGTCTTCATGGTCTGGATTAGCATCAATCCACCTTTTTGCTTCATCAATGATTTTATCTTCAAGTTCTTCAATATTTCTCTCTTTTTTAGCACTTATTCAAATTACAGTTCAAAGTCATAATTCGTAGTACTCACTAATAGCTAAATCAGTTTCTGTTGCTTTCCATTTTACATCTAATTTATTAATAACGAGAATTGTCTGTTTTGATTTATTGTTGTCCATAATAAGATCAAGAATGTGTTGATCTTTTGCTGTAATTCAAACAGTATCATCAATAACAAATAATAAAAGATCTGATTCTTTTATTATTTTTTCAATAAAAGGAACTTCATCAGAAAAATCTAAAAGTCATGGACTATCAAAAAAAGTTAGTTTTCATAGATTATCAACCTCCATTTGATGAACGATGATATCTGTTGTTGTTCAATGAATATCTGTTACAATAGCCCTAAATTGTCCAATCAAACGATTGAATAGTGTAGATTTTCATGCATTAGTTGCTCCTATAAGTCAGATTTTCATTTTTTTTATTCAATTAAGATAAACCTAAATACAGTATAAGAAACTCCTTTTCATTTTCCATAAGTTCTTTTACCAATTGTAGTTTAAAAAAGGATGGGTTGTTTTTCAAGTCTTAATCTTTATAATCCAAGATGCTTCAATTTATTAAAAATGTGCTCATGTGAAAATTTAAAGATTTTTTAAAAAAATTAGGAAATTATATTTGGAGAAAAAAACGGACGCTACTTGTGTCATTATCCATTCTTTGAATGGTTTGAATATGGGGATATAATAAATATTTTAAACCAGCAGAAGATACATCGTTTTTTAGTAATGACTATGAAGTAATCACGTGAGATGTCTCAAATTCTTTAAACTTAATATGAACAACTCAGTTTGCTAATGCTCAAAAATTAACTTTTGTAAATAAAGGAAGAGTAACAAGCGTGAAAACGAAGGTTGGTGCGACTGTAAAAAAATGAGATATTTTGGCTACTATTACAACAGATGATCTTGATAGAAAAGTTGAAGATAAAAAGAAGGAAATAAAAAACCTTCAATTAAAACTAAATACTATTTTGTCTAAATCTGATAAAAATCTTGATATATTAAGAGCACAATCAAATTATGATTTATTGATTTTACAAAAAGAAACACAACCAAGTGAGCAAATACTCGATATACAAACAAAAAAATCAAATATTCAAGACATTGAAAGGCAAATAAAAGATAAAGAAAAAGACTTAAGAGAAGCAAAAAATGATTATGCAGAACTGTTGTCTTGAAGAGCTTGAGCAACTCATGCAGAACTTACAATATGAAGTAGGGTAAGAAACAGAAATACGACAATTGAAAAATTGATAAGGGATTTCCGTACAAGTGCAGTAGAAATCCAAACAACACTTGATGAATACGATAAGGTGATGAAAATGACGGATCTCCATAATTGAGAAAATGAAAATGTATATATTTGAGCAAAAAATCAACGTCTTGTAAGCGAATCAAAGCAAAACTTTCGGAAAGTTAATGCATATACAGAAAAGCTTAATACACTATATAATAATTTTTCTGCTAAACAAATTGGTCAAATAACAGAAAATGAACTCCTAGATGCATATGCTGTATTTAAGAATCTATGAGATGATTTAGTTCAACGATGAAGAATAAATTATGATATGTTTCAGGATAGTATTGAATCGGTGGGAACTTTGGAGAGAAGCCAAATTGATTGATATACAAAAACGTTCGGAACTTCGCTAGAATCTCAATGATATAGTTATTATGATAAATATAATAGTGCTGTAGAAAGTTTAGCAAATTTAAAAGATTCAGATACCACAATAGAAGATGCAGCAGATAAGGTAGAAAAGTTATCAATCGAACTAGATACCTTAAAAATAAATCTTCAAAAAGCAAATAATGAATTAACTATAGCAGAAAAACAACATGTCCTAGATGCAGCTGAATTAGATAAAAAAATTACGGATGCAAAAGTTGATTTAGAAAAAGCAAAGCAATGAAATGCGCAACAAGAAGAAATAGATACATATAAAAACGAAATAGATAATGCGCAATTTGCTCTTACTACACTTATGAAAGAGTATGATGATTATAAAATCATTGCTAACTTTGACGGTGTAGTGACAAAACTTGATATGCAGATTTGAGATAGTATTGAAACAAATTCAAATTCATCAAGCGATCAAAAATATATTTATGTAGAAACGCCCGATTTATTGGAAGTGAATTTGGATATTGACCAAATTGATATTGTAAAAATTTCGACTTGAATGCCAGTTGAAGTCTATCTGGATGCATTTCCAGAAAATACTTATACTTGAGTTTTCTCTGAAATAGATACTATGCCTGATAGCAGTTCTGATATGTGATGATGAAATTATAAGGCAAAAGTTGTATTCCAAAAGAATAGTCCTGAAGAAAGAATTCTTTGAGGAATGAGCGCTAACATTAAAGTAGTATTGAATGAAGAAAAAGATGCATTAGTAATTCCAAATCCAGCAATTGTCGACAATGAAATATGAGAAAAGATTGTTCTTTTCCAAGATAAAAATGGAGAATGGATAGATAAAGTTATTGAAATCTGATTATCTGATGACGTAAATACGGTCGTTTTGAGTGGATTGAAGGCATGAGATATAATTAAAGGTTTATATATAACTGATTCTGCAATAACAAATGCTTGAATTGTGGATGATGAAGATTCTTTCTGGTAATTTATTATAAATGAAAAAGAATGGAGGATTTTATGGTGTTAAAGGATATAAAGAAAACATATTGATGAAAAGATATGGAACCCGTTTATGCACTTAGGGGGGTTTCTTTGACTATAAATGATTGAGATTTTACAGCAATAATGTGACCATCGTGATGTTGAAAATCAACACTAATGAATATTGTTGGGTTATTAGATGTGCCTTCATCTTGACAATATTTACTTCGCGGGAAAGAAGTAAAAAATTTGAGCAATGATGAGCAAGCGTTAATTCGTAGAAATAATATTTGATTCATATTTCAGTGATATAACCTTTTAAAAAGACTTTCAGCACGAGAACAAGTAGCTCTTCCTTTAACTTATATGTGAATATCTTCCTTTAAAGCAAAAGAAAGGTGTTATGCTGCACTAGAAACCGTTTGATTGAAATGAAGAGAGAAGGCATTGCCAAATCAACTCTCTTGAGGTCAACAGCAAAGAGTTTGTATAGCAAGAGCTCTTGTAACTAACGCAGGATTGATATTGGCAGATGAACCAACAGGAGCCCTAGATTCAAAGACCTGAGAGGAACTAATGGAACTCTTTAGAAAATTGAATTCAGAACAGAAGAAAACAATATTATTGATTACTCATGATGCACACGTAGCATCTTATGCTCAAAAAACATTTCATATGAAGGATGGTGTTTTTGAAAAAGAAGAAATTAATAGAATTTAGACAAATATGGAAATAATATGAAGATTTTTACCTATATTACAGATGCTATAAGGACTATAATGGCAAACAAGATGAGATCTGGCTTGTCTACTTTGGGTATTGTGATTTGAGTCATGTCTGTTATTATCTTAATGGCTTTTGGTAAATGAGCAGAAATGACTATGATGTCAAATATGGGAGATATGATGAAAAATACAATTATGCTTTCTCCAGGATGATGATATAGTATGTGGGATGATGATTGAGAAGGAAATCAAAATGGATATATCAAAAAGATTGTATTTGATGAAAAACTAGTGCATTATTTAGAAGAATATTTCCCTGAATTAAAATGAAAAATTCAGTATTCATCAGAATATAAAGGAAATTCATCTGTGAAAGTTGGGTGAAATCAAATGTATGCAAATATTCAAGGAGTGCCAAAAAGTTATTACGATTTGCAAGAACTTGAATTAGAAAAGGGGGTTTGGTTAACAGATAGGAATTATGACAATAGGGAAATGGTTACGGTTGTTTCATACTGATTAATAAAGCAATTAAGTCAAAATCAGAAATCAAAATCAAAAAAAATTGATGCTAATAATATTGTGTGAACAAAAATTAAATTAGGTGGGAAAGAACTTTCGGTTATTGGACTTTTAAAACAAGCAAGTGAATGGGAAGGAGCAAGCTTATATATCCCAATCACAACAATGCAAGAAAGATTAAATCATAACAGTAACATTTCTTCATTAACAATCCATCTGGATCCAACGGCAGACAATGCACTTTGGCAAAAAAGAATAACGTATCTTCTTTTAAAAAAGTACAATATTGCAAATAAACAACAAGCGTGATTTTCTATTTATTCATTTGCTAAATATACAGAGCAACTTAATTCATCTATGGCTGTTATGAATTATTTATTATTAGCAATTTGATGAATATCTTTGCTTGTTTGAGGTATTTGAGTTATGAATATTATGATTGTTTCTGTGACTGAAAGGACAAGAGAAATTGGAATTAGAAAGGCAATTGGAGCTTTAAATAGAGATATAATTGCACAATTTCTAGTAGAATCCGTTATTATTGTTATTATTTGATGATTAATAGCGTTACTTTTTAGTTTTTGAATTGTTGCATTATTAAATAAGGCATTTATTGGTTCGGATTTCGAATTTCATGCTGTAATCACATATGATGTTGTTTTAATTGCTCTTTGATTAACAACGGCAATCTGAATCATCTTTTGAATTTTGCCAGCAAGAAAAGCAGCAAAATTAAAGCCAATTGATGCTTTAAGATTTGAATAATAAAAAAAATTATTTAACGTTGTTTAATATCATAATTCAATCCCCCTCTTCACTAGGAACAATTTCGTAATTTATTTGATTTTTTTCTAAGAATTCATATAATGTATTTAGTTTTGTTTGATACTTTACGACATCGTCCAAAAGTATAATATTATTTTCTGAGCTAAGATTATTGTGTATTTTCTCTAAGTAGTTTCCGTATTGACTTTTCTGAGCATCAACGAATACAAAATCGCAGTTTAGGGGTAAAACATTTACTGTTGTCTCTGATTTCGTAATATCAAATGGATATAAAGTAATATTCCAGCATTGAGCTGATGAAATATTTCTTTGAGCTTCCAAATATGCAGGATAAGCAACTTCAAATGTTGTTAAATGACCTCATCGTTTTGCAATAGTACTAGCGATGACAATACTACTATATCCCACAGCTGATCCAATTTCTAAACAAGTTTTTGGCTTTCTTTCTTCAAGTATTTTACGAAGGATTTCTTCACTTTCAGTTGAGATAAGTGGAATACGTCTTGCAACGCAAGAGGCTCTTAATTGAGTTAGAAACTCATTCAACATTTTATTTACTCTAGATATTAAAAAAACAAATGGAAACAATTATGCAGTCAAACATTTCTATTAATTTATGAGAAAAAAACAATAAAAAACTAAGTTCTGTTCGTTCTAATAGGACAACAAGAAGAACAAACACAAATGCTCAACAGCCAATTTCTTCAGAAGCATTTTTAAGACATAGGAACAAGCCAGTTCATCAAAAAATTGATGATCCTAAAAAATTAATAAAAAAAGGAGAAAAACCAGTAAGAATTTTCTGACTTTGAGGACTTGAACAAATTGGTTCTAATATGACGGTTATTGAATACGAAAATGACATCTTAATCGTTGATGCATGAATGGAATTTGCAGATGATACAATGCCTTGAGTTGATTATATTATTCCAGATATAAGTTATCTTATTACAAAGAAAAAGAATATTAAAGGAATTATTATTACTCACGGTCACCTTGACCATATTTGAGCAGTTAAGAATATTATTTCAAATCTTGATTATCCAACAATCTATACTTCTCCATTAACGATAGGTATGATTAAAAGAAATCTTGATGATAAAGATCAAAAACAATTAAAATATAAGTTGGTTGATCCAGATATTGATGTATTTAAACTTTGAGTTTTTACTATAGAGTTCTTCAGAGTAAACCACTCAATTCCAGAAGCGATGTGAGCTTCAGTTCATACTCCAAAAGGACTTTTAGTTTTCTCTGGAGACTTCAAAATAGATTTTACACCTGCAATAGATAAACCAGCAGACCTTTGAAAAATTTCAAGAATTGGTCAAGAAGGGGTAAGAATGTATCTTGGAGAATCAACAAATGCAAATAAACCAGGACATTCTGTGTCAGAAAAGATTATTGGAGAAAACTTAGATATTATCATTTGAAATTACAAAAAAACAAGAATGGTAGTTTCTACTTTTGCCTCAAATATCTGAAGAATTATTCAAATTATAAATAGTTCTATAAAACACGATAAAGTTGTTTTCTTGGCATGAAGATCAATGGTTTCAAATGTTCAACTCTGTCAAGAACTTGGATATATTAATTCTCCTAAGGGGATGATTCGTCAACTTTCTTCTGAAGCAGAAAGTATGCCAGATGAAAAAGTATTAGTGCTTTGTACTGGTTCTCAAGGAGAAGAGAATAGTGCATTAGTTAGAATGGCGAAATGAGAAGTTAAAGATTTTATGCTAAGACCATGAGATTCTGTACTTCTATCATCTCATACAATTCCTTGAAATGAAAAGGCGGTTGTTGGTATGATTAATGATTTAGTAAAATTGGGAGTAGACGTAATCGATGAACCAGGTCTTGATACCCATACTTCATGACATGGATGTCAGGAAGATCTAAAAATGATGATGTCATTATTAAATCCTGAATATTTTTGTCCTATTCACGGAGAGCCATACATGAGACATGCCAATAAAAAAGTAGCTATGAGTCTTTGATATGAAGAAGATAAGGTGCTCTTACCAGAAAATGGACAAATAATGGAATTATATGAAGATGTGGCTTTCGTTTCCGATAAAAAAATAAAATTAGACACGGTTATGATTGATGGAAAAGGTGAAGGTCATCTTTCATGAGAATACGTTATGAAGGCAAGAAGTATTATGGGAGAAAATGGTATTGTTGGTCTTATTTTTAAGGTTGATACAAAAACAAGAGAATTAGTTTGAAATATCCAAATTGAATCAAGAGGATTTGTATATTCTTCTGAAGTAAAAAAGATTCACACACAAATCGTTGAATTTGCAAGAGCGAAATATAATGATAACGCAAAGAAGAAAATGGATGTAAAAGATAATTTAAGATTGATTAGAGATGAATTAGGAGAATATATTACAAAGATTATTGGTAGAGTGCCAATGTTAATGTTGATGTATGTTTATATTAATAGAGAAGCAATCCAAAATATTCCAGTTGAAACTAATGATGAAATCATTTGAATGACTTTAGAAGAACAAGGAGGATATAAGGAGTAATATTTAATCACATTTTTCTTAAGAGATTATGCAGATTATTACAAAGAATAAGAGAGCATATTTTGATTATGAAATAGAGAAAGACTATGTTGCTTGAATCATTTTGAAGTGACATGAAGTTAAATCTATAAAGACTTCTCATGTAAATATACAGGATGCTGCAATAGTTATTGAGAATAGAGAACTTTGGATTTATAATATGGATATCCCATTGTATGAAAAAACTTCTCCTGTTTTAGTTCCTCATTATCGTCCTAAAGGAAAAAGAAAATTATTGTTAAATAAAAATGAGATATCTAAAATTGCAGCAAGTTTAGATAAGCCATGAATGGTCGCATTAGCACTAGAAATATTCGTAACAAAATGAGGCTTTATTAAGCTTAAAATTTGAATCTGAAAACTACATAGAAAGGTTGAAAAAAAGCAAATTCTCAAGGAGAGAGATATTAAAAGGCAGATGGATAGAGATATTCGTTCTATTTAAAAAAAGGAAAAATGGAGATAGAATATAAGAAAAAAATACGTAGAATTTATGCAAAAGAAAAAGATGGGGATATTTTACTAGTTATCCCTTTTTCTCTTAAAGACGATAAAAAGTCTTTAGAATTTGGATTACAACTTGTAGAAAAATTAAAGAAAAAACTTTCAAAAAAGAAAAGAGTAGAAATTATAACAGACACTCAAGTACTTCTATTTTGAGAATATATTCTAAAATCAGAATTACCAAATAATTTAACAACAGAAAAAAAATGGGCAAACTTTTTTAAGGAAGAGCTTTATGAATACGCAAATCCATTACTTCAAGAAATATCTAACAAACTTTGATTCAAAGATGTTCCATTAAGAATTAGAAAAGTAAGAACAGTTCGGGGAACTTGTAGTCATGATAATCGTATTTTACTTAATCAAACATTGGTTCACTTACCAACTAGGTTAATTAGGTATGTTATTATTCATGAAGCATGTCACTTGGTTCAAAAAAATCATAGTGAAAAGTTTTGGAATCTAGTAGAAAACTATTGTCCTCAATATAAAGAACTTAGGAAAGAACTAAAAAATCAGATATTACTCCAAAAGAGTTAAAAAAAATACAACCTATTTTCTCAGAAAAATAATGACACCCTAAATTGAAGAAAAAAAGCACTGCATTTTTTGATTTTTTTTGAAATTTTGATTATAATTAGTTTGTTTTAAGAAACTTTACTGTGAAGCGATAAGTATGGAAACAGCAGATTTTAGGGCACAATTACAGCAATCAATACTTAGATCAGACATCGTGAAGATTTTTGATAATCTTTTAACTATTGCTGTAGAAGAAGGTGCCTCAGATATCCATATTGAGCCTCTTGAAAACTACTCTAGAATCAGGTTAAGAATTGACTGAGTGCTTCAAGAATTGATACAGTATCCTAGATCTCTCCATGAATCCGTAATTTCTAAATTTAAGATTGAATCTGGACAAATGAGACCAGATGAAAAGAGACTTCCACAGGATGCCAGAGTTTCTTCAATTACACAAACGAATAAAGAAATCGATCTGCGTGCGAACACTTTACCTACAGTATGGTGAGAAAAGCTCGTAATGCGTATCGTGGATAAATCAAAAGCAATTCCAGCCCTCAATACACTAGGTATTGTTGGTTCAAATAAAGTTTCTATCGAAAAACACCTTCAAGATCCGAACGGTATTTTGTTAAATACTGGGCCTACTGGTTCTTGAAAAACTACAACTCTATATGCTGCCCTTAATGAAATTAATGATATTGAAAGAAATATTATTACATATGAAGATCCGGTAGAAAATAAAATGGAAGGATTAAACCAATCACAAGTAAGATCAGATATTGGTTATACTTTTCTTTCAGGTTTGAGATCTGCCCTAAGACAAGACCCTGATGTTATCATGGTATGAGAAATTCGTGATAAGGAGACTCTAGAAATGGCCATGGAATCTGCCATGACATGACACTTGGTGTTCTCTACAATCCATACGAACTCAGCCGTAGAAACCCTTACCAGAGCCTTCAATCTTTGAGCAAAACCATTTATGGTAGCAGGTACTTTTAACCTCGTAATTGCGCAAAGACTTTGTAGAAATATTTGTCCTAACTGTAGAACAGTTGCTAATTTTAAAACAGATCCAAGATATTTAAATGCCTTGGAAACTTTTAAGGAATTTGATCAAGAAGCTCTTAAGAGTGAACTTATAAGTAGAGGTATCACAGGTCAAGAATGGTCTGCATTTATTAAGGATGGAGCAATTACAGTAGGTACAGGTAAAGATCCTAAGACAGGTGGTATTTGTCCTGTTTGTTGAGGTTCTGGATATAAAGGTAGAGTTTGAATCTATGAACTAATGGACTATTCAGATGATATTAAGAGTCTAATTTTGGATGGTAAATCTGCATTCGATATTTGACACTATGCCTTAGCAAAAGGTATGATTGATCTTGAAAGAGATGGAATCTTTAAAATTATGAAATGAATGACAAATCTTGATGAACTTTACAGATTCGTAAGACTTAGAAATAAAAAATAGTATGTTTACCAAAGACTAAAAAATAAAAATGAAAAAAAATTTTATAGACGATTTAATTCAACAGTTCAATAAACCTAGTCTTAAAGAAAAGGTAAACTTTTTTAGACTTTTAGCTGTATCTCAAAATGCAGGTCTTGGTATCAGAGAATCATTAGTATCAATCAATAAATCAGAGGCTAACAAAACACTTAGAGATATGATTGATGGAATGATTTATTCTCTTACTGAATGATCTTCTCTTGCTGATGCATTAGCAGAATATGATTACTTTTTTGCATCAGAAGAAATTGAACTTATTAGATCTGCTCAAGTTACAGGTAACATGTCTTCAGTAGTAGCTCAGCTTGCAGAGGAGCTAGAAAATTCACAAGAAATTAACTCAAAGATTTCAAAAGCAATGAGTTACCCAATTATGATTTTATGAATTGCAGTCGTTGCCGTAATTGTGATTCTTGTATACGTAATGCCTGGAATGGTGGAGATGTTTACACAAGGAGATGCAGAACTTCCAGCAATTACACAATTTATGCTCGATCTTTCAGACTTTTTTAAAGAATATTGGCTTATCCTTTTTGTGAGTGTTGCATGAGCTATTGCTTGATATAAGTTTGCATATAGTAAGATAATTCTTTTTAAAATATTTATGGATACCTTGTTTGTAAAAACTCCTGTAATTTGAGATGTTGTAAAAACATATTACATGTATAAGTTTTCAAATCTTCTTTCACAATTCTATGAAGCATGAGTTTCTCCAGTAGTTTCATTAAATCTTTTAGCGAGTATTTTTGATAATTTTAATTATAAGAAGAAGATGCTTGATGCAAAATCAGATCTTGAATCATGATTTACATTATATGAAGCATTATCTGCATCTTACCTTTTTGACCCAATCTTAACGCAGATTATTAACGTGTGAGAAAACACTTGATCATTAACAAGTGTACTTGCAAAAATGGCAATCTTCTATCGTAATAATTTTAGAAATACAATTGATATGGCAACTTCATTAATTCAGCCGATATTTATGGTGCTTATCGCATCTGTAGTATGATTAATTGTGGCTGCCATCTATCTTCCAATGGCTGATATGCTTCAAGCTGTGCAAAATCTTTAATTTATTTTGTGTGAAAATGAAAAAACAAGTTATAGGAATACTTGCTATAGCTGTGTTTGGATGTATCAGTATCACTTCTGCTTCAAGAGTAACTGAAATAATCCAATATCATTTTCAATATTGAACAAATGCTGGAGTAAAATATGAATCAAATGAAACAGCAAAGTGAGATAATGCAGATCTTTGGTTCGTACTTTCTCAAGCTGATAATTTTTTAAAAGAAAATATTACTAAATTATTATCAAATTCAGAGGATAGGTCTTCAAATTTCTCAAGATATCTTACTGATGGAATTTGATTGATTAATGCTTTAGGATACCAAAAGAATTCTTTAAATAATGAGCTTCAAAGTATAGCAAGAAAGATACAACTTTGTGAAAATCAACTTTCAACTGCGAATCAACAATATAGATTAAGCTTAGATAATTGGAATGAAAATGGTTTTTATCAGGCTGTTGAAAAGGCAAAAAAAGCAAGAAGCTGTTTATGAGAGGAATATGTTAGTCAAAATGCAGTAAAAACATTACTTGCTCATGTTCAATCCTATTTAACATCAGTAACAAGAAGAGTAAATTATTTAAAAAATAATCAATCACTGATTCTTAAACATTATGATATACTAAAACCATCATTACTAAAAGAATTGTACCCGATAGCGGTTCAATTAGAAAATCAAAGTAAGGCTCTTTAATGAGCTTTTTTTAAATATCGTAAGCAAGAATATAAGAAGCTATTTGTTTGAAAATAGGTCATGCAGTGAATCATCACCATTGGCTTCTTCTTGGACGACGAATCCAAATTAAAACAACGTATTTTGGATTATCAACACTAATTACACCTGCAAAAGTTCCATTAGTCCATCCTTCTCATCTTCAGTATTTTCAACGGAATGCAATCTGCGCTGTTCAACTTTTTGCACCAAGTTTTACTTCAGGAATATTTGCATTAACGAGCTCATTATTATTATTTAGGACTTCCCATAGTCATTGCGTAATTGCTTTTGAAGTGGAATCTTTTAAAAGCTTTTTCTTGTCTTGATATGATGAAATCTCTTGTTCTGTATTTTCAACTCATTTATTAATAATCTGAGAAATAATAGTTGGCTTTATATAATATCCTCAATTAACAAGCGTAGCATAAGCTGCAGCTAATTGAATTTGTGTAACAGTTAATCACTGACCAAATGAATTGTTAAAGAATTGGGCTAATGATACAGTGTTTTCTTTTCACAAATATCATGGTTTTTCTCATGCTAATTCAATACCTGTTTCTTCTCAAAATCCAAATTTATTCAGATAGTTATAGAAAGCATATTTTTGAATTTTTTGAACAATATTTACCATTCAGATGTTACAAGACCAAATTAATGCATGTAAGAAATTATGGGTTCATTCACAAACTTTTGTTGCATTTTTAATGGTAAATGGACCAACATCAACAAATCATTTATCTACATATGTATCATTTAGGGAAACTTCATCAGTATCAAGACCAATTGCTGTAGTAAAAGATTTAAAAATACTACCTGGCTCAAAAGGTGTAGAGATGTTATTATCAACAAAAACCTGTGATCAGTAAATGTTGCTCTCTATAAATTTTTGAAGTCAGGTATTTTGTCTTTCAGCAACTGTAGCAGCTCTATAATTTCCTCAAGTATAAATGAAAACAGGTATTTCATTATAACTCAAATCATCAATAATATGTGCATATTCTTCACCTAGTGGTTGTAAAGTATATGCATCATTATAACTATTAGGATTAAAACTTGGAGCACTAACAGATGCTTTAACTTTTCCATTTTCACTATCAAGAACAAGAATACTTATAGCATCAGCTCTAAGATCTTTTAGTTGTTGTTTTGCTATCTGTTCAGCCTCTCTTTGAAGTCCAATATCAATTGTAACATAAATATCGCTTCAATCAACAGGTTGAATAATTTCAAATTCATTTGTTCAAACATTACCAGCCATTCAAGAGCTTCTACCTTTAATTTCCCCCTTTCTACCTTTTAACATTTCGTCATAGTATTGTTCGATTCAGTAATAAGCAACTCAATTCCTGTCAACAAATCAAAGAATATTCGCCATAAAGTCACCATACGGATAATATCTTGTAGAATAAGGTTCTAGAATTAGACCGTAAAGTACAGGGATTCAAATAAAGCGGTTATTTGTTGGATCTTTCTTTGATTTTTCATTTTGATGTTCAGTCTTAAGGTTTCTAACTTCTTCAGCCAATTCCGGATTTAATCAAGAAATAAGTTTAATATATCTTCGTTCTTGGTAATCAAAGAGTTTTTCAAAATTCTCTCCTATTGGATATTTCCATTTTTGTAAGATTGCCTTTAGTTGTGCAATAGCACGAGATTTATTCACAACCATTGCTGGAACAACGTAAATATAGTTCTCTTTTTCTATAGAAATGAAAGGGAGATTTAATTGTTTCAGCTCTTCTAAAAATCTTGGTTCTGTAAAATATCATAGATAATTAGAGGTTTTCACTCCAATCTGAATTTTGTCATTAAGTCTTTGTTTTATAAGCTCCATAGCTTTGTTTTCAGAAAACTCTTCAACAACTCTATTATATTGATCATTAAAGCCTGTAAAATCAAAAGTATCATATTCAGAAGATCTTATTCATTGACCATAATAGAAGAGATCTGGCTTTTTAGGGAGAAGTTCTACTCAAGCAAAAAGCTCAACATTTCTAACGCACTCTGCTTTAGTAGGTTCTTTCATACCATTAATAACACAAAGATGTTTATAAATTATTGGAGCAATAAGATCTATAAAACGAGGCTTCATTGGTCAAACAGGAAGTCACTTAGCTGCATTTTCGGAAGGAAATTCTGTCAAATCCTTTGGATCTAAAGCCAAATCATATAATGTAATGTTTTCTGTTAATTGAACTGCGTGTCATCATTTATCTAATGCAAAAATATTTCCTCTTTCAGGAGTAAGAGAGGATTCTTTGTAGTGTAGTTTACTTAACTGAATATCATATTCATCGTGTTTAACGATTTGAAGCCAAAAAAGTCTTGCTATTAAGATAAAGAACAAGAACAAAAAAAACACTATCAAAGTAAGCTCTTTGCTGTTAATGGTTTCTTTTATAAAAGGAATATTTAAGAATATTTGAATCAAAGACGCACTTTTCTTTTTAGGTTTTTTTGGTCAATAAAGACTATTCATTAAGATATAACAAAATTATTGTATATAAAATCCTTTAGTATCAAAGATATTCTCCAATGTATACTGAAAATTTCCAGTTCATGACCAGTTCCTATTCGATGCTAAGTGATCACTTAGTCATGCAGTAAGTGAAATTTTAATATAAGGATTAATTTGTTGTTCTAAACTGGCCCGAGCATAATCAGGCTTTCTTATTGGGAAAATATCTATTTTCCAATTAAGAATATTAATTTTTTCATCAAACAAATCTACCCATCAATCATCAATACTTCCAGGTAATTTAAATCAAGGATATATAGTAGTATTTACATCAGCTCATGTACATATAAACATTTGATCTATATCACAAGCCCAGGTATCTACTTGTCCATCAAAGACACCAGAATCACTAGCAGCATCAACTTTATGGGTACTTCAAGCATCAAATCACCTTAACTTGAGCATTTGAATTCAATAATATCAACTTCAATATTTTTTATTATCTCATGTGTATTCATGCAAATATCTTCTGAGGAAGATTCTTCTATATCCATCATGAGAGATAAGGTATAATTCTTTTATATTACTTGGATCGATAGCGTCAACTCCTTCTCATCTATCTCTATCATCTGCATCTCAAACACTACTTCAATCTCAATCAGTATCTGTACCATAATACCAAAAAGTATTTTTATATTCTCCGAAAGAGCAAGTATTAGAACAAGTAGAACTATATTTTAGCTGGTGATTTGTGTTTCAGTTTCCATAGTGAGTCCGTTCCTTACAGTATCAGTTTTTCAAAGTACATCCTACATTTTTTCTATTAAAGTATTCCTCATAATCAACAGTGTAATCTTGGAATAAGATAGCGAATCTATCCATTGCATCATTAGTTTGCTGAATAAGTGTTTGTCTTGCATCATTAAAATTTTTAACTTTTGGAAGAGTTTCCAATAGTCTATACATAGTAACAATAATAGATGCTGAAATCATAACAACTAGGAGGATTTCTATAAGTGTGAATCACTTTTTTCTTAACATGACATAACGATTAACATTAAATACAAAAATTCTCCCTAAAATCTCAGGAGAATTCTTTCTAACTATTGTAATAAAGCATTCATTCTAGCTCTTGTTGCAGTACCGAACCATCCATAAGCAGATTTATCCTTTTCATTACCAGTGATAATACTTTCTTTTAATTGGAAATGATAAACAGCTTCTATGGTTGCAGGTGAATAAACACCAGTTATTTCTCCATTATAATATCACCAGTTCTTAAGAACTGTCTGAAGAGTTTTTACTTGCTCATGATATTGATTCTTTTTAAATGCTTGAGTAAATGTTACTGATACAACAGCAGGTGTAGATTCTGCTGCAGAATTAGTTTCCTCTACAACATCTCAAGTTGTTGTTTCTTGAACAGGAGAAATAGATTCTAACATATTCCTAAATTTTCTAGCTGAGTTTCTTATAAGCTTTTCTGCATCTTTTTGGAAATATGTTACTGAAGGAGTCTCAAGGATAGACATGTTAATTCTTTCATCTTCAATCGCATCAGTAAGAAGATTTAATCATTCAATAATAGCATTGCTTGATTCTTGAACTCATTCAGTATATCTAGTAATATTGAAACTTGTCGTTAACAAAAGAGAACAATCTAAGTTTTTATCACTACCAAGGAATTGTTTATCAATATTAGCTTTTTTTTCTAATAAATTTTCATATTTTTCATAATCAAAGATTCCAGAGAAGAGATAGAATTCAGCTTTTTTAATTTCTGTTCTAAACTTAGCCATATAGTTTTCTTTGTTTACATAATATTGAGCTTGAACCTCTCATGATGGTTGATACTTTGCTATGGTTTCTGCTATAATCTTATCTAATTGAGCTTCATATTGAGCCTCTACTTCTTCTCTTGCTTTCTCAAGATCCTTTAAAAGAGTTGAAACTTTGTTAATTGCTCAAGAGAATGCATCTAAAGCTTTTGTAGCGTTATTTGCTGAATTTTGAATAAGTTCAAAAGCATCCAATTTAACGGCTAATCAATTAAGAAGATCTTTATTGTTATCAACATAAGCTAAGAAATTTTCCTTTGCCTTTGTGGCTTTTACATAATAATCTGTTTCAAGATCTGAAATCTTTTGTGCGTTCTGATTGTAGTAGGTATCTAGTGTGTTTCAAAAAACGATAGGATCTTCACTTGTTAGACCATAATTTAATCTTTTTATATCTCAATCGAGTTTAATATATTCGTTAATAATTGTCTCTTGAAGTCACGAAACAAGTTTATTGAAATCAAGATCTTGGTCTTCTTCAGAGATTGCTCAGAGGCAACTTGCAGCCTTAAACAATGATGTCTCTGTAATAGCAGAATTTTCCTTTGCTGTACTTTCTAATTTTTGTTTACTATCGTCTAAGTTTTTTAAGAGTTGTACTCTATTGTTATCCAATTTTTTATTAAATTCATCAATTTGTCATGTTGTTAAACTAGCAGCAAAAGCAGAACTAGACATAACAAAAAATCAAAGACCTATAAGAGAAATTCAAAATTTTTTCATTAGAAAAATACAAAAGATAAATAATATACTAAATGAGTATCGTTTTTATTGAAAAATTCAAGTTGAAATCTTTAAAAAAAACACTAAAAGATTTAGTGAAAAGACAGAAATTTTTATATATTTTTTGTATTGTTATGACATTAATCCCTACCGTGATTGAAAAAACGAAAGCTTGAGAAAGAGCATATGATATTTATTCAAGACTTTTAGAGGATAGAATTATCTTTGTTTGAGAAGAGGTTCATAGTGCTATGGCAAATACAATTATTGCTCAAATGCTTTTCCTTGAAAAAAAAGACCCAGATAAAGATGTGATTATGTATATAAACACACCATGAGGTGAAGTAAACTCAGGACTTGCAATTTATGATACAATGCAAATCTTAAAATGTGATATTCAAACAATTTGTACAGGTTTAGCTGCTTCTATGTGATCTTTACTTTTGGCTTGAGGGACTAAATGAAAAAGATTTGCACTTCCTCACTCAAGAGTTATGATTCATCAACCTCTTATTGCATGAGGAGGAATTTCAGGACAAGCAACAGATATCCAAATTGAGGCTGAGGAAATGTTAAAGGTAAAAGAAATTTTGACAGGTATTATTGCTAATCATGCAGGAAAATCATACGATGAAGCTTTGGCAGATATGGAAAGAAATAAATGGATGAGCCCAGAAGATGCTCTTGCTTATGGATTGATTGATAAAATTATCGGTAAATAGCTCCCTTCTATCTTCAATAATATACAAAAGCTCTCAATGAGGGCTTTTTCTTATATATTCTTTTTTGTTAATTTCCTCTTGAAATATTTTACTAAAAAAGTATAAGTTCTGACGGTAATCTTGAACGATTGGGGAATCGTCTAATGGTAGGACACCGGACTTTGACTCCGTTTGTCCAGGTTCGAATCCTGGTTCCCCAGAATAATGCGGAGTAGAGAAACGGTATCTCGTCGGGCTCATAACCCGAAGATAGGTGGTTCAATTCCATCCTCCGCAACCAAGTAGCTATTTATGCCGATCGGGAGTAGCTTAATCGGTAGAGCATCAGACTCTGAATCTGGGGGTTACAGGTTCGAATCCTGTCTCCCGAGAATAATATACTCCTTATTGATATAAATGCCGGGATGGTGGAACTGGTAGACACGCTTGGCTTAGAACCAAGTGCCTTACGGTGTGCAGGTTCAAGTCCTGTTCCCGGTAATTATTATCTATATTATGAACTAGGATTTTGTCGCTTCGATTTAATGTTTGTTCATAAAAAGTAAAAAATCTCTTGAAAATGGGTCAGAATTTTGTATAGTGTCTTTCGTTAATCCGAGGTAGCTCAGCGGTAGAGCAGTTGGCTGTTAACCAATTGGTCGTGGGTTCGAACCCCACTCTCGGAGTATTTGTGCTTTATATTTCGTTATCAGTTTTTCAATGCCAATTAAGAAGTCTGCAGTTAAAGCTATGAATAGGTCTCAAGTTCTCGCTAAAAGAAATTTTGATTTCAAGTTGAGAATGAAGATGGCAATGAAAAAATTCCTTAAGGCAGTCGAAGCAAAAGAAGAACTGACTATTGAGGATTTAAGTAAAGTGTTCAAAGCTATAGATAAAGCAGAAAAAGTTGGAATCATTAAAAAAAGAAATGCAGCTAGAAAAAAGGCTAGAGTTTCTAAAGCATTTGATTCTTTAAAAAAATAGTCCTTTTGGACTGTATGCCAGCTTAGCTCAATAGGTAGAGCAACCGCCTTGTAAGCGGTAGGTTGTCGGTTCAATTCCGACAGCTGGCTCCATTAAAACTTACATAGTTAGATGAAAACCATCATTCTGGGGTGGTAGTTCAGCCGGCTAGAACGCCTGCCTGTCACGCAGGAGGTCGAGGGTTCGAGTCCCTTCCATCCCGCCACTTCTCTAACTTATGGTCTTATCGTCTAACGGCTAGGACAGGAGACTTTCAATCTTCTAATCGGGGTTCGATTCCCCGTAAGACCGCCATAATAAAAATGGGTGATTAGCTCAGTTGGCTAGAGCATCTGCCTTACAAGCAGGGGGTCATA
>CAMVNG010000010.1 GCA_947168815.1 uncultured bacterium
AGCCACGACCGAGGATTGAACTCGGCTTTCATCCTTACCATGGATGCGTTCTACCGAATGAACTATCGCGGCTTATATTTCATAGCCACAAGGCGGAATTGAACCCCCAACCCCCGCTTTACGATAGCGGTGCTCTACCGATTGAGCTATTGTGGCACACAACGAGATTAAGATAGGGATTTAATCGGAAAATGCAAGTACTTGAAATTTTTTTATAGTGTATATTTAGTTGAATACCAACAATTATTTTACTGCATTATTTCACAACAATTATATTTGACTTTTATCAACATTTATATACACTCCATTCTATAAGGCAAAAACTTGTTTTGTTTTTTGAATTATAGCATGAAAAGTAGCCGTATTTATAAAAACCTTATCATTCTTATTATTGCACCTTTTTTTGCTTGGGCTTTGCTTTTCATTATGAACGATTTTTCTGGATTAACGGCAAGTGTGTTAGATATTGGAGAGGTACAAAAAGTGAAAGATGAATGACGAGATTTGGCTTATAAAACTGAAAACCAAACTTTTGAAATCTTCTGATCTGAAAAAATTAAAACTGCAGAAAATGTAAGTGTTGAAGTGCTCTATAATCCAACAAAAGTCAGTCTTGATATTGATAATGCATCTTGAGAGAACTATGAAATACTAAATCAAGATAATGGTATATTAAGAATTTTATTAACAAATCTTTGATTACGTAATCATGAAGAGGGACGGTTTGAAGTTCCCTTCTCATGAGATAACTCACAAATCCTTCTTTGAGATTCATGGAAAACAGAAAAAAAAGAAACAATTTCCCTTAGTATAGGAAATTTAAATAAAATTGATGAGCACTCTATTTAACCCTAAAAATATCTCTAATGAAAAAGTTTTTAATTTGATTATCTCTTTGAATCCTTTCATTATGATTATCTGTATTTGCTTCTCCAAGTAGTAATTATCCAGATAGTTTTCAAGTAGAAATCAATCCATCAAACTTTGAAGTAAATCAAGCAGTTGATGTAAAGGTAACAGCAATAAAAGATGGTCAGGTAATGAAAAATTATGCATGAGATTTCGGTATTTCTGTAGAAGAAAATGGTGTGCTTCTTCTATCGCATGAAGCAACAGTTCCAGAATGATGATGGGGAACTATTAAGTTAGAGAATCAAGGGGTTGTACCTTATACACAGTGACTGATAATAAAAAAAGCATGAACTTTTACAGTAAAAGTTGCTGAATTTACAGATGAAACCATTTCATGATCTGCGACTGTTACAGTTAAGGATGCTAAAATTATAGATATAGGAAAAATCGAAATTATTTCTCCTGAACAAAATAGCAACGTTGAGGATTCACCTGTTTCTATTATGGCGATGGCTGATTCATACCCAAATGCTCACATAGATATCATACTCAATGGTCTTAAAGTGAAAGAATGAACAACTGATGAAAATGGATTTTTGAGTGACTCTATTCAACTTGAGCAGGCATGAACAAACACACTAGAACTTAGAGCTATAAATATTGATGGTGCTACTGTTGCACAATCTCCATTATATTCATTCCTTTATTCTCCATTATGAGACGATCTTTTAAAGGAACTTATTATTTCTCCAAATGAAGATTTAAGAATATGAGATAAAGTTCGTGTAGAAATAACAAGTGACGAACGTGTAAGTTCAGCGAAACTCATCCTTTCTTGAGTTAAAGATAATATCAAACAACAAGAATTTCTTATGGATAAAGAAGGAGATGGCTTTTTCTCAAAAGAATTTTCACTTCCTTTAACTTGAGAATTCTCTGCTGATGTTCAACTTACTGCAGCCACAGAGCCAAGGCTTTATACTTGAGTACAATTTATTACAGTAAAACCTAATGTGGAAATTATTAATTTCAAGATTCTTGCTGATACTTGAACTAATGGATTAGTTCATCTTTCTTGGGATACGGATTGATGAGAAAGTGATAATTATGCAGTATTATATTGGGAAAAAGATGTTGGTTCTGAAGAAGATTCATATCAAGAGTTCTGTACAGCTAAAGACTATGATGTGACATTAGCTCCATGAAAAACTTATGAATTTAGAATTTATGCAACAGACGAAGACCATTTTCAAGAATGAATTCCTTCAGAAATTACTGAATTCGTATATAATGGAATTACAGGTAACCTTCCTACACAAACTGCATTGACTTGAGAGAACAAAATGTGTTGAGAAGATGGTGAACATTGTATAGCACCTACTGCTCCAACATGTATTGTGTCTAGTATTAAATTTAGTACAGAAAAGATTGGAAACAAAAACTATCTTGTGTGGTCTGCTGTTGAAAATGCAACAAAATATAATGTTTATAAATCTGATTATGCAGATGGAAGCAATAAACAATTTGTAGGAGATACAGAACTTACAAGATTCGAATATCCGTTTGATGAAGATGCGAAAAAAGAAGTATATGCATACTATTCTATTGAGGCAATTTGTAGTGATTGATCTACTGTTATGGTAACTGAAGTCAATAAAGTACAAGTTGGTCCTTTCGAAGATATGATGTTAATTATCATCGCCACTGCATTACTCTATCTTATGTATAGAATTTATACATACCGCGTATAATAATTTCATAATTATAAATACCTCAAACAGAAATTTTCCTTTTTTAGAGCAAGAAAAAAATCATGAAATTAAATAAAAAATATGAACCTCAAAAAAAAATAATTAATAAAAATTCAGTACAGGCAGATTACTTATTCCCAGTTATCCTTCCTTCTTACGTTAAAATTTCTTGAAAAACGCTCCCTCAATATTTAAATCAAGCTATTGAATGGTCTATAAGATCACAAAAATTAGGGAAAAACATCATTCCATGTTTTTTGCGTAATGTTGATAGTATAGGTGATTTTTCTATTTTAAATTGAAAAGAACAGATTCCTTTTCCTGCGAAACTCCAGAGATTATATACTCACAAGGAAAAAGCTTATAAAAAAATCCTTCCCGTATTTTCTCAAGTTTTTTTTCAACAACATTTTGATGCTATTCATAAGTTTTTAGTTTCAGAGAAAAATGTTCAAAATCTTTTAAAGCTCTTTGAAGAAAAAAATCTTTGGAAATTCAAAGAAGAACTTGTTTATTGGGATATATCAACACAAACCATAGTTGAGAATGATGCAATAGATTGGAGAAAAGAAACTCAAACACAATTAGTAGTAAAGTGTTTCGTAGAAACTAAAAATGATATTTTTCCTCTTGTTGTTGATGATCCTATGCTTCTCTTTTCAGATGTTGCTGTTATGATTCATAATAATGATAAAAGATATAAAAAGCATCTTTGAAAAAAGCTTATCATTCCTGTTATTAATAAATCTATTCCTATTTTATGATCAAGCGATATTGATACTATAAAAAACAATGGAATTCAAAGACTAAATCCACTTCTTGATCAAAATACATTAGAGAAGGTAAAAGAATTATGACTTCCTACAGATGAACATTATATTGACGATAGTTGATGTTTCGGTGAACAAGTCGCAAATTTTTGAGGAAAATCAATCTTTGATTTTACTAGCAACATCATTGAAACTCTTTGAACCATAGGGAATCTAGTATCACAAGAAGAAGTTGAGCAATTGGTTCCTTATTCTAAAGCAAGTGGTCAACGTCTTATAAAAAAAGTTGTTCCTATGATAATCCTTGATTTTTCTTCATTGCAAGAAGAATTCTTAACGTGGTTAGAAACAACATTCCCTGATCATATTGAAAAACTTAATTTAAAGAGTTATGAAATCCTCATAGAAACAAAGAATCCATATACTCAAAAAATCGCTTTACTTAAAAATAATGACTGAAGGTTTGAATCTTTCAATCTGAAAGATTATTATTCTGGAGATGTTTTTTCTTCATTAATTCTTGATCAATTAAAAAAAGGACACCTATCAAAAGAATTCTCAATTGAAGAATTGATAGACCTTTTCCTTTTATTACCTGAAGAGGAATGGGAAGATTTAAGTATTCAGCTTTGAAATACTGACGAAATTAATACATATCGTAAAAATATAAATTTAAAATCTGGTGAAGAAAGTGTTGAAGAACTATTATGATTATTAGATCATATAGACTGGATTACCAAACAAAATAATGGTAAATACCTATTCAATACAGAAAAGCTTCTGGGAGATAAACAATTACATACTATTTCATGCACGGATACATTTTTACAGGCTTTATCTCTTTTGAGTATATCTACCTCTCATTTTGTATTTCATGTGGATGAATTACCTTCACAAACAATAATCAATTTCTTTTTATTCTTATTCTTACTTTGAGGAACAGAATGTTCTATTTTTCCTCATGAAGAAGATGAAAAACAAGCTATTAGTCTCCCTGAAAGATTCCCTAAACTAGCAGAAACTTACGGATGGGAATCTTTAAGATTTTTTCTTTCTCAGCAAGAAAAATATGAAGATAGGAAAATTGAGGATGTTTTCTGATATTTAAAACATTTATGGAATTATTTTAAAGTGTTATATGAAAATTGAGCATTCCCTGAGAACTATCCTGAGACAGCAGAAGTTGATTGAAAATCAATGTTTATTCTATGAAAATGGAACAATATAAAATCAAAATTTGAGACAGTTTCATATAGAACAAAAGAGTATGCTGAAGTCATTGTGTCTTTAAAAAAATTCACAAGAGAAGATTTTGCTTGGTATTTTTCACTCATAAAAGAAGACTCAAATTCTATGAACTTTCTTCTCGCTGGACAGATATATATGGATATTTTAGTACATCTAAAACCAATAATTCCTGAATTTATAGCTATGGTAGAACAAGCATTTTTAAGAACAGTTGAAGCTCCTCTTATATCAAAATTCTATTCAGAAACTAAAGATTATAAAGCTAATATTCTATTTGATATCTTTAATGGTATTCAAAAAAGCAAAGAAGAATTATGATTAAAAAAGCACATGCCTATCGAATTTTTCATTCAAGCTAATCCGAATATGCTAGATTTAGTACAATCATACGAACCTAGTTTGAAACAACTTTTTAATATTAGAGAAATTCAATATTTTTGAACTAATGAAAATTATCCAAAAATCTATAAAGAATTTAGCATATTAGACATGAATCTTTGAGTTAAGAGTTATGAAGTATCTAAAAAGGAAAGTTCTTTGGATGAATGGGAAAGAGAAAAGAAATCAAAGCAACAAACAGCAGATTATTTAAGATCTATGCTTATGTCTCTATCTTCTTCTCCGTTAACACCTTCTGAAAAAATAGCAGAGAAACAAAAAGAATTAGATGAAATTATGTTTGATATTCAATGCTTGGATATAAAAATTCAGAAAGCAAAAATGGAGAAAAAGGGATAATTTACGTTTCTCTTGAAGAAAACGGAGTTTTTTGTATAATAAAATTTAATCAATTGTTTTATTTTTTTGGGAAAATAATATTTTAAAATGACAAGTGCGGAAAAAAGAAAATCAATACTTATATGGTGAAGTACATTTTGTTGAATATTCATAGTTTTGTTTTGACTTATTTATTTTTCAAGTATTAATAGTATTCAGCCAGAATTAGAAGAAATTCAAGCAAATCCTGAAGTTGCGAGTCTTTCAGAAGTTTTTAAGCAATTAACTCTTGATAAACCGTGAAAATTTGCCTCAACACAAGATATCATTGTGACTTCACAAGCAAATGGTAGAGTTTCTAAAATTTATTATAAAGAATGACAACAAGTAAGCTGATGACAACCTGTTGTTGCACTTTCCGACACCATTGCTAGTTACAAACTTCAAGTTGATAGAGCTAAAAATAGTTTAAATAGAGCCATTCTTTCAAAACAACAAACAGAATTGCAAATAAATCAACAAATTGAGCAAGCTCAGTTAGCATACGAAAATGCTCAGAATACTTTTGAAACGGCAAAAAGATCTACAGAACTTTCAGCTAAAAATGCAGAAATTAATGTTTCATCTGCTGATGTTGGTATTGATACACTAAAAAATAATTTTTCTGCTGCAAAAAAAGGAACTATTAATTATCTTGATACTGTTATCGATACAGCTGATAAGTTACTTTGAGTAAGCCAATATTATGAGGACAATCTTGATTCATGATTAGAAGTATATGTTTGAGCAAAAGACTCAAGTTTAAAAGAAAGGGCTAAACAAGAATTAAGGCAACTTTATACAAAAAGAGATCACATAAAAGAAATTTCAGACACACCATCAAGTACTGATGAGTTAGGTAAAGCAACCAACGAGCTAGATGAAAGTTTGAAACAAGCATCTAATTTCGCGTGAACTATGGTTGATGTAATGAGGAATTCAATTAGTTCTGTTGGAACTCTTTCTCAAGCACAAATAGATAGTTATATTTCAACATTTCAGGGACTTCAAGCTAAAAGTGCTGGAATCTTGGCTGAGTATAAAGCTAAAGTAGATGCACAAGTCAGCAATAGCTGAACCGTTGCCCAAGAACAAGCAAATATTTGATTAGAAAGTACTTTACTACAGAATCAAGACAATTTATTTAAAGCGGAAATGGCACTTAAAAACGCCAAATTAGCTCTTGATACAATTCTTGAGAACAAGGATATTCAGTTAGATATGCTTTCAAATGCAATTGTTGATGCCAAAATCGCTTATGAAACTGCTCTTACATCTTATAATAAGCTTTCAGTAAGAAGTCCTGTGTCTTGAGTAATTGGGGAAATCTTAGTCAGTGAATGACAGGATGTTTGAGCATGAACTCAAATATTTAAAGTCTCTGGTACTAAAAAACAACAAATCGAAGTTTATATCACTTCTGATGAATATCAATATCTTCAAGATGACAAACCTGTTGAAGTTGTCTATCAAGATAAAATCTTAACATGAAATATTGACGCTATTAGTACTGTTGCAGATAAAACCAATTTATTTAAAGCAACAATACAAATGGATACAGATATTTCTTTATTGTGAGATATTGCAAAAGTTAGATTTCCAATTAAAATTCAAGAAAATACGCTTCTTCCGTTAGATCAAGTAAAAATATTGAATGATAATGAATGAGAAATTAAAGTTTGGGATGGAAGTTGAATAGAAAAAAAAACAATTCAAATTAAAAAAGTTTGGTGAAGCTTCGCAGAATTAAAAGAAGCTCTTCCTTGAAATTTAAAATTAGTAATGAACTAATGCTAGGAAAAATACAGAACCCCGTGAAATCGGGGTTTTTGTTTTGATATATTTTTGACAAATTCTATTGTAATACATATAATTAGATAATCTTATTTATCCTTTTATTTAAGTGATGAAAAATACAATTGATAATCCTAGGAAAAATCCCAAAAAACAAAATAAATTTTTAAATATTCTAAAAACTGCAGCTATAGCAACACTTCTCACTTCTTGCTGAGGGAATATAAAAGACATTCATTTTAATAGCCAAGAGAAAGCAGTTGATTTCGATATGGTTTTTACATGATGAGATTATCTTCATTATGATGTAACTATCAAACAAGAAAATGATTCAACTTTTTATGGTTTAGTTGATGGTGATTGATTCTTTGATAAAAAAGAATTCCGTTGAAAAACACCTGATGAAGTTTTTGAATCCGTAACAGATGAACTATGTGAACATGTTTCTGAAGCACAACTCAGTTCAGAAGAAAGCATCACAAACTTAGAAGTTGCAACACAAAATAAGATTAGATTTATTCAAAAGAAATTTAATGAAATGTTAGAAAATGGATATCAAGAAGAAACTGTACAATATAATCCATAGAGTTGATAAACATTAATATACAAAAGAGAGAAATATCTCTCTTTTTTTATTACTTATAGAAACAATCATTGTCTATTTATATCTTTTAGAAATAAAATCATTAATTCATGTGGATAAGTTTATCTTTTATAAAAAAGATAAAAAAGCTCTTAAATTTAATACATAAATAAATATTCTTAATATGGATTTTTATTTTATTACTATTTCATCCTATGAAAAGAAATGAAATTTTTACGATAATTATTCTTGCAATTATTATTCTATTAATTTTTATTTGCGGTCCTAAGAATTGTAATAACAATGATCATGCCATTACCGTTCAATGAAATTGAGAAGTATATGCTGCTCCTGATACTGTTATTCTTTCTCTTCGCGTAGAAGAAACAAAGCCTACAACAAAAGAGGCACAACAAACCGTTGATAAAAAAATTGCTCAAATAAAATCAATCTTGGATACTTATAGTATTCCTAAATCTGATATTAAAACAACTAACGTAAACACCTATGAATCATTTGATTGGAGAGATTCTTGAAGAGTTTCATTGTGATATACCTCTTCTCATTCATTAGAAGTTAAAATCAAAAATAGTACTTCTGAAAATGAATGAACAGCTTGAATAATTATTTCTGAAATTTCAGAAATTGGTTGAGTATTAATAAATAATGTTTCATATGATATATATGATAAATCTGCATATTATTCAGAAGCAAGAAAATTAGCTATGGAAAAAGCTTATCAAAAGGCATCAGAATTGGCAAATCTCTGAGATGTTAGACTTTGAAAACCTATTTCTATTCAAGAAACAAGAAATTATGATTATGCCGTTTCTGCAATGGCTAAAAACACTTTCGCAATGGATATGGTTGAAGAAGAAGCTATTAACGATGAAGCTGGAGAGCTTTCACTAGGAGAAATGAAAATATCTTTGGATGTTGACGTATCATACCAGATAAAATAACACACATATCACAGATAAAAAAATAGCAGAATTATCTGCTATTTTTTATTATGTTTATATGGGGAAGAGTATGAAAAGTCCCATCAAAAATAATACTTTAATCCTCCATGAATTTTCTTTTCCAATCTTCTAAGATTCTATTTAAATAAACAATATTATGTAATCATACCAGTGCTCATCATAGTGTTTCCTGTTCTCTAATTAGATGACATAAATATGCTTTAGAGAAATTTCTACAAGTAAAACAATCACAATTATCAGTTAATGGTGAAAAATCTGTTCTATATCATGAATTCGTTATTTTTATATTTCAATGATCCGAAAATGCAATTCAATGCCTTCAAAGTCTAGTTGGAGTTACACAATCGAACATATCAATTCCTTGTTCAATACCATATAACAAATCTTCAGGTGTTCAAACTCCCATAAGATATCTTGGTTTATCATTCGGAAGTAGTGGTGTTGTATGTGCAACCACTTGTTGAATTAGTTCTTTAGATTCTCAAACACTAACTCATCATATTGCAATACCATCCCAAGCAAATTGGGAAAGATATTCAGCTGACTGTGTCCTTAAATCTAAATAGGTTCCTCATTGAACTATTGGGAATAGCACTCCCCTCACGTCATCATATTTTGGTTTGAAATGATCAAAAGCTCTTTTTGCCCAACGGTGTGTCATTGCGATATGTTTTTCTATTGTCTTTTTATCTGATCATGCAGGAGAACATACATCTAATACCATCATAATATCTGATCATAATTCACACTCCGTATCTACAACATTTTCTGGTGTGAAAATATGTTTAGATCAATCATAAGGAGAAGTAAACTTTACTCCTTCTTCTGTTAATTTCATTCATACCTTATGATTATGTTTCTCATCATTAAACTTTTGATTTGCAAGTCAAAGAGAAAACACTTGAAATCATCAAGAATCTGTTAATATAAGTCCATCTTTCCAATTTTCAAAATTATGAAGGCCTCAAGCTGCCTGAATAATTTTACTTCAAGGTCTGAGATATAGATGAAAAGTATTTGCTAAAATAAGCTTTATTGGTTCTATTTTTTCTCAGACATATTTAGGATCTTGTAAAAGATCTAAAATAAGCCCTTTAATACTTGCTTTTGTTCAAACTGGCATAAATATTGGTGTCTTAATTGTTGTTCAATTAAGAGTTATTTCTCATACCCTTGCATTTCCTTTTTGTTTCAAAATTTTAAAGTTCAATTTTCACATATTTCAGTTTTAATGCTAAAGAATACCGTGATGAAGTATGATGATTTATACTTTGAATTCAATAAGAACTTTTATAAGAGAAAAGCTATTTATTATTTTTTTCTATTTCAAGCTCAGCCTCATCTCATTTTATGATACAATTTACAGGAAGAGAAAAAATATGGTTTTTTATCATAAAAGAAACACTTAATTCATAATCACGATTTAAAAGTCCTACATGATTTTCTGTAACTTCTGTTCAAGCATGTTGTATATCAAGTTCTGATATTTTTAAATTTCATAAGTTAAAATTTCAAAAGTTCATTCACGCGATATGAAAATCTGAAACTTTTAAATCTCATATACTTTCTTTATATTTTAAAAGTTCCATTATTTGTCTTTCAACACTTTGTTCACATAGAAGATGATCTTTACTAACAGTCTTTTGGCGCCATAAAAAGAAACATCATAAGGCAATCACAAGTATGATAATTCGACGAATTATGTTTTGTATATTCATAGGGGAAAGGTCAAAGAGCTAAATATACTGTTAAACTAATAAATACCCCAAGAAATGCAATACAATTTCCTTTGTATTACATCTATAACGATTTTTCTTTCCATATTATATTTTATAATATTTTTACGGTTTCCCTTTTGAAGAACTATTGCATTATCTAAAAAAATCCATAGATTGAGTGACAGTATTTTATTCCCTTTGATAAAAAGGATGCTCAGTGATAATATTCGTTTTATAGCATTAGATTTCGAAACAACTGGGCTAGATATCCATAATGATGTCCCTATTCAAATAGGACTTTTAGAATTTGATAACACATGAAATATTATAGGATGATTCCAATCCCTAATTCATCCTAAAAAAGAAGTAAAAGAATTAAGAAGTGTTGTTTGATTTATAACATGACTTTCTGTAGAAAAACTCGAAAATGCTCCTGAATGTGAAGATCTCTTATCACAACTCTCTCCTTTTTTTTGACCAAATACTGTCATTATTTGACATAATGTTGCTTTCGATTTAGAATTTCTAAAAAAGTTTTTTCCAACGTTACAATGGAAATCAAGCATTGACACCTTTCAACTTTCTCAAGCTCTAATACATTATACTCCTAGTTATGCACTAGAAGTTCTTATAGACACATTGAGAGAAAAACAATTATTTAAAGATATTTTAGCACGTCTAAGTCCTTATATTTGAGAGGAAGAAAATTATCATGATGCTTACTATGATTCTAAACTAACAATCGCTTTATTTTGGTATCTAATTAAAAGGGTAGAAACTTTAATTAATTCATACCCCATTCTTGAGCAACTTATTACTCTTTCTGATTGTCCATTTGCTTCAATATTTAAAAAAGCAGAAGTTTCTTCTCAACTACCTATAGATTTTCCATCTCTTAAAAAAATTGCAGCACCTAACACACAAATTCTCAGTTGAGACTATCCTATTTCATTAGAAAAAACTATTCATTGACAAAAATACTCTGTCGATAATTTAAAATTCAAATCTTTGCTTTCATCTTTAGCTTCAAACAAACAGGTTATTTTTTCTTTTTCAAATAAATCAAAGCTTGATATTGCAAAGAATTTATTAGCTGATTTAGGAATCAAGAATCTATGATTTGTAAAGGAAGAACAGACACTCAATCATGAAAAATTTTCTGCTTTCATTAATAAAGGACACTTTAATGAGAATGAGTTCTTCTTCTTACTGAAATATTTTTCTCATGCAGAACAAGGATTGTGAGTGTTAGAATTGAATACTAAAGGAGACTTTGAAATTTATACAGCACTAAAAGACCAAAGAGAAACCATCAATTATCCTGTAGTTGTAGCAACACATTGAGGTCTTTTTTCTCTTTTAGAGCAAGAAGAAAGATATAAGGATTATCGTATTATCTTCTTTGATGCAGAATGGCGATATAAGAGTTATAATCTTTATCTTTCTCGTTCTTATGATCTTAATTATACATTAAATTATCTTGATATGTTGAGCTATAAGTTTCAACTTCAATATGAACTTCAAAAAGATGAAAAAATTAAGGATGATGCGGAACAATTTAATAATTTCAAACAATTTTTTACTGTTTTTATGTGAGTATTAGGTCAAGAAACAAAAGCTTTTTTTAAGAATACAGAAGCAACAATTCAAACTCTTGAACCGCTTATTGGGAATATAGCCTTTTATAAAAGTAATAAACTTCTAGAAAGATTTAATTGAGAATGGAAAGATGTTTTAAAGGATGTCCTTCAACCGTCAGAATTTACAACTATATGGAAACAGATTGACCATATGCAAAATATCTTTCAAGGAATGATGGTCGTAGAAAAGAAAATGTATTCAAAATCTGATTTCTATTTCCTTTATTCTGAAGAGATTAAATATACTAACTGGGATGATTTCTTATCTGAATTTAATAGTCATAAAACCATTTTCTTAACTAATAATGATTCAACCGTTCCACGCCTTTTAGATGATGAAAAAATTCTTTCTTCTACATCTCAAGAAGAAGAGAAAATTTTCCCTTTAAGTAAAACAGCTTCAGTTTTAAAAGCTATTGAAAATTTTGATACAGTTAAATTTCCTAATTGAACTATCTTTATTTTATCAGTTAAAAAAGAGGAAAGTATTGCCCTTTTTGAAGAGTTAATAACAAAATGATTTGATAAAAAATTCCTTTTGCTTGTTGAAAATATTACTTGATGATCTTGAAAAAATATCTTTAAAGCTAAACAACAATGAGCAAAAATAATCATTTGAGGATATAATTTTTTACTGCAACTTTTTGCTCAAAAAATTGCAATTTCTCAGTTAATCATTTATAATAATAAGTGAAATCAGCAAGATTTGATTTATAGTGATATTTTACGGTATGGTCAAGAAGCTCTCAGCTAATTTTAATATATATGACCTTTGGAAATTTCTAGGGGCTGTTTTGATTATTTTTTTATGAATTATCTGGTGAGTAAAGGAAAGTGGGGAACCAAACACTATGATTGAAGTCGATTACTACGCACAAACTACTGAAAATTCCGAAAATTTAATTGAAGAGGAAGAAGAACATGATGCAGCAAGAGATTATAAAGACAAATTAACGGCTATTTGTGCTTTACATCAATCTTGGTGCGATAAAATTACATGGAGTTGAGACATAGCAGACTATGAAAAAGTTGGATATGTCAGTCAATATTTTGCTATTTTCAACTTTCTTAATGAAGAATTAGTTAAAGGATTAGATATTTCAAAAGAATTTAGAACTTTAATAATCAATTCAAGTGCAGGGAAAAGAAGATGATGAGCAACATGGTCTAGAATTACTATTAACCTTGATTCATTTAGTGATGTTGCTCAATTCTGGCAAGTATTAACCCATGAGTTTTGACATATTGTCGATCTCTGAGTCTTAAATTGAAATAGTTCGAATATGGATCAAAATTATACCGAATTTTGAAAAGTTAAGTTCTCCATTGACGATCCATCACTTGAGTATTATAAATATTCACGAAAGAATGAAGATATAAGAAGCGCATCAGCACTTAAAAAAGATTTTTGTAGTGAATATTGAATGTCAAATCCTTTTGAAGATTTTGCTGAATGTCATAATCTCTATCTCAATAATAGGAAGCTCTTTAGATCTATGGCATCAGAAAGTACTATTTTGAAAGATAAATATAATTTCTTTGCTAATCTTTTTGATAATAATATTCTTTGGGATAATAAAACAGCAATGCTATATAAAGAATGGAGACCTTGGGATACTACAGTACTCTAAGAACATAACTGTATCCAATATTTGTTTTCACAACTAAAAGTTGTGTTTTTTTATAAAAAAAACAACAATTTTTTGGCAAAACTCCTTTTATCTTTATAATTGATATGATTTATATTATAGCGAAATCAATCAATGGAATGAGAATCATCAAGAGAGGTAAAAATCTCAGCAGACAAACATCATGAAGAAGCTGAATGGGTGAAAATCCAAATTCGTGATGCTCTATCAAGTTTAAGACAATGAATCGTTGCCGATAAAGCAAAAACTTTTTATGAGAAAAAAGATAATGAAATTGTCTACAACATGGACACTGTAAGGGGTTATTTAAGCACTCTTAAAGAGAAAAAAAGCTGGAAAGAACTCACATCTAGGAATTCTTCTGCAATGATTATGGCAATTCAAATTTCCCTTTATTCTCTTGGATATGAATTTTGAAACATTGATTGATTATTATGAGATAAAACTAAACAAGCAATTCAAAAATTCCAAAAAGATCATCAATTACCTGTCGATACTTATTGAAGAGCGTTACCTTCAACTATTGAAAAACTACTAGAAGCAATTTCTAAAAAAGAAGAAGTTGCCGTAAGTCAGCAAGATGAAAAAGAATATGTTGTAGTAGAGCAATGAACAGGTGTTGAGAAGTGAACAACAGAAGAACATATAGAAGAATGAACTGTATGAACAAATATAAAATATCCTTTAACTGATGGGGCGTTCTATACTCCTGATGAAAATATGGAATGGATTACTGCTCAAGAAACTATTCGTCCAGAAATACAAGAATTAATTAATTCATATAATTGAAATGCTGAACATTTTAAAAATGTTACAGAATTAACAAAAGCTGAAGTAAAAGCAATTTGTGAGATACATTGAATAGGTTCACAATACCTTTATTTATCTTCTCTTGAAAAAATTCATCCTGCAGCACTAGAAGAATTATCAAAGCATCACTCATGAGTTGAACTTTGATTAAAGACACTCACAAAGGAACAGGCTCAAAAAATGGTAGGATTTAAATATGGTATTTGATTCAATAATTTAATTTCATTAGAACCATCCGTCATTCAACCTCTTTCAAAAACTGAATGAAGATTAGAATTCTCTGCTATTAATCAACTTACTCCAGAAATAATGGCAGCTTTTTCTGAAAAGCAATTTTGAGATCTTGTTTTCAACGCTGTCGATTCTCTTGATATTCAGACTGCAGAAAAAATGGTAAACTATCCAGGGAAAATTTTTCTTAACAATGTAAAAGAGATTTCTGGAGATATTGCTAAGGTATTATCAAAAAATCCTTGATCTATTTTTCTCAAAAATTTAGATGGTAAAAAGCCTCTTTCAAATGATGTATTAGAGTGATTATCTGCTATGAATTATCTACAATTTAACTCTGATGTTGCTGATCAAGTTGAAGCTTATAAAAAAGAAAAAAAGATTGATGGGAAAGAATTATCTACTCCTATTCTCGAACTCTATAATTCAGGATTTAGAGATTTAGATTCTTTAAAAAATTTAACATCATTAACTTATGATGATGCTGTTCTTCTTTCATGAATAACAAGACCTTTGGACCTATCTTGAATAAAATCATTTGAACAAAAAACCTTCGAAGCACTCATGAAAGCAAATACAACTATAACATTATGACTTGAAGAATTTCCTGAAGAATTAGCTAAAAGTGTTGAATGACGTACTTACTGATTAGATTTTATCAATCTAAAGCATCTTAATGAAAAAAGTGCTCAATATTTAGCACATTATTACTGAGCACTCGGACTCAATGAGTTAGAAACAATCACTCCTTGAGTGGCTAAGATACTAGCATGAAAATGGTGAAATGCTTTTATATCTCTTAACTGAATTCAAGAAGAGAATCCACAAGTCTTTGAAGAATTTAAAAATTATTCAGGAGGTGTTTCTTTCAAAAATATTACTTCTCTCTCTTTAGATTCTGCTATGATATTAGAAAAGAAATCCAACTGAATTATTTATCTTAATGGATTAACATTCCCAATTCCTGATGAAATCATCCCTTACTTAGCTCATAACATCACCCATATTTCAACTAATGCTGATGTTAGTGGACAACTAGATAGATATCTTCATCCAGAAAAGTATGAACAATCTTAGTATCAATTTAAACAATATAAAAAAACGCTTAACCTTTTGTTAAGTGTTTTTTATTTCATAAAAATAATGACAATTACAGCTCTGATTCCCTATTTTTTAAGTGATTTGCTAAATTTAAATATATTTGTTTTTTTGTATTCCTATTTTCTATATCTCCCAATACCCAATCTAATGCAACTTGAAGTAATTCTCAAACTATTTTTCATGGAGTTAAGTGAAAATGCTCCATAATATCTTTCCCATCAACGGCTAAATCCTTTGCTGTAAACTGCCCTTCTTTTTCATTAATTTGAACGAGAAGATCCTTTAAATATCGAGAATCACTAAGATCGCTTGCATTCTGCAAAGGATTGTACATTCACAACCTATCGGCAATATTAATATCCAATAAATTATTAACTCTATCGAAACCATTCTCAGATAATAATTTTCTTAGTTTTTTTTCTCGATGAATTGGATTAGCCTGCAATATTTCTCATGGTGTATGATGTTCTTTTATATATCGTTCTATTTCTTCAATTTCTTTATTAGAAAAATTAAGATTTGAAAAATCTTCTTTTGCTAATATAGCTGAAGAATATCTATGATTCAAAGGTCAAGAAAGAATCTTTCTTATCTCTTCTCTAGAAAGATTTTTTTCGTATTCTGCATATTGTCAAACTTTTCAGACATCATGATAAAGCATAGCAAATCTTACGAGATAATTGTTATTAAATTGCTGAAGATGGTAAAGCGTTAAGAGAATGTGTGTATAGACATCAAAAGGATGATACCTAATTGGTTGATCAACATGCTTTGTTAATGCAAGTGACGGAAAAATAAATGAGAGCATCTCAGCTTCATCAATTAATCAAACCAAAGCAAAAGGATTTCATTCTTTAAATGCTTTTACAAGTTCTTCTCTTATCCTCTCTTTTGCAATATTTTTTAACAAATCGTGGTTCCTTTTCACTGATTTTCGTGTTTCTGTTTCAAAATCAAAAAGTTTCATTTTATTTGTTGGATTGCTTGGTTTATCTTTATCCTGTTTCTGTAGTTTTTCATTAATCACATTCACAAATCTTAATGCCCTAAGAAGTCTTAATGCATCTTCTTGAAATCTTGTGTCTGGATCTCAAACAGTTTGAATTCTTTTATTGTAAACATCATGCAATCCATGGGCAGGATCTATAATAATATGTAGATCTATATGTGTGTGTTTTTCATCTCATTTTTGTTCTCAAAGAGAATATCCATAAGTCTGAATATCTAAGAGATAGTAAATAAAATCGAGATCTGTTTTTGCGTGAGGAAAACATTGAGATAAAAGTTTTTCATCTTGAATAATCAATGTCTCAAAATTTTCCAAATAGATAAATCATTCTTTATTTAGAATACTAAGAATTTCTTCTTCTCATACTATTTTACTTTCTTTGTATTGAGGTGTTTTCACATTACATGTTGTATAATACATTGCATTAATACTAAAATCTCTTCTTTTATAATCTAAAAGAATATCGTCACTCCAAAATATTTCTTCTGGATGACGGAAATCTCAATATCAGGTTTCTGCACGCAATGGAGTTAATTCATATTTTAAGTTTCCTACTGTTTGATTCTGTGGAATTAATGTAATTGTTCAAAACTTTTCCGTAATGAAATGAGAAAGATGTTCTTTATTGATTTGTTCATATAATTCTAAAGGATTTCATGACATCGTAAAATCAATATCTTCAGGAGTAGTTGTTAATCATAAAATAAGATCTCTCAGACCCCCCCCTACAAGAAAAAAATTAGAGGTATTTATTTTAGCCCTCAAAAAATGATGATGTTGTTTTAATACTTTTAACGCTCAAAAGTTAAAAACCATTATTTCAGTAACATTTAAAGTTATGAGAAACTATAAGTATTAAGGGATAAATATCAAGAAGAACACTTGACTTTAGCATTAAGTACATTAATTATTTTTGATATAATTGACTTTTTAATCTTCCTTGAAAACATTAGATAAATAATTACACTTTTACTATCTTTAATATAAGAATTATTTAATGCTTAACTCGGTTTTCTTATTTACAGGAGAAAATATCTACCTTCTCAGACAAGAATTCCAAAGACGAAAAAACACTTTCGTTGAAAAGTTCTGAGTAGATAGTCTTTTTATTTTTAATAGTGAAAATCGAGATTTTTGAGCCGTAAAACAAGCACTTTATGCATGAGGACTTTTTGTTTCAAAAAAAATGGTTATTTTTGAGGGAATACCAAAAGATTTAGCCCAAGAATGATGATTAAGTGCTGATAAAATTGATAAATTTATTGAAGATTTTCAAAACAATATTAAGCTCTTATCTCCTGACACTACGATACTTTTTTTGTGCTACAAACCAGATAAAAGAACTAAAACTTATAAGCGGCTTTCAGAGAATGTCACTGTAAAACCTTTTGACAATTTAAAAGACTCTCAATTAAAACAATTTGTAAAAGACCAAATTAGTCCTCTTATTATTTGATCTGATGAAATCACTTATTTCTTAGATAAAGTGTGAACCGACATGTATCGTATTAGTAACGAAATTGAGAAGTTAAAATATTGATTAAAAGAGGGAACTACAATTACAAAAGAAATAATTGATGAATTTGTTTTTTGACTTATTGATTCTAATACTTTCGCTCTTTTTAATAAACTCTTTAAAAATAAAATTGATGCTGTTAGATATTTAGAGAAGTTACAAAATGAATGAAAAGAACGATGAAACCTAATTTGACCAATAACTTGGAATTTAAAAGTGTTCCTTACCTTGATTGATTATGGGAATCGTTGAATAAAAGACTCAAAACAAATAATTGCAGAAACAAAACTTGCACCAATGACCGTTGCCACAAACATCAAAAATATGGATCTTCTTTTAAAACACCAAGAAACTATCAAGAGTATGTTTATGAGTATTATTGATATTGATTATGCAATAAAAAACGGTAAATATCCAGATACTTATTTTTGGTTAACATTAAAAAAACTTTTTCTAGAAACAAATTTTTAAACCGAATATGTATTTTATGAAAAAATATCTTATATGTAGTCTTTTCTTCTTATTTAGTTTCCCTGTTCTTGCTACCAAACAGCAAGAGCAACCTTTTCAGGAAAGATTATATTGTAAGGTTTCAGAAAATGCTGTTAGAGTATATTTATTACCAGAAGAAGGGACTTTAAAATGTCTTGATTATGTCAGTGTTGTAAATTCATATCTAAAAACAGAATACAATGTTATGATGCAAATCATAGCTAATCGTAATCGTTGAGATGATTTAGATTATCGAGACAGTCTTTATGAAGAGAAAAAAGAACAGTTTTTAAAGCTGTTTTCTCAAAGGACGATGATAAAAAAAGCGATGACAGATTTTGAGGATGAATTGCTTACAAAATCAAAATGATTCTTAGAAGAGACGCTTCAAACAAGGCTATCTGAACTCAATCTTCAAATAGAAGCACTCAATGAAGAATTAGAAAGAAATCCATCAAATTATAAAGTTGAAAAATCTTTACATGAATTAGAATTTAAAGAGTCTATTGTTGAAGAGCTACTGGTTGCAGAAACAATGGATACCTTTTTAAAAACATTCTCTGTTTATCTTACTTTATTTCCATTCTCTACATCATGAAAATAGGTATTATTACAAGTTGAATGGAAACATTGGCATTATTTCGTTTCCTTACACGTTATAACCATGAATATATCATCTATTTTGATTCATTAAATGCTCCTTATTGAGAAAAACATTTTGAGAGTTCTCTAAAAAATATAAAAAAAGGAATAGATTATTTAAAAGAAAAATGAGTTGACACAATAATTCTTCCTCCTTGTTATGAATTGTCGTTGCTAGAGAAAGAATCTCTTGTTTTACCTCTTTTTAAAACATATCTTTTTCAAGAAGTTTTCACCTATTCTTTAGTTGGTAAATTGGGGCTTGCTTGAGAATATGCAGACCTTGAAAAAGGTCAGGGATTAATTGAAAATCTCTCCAAAAACTATCAACCTAGTTTGACACAAAAAACTACAAAGAAATTTTCATATCCGTTTCATTATCGATCTAAAGAAATGGGGATATTAAATCCGTTATTAACAAGACTTTCATGGAAGTCTTTACTTACAAATACTTTGATTAAACAAGAATTTCGTTATTTTAAAGATGCAAATGTCGACACAGTTATTCCATTAAATTATCTTTATTTTAACGGGGAAAGAACTCTTAGCAAATTCTTAAACTTTAAAAAAATTAGATTCCATAAATTAGAAAAATTAGAAAAAATCTTTACTGAATTAGTAAATAAGGAAAGTAAATATGAAGTTCAAATTCATGCAACAGATCAAAAAGATTTCCTATTAAGAGAAAAAAGAATGATTTGGTTACTTCAAAGAGGAAAATCTGTTAGCATTCAGCGACTTTAGTTTTTATTATTGTGGAAACATGAAGTGTGCTTTATTAGGAGCATGAAGCTGGTGAACTGCTATTGCGCAAGTATTAGCCAGTAATAATCACGAAGCTTGGCTTCGATCAATTAAAGAATCAGACGTAAAAAATATTATGCAATATAGAGAAAACAAAGAATATCTTCCTTGAGCAAAGTTAAAGGACTGAGTTTTTTGTTCATTAAATCTTGAAGAAGTGGTCAATAATACAGAAATAATTGTCCTGTCTTTACCTTCTCATGCCTTACGTAGTGGTTTAGACCAATTAAAAAAATACTATAATAATCAAACAATCGTTCTCGCAACAAAATGATGGAGAAGTAATCATTTTTTACCGCTTTCTACTTTAGTTGAAGAATTCTTATGAAAAGACATCTCCCTTGTTGTCCTTTCTTGATCTTCTCATGCAGAAGAAGTTGTTAGATGAGTTCCAACTGGTGTTGTCTTGGCATCAAAAGATTTACAGCAAGCAGAAAAAATTAAGACACTCCTACAAAACGATTGGTTCAGATGTGTTATATCAGAAGATGTTGTATGAGTTCAACTTTCTTGATGATTAAAGAATGTTCTCGCCTTAGCTTGTTGATTAAGTGATGGTTTATGATTCGGAGTAAATACAAAAG
The DNA here is from genome assembly GCA_947168815.1 of uncultured bacterium. Lineage (GTDB taxonomy): Bacteria > Patescibacteriota > Gracilibacteria > Absconditabacterales > Absconditicoccaceae > HOT-345. The sequence continues at coordinate 20,934 of CAMVNG010000010.1, forward strand.
CTTTAGTTATTACCGAAGGTATAAAAGAAATTAAATGTATAGGAGAACAACTTTGAATTGAATTAAAAAGCATTTTTTCTTATGCAGGAATAGGTGATATTTATGTCACTTGTTCTAGCACGTTAAGTAGAAACTGGAAAGCTGGTAATGCTCTGGCTCAGGGATATACAAAACAAGAAATAATCTCTTGAAAAGTAACCAATATGGTCTGTGAAGGACTTTATATTATTGATATATTTGAAGAATATATCAAAACAAAGCAAATGAATTTGCCTTTAATTGAAACATTAATTGGAATTATTAACGGGAACAAAGATACTAGAAAAGAATTTGAAAACTTCATTAAAAACATTTAGATTCCTAATTTTTTTCTTAATTTTTCAAAATCCTCTGTTGTTAACTTGCTCATAATTTCATTTTTAAAAATTGTTATAATTTCAGACATATTGTCTGGTTCTTTTTGCGTAATAAGTCGAAAAGCAATAACCATTTCTTCGTTCGTTCAAACACATTCAAAAGGTTTTATTCCATCAATTCAAAGTAATTCTTTAAAAAGTTGAATAAGACTTTTGTCTTCAAAAAGATCTTTATTAAAAATTTTATTAACTTTATCTTTTCCAATAAAAGCTCTTAACATCGTATAAACGAATCAACATTTTGGACACACTCAGCACCATAAATCTTCTCATGACAATTTAGATCCAGTTATGTGAAAGTTTCTATTACAACTTGAAAAATGATTAAAATATTGTGGATATTGAGAGAATTCTTTTACAACCTTTATCTCGTACCAATCCCTTAAATAACTTTTTGAGAAAAAATCTTTTGTAATATTAGTTTCTACATAATTTATAAACAAATCTTCAAATTCTTTTGATTTACTCCATTGATGATTAATTTCCATACCATAATATAATGTGTTTCCCTCATCAGCACTTTTCTCTAATGAAGTTATAACTCCCCTATAACCATATAAATATCAAACCATCAAAGACACAAAAGAAATTATTCAAGTTATAGGAAGATGTCCATTATAATATCATTTTTCTAGAAGTTTATTAATATTTTCTAAATCAAGCATCCTCTTTATGATAAGTCTTTTTGCTCCAGTTGGTTCTTGGGCTACAGCATGTAACGGAAAATCTTTTCAAAAAGAGAAAAGATCAAACTTTTTACCTTGTTTTTTTAGTAATTCTACTGATACCAAAGAATCTTTTCCTCATCAAAACAATACCAATAATTTATCTGCTTCAAAATTAATATTATTGTTTTGATTTTTCGCATTTTCTGCTGACTTAAATTGTGCCAATCCTCTTGGATCTAGTTGGTTTCTATAAAAAAACTCTCACAATCATTTTAAATAAAAAGTATTCCAAAAATTTTTTTGATTTTCTGTTAATTGTAGGGTATTTACTACAATTTCTTTTGTTGGATATAACTTATAATAACTAACGCCTAAAGCTATATGTAAATGAGCAAGAATATTCTCTATATTTTCTCTATCAGTATTAATAACTTTGAAGTAATTCTTTTCTTGAAGTGGTGTAAAATCTATTTTTTCCGTAAAAAATTGTTCATCATCAAAAGAATATAAAAAAGAAGCCGTCAATTGAGATTCATCCCATTGATATCCAGAAAGTATAAACTGCTTAAAAGGCTTCATACTTTTTATTAAAATAAATTATAATAATCCCTGTTTTCTTGCTATTGTTCTCTGACTTTCAGTTAGATATTTTTTTCTCATTCTAATTGCTTTTGGCGTAATTTCAACTAATTCATCTAATCCGATATATCACATAGCTTGTTCTAAAGAAAAATGCACAATTGGATCAATTCTCATTGCTTCATCATTTCATGAATTACGCACATTATTCATTTGCTTGTTTATAGTTAGATTTACTGTCATATCTCCTCATTTTAAATGTTCTCATACAATCATTCCCTCATATATTGGTTGTGCTGGATCAACAAATATAGGACCTCTTTCTTGAAGTTTAAAGATACCGTACATCATTGCAGTTCATGTTGCTGATGAAATCATTGATCAAACTTGTCTTTTAGGAATTTCTCATTTATATGGTTCATAATGAGAAAAAGCTGAATACATAATTCCTTCTCCTTTTGTAACTAAGATGAATTCTCAACGGAATCATAGAAGACCTCTTGTCGGAATAAGGAATTCCATTGTCGTTAATCAGTTTTCCGAATTCATGTTTTGCATCAACCCCTTACGTGGTGCAAGCATGTCTATAATTGTTCAAGAAAGATCGTCTTCCACACTTACTACTAATGTTTCTATTGGCTCTAATCTTTCTCAATTTTCTTCTTTGTAAATTACTTGAGGGGCTCATACTTGTAATTCTCGTCCCTCTCTACGGATTGCTTCGATTAAAACTCATAAATGAAGTTCTCATCTTCATGAAACAATAAATTTTCAATCTTTATTTGAAACCTTTAATCAAACATTTGTTTCTACTTCTTTTTCTAATCTTTCCGCCATATTTCTGGTTGTCATATATTTTCCTTCTTTCCCAGCAAATGGACTATCATTTACTAAAAATTCCATACTCAATGTTGGTTCATCTATTGCAATAGTAGGCAATGGCTCAAATTCTCCTATTCAAACCGTTTCTCATACAAAAATATTTGGGATTCAACTAATAGTTATAATATCTCAACATTGAGCTTCTTCTGTTTCTATCCTTTGGAGTCAAAGAGTTGTAAAGACTTTAGCGATTTTCCCTGTTCTTTTTTCACCATCATTTCAAATGATAGTTACTTGTGTCCCCTCTTTTACTTTTCCCTCGTATACACGACCTATTCAAAGTCTTCAAAGATATTCATCATATCATAGATTTGCTATTTGCATACGAAAAGGTTTATCTGAATAATCTTTTGCTACTGGGACAAAATTAAGAATTTCATCAAAAAGAGGCGTTAAATCTTTTTTCTCATCTTCAAGATTTTTCATTGCATATCATTGTTTTGCACTTGCATAGATTATAGGAAAATCAGCTTGTTCGTCAGTTGCTCAGAGTAAGATAAACAGATCAAAAAGCTGATCAATAACCCAGTTCGGTCTTGCTGCTGGCTTATCGATTTTATTTATAACTACCATTGGTCTAATTCCTAATTCTAACGCTTTTTTAAGAACAAACTTTGTCTGTGGCATTGGACCTTCATATGCATCAACAACCAAGATAACACTATCTACCATCCTTAAAACTCTCTCTACTTCACTTCAAAAATCAGCATGTCCTGGTGTGTCAACAATATTTATTCTTTCCCCCTTATATTCGATAGCTGTATTCTTAGAATAAATAGTAATTCATCTTTCTCTTTCTTGATCATTACTATCCATAATTAAATCTTGATCTTCCATTTTTTTTAGTGTTCAAGATTGTTTCAACAACTGATCAACCAATGATGTCTTTCAATGATCAACATGAGCAATAATCGCAATATTTCTAATAGCCATAAGATAAACAAAAATTTTTAAAACCGGATAGTATGATACGGAAATGGCTTTTAATTACAATAATATTTCTTGAATTTTCGCAATAAAACTATAATCTACCTCTAGTTTTACATAACAATTTTTTATGTCAACTTATTCTGATTTAGAAAAATTTTACGATAGTGAAGCAACAAAATATCATCAAACAAGACAGAAATATCGAGCAGATTGAGAGATGATTATGAGTGCCATTCTTTCTCAGATTCAAAAAGAAGATCCCAAAGTGCTTGAACTTGGTTGTTGATGATGAAGAGGAGCAAAGCTTTTATCCGAGCATTATTACCAGAATTTTTCTTATACTTGAGTTGATATTTCTTCTAAACTCTTGGCTTATGCAAAAAAAGACAATCCATGATTTTCTTTTGTGCATTCAGATATGAATAAATACCTTGCATCCCTAGAACAAGAATCTCAAGATATTATTTTAGCCTGTGCTTCTTTTCAACACATACCGGACGAAACATCTAGAATCAAAATTCTGAAAAATATTTTCAGAGTACTTCAATATGATTGAATAATTGTTTTTACAAATTGGGCATGCTCAGAATGGTTTCTAAAAACGCATCGGAAAGCCCTTATAGGATGAAGTTTAAAAAGTTTAATTAGCTTTTGAAAGAAGAGTTGGAGAGATGTATTGATTCCACGAAATGGTGAACATTGAAAACAATATAGATATTACCACCTTTATTCACTTGAAGAATTAAGAAAACTTGTAGAGCTTTCTTGATTGAAAATAATAGAACTCCACTACTTAGATAAAAAATGACAAATTACCGAAGATTGGAAACAAGCAAATAATTCATTCCTTGTGGCAAAAAAAACTATCTTTAAATAAAAGCCAGAATAATCTGGCTTTCATAGTATTTAAAAAGAGCTTCCTCTCATTTTTTTGGATTAAAAAAAATAAAAAACCTCCCCAGCCTTAAAAAGGAGGGGAGGTGAAAAACAAATACAAAAAGTGATCTGTTTTCCCGGCCACACACGCTATAGTCGTGTCTGACACTAATATTATATTTAAAGAAAAGTAAAAAGTCAAGATTTTGTAAAAAAAATAATACTCCATATTCATATTTACCCCTTTTTACTTCAATAACACAAATCAAAAGCCTAATTTTAATATTATAAAGAATCATTATACCCCCTCATAAATATCATGTATAATTTGACAAAATTAAACTAGTTGTTTATTATTAGATAATCTTAAATATATAAATAAATTGCTCATGAAAAGATTAAAAATGTACATTAATGGTAAATTCTGTGAAAGCTCTAATGGTAAACGGATTGATGTTATTAATCCATCAACTGAAGAGATTATTTCTCGTCAACCTGATTGAACTATTAAGGATGTAAATCGTGCACTTGATGCTGCTCGTTCAGCACAAAAATGATGGGCAAAACTTCCTGCTATCAAACGTGCCGAATATCTATTAAAAATAGCTGAAAATATCGAAAAGCGCAAAGATTCTTTCGTTGAAATACTTATGCGCGAACAATGAAAAACACTTATTTGGGCAAGTATAGAAGTTGATGCCACAATTAGCTATTTTAAATATATGGCTTCGTTTGCTCGTCATATTGAATGAGAAATTATTCCTTCAGATCGTCAAAATGAAACAATCTTATTAACAAAAAAGCCGATATGAGTAGTTGCTGGTATCCTTCCCTGGAATTTCCCATTTTTCTTAATTGCTCGTAAAGCTGGTGCTGCACTTATTGCTGGATGTACTATTATTATCAAACCAAGTCAACTTACACCAGAAAATTGTACAGAATTTGCAAAAATATTAGATAAAATTAAGCTTCCATCTTGAGTTATCAATATTGTAACTGGAAAAGGTAGTGTTGTTTGAAACGAAATGGCTTGAAGTCCAAAAATTGATATTGTTAGTGTAACTGGTTCTGTTGCTGCAGGAGAAAGTATCATGGCAGCTGCATCAAAAAACATTACAAAAGTTTCACTTGAATTATGATGAAAAGCTCCTTGTATTGTTATGAATGATGCTGATATTGAACGTACAGCACAATGGATTGTTGATTCTCGTATTGGTAATAACTGACAAATTTGTAATAATGCAGAACGTGTTTATGTTCAAAAAGATATAAAAGAAAAGTTCACAAAAGCCTTAGTTAAAAAGATGTCTAAGATAAAAGTATGAGATCCATTAAAAGATAAAAATGTTGATATGTGACCTCTTGTTGAAGAACGTGCATTAAAATCCGTATCTAATAAAGTTGAACACGCAATACAACAATGAGCTAAACTACTCTGCTGAGGACATCGTATTGGTAAAAAATGATATTTTTATGAAGCTACCGTCTTGGATAATTGTACACAAGATATGGATATTGTTCATGAAGAAATTTTCTGACCGGTAATTCCATTGATTGAATTTACCACTGTCGATGAAGCGATTAAATACGCTAATGATTGTGAATATTGACTCGCATCATCTATATTCACTAAAGATATTAATATTGCGACAAAAATTTCTCGTGAATTAGAATTCTGAGAAACTTATATTAATCGTGAACATTTTGAAGCAATTCAATGATTCCATGCTTGATTAAAAAAATCAGGAATTTGATGAGCTGATGGTAAACACGGTGTTGAAGAATACCTTACAACGCATGTAATTTACCTAGATACCTATGAAGATATGTAAACCATATATATCACAAAAACATCGTAGAAATACAAAATTCTACGATGTTTTTTGTAATATAGAACTATATAAGTACCTATATTTTTAATATCTTGAAAAATTACTTGATTTGAAAATCAGAATCTGTATTATGCAAGAGCACCAATTTTGATGCATTTATTTTTTGTACTTGAATAGAAATAAAAGCAATTGGTGTGAGGACATTCCGTAAACGGTGGAGTGCTTACTGTTTGGTTTGTTTTCATTCTATTTTATCTTTTTAAATACATTACGTAATGGCAAAAAGTGAAGAAAATGTATTCAAGAGACACGATAAAGATACAGGGTCTCCAGAAATGCAAATCGGAATTTTATCTGATGAAATTGCAACATTACAGGCACACGTTGCTGCTAATGCAAAAGATTATGATGCAAAAAGAAGTCTTTTAAAGAAAGTTGCAAAAAGAAGAACTTTCTTAAGATATCTTAAAAGCAGAGATCTCGACGCTTATACAAAAATCTCTAAAAAAATAGGACTTAAAGTATAATAACTATTTTTTATTTTTATTTTTTTAATTTTATATTTTAATGGCTAAAAAAGCTGCAGCTGTTAAAGCTAGCCAATATACAGTTCCAACCATTAAAGAAGGACAAAAAGTAAAAGGAACAATCCTTAAGGAAATTGAAAATGGTGTCCTCGTGAACTGTGAAAATGGTGCATTTACTGGAGTTATCCTTTCAAAGGAAGCTAAAGAACTTAAAAGATCTCAATTTAATCTTGATCCTTCTACAGAATTAGAGCTTGAGATTATCAACCCTTCTGTAAGACATGAAGATGGATATTATATTGTTTCTGTAACAAGATTATTACAATATGATGTATGGAAGTCAGTTATTGCTAAGTTTGAAAATGATGAAATCATTACTGTTGTTCCTACTGAAGCTAATCTTGGAGGACTTTTGATTGATATGCACGGTATTAAAGGATTCATTCCTTTGTCTCAATTAGCTCCTATTCACTATCCTAGAGTTGAAGATGGAGATCAAGATGCTATCTTTGATAAACTTCTTGGACTTATTGGTCAAGAAATTAAGGTTAGAGTTATTAATATCGATGAAGAAGATAGAAGAATTATCTTATCTGAAAGAGAAGCTCTTAAAGAAGAAAGAGAAAAAGTTCTTAATGAACTTGAGGTTGGAAAGGTATTTGATTGAGTTGTTTCAGGTGTTTCTTCTTATGGACTTTTCGTTACTATTGGTGGTACTGTTGAAGGACTTGTTCATATTTCAGAAATTACATATGGACACGTTAATGATATCGATAAACTCGGAAAAATTGGAGACAAAATGAAGGTTAAGGTTATTGGACTTGAAAATGGAAAGATTTCATTATCAAGTAAACAACTTAAGGGAGATCCTTGGGAGGAATTACCAAAGAGATATCAAGTTGGTGACATCATCGAAGGAGAAATCGTGAGATTCGTTCCTTATGGAGTATTCGTGAGAGTATATGAAGATATCAACGGACTTGTTCACTTGAGTGAATTATCTCAAAAATCTGTTAATAATCCAAACGAAATTGTAAAATTATGACAAATCGTTAAAGCTAAATTAATCCTTATTGACCCTAAGAACAGAAAGATTGGACTTTCTATGAAAGATTTAGAACCAAAAGCAGAAGGAGAAGAGAAACCAGCCAAAAAATCTACTCCTAAAGCCAAGGGAAGTCTAGAAGAAGTTGTTAAAAAGATCGAAGAGGACAAAGAGTAATTATTAACTAATAAATATTGAAGAACCCTATGCATATAGGGTTTTTCTTTTTTGTAAAGATTTTTGCCCAAGTTTTTGGCGATTTTTTGCTTTTTTTTTATTTGTGGCTATAATTGATTTGAGGAATTTTAAATTATCAAATTATGGTAAAATGCCAAATACAGATCAAAACACAGGATCAACTCCAGTTGCTTCAAATCAGAATCCAGCTACAGATGAATTCGATTTAGGAATGTTATCTCAGGATAATAATTCATCAAATGAGACTAGTGATTCTTCTATTGAAACAACACCAACAGTTAGTGAAGAAACTCCTGTTATCACAACAAATTCTTCTTTGGATTTTAATTTAGATCTTCCTGATTCATATGCTGAAGATCCTAATTCAAATCAATCTGAAAATAAAACAGAAGAACCAGCAGCTGCTCCAGTTATAGACTCAGTTGCTCCTGATACTTCTGCAGACAATAATAGTGAAGCAAAAGCTGAAGAATCTTGAATTCCTTCTATTATTTTACCTGAAGCCTCAACAGAATCTGTATCTGAAACACCAGTAGTAGCTGAAAATTTGGGAAAAGCTCCAGAAGTAAATTTTGAAGCAAATAATGATCAAACTTCTACAGCTGAACCTGTTTCAACAGAAAATTCTTGATGAATGTTTGCTAGCACTGAATCAGTTTCTGATTCTGGACAAAATGGATGAGCTCTTTTCTCATCAACACAAGCAAGTGATGAAACTTTTGTTCCAGATACTACTGATAGTTCAACATCTAACAGTACTGCTCTCTTCTGAGAATCTCCTGTTGATGCCAATTTAAATGAACAGCCATCTGCTGATATCAACCTAGACGAAGCAACACCGTCTTTGGGGGTTCAGCCACAAAACTGAGAAAGTCTTTCTGATACCTTAAAATTTCAAGAAGAAGTAGAAATACCATCAGAAAACACAAGCACATTAGATACATGAAATACGGATCAAGAAGCGACTTCCGCTCCAAATCCATTATTAGAAGAACCAACTCTTGAAGAAGAATCAACTCTCAATATGGATACTTTAATGAATGAAGAATCAACTGTCGACATTTCTTCTCTTGAAAGTTCTCCACTACAAGAAGCTCCTCAAGAGAACATTGAAAATTGAGTATCAAATGAACAATCAGTTCAAGATAATACAACAACTTGAACTGTAGACTTAAATACTATGTTGAATCAACCTACTGATCAAGTAATACCTGCTACTACAGAGACTTCTGAACAAACTGCAACACCTTCAGATGCAGTAGAGACTCCCGTTTCTGAAACAACACCTGGTCAAAACGCAGAAATAGATCCATTTTTGGCTATGAAGCAAACTCTTGAATGAAAAAATAATACATGATTTCAAGCTACAGACAAACCAACATTGGACCTCAACAATATTCCTTCACAACCACAGTGAACAAATCCTTTAAAATCAGGATTCTTATCAAAATTAAAAGGTATTTCTTTAGGATGAGGTTCTTCATCAAAAAAATCACTTGTACCAGTCTTATCTATACTTGGTATTGTTGTTGCATGAGCATTAGTTTTTATTAGATATCCAGACTTGTTTACAGGACTTATTTCTTCTCAAAACCCTCAACCTGTAGTTCTTCCTTCAGACCCTGTTGAACCAGAGCATCCATCAGCTGGAAATTTAACAGGTGAATCAACAGGAGATGTTCAAGAACCTATCATAGAACCAGGAACAACAACATGAGATGATCAAGAAATTGTTGAAGTTATAGAACCTTCTCCTACTGAAGTTCCTGTCGATGAAAATATTATTAATTGAGGTGATGATGATATTCAAGTAATTGATCTTACAAGCGATTCTGATCCTGTAGTTCAAAACGAACAATTTCCATCAACACCTTCTGTTCCTAAAGAACCATCAATACCAGAAACTCCAAATAATCCGACCGAAGATCCATCTACTAATCCTGAAGCAGTGAATCCTTTAGAAGCTGTTGAAGGACTTGTTGGACCTATCAATAATAATGATCTTGTTGCGCAAGAAATTATGCAATATCAAGAACTTGGTGCTAGTTTAAAAGATCAATGAGCAGCTGCTAATAATAAGAAAATGCATAGATATGGAACTGTTCTTGAAAAGAGCGCTAAGGACCTTATACAACAACTTGAAAATGGTGAAAATATAGATATATCTACATGGATGGAGAAAAAAGCCACATTTGACGATTATGTTGAAAAAGCAAATGCTTAACGATGTAAATATATACCAAAAGAACAAACAAGATGGGGCTAAAAAAAGAGCCTCATCTTTTTGAACTACCAAAAAAAATCAGAAAAAATCACTTATGTCTGATGCTGCAGATATGTATATTGATTATCTTATAAACACAAAAAATTCTAGCCCAAAGACTATAGAAAATTATCAATTTTGGATATGAAAAGCCATTGAATATTTTAATGATCCATATATTGAAGATATCAAACTCATTGATATCCTTCAATATAGGAAAGATCTAGCAAAACGTGAGTTAAGTAAAAAGACAATTAATTATTATATCATAGCCTTGAGATCTTTTTTTAAATTTCTTCTTAAGCATGATATTGATTGTATTAGTCCTGAAAAAATAGAGATTGCAAAAATACCTCGTACTCCTGTAAATTTTCTTACTGAGGATGAGATTTCTGTCCTTTTAACGATGCCTCAGAGACACACCAATGACCCCTTGTTAAGAGCAAGAGATGAAGTAATCCTCCACATTTTATATGGATCTGGATTAAGAGTTTCTGAACTTATATGATTAAAAAGAGATCAATATATAATTTGAGAAAAGCAATTCTCTATTGTTGGTAAATGATGAAAACTAAGATCTGTATTTTTTAGAAAAGAAGCATTAGAAAAACTCAATAAATATCTTGTTTGGAGAGAAGATGATTATGACCCACTCATAATAAGTTTATCTAAAAATTCTTATGGCCATTCACTTTCAAGAAATACCATTGAAGCTATTGTAAAAAAATATGCTAATTTAGCTGGTATTGAGAAAAAAGTTACACCTCACACCTTAAGACATACCTATGCTACAATGCTCTTAAAGAACTGAGCTGATATTAGATCCGTTCAAGCATTATTAGGACATTCATCTATCGTAACTACGCAAATTTATACTCACGTAGATGATAAATTCTTAAAACATGTTCATGACCTTCTTGATTAAGAAAAAGCTTTTGCGCACTGATATGCTGAAGTTCGACATCGTTGTAAGTTAAATCCTCATGTTTCTCAAGTTATATTTATTGCTTCTCCTATGACATAACATCATGGGATTTTTTTTAATTCAAAATTTTTTGTTAATTCTGAAAAGTAAATTCATCATGCCATGACTTTTGCTGTTTCTCGATCTTTAAGAGATTGCGGATTTAATGTCATAGTATAGTTTTTTAAATTTTTAGGTGCTTTAAGATACCCCAACAATCTTTTTGTAATCTCTGTTCAATCAATAATAATTTTAATTTTTAAATCCTTCAAATTATGAATATATCTGTTCAAGAATAATGTAAGGTTAAAAATTACTGGTCAAGAAATTCACCAATGCGTAAATAATACCACTCATTTTTTTTCATAAAGATTCTTATTATCTTTCCCCTTAAGAACCACGGTTGCCACAACAGAACTTCAAGACAAAGAAGAAAGATTTTCTTTAGTTTCTATTCAACAAAGTCCTGGTGAACCTTCCTGTGTTTGTATTCAATACTGATTTGCAAAATGAAAGACAAAATCCGATCCACCAATTTTTGGAAATGTTTTTCATCAACAAGCAATAACTAGATTTTTTGTTTCTATTTGTTCGTTTTGAAGCTGTATAGAAAAATTTTCTCATTCTTTTTTTATTGATTGAACTTTTTCACCTAACAAAAATTTATGTCAAAGCTCTTCATTCCTTTTCAAAAAGAACTCATGCAACTGCTTTGATTTATTAGATGCAAGTAATAATCTTCCATTATCTTCTTCTTTTACATCTATTCCATTTTTTTGAAGTAGATTAATCATTTCTTGAGTTCAGAAATTCTTAAATAAGGTTTCTAATCTCTCAACATCATCCCCATAATAATGTTCTTTCGAAACATTTTGATTACTAAAATTACACCTCCCTTTTCATGAAAGTAGTAGTTTATTCCCTGTTGTCTCATTTTGCTCAATAAACAATACATCCTTTTTTTCAGGAATTAATGTTCATAGGAACAATCAAGATGCTCAAGCTCAAATAATAACAATATCCTTCATTGAAAGTATTGACTATAAGCTAAAAAATACTTGTTCCACTGCATGAATAATAGCATCTCAAAAATAGAAAAAAAGAAGATATGAAAAAATAAAGCATCATATTCAAAGCAACGATCAAACAATAACATCACTAACTCGATGCACCTTAATATACCATCTACTTCGAGCTATTATTATTCATCCTACAATTGCAAGGAGGAATACCCGTTCATAATAACGGATTTCTAACATCCAAGTCAAGGCTAATGCAAGTGACAAAAAGAAAACGAATCAGGCTCAGGTATGTCAACTCGGAAAACTATAATCTTTAAAATGTATTTTAGCATCTTTTGGCCTTTGTCTTTGGGTTATTCTTTTCAAAGATCGAAAAGCTATTGAAACCATGATAATACTCGAAATTCCTATTCCTAAGATTCTATACTCTTCGTTCCATAAAAGGATTATAGCCATAATTATATAAAAGATGCTAACACTCATTGGCGTAATTGCATAATTAAGGAAATATGCAAGATGCATAAGTACTTTTTTTTCTTTACCTTTAAATACAAGTTTTTCATCCCACTCATTTATCAATTTAGGAAAAACAATCATAATAACTGTCATAACAAGAACAACAACAGCTAAAATGATACTAATATAAGCTAACTGTCTAGGAGTAAGAGATAACATATTTTATTATAGCCCAAGATAATTACTTTTTTATTAGTTTTCTCCCCAGTATTTTCAAGTATTAAAAATGATAAAATTAATTTTATAACGAAGAAAAAAATTTCAATTTCAAAATATCCTATTCTAATTAATTTTATCCCCTCTATTCCATATTTTTGTTAATAAAATGATAAAAAGCAAGTATCATCAAAATAGTAGTTTGTATGCCGTCATTCATACATCAAACAGCATATTAAAACACATTTTTTACTAAAAATTTGTTTAAATTGTTAAAAAATTGCTAACTACCTGTTATCGCCCCCAAAAAAATAATATATTTTTTCCCTTGATTTTATTCTTAAATACAATATCTTGTGGCTAAATAAAATTTAAGACACAAAATATTGTGTTTAAAAACAAAAAAATAAAAAAATGGTGTCTAATTATTCAATTCCGGCAAAAGCAGGATTTTTTTATAACTTTGTTCCTCTATTACCATGACAATTAAAAAGGTAATCAAAAGAAATGGATCTGAAGTCCCTTATGACTCAGAAAAAATTCGTATTGCTATTCAAAAAGCAAACAATGAGGTTCCTGAAAAAGAACAAGCTAGTGATTTTGTTATTTCTGAGATTATCAGATCTCTTGAACTTTCAAAAAAAGGAATTGTACCTATCGAAGAGATTCAAGACTTCATAGAGAAACAACTTATAGAAATGCATAAGCCTGAATTGGCTAAAAAATATATTATCTATCGTTTTCAGAGAGCGTTAGTAAGAAAAGCAAATACTACAGATGATTCTATTCTTACTCTTATTGCTAATAACAATAAAGAAGTAGGACAAGAAAACTCAAATAAAGATTCTGCAATTGCTTCTACACAAAGAGATTTGATTGCCTGAGAAGTTTCAAAAGACATCACTCGTAGAATGCTACTTCCTGAAGATATTAGAAAAGCACATGATGAAGGAGTAATTCACTTTCATGATATGGATTATTTTGTACAACCTATTTTCAACTGTTGTCTTGTAAATATCAAAGATATGTTTGAGAATGGAACAGTTATGAATGGAAAATTAGTAGAAACTCCTAAGAGTTTTCAAGTAGCTTGTACTGTTTTAACTCAAATTATCGCCTCTGTTGCTTCATCTCAATATGGAGGACAATCAGTAAACATTAAGCACCTTTGAAAATATCTTCATAATACAAAAGAGAAATATAGAAGAAAATATAAGGAACAATTTGGTAATGAATTTACAGAAGAACAAATCGAAAAACTCGTAAAATCTAGAGTTCAAGATGAATTATCTTCTGGAATTCAAACTATTCAATACCAGATTAATACTCTTATGACAACAAATGGACAATCTCCTTTTGTAACACTCTTCTTGGAACTTGATGAAAAAGATCCATATATTGAAGAAACAGCTGAAATTATTGAAGAACTCTTTAAACAAAGGATTCAATGAATTAAAAATGAAGTAGGAGTTTATGTAACACCTGCCTTTCCTAAATTAGTATATGTTTTGGACGAACATAACTGCTTAAAGTGATGAAAATATGACTATTTAACAAAATTAGCTGCTAAATGTTCAGCCAAGAGAATGTATCCAGATTACATTTCTGCTAAGAAGATGAGAGAAATTGAATGTGGAAATGTATTTGCTCCTATGGGTTGTCGTTCTTTCCTTTCTCCTTGGAAAGATGAAAATGGAAATTATAAGTTTGAAGGAAGATTTAATCAAGGTGTTGTAACTATTAATATTCCTCAAGTTGCTATCTTAGCTGATCATGATGAGAAAAAATTCTTTGAAATTCTTGATGATAGATTGAAGATTTGTTTCAAGGCGTTAATGTGTAGACATGAGAGATTAAAGGGAACACCTTCAGATATCTCTCCTATCCATTGGCAATATGGAGCTATTGCAAGATTAAAGAAATGAGAAACTATTGATAAATATCTTTATGGTTGATATTCAACAATTTCTCTTTGATATATTGGATTATATGAAGCATCTGTTTTGATTACTTGAGGTCCACACACTACTCCTGAAGGAGAAAGATTTGCATTAAAAGTTATCCAGACTCTCAAAGATGCTACATTAAAATGGAGAGAAGAAACAAATATTGGATTTGCATTATATTGAACACCTGCTGAATCTCTTTGTTATCGTTTTGCTAAAATTGATAGAAAAAGATTTGGTGAAATTAAAGATGTAACTGATAAAGGATATTATACTAATTCTTATCACGTTGATGTTAGAGAACATATTGATGCAATTGCTAAATTAGCCTTTGAATCTCAATTTCAAAAGATTTCTTCTTGATGAGCTATTTCTTATGTAGAAATGCCTAATATGCAGAAAAATCTTCCTGCTATTGAGTCATTAATTAAATTCATGTATGACAATATTATGTATGCAGAATTTAATACAAAATCTGACTACTGTCATGTATGTGGATATGATGGAGAAATTATAGTTAATGAAAATAGTGAATGGGAATGTCCTCAATGTCATAATAAAGATCAGAGAAAAATGAATGTAACTCGTAGAACTTGTGGTTATTTAGGAGAGAACTTCTGGAACTTAGGAAAAACGAAAGAAATTTCAAAAAGAGTTTTACATGTATCATAATAAACTTAGAATAGGTTATGTATTATTGAACAGTTAAAAAAATGGATACTGCTAACGGACCCTGACTCAGGGTCTCTCTTTTTGTAAGCGGATGTCCTCATTGATGTGTTTGATGTTTTAATGCTGTTGCTTGGGATTTTAAATATTGATCAGTATTCACTAAAGACGTTGCTGATGATATCATCAATGAATTAAAAAAAGATCATATTACATGAATAACTTTACTTTGAGGTGAGCCTTTAGCACCTGAAAACCAAGAAGAAGTACGGAAGCTTTTAAAAAGAATAAAAGAGGAATGTCCTCAAAAAAGTATTTGGTGCTTTTCTTGATATACTTTTGAATTTATTAGAGATTATATGTTTCCTGCTCTTCCTTATACAAAAGACATTCTTTCTTCTTTAGATGTCTTAGTTGATGGAAGATTTGAACAAGATTTGTTAGATCTTAAACTAAAATTTAGATGATCTAGGAATCAAAGAGTTTTGGACATACCTAAAACATTAAAACAATGAGAAATTATTCGAAGCACTGCTGTTGACGATAAAAATTTGTATATTCATAGAGATTCTCCGGAGATTGAAAAATTCTGACACTTGTTTAAAAAAGAGGAGTAATATTACTCCTCAAAATTAGTTATTAATGAACATATTTGAATTCTTCATTGTTTAGGCCTTGTGTACACAACAACTGAGCAGAAACGGAGTTCTTTTGCTATATCTGGAGTTCAACATTTTTCAGATCCCCCTACTATTGTAGCCGCTCAATTGGCACAAGAGATTTTTGTAATATTGTTCTTGTCTTTTCTATATAGTCCATCTACAGCAATATACCTATAAAACTCTCAACCCAATGGATCATTTCATGGCACATTATTTGCATCTGCACTATTATACCAACTTCATCAAGTCATATTTAGCTTATATGTCGCTGTTGTCGTCGCAGCTATACTATTAGTAAATTCATCGAGATCCAATGTTAGTTTCTTTTCTGCACCCATTGATCAACCATTACTATCATGATTAACTAAAGAATAATAATAATTACTACCCTGTGACGCTGTTGCTATAGCCCATCTTCATGGTGTAATCCAAGCCTGTCATGAACAAGATGAATCTTGTCAAGCTGCATGAGCAAACGGATTTGCATTTAACCAACAAGCATCTTTTTGTTCATATCGTCTTCTCCAATTAGTATTTCTAATATTATAAACAATTTCTACTCCCTCTTTTGCCAAATTTAAGGCCATAACTTTCTGCCTTGTTTCAGTTAAATAATTTGTTGTAGAAATTATTCCCCCAATAATACCAACAAAGGTAATTGAAACAATAAGAACAACAACCATAACTTCAACCAGCGTGAATCCTTTTTTCTTAAGTATCATATACTTGTATTTTAAATTAAAATTGAAATTGATTTTATAAACTATATGATAGTATAGGTGTAGTTATCTTATGGAAAGATGCAATATATTTTATTCATTTTTGGCTTTTAAGATGCAAATAGATGTTGCGGTATTGTTTTGAATAGTAATTGTTGTCTTGCTTCTTTCTTTTTTAAAAGCCGAAAAATTAGTGAAAATTACTTTTTGAAGCTACGTATTATTAGCATTTTGTATTGCTTTGTGAACAGCTCTTCTTCAACGGGCAGCACAATTGCAATGAATTTGAAGCCAAACCTTCTTAGGTATGTCTTATGCCTCAATTTGAGAATTTCTTGTCAATGCACAGCCTACAATAATGCTTGTCCTTTATGCTTGAGGTTTATGGTTTTTTGCAGTTAACTCTCATCTTTCTATACAATTTTCTTGAGAAGTATTTGAAAAGAAAATTCAAACGTTATTACGATGTGTTTTATGCTTATGAAGTATTCTTACTTCCGTATACTTCTCATTGTGATATTTTAAATGAGATATTTATGAATGGTTGTTTAATAATTCTCAGGTTGCAATATACACTTCATTAATTCCTGTTATTTCACTTATTGTCGCACTAGTTACCCTTTTAGCGTCATCTCATTTAAACTTCAAAATTGCGCTTAAAAAGACAGATTCTCCAAATTATTAAAATTTGAAATCATAAAAAAAATCCTTATATACACGTCTATTATAAGAAAGTAGTGTAGTGGTAGCACACCAGTCTCCGAAGCTGGTAGTGGAGGTTCGATTCCTCTCTTTCTTGTTTTTTAAGTCAAAATCATTTGATTTTTACTTGCTAATAGTTATAAGTCAAAGCAGTCGTAGAAAGTAACGATTCTCGTTATATTATGGCACTATAGCTCAGCAGGTTAGAGCGCGCCTCTCATAAGGGCGAGGTCGGTGGTTCGAGTCTACCTAGTGCCAATACTCTTTGATCATCTCAAAAGTCATTCATATATTTTATTTTATTTGCCAATAGTTGTAAGATGGCCTCAAAAAAGAAAGGTGGAGTTATCAAGGTTGCAATGGTATGTAGTGATTGTAAAGCTACAAATTATTTTACAAGTATTAACAAGGCTATAACTCCTAAATTAGCAGAACAAAAGTACTGCAAACATTGTAGAAAACATACAGAACATACTTCTAAGGAAAAGTTAAAGTAGTTGGTTATTTTTAGTTTTATTATTCATTTCTAATATGTTAACAATTAGATTATCAAGACATGGAAGATCTAAGAGACCTTTTTATAGAATTGTCTTAACTGAACATACAAAACCTGCAAAATTTGGATATAAAGAAGTTCTTGGTTCTTATGATCCATTGCATCACAAATTAGAAGCTAATGTTGAAGCTATTAAAGCTTGGGTTGCTAAAGGTTCTCAAATGTCAGAAAGAGTAGCAAAGCTTCTCTATAAAGAAACAAACGATGCTCTTTTCCAAAAATTCTTTGTTATGAGAGAAAGAAAAAGTTTACCTAAGAATGCTGATAAAGAGTAAGAAATCCTTTTAAAGGATTTTTTCTTTATCCTTTTTTACTTACTCCGGAGTATAAATGCCAAGATTACCAACAGCAGCTACTTGATTCGAAGAAATAGTTCTTTATGTATTATGAGCGATTGTTCTTATCATTTGTTGATGATGTATTTATGCGTTTCTAAGAGCTATATTTCTTTTCATCTTTTCTAACGGAAAGAATGAAAAAATCCAAGCTGCTCGAAGTAGTATAAGATATATGATTCTTTGAATGTTTTTTACTATAATGTTTTTATTTGCTGCACCATCTCTTCTAAAGTTTACGCATGTAAAATGAGCTGAGAATTATACAGCAAAAGCAATCTTCACTTATATGTGAAAGATTCTTAGTCATATTTGAGGTCTAGGTAATATCATCAAGGAATCACAAGATGCTAATAAGATGGATGGTCAATTATACTATAACTTTGATGATAGCGACGCTTCATTATAGAAATATATAGTTGTTTTATTTGAAAAAGTCTGATTTCATGGTCAGATTTTTTTATTTGATTCTGAAAAAAGAAATCTTATAGTGAAAGTATACTTCTTTATCCTTATTGATATCCTCATGGTCGTTTATTCATTTTCTCAAATCAACCTCTATGAACAATGTCCAAAAAAATATCAATATCGTTATCTTGATGGACTCGAAAGAGAATTTGAGACTTCTCCAGATTTAATTCTATGAACTAGTGTTCATGGAGCTTTAGAACGACTTTATCAACAAGTTAATATTTATAAAATTCCTATAAAAGCAGATGTTTTAGGAAAATTTCATGAATTATGGAATAATAGTATTGCTGATGCTGGAGAAAAACTAATATATAAATGAGATCAACATGAAGAAGATTATCTAAGAAGAGGTGAACATTATTTAGAAGAATATTACACTAAATATAGTCCATTTGATTGAGTTAAAGTTGTTGCCACAGAGCTCTCATTAAATTTTACACTTGATAAAGATGAGCATTCCGAAAATAAACAATTTCGTTGAATAATTGATAGGTTAGATAAGGATGATGAATGAAATTTCATAATTAATGACTATAAGACCAATAAAAATCTACCTCCTGAAGACAAAGATGAATATAGAGAACAATTAACACTCTATGCACATGGAATACAGCAAAAATATGGTAAATATTTAAAAAGTATAAAAGCAAAATTGCATTATCTTCACTTTTGATTATTAGACGAATGGGAAATTAGTCAGGATAGCATAAATGCAATTGTTAAAAAATATACAGAAGATATTAATCAAATAGAAAATTCAAGATTTGAATATAATATGTGAAATACAAAAGCATTCCCGACAAAGCAAAATCCGTATTGTAAATATTGTGAATATCAAAATGTTTGTCCACTTCGACAACATTTAAATTATGAGGATGAAATTGTAGATTGATGAGAATTAGGAGAAAAAACCATCAAAAATCTCGTAGATCAATATGTAAAACTAGGAAAAAAATCTACAGAATGTGATAAAGAAAAAGAAATAATAAAATGAATATTAATTGAATATGCTGAAAAGAAAGGATTTGAACAATTATTTTGAAATGAGAACAAATTATGAGTTTCAAAAACAGAGAACTATTCAGCTAAAGATAAAGATCAATTTATTGATTTCTTAAAACAACATAATTTATTAGATGAAACAATAGATACTCCGTATTATAAAGTAAATACTTTAGTTAAAAACAACAAATTAACAGAAGAAGAAATTAAGACTTATTTAGAAAAAAAAGATTCTCGGAGACTTACTCCATCTAAAAAATAAAGAACTTCATGAAATTGTGAAGTTTTTTTATAACAAAAAAATAAGGATTTGATTCCTTACTTTATCGCTAATATGTAAGATTAGCGGGTGACGGGACTCGAACCCGCAACAGTCTGCTTGGAAGGCAGGCACTCTAGCCAATTGAGTTACACCCGCATACAGTGATGACACTATATACATTCCATATATCAATTTCAAGCTTTTTTGATTGGGCCTAGCTGGACTTGAACCAGCGACCAAAAGATTATGAGTCTTCTGCTCTAACCAACTGAGCTATAGGCCCATCATAATGGCTGGCATAAGAGTTTTTAATGGTGGGTGATATAGGACTCGAACCTATGACCCCCTGCTTGTAAGGCAG
>CAMVNG010000011.1 GCA_947168815.1 uncultured bacterium
CCACAATCTAATCTTTATTAATGGTACAAAATGAGTCTTAGTGTTTTCTCTAAGACTTTTTTGTTTTATTGAAAATTTTATTTTACATCTGGAAATTCTATTTTTTTGTAATCTATGTTGTCCTTAAATAATCTTTTAGTGAATTGATATTTATTGTTTTTTCCAATGATTGTTGATTTATTTTTTTCTATTTCTTTTGAAATATCCTTATTAACATCATATATATCAATTACCATTCCATATTCTTGTCATCTTCTTCATAAAATATCATAACTATCATTATCTTTATTGTATGTTGTTATTAGTAAATCTGCTACATATGGCTCATTCTGTCTTTCTCGGAAACTCGTCATTCATCAGCTAAAATCTTTTCATAAGAGAATTTTTATTCAGTATTTTTCACTGTAGAAATATGCATTATCTCATACAATTTCGTTATTTCAATCTTTTCAATAAATAACGTTATTTCATCAGAATTGTTCGTCTAATTTTGGTTCTAAATCTTTACAGAAGTCTTCTCATGGACATAATCACATTAGTTTATATTTACAATATTCATATACGTGCTCCATATCTTGTGTTTTCCTTTCATAATCAAGTAGACAATTATAGTGATTAGTTGACCAACTAATGAAGTAACCTGTTGAGCTCTTTTCATCATATTCTTTGTTATCAACCATTCTTTTAAGAACTTTCATTCGTAGTGAAAAGCGTTCATTTGTTTCTTTTCATACTAATAGATTATATGCATATCTTTCAAATTCTTTTTTACATCATTTATAATCTCAAATTTTACAATTTAGTTTTTTTGTTATTCCTCAGCTATAATCTATGTTGATTTCGTTTGGCTTTGGATAATCTTCTGTAGCCCAAGGTCCTGACCACCAAAGTATTTCATCAGAATTCAAATATGTTGTACATGGATTATTTTTCAATCTGTAATATATATAAAGTCATTCTCAGTCTTGACCATAGATTGTGAAATCAAAATATCAGTCTTTATATGGGAGTATGAATGCTCATTTTTTTATTGGAGAATCATATTCATATCAGAATTCATCTTCTCAGTGACATATTACATGCAAATCGTCATCAAGTTCTTCAAAACTAGGAATATAATCTTCATTTCATGCTTCTTTACTTCTTTTTAGCATTACCATTACATTTCATCTTACTTCATTTCTTTCATTAGCTTTCGCGGTATTTTTCATGATACCTTTAAAATAAAGCTGTAATAAGTGCTTATCATAGTATGGATTTCATCAATTGTATTTATCTCAATAGAGTATTCTTGAAAGTATTGTTCAGAATTCAGCTCTTGTTACTTTATCATAAGGTCTAAATTTTGTAATTCCTTGTCACATTAATCCTAATTGACATGCATTTGTTACTCAATTATCATATTGTTTATCTAATTCTGGTGTAACATCAGTAAACACACATTTTTTATTAGTATCTCATTTCTTTTTAAGAGTTTTAATTGCATAATTACTTATCATTTTAGATAACTCAATCCTTGTTATGTCTCAATTCATGTTAGCTTTATCAATTGTTGGTTGTGTGGTGATTGAGTTGTTGAATGCTCGTGTATATGCTTCTTTAAAGTCTTTTGAGTATTCAGCTTTTGTTAGTGAAAATCCGAATGCTAATAATGAAATTGCAAGGATTACGAGTTTTTTCATTTTATTAAAAAAAATTTAAAGTTTTTTTTATTAATTTACCATATTTTTTTATTAGAATTTTTCAATGATTGTCTTTTTCTTAGTTCTTGACTGATTTAATTTTAATGTAAAAAAGTATTAAAAAATTTGCAAAATAATTTTTTTTGGAGTATAATAATAACGTCATCAGGAAAGATAAGAGCTTCTTGATGAAACTGTAGAGATCTTTAACGTAGTCTATATAATGAGAAATGTTCTCCATTTGCTTTGATTACCTTTCGCTGAATGTGCAAATCATTCTATACTGTTAATTTAGATTTCCACTTAGTTAACTAATTTCTTTACTTTAGTAATAGAGTAGAGGAGCGATAATCAAGGTTGAAAGAATCATTGAGGCTCTCCTTAGAGATTAGGTCCCTCTAGCTTATAATTTAAATGGTTATAGGTTCAACTGATTTTCGATTCTATCTATCTTCTTTAAGATTCTTATTCTTAGGTATTTCGCTTTAAAATAGTTTGAATAAATTTGTACCCTGCAAATTTCACTTCTTAGTCTATTATGGAATATTTAAGACTTATCGAAGCAATTCTTAGAAAATAATGTTTAGGCATTTCGGTCTTAGTATTGTTGGATATTCCCTAGCTATCAGCTTTGAGAGGTTCTAAGCGTGATTAATATCCCACTCCTAGTTTCCACTAGTGATAAAATTTATTAAGATTTGTTATCTCATGATATCTTCTTCTTTAGGTTTGCCTAAAGCATGAGATACTATTCAAGTTAATAGCTTGTTTAGCATTTATACGGCATCTATATAGACTCGGTTTCTTACGGGAATCTGAGATAGATTATCATCATCTATCTCTTTTTTTTAATTTGAAAAAAACTAGCTCAGGTTTGAGCTAGCTTTATTATTATCTTATATTTCAATCATATAATTCTCTGGATCATCTGGAGAAATATAGAGATTAATCTTATCTCAAATATAACATTCTGTTATAATTGGTTCCTCTCCTGCAATGAATGTTGTTCCATATGAAATTAAATGGTGAGGTAATTTTAATTCTTTTTGATTTTCTAATTCTTTAATCTCTTTTTTAATTCTTTTTTTATCAGATTTATCCTCAGTATATTTTAATTCTTCTTCTAATGATTTTATTCTTTGTTCCATGAATTGTATATCTCTATGGTCTGTTGATCTGAGATACTTTTCATCATTTAATGACATAGGAAGATTGTTTTCTTCATAATATTCTTTAGTTACTCTTGCACATGGATAACCTGTAAATTTAGCATTTGGTAGATGTGGACTTTCATATTTTTCATCTCAGTCTTTTACAATTATATAATATCATTCGCTTATTCAATAATCTTTTTCATGCTCTTGATAATAGACAAATTCTGTGATTTCAGCTTGTTTTTTAATTACAGTTCAGTTTTTTATATAATTTTTTAGTTTGTTATTTTTTCTATCATGTTTATTGATTATTCGCCAGAAAAACCCTATAAAGGCAGCAAATAGTAAAAAGATAGGAATTACAATTATTAAATCATCTTTCCTTGCATCTTTAAATATATTTACAAAAATATAGATAACAGTAAGAGCAAAAAATGATAAAAATCCAGTTACGATTTCTTTTCATCTTTCATCTTTTTCTAGTATCTTGTTTAATTTTGAAAGATCTTGGTTATTATCCATACTTTTCTTTAAACTCTATAAAGGTTCTTATTCTACTTCTTCTTGTACTTCTCAATTCTTATTATAATTTGATAATCCTACGTTTACAGATTTATCAACCATATCAATATAACATTCTACATCATCTTCATCTTTTTTTCACCATTTGGAGTATATAACGTGTCAAATTCTAATAAAAGATGCTCAAGCTTCTTCTTCATTATTCCATGTGTAGTCTCAATTATCATATTCGATTAACGCTTTTGTTTCTTCTTCACATGCAGCTATACGTTCTTTTTCAGTTTCTAATCCTCTAATTATTTCTTGATAATATACTTCAACGTTGTTTTCATCTATAACTTCACAGTTGTAGTTATATACTTTATTATCTTCTGTTTCGAAAGATCCATAGTATTGATATGTCTTATTTTCTTTACCTGCGTATGCACAAGAAACTCCTCAGAGATATTCTCCATGATCTATTCTAATTTGTTCCATACAATAAACAGAATTGTCTCTAATTTTTCATTCTTTACTGATTGCACTTCGTGTCCATGCAATTGTTGCGATAACGATGATTGCAATTACTCCGATAAGAATCTTTTTCTTATTATCCATTGAAATTAATTATAGAATAAAAGGGTATGTGTTTTTATATATATTTCTTATATGAATTTGATTTCAAAATAAAAGAAAAATAGGACCCTAGTCCTATACTTCCTCTTTACTCTTTTACCTTCTAGGGCTCTTGTAGAAATTTTTTGTTAGCCCTACCTTTATATTCTACACTACAAAATGAAAAAACACTTTTGCCTCATTCGAGACATTTTAGTTTATATTCAATTGATGTTTTAATTTCAAGAGGAATTTTAAAAAAAGTTATTTTTTTATTCTATTGATTATTAATTTAATTTTTTTATAAGTTTTTGACTTATGTCTTCTATTATTACTTAGGATGAAATTATCTTTAGCAGAGCATTTTGATTATAAGAAATTATTAAAGTTTACAGCACCGACTATGATTATGATGCTGTTTAATTCAATCTACTGAGTTGTAGATTGATTTTTTGTTTCTAATTTTGTTGGTAAAGAGGCATTTACTGCTGTCAATCTTACCTTCCCTGTTATTATGATTTTGTGATCTTTTTGATTTATGCTAGGTAATTGATGAAGTGCTTTAATATCAAAAACGTTATGAGAAAAGAATTTGCCATTAGCTAGAAAGTATTTTTCTATGCTCGTTTATTTTCTTTTTTTGGTTTGAGTATTTTTTGCAATTGTAGGTTATATTTTTGTTTGACCTGCTATGTCTTTTCTTAATGCTTCTTGAGAAGTATTAGATCAATGTATTATCTATTGAAGAATTCTTTTCTTAGCTTTGCCTTTCTTTACTTTACAAGCATGTTTTCAATCTTTCTTTATTGTTAATGAAAAACCTCATTTTTGATTAAGAGTTGCTGTTGTTGCATGAGTTGTAAATATGATTTTGGATTATCTCTTTATGTATTTGTTTGAGTGGTGAATTACTTGAGCAGCGTTAGCTACTGCTATTTCTAATGTTGTTTGAGCTATTATTCCATTAGTATATTTCTTCTTTAGTAAGGATTCTAAATTATGATTTGTTAAGACGTGATTTGAATTTAAGCCTATTTTGAGAAGTTGTATTAATGGTAGTAGTGAAATGTTAACCACATTTTCATTATCATTGTTTAATGTGTTGTTTAATTATCAATTAATTAATTATTTCTGAAATGATGGTGTAGTTGCATATTGAATTATTATGTATGTTGGATTTATCTTTACATGAGTTTATGTTTGATACTCATTCTGAGTTAATCCAATTGTCTGATATAACTATTGAGCACAAAACCATGAAGAATTAAAAAATGTTTTATGTAAGAGTTTAAAACTTTTATGATGTGCAGCTTTAATTCTGACTTTTTTTGCTGAAGTCTTTTCTTGATTTTTAGCTAATATTTTTGTGAGTTATGATGCAGAGCTTTTAGCTTTTACAACTAAAGCTATAAGAATCTATGCAATATGATATCTTATTCAGTGGGTTAATGTTTTTGGATCAGCTTTCTTTACATGATTGAATAATTGATTGGTTTCTGCAACGATTTCTTTCATGAGAATGTTTGTTTTCCAGGTTGCTGCTATCTTCATAATTCCTTATCTTTTTTGAGCTGATTGGATTTGGTTAGCTACTGCAAGTGCTGAGTTTCTGTCAATGATGTTGACCACATATTTCTTAGTGTCTAATAGAAAGAAGTATCAATATTAATAAAAAAACTGACTTGTTCTTTAGGCCAGTTTTTATTATTTTTTTGATTTTAATATTATAATGGAGTTACTGAACAAGGTAAGTTTGTTCTTAGACTTTCTTGTGAATTTCAGTTTTGTATGTTTGGTAATAAACTAATTGATTTTCCATCTAATTCAGCGTATTTTCCATCCACCATAAACATATAATCTTCATTTAATCACCATAATTTGTCATTTCATTCTCTTCATGCTGTGTGGTAGCAATCATACCATGGCAATATATTTGTTTCAAATATGACTCGTTCACTTTTTTCATCAGTTAATACTCTAATTTGTGCTATTTCATTGATGTCGTTATATACTATGTCTAATATATTTCCGATGAGATCTGGTCAGAAATAAATTATAAAATTACTTTCTTCATCTATAAGCATAGTTCTTTTCTTAATTTTTGTGTATACGTGATAATATGGTTCATCTACATCTCTTTTTAGATCTTCTGAATAGATTACATTTCATTTGTAGTTTGATAAATATTGATCAATCCAATTAACATTTGTTTTTTCTACTGGACGACTTGCATCTATAAGATCATAACCTTTTTCTGATGTATCTTTTACTGTTGCACTTCTTAATAATTCTATCTCTTCCTCTTTTATTTTTTTTACTGGCTTTTCTTCTTTTATTATTTCTTCAGTAATTTCTTCATCTTCTACTGTCTCATCTTTAATTTCTTCATCTATATTTTCTTCATCTTCAATTTCGATTTCTACGTTTTGTGAACCATTATAATTCCATTCTAGTTCATTTGTTGCTGTTCAATTATATAAATTGTATCTTTCTTTTCATTCTATTATTGTTGGGAATAAAGCAAAAAGTACTACAATTAATACCCAGAATTTTCGATTATATCTTTTTTCAAATTCTCTTTCTTCGTATTTATAATCTCAGAATGCTAGTATTGCCATAAAAATTGGTGAAGCAATTAACATTCAGATGAAAAATCGAACAGATTCTCAGAATTTTTGTGTTAATCAATATGCTAATGTAATTACTGCTCAAATGATTCATACAATTGCAATCCATGATAAGAACCATGTTACCATTTGAGAGAAAGTGAAGAATTCTGAAAAGGCACCAAACTGTGCTGATGAGGCAATGTACCAATTAATGATTCCAAAGATCATCCAAATAAATGGTACAGTTAATAGGATCCAGAACCATTTTTTTCTGTCTGCAATCTTGAAAAGCACATAGGTATTCCAAAAAGGGATTATAGATTCCCATCATTTTCTTCATGCTTTAATAAAAATGATCCATGTAGCAACCACACTTAATAGTCAAAGTGCTGCTTTTAGAAATGTCATTGTTGTTGGCCAAATAACGAAATCGTACATTATTTTTTTTGTTTATATATAAAGGTTTTATTTATTATAAGACTTATTTCTTATAAATCAAAAATATTAGTAAAAACAACAGCTTTTTATCGCTGTTGTCTTATTATTTTAATACTCGAATTTTTCTTTTGTTTCAATAAGCCATGGTTCTCTCTTGTGTCTATTAACAATTCGATGACGAATAAATACTCATAAAAGCATTAAAACACATATTATAACCAATCAAACTGTTACTATTGTATCTGGATTATATGGTAGTGAGAAAACTCTTTTAATAGTTGGTTCTCCATCTTTGTTATAACTTAGAACATGAAAATCTGTCCGAGATGGAAAGGTGTTTGGATGGTTACAATGATTTCGTTCATCTACGTTATAACATTCATTTTTTATTTTTCATAGGAATTTCGTATCTTCGTTTTCAAGTTCCCATTTAAAATTAGTTCACCAATATCTATTATTTTGTTGTGCATCTAAACTAAAACTATAATTGTATAATGTGTGATTTTTTAATAGTCCACTTGTGTTCTCTTCTTTTGGAACTTCTCTTTCTATTTTACGAGTCTTTATGTCTTCGTCTTTAAGGTTCTCAGGGACTAAGAACAGAAATCAATTAAGACATTCATAGTTTTCTATTTCTCTTGCACCTGCTCAGAATTCAGAAATTGTTACAATTTTATATCCTTTAATTGCATCTGTATTTATTATCATTCAACAGATGTCTAGCCTGTAAGGATCTGCTGCAGGTACACTGTAACAATTTTGAAGTGTGAAAAATCATGCTAGTAGTGAGAGGATTATTAATGTCTTTGGAGTTTTCATGTTATTAGTTCTTATAAATAGAAATACTATAAAATTATTTTTATTAAAAACAAATCAAAATTAAAAAAAACTGACTCTACTTATCTCAAGCAAAGCCAGCGAAATGCAAATTAATTGTAAAATTTTTATTGCGCTGCGATTCAGTGCAATTTTCTTATAGCTTTTTATTCATAAAATTTCAATATTAATTATTTAGTTTCCTTATATTCCAGATCCAAAAAATACTTGTAAGAGATTAAATCAGATCTAGGTAAGTGTTAATGAGAAAATATTTAGAATCCTAAGCATAAAAGTATTCAGATTATTAGTGCATGGAGAGGATAGAATGATATGTATAGATATCTGAACCATTTTTCATGGTATCATAATTTTCCATTTGATAGACTTAGTACTAGAGCTGCGATAAAATATCATCATATCCAAGGAAGATATTGTCACATATATTCGATTAATCAAGTCATACTAGGAAATTTTCCTTTTATCCAGAAATATAACGGTAAATATACTACAAATATTCATAGTAATACGAGAAAACGTATTATTCGATTTCGATTATTTTTTGTTTTATCTTCATTTCTGGCATATCTTAAATATCGGTAGTATGCGATTGCAAGTAATGGTCATACAAAGTTAAAGTTTGCTGCCATGATATAGTTTGTATAACCAATTAATAGGTATGAACATATAATAACGGCGATACTTTTTCGTTTAATTTTTTCATTATTTTCTTTATTTGATGGAAAGAGTAATTCTGTTATTATCATTCATAAGAATCATAATAGGAGTGTTATCATAACACTTTGTGAGGTTGTGAATTTTTCTAGAATATTTGGTCAGAATTCTAATAAATCATAACATGGCTCTGAAATTACAGCTAATATTATTAATGTTCAAATGTGTTTTAACAGTCTTCTTTTTTCTTTAAATACGAAGAAAAATCATTCTGCTAATAAAAATGCATAACAAGGAAAAGCTATTCTTCAAATCCATGTTAATAGCATTTGATTATCAATAAAGTTTCGTCCAATATGATCTGCCAACATGGTTAGCATTGCTATAATACGGATTATGAATCAACTCATTTTAATTATTTTGAATAAATTTTTTTTAATATAGTTATGTTTTTTTAAAAATAAAGAAAAAACAGAATTTTTCAATCCTGTTTTTTTGATGTATTATATTCTAGTAGAAGAATTGATAATTAATTGATTTTGTTGGCTTTTCTACAGTTGCTGCTACGAAATTAAGTGTAACTGGATCAACGATGTAGAGAATTTCAACTTTTGATCCATCCTTAAGAGTTGCTTCAGTATCTGTATAAATCATTCCATCTTCAATTGCAGAACTTAATATTTCTCTTGAAACCATTGCAGCATGTTCAGGGATTAATAAGCTGTGTGAAATTCCTTCGCTATAATCTGTTTTTCCTTCATCTCAAGCTTCATCTTTTTCTCTATCATATGTTGAATAGCTATATCCTTTTGGAAAATTAGTTTCTGCTAAATCATCTAATTCTTCATTTGTAAGAGATAATTTTGCTCATTCTGGTAATTCTACATCAATAATGTCATCTTCTTCTTGATTGTTTGTTTCTTGAAGGAGTCTTCCTTGGTCATATTCTTTTACATTAGTTACTTTACCTTCTTCATCGTATGTTGTCCATAATCCTTCTTTAGCTCCATTTACATAAATTCACATTTCTCTAAGAGCTCAGTTGTCATAAGATGAGAAGAATTCTTCATATTCATCATTTACAACTCTAACAACTCCTGTAATTTTATCATTTTCTTCAAGAGTTTCGATTGTTTCATTTATAGCATCTTCAGTTAATTCATTTCATGCTTTAATAAGTACAACATTTGTTCAATCTAGTTGTTCTATTTCTACGTTTCATAAGAAAGCTGATGATAAAGTATTTAATTGATCAATGTCTTCTAATTCTAAGTCTTGTGCTGTTCTTGCAACTAGAACAGGATGGTAATCATTTTCGATTACTTCTTCTTCGATAGTTACTTCTTCTTTATTTCAGCATCCAGCAAGAAGTGCTCATGCAAGTAAAATTACAGATAAAGTCCAGAGTTTTTTCATTTGTGTGTTGTTAAATATAAAACTTATCTTTACTATATAAAAAATTTCTTATAAAATAAAAGTAATATTTAAGGAAATTATAAAAAAAGCCCTCCGTTATCTCAACGTAGGGTTCTGTCGGTTAATAGAATTTCTAATACTTGACGGGGATTACTATATCGATTTGTCTATTTGATTTCAATATGATACTTTATTAATTTCGATAGTTATTTACTAGTAGTTCTGCTCAAAATACTGCTAGAATTGATAATATTACACTAAGTATTATGTATGTAATTCACATCCATATTTTTCAGTTTTCAAATAGTGTTAATGATTCTAATGCAAAGGTAGAAAATGTCGTAAATCCTCAGCAAAATCAAACCTTTATTAGCAGTATTAATTGTGGGTTTAAAGTGCTATTTTTTAGACTGATTGCAATAATTAATCCTATAATAAAACTTCAAAGGATATTAATTATCAGCGTATTAATTGGAAAATTTCATACTGTGTCTACTTTAATTAATCCAATTAAGTATCTTAGAATTGATCAGATGAATCATCCTGTTCAAACTACTAATATATTAATCATGATGTCTTTTATGATTTTAAATATGAGCAGTATATGAATTTTTATTATTTTTTAAATAAAAAAAGGCCCCACGTTATCTCAACGCGAGGACCTAGCACATACCTAATGTGATATAATCACAAGACAATATTGTTATATCTTTTTATATATTAGTTTTCAATATAAGTCTTTTTATTTTAAAAAAACTGACCTCATTTATCTCAAACAAGGCCAGCGAACGCATATTCTACTTGCTTACTTTTACTAAGCAATTATTATATACTGATTTTATATTCTGATTTCAAGTGTCTTATTTTTCTTCTGGTTTTTTTAATTCTACGATATCTTCAGCTCTAGCTCATCGTTTATTCATTGAGAATACAAAGATAACAACTGAGAAATTAATTACTCAGATTGTTGCGATGATTTTCCATAATAGATCTGATTGTTTGTAAGCATCCCAAATTAATACACAGATTAATAATGAAATTAATGAGATGCTGATAATTAATAGCCAGTTTCCAATTGAAGCTAATTCTGGATAATATTTAAATTTATCGTATAATTCATGGGTTGATGAAATTCAAAGAATTGATAGGAATAATACAATATAAGTAAGAATTGTACGAGAAATAACATCTCCATCAATGTCTCCCCAAATTGAGTAGATTCCTAGGATTGCGAAGATTACTGCTCCTGTTATGGCAAAATAAAGTAGGATGTTTTTAACTGTTTTATTCATTTTTTGTGAAGTGTAAAAAATAAATTTATATAACTATAGTAAAATTTTTAAAAATTAAAAGAAAAAGTAATTTTTTTAAAAAAAATCAGCTCTTTAAGGAACTGATTCTTTTTTTATATTTTTATTGTTAGAAGTTAATAATGCTTCAGTCTTCTAAAACACATGCTCAATCTGTCCATTCTCATCACATATTTGCGCATGATTCTTCTGCTATTGCTTGGGTTTCTTCTTCAGTTTGTCCTTCAAGAACTCTTAATTTAGGTGCAGCTTCTGCTACTTGTGTTTCTTCTTCAATATTTTCTTCATCTTCAATTTGTTCGTTGATTTCTTCTGGAACAGTTAATTCGATGTCTCAATCAGTACATCTAGGTTCTTGATATTCATCACAATACATCATTGTACATGTTGCTACTCAAGCTTCATCTTTTGAACAGCTGTTACATCCATCAAAGAATCCTACACAGTCTTCTGGAATGATTTCTTTCCATGAATCTTTATTATATGCTGGTTCTTTTTTATTACAACCTGCTAAAAATACTGTTGCTAATCATAGGATTACAGCAAGACTTAAAATTTTTCTCATAATTATTATTTAATAAATAAAATGTAACTTAATTATTCTGATATATTATTTGATTCATCATATATTTCTTTTATGTCTATTCCATCAAGATTTACTTCTTTAGTATTTCAGTCTTCATCTATTAATACTCATTCAGTTTTTCAATCATGGATTTCTCATGAGTATGAAAAATCTTTTCAATCTTTATTAGTTCAGTTAATCTTTATTGTTCCTCATTCAGCTCAATCACTTCGTTCTCAGTTTACATTATATGAAGATTCTGCTCAGTTGTTGTTTGTTGAACTATAATATTTAAATGCTCATTTTGCGTTTTGATCTCATTTAATATCTTCTATATCTTCAAAATCTATTTCATCATCAAAGTTTTTAAATTCTTTTTCCATGTTTCTGAATTCTTTTTCCATTTGTTCTTCTTGATGTCTTAGTTCATCAAATGGATTTCTTTGTCTATCTTTTATGTGGTGTTCATATCGTAATCCTGGAGCTCTTTCTTCTATTGCTCATTTATGGAACTGGTGATTTGCTAAGAAGTATCATCAAATTCCGCCAATAATGAACAATAATACACATAGAATAACTCGCTTTAGCGTTGATGATTTCATTTGCGTTACATTAAGAAATAAAAGAAAGTTTTTTTAATAGAGTATATTATATTTTTATCAATGGTTTTTTCTATACTATTTTTATTTATTTTTGTTTTTTATTCTTTAATGTATAATATTATTGTATTTATTTTTGTAGTTATATGATGGACATTTTTCTTACACTTTATTATAATCTAGAGGATCTTCAATATTTAACAAATTGGATGTTATCAATTATTTTCTTAATATTTGCAATTTTGCTTATTTGTTGAATTTTTTGATTAATGAAGAGAATTAAAAAAGATAAATCTTTGTCAATCTCTCAACATATTAAAAAATTTATAAAAGATTATCGCTATTTATTAATATGATTTTTGCTATTTTTGACTAATTTTATGCAGGTTTCAATATTGTATGAAATTATTGATAAATTCTATTATAATTTTGTTGAAGTTATTCAATCAAAAAGCGATATTCTTCCTGATTGGTATTTTTGACTATATTCTATGAATTCACTTTATGTATTGATTATTATTACATTGGCAATTCTTTTGATTTGAATTTCTTTTTGAAGTAAAAAAATCCTCATACCATGAATTGTAATCTATATTTTATGAATTATTGTTGCTTTTGCTGTGCCATATTTAGCTTATATTTTTTAATTTTTTATTGAAGTTATTTTAACCTTTAGTATAACGTCTATAGTTTATTTTTCTTTGATTCAATGAAAATAAAAAGTCGGCTTTTTCTGATAGTTTTTTCTTTGTTTTTTGCTAATTTTGCAGATGCATTCACAGTAGATAAATATAATTTAGAATGAGATATTCTAAGTGATTGAACTATTAATGTTCATGAGGATATTGCTGTTGATTTTAGTGATTGAGCGTTACATTGAATTGAAAGAATTCTTTCTAGAAAATATACGGTCTTAGATACTATTTTTCAGGTTTTTTATGATAATATTAACGTTATTAATGATAATTTTACAACTTATAATGATTATTGGTGAGATACTATCGTTAGAATTTGAGATAAAGATATCTTATTAGATTGAAAACATTCTTATGATATTAATTATTCAACATATTGATTGATTAAGAGTTTCTCTTGAATGTGATATTCTGAACTTTATTGGAACGTTATTTGATATGAATGGGATGCACCTATTCATTCTCCTAAGATAATTATTAATTTACCAAAAGCTTACAGCTGATTTACTGATGAAGATTTTATTATTAGTCTTTGATTTAATCAATATCATAATATTCATGAATTTCCATGAGAGTTTTCATGGGATGAAAATAAGATTTATATTAATTATACTTGAGTATTAAATCCTTCTCAGTGAATAACTTTATCAGTTAGATTTCCTAAAGATTATTTTGAATTTGATCATGAAAAACAAGCAAGTCTTTTTTATGATTATACGCGTGCTTTTAAAATTCCTTTGGTTACACTTACTTGAGTTGTACATAAGAACTGATATATTGATTTTAATGAAACTTTTAATGTAGATTGGTATAAACCTGTTTATTATTTTTGGTGAAAGCTTCCTTTTAGATTTAATACTGATTATAATCCTTATTTGATTTATTTAAGTGGATTACAAGTTAATTGAGTAAATATTAGTCATTCTAAATATGATATTAATAAATACGATCAGAGCTTTGATTTGAGAGATATTGCATCTTCTGGTGATGTTTCTATTGATTATACTATGTATTGATTAATTAGAAATTTCACATGAGAAGATGAGGAGTGGACAAATAAACTTTATCTTCCATTACCTTTATTTGAATTAGATCAAACTCCAGAAGATATTAATCTTGCTTTGCAGTTTCCAGAATCAGAATTTCCTAATGTTTGTTCTTGAATCTATAAAGAGGACATTGAATTCTTAGTATGATGAAATCCTTATACTATCGAAGAGTTTTATGATAATTGATGAGAGCTCTGGTGTGAGAATAATACACTTTATTTAAAATGAAAATGAATTTTTGCGTGAAGTAGCGATTTTATTTGAGTTAGTCTGATTGATTTTTGATTTGAACTTGATGAAAAATTACTTGATGCATTAGGTAATTTATGAAATTGAGAATTCTATTTTAATGATGAAATTAATTGGCAATCTATTTTATTATTGCTTTGAACCATACTTACGACGTGATGATTAATGACTTTAATGAAGAGAAGATATAATCTTTATTGAAAGGATAAATTGAAATATATTGTTGAATATTGAGCTCCAAAATGAATGGATGCTCCTGAAGCTTGAGCTCTTATTGATGATGTTATTAATTGAAAAGATATCACTGCTTTAATTTATCAGTGGGCTGCTGCATGATATATTAAAATATTAAAAAATCCTAAAGATGAAAAGAGGTTCTATATTAAAAAAATTAAATATTTACCTTTAAATTCTAAGGAATATCAGTTAAAGTTTTTCAATAAGCTCTTTGAAAAAAATGATGAATTTTATTTTCCTTGAGCTATATCTTCATATTGAGAATATTCTGAATTTAAAAAAGTTATTTCTACTGCTAAGTCTTGATTAACGACTTATATTGATAGCCAGGATTGGTATAATACGAAATTAGATTCTGTGAAATCTGAAAAAAAGAGCTTTAAAAGTACGAATAAACATCTTGTTTGATGGACTGCTTTCTTGTCTGTAATTTTTTTCAATATCTTTGTTGCTACTATTAATTCATACTTGAAACCTGTTTGGACTTGAAATATTTTATTCTGATTTATTTGATTTATTCTTATTCTTAATTCATATAGATTTAAAGAAAAGAACGTTTATACAGAGAAGGGTGATGAGCTATTAAAACAGATTAAATGATATAAAGATTTCTTAAAGAAGGTTGATAAAGATAAGTTTAAAGTACTTACAGATGAAGATCCTTTGTTTGTCGAGAAAGCTTTACCTTATGCTGTTGTCTTCTGACTTGATACTAAATTTATTAAATATATTACTCCTGAGGATGTTCAATGGCTAGGTTGAGATATTGATGTATTAGAAGATTCTTTGTCTTATATTTCAGAAGCTGTTAATACGTACTGAGTTGCTCCTTATTATTATTCTCCTTATTCAAGTAGTTCTTCTAGTTCTTGGAGCTCAGGTTCATCATATAGTTCTTATAGTTCTTCTTCATGATATAGCTCTGGATCATCATTTGGAGGATGACATTCTAGTTGATGAGGTTGATGAGGATGAGGTGGTAGATGATGGTAAAATATTATTTAATATAAAAAGCATTGGGAATTTAGATCTCAATGCTTTTATTTTTATAAGAAATTAATTTATTATTTTCCTTGTTCTACTTCTTTAATGTCGTCTTCTTGATTAACTGTTAAATCAAGTGATTTGAAGAATTTTCATTCTGGTAAATGAAGTTTGAAGTTATCTGTAAAATCCCATGTTACTGTTCCTTCATCAAAGCTTAGGTTTAATACATGTCATCCTTCAGTTTTATCATTTGTTATGAAGTGGAAATGCCATCCAGCAGCATTTAAATCACCCATATAGTCAGGTGTATATAATGCAACAACAGTTCCTTCTACATTAGTTAGTTTTTTCTCTGTTTGGTCTACTCTCAATACATCTACTAATGGTTTATATGGTTCTTCTTGTTTTCTTTCACTTCTAATATGCATTTCATCAAAGTTTCATGAAAGAGTTATGAAGTAGAATCTATTGTTTCAAAGTTCTTCTATTTCTCTATCTAATTCAGCTTTAAGTTCTTGAATATCTCTAATGTGTTTTATTTGATATTTAAGGTCGTTATCAAAGAATGTTACATTTGCGAATGGAATTAATTCATCATCTGAAGGAATCTCAATTGATAAATCTTCGTTAGCTCTATAGATTGTTCCATTAAGCATAATCAATTCTCAATTTAATCCATCGAATGTTCCTAGACCTGTGTCTCCTAATTTTTTAACTTCTTTAATTGGTTTAGATCCATAATAGTCTCCTAAGGTTAGACCTTGAAGTAATGAAATCTGATTTAGTGTTTCATTGTCGCTAACTTTACAGTTACACCCTGTCAATACTAAGCTGGCAATTACTAGAGTTGTTAAGAGTCCAAGTTTTTTCATTTCTCATAAAAAATATAAAACTTTTTTGAAAGTCTATGGATTTTATTTTTATTTTCAAAAGATAATGTTTTCTTATATCTTATTGAAATTTGTATTTGTAATGCTTATATTTATTTCAATATTAACAAATACAAAAAAGGAGTTATTATGCAAAAAGATCGTCAATTTAATTGTAATCCAAATCAGGATCGAAGCGAACAAGATAGAAATATCGAGGAAGCTTATAAGGAGGCCAAGGAACGTACTATTCGTCAGCTTATTGCTATGATATTAGCGTTAATAGTCTCGGCAGTTATTTATGCTACCATACAGTATTTTAGGATGCATTAATTTGTACTTTTAAAAAGAGGTAATCAGATTTCTGGTTACCTTTTTATGTTTATTCTTTGTCACTATTTTTCTTCACAAAATACTTTCTGAACGAGAGTAAAACTTTTATCTAATCATTCATTAATATTAAGTTTTTTCTCCCAGCTCCATGAATTATCTTTTTTATTATATCAGTCTCTTAATAAGATATAGTCAACTCAATGTAAAAAAGTGTAGGTATTGTGTGCAAAAGCATTTCTTATGTGTTCTTCATCTGTAATTTTTTTTCAATTTAATTCATTTTCTGTACTTAAATTTTCTTTTTTCTCAATCTCTAATAATTTATTAAGAGGAATGTTTGCGTAAATCATTCTCATGAGCTGTATTCTTATTCGAGTTGGAAATCATTCTATATCATAACGAGTAGTTCTTCATGTGTCAAGTACTGTATTGATGAAGTGAGCCCACATAGGTCCTCAGAATTTTTGATCTCATTTTGTAAATGTGCTTGTTCTTATATCATATTTAAATCATGCGTCATGAAACTTTTTTTGAATAAAATCGACTATTCATTTTTTATGCCATAATAGTGGTTGTCAGTTTTTTTGCTTCATTTTAGGTAATGATGTTGCAATGGATTCTAATATTTTATCTATTTCTGGCGTGGGTTTATATCTGCTGTTTATAATTCATAATGAGAAAGAAAAATCTATGTGTTTAAAAATATCATCTATTAAATCTTGATATATTTTATCTTCATTATTTAAATTTCATAAAAAGCAGATCATTCAGAAATTTGGCATATCTGAATGATTATGATCAATTAAATTACTTGCAACATAATGTGTATTACCTGTATCAACTTGATGTGTAGCAAAGAAATCTGATAACATTTGGCATTGGTTATCAGTTAGTTCAAGATTAATTTTTTCAAATTCTTTGTCACTTTCTAAATCCATTTTACTAAACCGTTCTGAAATTTCAGAAATATTATCTGTTGTCGTTACAAAAGGATATTTTGAGCTATCCCTTTTCATAGTATGCCAAAATTTGAATATTTTTCTTACTTCGTCTTTGCTTATATTAGTTGATCTTAGTGCTCATTCATCAAATTCTCAGTAATATTCACTGATTCTTCTATCATATTTGCTTTGAGCTAAGATAAAGTCAATCAGAAATCAGATGTCTGCTATTGCTTTAAAATTTATTGCGTGTTTTGGAGGATTTGCTGGATTGTCTATAAAAATATATCAATTATCTGTTGGTATACATCTTGCATGTTCTATTGCATTTCTAATTTCTTCAAAGATTTCAATTTTAGTTAGATTTGATGGTGCTTCAATTATGTGTAACTTATTCATATTTACATCTTTTAAATCTTGTTCAATAATAGTCCTATTTGATTTTCTTTTTCATAAACTTGCTTCTTTACATCACGCGAATAGATAGGGTAATAGGTCACCGAATGGAATATCATCTCATTTAAAACATGTTTTAACCTTTTTCTTTCAGCGATAGAAAATTTCTAAGTTATCTATTCAATTACATGTTTTCACTATTCCATCTAGTAATAGTTTTGAACGATTATCTTTAAGTACCTCAAAAATTTTCTCTTTAACTTCATTAGAGTATTCTTCAATAGGTGTTTCTCTATTATCCAAAAATGAAAAATCTAGTCTATTTAGACATTCATAAACTGAATTATTTATTTCATTTTTTTCGATTCACATTGTATGTATTTACATAAATTTCGTCTTCATTTTATGAAAATGATAGGTTAAAATCAATTTTTATTGACATTTTTTAAAATTATTTATTGAATTTTTAATCGTTTATCTTATAACTTTGTTAAGTAAACTAAAATAAAGGGTATCTTATGAAGAAAAAGTATTTAATTAGATTTTGGACAGGTTTTCCTTCTTTTGAGGAAACTAAGGAAAAGAATGGTAAGTATGTGACTGTAAAGCTTACTCCGAGAGAGGAGATTGGCGTTGATAACCAAACATTTAGTCTCTTTAAAGATGGCGTTATTCATATCAGCTGTGTCGATTACGAGATAATCGGTGCTGAATCTTCTAGCTGGTGGTATAAGGCTTTTGAGCTTATCTTCGAAGGAACATTACTTTCCGTTGCTCATGCTGAGGATATAGAGAATATCCGATTCAGCTTCCCAATGCCTGTTGAAGAGTAATTATCTATCGTCGTTTAAAGGAGCTTTGTAATCTTAAGCTCCTTTTTTCATTTTTATTGAAATTGTATTGTTGAATTATATAGTTTATTTATTAAACAAAAATTAATAGAAAGGTTTAAGTTATGGATAAGAAAAAATTTTTAATGGAAGTTAAAATCTATTACAAAGGTTTGCTTTCAAAAGAGAATGACATTGGTCATCTTACTCTTGAACTCTTAATTGATAAGAAGTTAATTAAAGATCCAAGTTCATTTGTCCTTGTAGAAACTTCAAATTCTTATGAGGTTGAGGGAGAAAGAGATACTATTCCTGTAGGTATCGTTAAACTTAATTGCATTGTCTCTAAAGTTGTTAAGTCTGAGAACATTCAGAGTCGTTATGATGCAAGCTTCAATTACAGGTTGGATAATGGCGTAGCGACATTTAGAACGAAAGGTCTTAATGTCTTTGTTCAGTATGGCATGCCTATTCCAGTAGAAGCATAGTTTATTCTCTATTAAGATCTAAGGAGCTTAGATTTCTGGCTCCTTTTCTTTTATATTGAATTTAGAATCTTGAATATTTATAATGTTATTGTTAAACAAATAAACCAAGAGAAAGGATAATTTATGGATGAATTAAAAGTTACTAAGGATTTAAGGGAAGAGGTCCTCAAACATTGTGACTCTTTCGATTATTGTGGACGTAATTTAGCTTATTTCTCGTCTAAGAATAAACGCAATATTACGTTTGCAATTGCTGCTGTTTTAAAAGCTAATCCAGTATTTGTAGTCTCTGTAATGGAGACAACAAAGGGTGAGGACTCTAAGTTAGAAACGACGGTTCAATTTACACAAGTTGGATTTACAGGCGGATAATTTCCGCCTTTTTTATATGAGAAAATATACTTAATATTTTTAATCTACATTAATTAGTTCATATTTAGTTGATCATAATCATAAGCTTTCAGAATATTCTGTAATATGTCTTCATTCTCTTCAATCAATTCTTTCTTTTAGTGCTTGAGTTCCTTCTTCGTGTGTTGCCCATATTGCGTCAATAAATGCTTGATCGTTAGCAACAGGATCTAAACTAGCAAAAATTCAGATATCTGCTATTACTGGATTTCCTTGATGAGCGTCACAATCACATTCTAAACTTATAGCATTAGCAACAATGATATAAACGATTGGCTTATTATTTTCTTTTAGATAATCGGCCACAGCAGTTGCTGCTTCTCACATTGATTCAATAAAATCTGCTTTTTCAAATTTAGCATTCCAACATTCAACTGGGTCTTCAGTCTGTCAACATGAGTGGATATAAGCTTTTCAATTACGTGAAGCTATTCAAATTGATTGATTTTTAAGGTTTGCTCAGAATCCTCACATCATATGTCATTTTCAGTGAGCTAGATTTAAGATACTATCATAATTTTTAAAATTTTCTCAAATGATATCATATTTTAATCGTTTTCATTTCTTTACCGGAATTTTAAATTCTCATTCAGCATCCATAATGTCGACATCAGCAAAAGATGTGAATCAGTGTTCTTCTGCTACTTTCATGTGTTCTTCAGCATCGTTTCTTGCTCATGGATAGGCTATATTACATTCAATAATTGTTCAGTTTAATTTCTTTACTAGTGGAGCAATTAAATCTGCTTTTAAATATCATTTTGATCATCTTTCTCATGTAGAAACTTTTACTCATACTTTTCATTTTAGTTCAACTCATAAAATCTCATACATTTTAATAAGCGATTCTGGTGTAATTTCTTTTGTGAAATAGACTTTTGATGCCATGAGAATAGTGATTAGTAAATAAAATATGATTACTAATATAAAAATGTTATGATTAAGTCTAATAATTGCAAACAAAAATTACTTGTAATTTAAGATTTGAATAATTATCTTTTATAAAAATAAAAATGGGTTAATCAATGAAGCCTAAGATTCATTGAATAAAAAATACAAAAAGCAATATGCATACTGCATTAGATTCTATTTCATTTGGTGGCCCACCTTGGGTTGAATATTTGTTTTTCATCTTGATATCATTTACTAATGTATTCTTGCAGAATTTGAAGAATATCTTCTTAATAAAATCAACGAGATTTAAGGCTGCTTTGGTTGGAATGGTTACTTCAATATTCTATGCAACAGTAGTTGTGATGATAGCAAAACACGGATGGATATCAGTCCTTATTGTTGCTGTTACACATTTCTTAGGAATATTCTATGCAAGAACAGTTAGTGATAATCTTGAGAAAAAAGGATTATTGAAACAAAAATAGGTATGGAGAATTTCCATACCTTTTTTTATATTTAAAGTGATTAGTGAATTATAGTGATTCTAACCATTCTTGAACATCTTCTTTTGTTGTTTTAGAATCGAATTTTTTAGCTCAAACTACATTTAATCATTCTCATTTTATTTCAGATTCACTTGCTTCGATTCATGTTTTATCTGCAGTACAGAATAGTACAACTTCTTTACCTGAGAAATTATTATTTTCTACTAATGTTTGTATTATTTTAGGGTGAGATCACCACCAAATAGGATATCAAATGTAGATTCTATCATATCAATCTAAATCAATTTCTGTTTCTATTCAAGGTCTAGCATTTTTATCATTTTGTTCTAAATTAGCTCTTGAATTGCTAGTATAATCCAAGTCTTCATCTGTGTATGGAACTTCAGGAACGAGTTCGGTGATATTCCCTTCTGTGATTTCTGAAATGTATTTTGCTATCCTTTCTGTGTCTCCTGTAGGAGAGAAATAGAGGATTAATGAGTTAAGTGTTTTTAAATTATCTTCGAAAGGTAAAATTGTAACTGTCTCATCAGTCATGTCTACTACACATTGAACCTTTTTTGATACTGCTTCTCAATTTTCTTGGAATGTTACTACTCAGTTTAGAACATATGAAGCTCATGCTTCTTCTTCTGTATCCCATCCACCTCAAAATGTTTTGACGTTATAGTATTTTACAACTTCTTCATTACATGCAAGTAAACGACCTGAATCAGTGTTTATACTTGGTTTATCTTCGTCAACAACACTGCTATTGTTTGTGATGTTAAGATTAAATTTAAAACATCATGTTAGTAATAATGAAGAAAATAATACCATAGCTAAAAGTCAGATTTTTTTCATTTTTTGATTTTTAGTGTTAAATAAAATTATAATGTTTAAATTATTTCTTCTGTTTATGGAAGATAATGGGTATTTATATTTTTCCTTTTTTGATATTCAATAAAATTTAAACTCAAAAAAGTTCATTATAGGTTTCATTAATTAATTCCTTTAGATAATCAGAATTATCTACGTTGTCTACGTATATCATTTCTTTTGCTCAAGGATAAGGTATTTGCATTTCTAAGTTATTAATTAGCTTTTTTACCTTATCAGTAGGCTTCAATAATAAACG
Organism: uncultured bacterium; assembly: GCA_947168815.1. GTDB lineage: Bacteria > Patescibacteriota > Gracilibacteria > Absconditabacterales > Absconditicoccaceae > HOT-345. The sequence continues at coordinate 22,383 of CAMVNG010000011.1, forward strand.
GTTATCATAGATTCATCAAATGATTTTTCAATTGTAATACAAAATATATTCGCCCATCATTTGACGATATGTTATGTTATCTAAATCAGAAATCTGATCTAAGATATATTGTAAATAATCTTTTGTTGTAGCCATAATTATTTTATATCAGCAATATATTCTTGATGTATTGGGGTATTATCATCTTCTGAGTGTTCGTCTCATTCAGTTAATGTTAATCAATACATTACGATAAATCCTATCAAAAGTAATATAATTTGATGAATTGAATGCTTTAAATCACTTTCTTTTTGAAGCTCTGGTATCATATCAGAGGCTGCGATATAGATAAAGAGTCATGCTGAAAGAGGAGTTAATATCGAAGAAATTCAATCAACATATGCACTAAGTAGATATGCTATTCATAATCAAATAAAAGCAGTTAAAGCTGTTAAGAAATTATAAAATAGTGCTTTTTTTCTTGATAATCATCAATGCACTAAAACACAAAAATCTCAGATTTCTTGTGGTATTTCATGAAGGATAACAGCTAGAGTAGTTGCTAATCATAAGTGAAAATCAACTATGAATGCAGATCCAATAATTATTCAATCTATACTGTTATGTACCATATCTCAAACAAGATTCATCCATGCGAATGTTTTTATTTCATGTTCTTTACCATTACGTTTAACATTTAATATCTTTTCGATAATAAATCCAATAAAGATTCAGCATATTAGACATCATGATATTAGTAGAGAAAATCAGTTTTCTTCTACAGCTTCTGGTAATAGATGTAAGAAGGCATCTCATAATAAAATACCTACAGAAAAAGCAATAAAACATACAAAGAAATGCTTTAATTTTACCATAGGAATTGAAATTACAAATATTCCTACTAAGGACATTATACTTACAATAAGTACTGCGATGATTCAATAAAGATATTCCATGATTATATTATTAAAATAAATTTTCTAATTATTGCATTTTGAACAGTGTTCTACGTGTTTATTTTTTCGTTTAATGAGAGTTCTTGATGAAATTTTATGTTCATCTAAAACTTCTTTAGCAGTTTTGTGTTGATGACAGTATTCATCCATAACTCAATCAATAAAAGACTGATTGTAATCTTTTTTTAGTCATCATATGGTAAACGTTGTATTACAATCGTGACAGAGATATCTTTGAGTATGGGTGGTAGATCCATACTTAATGACATGCTCTCAATTACATTTTTTACAGTTCATTAAAAACCAACAGATGTAAAATGTTTTACATGTGTTGTTTTACATTTGTTGTTATTAAAATCAAGAGTATTTTAAATAGTCAATTTTTCGAATTTTCGTCATAAATATTTTAAATGTCAACCTTCTCGAATTCAATTGGTCTTAGTGGAATCAGCTCCCGCGGGTAGACGTAAATGACAACTTATTGACATTTGATTATAAATTAATATATTATAGCCCTATCAAATACAAAACTATAAAATGAAAGGATAAATATGGAGCTGATTTGTTTTAAAATTCAAAATGATGGGGTAGAGGGGTTCGAGAGACAAGACTCTACTATTGACTTGGTTGTTAATCAGATTGGAGAGGAATCAATGACTGTTAGCAGTAGGAAAGTTGTCTTTCATAACTGCACCATTCGGAACCTCGATACCTTGAGTGACAATTACAACACTTACTTTTCAGTCTATGATAGTTTAGATTCTAAGAGTGTTGTAGTTGAATCAAACAAGTATGATTTGATTAAGGTGACCAGGAAAATCGATTAATAGTGGCTATTTTAGCCACTATTTTTTTAAAAAAAGTGTACACAAATTTGTGAACACCTTTTTAGAAGATCCTGTTAGTCATAGATACATTCTGGCATGTTTAGATATACATCACCATACCCACTACTTACATTAAGCTTCCCAGCTTCTGTAACATTGATGTTGAAAATGTTGTTCCAATCCGGAGATGAGGCATTACTTATAACCTCGTAGCTTTCAATAAAGATATTCAAGCAATTGTTCTCCATAAAAAATGCACCATCAGGAATACCAATCTCTTTCCACCTCGTTGGATTGATCTTAAGTGTGAGAATCTTTCGATTACCACTCTTAAATTCAATTCTAAATCTCAAAATAAACTTCTTATTCATACATCAAGGTTTAAGTTAACATATTTGTTTTTTGTCACTTGAAGTTATATTCAATCAGATTTGTGATTTCAATAAGAAAACGACATGCTGATTTTTTTATTAGTTTAATTGTTTTTTGAATCTATTTTTTTGAATATTTTGAGTCATCAAATGCGAGTATTGCCATGAAAATAGGATTCAAGAAAGTAATTAGTAATCATAGACCGAATGCCCAGTGTTTACCGAATCTTCATGGAATTTTAAAGAATGAAATGAAAAGAATAATAATTCCTAGTGGAGGTAAGATGAATGATAAAATCCACCATCCTGACATTCAAGAAGTTTTAAATCGAAGGTAGATATTATACAAAGGAATTAATGATCCCCATCATGGATGTCATGCTTTTTTGAAGATTTTCCGCATACATATAACAACCCATATGATTGCTAATCATGCCCACAATCATGTTTCTGAATTAAACAGGTCTGTAATTGCTGGGAATTCTTTGAATCAAAAGCTGAATTCAGGCATTTTTGTTGTAGTATAAAAATAAAAGATATCTTTTTTTGTTTTATAATTTTCTTTTTTAGATAATCAATTTTATTGTTTAAAAAAACTGACTCTACTTATCTCAAGCAGAGCCAGCGATGTTGAATTTCACTTTAACGGCTAATTTACTTAGCACTATTTTTATACTGATTTCTAGTTTTTATTTCAATTAATTTATTCGTTTACTTTTAGAAGTAGTTTTCATTTACAATCATTATCTACACAATAGATAAATGCTGATAAACCAAATTGACAGTCCCACCGAACGCGAGATTTTTCCTTTCAATCAACATTTTTATCTTTTAACCAAAAGGTATCATCTAATCATAAAATTGATTTTAAAGCCTTTCATATTTTACATTTCTCTTTTTGAGTTTCCCAGTATTTTAATTCTTTCTCATAATCCATACCACAATCTTCATGTAAATCTGATTCTTCTATAAATTTTCTAAGAGCGTCCATTAATTCACAGATTTCTTTTAGTGTGTATGATTGTTTTTCGAATTTTGATTCTTTCTTAAATAGTGGTATTTTTTCAAAGGTTCCTTTAGTTATAGTATCATTTGAAACAAAATAAGAAAATTTAAATCATTTAAAATCTCATACTTTAGGTAAATCAAGTGTTACTATTTTCCCTTTAACTCAGAACATTTCTTGATTATTAATTGTTCTTACATTGTATTCTCTTATATCTCTTATTATTTGTTCTTCTTGCATTTTAATTCTTTTTTCCATTTTAGCTCATATTTCTTTTCTCCATTTTTCTTTCTTTTCTTTTATTTTAGCCTCAATTTCATCACTAATATTACCAATTTCTTCATTTGATACTGAATTTAAATTTTCTAGTAATTCTTGAGATTTTAATTTTTTTCAATCTCATTTCTTTCCTATTATTATGTGTTGTGAAGTATTAATCGATTTCATCGAGGATATTGTTGTCTAAAAGCTTAAATTTCTCTTGAAGTAATTCTTTAGATCTATTACCACTATCAAATAGTGAATCAGAGTATGAATGAAGTATGGTAACAGGCCAATCACGTAATGTGTTCTCAGACTCCCAATTGATATTTGAATCATCTATTCAATTAGGAGCGGCAACTTCATAAGTATCTAATTTATCATTATAATTAACATTAATTCAGATGATATATTTTCATCTCACTCAGCTTGGATAATCAGTTCAATAATTAGAATGAATATATAGATACACTTTTCAATCTTTTTTTGGTAATATCGCTGTTGCAAGATCACATGGTCTAAGATTGTTTTTAGACATCAGAATTTTTTCTAATTCGTATCAGATTTCTTCACTATTTCATCTAAAACCATTAATTGTTTTATATATTCTCTTACAGATCTTTCTATCTATTTCTTTGTGTAATTGTTTAAGACCTTCTGGAGATTTAGATAGCTTATCAAATCTTTCCATTATTTCATTTTCTTTATCTTCTATTTCTTCTTTTTCTTTTTGTATTCTTTTCTCTTCATTTTTTTGTGAGTGTTCTAAGTTTTGTTGTCTTAAAATTTCTTTCCTAGATTTATTTTCTTCTACTAATACTTCTAATTCACCTCAAACAGCTTTAATATCGTCTGTTGATACTGAATTTAAGTTTTCAAGTAATTCTTGAGATTTTGATCCAGTATCTCATTTCTTTGGTATTATAATGTGATGTAATGTATTAATATTTTTAACCATAAATATGAAAAGTATTATAAACAGATTAATTATATATTAAAATATGGAAGAATTCTAATTTTTAATAAGATTTTAATAAACAAAAAACTGACTCTACTTATCTCAAGCAGAGCCAGTCAAGCTTATGTCACTTAATAAATTTGCTGAAGACAGCGCTAATACTATAAAGATTTTACTTTTTATTTCCAATGTTTTAATCATCCCTTTTTATTAGTAATTTTCCTTCTTTTGTCCAGTCACACGTTTCATAATAGAAATTATCTCATTCACAATTTAAACGTGTCCTGGTTTCACCATTAAAATTTGTTGATTTTGTTCGGTAGGTACTATCTAATCACAGGATTTCTTTTAGACATGTTACTAGTACTTCTCATCAATTGTTCTCTTCACCGGATCTTGTATTTTCAAATTCAATTCAATATGCAATTAGAAAATCTCTAACAGCTCTATACATCTCTTGAAGTCCTCATTCTCATGTTATTCACCAAAGATTTTCTTTAATTAGTTCTGTACGATCTACTATCGCTTTTGCAAATAATGAATTTGAGATAAAAAATTTCGCGTTATATCCTTTGAATTCTCAAACTGCTGGTAGACTTAGTGTGATATTTTTTCATCTGCGTAATGCAAAAGATCATTCTTTTTCTTTGACATAATTATCTTTTATATATTTTGTTATTTCATCTATATTTCAGTGCATATTTTCTCTTCTTTCATTATCTTTTTTTATTTCTTCTCAAATATTATCAATATCTTTGTCTGATACTGATTTTAAAACTTTCATTAATTCTTGAGATTTTGTATTATTATCTCATTTCTTACTGAGTATTATGTTCTGTGATGTACTAATTCTTTCCATATTTTTTCTAATATTAAACAAATTTATTATATTCATAAATTATTATTTCGCTATTTTTATTGAGTTTTATAAGCTTCTTTCATAAGTTCTTTTGCTAAACGATTGTATTTATAATATCATGCTTCTGAATTTAAAAAGAGATATTTTCATATAAATCTTCTAGGTCGATTTAGTCTATATTTAAGATATATAAAGCATTGTAATTTGAATTTTTGTTCGTAGAAAAGCTTCATTTTTCAGACGGGTCGTCATTTTGGTGGCTTTGGTTCTCGATATTCTGGATTAAACATTTTTTGTTTTTATTAAATAAAAAATATCTGAATTCTTTCGTCTTTTTTTAGCTCAAAATACATTCTCATGGCTATAGCATCTGCATAATCTGGAGATCTTCAAATGAGTTGTTTTATCTCTTCTTTGGTATTGATTTGTAATTTACCTCATTTATCAGGATTCTTTTGTTTTATTACATCGAGTTCTTCTATTATTGATTCTTTCTCATTATCATTACTTATGATGATTTTTATTTTGTCTGAATTAATTATTTGTTCTAATTCAAAATAACATTGGTCTTTTAAATTTTTATAATTTCTTAGTTCTTTTTCTTTTTCGGATAAAAGAGGGGAGGCATTGTTTATAAATCATTTACATCATAGCTGATCTACTACTCATCATCAGACTCAGTCTTCATCACATACTGTATTTTCATTTGTTACTCAGTATTTTTGTTGTAATCATCTAATAATGTTGGCAGTTTCTTTTGTAGAGTTTTTTGTATAGCTAAACACTCTTGCTATTCGTCAATTTCGAACAATACAAACTGTTTTATCATCTCAGAATCTTGCTATATCTGCTGTAATATATTTGTTTCAATATTCTCATTGATTCGTAAAAAGTTCTAGGATTTTATCATATTGATAGAGTTTTGTTGGATTATCATCGTATTCTCGATTTCATTTTAGGAGTCTTTCTTTCGTTATTTTATCTGCTCTTTTGAGTGATTCTTTATATTTTTTATGATCTATAAAAGGGTTATCTGTGTATAATGATGGAATAAATATTCTGTCATATGGTAATTCATTATTATAATATGGTTTAATGAAATCATTGTAGAGATGACATTTCATAGGATTACAAGTCATGATAACTTTTCATACTAAGTCGTATTCTTTGATTTTTTCTGTGCATCTTGAAAGAATTATGTCTATTGCTTTACGTGATACTTGTTGTGCTTCATCGACAAATCAATACGTTATTTCATATGATCATAACCAATTAAATTCTGGATCTGATGGTTGCTGTTTTAGTGGAACAAAAAGTATTTTCGAACCGTTATAATATTTTAATTCTTTTGTCTGAAGGTTTAAGGAATATTCTTTTCCTGAAGTCATTCAGTGTTTTGTAAGTACTTTTATTAATGTTGTTAATGTTGTCTTTCTTAGATCATCTCGTTCTTCTCTTCATATTAATCGTACAATTCAGCCTTTTTCTAAGCATGTCATATTGATTATTTCGCATACTCATCGTGATTTTCATCAGCGTGCTCATCCTCAATATAAGATTTCTGTGATGTTTTTATCGTTAAAGCTCTTCCGTAGTTCCTGCTGTTTCTTCGTTAGTTGTACTATCAGTTGTTTCTCATCATGTGGCATCAACTATTTTTATTGAGCTAAATCAGATGTTGTTGTTTATTACAATATCTCATTTTTTATCTTTAAAATCTTCGTCTTTTTTCTCTAATCGCCATGCAGCTGCTTTTCGATTTTTTCAGGTTAATCCTTGTTTTAAAATCGCTTTCTTACATTCCATTAGATGGTATATTTTTGCTTTTTCTATTCTTGTTTTGAACTCTTCATATATTGGTCGGTTTTCTTTATTTTTTATATTTTGTTCGTAGTTCATTCGTTGACGAAATGTGTTATCTGATATTCATGTCAGTACACACGCTTGTTTTATGTTTGCTCATTCTTTAATCAGATTTTCTATTTCTTCTATTAATTCATAAGTAATTTTTCATTGTAGTTTGTTTCAATCCATTTTTTTATTGATAAGTATTAAAACATTTTTATAGTTATTTTGTTTTATTCTTTTTTTTCTGAATATGAATCAGGAGGAAATAAGAGAAATGCGTAGAAAAGAAATTCAACAAAAGAAGCTTGAAGAATTTAATATCAGATATGAGTTTTATCTAAAGTTTAAAGAAGATCCTGTGTGAGCTATACTAGAATTAGTATGGTGATTTTTGTGTCTTTCTTTGATTATAGCTGTTATCTTTTTTATCTTTAGATTCATTTGAATTTGTACTATACCAAAGTCTTTTTGTGATATTGAATATGATTGAACGTATTTTAAAAAATGTTATGCGTGTAGTTTGAAGTGATTATTCTTTATGGAGACTTTAAAGGATGATTCTATTCAACCTAGAACTCCAAGTAAAATACTTTCCGAAGAAGATATATTACTTGAGAACTGAGATAATACCGGCGATAACTTTTATTTAGATGAGTAATTTTTCATCTCTTATATACTTTTCACGTTCACATGTTGCAAATTTTTTGTAATTGCAAAGCTTAATTATTCTTTTGTCAAAGTTTCTCCTAAATTAGTAATGAATTACTATATTTTTTTATTCGTTGATTTTTTACTATAATTCGGCATATTGACTATTAATTCTAAAAATTTTTATCATAGTTTTTGATTATATTTTTCTGATTTTTATGTTTGGTTTTGGTTTGTTTTCTGTTTGGTTTTTTCTGTTTATATGCCGTTAAACTATTTTGTCTAAAATCGTCTTGCAATTGATTTTTGTTCAGTTAAAATTTAGTTTGTGATTAAGACCTCAAAATAAAAATGAATGGCCGTTCGTTATTATTGATTTTGGTTTTTATCAGGAAGATCTGATTTGAATTACTAGGCTTTACATCGATTATTAATTTATAGTCATTCAAAATCTCTTTATTTTGATAATCTTATCACACAATGAAAATAGCTCAATTTATAAATCGAATTAAAATTAATAGACAGTTTGCTAAATCTACCGTTGATACGTATACCCGCACTTTAAAGCGTTTTAATGACTATATTATTAATGCTAGTTGATGAGCAAGATCTATTGAAGATACTTGTGATTTAAAAGTCTGGGATGTTGAGAGTTTTATAGGTTGAGAAAAGATAAACGGTAAATGAGCAAGGACCTGTAACAATTATTTATCATGCATAAGAGACTTCATTTCATACGCTGAACGCAGCTGAGAAAAAGTCTTTAACTTCAAGGAAATTATCCTCATGAAGGAATCTAAAAGAAAAATTGATGCCTTATCTGAAGACGAAGTACAAAGACTTTTGGTCTTCATGAGGGGCGATAAAAATAAAGATGAACTTACTAGAACAAGAGACTTAGCCATGGTTTCAATTCTTCTTTATACCTGACTAAGAGTCTCTGAACTTTGTAATATCAAAGTTGAAGATGTAAAAGAAGAACTGCAAATTATATGAAAAAATCAGACGCTAAGACTTGTATATCTCTTTCGTGAACATATATGACTAATTAGACTTTATCTATATATGAGGTACGATAAGAAGATTGAATCTGATTATTTGTTTTGCTCACATGCTAATAATAGCAGGTGAAAACCTCTTTCCAGGAATACTGTTGAGTGAATTGTAAAGAATGCATGAAAGGATGCGTGACTAACTAATCCAGTTTGGCCGCATAAGCTCAGGCATACCTTCGCTACGTGTTTATTAAGAAGAGGTTGAAATATTTACTATATTAAAGAATTGCTAGGTCATCAGTACATTACCACAACCCAAACTTATCTCTCTGCAACGAATACTGATCTAAAAAATACTCAAAGTTTACTATTAAACCAAAAGTTATCAGGCGATTTTTGAGGTAATGAAAGGTTAGTTCCTATGCCTGAAAACGTTATAATTAAAGATAAATCTTTATTTGATAGATTTAGAAATTCAGCTTCAGCAGTACCAAATCAAGAATATTTTTCAACTGGATTTGAAAGGGGAGTGTCTGCTTATTCTTGATGATGGCTAGGGTAGTGTGTATAATTTTCTTTTAATTTATATTTAAGCTAGGCGTTTTTACCTAGCTTTTTTTATTTATCGATTTGTTTAAATTTTTGTGATTTTAGAAGGGGAGTCGTAATTTATGAAATATTGTCTTTTCATATTTTTATTATATGTAAACACTCCCCCGTTTTTTCAGAAAAATTTTTTTTTAAATATGTCATCATATTTTTATTTTTTAGTTTTTTGAAAAAAATTTTAATTTTATATGATCTAAATTTTTAGAAATTTTTTATTTTGTTGTAATATTTTTAATTACTTTTCTTTTTGTTCTATGCTTTATATTTTTTATGAGTTATCCATATTCTTCATATTTTTAGCGTTTCAAATTTGATAATTTTTTCATCAAAGCTTATAGTTTTACCACCTTGATAAAAACATGCTGAAATTTTCACGCCGTCCGCATTCCTTGATAAAACACTAATTAAGAACTATTATTACGCGAACGAAAAATGCTATATTTAGCGGATTTTTGATCTATTTGTGTTTCAGGGGTGATTTTGAAGGGGAGTCTGACTACCCTAAATTTTTTTCATTCAAAATACACCACTCTTTAACTACTCTAAATTTTTTTATAAATTCAATTGAAATTAATTTTTTATTATTTATAATTTTTTTAGTGCAATGGATTTGAATAAAATCTAGTTTAAAAGTAGGGTTTCAAAAAGGCCTTAAAAACCTAATAAGAGGGATTTGCACAATGTATCTTGTGCAAAGTAAAAGTACTATTTTTTGTTGAGCCGTTGTGGCTCTTTTTTGCATAAATTGACTATTAACTGATGTAATTATAAAAAAAATAAAACATAAAATCAAGTGCAAACAGCAAAAAAATATATTTTTTTGATCTATACTACCCTGTTTTTGATGTTTTGCCAATTCTCACCTAATATTTCTTAAAAATTATAGGGTAGTTTACTCTATTAAAAAAGAGATAAATGACTTCTTAAGCCAGTTATCTCTTTCATGAGATATACATTTTTGTTGCTTTGATATAAAATCGTTAATTTTTGCTATTTTATGTTTGAATAATGCTAGTTGTAAACTAGTAAATTATCAAGAGATGCGGACGAAAATAAAATCTCAGCATTTTTTGTTTTTAGTAAGAAAACTAACCAGCTAAAATTTTTGTTCAAATTTGAAATTGGTTATTTTTACCATTTTCATCATTTTTTACTAAAATCATGATAATGAATTAACTGCTGATCCATACATCTGGTTCATAGGATTATATTTCCAAATATTAAATAGGTTTGGTTTATTTTTAATAAATCATGCAATAGTTTGATATTCAGTATCAGGTAAATTGTTTGGATTGATTTCAAAATCTTGTAAATTTCATTGTGCATTTTTTAGTTCTTCTGATTCTAAGCTTAAATATGTTTGAGTTGTTAAAATTGATGAATGTCCCATTAATTCTTTTATACTCATTAAATCTACATTCTTTTTAAGTAATTGCGTTGCAAAAGTATGCCTCAATTTATGAGGGAAAACGGGGGAGTTTAATCCAGCATCTTTTCATGCTTCTTTGACTACCCTTTCTACACTGTTTCTTGAAAGCTTCTTTCAAACTGAGTTTTTAGATAAACTTGTAAATACATATTCAGATTTGATACCTTTAGATCTACATAATGTAATATAATCCCATAACATATTTAAATGCTTTTCAAATAAGTAAACATTTCTGTATTTTCTTCCCTTTCATTTTATAAGTAAGGCTTCTTTAATCCCATCTATTCTTAAGTTACATAATTCTGAGACTCTTATTCATGTGTATAGCATAATCATAACCATACAATAATCTCTAACTCTTTGTAGCATTGATTTAGATTTATCACATCTCATATAATTAAGTAATACTCTACAATCAACTTCAGTTAAAGCATCAATCTTTTTCCTATCTTCTTTTGCATAGAAGAAATCTTTTGAATCAATTCATGCTCTTTGTCACTTAATTCAGCAGAATTTCAGAAATGTTTTTATTGCTGATATCTTATTATTACATGTTCTAGCACTAATTCACTCCTCTCTCAACTCCTCTACAAATCAATCAATATCATAAATAACAAGTTTTTCAGGACTATTGACTCCCCTTTCACCATGTGTTTTTCTTATGATAAAATTATCAAGTTTGGTAATGGTTCTAACATAATTATCAACTGTGCATTGAGAAAAGTTTCTTGATAAGAGTAACCACCTGGAGAACTCCCCTATTATGTTACTTCAGACGCTATTTCATCAATTTACAGGTTCTGGACTTGTGTTTCTATTTGATAAACAAAAGTTTCCATCTCATCATTTCATAAAATTTTGATATCTTTTTATAAGATTTTCTAGGCTATCGTTTATATCAAACTCTAATGCGTTATTAATGTTTAGTAAAGATAATTTCTTTAATCAATCTTGTATCTTTCAGGTAATTAAATCCCCTACTTTATTAGCCAATGCTATTGTTCTTGGATCTACTCAAGGTATATTAGAATTTGTGAATAATAATGTCTCTTTATTTTTCATCTTAAACAAAAATAGAATGTAAAGATTGAGCTCTTGGATCAAACTTTAAATTCTACTACGCCGATAACAAATATATATAAAGTCAACATTGAAATCAAGCAGAACTTCAGTATTTTAGTGTTTTGAGCTGGACAAAATTTAAAATTGCAGTATAGCAGTTTTTCTAAAACTTTAATTTCTACTATCCAGCATTGGTTAAAACAAAAAATTCTACTAAATCGCTGTTCTCATGCAGAGAAACTCAAAAATTTTTACGAGTAATGATAATTAAGACTTGCAATAAGTCTTATTTTTTCTAAAATTTTCACAGCAAGTAGAACCAATAGGTGCTGATCCTTATTTTTAACAGTAAGGACTTTTTTTGTTATGAAAGAAATCAGAAAATTTGGTTCATTATATAATACCGTATGAGGATGAGAAGGTCTAAAATGTCTCTATCCAACTCGTCTTGATACTTATGGACAGTGATGCTCTCATAACTGTTCTTACTGTTATGCAAGAGCTTTATTAGACTTCAGATGATTATGGCATCCAAATAATCCGAAATTTATTGATTTAAAAGAAGCATATAGAATTATAGCAGAAGAGATTCCTCAGAATCAAATCACTAGGCTTTGATGAATGACAGACTGTTTTCAACCTGTAGAAAGAATTCATAGAATAACCTATAATGTATTAAAAGCATTCAATTATTATAAGAAATGATACTTAATTGTTACTAAATCTGATCTTATAGCTAGTGATGATTATATTAAAGTATTAGATCCAAAATTAGCTCATATTCAGATAACAATAACTTCTACAGATGATGAATTAGCTGCAAGTTATGAGAAAGCGACACCTCCTTCAAAAAGAATTCAGGCTATAGAAAAACTAGCTTCACTTTGATTTGATGTTCAGATTCGTCTTTCTCCTTATATCCCACCTTATGTAGAAATAGGAAAGATAAACGACATTAAATGTGATAAAATTATTGTTGAATTCTTACGTGTTAATCATCGAATCCAGAAACGATTTAAAATCGATTATTCAGATTATACTTTAAAAGAATGATGATATAACCATCTTCCATTAGATAAAAAAATCCAGCTTTTAAGCAAAATAAAGAAAAATCAGATTTCAGTATGTGAAGATGTTGATGAACATTATCAACATCGAAAACATCATTTTAACTACAATCCTGATGATTGTTGTAATTTATCTTTTAATTAAAAAATATGAAAATTACCGAAGTAGACATTAATAAACTTATTCCTTATGAAAAAAACAATAAGGTTCATGAAGAAGATCAGATTACTCAAATTGCTAATTCAATAAAGGAGTTTTGATTCACTCAACCAGTAGTTGTTGATGAAGATTTTTCTATCTTAGCAGGACATTGAAGATATTATGCTTCTCAACGTCTCTGATTAGAAAAAATCCCATGTTATATCGTTGAATGATTAACTGCACTGCAAAAGAAAAAATACAGAATTCTGGACAATAAATTAAACGATAGTGACTGGGATTTAGCCAACTTAAAAAGTGAGTTAGAATCTTTAGATGATATGAATTTCTGAGAATTACAATATTCAAAATATGATATGTTCCCAGAATTAAATACTGAAGAGTTTAATCCAGATGATTATAAATCAAAAGAAGATTTGGATGATGAGGAAGATGATGATAGTGATTCAGAGACAGATTCAATGTTATCACTTACAGTATATGTAGATGATAAAGCTCAACTACAGATGTTAAAGAAAGACTTAGATGAATTAGGTTATCGTTATAGATAATCAGAATTTTATATTTTTTTAATAATCCATCATGAACACTTACGCAATAATGTATGAATATAAATGAACTATTTTTACTGAAGCTTTTCAAAGTAAAGAGAGATGTATTAATATGAAACTTCTTTATGAAATCCAAAGAGAATTACCTGTGAAAGCTCATTTATTTAATATCTCACATATAGAAGGATAAGATGAAAGTATTATCTCTTTTTGATTGAATATCATGTTGATTAGTAGCTTTAAAGAGAATTTGAATAACTCCATCTTTTTACTATGCATCTGAAATAGATCCTTATGCTAAATATATAGCAAAAAAGAATAATCCTGAATTAATTCATATTGGGAATGTAAAGAAAGTGAATGGTAAAGATTATGAATGAGTTGATTTACTTATCGGATGAAGTCCTTGTCAGTGATTTTCTTTTGCTGGTAAACAACTTAATTTCAATGACCATCGCTCTAAACTTTTCTTTGAATATGTAAGAATTCTAAAGGAGACAAAGCCTAAATACTTCTTATTAGAGAATGTTGTTATGAAGAAAGAATGGATAGATATTATCTCTCATGAATTAGGAGTTCAACCAATAGAAATAAATTCGAGTTTAGTATCAGCTCAAAATAGAAGAAGATTATATTGGATATGAATGAGAAATAATAATAAATGATATGATCAGATTCCTATCACTCTTCCTAAAGATAAAGGATTAAAGATGAAAAATGTTATGCAACAAATAGTAGATAAATCTTATTTTCTTTCTAAAGAAAAGATAGAGAGTATCAAACATTGGAGGTCGTATCAGAATCCTTTACGTTCTATTCTACTTCCTCAAAGTAAATCTCCTACACTTACTGCAAGAGGTGCATGAGAAGATCATAGTTGAATGATATTAGTTTGGGATAAATGAAGAATTAGGAAAATCACTCCTTTAGAATGTGAAAGATTACAAACCTTACCTGATAATTATACTGCAGGAGTAGACAAGTCTCAAAGATATAAGATGTTATGAAATTGATGGACTGTAGATGTGATAGCTCATATTTTTAAATCAATTCTAAAATAAAAATGAGAAAAAAATGGGATTGGGATAGAATAAAAGCTGATTTTCTTGTTAGTGAATATGATGATGTGAAATCATTTTTTAATCATTTATGAATCAGTTATGAGTCAGTTAACTGAAAAAAATATAAATGATGGGCAAAAGCTAAAGCTGAATACAAGAAAACTATTATTGATAAAGCCTTAGAAGAAGCTGCTAGAAAGAAAGCTAAAGATATAGAATTAGATATTGAGGACTTAAAATTCTTGGAGTCTTGAGTAGTGAAAGTAGCAAAGCAAAAATTAATTAAACATAGTAAATGAAAAAAAGTGGATACAAGACTTAAAGAAATATGGGATATCGCAAGAGAAGGATTAGGTAAAAAAGATGAGAAAGAAAATGAGAAATTCGAGCCATTTAATAATTATATGATTGTAAATGTCTGAGAAAACAAGGACAATAACAGCTAATTTTACACCTAAACAAAAAATTTTATGGGAGGCTTTTATTAATCCTCAAATTACAGAAATTCTCTATGGATGATGAGCAAGATGATGAAAATCTCGATGAGTATGAGAAATAATTTCATTTACTTGTATTACTATTCCAGGAATCGTCCGATTAGTATGAAGAAGAGAATGGGACGATCTAAGAAAAACAACACTTAATACTATTCTTAAAGTCTTAAATTCTAAAGGAATGAAAGAAGGAAGAGAATATAAACTGAATATGCAGACAAAAGAACTCCATTTTTATAATGGTTCTAAACTCTATTTTGTTCCCTTAAAAGATATCCCATCAGATTCTGAATTTAATCGATTATGAGGATATGAAATCACATATTGATATGTTGATGAAGCTCAAGAAGTTAATAGAAAAGCTATCAATATTATCTTGTCTAGATGTACAGAAAAAGTGAAGGAATATAATCTTAAAGGTAAAGTTATTATGACCTGTAATCCCATGAAATGTCATTTATATAATGATTTTATTAGGCCACAAAGTGAATGAACTTTATCAAAAGATAGGATCTTTATTCCTGCATTATATAAAGATAATCCGTTTATAGATCATAAGAAATATGAAGA
>CAMVNG010000012.1 GCA_947168815.1 uncultured bacterium
GATATGTAAAATTTCATGAATATCCTATATTAAGAACTCATTATTAATTTAATTTTTAAACAATAATAAATGAAAAAAGAAACTCGAATGTATAAAGCATGATTCAATAAAGAAGTAGGAAACAGACTCTTAAATATTATTAAAAAGATTCTAAAAACTTGTTTCGTTATTATTTGAGTACGATGAATATTTAGTCTTATTTATGTTTTATGAAGTAATCGTATCCAAACAGACTTAGGAATGAGTGTTTTATGAACATTTTTATGATATAATAATTTTAATAATAAATACTTAGATGGACCCGTTGCAATATCATCAGAAAAAATCAGTCTTAAAGACATAAAAGAACTTCCTATAGGTCAAGAAGTTACGCTTGAGCCACAAAGTCATAATGTAACATTTTACAAAATACCACAAGTTGGTTCTGCTACTTATGATTTAGAACTTCATGTAAAATGAAAGGTATGGTGGAGTTATGAAGAGTATATGAACTGAAATTGACCATTAGATACTAAATATGCTTATAATATAAATACTATAAATAGAGGAGATTGGGAAAATTATACAGAGAAATGCTATCTTTTAAGATGGCGACCAAGATCTCACCTCAGACGTGATTGAAAAGAATTCTTAGATTGAGAAAATCCTAATAATTGCGAAACAATAATCCTTAATCATCTTGATTGGGGATTAGAAACGGAAGGTTATTTTGCGTTTGTAACTCCTTCT
Source organism: uncultured bacterium (assembly GCA_947168815.1). GTDB lineage: Bacteria > Patescibacteriota > Gracilibacteria > Absconditabacterales > Absconditicoccaceae > HOT-345. Next base: position 730 of record CAMVNG010000012.1, read on the forward strand.
GATGATCTTAATAATGGTAAAATTAAATTAGAATATAGGATTATTAATCACTAAAATCAGTATCAATAATAATATAGAATTTATATTTAGGATATAATTCATTTAATTTTTTATGAATTTCATTTATAATTTCTTGAGGTTGCTTCTCATTAAAATTAAAGATAACATCAAATGAAACATTATTAGTATCTTCATCAACATAGAATCAATGGATTTGGATAATATTCTCATATTCTTTACAGATCCTAGTAATTCTATGATACATTTCTTTTCCTATTCAACTATCATTAGCTGCATAAATTCAAATTGTTAACGCTATTCAATAGTTATTATATATTTCACCTTGGATTTTTTTTGTTAAGATGTGGATTTCTTTAGCAGTAGTTCCATCGCTTATTTGTATATGGGCAGTAGACATAACTTTGTTAGGTCAGTAATTATGTATTGTAAGATCATATACTCATTGAATTTCTTTATGCTTTAAGATATCTTTTTTGATAGCATTAGTTAATTCTGTATCAGCTCTTGCTCAGATCATATCTTTAACCGTATCTTGTAAGATTTCCCAGGCAGCTTTTAAGATAAAGATAGAAATGACAACTCATAAATATCCTTCTAAAGAAATTCACCAAAAATAAGAAATAATAGCTCATATAAAGGTGCTAAGAGAAAGAAATGAGTCAGAAATAGCATCAGTTCAGCTTGCTATAAGACTTCAAGAATTAAGTTTCTTTCATTGTCCTTTCACCCATCTTCAGAAAAAGAACTTAACAAATACAGCAACAATAATAACAATTAAACTGATGATAGAGTAGTCAGCTTTTTCAGGAGATATAATTTTCTCAACTGATTCTTTGAGGGAAGTTAATCATGCAACTAATATAATAACAGCAATAATAACAGATGAAAAATATTCAATTCTTCAGTATCAGAAAGGATGTTCTTTATCAGGAGTTTTTGAAGCTAATTTAGTTCAAATAATAGTGATTATAGATGATAGAGCATCACTTAAGTTATTAACGGCATCTAATATAATAGCAATGGAGTTAGCAATAAATCAAACTACCGCTTTGAATCAAACGAGAATTAAATTAGTAATAATTCAGTAGATACTAACTCTAATTATTTGTTTATCTCTGTTCATATTAATGTTTTAAAATGCAAAAATAGAGAATAAGATTATATTAAAAAACCTTGTTTATTCAATGAGATATTCATTGTTTTATTTAATAATATATTATTAGATTTAAAGATTAATTAAACTTATAACATCTGAAAAATCCAGAGATTATCAAAAGTAAGTCTTTTTTTTGTTTATTAAAAATTTTAGAAATGAATATCTTCTCTTTAAGAATTAGAAACAATAGAATACGTTGATTGTTTTATTTTCTTTATTTTTCAATCATTTGTAAGTCAGCGTAAAACGATTCTCAGTCTTTTTGAAATTTTGCTTTTATCTCAATTACAATTGCTGAAAATTTCATTTAATTTTGATAGATTTTTTTTATCAGCAAGAATCTCTTTAACATTAAATTCTTTTTCTTTTCAAAAAGATTTACTTAAAAAATCCAATACTTCTCACTTTGAGTTTAGAGCATCATCTTTTTCATCATCTAAATCAAGAGCAGCATCTGTTAGTCATGATAATCAAAAGAAACATAATAATACATAAAATGCAGTTTCAGCCATTCCCCAAAATATAGAATCTTTACTTGAAACTCATTCCATAATAGTTTCTAATATTCATCAAACAATACAAAAAAGTATAAACTGAATAAGAATTATGATAATTGCTTTCGTCTTCTTCTTAGGAAAATTTTTAATAAAATCAGCTAACCATCCCAAATCCATTTTTATATTAATAAAGAATAAAACAAAAGATAAAAAAATTTTAACAGTATATTCAACTTTATTGTCAGTCACCGTAAAAACCTGATATGAATTATACTCTCAACTAAAACTTCATTAAGAATAATAATAGACAATGTACTGATGTAATTTTCACAGTTTAGATACTGTTTAAATTCATAAATAACATATATTTATATCTCAATAATTCAAGAAATTATCTTAAATAAATACTCATGTAAACGAGATTAATTAAAGATTACTAATCATTTAAATTTCACATCTATTCTCTTTTAAAAGAATACTTTTTATAAATTTATTATTTTATTATACAACCTTCATATCCAACAAAATTTTTATTTTTTACTCTCACTTGTAAATACCTTACCGTATATTTGATAAATTCTTTTGACAATAATTTCTGGTTCTGGAACATCTTCTAAGGCTATAACTTTACCGGCCTCTGTTATTACATCAGAATCAGTATAAATATACATGTTTCAATAATGAAATAATAATGGGAATAATCAATCTTTATCAAAATTAATAATATTTATTGATGAGGGAGCTATTTCTGAAATCCCTACAGAAAAAAATCAAGTTTGATTAAATATTTTAAGTGATTCTGGAGTACAAATATAAAAAGTCATTTCATATATCAAAATGTCATCCATAATTGAAAGGATATCCCCTAAGAATAAGATATCTAATATCAAAATAGCAACAGGAGCGGCTATTTCTCATTCTCAGTTATATCGGTTAACAAAAGGAACAGAAATGTTAGAAATTACAAATAATAAATGAAGAATAAGAATGACTCAAGACCATACTGAAAACGTGTCATACCATTTTTTTAATTTTGAAAGGCTTTCGACATCCTCATAGTACATATATTTTCTTTCAAGTAGTTTCCATATATTTTTAAATATACAAAAAATAACAAATCAGACCCAAGAAATTGTTGTAGCCATATAAAATATAGCTAAAGACCAATAAATTTCTTCATGTCATTCGTAATAATTGGCATGGATAATGTAGAATATTATACCTAGCAATAATAAAGATAATAAAGACTGCCAAAGCGGGGCAATGAGTTTAATTCGATGTTTCTTAAACAATATAACATTTCATTTTCAATAAATTTTTATTGCTTCAGCAAAATCATTAATATCATTCTTTGTAGCCATAGGATTTAGAAATTTCATGGAGGATAGAGAAAATCTAAATATTATACTTATAAAGTTATGGTAATCAAATTTCAACTAAAGAAACGATAATGAAAAAAAATAAAAAGTAAAGAACTTTATTTGTACCTAGAAAGATTAAATTGTGTTTTACGTTTCTGAAAATCTTAGCAAAAAATTTAATAAAAAACAGGTTTAAAACCTGATTCTTTATTCTAAAATACTAATATCTTCAATATGATGGGTGTGGGGAAATAAATCAACAGGTTGTACCTCTTTAAACTTAAAACCTTCATCTATTAGCATTTCAATGTCTCTAGCCATAGTGATTGGATTACAAGAAATATACAGTAATTTAAACTGATACTGTTTTTTTAGATTAGAGAGATAATTAATCACATTAGGGTGCAATCATTCTCTAGGTGGATCAATTATTACTAAACCAATATTCTTAATTTTTTCTTCTAATTCAGGGAAATTTATTAGCATCTTTTCTGCTGGAGATGCAACAAAATAACATTTATTTTCTAAACCGTTAATTTTTGCATTATGTCGAGCGTCAACAATAGCATCTTCGACTATCTCAACTCAAACCACTTCTTCTCACAGTCACATTCTTAAAAAAGATAGTCAGATGCTTCAAGCTCAACAGTATAAATCTAAGATATTCCCTTCTATACGTCATACTATTTTCATTGCGGTTCAAAAGAGTTTCTGGGCTCATAAAGTATTTGTTTGAAAGAAAGAAGATGGAGAAATCCTAAAGTTTACTTTTGTGTTTTCTTCTTCTATCATATATTCTTTAAAATCCAAAATTTCATGAATGACTCAATCTCACCAAAAGGTTTTTATTTCTGTTTCACTATTACGAACAATGTCAGCCAATCAATTATTATAGCTAATTACAAAAGTCGAAACAACTTCATTTAAATATTTATCATCCTTAATTGTATTTAAAAAGTTCTCTCGTAAAGAAGTGGTTTCCTCATTTAAATTATTATCTGCAACAGAGAGATTTACAAGTAATTGACCTGTATTAGCACCATCTCTTATTACTAAATGACGAAAGAATCATTGGTGAGTCTTTTGATCATAAACAGGTAATCATGATTCTTTGCAAAGATTTTTTAGATAGGAGAAGACTTTGTTTGCTTTCTCACTTATTAATCAGCAATGTGTGATATCAACAATTTTACTAAATTCTCATTGTTTATGGAAACCAAGATTGAAATCAGAATCTATAGAATATTTATTCATACCTTCTTGCAATAAATCTTCTTCTTTTTTTCATCACTTCTTTGCTTTTCTATACGCCTCGTCTAATTGCTTATAAACTCAGAAACTGAACTCAATTTTATTTCTATATCATTCTTGTATAGGAGAACCAAGTATTGGAAGTATTTTAACTTCCTGTTTTTTGCTTAATTTATTAAAGGCATCTTTTACAATTTCTTCTTTAAGTTGAAGTTGTGATTCATAATTCATGACCTGCCATTTACATCATCAGCATCAAATAGCATATGGAGGTAATTCTTCTTGATTTTCGTCCTTAATCATAAAGGGAGAAAAAAAGTGATTACAAATAGAATGACCTGTAATAAGTTTAGGATCTTGTTTCTTTATTTCTAATAAGTGAGCTTCAATATAGTCTTTTTTTGCTTTTACAACTCTAACATCAACGATACTTCAAGGGAGAGCTCCTCATTTAATCAGTACTTTTTTTCCATCAGGTAATGAAGCAATTCCAATTCATCAATATCAAATTTTATATATTGTAAGACCTTTTATGATTTTTTGCATAAGATCACAAAGAAATAAAGTATTTTTAGTTCGTGTAATATAAGAATTTCAAAAATAATTGCAAATTAAGCCTATTAAAAAACTAGTTCAATCTATGAACTAGCATTTAAAATAATAATGTATTATTTGTTTTATACGATTGGAACAACTCTAATTTGTGGTTGGCGAATTCCATCATAGAGTCTAACTCCAATAATAATTATATAATCTCATTTTTTAACAATCTTTTCTTCTTTTAATACATCAATAGCAATTTCTTGATCTTCAGACATATGCTTAGAAAATTTTCTAATTTTTTGAGAAAAAATTCAGAAGTTTATTCAAGTTGAATAATGTGTGATGTCGTCTTCAGTAAATGAGATTATTGGAACATTAGGTTTAAGAGCGGATAAATATCTTACAAGGCTTCATGAATAAGAAAAAGCAACAACAGCTTTTGCATGAATTTCATCCGCTAACATTAGTGCATAACGTGAAAGTGCTTTTTTTAATACTTCTGCTTCATTTGTTGTTTGAATGTCAAAATCTTTATGCTTATTTACTGTGGTCTTTTCTGCTTCTGAAATGATTTTTTCCATGTATTGAACAGCCTTAATTGGATATTTACCAACAGCAGTTTCATCTGACAACATAACTGCATCAGCTCTCATGAGAACAGAATTATAAATATCACTAACTTCAGCTCTTGTGGGGAATGGGTTAGAAACCATACTTTTCATTAATTCAGTAGCAATAATAACAGGTTTTCAGTATTGAAAACACATATCTAGAATTTTTTTTTGATATACAGGAAGTTCATGAATAGGCATTTCAATTCATAAATCACCTCTAGCAACCATAATACCATCAGATTTTTTTACAATTTCTTCCAGGTTTTCAATAGCTTCTTTATTCTCGATTTTTGAAATAATTTTTATGTTTTCACCTCAGTTTTTATCCAAAAAGTTTCTTATTTCTTTCACATTATCTCCTGTTCTAATAAAAGAAGCAGCAACATAAGAAATTCCCATTTTGATTCCAAATAAAATATCCGTTCTGTCTTTTTCAATCATAGCAGGGAGTGAAACCTTTACTCATGGAAGATTGATATGTCTTTTTGATCCAATCTCAGCGTCATTTAAAGCTTTAACAACTAAATGATCCTTCTTTATTTCTTTTACTTCAACTAGTAATAGTCAAGAATCGATAATGATTTCTTGTCATACAGTTACATCCTTAAGAATTCAAGCATAATCACAAAAAATATCGGAATTTTCAGTTAGTTTTCCCTCATCAACATATATATTAAAAATTTGATTTCTTTTTACTTGGAGTGGTTCTTTTCTAATTCATGTTCTAATATCAGGACCCTTTGTATCTAAAAGAGTACTTAGTTGTGTAATACCTTCTTTATTAGTCTTATTAATTGCTTCTAAAAGTGATTTTGAACTTTCTGGAGTTGCATGGGTAAAATTAATTCTTATAACATCCACTCCAGCATTATATAGTTGGATTACTTTATCAATTCAACAGTCATCCTTAACAGTTGCAATTATTTTAGTTAATTGAGTTTGCATATTTTAAATTTTTGTTTTATATAAAGATTCCCTATATTGTAAAAAGGAATATTAAGAATTCCCTTTTATTGTTTTAAGTTCTAAATAATCGCTCCATCTTCTTTTTCAATAGTTAGTGAGCTGAACTTGTTCATGTCATTTTCAAGCAAGAAGGACAATATCTCCGGGTTGTGCTATTTCGGTTGCAAATTTAATTGCATAATGTCTTTCAGGAATAATATAAGATGTTCTTCAAGGAGCTAAGAATCTTTCTTGAATAGGTTTACTTAATTCATTAAGAATACTTAGTCTATTTTCAGTACTTGGATCATCATCAGTACAAATTGCAATGTCAGAATATCTCCAAGCAATTTCTCCCATGATAGGCCTTTTTTCAGTATCCCTATTTCATGGAACTCAGAATACGGTAATGAGTCTGTGATCTCATTTTTGTCATTCCAAAAAACTTAATGTTTTTTCTAAAGCATCAGGGGTGTGAGCAAAATCAACAAAGTAAGTAGCTCAATTGATTTCTTGTTTTTGTAATCTTCAATCAACTCATTGAAAACTTTCAATAGAAGGGAGAATTGTGTTTATATCAAGACCCATTTCTATTGCAACACCGATAGCTGCAAGAATATTGTTAACATTATAAGCTCCTAATAGTTGAGTATGACTTCTGTAAAGTTTTCAAAGATAGGAGAATGTAAATTCAGTATGATCTAAGTATTCAATAATTTGAGTTGCTTTCAATATAGCAGAAGCAGAACAAGCATAATTAATTTTTTTATCGATAGGAATTTCTTCAAACCATCTTCTTCCTTGAATATCATCTGAAGGGAATACTCAAATCTTAGTTTGTTTTGAATTTGATAATACATTTTTAAAAAGTTGTTTTTTTGATGCTGAATATTTTTCCATATTTCCATGATAATCAAGGTGATCATGAGTAATATTAGTTAAAACAGCAACGTCAAATTCAATACCTTCAAATCTATGTTGATCAAGACCTTGAGATGATGCTTCTAAAACGGCAATCTTACATCAACTATTTTTTGCAGTAGAAAGAAAGCTTTGTAAGTCAAAAACATCAAGAGAGGTCATTTTTTTTGAATTTGGAACCCTTTTTTTTCAAATTCTAATATCTGCTGTACTAATAGAAACCGTTGGAGCAACATTGTCATTCAAAATTTTTTGAATAAGGTTAACTGTAGTGGTTTTTCCATTAGTTCATGTAACTCAAATGATGAAAAATCCATTTCAAGGAGTTCAATATAGAGCGTTTGCTATATTTCATTCTGTCTTTTTAAATAGATGATAAAAAACAGAATCCTTAAAAATTGGATAGAGCTTATCGTAGTGTAAAATTTTCTTCAAAAGGGCTTTCATACTTCTACAAATTATGTCGATTAAAAATGAATCTCTCATTAAGTATAAACAACTTTATTTTTTTTACAATTAATTAATATTTTTTATCTATTTTTCAATCGAAAAAGTAAATAAAAATTTGATTTTCTTTAATTTTGCAATTATACTTAAAGTAGTATTTTATAAATTTTTTTGAAGAATAAGCAGGATGACAACGTTAGAATCTACAACAGATGAAGAAAATATTATTAGCTTTTTAGCTTATTTTAATGAAATAGATAAACATTTTGACAAAGTCCTTTGAGAAGACGGGTTTTCTCCATACAATGAAAAGTTGAAAAAGATAGCTGAAGGTAACTATACAATAACTTCTTTTGTGAGAAAACATATTTATCAATTAAAAAATTTTTGAGAATTAAGGAATTTTATTACACATTGAATAAAATCAAATGGAGAAACTTTTGCATCCCCAACACAAGCAGCAATTGCGAAAATTAGTAAATATGCAGAGAAAATAACAAAACCTGCGAAGGTTTTAGATCTATTTAGAAAAAAGATATATAAAGCACATAAGGAAGATTACCTAAAAGTAATAATTCCTGAAATGAGAAAATACTGATATAGTAATATTCCAATTTATGATGAAAAAGAAAATTTTGTTGGAATTTTAAATGATTCAAGACTTCTATATTGGATATCAGATTTACTCATTAATGAAGATTATCTTAATTTATGATTAACAAAAGTTGGTCATATTCAGTTGGAATATGGATGGAAAGATTATCGTTTTATCTCTCAAGATATGACAATTTTTGAGGCGTGAGAATTATTTTCACAGAGTAAGAAGAATGGGGAAAGACTATCCGTACTTTTCATCACTCCAACGGGAAATCCTAATGAAGAAATGCTTTGACTAATTTCAAATAGTGATGCAAAGCTTATAGATGAATATCTTATAGTATAAAATATAGGATAGAATTGATATAAAACATATATTTTCATGCAATATCATAAAATTTGAAAATGATAAGGATAAACCGACAACGATTTTTTTCTTTTTTTTGTAAAAATTATTTTTGGAATATAATTGAGTTACACAAATTATTTATCTTCTTTTAAAGAAAAACACCATGGAGAATTTAAACACCGTATCTAGTACAACAACTAAAATGACAACATTACTTGATAAAATTGCGTCAACTTGTGATGCGTTAGTTTCAGCTTTGGAATTTACAACAGAACAAGCAAGTCAATATGGTGGAGGAATTGTACATGAATTTAATAGTGAGTATGTTGATGTAGTAGTTAGAACATTACTTCAACTTAGAGCTCATGCAACAAGACTTTGAAAGGAGATTAATAATGGATTAATTACATCACAAAATGATTTAATGTTGCTAATCGAGGGAATGCAAGATATTGATGATAAGTTAGTAGCCCTTATGATTGAAAATAACTATGTAAGAGAAAACTTCTCTTATGGATTAAATGAAATTAGATCAATGATTGAAGAGGTTAAAGAATCTGTATATATTGGATAGTCTCTGTGTGTTTTTCTTAAATATGATGAAGTAGTTTGAATTCAAACTACTTTTTCAATTATGTGAAATTTTAAAATTTCTTGTATTTATAAGAAAGAATACTATCCTAAATATGTCTATTTATATGTCAAAATTGCTATAATGAAAAAATGAATTTTTATAGTTGTTGATGGGACAGATGGAAGTTGAAAGAAGACACAGACAGAAAAATTAAAAGAAAAACTTATATCTTTATGATATGAGGTAGAAAAAATAGATTTTCCACAATACTGAAAACCTTCAGCTTGACCAACAGAGGAGTATTTAAATGGAAAATTTTGAAAAGCTGATGAAGTAACTCCTTATCAAGCATCATTACTTTATGCTGTAGATAGGTTTTCAGCAGCAAATACTATAAGAAAACGATTATCTGAATGAAAAATAGTAATATCAGATCGTTATGTTTCTGCAAATATGGGGCATCAAGCATGAAAAATTGATGATTTAAAATCAAGGGATGAATTTTTAGAGCGATTAGAAAATTTAGAATATTGAATTCTGAATATACCTAGACCAGATGTTCAAGTATTTCTATATCTTGATCCAGAAATAAGTAGAAATCTAGCTCTGAAAGTAGAAAAACCAAATATGGATAAGTCAAAAGATATTCATGAAAATGATGCGAACCATATGAAAAAGGCAAGCGAGGCGTTTCTTTATGTTGCTAAGAAATATAACTGGATTCAAATAGCCTGTGCAAAGGATGGAGAAATGAGGACAAGAGAAGATATAGCTGAAGAACTTTTTGAGAAAATATCGGCATATTTAAGCTAGTTACTGTTGCATTTTTGTGAGAAAAAAATAAAGGTAACGATGGTTTATAAAAAGAAAAAATATGAGAGCTTGAATTAAATTACGATTATATTGAGCAGCATTGGTTGTTTTTTGATTATTTGCTGTATATAGTACTTCTATCTGGAAATCATTTGATCAGAGGTTGACAGTGAGCGTGATGCAAAATATTGAAACGGTAAAAGCGTTTAATACTTTTCTTGATGATACAATTATAGCATCAACTCAAAAAGTTATTGAAAAAACCAATTACCAACAAATTCCGACGACAGAACAAACGGTTATTCCAACGATAGGTGAAGGCGGTTCTTCTGATAATATAAGTATTTCATGAGAAACTTTATGAACCATAGAGGAATCATCAAATCTGTTGCCAACGCTTGATACATTGAAAACAGATGCACAAGAACAAGTAAAATTAGTAGATCAAGGGACCAAAAGAGTTCAGTTAAGAAACAACTATGTATTGTTTCGTTCTCAAATCAGAAACCTATTTGTTGCATTAATAGCAGTTGTTTTTGTTTTTTTCTTGCCGTTAGATTGGCTCAAAAATAAAAAATTTATCTGGTTTATTTTCATTGCAACATTATTGTTTCAAATGTGTGCATTTATACCAGGTCTTCAGGCAACAAACTGAGAAGCTAGAGGTTGGGTAGATCTTTGACCTCTTCCTAATATGCAGCCTTCAGAATTCTTCAAGGTTTGATATATTATGTTCATGGCATATTGGTTAGCAAAAAGAAAAGATGAAATTAATGAAAAAGGATTTGTTAATAAATTTTTTGTCCAATTTACAATAATAAACTTAATAGTTCTTTCTATTATTTTGTTAATACCAGATATGTGAACGTTATTTATATTGGCGTTGACATGAACAATAATGGCATGGTATATGTGATTTCCTTTGAAGAAAATACTGGTATTGGGAGGATGAGCTTTACTTATTGCTAGTGTTTGAGTTGTAATGATAAGCATTGCCAATCCAAATAACTATGCTTATGAAAGAATAAAAACATTTTTTACAACAGATGAAGAAGAGAAAAAACAAATCGAGTTGAGAGAATGATGGCAGATTCAACAAGGATTGATAGCGATTTGAGCGTGAGGATTTTTTGGTCAATGATACTGAAAGGGACTTCAAAAAATGTGACAATTGCCTGAAGCTTACTCAGATATGATTTTTGCTGCATATTCGGAAGAGATAGGATTTTTCGGTAACATGATACTTTTTGCCCTCTATATATGAATGTTTATTCTTGTTCTAAAACGTATCCCATATATAAAAGATCCACAGATGAAAGTGCTATGTGTATGAATAATTTCTCTTATTGTTGTTCAAGTTTTTGTACATGTAGGAGTTAATGTAGAGGTATTACCAAACACATGATTGACATTACCTTTTGTAAGCCACTGATGAACAGCTCTCTTAATTAATCTAATAGAATTAACGTTGCTTTACAAGCTTATTGAAACTTGAAAAGAAAGGGACGTTAGAGAGATCAAGATAGATAATGAATAATATTTTATATAAATCTCGTTCTATGCAAACACTTGGATTTGATGATAATCATCTATTAACTATAGAACATCCGAATCTATCAACGACAAAAGATTATGCCGTATCTTTTCCTTCTTATATTATAAAAAGTAAGGATAAAGGGATTCTTATATTTAATAAAAGACAATGGAAAATACTGCATTTGAAAGAAATAAGCGAATGAATGCAGGTTTGCTACCTTCAAGAAAATCCTATAGAGAATTATAAAATTAATAAATGAATGATAGTTAACGCATTAGCAATTTTCCAGTGATTTAATGAAGAGACTTGAGAAAAATATTACTATCTTCCTTTCTTTTCAAAATGAATAGACGAATTACAACAAATAATAAACAAAAATTTCGGATTTGATGTTATGATAAAAAAAGAAAGCCAGGGAACATTTATTAGAAATTTTTCAACAGACTTTTCTTTTCCAAAAGATAAGAACGATATTCTTAGTTTTCTCTTTGCGTTAGTCCTATTATATTGAAATTTTGAGGAAAAAAATTGAGAATTATCTTCAATTAAAATCCATATTCCAGTTGTATGAGCAAAGGCAATAGATGAAGAAATGGAAAATATTTGTAAAAATTTAGCACATGAATATTGAATATTCATCTCTTCACAAAGATTACAACAGTGATGAAAATCTATTTTCCAATGTTCGAGTAATGACTCAGAATTATTAAGTCTTTTTAATGATCGAGCAAACAGTTATCTTAATAAAAACTATAGCATTGAAAAATATGAGAAAAAGCAGCAAGAAATAAAGCAACAACTAATTGAATACATTAAAAATGCAGAAGGATTAAGTCTTTCATGAAGAGAAGAGGTGGTAAAGGAAATAATGGATAATAAAGTTAAATTTATCAAATACTGTTAAAAATGAAAAAGATTATGTTAATAGATGGTTCTGGATTCTTATTCAGAGCATGGTATGCTATAGCACCAATATATAATCAAGATTGAAAAAATATTAATGTAGTTTTTGGTTTCTCACGTATGATGTTGAAACTTCTTTTAGAAAAACCAGATTATTTTGTAATTGCTTGGGATTCCCCTGTAAAAACAAAAAGGCATGAGGAGTACGAAGAATACAAAGCAAACAGAAAAAAAATGGAAGATGAATTTAAATCTCAAATTCCATTAGTAAAAGAATTAGTAAATGCATTATGAATTCCAAACATAACAGCACCATGATATGAAGCTGATGACATTGTATCAACTTTAGTTTCAAATTATAAAGATATTCCAGGTCTTTATTTACAGGTCTATACTTCAGATAAGGATTTGAAACAATTTTTAGCAGAAAATATTCAAATACAAGATTCTTTAAAGAATCAAACAACATCATTATTAGATTTTGAAAAAGAGTATGGTTTTGAACCAAAGCGTATTGTTGATTATCTTGCTTTAATTTGAGATGCTGCAGATAACATAAAATGAGTCTCATGAATAGGACCTAAAAAAGCACTAACATTAGTTCAGAAATATTGAACAGTTGAGAATATATATAATCATCTTGAAGAATTAACACCAGATCTTCGTGCTAAATTAGAAGAAGATAAAGAATCTGCGTTTTTTTCAAAACATTTAATAGAGCTTTTAGAAGTACCAGATCTTAAGGAAAAAAATATAGAAGATTTAAGTCTTAAAATAGATTTTAATTCACGAGAAAGAATACTTATTGAAGAACGAAAATTTAATTCCATGAAAAAGGTATATGATGAATTAAAGAAATTGTATACACAACCACAACAACTTTGATTATTTTAATTTTAAAAATATAAATGCAACCTAGTTTTTGGCTTTCAATGGCACCTCTTCTAATTGGAGTAGTTTGAATGTTTTTTTATGTCATTTACAGATGATGTGCGATTTTTTCATTTTATCCTTCAAAATGGATTTTATGAATAATATCGTTCTGTTCTGCAGCAATTACATTCTTTACAGTGCGATATGCATGAAATAATGTTTTTATTACTGTTTTATGAACAATTTTTTCTCGGCTATTAGTCTCATGTTTCCTTTTATTCTTCTTATTTTGAATCGAGCATATTATATCAATTCGATATAAAATTAATAAATGGATAGTCCTTGGAGTTGTTCTTGTTTTCTTCGCAACATGAATATTCTTTTCTCTACATACCAAGGTGGTAACATTGGATATTCAGTCTGATAAAATAGAGAAAGATTTAAAAATTCTTTTAGTGAGTGATATACATGTTGATTATGTGCTAAGCACACATCATCTTAAAACAATAGGACAATTAATTGAAAAAGAAAAGCCAGATATGGTTATTATAGCTTGAGATCTTCTTAATAGACCACATCCATGATATGTCGATGCATATACTTATTTTCAAAAAAATAGCTATGGTGTTCCCATGATTGCAATAATGTGAAACCATGATGTTATGTGAGCGAGAGATGTTTATCAAAAAATATCTGAAGTTTCTCCAATTATATTTTTGGATAATCAAAGTATTAAAATTGATTGAATCCAAATTGTTTGAATTGTTGATAAATCAGTTCGAGGTGAAGAATCTTTAAACAACAATATATCGGAAACTTCAATGGATAATAGCGGTGAGATATTTACAATTTTTATGACTCATCAGCCTATTGCGTTAGAAAAATTGAAAGACTATGCTATAGATTTAGAAGTTGCATGACATACTCATCGTGGACAAATATATTGATTCCGTAAAATTGTTGAGTTAATGAATGATTATGATTATTGATTGTTTAAGGAAGATTGAAAAATGGCATATGTGACACAGTGAATTTGAACTTGGGGACTACCTTTTAGATTATGAACTCAAAGTGAAGCTGTAATTATAAATCTTAAGAAATAGTTTTTATCTCTTTAGAGTCTATATAATGAAACAATTACTATTTGTTCATGGATGAAATTTGCTTGAAAATGATGACGAATTGATAAAAGCAATTGAAAGTCGAGAAATTAATCCCTTTGAAGAGAAAAAAAGACGGAGAATGACGATGGAGAAATATTTGCCAGAATTTCAGGTTATAAAACCAGAAATGCCAAATAAAGATATGGCTCGTTATAAAGTATGGAAATGTTATTTTGAAAAACATTTACCATTTTTAACTGGGGATGAAATAGTACTAGTATGACATTCTTTATGAGCATTGTTTTTATTAAAATATGTTGGAGAAAATAAACTTCCTTTTAAAATTAGACAGCTTCATATTATTTCACCAGTTTTTGATAGTGAGTGATTAAATGAATGAGATAACTATTTGTGAGATTTTGAATACAATCCAGAAATACTAAAAACAATAGCTGAAAAGGCTGAAAATATACGAATATGGCATTCTAAAGACGATAAAGTTGTCCCATTTAGTCATAGTGAAAGAATTGTTCAATTTATTCCTTGAGTTCATTTTGAAATTTTTCAAGATAGGGGACATTTTAATCAGGAAACATTTCCTGAATTAATTGAAAAAATAAAGGAGAATTAACTCCTTTAATCATTATGTGAATGTTTAATTATAAAGTAGAGGATTAGAACAATAGCTAGAAAAAATACATATACAAGTCACGGCATTAATAGGGCAGTATGCCAGGGTGCAGAACACCCGATACAATTATATAGTTTAATTGCTTCATACGAAGTGTTTAAACATCATAAAACAAGAAGAATTGTTATAATGATTCAAAAGATTTGATCGATACCTCTCATTATTTGTTTTTATATAAATTGAAAAAATTCGTGCAGACTTGTTTCCATAAAGTTTCTTCTTCAATTCTAAGTAACTCAGAAATATATTTTCAGATAACTATAACATTTTTTGGCTCATTTATTTCTCAGCGATGACCTTGTGGTGATAGGTAAGGAGCATCAGTTTCAACAAGGAGCTTTTCTATTGGTAATATCTTTAGGCTTTCTCTTAGATTTTCAGCACTTTTATAAGTGATGTTTCAGCAAAATCAGATGTAAAGATTCGGAAAAGTTTTTAAAAGCAGCTGAATTTCCTTTTCTCAATATCCCCAACAATGAATATATACAGTAATATTAGGGAACTGTTTTAAAACATCATAGGTTTCTTGAAAGGCATCTCTAGAATGTATCATAATCGGTAATCATAGCTCTTGTGCTAATTCACATTGAGCTTTGAAATACTTCTGTTGTTCTTCAACATTTTGAGCTTCTTCATAATGGAGGTCGATTCAACACTCTCAAATTGCAACAACAAACTCTTTGTTTTCTAATATTTGTTGTTTTAAATTTTGTTTTTCTAAATCTAAATTATCGTCCAATTTTTGAATATCACAAGGATGCCGCCCAATAGCACATTTTACATAACAATAAGGATATCTCTCTTTGCATATTTTTGCTATTTTAATCCCATTTAAATTGTATTCCTGATTTGCTCATGCATTAACAAGACCTTTTCATCAAATTTCGAGAAATGAAGAAAAATAATGTTCTCGGTTTTGGAAAAGGCTTAACTGATTTAAATGCGTATGTGAATCATAAATATCCATTAATATCAAAATGTATTAAATATCGTCAGTATATTAGCTTTTTATCATTGAAACACAATTAAAATTCGTTGAAAATCTAAAGAAATTGGTTAATTATAAGTTATAAATTCTTTTATTTTCTGCCTTACATAGTATGCCATCCGTTTCTCAGCTATTTGAAAAGAATCGAGAACTAACACCTTCTATTGTTATGTTCTCATTGTTAGTGTTCTTTTGAGTGTTGTTTGCAATTCTCATTGTAAAATGGATTGCTTGATTCTTAAATAAAAGAATTTCGGAGTCTCATACCTTAAGAAAAGAATTCCTTTGAACAATTTGAAATATCTCTTGGTATACATGTCTGATTTTCCCAGTCTTTTTTGCTTCGCTTTCATTCGCATTCATAAAACCAATTCGTATTGGTATTGCATTGATCTTTATAATTGATTTGGTTGTCGAAATTACATCCCTCATAAAGATACTTTTAAAGCTAGTTATGGAAAAATGATTTAGGCATCAAGATGCTAAAACTAAAAAGAATCTCTACGAAATATTAAATATGATATTCCAAATATTGGTATGGATATTAGCTGTATTGATTGTTTTTGATACTATATGAATCGCAATTACACCAATTTTAACTTCACTCTGAATCTGAGGTATCGCTGTTGCGTTCGCAGCTCAAAAACTATTGGAGGATTTCTTTTCTTCATTCTCAATCATGTGATCTACTCCTTTCAGGATTTGAGATCGAATTGAAGTAGCTGGGTATGAATGAACAGTAAAAAAAATTGGTTTAAGAACAACAACATTACAAACAATAACGTGATCAACTGTTGTTATTCCAAATAGAAGTGTCGTAGCTGATTGTATTGAGAATTCAGGTCTTATTAAGGTAAGAAGAAAAAGATTTTCTTTAGCGATTACATATGAAACACCAGTAGAAAAATTTAAAGCAATACCTGATATCTTGAAAAAAATAATATCAAAACAAGAAAAAACAACATTTGAATGGGCTCTTTTAAAAGATCTTCAAGATTCGAGTATAGAAGTTCTTGTAAGCTATACAGTATCAAGTGACGATTTATTGTTTTCAATGAAGGTTCATGACGCTATTCTACTTGAAATATTAGATACTTTCAAACAAGAGGGGATAGATTTTGCGTATCCGACACAGACGCTTTACACTAAATGATTATAATAATGCGAGAAAGCCTAATAAAAATATTTCTTAAAAAAAATAGTGAGCTTAATCTTTCGGCTATTCGTGATGAAGAGTGAGTTCAAATTAAACATATTAATGACTCATTAGAATTAACAAAGATTTGAGTAATTAAATCATGAATGAGTGTTTGTGATATTTGAACTTGATGAGGTTTTCCGTTGCTTCCTTTGGCAATTAGTTATCCAGATGTAACATTTCTTTGAATAGATTCAGTAAGAAAGAAAACAGTTGCTGTTAATGAAATAATTGAAAAACTAGAACTAAAAAATGCACATGTGGATCGAACAAGAATAGAAGAATATAACGAAAAAAAATTTGATGTAATCACAGCAAGAGCTGTGGCATATTCAGATAAACTTCTTAAACGATCATATCCACTATTGAAGAAAGGTTGATATTTTTTATTTATGAAGCAAAAGATTCCAGAGGAAAGAAATCTTCTTCTGCAACTCATAAAAAAATATCATTTAACATTAGAGCAAGAGCATGAATATAAGCTATATCCTTCAGATATAGAAAGAGTAATATATGTTTTAAGAAAAAATTAGGTTATTTAAACATATAGAGAACTCGAGAGTTTTCTTTTATATAAGAGTTTATGCTATAATAAAGATATATACAGAATAAAATAATTATAAGAATTCAGATACAACTACATAAAATTCACCGAATTCTTGTTTTTTTCTCGTATTCTTCAAAATCTTTCCAATTTCTGTTTTCTGCAAGTCGTCTTCTTCAATATCGACCAACAATTGTTCTAGGTAAAAGACCTACAGCATCAAAAAGTAGTATTAATATAGCCCATACATAGTTTTTGCTAAAAAATAACATAATAAAAGGGGCTAAAAATCATCACCATGAAAATTTCCTAATTGATTTTTCCTGCTCTTCAGAAAGTGTTTCTCACTTTTTAAGAAAACTAGGGTTTTTGCTAAATTTTTCATATTTTCCTGCAATACCAATAAAAAAACATCCGACTATGAAGAGAATAAATGAAACTATGGTTATAATTCAAAGAATCCAGTTGGTAGATGTATTTTCATTAACTTGTTTCCCAAATTGAGAAAAAATAAGATTTGATAGATTATATATTACCAATGATAGTGAAACGATTAAAGGAGAACAAAAGAAAATCCATCATCGGATTTTTAAACTACGAGCTTTTTTATTGTTTGCTCCCATAGTATTACATCAAAATAACTAAAAGATTAATGAAATAATATTAAAAAAATATTAAGTTACAATGTGAATCTATTAATAGAATTTTCTGTTTTAAATAGGAATAATTAAGGGATTTTTATTATTTGTGTTATTTTCTCTTGCATTTTTTTGTAGCATGTATATACTTTAGGTGCTATGAAAAAATATATAAATTTTTTTTAGCTTCAAAAGTAAGAATTTTTATTTGTTTATTATAATATACATGGCAAAAATTATTGGTATTGATCTATGAACAACAAATTCATGTGTATCATATATGCTCGGAGATAAGTCTGAGGTTATTGCAAATGC
>CAMVNG010000013.1 GCA_947168815.1 uncultured bacterium
TCTTAGAGAAAACACTAAGACTCATTTTGTACCATTAATAAAGATTAGATTGTGGCAAGCAGTTCCATCATATCATCCATAATTTCTTTATCACACTTCGAAGATTGCTTATGCATCCCCGACAATCCACCATCTGCAGGAACCATAGAAATAACATATCTTGAATGCAAGACATGAAGATTTCCTAAGATCTCCTGGATCACAAAGACCAAATGATCAATTCTGCTTCTCAAACCAGCATAACCATTAGCAACAACATAATAAGTTACTTCAGAGACCAAAGGTCTGACCTCAAGAAACATCTCAGAAAAGAATTTTAAATCCTCAGAAGATTTAATTTTTTTTCTAGAATTAAGTTTCTTTTTTAAAGAACATAATTTAGTTGATAACAGTCTCGCTTTAGCCTTGATATCACTTGGACGTCCTTGTGATTTTTCTTTTTTTGTTAAATGTACTCCCATAAGCAAAACTTTTTTTCTCGCCATAAGTTAAAGTATAATAATTCAAGAGCTAAATAAAAGCAAAAAGAATAAAGCCAATTAATAACTCTGTTTTTGAAGTTAAAAGTAGACAATAATTTGCTAAATATAAACTAAATAAAAATAGTAAGGATACAATTTATCCTAATACATAGCATGTTATTTACTTGAAAGAAAATCTGAGTTTGAATTAGTATAGAAGATACAAGGTGAGTAAAAAAGCTACCAATACAATATTGGTTTCCACGAACAGATCATACATTTTTTGATAGAGCTACACTTGAGCAAGATAGCTGAGCAATAGATACAATTCTTGATGCTACAAATTCACAAATAACAAAAAAATGGTCTGAATGAACAATAGGATGACAAGTATATCCAAATTGAATCTGATTTTTCTTAAAAGCATTATTATGAAATGTTGTATCAGAATGAAATAATTGAATATATGAACATACCTTTTCACTCATAGAATCAAACACTCATCCAACATTAACTATAGGGACAAATACACCACTTTGATGAAATTCCTATTCTCTTGCAATGATAGAATCAATGGATTTAAGAGCTGAAGTATGATGAAAATTTACTGTCTCAATAAATCTAAAAGCAAGAGAATGAGAAAATTCTGAAACTCATACCATTACTTATCAAGATGAAAATTGATTCGTAGCTAATATGCTGAAAGTATATATCGCAAACAACATACAGCAATTAGATAATGCATGAAATATCTGCTTACAATCAATTACAATATCATTCAAAAAAGAAATTAAAAACATTGAATGTATATCTTCATTAAATCCAATAGATTATATAAACACAGCATTCTCAATAGAATGAAGCATGGAACTCCTCTATGAAAATAATACCTACAAAGAAGATTTCTTAAATTGAACATCAAAAGCACTAAGAATAATAGCAGAAGATACACTGCATCCTTATACAGAAAATGAATATCCATCATTTATTCTGGATCTTTCAAAAATCATAATAACCGATTGGACACCCGCATTCACAATCGATGACATAACAAAACAATCTATAACTTTTAAAGGACATTACGATGTAAAATCAAAAAAAGCAGTAGAAATAGTTCTTAAAAATACTCAAGAGAGTTATTAATTTTATCTTATAAATAAAAATTTATGAACACGCTAAAAGCAACATTTAAAGAAATAAGTGAAGAATCAATAAAGAAAATCCAAGAATCCCTATCCTTAATACATCTAAAAGAAGAAAAGACTGAAAAATCTTTCAAGGTGATTGCTTCTACAGAAGATATAGATAGATCATGAGAAATTATCAGAGCAAACGGTTGGACCTGGGAAAACTTTATGAAAAATCCAGTGATAATTGCAAACCACGTCTACAAAATAGAAAATATTGTAGGAAAAGCGACAGACATTTATGTAGATAATAATCAATTAGTAATAGAATGAGTATTTTCCACATCAAATCCTTTAGGAATATTACTAGCAGATCTCTATGAAGAAGGAATGATTAAATCTGTAAGCGTGTGATTTATTCCTCAAAAAAGAGATGAAAAAGATTCAAAAATAATTACAGAAGCTGAGCTTCTAGAACTTTCATTCGTAGCAATTCCATGTAATCCAAATGCATTAAGTTTAGATCAGAAAAAGCTTTTAGAAGAAAGTTGAATGATAAAAGAAATAAAAAATGAAGAGGTATGAAGCTCTTCATCTTTAGAAAATAGCGCCAATGAAGAAGCAATCAACTTCATCAACACGACAATTATAGACAAAAAAGACAAAATTGCTAATAATCAAACACTTTCTGTTTTACTAGAGATAAAGTGACTTTTAGAACACTTAGTAGATGGCAATACTAAGAAACTAGATGATGCACATATCATAGCAAAGGAATCACTTCAATGAGCAGCAAGAGCAATTAATGCATGATTAGAGAGATACAAAAGAGCTCTTAAAAGCTAATTTTTTATTTTACAAAAAAATCAAATGCCAGAAGAAACAAAAGAATTACTAGCAGACGTTGTAGCTAAATCACTAGAAGAAACAGTCCCTTCTGCCGTAGAAGCTGCAATGGATGTAAAACTTAAAGAACTCTCATTATGAGATAATCCTGATATTAAAGAAATAAAATCACAGATGAGAGAACTCGTAGAAAAATCAAGAATGAGTCCATGAGAAAACCTAGCAACAGTTCAAGACGAATTTGTAAAAGCTTTAAAAGCATTAAAAGATTGAGACACCAATGCAATAAAAGCAATGCAAACACAAATCGGACAAGATTGATGATATCTTGTTCATCCAGAATTCGAAAAATGAGTGTATAGAATTATGGAGAAATATTGAATCTGGAAAGAATGTGATATCTCAAGAATGAATTCAAATACAAAATATTTCATTCTCAGAAAAACTTGATTACAAGTATTCTACACCGATGAAGCAACAAACTTTCAAGACACTGTACTCCAATACGAAAGAAAAGAAATGATTGCTAAAAAAGTTGGTGCAATACTTAATGTAACCTATGAACTCATAGAAGATGAAGCAGATTCAAATGAAATTTGGAATAAAGCACAAGAAGAATTCGCTCAAGCTTTTGCATATTTCCTAGACAAAGAAATTCTTCTTTGAACTGGAATAGGAGCAAATAATTCAAACATGGTATGAATCACGAATCTTGAACACGTTAATGTAATAACACTAACAGGATGAATCTGAACATTAAATCATGATGCATTAGTTGATGCAACAAGAAAAGTACCACTTAAATATAAGCAACATCATAGGCCTTCATGGTACATGTCACAAGATGCAATAGCAATAATAGAAAAATTAAAAGACGAAGACTGAAGACCTTTATATAGATCATTAGACAACTGAGAAAAAGGATACCTTCTTTGATATCCAGTAGTATTAACAGATGTAATGCCATCATGAGCTATAACCACAGATACTCCTTTTATCGCTTTTGGATCTCTAAAAAATTATGCATTAGGAATCAAAAGATGATTTACCTTTGAGTTCTGATATAGAGCATGATGATGGGAAAAAGACGTAAGTTCACTAAAAGCCTCAGCAAGAGTATGCTGATTAGCATTATCTGAGGACGCTTTTTCTGTAATCAAGACTGCTGCTAGCTAGTAGCAGTCTCTTTATTAAAGCATAATTGCACCGATACCTTCATTCATAGATGCAATAGCTGAATGAACCATCCACATAACAACCAAAGAAAATACAAATGCAAAAATATAAGTCCAAACGCTACTTTTTAAAACTGATTTATAGGTTACACTCCTATCTTTATGATTAAGAATTAAGTATTTTATCCAAGTAGTAATTCAAGAAACAATAAGAAAGAAAATTAAAGCTGAAGAGCATGAAATAACATATATCCAATCATATGCAGTAGTCCAGGACAAATTATCTTCTTCTAATTGCACTGGTTGAATACCTTTAACTTTATACTGATCACATCAAAATCATCTACATTCCTCCTGAGTCAAAGAATCATTATCTTCTTCTATTTCTACTGGACGATCTATGCTACCTCTATGCTGACACCAATTTCATGTACAATTCTCATCAGTAACAACAGTATAAGGTAAGATATCTAAAATCATCATAAAAAATTAAAAACTAAAAAATATTTTTATAATAATTCTCAAAGAATAACTCGAATTATTGCAGATAATACAGATACTATTAAAGCACATATTAATGATTTTTTGAATGCATGATTAACTTTTAAATAACGACACACAAAATAACTAATACAAAATGATAATGTGAAAGCAGCTAAAACCAATATAGATAATTTTAACATATCTCATACATCGTATGGAAAAGAAAAATCACGTGAACAACGTTCACTTCTTCGTCATCAACAATTATCTCTGATTGGAAGCTCCTTTCGTTTATTTACAGGTCATCATTCCATAGGTCAATTCAAAGGGAAAGCACCTGAATCATTATCTATCATTAAAAAAGTAATAAGAGATAAATCATTTAAATACTACAAATTTATTTTATTTAGTAAAGTTAAAATACAATGAAATACGAAATAATAAAAGGAACAATTGACTGAAAACATATTGGAGAAATTATAGAGATGAATGAAAAGCTAGCTCGTGCCTATTGAGATAAATATCTTAAATCAATTAAAACAGAGAAAAAAGAAGTAAAGAATGCTTCTAATAAAGCTTTAACACCTGAAGATACAGAAACAAAATGACTAGAGAAGAACTTATCAGCACTTTAAAAACACTTCTTAATGAGAATCAAGAAGATAAAATAATAGTCTTAATAAACACAGCAATAGCTTATATCAATTGATATACTTTTCAAAATTATAGTCTCTATACTTTTCCATCTATGCCATATGATATCTTCATGGTAATTATAGAACTCGTAAAAGATAAATATTATCAAAAAATCTGAATAGCATCTGAGAAATTAAGTGATTATGCAATTACCTATACTAGCAAAGACTTAAGCTCAGACGCTAAAATTCTATTAGACAGATACAGAATTATTTCTATAGAATAAAAAAGCCCCGCTACTTCACAGCAACGGGGAAATAAATTGAGTTAATAATTAGACGTAAAAAACATCTAAAAAGAATATAGTAAAAAACAAGAGCAAAATCAAGAAAAACTCCCGCCGTTATCACAACGACGAGAGTCACAAGATGATCGTAATTACTATTAATATTAACCTTTTAAGCTCGAAAACGAGCAATAAAATAATGTACAATTTATCTAAAAATTCAAGATGAATAATTGCCTTGCTGAAGTGAAAAGATTAGTTTATAAAGGAACTGTAGCGAACAAAAAAGAAATAATTAATTCATATCCATGATATTTAACCGCTATAAATGAAGAATCAGAATTAACCTGAGATTGAAAATTTGGTAAATTATATAAACTATCAATAACTTCAATTGTTGATATAAGAGAATCAGATGAAATTCTGGTAGATTGAAAAAGCTACACTGTAAAATGAGTAGCTCAAAGAAAAGGTTGATGATTAAGGTTAACTACAGCTATATTAGAAAACACATAATAGCTATTCTATTCTAATTAACAAATCTCTTCGCAATTCATTACCAATATATTCTCATGGTTGAACAACTAATGACAATATATCATTATATTTAGTTATGTTACTATTCAATTCTTCATCATCAGGATAATAAAGATCACTAAGAATTACTATCTTATGAACTTCATTAGTATCATTATAAATAAAGTTATCTTCATAAAATTTAAATTCATCAAGATTGTCAATTTCACTAATTGAATCAATTTTATATGCATCAAAATCATCAAATAATGTAGACCAATCGTAATTATCAATATCATTAAACTCTTCACCAGTATTTTTATTAATTAATTTCCAAGAAATGAGTTTTCATCAATCAAAATTAAAATCAAACAATAAATAATCATGAAACTTCATAACCTTATCCAAAAAAGGATAATCTTTAGCTAAAAGAGTAACTTCATCTTCTCAATTCTCATATTCTTCATCTGAATTATAATAGAATAAATAAGATCACATTAAAATATTAGATCATCAAAATCTATAAATTCAAGAAAACTGATCTTTCCTTATTCCTGTTGAACTAAATTTTTCTTCAATATTATCTTCAATAGAACTAACGATATTATTAGCAACCTGCTTTTCAATAAATGTAGTATTAACTTTTAAGAAATAATACAATCAACCAACAATTAATACACACAAAATTAAAGAAATAATAGAAACAATAATCGCTTTTTTGTTCTTCATAATAAATTTTTAGATATAAAATCTTTAAACATTGTAAAGAATATACTAATAAATCATTAAATATCAACAAAAGAAATGGACATAAAAATAATATTAAAATGAAACAAAGAAGTCACTATTAAATTAAAAAAACTATCTGAAAACGACCTATTAACAGCAAAAAACAAAATACTTTTAACAGCTGCAAAACTAATCCAACAAGAATCAAAAAGACTTGTTCCAAACAAAAGTTGAACACTAAATAAAAGTATTAAATACAAATTATTCAAAGATCATGCACAAGTATATTCAAATCTTTCTTATGCTAAATATGTACACGAATGAACAAAACCTCACTTAATAAAACCTCTAACAAAAAAATCACTTTATCGAGAGAAAGACTGAATCTGATATTTTTCAAAGTTAGTGCATCATCCCTGAACTAAAGCAAATCCATTTTTTGAAACAGCGTTAAAAAACAAAGAAAATGAAATAATAAAAAGATGTAATGAGATTTTACAGTCAGTAATTAATAATTTATAAAAATATGATTAACGAACTAAGAACTAGTATATTCCAAGAATTACAAAGAATAGAAAATCTTGCAGAAATTAATGATTGAATTCCTCAAAAATTCAATGGATATCCATCTCTATTTTTCAACTTTGATAGAGTAGAAAGCATAGTTCTTGACTCAAATCATCATGAAAGAATATACTATTTTTCAATAAATATCATCCAAGAGACAACCACCCTCTCCTCTACTCAATCAGAGAAAAATCTATGTAATCTATTAGACCAAATAATAACAGTGTTTTCAACATCAGATTTACAACAATTAGCATTAAAAATTGATGCAGTTTGATGAAATATTTCACCAGTAGAAACAGAAAGCTGACCAGCATTACATGCAGTGATAGTCCTATGAATTCACACAGCATCTCCTTTAACATAAAAAAATAGTGGTTATAATAACCACCATTAAACATTAACCTTAGTAATCTTGAAAGGCTGATACTGTTGAACAGCAACAACTACTCCATTCTCTTCAGGACAATCGAAGATTTTGAAGTACTTCCTCCATTTCTTACTATCGCTAAGAACATCATTAACAGTGCAATTATGCACAATAATAGAGTCATGAAAGTATGAAACCGATTCTTCACCTTCATGATTTACCTTAAGATAAACGATGGAATCTTTAATAGCATCCTCGCTCTCTAGGTAGCCTTCAATAACATACGTTACTAGTTCCATTTAGTTTTAAGTTTTTGTATTGTTTTACTTCATTTAAGTAATCAAGTTATATGCATTCGACATTTTTAATTCAAGATAAAAAGGTGCCAGAAAAATCTGAAGCACCTTCATAAGGTCACCATCTAAGGATCTCGGGTAATTCAAAGCTGAAAAAATCTTTTTCATTAACCAGCTGAACAACAAGTTCATGGTGATGAAAAACATTTCTATTAACTTTAAAGAACTTCTCAAAGTCCTTAGATGACTTCTCAGGAACGAAGTCGAAATGTTCTACATGCTGAATTCCTAGCCTTTGACCGCTATACACTCTGGTCTCTGGTTTGGTTTTCCCCTGATTAAACCTCACAGTAAGCGTAAGTTCACGCCCATTTCTGTCCATTGTTTCAGAACAGTTCTTAAACTTAAATTTAACTTCCATAGAATTTTGTATTTGTTCAACCATTGAATTATACAAAATCAATATCTTAAATTCAACGTAAAAAGGCATCAGATAAAACTGACACCTCTAAACAGAATAAAAATTACTTCTTTTCAAAGTTTAAGATAGCTCCATCAATTCCCAAAGAACTTGAAATAACAGAGAAACCAGATAAACGAAGATTCGGATTCAATCGCTTGAGCTCAGCCATTGCCTGGCAAATATGATCTTCAGCCTTCAAATCACTCCTATTCGTCTGAATCTTTACAACTCCTTCTGTAAACTGAGAGAAATAAACGTTCTTCTTCGCAAAATCTGTACGAATCTCATCATTCAAAAAAACGATTTCCTTTCTATCCATATGTAATCCCTTCTTTTATGTTTTTATTATCAATAAATCATTTATATGAAAGTACTTAGTAATATCAATAAAAGACAAATGTATAAAAAAGGTACTCGAGAACCGAGCACCTATCTAATAGAATAAATAGCCACCAGAAAGAATGAATCAAACGATTGGTTGAGGTAAGCCAACTGACACGGTAGTTTCCGTATCCATCGTAATCATCTCCAGCTTAAGACCCTTCTCACCAAGATCCAAATGACTAATTGTGAGCCAATTCTCACAATACTCGCTCTTATCAATCCACTCAATCTCATAAGATTTAACATAGAGAGCGATATAAGCCAATGGAATGGTCATAGCCTCAGCCGAACTCGTAACCTCGAAAATAGGATCTTCATCTTTCTTAACACGCTCCTCATCAAATTCAACTTTAAGATTGAATTTAGAAACGAGCTTATCACACAGGTATCTACCAGGGTGATGAACAGTAACTTTTAATAAATACTTTAACATAATTCCTCCTTTTCTTTATCTGTATTTGTTAACCATCTCTACTATAAGCATTGGAGTATGCAATATCAATAACAAATAAAGTAGGGAGGAAGCTCCCTACTCAACTTCAACGAGAATAACATTTGGTTTCTTAAGCTCATTAAGATCTGAGTACACAAGATACTTCACGAAGTCCTTCTTGATTTCAACAAGAAAGTGATAATCACCATCATTAGAAAAATCAAAGGCCTCCTTGTAGTCCTCACTACTCAGCTCCTCATTAATCGATACATTGTGGCAGAAGACAGAAACGAACTTCCCCTTCAAAAGGGTTACATCAACGACATTAGTATCGCAATCGATGAAAAGCAGATAAGTCCTCTCCCCAACTTTCATTTTAAATTTAATTATAGTCTCCATATATCAATCCTTTTTGTTTTTGTTTAACTACTAATACTATACTCAATCAATTCTTTGAATTCAACAAGAAAAGGAGCCAAATTCAGGCTCCTACTAGAGTACTGCAACAATTATTGCTCTTCATGTCTATCAATAAAAGCCTCAAGGCCCTTAATCGATTTTACAACTGCT
Organism: uncultured bacterium; assembly: GCA_947168815.1. Taxonomy (GTDB): domain Bacteria; phylum Patescibacteriota; class Gracilibacteria; order Absconditabacterales; family Absconditicoccaceae; genus HOT-345. The sequence continues at coordinate 9,343 of CAMVNG010000013.1, forward strand.
ACAGGCGTCAATGCAGCGACAGAGAAGTACTCTTCCCAATCAGGAGAAGACAACTCACTGTTAACTGCAGGATAATAATCCCAGATTTTGAAGGAACCATCAGGAAGAACAGACATTCTACCGCTATAAAGTGGACTCGGCTTTTCAGCATGAGTGATGACCTCACTTTCGAGAACAAGCACCCTATCAGGCTCCTCACTAATTTTTACAGAAATTTTATAAACGCGTTTCATAAACTTTTAAGTTTTGTTTACTAACTATGTTATACGTATTCAACAAATTAAATGCAATAAAAAAAGGTGCTAAACTTTAGCACCCTCAATAATAGGCTCAGGAAGACTGAGATTAACTTTTATTCTCAAACTATAAACCTGAAGTAAACCGCCTTCTGAGACGTAAATCTCAAACCAATCTTTCCAATCAGGAGAAGACTTTTCCTCAATAACTTCAACCCTTCTATTAACAAAGATGGCAAAATCACCACCTTGAGTAAAAAGATATCCATTTGGACAAATAGTTCCCTCCCATTGAGCTGGAGTAATCTTAAGTGTAAGAAATTTTTCCTCATCACCAGTTTTACCCCAATACGTAAACAAGAATTCTCTTTGTGCCATAATATAATTATTTTGTTGTTTTTGTTTTGAGAAGGTGTTTATAGTTTTTCAAAACTTTTATTCAACAAAAAAAGGTGCTTACAAAAAGCACCTATAGTTTAACGATTTGAATGCTGACTACTTCTCCTCATAAGGCTCAGGAAATCCAACTCTAAGTTCAACATCATCTCCCTTAGTATGAAACTCCAGACGATAGCCACCATTCTCAAGATCATGAACTTTGTAATCAAAATGATACCCAACGTCACGATGATTAGTCAGCCATTCCTCCTTGAATGAAAGGACATAGAGAGTAAACGTGCTGCAAGGGATATCATAAATCTCTGCATAGTTCTCAAGCTCAAATAGTGGCTCATCTCTTTTCCTCCTCTCCTCGTCAAACTCAACGATAAGGTTAAGCTTAGAAGTTCTCCTATCATTCCTAAAATCACCAGGATGGTTAATAACCAACTTTAATACATACTTTGACATAGCTAATCCTTTTTAATTGTTTGTTTTGTTTACCAATACATACTATATCAATTTACAAATATAATGTCAATACATAATGAACCGGTTAAAACAGATATTTAAAAAATCAACAACTAAAAATTTCAATAACTTTATACCGCTTCTATGACATTATAAAGACAATAAAATAAATGATAATGAATATGTAAAATTCTTTAAAGGACGACAATACGCTGCTATCACAGCAATATCTGATAGTATTTCTTCCCTCCAATATAGACTAGCAGATAAATCTGATAATGATGTCACATCAGAATATCTTGAATTTATTAGCCCCGATTTACTAGGTAGTATCGCTACCTTTATGAAACTCTGTTGAACTGCATATCTCTGGAAGATAAATCTAAGCTGAAAAACAATAGGACTCTCAATTTTACTTCCACGATGTTTACAACCTATTATTGATAATTATGGTAATTTAGTTTCACGAGAATATTATTCTTCATGAAATAAAATAAACCTAAGTATTGATGAAGTACTCGTTTTTGCTGAATTTAATCCTTATCAAAGATATCCTTATATAACAAGATGATATTCTCCTCTTCAAGCATTAGCAATGACAATCAAATGAGAAGAAGAAATAGAAAATCGGAATTATTCAATACTAACTCATGATGTTCCACCAGGAATGATATTAACAACAGATTCAGCTTTAAGCACAGAACAAGTTCAAACAATAAAAGAAACCTGGGAAAGAAATCACACCTGATCTTCTAATGTTTGAAAATTAGCAATTCTCCCCTTCTGAATTAAACCAAATAATATAAAAACTTCTCCAAAAGAAATGGAATTTATTTCACAACAATCTCGAGATAGAGATAAAATATTGGCAATATACAAAGTACCTAAAGCTGTATTAGGTATTTGAGAAGGAGTAAATGTTTGAAATGTAAAAGCCTTTAATCAGATTTATGCATTAAGATGTATAGATCCTTTAACAAAGAAAATAGCTAGAGTCTTAAATGATAAAGTATTTAATTGAATATGAACCTTTGAATTTCTAAATGTATTACCTTCTGATGAAGATGAAGTAAGAAAACATTACCTTGCATGAGGAATAACTAAAAATGAATACAGAATAGAATTAGGATATAAACCTGTGAAAGGATGAGATGTTTTTATCAGCTGAAATGAAGCAACAAATATAATTTAGTCTATCTATTAATAATTTTAGATTTACATTCGAGATTGTAGAGATATTTCTCTACATTTTTCGTTTGTTCTTCATCAAGTACATATAGCTTATAATTCCATGATCGGTCTGTCCAATAAGCAAACATTTCTTTCACATCATATCAAAGATTAAACTTTCATGTACCAACTTTATCATATACTTTCATATCCGGAGTAATAAAAGCAACATGTTGTGAAAAACGTTTATTATCGAGGAATTCAGCAATAAGTATTTTATCCTTATTTTCTTCCTGGAGCTTTTTAATATTTTCAATATATCAAAAAATTTCATCACCATTCTTTTGCATAAATTTTACAGTTTTTTTCTCATTCTTTTGTCTTAAAAGATCATAGAGTCTAGCTCTCGTTTTTTTAGAAAGTATTTCTCGAATTTGAGTAGATTGTAATGTATTTAAGATTTCATTTATCTGTTCTCTTTCAAGAAATTTAAGTTTAGAAGAATCATTATGAACTCAAGCATCGATTAATCAATAACAGTTAGTCCGCCCTACTCAATATCTCATAATCGTTTCTCAGTATTTATCCATAGTATTATTATTGACTTAGTCTAAATTTAATTATTGTATAAATAATTAATTGATTAAATTCAATAATAAATAAAATAATTACAACAAAATAAAAAATAGGAGGAAATCAAATATCCCTCCTTTTTCATAACAAGATTTACAATCACAAAGTAAAAATATAAAAATTATTTTCCAAATTTTTTAATTAATTCATCTCTTTTCTTACTTAATTCTTCAAATTTCTCTTTATGTTTACCTTTATAATCTTTACTCCAAGCATTATCTATCTTAGCATGTAATTCTTCTCACAATACTCCTAAAATACTCAACGTTTTTGGATCTAATTCTCAATTATAGAACTTTTGAATAACACTATTAAACACTTCATTATCAGGTTCTGCCTGTAAAAATAAGGTCATACAAGAATGTAATTTCATAGCATCTACTATTCAAAAAATATCTTCAGAAACATTTTCTTTTAAATCTAATAATGCTAAAGAAATCTCAATTAAATGATTTCTTAATTCATCATCAGCCAAATAAGCTTTAGCTTCATCAAGCGAAGAAATAGCATATCTCTTAGAAATAGTTGAATGTCATAATCACTCAATTTGTGGGAAAATATACCACATCCAATGTGATTCTTTTCTTCAATTTCTAATCTCCTCAAGTGCTGTTCTATAACTATTAGCTTGAGCTTCTTTAAATCTTTTTAAATCATAAAAAACTGAATTGAATCTCTTTCTCAAAGAAGAATTTCTTTAAAAATACTATAATTGTTTCTAGGTCAGAAATCATTGGTATAGATAGGAAAATCTACAATTTTAAAACAGAAATTTTTTAATTCTTCTTTAAATAAATGAGCTACAATTTCAGGTGGATTAGCAAATGCTCAGCATCAAAAAGCCCCTAAAATTAAAGCTTCAACATTATGCTTTGCAGCTAATTCTAAAATACGTCTAATTCTTTTTCTCATTAAAATTTCATACTTTTCAGTATCATATCTATCATATTTAAATAGTTCTGGTGCAGCAGCTACAATAATATCAACATTAAACCACTCACTATCATCCATCATTTCAGGCACTGAAGCATCAGTTTTAAAAACAGTTACTTCAGGAATATAAATCATATCATCATTTCACATCTCATCTAGCACTCAATCCTCATAATCACGAATATGCTGATTATAAAAATAATCTAAATTCTTCTCAGTCTTAAGACAAGGATATAACGTAGAACATCTACATAATGATTCTTCTTGTGCTCAAGAGACAAATGGATTTCATCATACTGAATGAGAATTAGCAAAATCTAAAACAGCAGTTTTCATTCCTTTATACTCTTGTGCTGTTTCAAAAGATCTCTGAGAAGAAACTAAAATTTGAGAATGTACTTTCTTTACATCAAATTCAACTTCATCCTCTTCATACACAATTTCTGATTGTTTAATACTATTCAAAATAGAAGAAAGAAGCTTTTCATCCTTTCAACAATGTTGTAAAGTATCAGTCATTACGGCATAATTCACCTCATGATATCTCCCCTCAGCTGCTAATTTCTTAAGTTTCTCAATCATAAAAAACGAAGATTTTTAAAACCATCAAAATAATACTAGAAATCTTTTAAAGAATTTCAAACAAAAAGTAGCTACGTTTTTGACTTGTTAGTATTTATAAGTAAAATTAATCTAACAAACAAAATTTATTTTCTCAAACAAAAAATGAAAGTTGCTATTAAAACGGTTAAAGGAACCTATCATGAAATTGCCGCAAAACAATTTTTCCCTGATCAACAACGAATTGATATCGTAGAAGAAAGCGATTTCGAAACATTACTTGATGATGTTGTTGCTTGAAAAGCAGACTATTGAGTAATAGAAATTGAAAACACAATTACAGGTACAATCTACGATTATCTTAATTATCTTAAAGATAAAGATATAACTATTGTTTGAGAAAATTATATTAAACTAGAAAAAGATCTTTTAGGTCTTCCATGAACAACATTATCTAATATTAAATTTGTTTGTTGAGAGCACACTGCAATCGAGCAGACTCGTAAAACTTTTGAAAAAAATTATCCAAATATAAAACTTATCGAATGCTGAAATCTTGCAGATGCATGACGTGAAATGAAAGAAAAAAATCTTAATCATGTATGACTAATTGCATGAAGACTAGCAGCTAAAATATATGGATTAAATATTCTTATTGATAAAATTAATTCAGATAAAAAGAATTTTACAAGATTCTTACTCATTCAAGTTAAATCAAAAAAAGAAGAAAAAGAATTCAATAAAGCAACAATACATATTCAATTAACAAATCAAGTTTGAAGTCTAATGAAAATTCTTAGTATCATTGCTGCATATGAAATAAGCTTAACCAAAATTGAATCAGTCCCAGTTATCTGAGAACCATTCCATTATAGTTTCTACATTGATCTAAATATCAAAAACGTAGAATACTATCGTGATATGATTAGAGCAATTACTCCACTTATCAAAAAACTAGATATTCTAGGAGAATATAATGCAAATGATAAAATCCAAACAGAAAATTAAAATAATACTCCAATTTTGAAGTAAACTAAGGGAAGAAGATTCAATCTCTTCCCTTTTTTCATAGACTAAAAATAATTTTATATAATAAAAAAACAATGCAGCTCTGAAATCTCAACATCAACCTTATAGAAAAATTCACCGTAAGACAGTTTCAAGAAATCAATAGACTCAATGAAAAATACAACAGCTGAGAAATAGACTCAACTACCCTCTCAAATGAATTATGTAAAATCATAATACAAGATATCAACTGAGAAACTGACAAACAAAAAATAGAAAATCAGATTTTAGATATGGAAAATATTCAAGACTATGCAAAACTCAATGAAGAAATAGCTAAAAAAATAAATAATCAAATCTCCTGAATAAAAAAAAGAGCTAGAATACGAATATTCTAAACTCTTTAAGAAAATGTGATGAACAAAAAATGAAGAAATATTAGCAATAGAAATCATGAAATGTATGTGACGAAGTTATCAAGAATATCTCGATACTCCTTACATTATCATTCAAGCTATTCTAATAAGAATGCAGTTAGAATCAAAAAGCACTAATTAAAGATTGCATCAATTCAAACATTTCTTTCAACTCATTCAGGAATTTCTTGATCAGGATTTGTAGTAAAATCTTCAAATTCTGCACCTTCTTCTGAAATATTTTCCTCATCTACTTCAATAGCTACTTCATTTTCAATGTCTTCATGATGCATCATTTCAGGTCTATGTATTCCTTCCAAAGGAGGAACTTTACGATTAACATAAATTAAATTAGAATCGATAACATCAGTCATCTTAGCAGTAAAAATACACACACAAAGAATAGAACATAAGAGAACAAAGAAAATTATATCTCTTATAACCATATAAGCTTTCATCGTTTAAGAGAATAAAATATAAAAACATAAATCAATGTTACGATTACATAAAACAATTTCAAATAAAAAAAGGGAGGAATATTATTCCCCCTTAGAACTGAGTTTATCGTCCTCAAATACAGCGCAAGCATTTACAACGACAGATTCTCCATCAATAACTTTTACTGGTGCTGTACTCAAATGAGCAAGCCGAACCCCAGGATTAAGAACCAAAATTTTTGAAATAACTGCTGTAACGCCACGCATAGTGCCGTGAAGATAAACTGCTCCCATTGCATTGTTAATTAGTTCAACACCGAGAGTCTTAAACTGGTTTTTAGCTACTTGTGTAACCTTCAATTTCTCCATACTATTTTCAATTATATTTTTATTTTAGTCTGTCAAATATAAGAAAAAGGAATCTAAATACAAACGAAAAAAATTTTGAACCAAAAAAGGGCGAAAATTATCCGCCCTTAGAATCTGTCCATTGAAAAGCAGCCACCGTATCTTCCTTACCGTCTCTGTAAGTAGAGTCTATACAAGCAACACTTGAGCCAGGATTCTCCTTTTTAATTAACTCAATTAATTCCTTATTAGTCTCCTCACTTTCAGATTGGAGATGAACAACAATGTTTAACACTACCCACTCACTACATCTCTCATCGAGAGTCTTTCTTAAATCTTCCGATAAAACTAATTTTCCCATAAGCAATCTTTTTGTTTTGTTTCACGCAAAATACTATACAGAAAACAAAGTTTAAATACAATAAAATCTTCAAAATAACATCAAAAAATACTATCGATATTTTAATCACAGCCACAGATAAAACTTCAACTGTTATAAAACAAACTCAAACCACACTTACAGATCTATGAGAAAAATCAAATTTCTTATGAAAGATACGAGAAGAAAATAAATGAAAAATCGCTGCAACACCATGAGCAAGTTTTGCAGGAATCACCTATTATTTAAAACAAGGAATTGATGAATTTACGTCTACCCTCGGGAGCAGATTTGAGTAAGACTAATTAATATCTTTAAAAATTGACATTATTAATATTTATGACAATGACTCTAAATCTTGACTATTATATTTGTATCAATATAAAGATTTTTAGTTTATTTCTTTATGAGATAAATTAGCAGAAAATGTTGAAGGTTTAACTATTAATGAATAACAACATGAAAAAAATCTGATTATTAACTACTTTATTAGTAGCTGGATTATTACTTACAGGATGTAATAAAACTTGTACGGATGATTGTTTACCTGAGGATTGGGAGAAAAACAACCAGATCCAATGTGGTAATGTTTATGATCCAATTTGCTGAGAAGATTGAAAGGTCTATTCAAATTGATGTTATCTAAATGTTGCTGGAGCTCATTGGGATGAAACATTATGAGTTAAAAATGATGAATGTTTTAAAATAACAAAAGAATCACTTTATTGAAAATATATTCTTACAAGATATAATGATAACCATAATGTAAGAGATAATCATAATATCGAATTAAATATTTCTGCTGATTGAATATTTGCTAAATTTTGTAATCATCTAGGAACTTCTAATTATTCTTTAAGTTGAAATATACTTACTGTAGAAGAAATGTCTCAAACTGAAATGGCATGTGAATGAGAAAATTGAGAATGGTTAATGAATGCTGAGAGTGAATTCAATTTAAATGATGCGAGAGTAACACTATCTGAAGATAATCTAACAATTTCTACATCAAGATGAGCTCAATATCAGTTCCAAATAAGTGATGATTATAATCAATTCTTAGAAGCTATTAAAAGTAATTGAGAACAGCCCCAAGGAAAGAATATTTTAGTTACTAATGAAGAGCCTATGGATTTAAGTCATATTATTAATCTTAAAATATGAGATAAAACTTTTGAAGTTACATTGGAAGATAATACTGCAACAGAAGCATTATTGGAAAAATTAAAAGAATGAGATATTG
>CAMVNG010000014.1 GCA_947168815.1 uncultured bacterium
ATACTTATTTGGATAACGAACTAATTGAGTTGAATTATAACTTGTAAGTTTTTTTTCGTATTGAAATAATTAGTTTAAATTTGTATAATTTAGTTAACAAACATAACGTTAAATAAATAAAAAAAGAAAGGGTAAAATTATGAAAAAAATTGATTGGACAGAGTATCCAAAAAAAGTTCTCATTTGCTTCTTATCTTCTTCCGATGATGAGGACCGTGATGGTCATAAGCTTACTATCGAGATTACTTTCAAGACTGATGTGTATGAATGTCCCAAGATTGCTCCTTGTAGTTATCGTTTGATTGAAATCACAAGAGTTGAGAAATTTGAAGTAGTGCCAGAAGAAACGGATGAAGACTATAAGCAGTATTTTAATATTGATCATGACACCGACACATTTCCAAATGAAATGAATTTGTATGTTTTGGTAGATAACGAGGATGATCTTTTGTATATGTCTCTTCCGAAAGCGGTTGAATAGCAACTAATTTCTTACAGGTGACCAGATTTCTGGCACCTTTTTTAATTATTGAAAATTTATGATTAATTCATAAACTACTAATAATAAAACAAAAAGTTAAACTAATAAAAATAGAAAGGAGTAATTTATGGAAGATTTATTTCTTGTTTTCGTACCGCCAGTTGTACCGCCAGCGATTCCCGGACAGCCACCATATTACTATGCTATTTATGGGGCTCTCTTATCATTAATGGGAATTACTCTAAGTTCTACTGCGCTCTTTGCTTTCAATTTAACTGAAAAGGTAAGCAGAATTGTCTACTGTATAGGCTGTTTTCTGTCAATTTGCTTTGCTGTATACTGCTGTAATATATTACATCCTCTTGTTGCAGTAGCTGTTGGAGTTGTGTTGACAATCATCTCTATCTTTGCTTATTATAAATCTATTGAATGAAAGAAAGGAAAATAGTATGAAAAGATTTGTTACAGTTTATACCAGTAATGACGGTTATGAATATTGGTTGAAATTAGAGGTTGACCTTATTCATTCCTGTCGTGAAACTTTGCAAGTAAAGAATGGTAATATCTCTTTCTTTGTATCCTCCTATAGCATTGATACTCTTTATTCAACATGTAATTGGAAAGACGTCTTTTGTGTTAATAAAGCTGGAGATCGTTTGACTATTGAAGTTGCAGATAAGAAACTAGATGTTAAAGTTGAATTCTCAAAGAAGAAGATTCGTCCTTATTAGAAGGAGTTCAGATTTCTGTTCTCCTTTTTATGATTGATTTTATTACATAAAATTAATATTATAATAAAAAATAAAATGTTAAAACTAAAAAAAGGAATTGTATGAGCAAAAAAGATCGTTTACAAGGACTTGATTTAATCCGTCAAGGCTTAAAGAAAGAGTCAAAAATCTTGAGAAAAAAGCAGAGGTCTTGTGTTGAAATGATTGAAAACATCAAGATTAAACACAAGGCTTGGATTAGGGACCTCACAGATGATCGGAAACCAGAGCCTATTCCTCAAAAAAAGCAGAATCGGATTAAGGTTCTCGAGAAAAGGATCCTCGCATTCCAAAAGAAAATTGATGAGAAAGAAGCCCGAATATCTGATATTGAGTGGGCTATTAAGTGTTTGCGTGTTACAAAGGTTTAAAAAGAGCAGAATATCTGCTCTTTTAACTTTAAATAAAAACTTACCTAAGATTCTATGGTACTTTTTCACTTGCTATTGACATTTAACATAAAATATATAATCTATTTATTAGACAAGTCATTGGGAGAAAAAATATTAACAAAAATTAAAGAAAGGGTTTAATTATGAAAAATGTGATTCGTTCAATTATGAGTGATGTAGATTTCGCTGGTATTGGTGTTATGCTAATCACTTACATCCTGGCTTCTTTAGTGACAGGACTGTTCCAGTTGTGGCATGATGGTGGCGTGTTTGGTAAGTTGAATTTGTTAATTGGATTCTTACCAATGATGCTCGCTGTTTGTGTCACATCTGAAGTGTGCGAGAAGTACAGAAAAGTAAAAACTGTATTTGTGAATACCGCTTTCTTCTGTGCTATCTCAGTAGCTCTATTGCATATTCTGAGCAATATTACAGTACAATCGTATTATGGTGTAGCATTAACGGTATTTATGTTGCTCTCAGTTATTAATGTGATGTTCGGAATTTTTGCTTTGTGGTCTGAGGCTGCGAAACACATCCCTATGTGGACAAAAAAGGTAAAGGGATCCGTATTGTTTGTCGCATGGTATGTTGTATCTCTGGTGGGTGGCTTTTCTATGGCTTCCATTGTAGGTTATGCAGTTTGTAATACTATATATGGTTGTTAAGGACAAGCTGATAAACCGATAGTTGTTACTAGTAAAATTAATAGCGGTCGTATAAGATCGCTATTTCTTTTTATTTAAAATATAATTCTAAACTATAATTTCTCAAAAAAAACCTTAGGTTATTGTTTGGTTATGCTTTGGTTAATTTTTGGTTTTTTTTAAAAACCCCTATGGGGTTATCTTGGGGTTAAATTGGGGTTTTTATTTGAAAATCTTGTTTTGAGTATGGTTTTTATGAAATATTTAACTAAGAATTATTCTTTTTTGATTCATCTCATGATTTTCCTAAATTTTTCTTTACTTTCTTTTCAATATCTTTGATAGAATTTAGGTATTCAATCTCAACAGGAGAAAGTGTTTTAGCTTGATAATTACGATATTCTTTTTCTGCTTTTTCCATAGCTTCTTCATGTGATATTTTTCATGCATCTGGTAATACTCATTTTCAGTAAGCCTGAGTAAATTTATCTAATTCATTTACCCAATCCTGCATCGTCATTTTTTCATGTTCTTGAGCTTTAATTTCTGCTAAATCAAAGAATGCCGATACCATACGATTTAAACGGAATAACTCATCTTTTGTAAGATAATTTTTTGCTATCTTTACATCAGCAAGAGTTGGCATTGCTCAAGCAAATGTAGTTAATCCCATAAAATCTTTATTAGAATCTGCACGTTCATAAATTGTTTCAGCTGCAGTATGTTGATTTGTTGCATAATGAAGCTTGTTTTGAACAATCTTGAAAAATTGGATAGAAATCGGACTTTTAGGATCATAATCAATACTCGTAGCATAAAGGTCTAATACCTGACGATAAAGAGCTTTTTCGCTACTGCGGATATCACGAATACGATCTAATAACTCTTTCCAATAATTTCATCATCAATTTCACTTTAACCTCTCATCATCTAAGGTAAATCATTTAATGATATACTCTTTCAATCTTGCTGTAGCCCATTGTCTAAATTGGATTCATTGTTTTGAATTCACTCTATATCATACAGATATAATCATGTCTAAATTATAATAATTTGTGGCTTTTTGCTGAAATTCGGAATTTCCGAATTTGTGTAAAGTGTCAGTTTCTAAAAGCTCTCATTCCTCATAAATATTTTTAATGTGCTCATTTATAGTTGAACGAGATTTTCAAAAAAGTTGAGCCATTTGTTCCTGTGAAAGCCATACGGTTTCATTTTGAAGGCGAACTTCTATCTTTAATTGTCAATTATCTCATTCGTATAGGATGATTTCTCCATTTTTTTCCATTAGTTCTTCGTTTAAAACAACTAAAATTTATTTTGGATTGTTTATTATGCTCATCAATAATGATAGTAATAAATATCTTAAATACAATCATAATTGTAATTTGCTAAACAGTTGGATTTTACATTTTGTACCATCTCATAATCTTTTTTGTCTTCATCGTAAAGGAAGATTCATTCACTCCAATCTCAATCATACTTACATCATTCTGCTAATTTCCATCACCTAAATATTCCATAAGTTTCAAAAAATCTGTATTGATGTTTATGTTGAGCTACCATTACTTCTGCCAATTGCTCCATAGATAAATCTGAAAACTTTATTGCATATTTGAATACTTCTCATATTCAGCTCCTAGAAAAAGATTTATCTCATGATACATTAATCTTACGAATATTATGCACATAGCTTGTTCAATCTGTTAATTTTTTCCATTCTTCTAATAAATCAGGATTAGTTGTTCAACGTTGATATACTGATTCTATAGGAATATCTTTATCAGAACATGCAAGAATATTGATATGTGGATGCCATCAGAAGTTTCATTTATGAGCTATTTCTATGGAAATAACCATGCCATCAAATTGAGAAAAGAAGCTTTTTGTTTTTTGCTCTTTTCTTTGACTATTCCTATATGCTTTTGATAATCTTGTTTTATACTTTTGTAATCTTGCCATTAGATCTTCCAATTCATCTCACTGTTTATGAGAAATAGTTAATACGATATAATATCGTTGTTTGTTATAGAGGTTATGAGATTCTATTCATTCCTTAAACTTCTTAATCATTCTCATAGCTCTTTTAGTTGCACATGCAATACAGATACGATCATATTTACAGAAGTTAGATGAAACTAATTGGACATCTCAGGTTTCTAAATACCTACGAAAGGTTACTAAATTACAACATTCGGTTATTCTTTGCTTTCTGTTAGGATTAGAAAGAAGAGATGGATACTTTTCCTGAATATAGGGAAGTAATCTTTCTTTTAGTTTTTGACTCTTTTTTAATTTCTCCATTGTAGAGAAGAAAACTTTTTTTTGTTCTTTTGATGGTTGTTTCATGATGTGATATTATAGATTAAAACTATTTGAGCGAATTATTCATTATATATCAAGTAGATTTCGTAAAACTAGATACGCGGAATGTTAGAATAAAAAGAGCGGAAATTTTTTGACCAAAAGATAAGGAAAGAATTGAGAATGAAAGGAAAAGAAAAGAGGAAAATAAGCTAAAGAAAGAGCAGCGTTTAAAAGAATCAAAGGATAGAAAATATCATTATCAAGCAGAAAGGTTGCTGGAAAAGAAAATAAAATTTGATCAATGATTATTTGATTGAATGTGAGAGATATGAGATTAGTGTAAAAAGCGGAAATTTTAACTTTGCCCATGAAAAGTAATAGCAATTATAAACTAATAAATCTTTTAATGTATATATGATACTCAAAAAATTGTGTGATTGTTAAAAATACAAGGTAAAACCTTGTATTTCAACCTAAACCGGAAATTTTAACTTTGCTAAAACCGGAAATTTTAACTTTTGTTTAACAAAAGTATTAAAAATCTCTTGAAATCAAAATGTCAATTATATATAGTAATGAATGTTCGAGTAGCTCAGTGGCTAGAGCGATACATCAGGTTAGATTGAAATACTAGTTAACTTTCTAGCTAGAAGGTGTATAGGCATTGGTTCGAGTCCAGTCTCGGGCTCTAAAAATCTCTCATATATTATGGGAGATTTTCTTTTATGTTGAAATAATAAAATCGAATCTGTATAATTTAGTTAACAAACATAACGTTAAATAAATAAAAAAAGAAAGGGTAAAATTATGAAAAAAATTGATTGGACAGAGTATCCAAAAAAAGTTCTCATTTGCTTCTTATCTTCTTCCGATGATGAGGACCGTGATGGTCATAAGCTTACTATCGAGATTACTTTCAAGACTGATGTGTATGAATGTCCCAAGATTGCTCCTTGTAGTTATCGTTTGATTGAAATCACAAGAGTTGAGAAATTTGAAGTAGTGCCAGAAGAAACGGATGAAGACTATAAGCAGTATTTTAATATTGATCATGACACCGACACATTTCCAAATGAAATGAATTTGTATGTTTTGGTAGATAACGAGGATGATCTTTTGTATATGTCTCTTCCGAAAGCGGTTGAATAGCAACTAATTTCTTACAGGTGACCAGATTTCTGGCACCTTTTTTAATTATTGAAAATTTATGATTAATTCATAAATTACTAATAATAAAACAAAAAGTTAAACTAATAAAAATAGAAAGGAGATAATTATGAAAATTAAACTTAATAAGAAAGAATCTCCAAATAACAAGAATGCTTTTGTTGCAAAATGTTCAATGGGATCTTTCTCTATTGGGATAAAGAGAAGTGTGAAAACAAAATCACACAAGTGTAGCAGTTATATGGTGAAACCTTGTATAATAAAATAAAAGAAAGGATTAACAATGGACACAAAAATTTGGTTTAGGTGTGGTGGAGAACAACTCGTCATTAAATTTGAGTATGCTACTCCGATCATAACAATTGCTGATGATAAGTGTATTACTCTCAGCAATGTTGGTAGGAAAGCTTTCATCCACCATAATTCCTCTGAGAATTGGGAAGACCACATTGAATTTCACGACTTCAAGGAGAAACATTCAATGGCGGTTGCTTTCAAAGTAAAACCTAATTGCTTGAGAATTACGCCCTCCCTCTTTTCGTTCAAATCAGAGTTTGAAATCACTGGTTACAACGAAAAAGGAGAGGAAATGTAACCGCTTATTCTAAGCATTAAACAAAGTTAAAGGAGCCTGGTTTAGACTCCTTTTCCTTTAAATTAAAAAAATATAAAAAACTCTTGAAATTAAAATGTCAATTGCATATAGTAGTCAGTGGCGAAGTAGCTCAGCAGGTTAGAGTACTACATTAAGTCATTTATTGGGATACGCTGGATCCGTCGACAATCTCAGCTATTGGTTCTGGTTTATGATGTAGGGGTCGCGAGTTCAAATCTCGTCTTCGTCACAATTAATCCATCATTATTATGATGGATTTTTCTTTTTCTTGAAAACATAAAAACAAATATTAAAATTAGGAATTATGAAAAAAAAAAGACAATTACGCATCAGGTAAGAAATTACCATGGCATTTTGACAATGAGGATGGATTCTATCCTAAAGTGATTAAACCTACATTAAATAAAATAAACCCTCTATGAAACATAGAGGGCTTGTTTTTAAAATGAGAGAGTTTAAAGATCTACCAGACCAAGCTTCAGTCTGTCGGGATTCGTTGGATCAAGAGGATCATCAATATGAAAGTCCAAGTCTGTGAGTTCAATCTCTTTCAGATACTCGTCATCCAGATGTTCTTTGATAATCCTAACGATAGCGACAAGAGCATTCTTTCGAGAGATGTAACGATCAATCATTATCTGATCTCTTTCACGAATCTTAGAGCATAATGTTTCCAATTCCTCATCAGAAGGAATGGGTTGGCCCTTTATACGACAGACCTCCTTAAACTTTTCTCGAGTAGAGGGGTCTTTTGTAACAAGATTGCTAGCACGTGTGCTAGAATCAATCTGATTTTCCATTTTCTGGACTTTCTTATTGAGAAGTTCCAGAACAGCTTCTTTTGTTGTCATAAGCATTAATGTTTTTATTTGTTTTTTCTCCCAATGACTTATTGTATTATGAGTATAGATAAAAGAAAGTCTGATTTCAATATCATATAAGTATAGAATTTTATAGTTAATAAGTAATATATTTAATAAAAACCCCATAGGAAAAATATAAAACCCCATAGAAACCCCTTAGGGGTTTTATATTAAGTATTTATTACATATGAATTATCTTTTCTAAGAAAAACCTTAGGTTATTGTTTGGTTGTTTTTTTGTTAACCTTAGGTTTTCTCTTGTGAAGACTCTCAATAACCGGTAGCATCTATTATTTCTATAGAAGTGAATCTTGGGGTATAATCTAATTTATTATCTTTTTTATCACTTCGTTCTGGAGATCTTCTTTTTAAGAACTCTAATGCATATTTAGCAGCTAAAGCAATATCTTTTGAATTCATAGCTTCAAATATTTTAGACTTAGCAAAGAAAAATGGAAAGTTCTGAGAGTACTCCATTCTGTCAAGAAATTTAGGATCAGAATTTAATTTTTTGTAATAAGCTTCCCTAGATATTCCAGCATTGGAACAAGCTTCTGATACATTGAATCAACACTTAAAAGAGTCTTCCAATTTCTTGACAGTAAGTTCATCTATTTTAGTTGGTCTTCATCTCTTTTTCGTCATTATCGTTGTTAAACTTAAAATAAATTATTAATAAACAGATATATATATAATATAAATATATTATAGGGTATAATTCTCTAACTCTGTTTAGATAATTGTTAGAATTACATAAATTTTTAAGATGTAAAATATCCTTGTTTTTGAGCAAGTAATACAATACGTTCGAATACTTCTTTATTTTCGATAAGATCAATCATGAAAGGTTTTACATTTTTGGAGTTATGTCCACCAGAGGAATAGAAATTTAATTATACAAGTTCCCCACTGGCGAATCTGTAGTTCGTAGTGGGGTTTTTTATATAATGTTTTATTTTTTTCTCAAAATCAGGATTCTGAGCATAAACTAGCGGGATTTCGTTAGTTCGTAGTCATTCGCCATTTGAATAAGCTAATGAGTTGTTTTTATAATATTAGAAGTGATATTATATTTTATATAAATAATTAAAAGCCAGATATAATAAGGGAAAAAAATATCCTTGAATATCGATTATGTCGGAGTATGGTATAATATGTTTTAACACTTATATCAAAAGAATGAAAAAAATCTGATTATTAGCCACCTTATTATTTGGTAGTATTGTATTAATATGATTAAATTGAAATCATATTAATGCAGAAGAAATTAAATCTGATGTATTTAAACCTTATTATTCAGAAGAATTCCAAAAAGCTTATGATTTTGCTTATAAAAATGGAATTACTACTATGGATTCTATAGATAATGCAAATATGAATGGATATATTACAAGAGCAGAAATGGCTAAAATGATAAGTAATTATACCAAAAACATATTATGAAAAACACCAGATACAACTAAATCTTGTTTGTTTTTAAATTCTAATGTATCTGCAGATCTTGTTCAATATATGACTGAAAGTTGCCAGTTATGATTAATGTGACAATGAATAACTGATTTTAGACCTAATGATTATGTTACAAGAGCTGAATTTTGAACAGTTCTTTCCAGAATGTTGTTTAATACAAAAGATTGAGTAGATAAATATTATTCAACACATTTAGCAAAGTTAAAATCAGAGTGAGTTATTAGTAATGATGATCCAAATTTACAGGAATTAAGATGATATGTAATGTTAATGCTCATGAGAAGTAAAGACAATAAAAAACAAACATCTCAGGAATCTGGAGATATTAATTATTTAAAAGTAGTTGTTCACAATCCTTTTTTCTATGATGATACAAGTGTTGTTTATCCATATCCTACAAATATTTCAGAAGAACAAGATAATGGTTGATTTATGCTTCACCATAATTGATTAAAAAGATGAGATATCTTACAAATTAGTTATACCGGAGATTTACAGACAAATACTGGATCATCTTATAAAGAATTAAAAAATGTAGTTTCTGTGTCTCTTTTATGAAATATAAAGGATGATTATTTTAAAGTAAGGAATAATATTCCTTATGAATTCAAATCATCATGATACCAAGATAAACCAACAATAGATAGTTATATATTGTCTTGAGATTTCATAGATGGTAAAGATTGATCATCAATGACTTATGAAACTTGATATAGCTATACCTATAAAGATTTATGATTAAAAATATCTACTCCTACATGATGGAGAAGTGAATTTCCATTAGCCGATTCTGAAAATATATTTTCTAGGAATTGAGTAGAAATTAGAAGAAATTGAAAAGATCCTATTGCACCTATGCGAGTAGAATACATAAAAGTATACGCCAAAGATAAAAATCAATCTCTAAAAGAGGTAATCACTGAAAGACATTTTAATCCTTGATGTGAGTTAATAACTTGAAATATAGTTGATGCTCTTGAATGACAGAAGGGGACTTCTTATTATATAACTAAGAGAAATGGGGAAGATGAATTATGAAGTTTATTTTGTTTTCCAGATGATGAAGATGATTATAGTATAGGCTATGAAGCTGTGATTCAATATTTTGAACCAGAAGAAAATAGTGAAAAATATTATAAGATAAGAGTTAGTGATCCATCTATTTTTGGTAAAATAGAGACTTTATAAATTCAAACATTAAAAAAATGAAAAATTTTTGACTTTTAACTACTTTATTAGTTGGTGTTTTACTACTTACAGGATGTAATAAGTCTAATTCTGAAATTGATAAAATAAGAACATTAGAATTACCCCAAACAGAAGAGTATCAACAATTAGAAGGATTAAGAGAAACATTAACAGAAGAAGATATAGCTGAGTACACTTGAATATTTCATAACAATTATTATTGGACTCAAAATCAATATTTATGAGATATCCTAATTACATGAGATACTCATTGGAAATTAAGAGGTTATAAATGAGATACATGATATATCTACAATTATACATTTGATGCTTGATGAGATATAAATGATATGTTTTATCAAACAATAACTGTAACATTCACATCTCCAAATAGTATTAACTGAGAATCAGACTTAATGACCTGATATGGAGAATGAGATAATGTACCATATTTTCGGGCACCTTTAATAAAATTATTCGCTATTGATAGATGAGTTCAAATATGAGATGGAGATACTCGTCCAACATTTTGGATTGGTTGTTTCTCAGATCCATTATCAGATTCTAGATTTAGAGAATGATTGGTTCCTGCTTATAGTTCTTGAATAACAGAATTAACAACAATATCAAATAAATCAGTTGAAGTTCCTTTTATTAATCATGATTCGACAGTTCAATTTACTTACGGACATTCGACTCCATATTTATGAGATTTTATGGATCAATGTATCCTAGAATTATCGCATACACAGAATAATGACATACAATTACCATTTAAATTATCATGATGATTCTGAGATTCAGCTTCAATTATTTGGTGGAATAATAAACAGAGCGATTCATATTGTAAACATAGAGACATTGAAATAGAAATTACTAACTGAATGAAATGCTATATTGAATCTGATAATGATACAAATGTAACAGAAGTAAAGTTATGAGATATTAGCGATATACAATAATTTAGATTATCTTAATATTAAAAAATGAAAAAAATCTGACTTTTAACTACTTTATTAGTAGCCTGATTATTACTTACAGGATGTAATAAAACAGTAGTAGAAAATTGTTGAGATGATTGTATAAATGAAAGTGATATAGATGTATTAGAACATAAATGCATGGAATATGTAAATAAGGCATTATTTGATAATATTGAGGAAACGCCAAATCCAACAGCTCAATATTTCTATGATAATTCATGATCTATGGAATATACTTTTACTGATGCAGAATTTTCATGAACATACTATTGAATAAAATGATATACA
Organism: uncultured bacterium; assembly: GCA_947168815.1. Classification (GTDB taxonomy): domain Bacteria; phylum Patescibacteriota; class Gracilibacteria; order Absconditabacterales; family Absconditicoccaceae; genus HOT-345. Next base: position 11,173 of record CAMVNG010000014.1, read on the forward strand.
AAAGCCTGAGATAAATCTCAGAATTTTATTTGTAACATATATACTGGTTGATGATTACATGATTTATACTTCTTTAATGACAAATCAAATAATGAAGAACCTATAGAAGAATGTAAACGTTATTTTGATTGATGTAATCGATGTACAATGCAAGATGATTGAGAAAGAATATGTACAGAAGAAGCATGCGAAGAATATGAAGAAGCTTATTGTGCGGATGAACAATATGATGAATTCTTAGAAGATATAAGAAGCAATATTCCTCTATGTAATGATATTGATTTAAATCGGAATACTAAATATACATATATAGATAATGTGGTAGAGAACTGTACTTATGAAGAATGAACAGCTTATTCATGGAATTGAGGATGATGTTGATGAGTTATGCCTCACTTATATATAACAAAGGATATTATTTGATATTTTGATATAGTTGCTGATGAAGACCATCCAATAATTTGTAAATCTCCCAGAGCATGAATTATTAAATCATTATCTGGAGATTTTGAGGATTTAGCAACTTTTTGGTATAAACATTGAATAACGAAGAAAGCATTGATTGATACTTTAGAGACAAGAACTGATGAGGAAGTATTTAGAAATGGTTGTTGATATTATTTCTGTAACGGTGATATTTGTGAGCAATTCTACAGACCAAGTTATTGAGAAAATGAAAATCATTACTACATTTATTGATATAGATATCCTATAAATGGTCCTTATGAAACAGTATTATTAGTAGATGATAAATTGTATATGTTATGACAATCTGAAAATATGTTTAATGAAGATCGTCGACCAAATCCTGTAAAACAATGAAGATGGGTTGTTTATTGATTAGATTGAGATAAATTAATAGTAAAAAGATATGTAGACTGAGAGCTTATTCCTCCTTATACATTAGAGAATTTCAATTCTTATAACTTTGATGAACCTACCACAACTACTAAATTTAAAGTAAAAACTTGTGAGATACCTTTATAATTTACTTGTATTCATACATGAAAAAAGTCTGACTTATAATTAGCTTATTATTCACTGGATTATTGCTTACTTGATGTAATTCTACAAAAGATAATAATTTGGTCTCTTTATGCGAAGAAAAGGCAAAGAATTTAAACTGCGAATCCAACTTTATTCGAGATTGAACTATTCTATCATGAGATGAAACTATTCTCTATGGAATGAGATATTCAGTAAATAAATCATGACAATTTGTCTCTGATTCTTCTGTAGAATGCCATTTTGATAATAAATGAAATTTTAAATGAGTACGGACAAATTGAAGAGTATTTACTCCAAATAATATCGCAAATAGTGATATGATGAAACCATGATGATATCTTTATAAGAACTTAGATTTGACGAAAGAAGAAGATAAAGCTGAATATGAACAACTACAGAATGATAGGAATATGATTTTAAAATATCAGACAGATTCTTCAACAGCTGTAAATAAATTTATAGATGTAATTCATGATGATTTATTGAAATCATGTGAACAATATTGAACAGGTTATGAAACGATGAAATGAACAATGTATGAAAGAGATGTTTGTGTGGATAATTATATTTAGGATTTATATGAAAAACTTAAAGCTGAACTTAACAATCCAAGAACTGTGTATTTATGAGATGATCCAGTTTTGTTATCATATTATAATGATTTAAATTGAGATCATCCATTTGTTCGTTATTTTGTAGATTTATATACAGAAATTAAAGACTGACTCTGAGATTATGGACCATTACCAGAATATCCAAATATTTGACCTATTACTCAATTTGAGAACTGAGAATATTGAAATGACGAAGAAAAATGAAGTGAACTTACTCAACAAAATTGAACAGGATTTTATACATATTGAGCGGGGAATATTATGATAGACTGAATTGAAGAAACATCAGATGTTATCACAAGTATAGCTTCATGAATAGTTATCAACTGACAAATCTTAGAACGGGTTAAATCCGAATACTGATATACTTTCCCAATATACAATGATGATATCATGTATTGAACATCTCCAATGGATTGACCAATATTATTGCACATAAAAGACCAATATGGTAGAGATTTTATTTATCAAATCCTCTGAGCTTGAGGTGGTTCATGAGAATTTCATTTCATAATCCGAATGTTGGAAAATTGAAAACGAATTCCTGTGTGACAGTGTGGAAAATATTGATATGTATTATTTCCTAGATATCCAATATTATTCTGATATAACGATTTTTGACACAATGATAATCAATATAAACAATGAACCTGTGAAAAACGAGAAACATTTGACCCATTAACTATCTTTACACAAGAATACAATTTATATGAATGAAATGATATTCAGTGGATGGCTTATAATTTCACTTTCTTTTTGAGAGCTTTGGAAAGTGTCAGAGTTTTAAATAAATAATTTGTTGTAGAATGAAAAAAGTCTGACTTTTGACTACTTTATTGATTTGTGGTTTGTTACTTACAGGATGTAATAATTCTATGAATGAAGAAATAATCTCAAATGATAAAACTGAAACTAATATAGTTTTAAATTTTGAATTACTTACAGGTTCATGGAAAGATAT
>CAMVNG010000015.1 GCA_947168815.1 uncultured bacterium
TCAGAGGTTATGACAGAATGTGGGTTGGCTTGGAAGCAGCCATTCTCTTAAATTATGTGTTTAAGTATGCATTCCGAATCTCTGTATCCCTCTATGTTGCATGGAGGGATTTTTTGATATTGCAATTAATGGAACAAATTTCTATTATATGAAAAACAAAAAATTAGCATTATGAAAGCAGATTGTTGGTTATCTCCTGAAGGAAAATTTTATTATGGTCTATGTCATCAAGACGTAGCAGAGAATATCGTTAAAGAGGTTTACGGTCTAACTGAAGATACAATCCAAAACGAAGAACAATTTCAGGCTATCGTAAATCCGCAACGATTCCTTGAAAAATTAGGATGGATGAAGTACATGAATCGTTGTGCTAATGGATGGTTTTTAGATCCAAGAGCAACTGCAACTCAAGCTCAAATCAATGCTGTATTTATAGAATACGGTGATGACATTTCAAAATGGGGAGACTCATATTAAGTTTCCCTTTTTTTCTTGAATTCAAATTTAAAATCCATTATATTTCAAAAAACAAAAACTTAATTAATATGAGAGTACAATTAAATTCCTCTTTAACATTTAAGGAAATGCTTCGTAGAAGTATTTGCTCGCTTGCTGTTTTATCAGCATTTATACTCTCCTGGATACTAGTATCTTATGGAGTCATCTCTAAAGGACAAGAACTTATAATTCCTACTGTTACTGTAATCATTATGGCGATTTGGGTTCTGATACGTTATTCAAAAAGAAATTAAAGGATAAAAAAACTGAAGATTATGGAATACGTAATCGTTATCTTTGTCTATGGAATACTTCTTCGTCTTATCTACGTTGCTAGAAAGACTATGAAGAAACTAAACCCCAATTATTCTCTTCTTGATGATGTTCTTCTTTGGACAGGAATCCCTGTAGTATTTGGTTATTTCCTCTTTGTATTTTTTAATCCAAAGAATCAGGAAATTCCGGTTGCTGATTTGATTGGTTCAACCCAGCATATCATGTTACCATTACTAGTTTGGATGGTGTTTGGTACATTTTACTTCCTCTGGAGAAACAGAAAATCTCAAAAAACACCTTAAGGAGTAATTCTTATTACTCCTTTTTTTGATATTGCAATTAATAGAATAAATTCCTATTATGTAATTAATAAAACAAAATGTTAAACTAACAAAAAGAAAGGAGTTGATATGGAAAATCTAAAATTTCAAATTAAGACTATCCACGACGAAGATAAGATTTTAACCATCGGGGTTACTCCTCTTATTGAGGAAGAAGAAGGAAACTCAAAATTGTACCTCATGTTTTTACAGCAAAATGGTAAACCAATTTTGATTGACAGCTATAAGGTTGTTGAAAATCAGTCTTCACCCGACTGGAAAGAATATTTCAAAATATTTAAGGTTCAAAGTCCAAAATTTGTCGTAATAGGTGTTCAGAGCAATGTACGAATGTACTAAGGTGACCAGATTTCTGGCACCTTTTTCAAATTGAAATTCTATAATTAATTTATACATTATAATTAATAAAATAAAAAGTTAAACTAATAAAAAGAAAGGAGATTTTATGGGAGATTGGATCTATTACAGACAAGCAAAAGAAATAAGTATATTTACCTGCTTATTGATTGCTCTTTACGGATTGATTGTTGCTACATGTTTCAATCCATCTAGCTGGTATTTGATTGTAAGTGCGAGTTTATTAATTTTGTGGGACATGATAATTTTCTTTAGAAGATTTAGGAACTTTCATTGTTGTACAAAAGAAATCGCATCAACTGTTTTCTTACCATGCACTATCGTTTCGATCATTTTAGGAATTGTGTTCTCCTGCTTTTTTAAGGAAGGATTCATGAACTCTTGGTCGATAGGATTATTCTCTTCTGGAGTAATTTATTTAGTTATTACAATCCGATTATTTCGGGCTATTGAACGTGGATAAATCTCAAAAGAAAAGGTGCTTAGATATTCTGGCACCTTTTTTGATTTTGTCTTGACTTTTGTGTATTAAATATATACAGTAGTGACTGTCGGAGTAGCTCAGTAGGTTAGAGCGCTACGTAGGCAGAGAACTTCTGGCTCTAATATACTAGTCAGTTATTGCTGTGTAGTTTAATGCTGTAGATGTAGAGGTCATCGGTTCAAGTCCGATCTCGGGCACTAATCCCTCTTATATTAGGAGGGATTTTTTTATTGGATTTTTATAGTTAAATCTATATAACATAATCGAATAACAAAATGTCAAACTTAACAAAATAGAAAGGATAAAATTATGAATGTAGCAATTTGTATTATTATTGGCATTATTGCCTTAGTTGCCGGTTTCGCTCTTGGGCGTTATCGTAATGAACCTACGGTTTCTTTCGAACTCATAGAGAAAATTAATTTCGCTATGGGAACTGAGAACCAGAATCTTCTCAAGGAGAATGAGCTGATTAAAAGAAAGAACCTCTTTCTCACCGAATTGTTCATTCGAAGTTACATTGAACAGTACGATCTCAAGAATTTGGCACTTAAGAAGTATCAGATTTATACTGTTGATGCTCTTGCAGATTTGAGGAAGTATGCCGAAATAGCTCTTGGTAAATTCAAGGAAAACTGGAATTCAGAAATCTGTAATGAACAGTGCGAGTGGACTAAGGAATTTCTCGAGAATCTCATTCCTAGGATTGATTCCATGTTATGGGGTAATGATGTCTTTGACAGCGAGAATGAGGAAGCGTTTAGGCGTTTCTTCCTTGGGGTGCAAACTAATCTATTCTTCGATAGGAATGCCAAGAAAACTGGCAGAAAAATTGAGAAACTGGATTATTGGCGTCCTCAAGAAAAACATCACGAATCTTGTTAAACCAACAAACCAAAAGGGGAGTTCAGAATTCTTGAACTCCTTTTTTATAATGCTTTATCGTAAACATATCAATATTCATATTTCTCTTTTCATAGTTTTCATCATTCTTCGTTTAATATTTTAGCTTTATGAATTCTTTCACATCAAAGACTTTCATAAATCTGATAGTTACAAGATTCATCAGACATGATTAAGAGATGTTTAATCTTATCGTTTTTAGATAATTCAAAAATTCTGACTAATAATTTCTTTCCTATTCATTTTCAACGATGTTCTGGATCTACTATCAATATAATAACTTCTCAATCAAAGTAATCTTTTAAAGAATCTGGAACATAGGTATAATTTTTATGATAATCTATGAGTGCTTGTTTATTCTTTAACTTAGGAGATTTATACAATAACTTCTTAATAAATCAGAAGAATCTTTTCTTTAAAGTTTTAGAATTATAATTTCAATATCATCAAAATCAGATAAGTTTTCATTTTTCTTTATAAGCTACTAATTTTTCAGTTTTTTCTAAAATCTCTATGAAATAAATCCATGAACATAAATTCTTTGGAGCTCATGATTCTTTAGCTCAAAGATTCCATTCATTTCATAGCATATTCTTGGCTTCTCTTCGGTCTGAAAAATTTAAATTCGTAATCATATCTTCTATTATTGAATTATTTACCATAACAGTATATTAATAATCAATTTTTTATCAAATTAAAAAAAGGAGCGACTTCCGGATACGTGTCGCTCCTAAAAAACCTAAGACTGAACGGGATGGCTGGGGTATGAAGCTCTCCTATGAGGAGGTATCGAAACTCTCCTAAAGAGGGATGGTGGGAACTTCTTCGGTGCACCTCCATTACTTTTCGCTCGTCACTACTAAGTTGTCATCCAAATGATAGAATTTGTGGATCAATGTATATTTGCTACTCCCCACAACTTTTCGCAGCTTATCGCGCTATTTTCCCCCTGGGAATAATACATCCAATCTAAGGTTCGGAAGGTCTTTAATCATCTTGGAATTACTACTCTAAAGCAATCCTCATCTTAAAGGTGGTCTCCCTATAAAAACGTTTCTCACCGATCAACTTCCATGGCAGTTACTCCCTCGATCAGCACTGAACGGTGATTAATATATAACAATTTAATACAAAAAGTCAAGAATAAAAATAGCGGTAGATTCAACCGCTATTCTTTAATAGTTTTTAATTTGTTCTAGAAATCAAATTCATAATCAGAATCATCGTAGTTAGGATCTCTATTGATTGGATATACAGTACCATTATGGTAAATACACCATGAAGCGATACAACTCATTGTAAAGAATGTACCCGCTGATACTACGAACCCTATCAACAGTTGTTTTGCTAACTCATCATTACCTTCTACAGCAAAGTAGATAACAATCAAAAAGATGATTAGAGTCGCTCGTAACAACCACCAAAATATCGTAAGAGTAATGGAAAGAAAAGTGTATCTCTCCATGTCTTCCTCAGTGTTTTTGTACAACTCAGGAGCTAGTCTGAAAGTGATATAGGTCGCCAATAAAGAGATGATAATCTCCGAAACGGAGATATACGTACTTACACTTTGCATCGTGATGAATGCGTGAATAATAAATCCACTAATCACTAGCAATGTCAGGATAGGTAAAATGAATTTTTTCTTCATAATTTTAACCCTTTCTTTTTTTATTTGTTAATATTTTTTCTCCCAATAGCTTGTCTAATAATTAGATTATATATTTTACATTAAATGTCAATTGCTATTAAAAGTTACAAGCTTCTACTTGTAAAATATTCTATTATTACTATTCTTAATTATTATTTTTAACAAGGTTAAAGTAATGAATAGATTATTAAGAATTTGATTAGATAATTTCTTGTTATCATTTATTCCTATTGTTTCATGGTTCTTCCTATGACTTATAGGAAGCTCTGATTTGATAGTTATTTTTTCATTAACATATCCTATTCAATTTGTTGGATCTATAATCCTTTCTATTTTTTCTATTGGAGCTAATATAGAAAAAGAGAAAAAATGAAATAAAAATTCTGTTATGTCATGATTGATAATATGAAGTATTATAGCAATTATAGTCTATTGATTATTTGCTTATAATATTGAATGATATATCAATTTTATGAATATGGATGTTAATACTTATAAAATCTTCTCAATATATTCTATTCTTCAATTATTTTTGGCCTTTGAGCTTTCACTTGTCCTAAATAAGCTCTATTTTGAATGAAACAATAAACTAGCTAATAAATATTCAATAATATCTAATTCTTTAAGCTTTGTGTTCCTAATAGGTACAGCATTATTAACTAAAAATCAGATAATAATTAGTATTTGTGCATTAATCCCTAATGCATTATTTATTCTCTATATTCTAATCAAGAATAGTTATAAATTTAAGTTTCATATAAATCTCCTTCAATGGATAAAATATGATAGTTCAGAATTATTTACTAAATTTGCCTTATTCCTTATCTATCTCTTCTGATTAAGTAATATTTTTCAGTTCTGAGAAGAATATGCAGCAGCTATAGCATTTATGAGTCTAATAACAGATACTCAGTGGGATATGGCAATGGCTATTGGAACGTTGGCAAAAGTAGATATTAGTAAAAACAAATTCAATTATTATGAGCATAGAAAGAATGCTTTTAGATATATCTTTCTTTTAATTGCTTCAATTATTATACTTTTCGTTGCTTTATTTAAGGTTTATGATATTGCTTTAGAAATTGCTATTATTTATTGAATTATTGATATTATTGATTTTTTATTCTTCCCTATAAATGAATTAAAAACGTGTTATTTACAGATAGAATGGTCAGCATCAAAAACGACTTGAAATATTTTTTGTTCTTATGGTATTAGAACATTATTATCATTTTTACCAACTCCATTTTGTACAGCGATATGACAAATAGCTAATTCATTATATGATTTTATCGCTTTTGGATATTTAACGAAAAAACATTATAAACTGGAGAATTGAAGGTTTATAAAGAAAGATTAGGAGAATTTATTGTTTAGGAATTAACTTTAATTTCATTTTTAATAGAGCATCTTCTAAGGTCTCTCAATTAGAAAGCTCTATTTTTTTATGTGGATTTTCTATAAATTGTTGATATCTATGAGTAAAACTACTTATAACTTTATCTATATAGGTTTCATTATTACCTCTTTCACGAAAACGTTTTTCGTATTCACCTAAAGTATCTTTAGTTGGGAAACATAAGTAATAATCTATTCAATATTTATCATAATATGGTAAAGCTTCTTCAGGATGGATCCATACAAGAACAATATCATATTCTTCTTGTGCTTTTTTAACTGCTTGTATATAGTTCATTGGAAAATCTTTATTAAGAATTCTTCATTCTTTACCTTTAACTTTCTCTGTATCATATGAATCTAAACCACTATAATCATATTTGTATGGAGTAGATTCAACATCCATAACATTGCTATATTTTTTTGCTAAAGTTGTTTTTCATATCCCTGCAAAACCAGCTATTACTATTCCCTTTGCCATTAGACTTTTTATAATGATTGTAAAGTTGTTAATAAAGAATTATCTTTATCAATTAAAATACATTTTCATCAAAAGACCGATGCTTTTTCTAATACTGTAGGAGTATCATCTATCCATAAGAACTCCGATGATTTGATATTGAATGTTTTTTCTAATTTAGAAACGAATTCAGGAGATTGCTTAGAGTAATATTTTCATCCATTTTCTGCAAAAGTAACATCGAAACATGGATATGGAAAATCTTCTGAATTAACTCAATATTTAGCTATCAATACATTATCCAAATGTTCCCTATGATTGTTTGTAGAAATACAAATTTCATACTTAGATTTTAATTTCTCTAATATTCCTAAAATTCATTCTGAATCTCTTTTTATATGAGAATAATCTACCGTATTTAACATTTTATCTATGAATTCATTCATATCTATGTTTAATAAATCTGTTACATAACGAATATAATTATAAAATCATTTAACAGGTTTATCGTCCGTACAATGTTCAACACGTGTAAATTTAAATTCCTGATAACCTAACTCATCACAGACATCATTAAAAGCATATACCATAGCATTAACATCTAATTCACTAGGGCTATATAAGACTCAATCACAATCTAAAATTAAAAGTTTTTTCATAATGGTTAATTACACTAAAAATTCTTTATCAATAAATTCAAAAACATGTTCATCATTAAACGGAAATTCTGATGCATTGATGGTTAATAGTGTTCATAAAGAAAATTCTGCAACATTAAGACGTTTCATAGCTTCAGAATAATCTTCAAATGATTGATATTGAGGTAAACTATCTCAAATTTTTGGATAAGATGAGTGGAAATGTCATGGGTGACGTTTACCAGATAAATCACGGTCATGGAAACGCTGGTATGATAGTTCTACGGGCAAATCTAAACGTATAGTTAGAATATCAATATCTTTAAAAATCTGACTTAATTGTTCTATATGCCTATTATCAAACGGATATTCTAATACAGGAATTCTATTATTTTTGATATCATCTTGAGCTTGTTTTAATCATAACTCAAAAGCCTTCTTATGCAAATCACGTTTTTCTTCTTTATTTGAAAATCATACAGAATCATAAAGTCATTCCTGAATTGAATCAATAGAGATTATAGATAAAACTGGATATCTTTCCTGTAATTTTGAAAGGAATGAAGTCTTCCCTGATCATGGCATTCCTGTTACTAAAATACATTTAGATTTCATCTATTTAACAACAAATAAATACGTTATTATCATAGGTAAATTTATAAAGAAAACAAGTAGTTAAAACTGTTGAAATCAATGAAATAAAACTCTTGAAATAAAAATTAAAAATACTTAAATTAAACTGATAAAACAAATAGTAATAACAATAAAAACAGAAAGGATTAAATTATGTTTAAGATTATCAAAGAAACAAAGTTCTTATGGATTAGTATTTCAATGCTTTTCTTGGTGGTTCTCACTTTTTCAACCATGGAATACATTTGGGAGATTACTCGGGAAGATGCTCAAGCTCACCAGGTTTTTACTCGCTTTTCAATTGCTGGTTCTCTAGGCTTAATTGCTATTTACTGGGTAACTGTTCAACTTTATCCTAGGATTACTGATTTTATCCTAGAAAAAGAGAAATATAAGCTTCCGGAGGTAAAGAGTGTCATAAAAAAATTGATAGTTTTCTTCTATATTCTATTGGCTATTGCTATTGGTTCTTATTTGTATTTATCAAATGAACCGATATATTATAGTTTAGTAGAGTTAGTTATGATCTTCTCTTTGTTTGTAGGATTTATAACGTTATTAATAATGTTTTCAAAAGGGAAGCACCAGATTCCATATGGAAAAGAACGAATGATTAATTCAATTGCATTTATTTTATTCATAGGTTCAGTTTATCTTGGTGGAAGGTTAAATATTAGCCTGTTATCGATAAAAATTCCATTCTTTGGAATCTTTGCATCAATATTGATGAATATTGATGTGTATAAACGAGTATACCAGGATAGAATCTTTAAATAAGATAACTCTCGCAGGTGCTTAAAATAAGCACCTTTTTTAATAAATATTTTGTTTGAAATAATAGATAATTCTATTATATAAATCATATCAGTATTTATTATTTACACATAGTATGAAACCAGATATCTTATATTTAGATAAAACACCTTATGAAAATGGTAAAACCTCATGAGAATATTTTAGACAAAGAGTAAAAATTGATACAACAGAAATAGAAAAGATATTATCTGATAATGATACAAAAAAGAAAGTTGAAATTCAGTTTAATAACCTAAAACAACAATATCCAAAATACTATGATGAAGTAGTTGGAAAAGCTGACTGACTTTGAATAGATAGATTAACTTATTTTTCAATATTATGCCCTGAAATTACTGATATCGATTTTGAACATTGTACAACCATTATGTGTAAAAAAGATAATGGTCATTTTATCATCTCTCATAATGAAGATGATGATTGGGTTGATGGAAATTTCTGTATATGTAAGGTTAAAATAGATGATAATAATTGGTTTGTAACAAATGATGCGTACAATATGCCTTTTTGAAACGGTATGAGTTGGAATAGTTATGGTATAGTAAAAACTGTAAATTATTGTCACGATGAAGATATAAATTTAGATAATCTTCCGAGATATTTTTCACAAAGACATTTAACAGAGGCTAAATCAATTGATGAAATGATTGCTAGATGTAAGGAAATGAAAGTTGCTTCTGGTTTTCATATTAATGCAATTGATATAAACAATAATATTGCTGTATCTATTGAAGCATATAGTAATTGAGTAGATGTTGAATATATAGATGATTATTATGCTCATAGCAATCATTACATCCATAAAGACCGTATTAATAATCCAAAAACTGATGAAGATAGTAATAGTGTGTTTAGATTAAATAAATGTAATGAATTATTTTGAGATAGGACATTACAAGGAATAAAAAAAGTACTATCATATAGATCAAAAGAAAATAAGTTTGAGAATTCAATACTACAAACAAAAGAAGATCCATATATAACTTTATATAATTTTTCTTTTGATATAGATAATAAAGATAATATATATTTACATACTTATTTGGATAACGAACTAATTGAGTTGAATTATAACTTGTAAGTTTTTTT
>CAMVNG010000016.1 GCA_947168815.1 uncultured bacterium
TCAGAGGATGAATGAGAATCAACCTCAGAAGATGAATGAGAAATAACCTCAGAGGATGAATGAGAAACAACATCAGAGGATGAATGAGAAACAACATCAGAAGATGAATGAGAAGTAACATCAGAGGATGAATGAGAATCAACCTCAGAAGATGGATGAGATAGATTTATTTCAGATGATTCATGAGATGATGTTTCTGAAGATTCAGGAGAATCATCAACAGATATCCCAGATCCAGTAATTGAACAAAAAGAGTGGGTAGCAACTATTTCAAATGTTACTCAAGTAAATCGTGCAATTGTTCAACGTGAAGCAGATGAAGAGCTTAGACAAAGATATGAAGATACATCATGGTTTAATTTTGTTTGAAAAGCAAATCTCTTCTTAAGAAGAAAATTCATAAAGGATAGAATGGTGAATAAGAAGATGAGAGGAAGAAAAGGAATGGATTGGAGCGATGCTTCACAAGCAGCAGCAGATCGTCATCAAATAGAAGAGCAGAATAATCTAGCTGATAGAATGAAGGTTGTTATTAGAGATATTGATTCAGCTAATTATCCAGAAACAAGAAGAAGATTAGATAACTTATTAGGTAGACTTACATGAAAGCCAACAACAGTTCCACCTTGGCAAAGAGAAATAACAGATGATAATTTTAAAACAGAGTTTCAAAATATCTTAGATATGTCTTGAAAAATCTTCGATAGAACAAGACCAGGTACAGCAACAAGTACTAATCGAAGACCAATGAGTGATATAATTAAATCAAATAATATTGGACAATTAAGTACTAATATTTTGATGCAAGCTAACAAGTTTAGAGAACAACAATTCTTAACATGGTGAATAGCAGATCATATTGCAAGAAATCCATGAGAAACTGCTGCAAGTTTCGATACTTATTGTAGAAATGCCATTAAAAAATATGTTGACACATACAATGATATGCCAGATTTCTTAGAACAAATGTGAGTTAAATTAGATGATGTTGATGCATCAAAAGAAATTAAAAGATTACAAGCTCATAACTGAGCGTTAACAATGATTGCAGCTCAATCATTAAAACTAAGAATCCAAATGCTTGATGATTGATGAGAAGCGTATAATGTAAAAAAGCAATGATGAGTATTAACAAAAATTGGAAGATTCTTCGATGATCCAACATGAGGTGAAAATACAAAATTTGGTAGATGGATGAATAAACATCAAAACATTAAAGAAGCTTTCTGATGGATTTGGTGAGGAGCTAAACTTTGAGTAATGATGACACCTGCCTTCTTATTAGCTCCTATGTGACCATTAGCTGTTGCTTCATGAGTAGGTGGAATGTCATTCTTAACAACTCTAGTTAAGAAGAAGGCTCATTATGAAAGAGAAAATAGATCATATCAAAGAATGCAAGCAACTAATTTAACAGACTATCGTAATAAGCGTACACAACTAGCTAATGAAGTGGCTTGAATGAAATGGCGAGAAGGTCGTTTCTGGGGAAAGAAAGCAAGAGTCAGAGATCAATATAAAGATTATGTTCTAACGACCCAAGACCAACTTTCATTAAGCCCAGATCTTTTAAGTAGAATTGAACGTAGACTTCAAGACTCAACAGCTTTAAGTTCGGCTGAACAAATAAACTTAGCTGCTGATTTGGCTGATGGATTAGCAAGACTTGATTACCATAAGAAGAGTGGTCAAAACTTCTTAGGTTCAGATAATCCATTAAGAGCAGAAGGAGAATATAGAGCTTTACAGAATGCTGTAATGTGAGGAGCAAAAAGACTAGGAATTAGTGTTAATGATTTAAGAGCAAGATCTCCATATGATGCTTATTATAATAATACAGTAAGACTTATTGAAGATGGAACTGGTGATGAATTTGATAACCAAGGATATTTACAAGCAAGAAAAAGATTTAAGAATAGAAGTAATACTAAATCTTGGATGGGTGCACTTAAGGCTTGAGCTGTTTCATTTGGATTATCTTATCTTGCAAGCTCTCTTGCTAGTTGAACAAAGACTGAAACAGTTGAAACGAAAACTAATATGCATCATTGACAGGCAGGATGAGAATATAATTTAGGAGATTATAATGAGTCTAGTTTTGTTACAGGTGATGTTAATCCAACAATGAGAGGCGTAATTGATTGAAATACAGTAGAAATTAGCTGATGAGAACTTTATTCGTCAGTTGATTCAGTAAGATGCTCGGCTAGCTTCTGAGCTTCTCAACTTTCATCAGCACAATCTAGTTTAGCTAGTTCTCTAGCTAATCCAACAGTTGCTGGAAATCCTGATCTTGTAAATGCTGTAAATAATTATGTAGCAGAGGCAACAAGAGGTATTCATTCTGTTGCATGACTTTCAGCTTGAAATCAAGATTTGGCATTAGCAAGAGCAATTGAAGCCGTTAATGAAGGAATTTTGGATCCAATTATTGCAAGTTGAAATACTTCAGTAGTTATTAATCCATCATGTCTTCATTGGGCTAATTGATGAATCCAATCATCAACATGAGCAGTGTGACAAGCATTTAGAAATATGGGAATTTTAAATCTTGATTTTGTTCAAAAAGGAACAGAGGAAGTTGTGAGTGAAGTTACAAGAGCAATACCAATCCCTGTTGGATTAAATACTTTCTGAACGAAAGGTTCAAAAGGTTCCCAGCAACAAAGGAATCCCTAAGATAATATAAGTAGCTTAAAATTTTATTCTACTAATTTAAAAGTAGTATGGCATGATTAAACGCAAGAGAAGCGACAGATAAAATAAAACAAATATCTCAATTGGAACGCTCTATAGCAGATATTAGAGATCGTATTTTTGACGTTTTATCGATGACAGATGAGAAAGAAAAGGGAAATATAGTATCAGAAATAGCCAAAGCTTATGAAAATGAAACTGATGCTAATATGAAAAAAAGTTTGCAAGTACTTTCTCCTTTCATTGCTGCTCATCTTCAAGAAGGAGCTGATAAATTTGTTAGAAAAGAAAAAAAACGTGAAATAACGATGAAAATCCTAAGACTTTCAGACAGTAAATGAAAATATTGTGTATATAGATATCAAATAAAATCTTGAGGAACTCCTTGAGCAGTTAAAAGAGTGTATAGAGAACAGATAGGAGAGAAAAGTGATGGAGTATTGGTTACTAATGAAAGAGGAATGGTGTATCCAGAAAATACTCAGTTTAATGCATGAGATGTTGTATATGTAAAAGCTCCATTAGAGGGATTAGAAGGTGCTGATGAAGATACTAGAGAAAAGATTCAAATTCAAGAATCATATCTACAATCTCAGGAACTTGAACATAGAAAAGCATTAGAGAATTTTAATAAGGAACATCCTATGGGAAAGGATATTGAAATGTCATTTTGATTCCCAGTTAAATCTTATGAGGATATAGAAAAAACGTTATCTTCGTTGACAACAAAACAGGTCTGAGTAGATCCTAAAAGGTATGAAGTTGCTATTTTATTAAATAGACCAAACGAAAGAGAAGAATTCGATAAATCAACGCAAGAAAAAATATTAAAATTTAAATTAAATCATCCAGAATACAATATTCATATTTTTAAACATACCTTCAATTTTGAAGATGGAGTAATGATGGGAGATATATATAAAATGCTTTGAGATACTATTTTGTACAGAAATACTCAAAGGAAACATCTTAAATGAGTAGATCCTAAAAAAATTAGGAACCTAATTATGAAAACTTGAGCAGCTGATTCAACGGATAAAAACCCTCAATATATTAAGAATCAGTTAGAAAAATATTCAAGAAAATATGATGGTAAAGAACTAATCAGATTAACATGAGAAAGTAGAATTTTGCCAGAAATAGCAAAAGCTTATCCATTATTAGAAATTGATGAATTTTTCCAAAGAAATTTTGATTTGGCATATGCAAACAATGACCCTTTAAAAAGAGATGTTGGAATTTGAAGTTATAAAGCATGGATGTATGCTGATGCTGATGGATTTCCAAAAGTAAGAACTTCAGAAGATACATGAATGGTTAAAAGAGTTAAAGCTGCATTTCATAAGAGAAAAGATACTACAGCAATGTACTTTGATAAGGGATTTATAGGAGCTGTAGATAATTCTACAGATAGAGGAATATTTGCCATGGTAAACGGAATCCCTTATTGTAATAGATATGATAAAAATTCTTTTAGGAATGTAGATCAAACAAAGGACAGAGAATGGAATAACCGAGCTTTAGCAAATAAAGGGACAAAAGAGACCGCAAATTTGGAATTAACGATTCCTAATCTTGAAAGAGATATTTCGGCCTTTTATAGACAAAGAATTAATAAAATATTCTTAGGGAAAACAGGAAGTAATAAATATAGAAAATATTTAGAATCTAAGGAGGCTTCACGAGCAACAGATGCTGATAAAAAAATGTGGATAGCAAAAAATATTGTTAATCCAATTATGAAACAGACATTAGAAGATCCTAATCTTATGGGATTATCAAACTGATATTACACTTTTGAAATGAACGAAAGTGGCTATGCTAAAGTAAAATTTGTACCAGCTGCAATTTGAAGAATTAAGGCAATACAAGATAAGAAAATTAAAGCATGATATTATAACTACTTTTAATGTGATTTACTTTTTTATAATAAAATAAATGAATAATAAAGATTTCTTGGAACAATTGATTCTAAAGGTTAATCCTGATTTAGATGATGCAGGGTTAGAAATGATGGTTTCTGATGCTGAACCAGTATTAGAAGAATGGGTGTTTACTAATATCGTTTCTACACTTAATGAATCACAAAGAGCAGAACTTATTAAATTAACTGATAATAAGGAATATAAGAGCTGAAAAGCTTATGAATTCTTATCAACAGCAATTCCTCATTATGAAGATTTTATAAAAAAAGTATATGAAGATTTTGAAAAGATGTATAAAGAGAATGTAAAAGCTTTTAGTAAGTAGAATATACAATAATGGCAAGGGAAGTTCATGAATTATGAATGGATTCTATTATTTGGACTCAAACATCATCTGAAAGTAAATTGTCCGAAATAATGGCAATTTTAAATGATAAGAGTGGTTTTTTTTCAAAATTAAAATCTTTTGTCCGTGAAGTAAGTGGAAAGGATAATTGATTAATACAAATTAAAAGAAAACTATTGAGCTTCCTTAATTCTGAAGATTATATCGGTTTCCAAAGAAATATATGAATGAATGAAAAAGAATGTACTGGTAAACTTTGAGAGAAAACTTTAAAAGCATTAAAAAATTTTCTGTATATCCAATCCCAAATACAGGCACAAAAAGAATGATTTAGAATACAATTCTATAAAAATGTAGAAGGAAATGGTGAATGGGAAAATGAACAAAGCGCTATAATTTCTAGGATGATAAATTTTTTATCATTTAATCCAAAAGAAAAAGACATTCTTTCATTAATAAAACAAAATCTAAATAGAACATTACAGGAGTGAAGATATGAAGATTTTCAAAAAAAAATCGGGATGCCTCAAACTCAAGTTGATGGTAAAATTTGAAAATTAACGGAAAGAAGACTTTATGAATATTTTTCTTGATTAGAAAAATGAATCCAATGGACAGAAAAAAGTCCAGAAAGTAAACTGAAAGAGATAGTATATACGTTAAAAACATTAGATGTTAAAGTGGGAGATCCTGAATTAGAGGATGAAAGAGTATATTTGCAGATGTTGCTCCAAAAGAAAGATTATAGAGGATTTCAACGTAGAATAGGATTAACTTGAAAAGGAATAGATGGAATGCTATGAGAAAAAGCATTAACACAATTAAATGCATATCTTATCCCATATTTAAAGCCTTTAGAGTGGTCTGATTGGCATGTTAATAGTAAAATCATTCCCATTAAACTACTTTTAGAGCCAGATAGTCTTGATTCGAAGGAACTAAAAAGTGAGAAGAAAAAATTAAGAGATTTACTAAAAAGGAGAGAATATA
>CAMVNG010000017.1 GCA_947168815.1 uncultured bacterium
TAAGGGACAAGTAATATTGTTAATATAAAACTTAAAAGTCAGATTTTTTTCATTTTTATCGAATTTTATGTATAAAAATAATTACATATTCTTCCATCATCATTGAAAAGAAAGATATAGCAATCGAATTCAAGGAATGAGTAATAATACTCATATTAATATCATAAGTATTTTTATCCATATTTTCTTTTCCCTTGTATTATCAAATGCAAAATAACTTCAGAGTAATATTAGGATTGAAACTAGAATTCACCACGAACTCACAAAGGCTGATGCAGGCAATTTATAAAAAAAATCTGGATTAATATACGTACATTTTTCAGAAAAATGTATGTATCTTCATAACGCAACCTGTTGTATTAAATCTATTAACCTTAATACAAAAAGTAGTATAAAAGAAACACTTAATAACCTTCTTGTTAAAATTTTATTCTTTATTATATCAATAATAAATAATAGTGTTGAGACTATTATTCGTATAAAAGGGAGTACAAACAAAAGCAACTCAATTAAACAATTTTTCATATTGGGGCATGCATCTGTTCCCCATCCTTCGTTTCTACTATATAAAAAAATCCATCCAATAGGGACTAATAAAGATAATAAAGCTAATCGAAATATTCGTTTATAATAGGTATTATTATTTTTTTTCATAAGTTGTTTATCTGTAATAAATATTTTTAACATTTATTCGATCATCAGCGACTCAAATCCAGCATCAGATATCTCATTTTTTAATAATATAACGATTTTCATATCATGAGAATTTATCACATCAATCAGAATCATCTAATTTGTCGATAGTTATTCAATCTTTTAATCTTAGAGAAAAAAGATATCTATTTCCATCAACTCCTTTTCAAAGATTACAATTTCTTTTATCTAAATCTATAAAGTTTTCTATATCTCTACATTCAATTTCAAAATCATTTCGAAGTTTCATATAGTCCACTGATCATGTCATACCTAGTTTAGGGATTAGGAAATATGGATAATAAGGATTTCTATCCTCATTAACTTTGAGCTTATATTCTGAATTTTTTAAATCAATATCACCGGTTCAAATATATTTGTCAGATAGAAATGATACAATTATATGTCATTTTTTATTTGATCATCTTGGAATTTCGTAAAAATATACATATCAATTATCTGATTCTTGCATTCAGAATTTAGCTTCTCGATCATAACTCACAGAATACTCATTAGATCATTGTGGTTTCCATTTTTTAGAAAGAATAATACTATGTGATTCTGTTAGATTTATATCATCAGATGTAACATCCTTAAATCCTCATGCAGAAATCATCAAATCTCAATTAGCTCACTTTGTAACCATAATTGAATAATTCTTTAATTCTTTGATTTCTCATTCAGTGCTTATCAATTCTCAATCAACAACGAATTCATAACATTCATCATAAGGTTCTTCTCAAGGAACAAATTTACAGAACTCTTTATCTTTTTCTGTTTCAGTTTCTCATACATATCTTATTTTTTTAAATTTAAGTTGATCTGTTCAGAATCATCACGTCTTTGAATATCAATTTGAAGCATATGGATATGAAAGGACTGTATTTATAGCTGGTTCTAGATTGTCTTCATATGTAATTTTTCAATTTAATGCTTCATATTCTATAACTACTTCATCTCAATCAACCACTATAAGCGGAGGGAAGCCTGTATATAATTCTGGGGCTCTTCCAGATTCATATATAACACATCATAAACTAACTTTAGCTGTTGATATCTCTACATTTCAATACAACGCATGAGCTCAATCATTATCTTCTGGAACTTTACGTTCTAAAAATGTTGAGAAAATATATTTATCACTATGTATTTTAGATTTTAATAAATCTTCACATATTTTTTGATTTTTACTTGTAGCATCTTCTAAAACAAGTGTTTCATCTCAGATTTTTACTTCTGTTCTATGATTACATCATGATAAAATAAAAATGAATACTAAAGTAAATAAAGATATGATTCAGATTTTTTTCATTTCATTTAATTAATCATCTAAAATAGTAGGGACATCAGACATAATATTGTAAAAATGATAATTTGATGAAATCTTTTTTAATGCATACGTACAATCCCATAATTCTGAAGAAGTCCATTCTTCTCATTTTGGATAAATTAAATCACACTCTAATTGTCATTGAAATAGATTAATTATATCCTCAGGAGCTTGATTTGTATATCCAAGTAAAAAATAATAATGATTATTATGTCATATTGTATTATCTTTTATACAGTCTCATTCACACATTGGATCTCACTTTGTTAGTTCTAACATCTTTTCATATTCTAATTTTGTAACCACTGAAAAACTTATTGTTGAATACCAATCCATTGGCCAATCTTCTTTTACTTTAGGTTTTAGAAGATTAATCATTATATGGTGAGGATATTCTGTTTCAGTACATTCTTCACACCATTTTCATATTTCAATTTTAGCTCAATTTCGCTCTTTTCATAATTTTATAGCAAATCAAAACTCATCATTATAATATAAAGTATTATCTCATGTTATTATAAAAGTCTCTCTATGACTTCAATTAATAATATTTCATGTAAATCAATCAAAATAACCATCTACATATGGATCCGAATCAATAATCTCAATTATATTTTCTCATGACATACAATCTCATTGAACCCAGTTATATCAAGATTTAATACATTTAATTCTCATTCAATCATAAAAAGATTCATTCTGTTCTTCTCCAGCTGTAATACCTTCACTTCCTGACATAGCTTCTAAAAAGTCTTCAAATTGTTTATCTCACTTTCCACATTCTCATCTGTATAATTCCCAGCTTCCACAGAAACTTCAATCGTCGAAAAGACATAATGAAAAATTTCCTCATTCATCATCGTAAGGCTGAATTATTCATCAATTATCTTCACAGATCGATTTAACAACTTGTAAATCATCTGTTTTATTTTCCATATTATTTGGTAAACAACCTTTCGTACAAGTATCAACAGTAGTTTGTTTAATATACAACAAAACTAGCAACCCTATTAATATAATACATCAAAGAATTCAAAGTCAGATTTTTTTCATTTTTTAATATTAAGATAATCTAAATTATTGTATATCGCTAATATCTCATAACTTTACTTCTGTTACATTTGTATCATTATCAGATTCAATATAGCATTTCATTCAGTTAGTAATTTCTATTTCAATGTCTCTATGTTTACAATATGAATCGCTCTGTTTATTATTCCACCAAATAATTGAAGCTGAATCTCAGAATCATCATGATAATTTAAATGGTAATTGTATGTCATTATTCTGTGTATGCGATAATTCTAGGATACATTGATCCATAAAATCTCATAAATATGGAGTCGAATGTCCGTAAGTAAATTGAACTGTCGAATCATGATTAATAAAAGGAACTTCAACTGATTTATTTGATATTGTTGTTAATTCTGTTATTCAAGAACTATAAGCAGGAACCAATCATTCTCTAAATCTAGAATCTGATAATGGATCTGAGAAACAACCAATCCAAAATGTTGGACGAGTATCTCCATCTCATATTTGAACTCATCTATCAATAGCGAATAATTTTATTAAAGGTGCCCGAAAATATGGTACATTATCTCATTCTCCATATCAGGTCATTAAGTCTGATTCTCAGTTAATACTATTTGGAGATGTGAATGTTACAGTTATTGTTTGATAAAACATATCATTTATATCTCATCAAGCATCAAATGTATAATTGTAGATATATCATGTATCTCATTTATAACCTCTTAATTTCCAATGAGTATCTCATGTAATTAGGATATCTCATAAATATTGATTTTGAGTCCAATAATAATTGTTATGAAATATTCAAGTGTACTCAGCTATATCTTCTTCTGTTAATGTTTCTCTTAATCCTTCTAATTGTTGATACTCTTCTGTTTGGGGTAATTCTAATGTTCTTATTTTATCAATTTCAGAATTAGATTTATTACATCCTGTAAGTAGTAATCAAGCTACTAATAAAGTAGTTAAAAGTCAGATTTTTTTCATAGTTTTATCTTAATTAATTTATAAAGTTTCTACTTTACCAAATATCGTGCATGGTCATGGTGCACAATCACTTAAGAATCTTAATTTATAATATCTGCTTTTATCATTAGCTGGTTCAAAATATCATACATTGAGTACTCATCGTTCTATATTATCATCTTCATCATCACTATAACATCTTGTAGGTTCTGCTGAAGAATAACCATTTGGACTAATAACAAAATATCATATTCATTCTACATCCTTAAAAGCAATTGGTGTTCATGGGTTCAATTCACATCATGGATTTAAGTGTCTTTCTTTTATAATTTCTTCTAATGATTGATTTGGATCTTTAGTATAAGGAGTAAGATATTCATAAAACCAGTCAGCAGATCATTTATTAGTACTTAAAATTGTTGATCAACTTCTAAATAAAACACCATTAGATTTGTCATATTCATGTACTGTATCCCAACATTCAGGAGTAGTAATTCTGATTCATAAATCTGGATATGTGTATTCGTATATAGTTTCATTAAAAGATTCATCATATAAACGACATACTCATTTTCTTATTTTTATAATTGGTTCCTCAATATTTTCTGTTTGTAATTTATATTGAGAATTATCCCTTGGAATAAATAATTCATCTTTTAAAGATCAAATTATTTCTGTTTTATATGGTTTAGATGCTCTTCTTGGAGTATGAGAATCTGTAAATTTTTCTAACTCTTCATAATCTCGTCAGTAATATACTTTTACTATATCTCAATTATTAAATCCTGTAATAGGCATATTCAAAACCATTCATGTCCTAAGAGGAGTATTTCATGGATCACTTATTGAAAAACTTGTGCTTACAGGGTTACTTGCAGGGGTTTCTGCTATAAAATAATATCATGTAAATTCAGGTTCTGCTATTGTTTGATTCTCTATTTTTTCCTTAATCATTGCTTCTCTTTCTTCTTTTGTTTTATAGAACTTCGTATATGCATCAAAAACATAAGAGCGCGGTAATTCTCATTCAACATATTCAGGAGAAGCTTCTTTTAATCATGTTACTTTACGAAATGTTTTTAAGTCTGTATACCATAGTAATGACGAATCAATACTAGTTTCTTCTGCAATAAATTTATTATATTCATGTGGTGTAACCAAAATCTCATTTTCTTTTAATATAACAATGACACAGGCTGTCTCTGGTGTTTCACTGCATATTTTTCAACCAGTCCAATTATCAACTTCAGATTCATTTATTATATTTCACTCTTTTTTAAAATCTTCTAATGTAATAGTTCCATTAGGCCACTGTAATAATCAATATTCACTGAATTCTTCCTTATTAAAAATATCTTTAATTTGAGCTTCTACAAAACTATATCACCATAAAAATATTCATTTCCAATATCACTGTTTAAATAATAAACAGCTTCTTCTATTTTTTTCTGTTCAACATTTTCTATAACATTCAAATGTTTCGTTATAACATTGTTCTTTAGCTGTTACATTTACTGAAAAAGATGTTAATACAACTCAATATCAAATATATATTACAATCAATATTCAAATAATCCAAAGTCAGATTTTTTTCATAGTTTCTCATAATAATTAAATATCAAATACTGAAAAATTATTTTTTATCAAATTTAAAGCTATACATCTAATACTACGAGCAGGTTTTGGCATATCTATACCCAAGATTTCCCAATCTGAATCTGCTGCTCCACAATGACATCAATTGCTATCAAAAATGATTCTTTCTTCACCTTCATGAGCTCATTCACAAATAAAGTCTTCGTACTTTGTTGGTACATATGTA
>CAMVNG010000018.1 GCA_947168815.1 uncultured bacterium
CTTCTTTTGCTAATAATCTCATATAAATCCGTTTTCATCAAACAGAATATAAAGCATCTAAGCATAAAGGAATGCTTTTTGCAATTCAAGAATAGTATTATTACAAAAATAATCAAGAAAAAAAAACTACGATACGAGATCGTAGAATTTTTGCTCACAGATACCAATTTTTCGGCCAGCAGATTTCCACTGAGAAAAAATAGCACTCTAGCATCTTAGGATGCTTTTTACCAATACAAGTATCGGCAGTATCAATACTAGAAATTAATCAAACTAAATCAAGAGAGAAATTCACTCCGAATTTTAGGAATGATCATAGAGAGATTTTTCAGAAAAATCTTCATTTTCTTAAAACAAGAAATGATTTTATATCTTATAGAATATCATGCAATTTTGAGAATTAGAAGTAACCTTTATAGAGAAATTAACAGTAAGAGAATTCCAAGAGATAAATAGACTTAATGAGAAGTTAAAGAATAAAGAAATTGATGAAATAACACTTTCTAATGAACTATCTAAACTCGTTATCAAATCAATCAACTGAGAAGAAGATAAAGAAAAGATAGAAAATCTGATTCTAAACATGGATAATATCCAAGACTATAGCAACCTCAACTGAGAGATTGCTAAAAAAATTGATGCATTAGTGAATCCATTAAAAAAAAAGAACTAGAGTATGAATATACCAAAGTTTTTAAGAAGATGTGATGAACCAATAATGAAGAAATCTTAGCTATAGAGATTATGAAATATATGTCCTGGAGTTATGAAGAATATCTGAATACTCCTTATAGCTTGATTCAATGAATACTTATCAGAATGGATTTAGAATCTAAACAAAATAATGGCAAATAAGAATAACATCGACATCATTATTTCAGCAACCGATAATGCATCAAAACAGTTTGATGAAGTTTCTAAAAATACTAAAAAATTTACTGATAGTCTAAAAGATGTTAGGAAATATTCTTGAATAGCTACTACTGCATTAGTTTGACTCTGATCAATTATGGTAAAACAAGCCACAGATATCGAGCCAGTAAAAAACGCTTTTAAAAATCTGACTGAAACAGTATGAGAAAGCTCAACTCAAATGTTAAAGTCATTAAAAGATGCTTCTAAATGAGCGGTTTCAGAGTATGATTTAATGCTTTCTGCGAATAGGGCCTTAAAATTATGAGTCTCAGAAAATACTCAAGATATGGCTAATCTTATGAAGATAGCAAGGCTCTATGGACAACAAATGGGACAAGATGTGACTCAATCTTTTAATGATATCGTCACCTGACTAGGAAGATGAAGTCCTATGATTTTGGATAATCTCTGAATTATTATAGACTCAGAAAAAGCGTATGAAGAGTATGCATTAAGTTTATGAAAATCAACAAGTGAATTAACAAAGCAAGAGAAAACTCAGGCATTAGTTAATGCAACATTAGTAGAATGAAGAAAAGCTCTTGAAGAATTCTGAGAACCTGCACAAACAATGGCAGAAAGATTTGCAGAATTAAAGAACACTTTTTCTGATATTGCATGAAGAATAGGGGAGGCTTTATTACCCGTAATAGAAAAACTCCTAAATGTTATCCAACCGATAATAGATAAAGTGGCTTCATGGATAGAAGCTAATCCCGAATTAGCAGCGAATATTTTACTGGTCACTACCGCTGTTACATGACTCATTTTTGTATTAAGTACTGTCTGATCAATCATTCCAACAATAACAGCAGCTATTAGTGTGATCACATGACCAATAGGATTAGTTATTGCTGCAATAGGTGCATTATGAGTAGCTTATGCTACAAATTTTTGAGGATTCAGAGATTTTGTGAATGAAATCTGGGCAGAGATATCACCAGTAATCCAAGAATTAGCTCAGGCTTTTATTGATTGTTTTTGAGAAATATGGAATGTGATAAAAGAAGTTTATCAGAAACTAGAACCTCTTCTTATCCCTTTATGGAATCTCTTTAAAGATGCTGTAGTTGAAGCTTTAAAGATGGTTGTTGATATTGTAGTAATCTCATTTAAGAACATAGCAGAAACAATTAAATGAATAACTCAAACTTTTTCTGAAATTATAGATTTTATTAATAATATCTTTAGTTGAAACCGAGAAGCAGCATTCCAAAATCTTCAAAATATTGTCCAAATTTGGATAGATACTGTAATTGCCATCTTCTCTAATTTCTGAATCGATTTACCAGCTGTTTTTGAAACACTAAAAACAACGATAAATACGATTTGGAATTCCTTATTTGATGGACTTAAAAATATCTGTTCATGAGCAGTAGACCGAATCTCTGATAAAGTTTCTAGAGTATGGGATAGAATCCAAGCTGCTAAAGATGCGATAGCTTCACTCTGGTGATGATGATCGAGTTGATGAAGAGCAAGTTGATGAGTAGTTCTAGCAGGACAAACCTATAGAGTAAACGAAATCCATTGAGAATATTTTACTCCTGCTGTAAATGGAAGGGTCACTCCTACACCTCCAACAACATCTCCAAATTTAAGTATTAATTTTAATGGAAATATTGCAGTAAGAAATGATGAAGATTTTGAAATAATCAAATCTACAGTAAAAGAAGTCATTATGGAATCTTATAAGAATTTATCAATGTGATATATCTAATGTATTGAAGTGCTAAGTACTCAAACTTTCTTTATTGAACCCTCCCTATAAAGAAATGATGAGAAATTCTCGAAGATATTAAAACTATTAAATTTAATAGTTATGATTTTTCTGATATCATTATTTCAAATATTCCTAACACCTATGATGATAATAGTATTGATATAGAAAGTTATCAACTAACTTCACACTGATTAGGATTAAGTAATTGGCTTATAAAAGATAAAACCTTAACAATTTCTTGATGGATTCTAGCAGAGAATGCAAACCTCTTAGAAAAGAAAATAAAAAAGATTAAATCAAATCTCATGAAATGAGAATGAACACTTTATGTAAAAGCAGAGGAGTGAATACTACAAACAAAAGCTATTGTCTCTAAACTATCGCTCCCAAGAAATTCTCGAACCATAAATACTATTCAAATCACCATAACCTTTAAAATACTAGATCCATTTTTTTATTCTCTTAAAATCAATGAAATCTCTTACTATAATATTAGTAATAAATTCACAGCAACAATAAGATATCTTAATTGAACACATTCAACTAAACCATCAATCTTTATATTATTCAAAGACACAGAAAACATTGATGAAGTTAACATTAGTATCAATAACAAGCTCCTTAGCATAAAAGAAAAAATAAATTCATGAGACTCATTATCAATTAATTCAGAAAAATTAGATGTAGCAAAAAATTGAAAATACTGAAGAGATTGGCTAGGGAAGTTCGGAGAACTAGAGAACTGAGAAAATAAAATAGAAATAGATGCTAACTGAGAATATCAAGCAGAAGTCTTTATTAAATATAGAGATAC